>NZ_BMSG01000014.1 GCF_014649035.1 Streptomyces sindenensis
GCCCCTGGGCCCTCCGATCTTACGAGTGACCAGATCAGACCCACGTCTTGAAAGGTAGGACTCTCCCATGAACGGGAACCTCTACGCCCTGTCGGCCCCCACGCCCGACGCCTTCGCCGACTTCTGCGGGGGCAACGCGGGTGGCCCCCACGAGACCTGCGTAAGCCTCGCCCCGATCCCCGGCGCGGACGCCTCCTTCGTCATCCGCGACAGCAAGCCCGAGGGCGCCGGCAAGGAGCTGCGCTTCACCGGCGGCGAGCTCGACGACTTCGCCACCGGGTGGGTCAGGACTCGGGGCCTGACGCTCTAGTCTGGCTCCCTTCCTGAGCACGAAGCACCACGTAAAGGGCCGGACCGGACATGCTCCGGGCCGGCCCGTCTCCCCTAATGAAGGGCGCAGATGACCTGGTCAGGACACTGGCACGGATACGGTCCGTGGACCGGCAGCAGGGACGCGTACGGCCAGGAGGCCCTACGCCGTCCGGGTGCGGAACCGAACTCCGAACAGACCCGGGCGTTCGTCGCCTCCACGCTCCCGCCCCTCATGACCGGGCACTGGCTCCTGCGGCAGAACCAGACCGCGGTGGAGCGCACCTGGACCCGCGCGGTGGGGGCCGTCACCTGGCTGCAGAGCACGTACGAGGCGAATCCACCCGCCGACAGGGACGACGGCGGACGCGCCCACATCCCCCTCGAACAAAAGATCGCGTACGCGATGGACGCGCTCCCCCGAGGCGTCGACGTCTGCTGGGTCCACTACACGAAGTCCCAGAGCCTGATCTCCTTCTCGGTGGTCTGCTGCCTCAACCACCACCATCCCGGCCTTCCGTGCCCCCTTCCACCCGCCTGACCGGGGAAGAGCAAGTCTTGGTCCGATGGGGGTTGTGGCAGCGTGCCCGCGCGTCCAACTCCAGATGTTGAGCACGTGAGTACCTCGCGAAGGGCGGCCCCGGCGTCGAGAAGCGCACCGCCTTCGTGCGGCCGTTCTTGGGAGGCCTTCAGGGCCGTGGACCGGGCAAGGGTGCGCCGGGGAGCGGGGAGATCAGCGTCCGCCCAGATCTGCTCAGGCGTGGCCATGCCTGGCACCCCCGAGGTGGCGACCGGCCCGGTGCCTCCTGGTGAAGACCTGGTCCACGCCTCTATCCGTCGTGTCCAGCAGCAAGACCGGGCACCCGGGCCGTCCGGAAACTGATCCTTCCGTCCGCTCGTCCTACAGAGCAGGGCCGAGTGGACGGAAAGACATGGTGGAGCGGGCAGACAGCGGTGCGGTGGCGTCGGAGGCGTCGGCGCCTGGGGTGGGGAAGCGACGGGGGTGGGTGGTCGCCGGGAGTGCCGTGGTCGTGGGGGTCGTCCTGGGGTTTCACCGGCATGTTCCCAACTGGCCGGGGCGGGTGGGGAGCCTGCTGGAGTCCTTTCTGCCCTGGGTCGGGCTCCTCGTCGTCGTCCTGCTGGTCGTCGCCCTCGTTCGGCGGTCCGCCGTCGCCCTCGTTGCCCTCCTGCTGCCGGTGGGCGTGTGGGTGGACACCTTCGGCGGGCTGCTCCTGCCCGGCGAGGAGAGCGGCGGCGGGCGGGAGCTTGTCGTCGTGCAGCACAACGTCAGCGACGAGAACCGGGATCCCGACGGGACCGCCCGCGCGCTGATCGGCTCCCGGGCCGACCTCGTCGCGTTGGAGGAGCTCGTGGATCCGCAGGTGGCGGTGTACGAGAAGAGCCTCGCCGCCGACTATCCGCATCACGTCGTCCGGGGCACCGTCGGGCTCTGGTCCAAGCATCCGCTCAGCGGGGAGCAGGTGGTGGACATCAAGCCCCCGAGCATCGAGGAGGGGTGGAGCCGTGGCCTGCGGGCCGTGGTCCACTCCCCGTACGGGGACGTCGCCGCGTACGTCGCCCACCTGCCCTCCGTCCGGGTGGGGGCGGGCGGGCTCGCGTCCCAGCGGCGCGATGAGAGCGCCGCGCTGCTGGGGCGCGCCATCGCGGACGAGAGCGTCGAGGCCGTCGTCCTGCTCGGGGATCTCAACGGCGTTGTGGAAGACCGGGGGTTGAAGCCTCTCACCTCACAGTTGGGCGTCGCCGGGAGCGGGTTCGCCTTCAGCTTCCCCGCCGCCTTCCCAGTGGCCCGGATCGACCAGGTCATGGCCCGCTCCGCCACCGTGGGCCGCATCCGTACCCTTCCCGCCACCGGCAGCGACCATCTGCCCGTCGTCGCCCGCGTCACCCTGGCGTGAGTCGCCCAGGGGTGCGTCGCCCAGGGGTGCGTCGCCCTGGGGCGATCCTCCGGCGGCCCGTAGCTCGTCCGCCTTCCTTACGGCGGCCACGCGTTGCCGCCAGGTCATGTCCTCGGGGAACTCGTACGTGTCCGTGCCGACCATCCAGCTCGCGTACGCCGTCGCCCTCCGGCAGTCCGCGCACTCCGCCTCGTCGGTCAGCGGGCGGAAGACATGCTCCTCCCCCGGGCCCGTGCACACCATCAGCTCCCTGACCGCAGGCGGCGGAGGCTGAGTCGGGGCCGGCAGCGGGGTCACCGGGCACTTCTGGATCAGGCGATGGCGCAGGAAGCCGACCGCCGAGCGCACCCCGCCCTCCGGCGGGTCGGCCAGGAGCGCCTGGCGCAAGTCCCCCTCCGGCAGGCCGCCCTCCAGCCACTTCACGGCCTCCACCGCCAGCGTCCGGGCCTCCCTGACGCCCAGCAGCAGATCGCGGCGCGTGTGGCGCAGGGACAGCAGCAGGCGTTCGGCCTTGGCCAGTTGGCTGGTGGGGTGCGGGGCCGGGGCCGCCTCGGCCGGGGCCGGCTCGGCCGGGGCCGCCGCCGGTTCAGGGTCCGGTGCCCGCTCCCGCCCCCGCCCCCGCTCCGCTTCGGAGGGTGGGTGGGGAGTGGTCTTATCACCGTGGTCTTCCTCGGGTTGATAGCCACCGACCGACCGAGGAGTCGGTTCACCGACCGTCGGATACCGCACACCCGGCGAGCCCCCCGCGTCCTCCTCCAGCCTCGTCCAGACCGCCCTCGCCTCCGCGCGCGTCAGCGGCGTGTTCGTGAACAGCTGGTCCGTCGCCCACAGCCCGTCCTCGCGCTGGCCCCGCCACTCGTGGACGTAACCGTGCTCCACCAACTGCTTCTTGGCCTGCTGGTACGGGCGGCCCTTCATGTCCAGCTTCTGGGCCAGTTCGCCGAGCGGGCGGCTGGTGGCGGAGTCCGGGAGGCCCTGGACGTACAGGATGAGGATCTTCGCGTTGCTGTTCATCCGTCGGTCGCGCACGACCGTGTGCGAGGCCTTCGTCCAGCCCGACGAGGGCGCGATAACATGGCGCAGCACTTCTAGTGGCTCCTATCCACTGGCGGTGTAGGCCCTCGGGTGGTGTTCGCGCACCTCCGGGGGCCGCCCTTTGCGCGCGGGCGCGCACTGAGCGTGATGACCCGGTCACCGTATCCCACGGTTCTGACGCATCGCCAGATCGAAGATGCGTTCGCCGAACCACCCTCGCGTCGGCGTCCGTAGCATTCCCCCATGATTGCTCTGGTCGTCACCATCGCCCTCGCCTTCGTCGGGTACGTCGCGGCCTACCTCAACGGGTTGCGGCTCGCCCAGCGCAGCGAGCGGCTCGCGCGGGTCAACCGGCAACTCAGCGACTTCTACGGGCCGTTGTTCGCCGTCACCGAGGCCAACAGCCGCGCCTTCGACGCCTTCGCCCAGCGCAACGTCCGCCCCGACGGGCGCTCCCCCTTCGACCACGAGGATCCGCCCACCGAGGAGGAACTCGCCGAGTGGCGGCTGTGGGTCACCACCGTCTTCCTGCCGAACATCCGGACCATGCGCGACCTCGTCGTCACCCACGCCGATCTGCTGCGCGAATCCGAGATGCCGCCGATCCTGCTCAAGCTGTGCGCCCACGTGTCCGGTTACGAGATCACGGCCGCCCGATGGGAGCAGGGGCGGTTCGACCAGCATCAGTCCGTCGTGTCGTTCCCGAGCCAGGAACTCGCCGACTACGCGCGGGAGGGGTTCACCGCGTTGAAGGCGGCGCAGGGCCGGCTGCTGGGGCGTCGGCCCGCCGCCTGAGGCCCTCCATGTTTTGTACACGCTCTCATCACAATTCCGCTTCTCTTCCCGCATGCCCCTGCTGCGAGCCCGTACGCGCTGCGAACATCGGCTGCTCCACCGCACCTAGTTCGGCCTTGGGGGCAACACATGCAGACGAGGAAGCAGGCACGGCAGACCTTGCGCGGAGCCCTCCGGATGCGCACAGCAGTGGGAGTGGGGGCCCTCGCCCTCTCCCTGACCGGATGCGGGAGCGACGACGGCGATACGGGTGCCCAGGGCGGGAAGGGCACGGTCGAGCGGACACTGGCGCTCATGGACGACCAGCAGACCGTGGAGGCGGGCGACAGCCTGGACGTGGACGTCCTCGACAACGACTCCCTCACCCTGGAGAGCGGCGAGCGGGCGGGCCTGCTCGCCGCCTATGACCCCGCCGAGCTGACCCTGACCGTCGACACCGAGCCCGGCCACGGCTCCGCGTCGGTGTCCTCGGCCACGGTGACGTACACCGCCAGGGACGGGTACACCGGCGAGGACGAACTGACGTACGAGGTCCGCGTGAAGGGCACCGACGTTCCCGCCGCCACCGCCGTCGTCCGCATCACCGTCACCGCGCCCGCTCCCTGACCGCGAACAGCGGCGCCGTACGGGCCGGCCGCCCGGGTCCTGGCCGGGCGCGATGCCGTACGGGCCGGCCGTCCGGGTCCGTTCACTCAGCCTTCTCCTGCTCCCGCCGGGCGCCGCGCCGGCGCCGGGCGGCAAGCGCCAGGTGTGTCACCAGCCCCAGGACCAGACCCCAGCACGCGGAGCCGACGCCGCCCAGGGTGACGCCCGAAGCCGTGGTGAGGAAGGTGACCACCGCCGCGTCGCGGCCCTGTTCGTCCGCCACCGCCTGGGCGAGGCTCGTGGAGAACGTGGCGAGCAGGGCCACCCCCGCGACGACCGCGATGAGTTCGGGCGGCAGCGCCGTGAACAGCCCCACGAGCGCGGCCCCGCAGACGCCCGCCAGCAGATAGAAGACGCCGCACGCCACACCGGCCACATAGCGGCGTCGCGGGTCGCGGTGGGCCTCTTCTCCGGTGCTGATGGCGGCGGTAATGGCCGCCAGGTTGACGGCGTGGCCGCCCAGCGGCGCGAGCGCCGTGGAGGCGAGCCCGGTGGCCGTGATCAGCAGCCGGTCGTCCGGGCGGTAGCCGCAGGCCGCCAGAACGGCGAGGCCGGGCGCGTTCTGCGAGGCCATCGTCACCACGGCGAGCGGCACGGCCAGGCCCACCAGCGCCGAACCGGTGAACTCCGGTGCCGTGAGGACGGGAAGGGTCAGCCCGATGTCCACGGACGAGGCGTCGATGCCCGGGACGACGGCGGTGACGAGCACGGCCGCGAGCAGGGCCCAGGCCACCGCGTACCTCGGTGACCGCTGTTTGACGGCCAGGTACGTGGCGAGCGAGACCAGCACCGCGACCGGCGCGCCGTCCAGCGCCGAGAACAGGCCGACGCCGAAGGAGAACAGCACACCCGCCAGCATGGCCGCCACGATGCCGGGCGGTACGCGGCGCATGACCTTCCCGAAGACGCCCGTCAGGCCGACCAGCGCCATGAGGAGACCGCTGACCAGGAAGGCGCCGATCGCCTCGGGGTACGAGTAGTCCCCGAGGCTGCCGACGAGGACCGCGGCGCCCGGCGTCGAGAACGCGGTGATCACCGGTATCCGGGCCCACCAGCTGAGCACGGCACACGTGACGCCGCTGCCCACGCAGGCCGCCCACACCCACGACGCGGTCTGCTCATCGGTGAGGTGACCGGCGGCCGCTGCCGCCAGGACCACGAGGAGGGGGCCGGAGCACGAGACCACGACGGTGATCAGGCCCGCGAGGACGGCGGAGAGCGAGGCGTCCGCCAGGAGCCCGGGCCGCCCGGAGGGCCCGGACCGATCGGAGGGACCCGGCCTCTCGGAGGGCCCGGACCGCCCGGACTGCTCGGAGGACCCCGGCCGCTCGGAGGGCCCCGGCCTCTCGGAGGGCCCGGACCTCTCGGAGGGCCCCGGCCGCCCGGAGGGCCCCGGCCGCCCGGAGGGCCCCGGCCGCCCGGAGGGCCCCGGCCGCCCGGAGGGCCCCGGCCGCCCGGAGGGCCCCGGCCGCTCGGAGAGCCCTCGTCGCCCGGAAAGCCCTCGCCGATCGGGGGGCGTGCGCCGGTCGGGGGGCGTGCGCCGTCCGGAGGGCTCAGGCTTCCCGGAAGGCGTGCGCTGCCCGGAAGGCCCGTGCCGCCCGGAAGGCGTGCGCCCTTCGTCCGTCGGCCCGGGCGCCTCGCCCGCGTCGTTCTGGGCGCCCTGTCCGGCCGTGGCCATCGTGTCCTTCCCCCTCGCCCGTAACTCCCGCTGCTGCTCCGCCGCTCCGCTCCCCTACTCCGCTCGCTGTGCCACCGAGGCCAGCCGCGTCACCCCCTCGGCGAACTCCTCGTCGCTCAGGGCCTGGAACGGCAGCCGGAGGAACACCGTTCCGGACGGCGGCGCCGAGTCCGCCGGGTAGAACGCCGAGCCCCGGGTGAGGGCGACGCCCTCGGCGGCCGCCGCCGCGAGGAACTGCTCCTCCGTGGTCCGTACCGGAAGGTGCACGCTGATGTAGTAGCCGCCCTCGGGCACGCACAGCGCGGCCTCGCCGAGCGCCTTCCGCACCGCCTCGACCGCCGTGTCGTGCCGCGGCCGGAGCAGATTCCTGACCTCGTCGATGTTGCGCCGGACCAGGCCGCTCGCGAAGGCCCGGGCGGCGACCACCTGGAGCAGGGGGGCCGGCGAGAGGTACGTGCTCTCCGCGAGCGCCGCCAGGGCGCCCGGCGTACCGGGCGGGCCGATCACATAGCCGACGCGCAGCCCCGGACTGAGGATCTTGCTCAACGAGCCGATGGTCAGCACCCGGGCGCCTTCGACGGATTCCGCGAGTTTGCCGAGGAGCGTGGGTGCCGTGCCCGCGAAGCGGAGTTCCCGGTACGGGATGTCCTCCAGGATCGTGAAGCCGAACTCGGCTGACAGGCGCACGAGTTCGCGCCGCTTCTCCTCGCTCGTCGTGACCCCGCCGGGATTCTGGAAGTCCGGGATCAGGTAGACGAACGCGGGCACCTCCGCACGCAGGCGCTCCCGCAGGACGTCCAGGTCGAGGCCGTCCCCTCGCAGGGGTATCCCGGAGACCTGCGCCCCGTGCCGCTCGAAGATCTGGACGGCACGGTCGTACGTCGGCGCCTCCGCGAGCACCTTTTTGCGGGGTGCGTCCTTGAGAAGGTGCGCGGCGAGCAGGTCGAGGGCCTGGAGGGAGCCGTTGGTGACGAAGATCCGGTCGGGGTCGACCGAGTGGAACGCGCCGAGCTGGTGACGGAGTTCGCGGTCACCTGTGTGGCGGCCGATGGGCGCGTACTGGAAGACGCGGTCCGGTTCGGCGGAGAGGACCGCCCCGGTCAGCTCGGCGATGTCGGCGGACGGGATCGCTTCGAGCGGAGGGATCCCCCGCGAGAAGTGGACGGTCGGAGAGGTCACAGCGTCCTTGGTTTTCGGGGAAGTCACAGAGGTCTCCTGGAGAAGGTACCGAGGGGAGGAAGCGGAAGCGGGGGCGCCGAGAGCTGGGGTGCGTGGGAAGCGAGCAGGGCTTCCGGTGACTCAGGAGGCGCCCAGGCGCGTGGCCCGGTGGGCGCTGACGGCGAAATCGGGGCCGATGTCGGCGACGGAGTCCGCGCCGAGCTGGAGCAGCGTGTCCTCGATCTCGCTCCGGAGGAGGTCGAGGACCGCCTCGACACCCTGCTGTCCGGCCAGGCCGAGGCCCCAGAGGTAGGGGCGGCCGACGCACACCGCGTCCGCGCCGTAGGCGAGGGCCTTGACGACGTGGACGCCGGAGCGGATGCCGCCGTCCATGAGGACCAGGGCGCGGCCGGCGACCGCGGCCGCCACCTGCTCCAGGGCGACCAGGCTGGGCACCGCGCCGTCGAGCTGGCGGCCACCGTGGTTGGAGACGATGAGGCCGTCCGCGCCCAGGGCCACGCAGTGTTCGGCGTCCTCGGCGCGCAGGACGCCCTTGACCACGATCGGCAGCCGGGTACGGGACCGTATCCATTCCAGGTCGTCCCAGGTCAGCGGCAGGCGTTCGATGCGGGCGCCGTCCGGGATGTCGCCGGTGAGCACGCCCAGCGCGCGCAGGTTGCCGAAGTCGACGTGCCCCGGGGTGCGGAAGCCCGCTCGCCGGGTGCCGATACGGCGGGCCGCGTAGCTGGCGTCGACCGTGACCACGAGCGCGGTCGCGCCGGCGTCCTCCGCCAGGGCGATCGTCGCGGCGACGTCGTCGCGGGAGCGGTAGGCGTAGAGCTGGAACCAGCTGTCGCTGCCGACGGCACCGGTCACGTCGGAGAAGGCGTAGTGGCTGTCGGTGCTGACGATCGACACGGTGCCCGCGGACTCGGCCGCGCGGGCGGTCGCGATCTCGGCGCCCTCGTGGAGGAGGCGCTGGGGGCTGGTCGGGGCGAGGAGGACGGGCAGGGCGAGCCGCTGCCCGAGCACGGTCACGGACGTATCGGGTTTCACGCCCGTGCCGCCGAGGGCCCGGGGGCGCAACCAGACCTGGTCGAAGGCCTCCGTGTTGGCACGGACCGTGAGCTGCGTGTCGGCGCCGCCCGCCACGTACGCCCAGCAGGCGGCGTCGAGCAGGGACTCCGCTGCCTGCTCGTAGTCGGTCAGCGTCAGCAGACCGGATAATTCCCTTGCCATGGAACCTCTTCCGTCGTCGGATGAATTCCTTGGGCGCCTGTCGTCCCGTCAAGTGAACCCGGCCGTCAGGCGAACTGGTCGAATGCCATCTTGGCCACCATTCCGGTGACCACGAGCACAAGGACGATGCGGACGAATCCGGATCCCCTTTTCATGGCGGTGCGTGACCCGATCATCGCGCCCGCTATGTTCCCCACGGCCATTCCGAGACCGAGGGCCCACAGGACGTTTCCCTGCCAGGCGAAGACCGCGAGGGCCCCCAGGTTGGAGGAGGCGTTGATCACCTTCGCCATGGCCGCGCTTTCCAGGAACTGTGTCGCCAGGAGTGTGGTGAAGGAAATGATGAGGAAGGTGCCGACACCGGGGCCGAAGACCCCGTCGTAGAAACCGATGCCGACACCCGCGATGAGGATGGCCGCATTGCGGCGGCGCGGGGTGACGAGGATGGTCCGCTGCTGAACCCCGAAACTGGGCCTGAAGGCCACGAAGAGCGCCACGGTGATGAGCAGGCCCATGATGACGGGCCGGAAGTAGGTCGTGGGAACGCTCGACGCGGACAGCGCGCCCAACGCACCGAAGGGGACCGCGAGTCCGGCGGCCGGAAGCAGGACCGAGCGGTCCAGCCTGGTGCGCCGCTGGTACATGTACGCGGCGGTCGCGGTGCCCATGACCGCCGCGATCTTGTTCGTGCCCAGCGCCACCGCCGGCGAATGCTGGGGGAAGGCCAACAGGAGCACCGGGATGAGCAGCACCCCGCCACCGCCGACGACCGCATCCACCCAGCCGGCCGCCGTCGCGGCCGCGAGCAGGCCGAGCACTTCGTACAGTTCCACTCTTCCTCATTCACGTGACGTGGCCCCGGCTCCCGGGGCCGGGTGGTGCCGCCCGCCGGGTCAGACGACCCCGCGGATCTCCGTCATGGCCGGCAGCACGCGCGGGTGCCGCATCATGCGCTGGGCCCACAGCGGGGCGGATCGCAGGGAGTAGAAACGGCGCAGCCAGCGGTCCTGGCCGTCGTACCGGGGGGTGAACGCGGTGCGGCCGTGGACGACGACGTGGTTGTCCAGGACGACCAGGTCGCCCGGCGCGAGCACCAGGTCGCGGCAGACCCGCTCCAGCGTCGTGGCCAGGGCGCTCAGTGCGGCCCGCGCCTGCGGGTGGTCACCCTGCGTGTTGTGCGAGTTGAAGCGCATGAACGGGCGGTCCGCCGGGCCGAAGATCACCGGATGCGGGCCGGCCGAGGGGCGGGGGCCGGTGGTGTTCCGGGTGAAGGAGGTCGGATACAGGCTGTGGAACTGCGGCTTCCGCAGCTCCGCCACCTCGTCGTCGGTCAGCAGCGGCAGCGCGTCGCGTACCGAGGAGACGCGGGTCGCGGCGATCTGGTCGTGGTCCTGGCGCAGGCAGAGCAGACCGAGGTAGTCCGGGCGGAGCGGATGGTGCACGTTCTCGGTGTGGAAGTCGAAAGCGACCGATCCGCTGTTCTCGATCCGGGCCTCCTCGCCGCGTACGGGATGTACATCGTGGAAGAGTGCGCCGGATTTCTCGTCCTGATAGCCGGTCAGCGAGCCGAGGAGGTCCGCCACGAGCATGAGGGTTCCGTTGGTGGGGTGGCCGTCGAGAATGTGGGCCTCGTGCGCCTGGGGAGTCTTCGGCAATTCACCTACCGAAAATCCACGCAGGAGGCAGTATCCACTGGATTCCGTGTCCGAACCGAAATCGAGGACCGTTTTTCGCATCCCGTCCGGGAGATCCATGAGGAGTCCCGAGACGACGATGGGCAGAGAGTCCGACAAGCGCGCGGCGAGCGCGGACAGCTCGCTCACCTTCTCCGCCTCGGACTCGCTTAATCGGTACTGATTCAGAGCCTGGGCAAGCATTCTCATAATCTCTCACCGATTCCCGAATGCAGGGTTGATCATTACGGTGAAAAACGTATCCCGCCCCGATTCTCTCCGTCAACAATCGCTTTCGGACAGTGACATCCCGGGTTAACGGGTCGGGCATTTACAAGATAGGGCGTGAATTGCCTTCTCCCGCATGAAACCGCCCGAAGCGGCCCACGCGGTAAGGGGTGCAGGCCCGGTTGCCACTTCCCGTTCACCGGGGTGAGCTGCCTCTACGGCGCAGGATGACGGGGAGATGAACAGCTCACATCGCCCCGTCAGGCGACTTCGGCACCCCCTTCGCGGCGCCCACCGGGGGCACGCGGAGCCGGTTTCGCGCCATCCAAATCGCGGGAGCACGGATGGTGAATCGTGTGAAGGGGGTCACATGCCGCGGGGACGCCGCCCACGCCGGATCAGCGGTAGTCGTCCGGGTGGCCCTGCATCCACGTGTTGATGCCGTCGCGGGTGCCGACGATCTCGGAGAAGTACTTCTCCAGGTGTGCCTCGGACCGGTCGTCGCCCAGCTTGTCGAACAGGGTCTTCATGTCGGCGAGCGGCTCCTTGAAGTGGCCGGGGCCCTTGGCGTCCGCCCGCATCGACTCGTCCAGCTCGGTGAGTTCCCGGGTCACCCGGCCCAGGAAGTAGGCGCAGTCGCCCGCACCCGGGGTGCAGGTATCGCCCAGCGTCGCCTGGAGCGTCGCGAAGGCGTCGCGGACCAGGGCCGGGCCCGGCGAGGGGGCAGCGGTGGGGTCGTTCTCACCCGCCTGGGCCGTCTCACCCGCCTCCTGCTCGGCGCGGTCCGCGTTCGCCACGGAGCCGACGGTCCGGGCAGCGTCCGCGTCGGGGCCGCCGTCGCTCGACGCCTGGGTGCAGGACACCAGTGCCGCCGCCACGACCACGGCAAGTGCGCCTGTGCGCAACCCCGTTCGCGCCGGACGGCGACCGTGGGTACGGGCAGTGTTACGGAACGGCATGGGACCCCCTCGTGTGAAGGGTCCAGACCCTACCCCAGCCCCCGGTCACTGCTGGAGATCATGCAGGTACCGCGCCATCTCCCCGTACACCGCAGCCGTGTTGTCCAGATGGGCGTCGTGGCCCGCCCCCGGGATCACGACGATCCGCGTCGCGTGGTGCCGGGCCCTCATCCGGTCCGCCTCATCCGGTTTCATCGCGCCCCTCTCGCCCCGGACCACCAGCACCGGGCAGCGCACCCGGTCCCAGGCGTCCCAGTAGTCGCGGTGGGCGTTCTCCTGGACCGTGGCCACCATCACGTCCCGGTCGACGCGGGGGTGCAGTCCGCCGGGGCCCGGTGCGAGGCCCGCCGCCCAGGCCCGGCCCGCCGGGCCGCCGCCGAAGAACGCCTCGGCCGCCTCCACGGCCGGGAACGGCACCGGCCAGGAGTCCAGCCAGCGCCCGATCCGGTCCGGCAGTTCCGGGCTCGGGCCCGCCGGCCCCGCCTCGATCAGGACCAGCGCACGGCACACCTCCGGGTGGCCCGCCGCCGTCAGCAGCGCGGTGAGGCCGCCCGTACTCCCCCACAACTCCCCGCGCAGGCCGGGTGCGTACCCGTACCGGACGCGACAGGACCGTACGGGTACGCATCCGGAGCGGCAACCGAGCGGCCAGGGCTCCGAACGCCTCCGCCGCTCAACCCCCCAGCGCGTGCGACACGGTGTAGATCGCCAGGCCCGCCAGCGCGCCCACCACCGTGCCGTTGATCCGGATGAACTGGAGGTCGCGGCCGATGTGCGCCTCGATCTTCTTCGAGGTCTGGTCCGCGTCCCAGCCGGCGACCGTCTCGCTGATCAGCGAGGTGATCTCCGCGCGGTACGTCGTCACCACGTACACCGCCGCGTCCTCCAGCCAGCCGTCCAGCTTGCCCTGGAGCCGCTCGTCGCTCGCCAGCCTCGCTCCCAGCGACATCAGCGAGGCGCGCGCCCGCAGCCGCAGTTCGCTGCGCTCGTCCTCCGCCGCCGAGATGATCATCGCTCGGACGGAGGACCAGGCCGAGGCGATGACGTCCTGGACCTCGCCCCGGCCCAGGATCTCCGACTTCAGCCGCTCCACCCGGGCCCGGGTGTCGGCGTCGGTCTGCAGGTCGGCCGCGAAGTCGGTGAGGAACGTGTCGATCGAGCCGCGCGCCGGGTGCTCCGGCATGTCCCGCATCTCCGTGACGAACCGCAGCAGTTCCTTGTAGACCCGCTCCCCCACCCGCTTGTCCACGAACCTCGGCGTCCAGCCGGGGGCCCCGCCCTGCACCGCGTTCATCACCGAGTCGCCGTGCTCCACCAGCCAGTCGTGCGCCCGTACGCAGACGAGGTCGACGACCTTGCGGTGGCCGCCGTCCGTGACGACCTTCTCCAGCATCTTGCCGAGGCCCGGTCCGACCTCCACCGCGTCCGCCCGCCGGGTGATCGCCTCGCCGACCACCGCCTGGACGTCGGAATCCCGAAGGACCGTCAGCGCACCGCGCAGCGCCGTCGCCAGCTCGGCGGTGACCCTGTCGGCGTGGGCCGGCTCGGCGAGCCACACACCGAGCCGCCGGCCGACCCCCAGAGCGTGAATTCGGTCACGAATGACGTCTCCGGAGAGAAAGTTCTCGCCAACGAAGGAACCGAGGGACTGTCCTAGCTGATCCTTCTTGGTGGGGATGATGGCCGTGTGCGGAATGGGCAGACCCAGCGGGCGGCGGAAGAGCGCCGTGACCGCGAACCAGTCCGCCAGCGCGCCGACCATCCCCGCCTCGGCAGCCGCTGCGACGTAGCCCGGCCAGCCCCCCACGCCTGAGTTCTTCGCCCAGGTGGCCAGGACGTAGACAATCGCGACGAGCAGAAGGAGGCCGGTCGCCGTGAGCTTCATGCGCCGTACGCCGCGCTGCTTCTCCTCGTCGGCGGCGGTGTACGCGAACGAAGCCAGCGGGCCCGTGCCCGCCCCCGCCCCTGCCTCCCGCACCCGCCCCGGCGGCAGCGCCGATCGCCCCGGTCCCGAGGCCTCCGGCACCGCGGTCTTCGCCGCCGCGGCCCCCGACGGCTCCGGCCGCCCCGGCTCCGGTCCCGCCGGCTCCTGCGCCGCGTCCTTCTGCACCGCTTCCCCGTCCTGCCCCTGCTCGCCGGATCCGGTCCGTTCCATCCGCTCCACCCGTCCGCGTACGCCTCGCCCCCGTGACGTACGCATTGTCCCTACCTCCCCTACTCCCGGGCCGCATGTGGAGTTCCCGACGGCCTGTCGCATCATGGGACCAGCACGATCATCACAAGGAGAACCACCGCATATGCCAAGGCGCCAGGGGTATGCCCTGCTCATCGCCCTAGTGGCGGGCACCGCCGCGCTCGCCGCCTTCGTCGCCTTCGCAACGACGCTGCTCTCCGGCCCCCGGTCGGCGCCGCTCCCGCCCGCCGAGACGCAGGCGGCGGCCCGTAACCCCGTCGACCCCGCCGCCTCGGGCCCCTCGTGGGTCGCCACCTGGACCGCCTCGCCCGTCGGCGCCGAAGCGGGCACCGAGGGCGGGCTCCCCGGGCGCACCGTCCGGAACGTCGTGCACACCAGCATCGGCGGGGACGCCGCCCGCATCACGCTGTCCAACCTCTTCGGCACGACCCCCCTGGTCGTCGACCAAGCCACCGTCAACACCCGGCCGGTGACCTTCAAGGGCGCCGCCACCGTCACCGTCGCCGCGGGCGGACGGGTCGTCAGCGACCCGGTCGTCGTACCCGTGGCCCCCGACTCCGACCTCCAGGTCAGCTTCCGCACCCCGCGCGGCGGCGGGCCGGTCACCTTCCACGGCTACACCCACCAGACCTCGTTCCTGATCGACGACCGGGGCACCTTCACCACCAGCAACTGGCGCTATCTGACCGCCGTGGACGTCCGCACCGAGCAGGCGCTCGGCGCGGTCGTCGCCCTCGGGGACTCCCTGACCGCGGGCAGTGGCTCCACCACCGACGCCAACGCCCGCTGGCCCGACGTCCTCGCCGACCGGCTGGGCGGCCGGTACGGGGTCGCCAACGCGGGCATCGCGGGCAACCGGATCACCGGTGTCGGCCGCGGCACCGGGGGCCAGTCGGGCACCGACCGGTTCGACCGGGACGTCCTGGGGGTCGCCGGGGCCCGGACCGTCGTCATCGCCCTCGGCGTCAACGACGTACAGCAGCACCCGCAGGAGGCCGACCCCCAGCGCATCGTGGACGGCCTGCGCGCCCTCACCGACCGGGCGCACGCCCGAGGGCTCCGGGTCGTCGGCGCCACGCTGACCCCGTTCGAGGGCTTCGCCACCTGGACGCCCCAGCGCGACGCCGTCCGCCACGCGGTCAACCAGCAGATCCGGTCGGGCACGGTCTTCGACGCGTACGTCGACTTCGACGCGGCGGTACGCGACCCCGCCGCACCGAGCCGGATCCTCGCCGCGTACGACTCCGGCGACCACCTGCACCTCAACGACGACGGGTACCGCGCGCTCGGCGACCACGTGGACCTGAGGTCCCTGGACCGGGCCCGCCCGCCCCGGTCCGACGCGCTGTGACGCCCTGAGGAGAGCCGAAGGGGCCTCAGAGCTTCTTGCGGCCGCCGCCGTCCGGGCCCTCCAGCCCGCGCCGGCGGCGCTCCTCCAGCTCCGCCTCCCTCGCCTCCTTCAGCCGGCGGCGCTCCGCCTTCGTCCGCTTGCGGTCCACCCCGACGCCGCCCATCAGGGCGAATCCGGTGATCTGCACACGCGGGGAGTCGGGCGAGATCTCGCCCCCTTCGTTGGAGCCCTCGCCGAAGCCGCCCATGATGCCGATGCCCTTGACCTCGACGTTCAGCTCCGGCGGCGCGACCACCCGGATGCCGCCCATGATCGCGAAGCAGCGGATCACGATCTCGCGGTCCTCGAAGTTCGCCTCGCGCAGATCGATGTCGCCGCCGCCCCACATCGCGAAGGCGGTGAACAGCCGGCCCACCGTCCAGCGGCCCTTGCGCTCGAACCCGCCCCAGAGGGCGAACGCCCCCTTCGAGGTGGCACTGCCGCCGATCCGCGCGGGCCAGTTCGCGGCCGAGCCCCGCAGCGGGGCGGGCGCGGGCGCGCCGACCGGAGCGACCGTCGAGCCGGGCGCCGGCAGGTCCTGGACCAGCGGCTCCAACTCTCCGTGCGTACGGGCCTTGTAGGCCGAATCCAGGCGCTGGTCGAACTCGTCCATATCCAGTCGTCCCTCGGCCACGGCCTCGCGCAGCAGTTCCGCGATCCGCTCCCGCTCGGCATCGGAGGCACGCATTTCCGGACGTTCACTTGTCATACCGCGCAGCCTATTGAACGCACCCGTTCCCGGCCCAGACCCGCAGGCCCACGACCTGCGCGCGCCGCCCCGGGCGAAGCCCCCGGGGGACCCTCACGGCGTCGACGCGTACATCCTGGCGATCACGGCCTCGATGTCCGGCTCCCGGACCGACAGATCGACCAGCGGGTAGTCCGCTGCGATCCGCGCCACCAGCGGGGCCGCCGAAGCGGCGGCGGGGAACGCCAGCCACTGCCGCGGGCCCTCCACCTTGACGGCGCGCAGAGCGGGTTGGTCCCCGCCGTCGGGCGACTCCAGGCGGATCGGCGGGAGTTCGCTCTCCAGGTCCACCACCAGCATGCGTTCGCTCTCCCCCACCTCGTGGAGGCCCGTCAGCGAGCCGTCGTACATCAGACGGCCGTGGTCGATCACCATCACCCGGCCGCACAGCTGCTCGATGTCGGTGAGGTCGTGCGTCGTCAGCAGGACCGTCGTCCGGCGCTCGGCGTTCAACTCCTTCAGGAACTGGCGCACCTTGGCCTTGGAGACGACGTCGAGACCGATCGTCGGCTCGTCCAGGTAGAGCACCTCGGGATCGTGCAGCAGAGCAGCCGCGATGTCACCGCGCATCCGCTGGCCGAGCGAGAGCTGCCGTACGGGGACCTCCAACAGTTGACCCAGGTCGAGGAGTTCGACGCAGCGGTCCAGGTTCTCCCGGTAACGCCGGTCGGGGATGCGGTACATGCGGTGCATCAGCCGGTACGAGTCGCGCAGCGGCAGGTCCCACCACAGGGTCGTCCGCTGGCCGAAGACGACGCCGATGCGGTGCGCCAGGCGCGTACGTTCGCGGGAGGGGTCGATGCCCGCGACGCGCAGCCTGCCGCCGCTGGGGGTGAGGATGCCCGTCAGCATCTTGATCGTGGTCGACTTCCCGGCGCCGTTCGGGCCGATGTAGCCGACCATCTCGCCGCGCGCGACCCGGAAGCTGATCCCGTCCACGGCCCGCACCTCGTGGCGCTCCCGGCGCAGCAGGCCCGCCCGGCGGCGGACCTCGAAGACCTTCTCGACGCCGTCGAGGCTGATGAACCCGTCGTCCGCCATGTCCGTGCTCTCCCGCGTAGTCCCGTCCGACCCGGTCGGCCCCTGGTCGCTGTGGTCACCCCGGTTCCCCCGGCCCCACGGGTTCTTCCGGTCCATCAACTGCCCGTGCTCCGGTAGGACCGCAGCCCCGCCCGCCAGGCCAGGCCCGCCAGGCCGCAGCAGCCCGCCGCGACCAGCGGCGACAGGAAGGCCACCCACCGCGGCAGATCGACCGGGTACTCCCGCCCCAGTACGTACAGCGCGGGCAGCCAGCTCGCGAAAGCCAGCGGCACCACGAACGTGACGCCGCGCACCAGGTCCTTCGCGAAGACCGTGGGCGGGTACTGGAGCAGGGTCGTGCCGCCGTACGTGAAGGAGTTCTGCACCTCCGAGGCGTCCTGCGCGACGAACTGAAACGCCGCCCCCGCGACGAAGACCGCCCCGAAGATCGCCGCCCCGCCGATCACCGTCATCGGCAGCATCAGCACCTTCAGCGGCGTCCACGCGATGTCGAGGCAGGCGACCGCGTAGCCGAGGACCAGCAGGCCCTGCGTGATCCGGCCCAGCCGGCGCAGCGCGAACCGGTCCGCCGCCACCTGCGCCAGCACCGGAACCGGGCGCACCAGCAGGGTGTCGAGCGTTCCGTCCCGTACGCGCCCGCCGACCCGGTCCATCGACCCCAGCAGCAGATCGCAGACGCCGAACGCCGTGGCCGACAGGCCGTACAGCAGGGCGATCTCCGGCAGGGAGTAACCGCCGAGCGCGTCGACGTGGGTGAACATCAGCAGGATCGTCACGAAGTCGAAGGCCGTCACCGCGAGATCCCCGAACAGGGTCATGGCGAACGAGGCCCGGTACGCCATCGTGGAGCGCACCCACATCGCCATGATCAGCCCGTACGCCCGGAACCCTTCCAGCAGCCGGGGCCGGTCCTCGAAGGCGAAGCCGGCCGGCTCCCGCTCCTCGTCGGCCGGTACCGCCACCGATTCAGCCACCCTGCACCACCACCCTCCTGGTCGCCGCGGTCTGGAGCAGACGGCCCGCCCCGAGCAGCACGAGGGCCCACCCGGCCTGGAACACGTACACCCCCGCCAGCCCCCACCCGATGTGCTTGCCGAGGAACACATCGGCGGGCACCTGGAGGAGCGAGGACCACGGCAGGGCCCGCGCCACCTCGCCCAGCAGCCCGGGGAACAGGTTCAGCGGCAGCAGCATCCCGGAGAAGAACAGCCCCGCCAGCATCGCCATCTGCGTCGCCCCGGCGCCGTCGAGCAGCCAGAACGCCGACATCGCGACCAGATAGCGGATCGCGAAGCTGACCACCACGCCCAGGAACACCGACAACAGGAACGCCGGCCAGGTCCAGAGCGACCCGGGGAACGCCAGGTCGAAGGCGAGCGCCCCCAGGAACATCGGCACCACCCCGCGCCCCAGCAGGTGGAACGCCGCCCGGCCCAGGTCCGCCGCCAGCCACCAGAGCTGGAGGTCGGCGGGCCGGTACAGATCGACGGCGACATCCCCCGTACGGATCCGCTCGACCAGCTCCTTCTCGAACCCGCCGCCCATCAGGGCACTGGCCATCAGCAGGGCCTGGCCGAGCCAGACGTACGTCAGCGCCTGGGAGGTGTCGTAGCCGCCGAGCTGCGGACGTTCGTTCCACAGGGCGATGTAGGTGTACGCCATGATGAAGCCGAAGACGGTGTTGGTGAACACCCCCGCCGCCGTCGCCGTCCGGTAGGTGGCGTAGCGCCGGAACCCGCCCGCCGCCACCACTGCGTACAGCCGCACGCCGCCCCCTCCCTCCGCCGCCACCGGCTCCTGGCACCAAAGCGCACGACCCTAGTCCACGCGTGAGGGCCGCGGCGACCGCTTTTCCACGACCGGAGGAGGGAACGAGACAGTAAGAAACGCAGATTTCCTGACGAACCGGGCACTATGGGAGAACTGACCACGTCTCAGGAGCCCCCACCGACATGAGCGACGAGCCACAGAGCTGGGCCCCCCGCGACTCCTCGGGCGCGGGGGCCTCCGCCACCGGAAACCATCCACCGACGGCCTCCGGCGAACAGCCCGGAGAGGGAGCCGGGAGGGGACCCGGAAGGCCCGGGAAGCAGCCAGGCAGAAGGGCGCGGCCCCGGCGCACCGGCTGGCGGCGCGCCATCCCCACCTGGCGGATGACCCTCGGCACCCTCCTCGGCCTCGTCGTCCTCCTCGGCGCCGCGATCTTCGCCGCCTACCGGCTCGTCGACATCCCGGCCGCCAACGCCTCGGCCACCGCCCAGTCCAACGTCTACCTCTACAGCGACGGCAGCGTCATCGCCCGGGACGGCGACGTGAACCGGGAGAAGGTCAAGCTCCACCAGGTCCCCCCGACCGTCCAGCAGGCGGTGCTCGCCGCCGAGGACCGGGACTTCTACACCGACGACCACGCCGTCGACGTGAAGGCGATGCTCCGGGCCGGCTGGAACACCGTCACCGGCAAGGGCAAGCAGGGCGGCTCGACGATCACCCAGCAGTACGTGAAGAACTACTACCTCGGCCAGGAACGCACCATCCTGCGCAAGGCCAAGGAAGCCATCATCGCGGTCAAGCTCAACCGCGAGGAGACCAAGGACCAGATCTTCGAGGGCTACCTCAACACCAGCTACTTCGGGCGCAACGCGTACGGCATCCAGGCCGCCGCCCAGGCGTACTACGGCAAGAACGTCGAGGAGCTCACCACCGCCGAAGGCGCGTACCTCGCCTCCCTGCTGAACGCCCCCAGCGCCTACGACGTCGTCGCCCACCCCGACAACAAGCGCGCGGCCCAGCGCCGCTGGAACTACGTCCTGGGCGGCATGGTCAAGGAACGCTGGCTGACCGCCGCCGAACGGGCGACGACACGGTTCCCCACCCCCGGCGAGGCCAAACCGTCCAACGGACTCTCGGGACAGCGCGGCTACATCGTCCAGGCCGTCGGGGACTATCTGAACCGGCGCGGCATCCTCGACACGAAGACCCTCGCCGCCGGCGGCTACCGCATCACCACCACCCTGGACAAGGCGAAGCAGGACGCCTTCGTCAAAGCCGTCGACGACAACGTGATGGCCAAGACCAGCGGCGACCGCGCCGCCGACCGCAACATCCGCGTCGGCGGCGCCTCGATCGTCCCGGAGACCGGGAAGGTCGTCGCCCTGTACGGCGGCATCGACTACACGAAGCAGTACGTCAGCAACGCGACCCGCCGCGACTACCAGGTCGGCTCCGTCTTCAAGCCGTTCGTCCTCACCTCCGCCGTCGTCAACGACTCCACCACCCAGGACGGCCGGCGCATCACGCCCAACACCGTCTACGACGGCACCAACAAGCGCACGGTCGTCGGCGTGCAGGGGCCCACCGACTACGCCCCCGCCAACGAGGACGACGTCGACCACGGCGACATCACCGTACGCATCGCCACCGACAAGTCCGTCAACTCCGTCTACGCCCAGATGGCGCAGGACGTCGGCCCCGCGAAGGTCCGGCAGACCGCGATCGCCCTCGGCATCCCCGCCGACACCCCCGACCTCACCGCATCCCCCTCCATCGCGCTCGGCACCGCCAACGCCAGCGTCCTGGACATGGCCGAGGCGTACGCCACCCTCGCCGACCACGGCCGGCACGGCAGACACGTCCTCGTCGAGAAGGTCACCAAGGACGGCGCCGGGATCGAACTCCCGCAGCGCACCACCGAACAGGCCGTCAGCCGCGAGGCAGCCGACACCACCACCGCCGTCCTGCGCAGCGTCGTGGAGGGCGGCACCGGCACCGCCGCCCAGGCCGTCGGCCGCCCCGCCGTCGGCAAGACCGGCACCGCGGAGGAGGACCGGGCCGCCTGGTTCGCCGGGTACACCCCGGACCTCGCGAGCGTCGTCGCCGTGATGGGCCAGAACCCGGACACGGGCGCCCAGACCCCGCTGTACGGAGCCCTCGGCCTGGCCCGCGTCAACGGCGGCGGCGTCCCGGCCGAGACCTGGGCCGCCTATACGGAAGCGGCGCTGCGCTCGTCCCCGGCCCGGGAGTTCGACCTCCGGACCGCCCCGGGATCCGACGAGGGGGACGAACTCCTGGTCGACGAGAACGCGGACGGGGGCCCGGACCCGTCCTCCCCCTCCAACTCCGACACCGGCCCCGGTACCAGCCCCGACACCCCTCCCGACGGCAGCGCGCCGCCCACGCCCGGCACGAACACCGGCGGGAACACGAGCGGCAGCACGGGCGGGAACACCGGAGGCGACACGACGGGCGGGGCGGACGGCGGCACGGAAGGCGGGTCAGCCACCGCCCCGGACCAGAACGGGCAGTTCGACGACAGGTCCTAGGAACTCAGTGCCCCGAGGTCGCCTTCAGACCGACCACGGCCACCAGCAGCAGACAGACGAAGAAGATCCGGGCGGCGGTCACGGGCTCGTTCAGCACGACCATGCCCAGGACCGCCGCACCGGCGGCACCGATACCGACCCACACCCCGTACGCCGTACCGATCGGCAGCGTCTTCGCGGCGTGCGACAGCAGCACCATGCTCGCCACGATCCCGAGGCCGGTGAACACGCTCGGCCACAGCCGGGTGAACCCCTCGGTGTACTTCATCCCGATCGACCAGCCCACTTCGAGCAGACCGGCGACGACCAGCAGAACCCACGCCATGACAGAACCTCCGACGACGAACACACGGACAACTCACGGGTGCGTCGTCTTTGCCAACCCGGTACGGCGCGTCTCGTCGGGGTGGTCCCACCGTAGCAAAGAACGGGGAAAGGGCCTGGTGACACCGGTCACCAGGCCCTGAACAGCGCGGTCCTACAGATACAGCCCGGTCGAATCCACCGACCCCTCGAACCGGTCGGCGGCCACCGCGTGCAGATCGCGCTCCCGCATCAGGACGTACGCCACGCCCCGCACCTCGACCTCGGCCCGGTCCTCGGGGTCGTACAGCACCCGGTCACCGGGCTCCACCGTCCGCACGTTCTGCCCGACCGCCACGACGACGGCCCAGGCCAGCCGACGGCCCACCGCGGCCGTCGCCGGGATCAGGATGCCGCCGCCGGAACGCCGCTCGCCCTCGGACGCGTCGTTCCGCACGAGCACACGGTCGTGCAGCATCCGGATGGGCAGCTTGTCGTCGTGCGGGGCGCCGGGGGTGATGTTGCCCGGGGTGGTGCCACCGGGGGTGGTGTTCTCGCTCACGCCCGCAACCTACCTGCCCCGCGCCGGACCACACGCCTCCGGGTTCGGATCACGCGCGGCGGCGGCGCTTCGACACGGTGAGCAGCCCCACCACACCGACCACCAGCAACGCCGCGGGGATCACCCGCTCCAGCCGCGGCGAGCCGTCCTCCGCGACGAACCGGTCCTTCACCTCCGACACCGAGCGGTTCACCGCGACGAAGGCACGGCCGGCCGTCCGGTCCACGGACTGGGCCGCCTTCGCCTTGGCATCTCCGATGATCGTCTTCGGGTGTACGCGCACCCCGATCTCGTCGAGCACCACAGCGAGCTGCTCGCGCCTGCTGATGATGTCCGCCTCGATCTGCGCAGGGGTCCTGGCATCCGACACTGCGCCGCCTCCGTGGTCGTCGTCCGTTGCACCTTCGTCTGAAACCTTCGTCGACAGTCTGTCAGCTCGAACCTCCGCACACCCGGCGGCACCCCTATTACCCTCGGTCCCGTCCGACCCGCGCACCACCCGAGGAGAACCACATGAGCGAGCGACTGAAGCCCGGCGACACCGCTCCCGCCTTCACCCTTCCCGACGCCGACGGCAACGAGGTGTCGCTCGCCGACCACAAGGGCCGCAAGGTCATCGTGTACTTCTACCCGGCCGCTCTTACCCCCGGATGCACCAAGCAGGCCTGCGACTTCACGGACAACCTCGACCTCCTGGCGGGCGCCGGGTACGACGTCATCGGCGTCTCGCCCGACAAGCCGGAGAAGCTCGCGAAGTTCCGCGACACGGAAAACCTCAAGGTCACCCTGGTGGGCGACCCGGCGAAGGAAACTTTGGCGGCGTACGGCGCCTTCGGCGAGAAGAAGCTCTACGGCAAAGTGGTGACGGGCGTGATCCGCTCCACCGTCGTCGTCGACGAGGACGGCAAGGTCGAGCACGCGTTCTACAACGTGAAGGCGACCGGCCACGTGGCGAAGATCATCAGGGACCTGGGCATCTGACGGCCTCCCCGGGGACGCCCCCGCCTCCGCCCCTCTCACACGATCTCGACACCCCGCGGTGTGTCGAGATCGTGTGAGGGAGATCGCATCGCCCCGTGAAGTCGGTTTGCGCCCGTCAACTCTGCGCAGAAGCCTTTCCTGGAACACCCTTCGAGGAAAGGACCCCGCCCATGGCGGCCCCCGACCCCCACCAGGCGGCCGACCCAGCAGCGGTCAAACGCCACCCCGCGCTCTTCCGGGCCATCCGGAAGCGCCAGAATCCGCGGCTGCGCCGGACGGACATCACCGTCACGGACGACGCCGCAGTGAAGCGGGCCGTGAAGGCGGCCTCCCTGGGTAACGCCATGGAGTGGTTCGACTTCGGGATCTACTCCTACCTGGCCGTGACCATCGGCCACGTCTTCTTCCCGTCCGGGAACGACACCACGCAGCTGCTGTCCTCCTTCGCGACGTTCGCGGTGGCCTTCCTCGTACGCCCGCTCGGCGGAATGTTCTTCGGCCCGATGGGTGACAAGGTCGGCCGCAAGAAGGTCCTCGCGCTGACGATGATCCTGATGGCCGTCGGCACGTTCGCGATCGGCCTGATCCCCTCGCACGACACGATCGGCGTCTGGGCCGCGGTCCTGCTGATCTTCTTCCGGATGCTCCAGGGCTTCTCGACGGGCGGTGAGTACGGCGGCGCGTCGACGTTCATCGCGGAGTACGCCCCCGACAAGCGGCGCGGCTTCTTCGGCAGCTTCCTGGAGTTCGGCACCCTGGCGGGCTACGTCGCCGCGGCGGGCCTGGTGACAGCCCTGTACGCACTCCTCAACGACGCCCAGATGGAGGCCTGGGGGTGGCGGATCCCGTTCCTCGTCGCGGGCCCGCTGGGCCTGGTCGGCCTCTACCTGCGGCTGAAGCTGGACGAGACCCCGGCCTTCCAGAAACTGGAGGGCGGCACAGCGCACGCGAGCGAGGCGGCGGACGGCGTCGAGGCCACGGCCAAGGGCGACCTGGCGAAGATCTTCCGGCAGTACTGGCCGACGCTGATCCTCTGCATCTGCCTGGTCGGCGCGTACAACATCACCGACTACATGCTGCTGTCGTACATGCCGACGTACCTCTCCGACGAGCTGGGCTACAGCGAGACGCACGGGCTGCTGATCCTGCTGGCGGTGATGGTGCTCCTGATGACGATCATCGCCCAGATCGGCAAGCTCTCCGACCGCTTCGGCCGCAAGCCGCTGCTGATGACCGGGATGCTGGGCTTCCTCTTCCTCTCCCTCCCCGCCTTCCTCCTCATCCGGGTCGACGGCATCCTCCCGATCACGATCGGCATGCTGATGCTGGGCCTCTCACTGGTCTGCATGCTCGGCACGATGTCGGCGGCGCTGCCGGCACTGTTCCCGACGCACGTCCGCTACGGCTCCCTGTCGGTCGGCTACAACCTCTCCGCGTCGATCTTCGGCGGCACGACCCCGCTGGTGATCACGGCCCTGATCAGCTGGACCGGCTCCAACCTGATGCCGGCGTACTACGCGATGGCGGCGGCCCTGATCGGCGTGATCGCGGTGGCCTGCATGAAGGAGACCGCCCAGAAGCCGCTGATCGGCTCCCCGCCGTCGGTGGAGACGGACGAGGAGGCGGCCGAACTGGTCCAGGCCCAGGCGCCCGAGCCGAAGTTCTGACCGCGCCCCCTTTCCCGGAGGAACGGCCCGTACCGCTCACGTCGAGCGGTACGGGCCGTTCGCCTTTGCCGCGGGTCCTTCGTCTTTGCCGCGGGTCCTTCGTCGGCCGCTCGCCGCATTCCGGGCGTGACTGTCCGATAAACGGTTCGTTGTTCCGTACGACGCTGCGAACGTACTCGCGGCCGGGATCGGAGGGGGACATGGGGACGGTTCGCTACACGCGCGAGCTCCTGGAAGAAGCGGCGCGCATGACGACGAACGCCACGGACGCGGTGCTTTGGTGCGGCGGGACACCGACACCCGGCAGCCGGCGCTATCTGCGCAAGAAGATGGCGGAGGCGGGCCTGGACATCACGCACTTCGCCGACACGTGGGTACGCCATACGGAAGAGACACTGCGCAAGCTGGTCGCCTGCTCCACGAGCGTCGCGGAAGTCGTACGCAGGCTGGGCATCAGTCCGGTGGGCGGCAATCATGCCCACATCGGCCGCCGCATCGCCGGTCTGCGCATCGACACCTCACACTTCGCTCCTGCGCCACCGCGTGAACGCAGAGCCAAGGGGGCACCAGGAGACCGCCTGACTCTCCGCACGCCTTCGGACGGCAGGGTTCCCGGCGAACGGCTCCGCAAGGAGCTTGTCCGCAGAGGAGTTGAGGATCAGTGCGCCGAATGTGGAAACACCGGAGAATGGCTGGGGCAACCCCTCCGGCTCGAAGTGGACCACGTCAACGGTGACTGGTGGGACAACCGCCCCGACAATCTGCGCCTCCTCTGCCCCAACTGTCATGCGACCACCGACACTTATCGCGGCCGTAAGCGCAGGAGGGCGGCGTGAGCATCAGATACCCCCGCGACACGCTGGCAGAGACGGCAGCAGACGCGAGCAGCCTCGTCGACCTCCTGCGCCGCCTCGGCGTTCCCCCGGGCAGCCGGACGCTCCGCTACGTACGGAACCGGCTCGCGCACTACGGCATCGATACGTCCCACTTCGTGGAGGAGGAACTTCCGAAGCGGGAGCGCTGCTCCTACCCACGCGAGCTCCTGGCCGAAGCCGCCGCCCGCTCCCACAGCATCCGGGAGATGCTCACGTACATGGGTTTACCGCCGACTGAAAGTCCCTACGGCTATCTGCGCCGGAGAATGGACCGACTCGGCATCGACACTTCCCACTTCACCGGCGGACGCCGGTACGGAACGCCATCGACGCCGCGCGCAGCGCTGGCACGAGCGGTTGCCGGGTCCCACAGCCTGGCCGGTGTTCTGAGGGCTCTGCAACTGGGCTCCAACAACAGCACGGCGCGTGCTCGTGTGAAGCGGGACATCGAAGCCTACGGCCTGTCCGTGGCCCACTTCACCGGGCAGGGGCATGGTCGCGGGACGCGCGCCCCGAACCGCAAAACCGCGGCGGAGATACTCCAGCGTCTGCCCTCCGGAGCGTCCCGGACCAAGACGGCACAGCTACGAAGGGCCCTGGACGACATCGGAGTTCCTCACCTCTGCGCGAGGTGCGGCACAGGTGACACCTGGCATGGCAGGCGGCTCGTCCTGGAAATCGACCACATCAACGGCGACCGGCTCGACAACCGCCGTGAGAACCTCCGCTACCTGTGCCCCTCGTGTCACAGCCAGACGCAAACCTTCTCGAAGCCGCGCAAGCTCGCACAGTAGAGTGGGGCACGCGGGTCCGTACCCCAGCTGGCCTAGAGGGCGCCGGTTTAGGTCCGGTGTGTCGTGGGTTCGAGTCCCACCGGGCCCACAGGTGTGGGGCGGCTGCGGCCTTCGTTTCGAAGGCCGCAGCCGCCCTCACTGCTGTCAGCCCACCAACTCCCGCACCACCGGCACCAGCGCCCGGAACGCCTTCCCCCGGTGGCTGATCGCGTTCTTCTCCGCCGGGGTCAGCTCCGCACAGGTGCGGGTCTCGCCGTCCGGCTGGAGGATCGGGTCGTAGCCGAAGCCGTTGGTGCCCGACGGGGTGTGGCGGAGGATGCCGTTCAGGCGGCCCTCGACCACGCGTTCCGTGCCGTCGGGGAGGGCCAGGGCTGCGGCGCAGGCGAAGTAGGCGCCCCGGTGCGGGGTGTCGATGTCGCCGAGCTGGGCCAGGAGCAGGTCGAGGTTGGCCTGGTCGTCGCCGTGGGTGCCGGACCAGCGGGCCGAGAAGATGCCGGGGGCGCCGCCGAGGACGTCCACGCAGAGGCCGGAGTCGTCGGCGACGGCCGGGAGGCCCGTGGCGCGGGCCAGGGCGTGGGCCTTGAGGAGCGCGTTCTCGGCGAAGGTGACGCCGGTCTCCTTGACGTCGGGGATGTCGGGGTACGCGTCCGCGCCGACGAGATCGAGGTCGAGCCCCGCGTCGGCGAGGATGGCGTGGAGTTCGGTGATTTTCCCGGCGTTGCGGGTGGCGAGGATCAGGCGCTTCATGGGGCGATTATCGCCGGGCCGGTGCTGTGGACGCTTCGGCCGGCCCGGCCCTCTCCCCCGCCCGCGGGTCTACGGGGTGCAGACCTTGCCGATCTCCGTCGCCGCGTCCGTCACCGGGGTCACGTCGGGGGTGGCGTCGCCCGCCTCGATGGACTTGCGGACCTCGGTGACGCCCTTCTGGAGGTCGTCGACGGCCTTGGAGAGGTCGGCGTTGTCCGTGGTGTCGTCGAGCTTCTTCAGCTCGCGGTCGATCTCGTCCAGGGACTCGGAGGCCTGGGTGATGTCCTCGGAGGCGTTGGAGACGGCCTGCTGGAGGTTGTTGACGCTGGTGGCGATGGCGTCGGCGGTGCGGACGCAGTCGAGCGCCTTGTCGAGGCCGGCGCAGCCCACTGCCGTGGTCAGCGTCAGCAGGGTGGCGGCGGTGGCGAGTGCGATACGTCGGTGGCGGCGCGAAGCCATGGTGCGGTCCCTCCCCGGGGGTCGGTACGTGGACGGACGCACGGTTCGACCCGTGCGCCCGTATCCGTAACGACGCTCTGTGGCGCGTATTTGGTTGCTTCTTTACCCGGGAGGGGTGAGTCGCTACGCGTTCTGCGTGGTTGCGAGTGCGTCACGCTGGAGTGCGGCGAGGTCGACGCAGCCCGCGGTGGCCAGGTCCAGGAGGGAGCCCAGTTCCTTGCGGTCGAAGGGGGCGCCCTCGGCGGTGCCCTGGACCTCGACGAAGCGGCCGTCGCCGGTGCAGACGACGTTCATGTCGGTCTCGGCGCGGACGTCCTCCTCGTAGCAGAGGTCGAGGAGCGGGGTGCCGTCGACGATGCCGACGCTGATGGCGGCGACGGTGTCGGTGAGCGGCTTGCGGCCGGCCTTGACGATCTTCTTGCCCTGGGCCCAGGTGACCGCGTCGGCGAGGGCGACGTACGCGCCGGTGATGGCGGCGGTACGGGTGCCTCCGTCGGCCTGGAGGACGTCGCAGTCCAGGACGATGGTGTTCTCGCCGAGGGCCTTGTAGTCGATGACGGCGCGCAGCGAGCGGCCGATCAGGCGGCTGATCTCGTGGGTGCGGCCGCCGATCTTGCCGCGTACGGCTTCGCGGTCGCCGCGGGTGTTGGTGGAGCGGGGCAGCATGGAGTATTCGGCGGTGACCCAGCCTTCGCCGCTGCCCTTGCGCCAGCGCGGGACGCCTTCGGTGACGGAGGCGGTGCAGAAGACTTTGGTGTCGCCGAAGGAGATGAGGACTGAGCCTTCGGCGTGCTTGCTCCAGCCGCGTTCGATGGTGACGGGGCGGAGCTGTTCGGGGGTGCGGCCGTCGATGCGAGACATGGGCCCGACTGTATCCGTTGGCGGGGGTGGCTCCGTTCGGGTGCGGTGGACCCGGTGACGGCCGCGGCGGGTGTGGGCGTGGCCGTACGGGTGTCCGCGCGGTGCGGTGGGCCCGGGTGGCCTTCGCCGCCCGCGTATGCGGCAGGCCCCGTCCCCTGCGGTGAGGGTACGGGGCCTGCGGGTGCGGGCGCCTCGCGGAGGCGGGGCCGCGGGGTCCGGCGTGGGGTCAGCCGGTCACATCATGTCTTCGATGTCGGCGGCGATGGGGTCGGCGTCGGTGCCGATGACGACCTGGATCGCGGTGCCCATCTTGACGACGCCGTGGGCGCCGGCGGCCTTGAGGGCGGCCTCGTCGACCTTCTCGGGGTCGTGGACCTCGGTGCGGAGGCGGGTGATGCAGCCTTCGATCTCGTCGATGTTGTCGATGCCGCCGAGCCCGGCGACGATCTTCTCAGCCTTGGTGGCCATGTCCTTCTCCCTGTTTCGCGCGCAGACGGCCGCCCGCTGCGGGTCCGTTTCGTCACGGTAACGCACGGTTGGCCCAACTTCGCGGGCGAGTAACCGGACGATCCCGAAAGATGACGATCACCGGACCCCTGCCTTCGGGGCGGGGCCCGCACCGTGACGCAACTGGTCTACACCAGTTTGCAACGACCGCCAAACGTGAAGTGTTCCGGGAGGACGCCCATGAGTTCGAACGCCGCTGCGGCGCCGCAGCAGAAATGGTGGAACGGACCGGTCCAGGGCCTGCAGAAGGTCGGGCGGAGCCTTCAGCTCCCGGTGGCCGTCCTCCCCGCCGCCGGTCTGCTCGTCAGCCTCGGCAACCTGTTCAGCTCCTACCTGGACGGCGCGTTCTGGGACAAGACCTCCAAGGTCCTGCTCAACGGCGGCGGCGCGATCCTCGACGGCGAGCTCGGCCTGCCCCTGCTCTTCTGCATCGGCGTCGCCATCGGCTTCGCGAAGAAGGCGGACGGGTCCACCGCACTGGCGGCGGTCGTCGGCTTCCTCGTCTACCGGGGGGTGCTGACCGCCTTCCCCATCGACGGCACCGTGACCGACGAGCTGCCCGACGGCGAGCCGCAGAACCCGGGCGTGCTCGGCGGCATCCTGATCGGCCTGCTGACCGCCGTCGTCTGGCAGCGCTACCACCGGACCAAGCTGGTCGACTGGCTGGGCTTCTTCAACGGGCGCCGTCTGGTGCCGATCATGATGGCGTTCCTCTGCGTGGTCCTCGGCGTCCTGTTCGGGCTGCTGTGGCAGCCGGTGGGCGACGGGCTGACCTGGTTCTCCAAGCAGCTGATCGACCTCGGCTCGTGGGGCGCGGCGATCTTCGGCTTCGCGAACCGGCTGCTGATCCCGATCGGCATGCACCAGTTCCTGAACACGTTCTTCTGGTTCCAGGCGGGCGAGTTCACCGGGGCGGACGGGCAGACCGTCCAGGGTGACATCTCCCGGTTCTTCGCCCAGGACCCGTCGGCCGGCCAGTTCACCTCGGGCTTCTTCCCGATCATGATGTTCGGCCTGCCCGCCGCGGCCCTCGCCATCACCCACTGCGCGCGGCCCGAGCGCCGCAAGGAGGTCGGGGGCCTGATGGTCTCGGTGGCGCTGACGTCGTTCGTCACGGGCGTGACCGAGCCGATCGAGTTCTCGTTCATGTTCGTCGCGCCGCTGCTGTACGGCGTGCACGCGGTGCTCACCGGGGCGTCCATGGGCATCACCTGGCTGCTGGGGGTGCATGCGGGGTTCAGCTTCTCGGCCGGGTTGATCGACTACGTCGTCAACTGGCATCTGGACACGAAACCCTGGCTGATCATCCCGATCGGCGCCTGCTTCGCCGTGATCTACTACGTGATCTTCCGCTTCGCGATCACCAAGTTCGACCTCAAGACACCGGGGCGCGAACCCGAGGAGATCGAGCGGGAGATCGAGAGGGATCTGACGAAGTAGCAGGACACCGGGGCTTCGGCCCCGGACCGCAAGGCCCCCGGACCGCTTGGTCCGGGGGCCTTCGGCATGTCACCGAACGTGCCAGGTCTGCTACTGCGAATGAGATGGGGAATTGAAGGTTCCTTATCTATCCCTCACCGTGCTAAAACTGGTCTACACCACTGAGTGGTCCAGACCACGGCGCTCTGCCGCAGGGTCTGCCGAGCCGCCGCCTCCCCACATCAACGACCTGGGCGGCACCGTGTTCCATGGAGGAAGTTGATGACCACGGCTGAGACCGCACCCGCGGCCGAGAAGAAGAAGGGCGCCGGCGCCATGGCCGTCATGCAGCGCATCGGCCGCAGCCTCATGCTGCCGGTCGCCGTGCTGCCGGCCGCCGCGCTCCTGGTCCGCTTCGGCCAGAGCGACATGCTGGGACGCGACTCGTTCCCGGACTTCATCACCAAGCTCGCCGGCTACATGGCCGCGGGCGGTGGCGCCCTTCTCGACAACATGCCGCTGCTCTTCGCCGTCGGCATCGCGATCGGCTTCGCCAAGAAGTCGGACGGCTCGACCGCGCTCGCCGCCGTCACGGGCTACCTCGTGTTCCAGAAGGTGCTCGCCACCTTCACGGACAGCAACCTGCCCCAGGTCGCCGACGTCGTCGACGGCAAGATCGTGATGAACGACGCCCCCGTCAACGCCGGTGTCCTCGGCGGTGTCGTGATGGGTATCGTCGTGGCGCTGCTCTACCAGAAGTTCTACCGGACGAAGCTGCCGGACTGGGCGGGCTTCTTCAGCGGCCGCCGCCTCGTCCCGATCCTCTCCGCCTTCGCGGGTCTCGTGATCGGTATCGTCTTCGGTCTGATCTGGCCGGTCCTCGGCACCGGTCTGCACAACTTCGGTGAGTGGCTCGTCGGCTCCGGCGCCGTCGGCGCGGGCATCTTCGGTGTCGCCAACCGTGCCCTGATCCCGGTCGGGATGCACCACCTGCTGAACTCCTTCCCGTGGTTCCAGGCGGGCGAGTACAACGGCAAGCACGGCGACATCGCCCGCTTCCTGGAGGGCGACCCGAGCGCCGGACAGTTCATGACCGGCTTCTTCCCGATCATGATGTTCGCCCTCCCCGCGGCCTGCCTCGCCATCGTCCACTGCGCCCGCCCCGAGCGCCGCAAGGTCGTCGGCGGCATGATGTTCTCCCTCGCGCTGACCTCGTTCGTCACCGGTGTGACCGAGCCGATCGAGTTCACGTTCATGTTCATCGCCCCGGTGCTGTACGCGATCCACGCGGTGCTGACCGGTGTGTCGATGGCCCTGACCTGGGCGCTCGGCATGAAGGACGGCTTCGGCTTCTCCGCCGGCCTGATCGACTTCCTGCTGAACCTGGGCATCGCCACCAAGCCGTGGATGCTGGCCCTGGTCGGCCTCTGCTTCGCGGCGGTCTACTACGCGATCTTCCGCTTCGCGATCATCAAGTTCAACATCCCGACCCCGGGCCGGGAGTCGGACGAGGAGCTCGCGGAGCTCCAGAAGGCCGAGGCGAAGTAGCCCGCTTGCAGGCTCGTACGACGAGACCCCCCGCCTCCTGGAGGCGGGGGGTCTCGTCGTCCGCACGCTCAGAGCTCGTACACCGCTCCCGGGGCCGCCAGTTCCACCGGGCCCGGGTAGGCCGCGCGGGCGTCGGCGGCGTTGCGGTCGGCGTCGGTCCACGGCGGGATGTGGGTGAGGACGAGTCTGCGCGCTCCGGCGCGGGCCGCCGCCTCGCCGGCCTCGCGGCCGTTGAGGTGCAGGTCGGGGATGTCCTCCTTGCCGTCGACGAACGACGCCTCGCAGAGGAAGAGGTCCACGTCCCGCGCCAGGTCCTCCAGCGCCTCGCAGGTCCCCGTGTCGCCGGAGTAGGCGAGGGAGGAGCCACCGTGCTCGACCCGGATGCCGAAGGTGTCGACGGGGTGGCAGAGCTTCTCCGTACGGACCGAGAACGGGCCGATCTCGAAGGACCCCGGCTTCAGGGTGTGGAAGTCGAAGACCTCGCCCATCGCCCGGTCGGAGGGGGTGTCGCCATGGGCGGCGGTCAGCCGCTGCTCGGTGCCCTCGGGGCCGTAGACCGGGAGAGGCCGGGGGCGGTCGCCGCCGTGGGGGTAGTAGCGCACGACGAAGTACGCGCACATGTCGATGCAGTGGTCGGCGTGCAGATGGCTGAGGAAGATCGCGTCGAGGTCGTAGAGACCGACGTGGCGCTGCAACTCGCCGAGGGCGCCGTTGCCCATGTCGAGGAGCAGCCGGAAGCCGTCGGCCTCTACGAGGTAGCTCGAGCATGCCGAACCCTTGGACGGGAACGAGCCGGAGCAGCCGACGACGGTGAGCTTCATGGAGCGTGAACCTCCGGGGCGCGGGAACGGGGAGGGTTCGTGCGATCCGCCGAAGCCAGGTGCCGGTTCCTGCGGGATCGGTTTTGCGGTTCGTCGAGCGTAAGGCGCGAAACTCCACGTCGCTCCTCCGCTGCCCTCCGTTGTGGGGGAACTCACCTGCTCTGTCACCGGTTCGATGGAAGCGCGCCCGGGGTCCGGCCCCCGGGGGCGTGCTCCGCCGCCGGTACGGTCGGGGGATGGACACGTTCTGGTGGGTGGCGCTGGGCGCCGTGGTTCTGCTCGCGCTCGTCGCCGCGGTGGTGGACGGGCGGGGGCGGTCGGACCGGGGGCCCCGGTCCCGGCGGCCCGGACGGCCGGGGCGGCCCGCGGGGTCGGCCCGGCCGCCGTCCCGGCCGTCGGCGTCGTCGCGGCCTTCGGGTCCGGAAGGACGGGTGCCGCGGGCGGGCGAGGTGTGGTGGGCCGATGTGCCGTACGAGGACGGGCCCGGGTCGAAGGACCGGCCGTGTCTGGTGCTCTCGGTACGGGGGCGGGGCCGCAGGCGTACGGCGCTGGTCGCGAAGATCACCAGCAAGCATCACGAGGAGCGGCCCGGGGTGATCGCGTTGCCGGCCGGGACGGTCGGGGACCGGCAGGGGCGGCGGAGCTTCCTGGAGACGGATGAGCTGCGGGAGGTGCGGGTCGGCGCGTTCCGGCGGCGGGTGGGGGCGGTGGATCCGGGGGTGTGGGAGCGGGTGCGGAAGTCGGCGGCGGGATGAGGGGCGGGGCCCTGGTTTCGGGGCTCCGCCCCGGGCCCCGCTCCTCAAGCGCCGGAGAGGCTGAAAGGACGTCCTCAAGCGCCGGACGGGCTGGGTTTGGCCGGCCAAGCTGGAGAGTGCGGCTCAGGACCTGGGCCTACGCCCAGAGCTGGCCCTGCAGCGTTTCGATCGCCGCTTCCGTGGTTTCCGCCGTGTAGACGCCCGTCGAGAGGTACTTCCAGCCGCCGTCCGCCACCACGAAGACGATGTCCGCGCTCTCCCCCGCCTTGACCGCCTTCCTGCCCACGCCGATCGCCGCGTGGAGCGCGGCGCCGGTGGAGACGCCCGCGAAGATGCCCTCCTGCTGGAGAAGTTCGCGGGTGCGGGTGACCGCGTCGGCGGAGCCGACCGAGAAGCGGGTGGTCAGGACCGAGGCGTCGTACAGCTCGGGGACGAAGCCCTCGTCGAGGTTGCGGAGGCCGTAGACCAGGTCGTCGTAGCGGGGTTCGGCGGCGACGATCTGGATTCCGGGGCGGTTCTCGCGGAGGTAGCGGCCGACGCCCATCAGCGTGCCGGTGGTGCCGAGGCCCGCCACGAAGTGGGTGATGGAGGGGAGGTCGGTGAGGATCTCCGGGCCGGTGGTCGCGTAGTGGGCGCCCGCGTTGTCCGGGTTGCCGTACTGGTAGAGCATCACCCAGTCCGGGTGTTCCTCGCTCAGTTCCTTCGCGACGCGGACCGCGGTGTTGGAGCCGCCCGCGGCCGGGGAGGAGATGATCTCGGCTCCCCACATGGCGAGCAGGTCGCGCCGTTCCTGGGAGGTGTTCTCCGGCATGACGCACACGATGCGGTAGCCCTTGAGCTTGGCCGCCATGGCGAGCGAGATGCCGGTGTTGCCGCTGGTGGGCTCCAGGATGGTGCAGCCGGGGGTGAGCCGGCCGTCCTTCTCGGCCTGTTCGACCATGTGGAGCGCCGGGCGGTCCTTGATCGAGCCCGTGGGGTTGCGGTCCTCCAGCTTGGCCCAGATGCGGACGTCCTCGGACGGGGACAGCCGCGGGAGGCGGACGAGGGGGGTGTTCCCCACGGCCGCCAGCGGGGAGTCGTACCGCATCAGCGCATGCCGCCGGCGACGGCCGGGAGGATCGTGACGTTGTCGCCGTCGCTGAGCTTGGTGGAGATGCCGTCGAGGAAGCGGACGTCCTCGTCGTTGAGGTAGACGTTCACGAAGCGGCGGAGCTGCTCTCCGTTCGCGCTGTCGATGAGTCGCTCACGGATGCCGGTGTGGCGGCTCTCCAGGTCGGCGAAGAGGTCGGCGAGGGTGTCCCCGTTGCCTTCGACGGCCTTCGCGCCGTCGGTGTAGGTGCGGAGGATGGTCGGGATGCGGACCTCGATGGCCATGGCGTGGGCTCCTGTCGGAAGCGTGGAGGAGGTGGCGTGGGGCGCGCGTTTCTTCCCCGCGCGGGAGGGTGTGGTGCGTGGCGCGTACGGGTGGGGCTCGCGCGGACCGCGGCTCAGGCCGGGCGGCTCACGGGCAGGCTGCGGTGCGACAGATCGCGCTGGCCAGCCTGCACAGGTCGACGTGCAGCCGCGCGACGAGCAGCGTGCCCGGCGTCTTGTTGCTCACGTCATGGGGAACCATGCGGGCATCGTATCGATTCCCTGTGCGGAAACCCGAGTGTGATCCCACATGGTGGATGACAAGCGTTCGCTATGTGGACAGGGTTCGACTGCCCTGCCCCTCCGGGAGGTAGACGACCGTGGGTGCGCCGGTCTTCGGGTGGGCGCTGACCTCGGCGGCCACGCCGTACACCTCGCCCAGCAGCTCCGCCGTGAAGACCTTCTCCGGGGTGCCGGAGGCGACGACCCGGCCGTCCTTGAGGACGTAGACGCGGTCGCAGTAGTAGGCGGCGAGGTTGAGGTCGTGCAGGGCCAGGAGGTTGGTGGTGCCCAGTTCGCGGACCAGGGAGAGGATTTCCAGCTGGTAGCGGATGTCCAGGTGGTTGGTCGGCTCGTCCAGGACGACGAGCGAGGGCTGCTGGACCAGGGCGCGGGCGACCAGGGCCCGCTGGCGTTCGCCGCCGGAGAGGGAGGCGAAGGTACGGGGTTCGAGCGCGGCGATCCCGACCCGGTCGAGGGCCTCGGTGACGAGCGCGGTGTCGGCGGCGCCGTCCGCCTCCCAGAACCGTTTGTGCGGGGCGCGGCCCATCGCGACGACCTGGCCGACGGTGAGCTCGAATCCGGCGTGGCCGTCCTGCGGGACGGTGGCGATGCGCTGGGCGCGGGCCTTCACGGGGAGGGTGGCGAGGTCGTCGCCGTCGAGGAGGACGCGGCCGTGGGTGGGGCGCAGGGTGCCGTAGACGCAGCGCAGGAGGGTGGTCTTGCCGCTGCCGTTGGGGCCGACGAGGCCGACGGTCTCGCCGTCGGCGGCGGTGAGGTCGACGGCGTCGACGAGATGGCGGCCCTCGCCCGTCCCGTACGAGAGGCCTTCGGTGCGCAGGGTGGTCATGGGCGGGCTCCCTCGGGCGTACGTACGGTCGTGGTGCGGGCGCTCCCCCGGCGGAGGCGTCCGGGCCTCGTGCGGGCGCTCCTTCCGGCGCGCCCCGTGCGGGTGCTCCCCCGGCCGGGGCGTACGCGGCTCACGCGGGTGCTCCTTCCGGCCTGCGCCGCAGCATCCAGAGGAAGAACGGGCCGCCGGTCAGCGCGGTGAGCACCCCGACCGGGATGTCCTGCGGGCTGGCGAGCGTCCGGGCGGCCAGGTCCGCGAGGACCAGGAACACCGCGCCGCCGAGCGCGACGACCGGGAGGAGCGCCCGGTGCGCGGCGCCGACGGCCATCCGGGCCATGTGCGGGACCATCAGGCCGACGAAGCCGATCGCCCCGCTGTACGCGACGAGCACGCCGGTCATCAGGGAGGCGAGGACGAAGACGGCGGCCCGGAAGCGGGCGGTGTCGAGGCCGAGGACGGTCGCGCCCTCCTCCCCCACCAGGAGCAGGTCGAGCGGGCGGGCCAGGGTGAGGAGGACGGCCGTGCCCGTGACCAGGGTGATCGCGGGGAGCGCGAGCATGTCCCAGCGGGCGGCGCCGAGGCCGCCGAGGGTCCAGTGGAGGACTTCCTGGAGGTGGTCGGCGCGGGCGGAGGTGACCAGGATCAGGCTGGTCAGGGCGGAGAGGACGTAGGAGACGGCGACTCCGGCGAGGACGAGCCGGTTGGTGGTGAGGCCGCCCCCGCCGCGCGCCAGGGTGTAGACGAGCAGCAGGGAGAGCAGGGCGCCCGCGAAGGCGGCGGCGGGGATCGTGACGGTGGTGGCGAGGGAGGCGCCGATGCCGAGGACGATGACCAGGACCGCTCCGGTGGAGGCTCCGGAGGAGACGCCGAGGAGGAACGGGTCGGCGAGCTGGTTGCGGACGAGGGCCTGGAGGACGGTGCCGATGACGGCGAGTCCGGCGCCGACGAGGATGCCGAGCAGCACCCGGGGCAGCCGCACGTCCAGGACGATCGTGCGGAACGGGCTCGCCTCCGCCCGCCCGGTCAGGATGTCGAGCACCTGGCCGGGCGGGATACGGACGGAGCCGAGGGCGAGGGCGGCGAGGACGGCGACGGCCAGGAGCGCGGCGAGGACGCCGAGCACCAGGACGTAACCGAGCGGCCGCCGAGGAGCTGGGGCGCGGCAGGTCACGGGGTGGTGGCCGCCTCGACCGCCTCCGGGTGGAGCTGGGCCGCGAGCTTGTCGACGGCGGCGGGGACGCGGACGCCGAGGACCGCGTCGGACAGCGGCATGACGGCGAAGCGCTTGTTCTTGATGGCGGGGACGTCGGCGAGGGCCGGGTCGGTGAGGAGGCGCTTCTTCTTCTGCTCGACGGTGGTGGCGCCGTAGTCGTAGATCACGATGACCTCGGGCTCGCGGTCGACGACGTTCTCCCAGGAGGCGTCGCCGAAGGGCTTGTCGAGGTCGGCGAAGACGTTGGTGCCGCCGGCCCGTTCGATCAGCTCGTTGCCGATGCCCTCGCCGCCCGCGGTGAAGGCGGTCTTGTCGCCGCTGTCGTAGACGAAGACGGAGAGCGGCTTCAGGCCGGCCAGCTTCTTCGCGGTGGCGGCGTTGTCGGCCTTGGCCCGCTCGATCCAGGCTTCGGCGCGGTCGCTGACGCCGAAGGTGCGGCCGACCTCGCGGATCTCCTCGTAGAGGGTGTCCATGGGCTGGTCGCCCTTGGTGCAGCTCTCGGTGTTGAGGCGGGTCTCGATGCCGGACTTCTTCAGCGCCTCGCGGCCGCGGCCGTCGCCCGCGGCGAAGGCGCTGGCGTAGCCGCCGTAGACGAAGTCGGGGTTGGCGGCGAGGACCTGCTCGTAGGAGGGGTACTCCTTGGCGAGGACGGGGACGGAGGCGTAGTCCTCGGCGTACTTCGGCAGGACCTGGTCGTCGAGGTAGGCGGTGCCGACGAGGGACTTCTTCAGGCCCAGTTCCAGCATGATCTCGGTGACGTGCTGGTTCATGGTGACGACGCGCTTCGGCGGGGCCTTGTACGTGGTGGTGACACCGCAGTTCTCGACGGTGTACGGGAAGCCTTCGCTCCTGGCCGACGCCTTGTCCCCGGTGGCGGCGTCGCCGCCGGAGGAGGAGCAGGCGGTGAGGGCGAGCGGGAGCAGCACGGCGGCGGCTATGAGCGCAGGGGTGCGCCGGGACATGGCGGGGCCTCTCCGGGGGATTTCCGCGTCCCCTGGTCGATGCGAGAAGGCGGCGGGCCAGTTCCTGGCTTCCGGGCCGCCCTCCGGCACGGAGTCGAAGTCCGTACGGGAGGGGGCCCGGTCACAGTGGCGGGACCGTGCCGGATTCGCACCGGCTTCCTGATTCCCGCTGCCTTGATGGGTTCGGGGTGCAGTGTGCCAGACCCGTTCGGCGGCTCCGCGCGGCACCCGGGGCCCGGTAAGGCTCAGTACGCGTCGACGACCTGCACGTCTTCCTCGGTGATCTCGCCGTCCACGATGCGGTACGAGCGGAACTGGAAGGGGCCCGAGCCGTCGGTGTCGGCGGTGGAGACCAGGACGTAGTGGGCGCCGGGCTCGTTGGCGTACGTCACGTCGGTGCGGGAGGGGTAGGCCTCGGTGGCCGTGTGCGAGTGGTAGACGATCACGGGTTCCTCGTCGCGGTCGTCCATCTCGCGGTAGAGCTTGAGGAGGTCGGCCGAGTCGAACTCGTAGAACGTGGGCGAGCGGGCGGCGTTGAGCATCGGGATGAAGCGCTCGGGGCGGTCCGTCCCGGCCGGTCCCGCGACCACTCCGCACGCCTCGTCGGGGTGGTCGGCGCGGGAGTGGGCGACGATCTGGTCGTACAGCGTCTGGGTGATGGTCAGCATGGCGCCAGGATAAGCAGGCGGCCCTCCGCGTACCGATGGGTGATACGCAGAGGGCCGGATGCTGGACGCCGTCGGCCTTTGGGGCGGCCGGGCGGTCCGGGAGGAGGGCGGTCGTGGGGCCCGCCCTCGGGGTCGAGGGGGCTCCCGGGGCGGGCCCCGGGAGCCCGGCTCAGCGGGTCTCGGCCGTGGCCTTCTCCGCCTCCGTGGTGCGCGACCGGAGCACCCGGTGGGAGACGAAGAGGATGAGCGCCCACAGCGGTGCGCAGTAGAGCGAGATCCGGGCGTCCTTGTCGATCGCCATCATCACGATGACCATGCCGATGAAGCAGAGCGCGAACCAGCTGGTGAACGGGGCGCCCGGGGCCTTGAACGAGGACTGCGGCAGGAGACCTGCGTCGGCCTTGCGGCGGTAGCGGATCTGGCTGAACAGGATCATGATCCAGGCCCACATGCCGGAGATGGTCGCGAAGGAGACGACGTAGGTGAACGCCTCGCCCGGCCACTGGTAGTTGATCCACACGCCGACGAGCATCAGGGCGGCGGAGAACGTGGTGCCCACCAGCGGCAGGCCGTTCTTCGTCAGCTTGGCGAAGGCGCGGGGACCCTGGCCGTTGAGGGCGAGGTCGCGAAGCATGCGGCCGGTGGAGTACATGCCGGAGTTGCAGGAGGAGAGCGCCGCGGTGAGGACGACGAAGTTGACGACGGCGGCGCCGATGCCGAGCCCCATCTCCTCGAAGGCCTTCACGAACGGGGAGACGCCGGGCTTGAACGTGGACCACGGCACGACCGAGAGGATCATGATGAGCGCGCCGACGTAGAAGACGGCGATGCGCCACGGCACGGTGTTGATGGCCTTGGGCAGCACGGTCCCGGGGTTCTTGGACTCCCCGGCGGTGACGCCGACGAGTTCCACGGCGAGGAAGGCGAACATGACGATCTGGAGCGTCATGAGGGTGCCGGTGATGCCGTTGGGGAAGAATCCGCCGTCGTTCCAGAGGTTGGAGACGGTCGCGGTGTCGCCGGCGTCGGAGAAGCCGATGGTGAGAACGCCCGCGCAGATCAGGATCATGCCGATGATGGCGGTGACCTTGACCATGGAGAACCAGAACTCCAGCTCACCGAAGAGCTTCACGGAGATCAGGTTGGCGCCGTAGAGAATGACGGTGAACACCAGGGCGGACAGCCACTGCGGAATGTTCCACCAGTACGTCATATAGGTGGCCGCGGCGGTGACTTCGGTGATTCCGGTGACCACCCAGAACAGCCAGTAGGTCCAGCCGGTGACGAATCCGAGGAACGGGCTGATGAATTCGCGGGCGTACTCCGAGAAGGAGCCCGAGACCGGGCGGTACATGAGCAGTTCGCCCAGGGCCCGCATGATGAAGAAAATGACCAGGCCCGCGATGACGTAGGCCAGGATGAGGCTGGGACCGGCCCGGTCGATGGCCTTGCCCGCGCCGAGGAAGAGCCCGGTGCCGATGGCTCCGCCGATGGCGATCATCTGAATCTGGCGAGCTCCCAGTCCGCGCTGGTATCCCTCGCCACCGGTTCCGGCGTCCCCGGCGCTTCCGCCGGGCTGAGCTTTGTCGACCTGTCCCTCGTCGACGTGCGCCGATGTCATGGTGGTGCGCCTTTCTCCACGCCGATCCGCGCCGTACAAGGCTGCGGATCAGGTCCTGATCCCCCCGGATATGGATGGAGTGCGACCGACGTTCGGCCGGTGTGCAGCGCCCCCGGGAAACAGGGGTGGCGTCCCCGGCGGCCGTGAAGATCTATCACGGCCGTCACAGGACACCGTGGGGCATTCTGTGGCACACACCACAGGCAGAAGCGGACATAGAACCCCGTCCGGAACGAATGGCACCGAATGACTTGGGATGATCGTTACTCGGATCTGAGCGTCCGTTGAGCGAACAGGAGCCGCCCACCCCGGCGGGGTGGGCGGCTCGGTCGTTCCGGGGGCCGACTACGGCATCAGGGTCTCGACCAGGGATTCCTGGAGGGCGCCGAGCCAGAGGTAGGCCATCACCATGGGCTTGCGGGGATCGGTGTCGGGGAGCCGGTACAGCGAGCCCTCTTCGCCCTGGTCCTCGTCGGAGACCTCCAGCCGGGTGCCGATGGTCAGGCGCAGGTCGTTGAGGGAACGGAGCCAGCTGAGGCACTCGTCGCCGGTGAGGGTGAGGACGGCCCCGCCGCCCGCGGCGGGCGAGAGCGCGTCCAGGGTGCGGACGACGGCGAGGGCGTCGTCACGCTTGCCGGAGCGCAGGTCCATCTCGGTGAACCGGCGGAACTCGGCGGACCGCTCACGCAGCTCCCGCTCCTCCTCCGGCTTCACGGCCCCGGCGGACCCGTCGGGCGCCCCGGGGCCGCCGTAGGCGTCGGGGAAGAGGCGGGCGAGCGCCGGATCGGCGGGCGGCTTGCTGGGGCCCTCGGCGAAGAGGGCGGCGAGCGGGTCCTCGCCCTCGGCGGGCTGGTCACCCGGGCCGATCAGCTCCAGCAGCTGGACGGCGAGGGAGCGCAGGATGGAGATCTCGACCTCGTCGAGCGCGACGGCCGCGCCGCCGCCTGGGGTGGCCTCGAAATGGCCGGCCATGGATTCTCCGATGGTGGGTCGAACGGGGCGGATGGCGGGGCAGGGCCCTGAAGAAGGGGGACCGGTGCGGCCCTGGGCGAAGGGGCTAGTTGCGGTCCTGGGTGAGGGTGGCCCACAGCCCGTAACCGTGCATGGCCTGGACGTCGCGCTCCATCTCCTCGCGGCTCCCGCTGGAGACGACGGCGCGGCCCTTCTGGTGCACGTCCAGCATGAGCTTGTGGGCCTTGTCCTTCGGATAGCCGAAGTAGGCCTGGAAGACGTAGGTCACGTAGCTCATGAGGTTGACCGGGTCGTTGTGGACGAGCGTCACCCACGGGACGTCCGGCTCGGGGACCGCGAAGGCCTCCTCGGCCGAATCGGGACGTTCGATCTCTAGCGGGGTAGCAACGCTCACCTGTCCCATGCTGCCACCCGGGCGGGCCCGGCGCACAAACGGACCCCACATCTCGTCACTTTGACGAATAGGGGGTAGCATCCCAGCCATGAACACAGCGGACCTCGGTCGGCGGGTCGGCGTTCCGTCGACCGCGCTCTTCACCGACCAGTACGAACTGACCATGGTGCAGGCGGCCCTCAAGGCCGGCACCGCCGACCGGCACTCGGTCTTCGAGGCGTTCACCCGCCGGCTGCCCGAGGGGCGGCGGTACGGCGTCGTCGCGGGCACCGGCCGGGTGCTGGACGCGGTGGAGAACTTCCACTTCGACGACGAGATGATCGGCTTCCTGCGGCAGCAGGAGATCGTGGACGAGCCGACCCTCGAATGGCTGGCGCGATACCGCTTCAGCGGCGACATCTGGGGCTACCCGGAGGGCGAGGTCTACTTCCCCGGCTCCCCGGTCCTGCGGGTCGAGGGGTCCTTCGCCGAGTGCGTGCTGCTGGAGACGGTGATCCTCTCCATCCTCAACCACGACTCCGCGATCGCCGCCGCCGCCTCGCGGATGTCGGCCGCCGCCGGGGGCCGCCGGCTGATCGAGATGGGCGCCCGCCGCACCCACGAGCTCTCCGCGGTCGCCTCGGCCCGTGCCGCGTACGTCGGCGGCTTCGACGCCACCTCCGACCTGGCGGCGGGGTTCCGCTGGGCGATCCCGACGGTCGGCACCAGCGCGCACGCCTTCACCCTGCTGCACGACACCGAGCGCGACGCGTTCCGGGCGCAGGTGGACTCGCTCGGCCGGGGCACGACGCTGCTGGTCGACACGTACGACGTGACCGAGGCGGTCCGGGCGGCCGTGGAGATCGCGGGTCCCGAGCTCGGTGCCGTACGGATCGACTCCGGGGATCTGCTGCTGGTCGCGCACCGGGTGCGGCAGCAACTGGACGAGCTGGGGGCCACCGGCACGAAGATCGTGGTGACCTCGGACCTGGACGAGTACGCCATCGCCTCGCTGGCCGCCGCGCCGGTGGACGCGTACGGGGTCGGCACCCAGCTCGTCACCGGCAGCGGGCACCCCACCTGCTCGATGGTCTACAAGCTGGTGGCCCGCGCCGGCTCGGCGGAGCCCGACGCCCCGCTGGTGCCGGTGGCCAAGAAGTCGCTCGGCGCGAAGTCGTCGGTCGGCGGTCGCAAGTGGGCCGCCCGCCGGACCGACGAGCACGGCGTCGCCGAGGCCGAGGTGATCGGCACCGGCCCGGTCCCCGACGAGCTGGCCGGCCGGCAGCTGCTGGTGGAGCTGGTGCGGGGCGGCGAGGTGGTCGCCCGCGAGCCGCTGGACACGGTTCGGGAGCGGCACGTGGCCGCGCGCGCCGGGTTGCCGATGTCGGCGATCCAGCTGTCGCGGGGCGAGCCGGTGATCCCGACCGAGTACGCCTGAGCCCGTCCCCGTAGGCCCCGGGGCCAGCCCGGGGCCGCACCGGGTGTGCGGACCGGGTGTGCGGACCGGGCGACGGAACCCGGCCTCCAGCACGACTCGTCTGCGGATCGGCGCCGGACGCACCCGGACCGGGCCGGTCCGCAACCGGGGGTTTCGCGGACGGGGCTTGATTGTGACGTTCCAGTGCCTAGGCTCGAACCCCCGGCACCCTCCCGGAGGCCCCGGCACCCCGGGGCCGCCGGACCCCCGCTCGATCCCCGTCCCCTCCCCACCCCGCTCACGCCCCCACCGAAGGACACCGCCATGCACCGCGCATTGATCGTCGTGGACGTTCAGAACGACTTCTGCGAGGGCGGCAGCCTCGCGGTGGCGGGCGGTGCCGACGTCGCCGCCGCCATCACCGACCTGATCGGTGACGCCCAGCCCGCCTACCGCCACGTCGTCGCCACCCGCGACCACCACATCGACCCGGGCGGCCACTTCTCGCCCGACCCGGACTACGTCGACTCCTGGCCGGTGCACTGCGTCGCCGGTACGGAGGGCGTCGGCTTCCACCCGAACTTCGCGCCCGCCGTCGCCTCCGGTGCCATCGACACGGTGTTCGACAAGGGGGCGTACTCGGCCGCGTACAGCGGGTTCGAGGGCTCCGACGAGAACGGGACCGGCCTCGCCCAGTGGCTGCGCGACCGTGAGGTCACCGAGGTCGACGTCGTCGGCATCGCCACCGACCACTGCGTCCGGGCCACCGCGCTGGACGCGGCCCGTGAGGGCTTCGTCACGCACGTACTGCTCGATCTGACCGCGGGCGTCTCGGGGGCCACCACGGAACGGGCCCTGGCGGAGCTGCGTACGGCGGGCGTGAAGCTCTCCGGCACGCCCGTCGTCGCGTCGTAGACCGGCCCCCGGGACAGGTCCTCGGCCGCTAAGCGGCCGGGCGGGCCGGTCCCGGGTACCCGGAGGGGCCCAGCAGCGCCCGGATCGGGTGCCACAGCTCCTGGCACGAGGACACCGGCGCGGACGCCTGGTGCCCCAGCCCCGGCGGCCGGGCACCGGCCCCGTCGGGCCGCGGCGCGGCCCGCCACAGCAGACCGTCCGGATGGTGCAGTACGGCCGTGACCTCGTCCGGCGTCGGCGGCCGGTCGTTGCCGCGCAGATAGACCGCCCGCAGCCCCAGATTGCGCAGCCTGGTCAGGGCGCGCGCCCGGTTCACCGCGTGCACCAGCACCCGTACCGGGGCTCCGGGCCCGGCTTCCGTACCGCTGCCCGGACCTGTGCCGTCGGCCGGTCTGGTGAGGGTCAGGGCGACCACCACCGTGCCGTTCGGCAACCTGCAGAAACCTCCGCCTGCCATGCTCCACGCTCCCCCGTGAGACGTCGTGTCAATAAGGATGTGAACAAGACGCACCTAAACACGATCGGCCGCCGCCCGCTAGAGGGCGACGGCCGATCATGGTTTGACCTGCGGTTCTACTTGATCAGCGACCCGAGGGGCTGACCAGGACGGTCATCGTCCGGCCGTTGAGGGGCTCGTGGACGATGGAGATGCGGGTGTTCGTGTCAGAAACCTTGACACTGCCCGTCGGGTTCTCCTTGTACCAGTAGGTGCCCTTGCGGTCGTCGAAGACCGGGTTGCCCAGGCTGGGCTTGATGTACAGCGGCACGTCCGCGTTGTGGAGCGTGAAGCCCTTGTTCGGGTACCAGCTGAACGGGGCGTCGAACGGCTGGATCTTGTTGCGCAGGAGCGAGCCGTCCTTCCACTTGAGCGGCTTGGCGTGCGCGTCGATCGGCAGGATCAGACCCTGGCCCGGGTGGACCGAGGTGTTGTTGTCCTTCTGGGAGGTGTCCCAGAGCCAGACCAGCAGACCGTTCTGGTACGCGTAGTGCTCGACCCAGTCCGGACGCGTGGTGGAGAAGCCGAAGTTGTACGGGCCGACCTTCAGCGTCTCGTCGTAGGAGACGTACTGGCGGTTCTCCGCGATGTAGTACTGCGGGTAGTCCTGGGTGAAGGACTCGCCGATCCGCGAGAAGCCCTTGGCGGTCCAGCCGTTGTCGTCGCCCTCGGCGTTGTCCGCGAAGAGCTCGGCGCCGTCGGCCGTGATGGTGATGGCGTCGGCCGCGAAGCCCTTGCCGCCCGCGCCGCCGTCCGTCTGGTAGCGGAAGCGGAGGTCGACCTTCTTGCCCGCGTAGGCGTCCAGCGAGAAGGAGAGCTTCTTGTGGTCGCCCGAGACGTCGGTCAGCGCCGGCTTGTCACTGGCGTCGCGCGGGATGGCCTTGCCGTCGGCGGTGCCGTCGAGCGCGGTCCAGCTGGTGCCGCCGTTGTCGGACACCTCGGTGTAGAGGTAGTCGTAGTCGGCCTCGATGTCGTACCAGCCCGAAAGGTCAAGCGTGGCCTTGGACTTGCCGGTCAGGTCGACCGAGCGGGTCAGGGTGTTCGACAGGTCGTCGCCCATGTCGCTCCACCACTGCTTCGAGCCCTCGGCGGGCTTGACGACGGTGGTGGTGACGGCCTTCTCCGGCAGCTCGACGACGAGCGCCTGCGGGTTCTTGGTGTTGTACTCCGAGACGCCCAGCTTGTGCAGCGAGGTCTTGCCGGCCTTGGCCTTGTCGTAGTCGAGCCAGCCGAGCTGGAGCTTGTCCCACGAGGTCATGTCGCCGGGCAGGTCGCCGATCTCGCCCTTGCCGGTGCCGAGCCAGGAGCCCGCCGACATCAGGGACCAGAAGCCGACCGAGTTCTCGCCGCCGCCGGAGGTGTCGTACAGGTCCGGCAGACCGAGGTCGTGGGCGTACTCGTGGGCGAAGACGCCCAGGCCGCCGTTCTCGGGCTGGACGGTGTAGTCGCCGACCCAGATGCCCGTGTCGCCGATCTGGGCGCCACCGGCCTTGTTGTTCGCCGGGCCGGTCGAACCGGCGTTGGTGCCGTACGCGTACCAGCGGTGCGCCCAGATGGCGTTGGTGCCCTCGGCGCCGCCGCCGGCCGACTCGTCCTCACCGGCGTGGACCAGCTGGAAGTGGTCGATGTAGCCGTCGGGCTCGTTGAAGTTGCCGTCGCCGTCGAAGTCGTAGCGGTCCCACTCGTCGTACTCGGCGAGGTTCGCCTTGATCTCGGCGTCGGTGCGGCCCTTGGCCTGCTGGTCGGCGACCCAGGCGTTCACGCCGTCGCGGACCGCGTCCCACACGTTGGCGCAGTTGGACTGGCCGCAGTAGTTGGAGCCGTAACGGGCCTCGTTGTACGGGACCTTGACCCAGTCGGAGACCTCACCCTCGACCGAGTAGCGGCCCGAGGAGGTCTTCTCGTAGTAGGTCTTGAGCGAGTGGACGCCCTTGCCCTCGCCGAAGTAGAGCTCCTGGAAGTGCTCCCGGTTGTAGTCGGACTTCCAGGCGGTGCTGTTGTCCTTCTCCGGGTCCGGCTCGGCGATCTTGTTGTGCGCCGGGCCCGGCGCGCCGCCGTACTTCTTGACGGGCGGCTTGGGGCCGTCGCCGTCCGGGTCGTACATCGTGGTGTCGTCGACCTGGTCGCCGAACTCCAGCAGGATGGTGAAGATCTTGTCGGTCTTCTCCCGGCCGAGCTCCACGTACTTCTTGTCGCCGAGCTTGACGACCTTGGAGCCGCTCCGGTTCGCCACCTTCTTGTCCCCGGCCAGCACCTGCTCCAGCGCGGCCTCGCGCTGGGCGGCCTGCTGCTCGCTGAAGGGGCCCTCCAGGTCGTGCTCCACATGCCCCTTGGCCGGCGCCGGGTCACGGCGGTCGACGGTGGAGACACCGGAACCTGATGCGCTGTCATGCGCCTGGGCGGTGGCGAAGGTCGACGCCGTCGCAGCGGTCGCGGCCATGGCCACGACAACGGCGGCGGCGCGAAGCGCCTGTCTCTGATTGGTCACTTGAAGCAGTCCTCCCCGGGCGTCCCGCGCAGCGGCCAGGGGGGTATGAAGAGGGCCGCGCGCGCAAACGCGTCACAAGTGACGACATTCGATCGAAGTTATGAGAGAAAAGACAGACCTTGACTTGAACAGACCAAGTGCACTATGCGGAGCGCTCTTCCGGTATACGGACGGTATGAGAAGGGCATGGGAACGGCAAAGGAACGGCGACCGGCCCGGATCCCTCCGGCCGGGCGTTCCAACGGGCGCGCCCCACCGTCCGGTTGGTGAGAGCCGTGACTCCGTGCGCCCCCTGTGCACCGGTACCGTGTGTTAGGTCACGCTTACTACCGGTCCGGGTCGGGCATCCACCGTCGTAGGGTCGTTCGGCGCGCACGACCGCGCCGAACACCGCCCGCCCATCCGACGTCCCGAGGACGGAAACCGTCATGCCGCGTCCGACTGCCGCACAGTTCGCCTACGGTTCGGCCACCGTCGTCGCAACGACGCTCGCCCTGCTGCTGCTGTTCCGCACGGAGTCCGGCGTGGGGGTGGCCGCCGTCGGCACGACCGCGCTGGTTCTCGGCCTCCTGGTCGCCGTACGCCTGCCGCACCCCGGCCACCGGACGGCGGAAGGGACCGGGCGGACCGCGACCGACCGGACCTCCGCAGCCGCCCGAACGCACCACGCCGGGGAGGGCTTCGGGGCCCGCGAGCGGGTGCCGGCGGCGCGCTCGTCCGCGCATCCGGCGGCCCGTTCGTCCGCGCGGGCCGACGAGCACTCGCTGCGCCGCTGAACCTCGGCCTCTAACGGGCCACGACGACGACCGTCTTGGCCGCCTTGTCCTGGAGCCCCTGCCGGTAGGGCTTGTCGGTGAACATCAGCACGATGTTGATCAGCCACCACAGGCACGGGCAGCACAGCAGCGCCGGGGCCCACAGCACCACCGCCCGCATCAGCGCGGCCCCGGTGTCCGGCACCCGCCCGTCGTTGAGCATCGCCACGCGCAGCTTCAGCAGCCGCTTGCCCAGCGTGCGGCCGTCCTTGTGGGTGAAGTAGGTGTCGTACGCGACGTAGACGACCAGACCGATGATCGACCAGAGCAACTGGTGCCCGCTGTACCCGCCGGCGACCGCGTCACCGAAACCGTCGTCGCCGTCCCCGTTGACGTCGACCGCGCCGCCCCAGGGCAGCGAGATCAGGTACAGCGGGATCGAGATGATGAGGAAGTCGATGAGCCGCGCCAGGATCCGCTTCCCCGGCTCGCCGAGCGGCGGCATCCCGGCGAGCGGGTCGGGCGCCCCGAACCCGCCGCCACTGCCGTACGGATCGTTCGGCGGGGGCGGAGGCGGAGGGGGCGGCGGAGCGCTGCCGTAGGGCTGACCGTCGGACGGCGGCGGGGGCTCCTGCGGCTTCTTGAGGAACGGATCGTCGTCCTCGGGCGGCTGGCCGGGCGTCGGCTGGTCGTTGCTCATGGGGGCAGTGCATCCCTCACCACCGGGGCTCGCAACGGCTCAGGTGCTTTCGGGGGACGCGGGAAGGCATACGAGTCCAGACCGGCATGTCGCCACCCGCCCGGCCCGTTCTTCCGATAAACGGGCGGGTGGCCCGCGTTTCGCCGGTCCCGCTCAGCCCGCCACGAACGTACGGGCGGCCTTGTCGTGCCAGCACTGGCGCCACGGGCGGTCGAACAGGCACCACAGGACGTTGACCACACCGAGGACGAGCAGCCCCAGCACGCCGTAGACGAGCCAGCGGCGCAGGGCCGCTCCCAGGGACGGGGTGTCATGGGACTCGATGTCCCGTACGTCGAGCCCGAACAGCTTCTTGCCCAGGGTCCGGCCCCACTTGGCCGTCGGCAGGGCCTCCAGGAGGAAGCCGAGGAGCAGGAACGCGGCGAGCAGCGCGCCCAGCAGGGCCCCGGTGGTGGAGTCCAGCAGCCAGACGGTGACGGTCTCCCCCGTCTCCTTCGCCGCGGTGATCTTCCGGTCGATGTGGTCGAGCGCCCGGGCCGACAGCGGGACGGCCACCGCCCCGACGACCGCGCCGAGCACGAGGTTGTCGACGAGCCGGGCGGCGAACCGCTTGCCGAGCCCGGCGGGGCGGGCGGAGGCCTGGTTGCGGGCGAGTTGCTGGAAGGGGTCGTCGACCGGCGGCTTCCACGGCACGACGGGCTGGTCCGCGCCGACTCCCGGTCCCGCTGCGGCTCCCTGGTGCTGGTGGGGCAGCTGTTGTCGCGGTTCGGGCTGGGCGAGTTGGTGGACCTGCTGCGCCCAGGAGGCCGAGCCGCCGCCCGGACCGGGCGTGAGGGGCGTGTGCAGGGCCGCCGGCGGCGCGGGGTCGGGGGACGGCGTGGCTACGGGGCCGAGAGCGGGGGCCGGGGCGGGCGCGGGGGACGACGGCTGGGCCCGGTGGGGCGGTTGTGCGGGCTGGGCCTGCTGGGCCGGTGCCGGTGCCTGCTGGGCCGGTGCCGGCCGGGGCGTCGGCTGCTGGGTCTGCGGTGCCTGGGCCTGGGCCGGGAGGGCCCGGGGTGCCGGGGCCGGCGCGAGGCTGTCCGGCGCCGCGCTGACGCCCTGCGGCCCTTGGGGCGTAACGGCGTTCGACGGTGCGGGAAGACCGGGCTGTACGTCACCGGCTGCGGCAGTGCCGGTCCCGGGGGTGCCGGTCCCGGGGGCGCCGCCCCGTACCGCGTTCGTCCCGGGGCCCACCGCGCGGATCGTGACCGTCCCGTCCGTCGGCGGGCGCACCCCGGCCCCCTCGGCGGTCCGGCCGCCGCTCTCCCGCATCCCCGGCAGCGCGCCGCCGGTCGGGTCCTGGGACAGCGGCGCCCTCGGGTCGGCCGGTGGCGACGGGCGTCCGGGGGTGGCGCTCGCGGGCTCCTGTGCCGGTCCGCCCCACTCGACCCGGCGGTCCCGTTCGCCGCCGAACCCGCTCTGGCGTGCGGCGTCCGCCTGCCAGACCGACGCTCCGTCAGCGGCCCCCGCCGCCCGGTCCGGGGCGGACGTGCCGGAGCCCGGCGAACCCCCCGCGCCGTCCTGGAGGCCGTCCTCCTCGTCGAAGAAGATCGGGCCGGTCTCCTCCACGGGCGCGGTCCGCGCACCGGCCGCCGGGGCGGGGGCGGTCGCGTCCGGTCCGGTCTGCGGGGGCGCGGGGCGGCTCGTACCGGGGACCCAGGAAGCGCCGTTCCAGTACCGGACGTAGCCGGGGATGGAGGGGTCGGGGTAGTAGCCCTCACGGGGGCTTTCGTCACCGGGTGCCGGAGTTGGCGCGCTCATCAGCGGGTCCCGTATCTCTTCGAGGCCTCAGGCCGTCCCCGCCTGGCGGGCGGACGGCCTCAATACAAGGGTCCACATCTATCAGACAGCCGCCCGCCCCCGGGCCGGTCCACCTGTTCGGGCCCCCTTTCGAGACGGGTTTCGAGACGGGTTTCGGGCCGGGTCCGCGACGGGTTCGGGACGGCTTCGGAAACCGGCCGAAGTTTTTTCCGGAAGTCGCGTAATAGGTGGCGGGGAGGGCGCTCTCTCCTTGTGCGGGACGGTCACGGGACCGGCCCATGAGCACCGGAAGGTCGTGGATTTCGATGATGAGCATCGTGGAACGTGAGCTGGAGCTGAAGCTGGTCCTGTCCCCCGAGCGGTCCATCCCGGTACCCGCCCGGCTGACGTACCGGACGAACGACCCGTACGCCGTGCACATCGCCTTCCACATCGGCTCCGAGTCCCCCGTGCACTGGACGTTCGCCCGGGAGCTGCTGGTGGAGGGTGTGTTCCGGCCGTGCGGGCACGGGGACGTGCGGATCTGGCCGACGAAGGTCGCGGGCCGCAGCGTCATCTGCGTGGCCCTCACCTCCCCCGACGGCAACGCCCTGCTGGAGGTGTCCTCGGCCGCCGTGGCCGCCTGGGTGGAGCGGACCCTGCGGGTGGTGCCGCCGGGCACCGAGGGCGACCGGCTCGGGATGGACGAGGCGCTGGCGGAGCTGCTGGCCCCGCTGCCGGCCGACGACCTGTGGCTGAGCGACCCGTGGGCGGCGGACGAGTCGCCGTCCCAGGACGGTGAGGCGTGAGGGGCTCCGCGAGAGGCGGGGATCAGAAGAGCTTGCCGGGGTTGAGGAGACCGAGCGGGTCGAAGGCGGCCTTGATGGAGCGCTGCAGTTCGACGCCGGTCTCCCCCAGTTCGCGGGCGAGCCACTCCTTCTTGAGGACTCCGACGCCGTGTTCGCCGGTGATGGTTCCGCCGAGTTCGAGACCGAGCGCCATGATGGCGTCGAAGGACGCGCGGGCCCGGCGGGACTCGTCGGGGTCGTGGTGGTCGAAGCAGACGACGGGGTGGGTGTTGCCGTCGCCCGCGTGGGCGCAGACGCCGATGGTGAGGCCGTACTCCTCGGCGATGGCCGCCGTGCCCGCGAGCATCGCGCCGAGCTGCGAGCGCGGTACGCAGACGTCGTCGATCATCGTGGCGGACTTGACGGTCTCCAGCGCGGTGAGCGACATCCTGCGGGCCTGGAGGAGGAGTTCGGACTCGGCCGGGTTATCGGCGGGGACCACTTCGGTGGCCCCGGCGGCGGCGCAGAGCTCTCCGACGGCGGCGAGATCGGCGAGCGGGTCCGGGGTGTCGAAGGCGCAGAGGAGGAGTGCCTCGGTGGTCTCGGGCAGCCCCATGGACGCCATCGCGTTGACGGCACGCACGGTCGTACGGTCCATCAGTTCGAGGAGTGACGGGGTGTGACCGCGCTCCATGATTCGGCACACAGCGTCACAGGCGGCGGCCGCGGAGGGGAACTCGGCGGCGAGGACGAGCTGCTGGGGCGGCTGGGGTTTGAGCGCGAGGACGGCCTTGACGACGATCCCGAGGCTGCCCTCGGAGCCGACGAAGAGCCGGGTCAGGTCGTATCCGGCGACGCCCTTGGCGGTGCGGCGGCCGGTGGTCAGGAGCCGCCCGTCGGCGAGGACGACCTCCAGGCCCAGTACGTACTCGGCGGTTACTCCGTACTTCACGCAGCACAGGCCACCGGACGCGGTGCCGATGTTGCCGCCGATGGTGCACGTCTCCCAGCTGGAGGGGTCCGGCGGGTAGTACAGACCGTGTTCGTTCACCGCGCGTGAGAGCACCGCGTTGACGACGCCCGGTTCGACGACGGCGATCCGGTCGACCGGGCTGATCTCCAGGATCCGGTCCATCTTCACCAGGGAGAGCACGATGCAGCCGTCCGAGGCGTTGGCCGCGCCGGACAGGCCGGTACGAGCGCCCTGCGGGACGACGGGGACGCGCAGCGCGGTGGCGGTGCGCATGACGTGCTGGACCTGCTCGACCGTGCGCGGGAGTACGACGACGGCCGGGGTGCCGGCCTCGCAGAAGCCCGCCATGTCGTGGGCGTAGGACGCGGTGACGTCCGGATCGGTGATCAGCGCCTCGGGAGGCAGTCCCGCGCGCAGCCGTTCGAGGAGATCGCTCATGATCCAAGCGTGTCACCCGGGGCCAATGGTGTGAACCCGTGAGCGGGGGCGATCCCAAGGCGCGGTGTGCTCGTATGACTGACGCAGAGTGATGGCCATGGATGTCATGCCGCAGCAGGGCCCGGAGTCCCGCCAGCCGCCCGAGCCGTCCGCCGAGGACCCTTACGCGCCGCCCGCCGAAGGCGCCACCGCGCTGCCCCCGCCGCCGCCCACGCTGCGGACGACGCTGCGCCGGGCCGCGTTCGGCGCGGTGGCGGCCGGGGTGCTGCTGGCCGGGGCGCTGGTGGCGGTGGACGACGGGGACGAGCGGCCGAAGGAGCCGGGCCCGGTCGAGCGGGCCGAGGCGGCGGCGACCGCCGGGTCCCCGGCTTCGCTCTCGGACCTCACCGCGCTGATCGGGGACCGGCAGAAGTGGGTGGAGTCCCATCCGAAGGACGCCCCGTCCCTGGCCGCGCTCGGTACGGCGTACGTGGAGTGGGCGCGGCGCTCGGCGGACACGGCGTACTTCACCCGCGCCGAAGAGGTCCTGAAGCGTTCGCTGGAGGCACAGCCGGGCGAGCGCGGGAACGGACAGGCGTGGGTGGGTCTCGCCGCCCTGGCCAACGCCCGGCACGACTTCCTCGCCGCGAAGCGGTGGGGCGAGACGGTGAAGCAGCAGCAGCCGAAGACCTGGAGCGTGTACCCGGTCCTCATCGATGCCTACACCGGGCTCGGCGACCGGAAGGCGGCGACCGCGGCGACGGAGAAGTTCGGCGAGCTGCGCAAGGGGGTCCCCGCGCTGGCCCGCACCGCCGACCTCTACCGGGGCCAGGGCTGGCGCGAGGACGCGCTGGCCACCGCCCGGGAGGCGGCCGACCGGGCGACGCGGCCGGCCGAGAAGGCCGAGGCGCTGCACCGGCTCGGCGAGCTGGCCTGGGAGCGGGGCGAGCCGGAGGAGGCGGTGGCGCAGTTCGACGCGGCGCTGCGCACGGACTCCGCTCACCACGCCTCGCTGGCGGGCCGGGCCCGGGCCCTGGTGGCGCTGGACCGCACCGACGAGGCGCTGGCCGCGTACCAGCGGGCGCTGGAACAGCTTCCGCGCCCGGAGTACGCGCTGGAGCTGGGCGAGCTGTACGCGTCGCTGGGGCTCGACGGGGACGCCCGCACCCAGTACGCGAAGCTGCGGAAGATGGTGGCCGCGGCGGCGAAGGACGGGGTCGACGAGTCCCTGGTGCTGGCCCGGTTCGAGGCGGACCACGGGGACCCGGAGGCGGCGGTGGAACTGCTGCGGGCCCAGTGGCGGGGGCAGCACCGCAGTGCGGCGGTGGCGGACGCGCTGGGCTGGGCGCTGCACCGGGCGGGGAAGTCCGAGGAGGGCCTGGAGTACGCGCATCGGGCCGCCGACACGGGCGTGCGGAACGCCTCGTACGCGTACCACCTCGGCGTGATCCAGCGGGCGCTGGCGGACTACGGTCCGGCGCGCCGGAATCTGGAGCTGGCCGTGCGCACCAACCCGGCCTTCTCGCCGCTCGCCGCGCCGCTGGCGCGCCAGGCGCTGGACGCGCTGGGCGAGCCGCCGCCGGGCGGACCGGGCGAGACGCGGCAGCCGCCCCCGCCCCCGCCGCCGTCCCCCGAGCCGAAGCGGGAGCCGCAGCCGGAGCGGGAGCCGGAGCAGGAGAAGAAGCCGGAGGCCCCGGCCCCGGCGCCGTCGAAGGCAGCGGCCGCCCCGTCGACGTCCCCGTCGCCCACCGGGTCGCCCTCCGCGTCTCCCTCGGTGTCGAAGAGTCCCTGAAGCGGAGGCCCGGGAACGACGGACTCCGCCGTGGTCCGAGGTACTGCCTCGGACCACGGCGGCGTTTTCGCACCCGGAGGCGCGGATCAGAGGTTGCCGCGCTTCTCCTGCTCGCGCTCGATCGCCTCGAACAGGGCCTTGAAGTTGCCCTTGCCGAAGCCCATGGAGCCGTGGCGTTCGATCATCTCGAAGAAGACGGTCGGCCGGTCCTGGACCGGCTTGGTGAAGATCTGCAGCAGGTAGCCGTCCTCGTCGCGGTCGACGAGGATCTTCAGCTCGCGCAGGGTCTCGACCGGCACCCGGGTCTCGCCGGCCCACTCGCCGAGGGTGTCGTAGTACGAGTCGGGGGTGTCCAGGAACTGCACACCGGCGGCGCGCATCGAGCGGACCGTGGAGACGATGTCGTTGGTGGCGAGCGCGATGTGCTGGACGCCCGCGCCGCCGTAGAACTCCAGGTACTCGTCGATCTGCGACTTCTTCTTCGCGATCGCCGGCTCGTTGATCGGGAACTTGACCTTGAGCGTGCCGTCGGCGACGACCTTCGACATGAGCGCGGAGTACTCGGTGGCGATGTCGTCGCCGACGAACTCCTTCATGTTGGTGAAGCCCATGACCTCGTTGTAGAAGCCGACCCACTCGTTCATCCGGCCGAGCTCGACGTTGCCGACGCAGTGGTCGATCGCCTGGAAGGTGCGCTTGGCGGGCGGCTCGACGATCGGCTTGGCCGCGACGAAGCCGGGGAGGTAGGGGCCGTCGTAGCCGGAGCGCTCCACCAGGGTGTGGCGGGTCTTGCCGTACGTGGCGATGGCGGCGAGGACGACCGTGCCGTGCTCGTCCTTGACCTCGTGCGGCTCGGTGATGCCGCGCGCGCCGCGCTCGACGGCGTAAGCGTACGCGGCCCGGGCGTCCGGGACCTCGATGGCGAGGTCGACGACTCCGTCGCCGTGCGCGGCGACGTGGTCGGCGAGGAAGGTGCCCCACTCGGTGGAGGCCTTGATCACGGAGGTGAGGACGAAGCGGGCGGAGCCGTTGGTCAGGACGTAACTCGCGGTCTCGCGGCTGCCGTTCTCCGGTCCGGAGTAGGCCACGAGCTTCATGCCGAAGGCGGTCGAGTAGTAGTGCGCGGCCTGCTTGGCGTTGCCCACGGCGAAGACGACCGCGTCCATTCCCTTGACCGGGAAGCGGTCGGCCTGCGCTGCGGTGTCGGGGCTGGTGTGCAGAGTCTCAGTCATGTTCGAAGGCTCTCCCCGCATCGCAAGGTGCGCAATAGTTCGCGCTATCACTGGTCAATATGTGCAGTGAATGGCCATGATGGCCGGGCTATCTGTACAGGCTGACCACCGGAGGCGGGCCCATGGCGATCGATCATCTGGACGGCCGGCTCATCGTGCTGCTCGCACGTGAGCCGCGCATAGGCGTCCTCGAAGCATCCCGGCGGCTGGGGGTGGCGCGCGGGACCGTGCAGGCGCGGCTGGACCGTCTTCAGTCGAATGGCGTCATCCGGGGGTTCGGCCCCGACGTGGATCCGGCGGCGCTCGGCTATCCGGTCACCGCGTTCGCCACGCTGGAGATCAAACAGGGCCAAGGAGCTGACGTGCGGGCGCATTTGGGCGGCGTACCGGAGGTGCTGGAGCTGCACACGACCACCGGTCACGGGGACATGCTCTGCCGGCTCGTCGCCCGTTCCAACGCCGATCTTCAGCGAGTGATCGACCGGGTTGTCGGATTTGATGGCATCGTCCGGGCCTCCACGGCGATCGTCATGGAGAACCCGGTTCCGCTGCGGATCATCCCGCTGGTGGAGCAGGCGGCCGCGGACACCGGCTGAGCCGGAGGGCCCGTCGACGTCGACGGAGCCGACATCGACGGAGCCGAGGGAGTGCCGTGTGAGCTTCTGGGAGTATCTGACCACCCGCCACCAGCAACTCCTCACGGATGCGTTCCAGCACGTCAGCGCGGTTTTCCAGTGCATGGTCATCGCCACCGTGCTGGGTGTGGTCATCGGGGTGGTGAGCTATCGCAGCGGCTGGGGCGGCTCGCTGGCCATCACCTCCACGGCGACGATCCTGACCATTCCGTCCCTCGCCGCGATCGGTCTGCTGATCCCGCTGGTCGGCCTCGGTGTCGCGCCGACCGTGATCACGCTGACGCTGTACGGGCTGCTGCCGATCGTCCGGAACTCCATCGTCGGGCTGCGGGGCGTCGATCCGTCACTGGTCGACGCGGCGACGGGCATCGGGATGTCGCGTACGGCGCGGCTGTGCCGGGTGGAGCTGCCGCTCGCCTGGCCGCCGATCCTGACCGGGATCCGGGTCTCCACGCAGATGCTGATGGGTATCGCCGCGATCGCCGCGTACGCCTCCGGGCCCGGCCTCGGCAACGAGATCTTCCGGGGGATCGCCTCGCTGGGCAGCGCCAACGCGATCAACCAGGTCCTCGCGGGCACGCTCGGCATCGTGATCCTCGCTCTGCTCTTCGACGCCGCGTACGTCCTGCTGGGACGGCTGACCATCCCGAGGGGGATCCGTGCCTGAGACCGAGACCGACCCGGCCGTCACGACGGAGGAGGGGCCCGCGGCCGCCTCCGGGGCCACCATCCAGCTGGAGAACCTCACCAAGAGGTACCCGGGCAACCCGAACCCGGCCGTCGACAACGTCTCCATGGAGATCAAGGCGGGCGAGACGGTGATCTTCGTCGGCCCGTCCGGCTGCGGGAAGTCCACCACCCTGAAGATGATCAACCGGCTGATCGAGCCGACCTCGGGCCGGATCCGGATCGGCGACGAGGACGTCACGGACATCGACCCGGTGAAGCTGCGCCGCAAGATCGGTTACGCCATCCAGTCCTCCGGGCTCTTCCCGCACATGACGGTCGCGGACAACATCGCCCTGGTGCCGAAGATGGTCGGCTGGTCGAAGTCCCGGGTGAAGGACCGGGTGGAGGAGATGCTCGACCTGGTGGGCCTGGACCCGCGCGAGTTCCACGGCCGCTATCCGCGCCAGCTCTCCGGCGGGCAGCAGCAGCGGGTGGGCGTGGCGCGGGCGCTGGCCGCCGACCCTCCGGTCCTCCTGATGGACGAGCCGTTCGGGGCGGTCGACCCGATCACCCGCGACCACCTCCAGGACGAGCTGATCCGGCTCCAGCACGAGCTGCACAAGACGATCGTGTTCGTCACCCATGACTTCGACGAGGCGATCAAGCTGGGCGACCGGATCGCGGTGCTGCGGGAGCGGTCGCACATCGCGCAGTTCGACACCCCCGAGGCGATCCTCACCAACCCGACGGACGACTTCGTCTCCGGTTTCGTCGGCGCGGGCGCGGCCCTCAAACGCCTCAACCTCACCCGTGTACGGGACGTGGGCATCGCGGACTTCCCGACGGTGACGGTCGAGGACCCGCTCCAGACGATCTTCAACAAGCTGCGCAACGGCCCGCACAACGAGCTGCTGATGCTGGATCGCCGCAGCCGCCCGTACAAGTGGCTGCGGCGCGGCGACCTGATGCGGGCGCGCGGTTCGCTGGCGCGGGCCGGGCAGCTGGTGCACGACACGGTGACCCGGGACGCCACGCTGCACGACGCGCTGGAGGCGGTGCTCACGGACAGCGGGGGCCGGGTGGCGGTGACCGGGCGGCGCGGCGAGTTCATCGGGGTCGTCGACATGAAGACGCTGATGGACAACGTGCAGGAGCTGCTGGAAGCGGACCGGCTGACCGCGATGGAGCACCAGCACGAGCTGGAGGAGCGGCGCGTCCACCAGACGGAGCAGGAGCTGGAGGGGGGTGGCGGCGGAGTATGAGCCCCAGTCATCGGTCCGGATCGGGCAAGGGTCCGGCGGCCGCGACCCGGCCGCCGGGCGAACACGACGTCAAGGGCCACGCGTTCCACGACGAGGAGAGCGACCCCTCCCCCGCCCCGGCCGCGCCGGAGCGCCGGATCACCTGGCGGAAGCTGGTGGTCCTGCCGGCGGTGCTGGCCGTCATCCTGGTGATCACGTACGTCTGGATCACCAACATCCACCTGGACTCGATCGCGGAGAACTCCCTCTCCGGCGGAAATGTGCAACTGCGCTGGTGGCAGCACGTTCGGCTGACGGCGATCTCGACGTTCTGGGTGCTGATCATCGCGATCCCGCTCGGTATCGCGCTGACCCGGCGGCGGCTGCGGAAGGCGGCCCCGGCGTTCACGGCACTGGCGAACATCGGGCAGGCGACCCCGGCGATCGGTCTGCTGGCGCTGCTGGTGATCTGGCTGGGCATCGGGCCGCGCACGGCGATCATCGGCATCGTGATCTACGCGGTGCTGCCGGTGCTCTCCAACACGGTGGCGGGCCTGCGGGCGATCGAGCCGAACATGATCGAGGCGGCGCGCGGGATGGGGATGTCGGGGCGGGGCGTCCTGCTGAAGGTGGAGCTGCCGCTCGCGGTGCCGCTGATCCTGGCGGGCGTCCGTACGGCCCTGGTCCTGAACGTGGGCACGGCGACGCTGGCCACCTTCGGCGGAGGCGGCGGGCTCGGCGACCTGATCACGTCGGGGATCCAGACCCAGCGGATGCCGGTGCTGATCATCGGCTCGGTGCTGACGGTGGTGCTGGCGCTGCTGGTGGACTGGCTGGCCTCGCTGGCGGAACTGGCGCTGACGCCGCGCGGGCTGGAGGAGCGGTGATGAGGACGAGGACGACGAGGGGGACGAGGACGACGAGGGGGATGAGAGGGACGAGGGGGAGACTGCTGCTGATGGTGGTGCCGGTGCTGCTGCTGGGCGGCTGCGGGCTGAAGAGCGGTTCGCCGATGGTGGACGACGTGTCGCCGGGCTCGGTCGGGCAGGGCGAGCCGCTGAAGGGCGCAACACTGACGGTGACGTCGAAGAACTTCAGCGAGAACATCATCCTGGGCCAGATGACCGGCCTGATCCTCAAGGCCGCCGGGGCCGAGGTCCTGGACCGGACGAACCTGCCGGGATCGATCAGCGCGCGCGAGGCCATCATCAACGGCGACGCCGATGTCCAGTGGGACTACACGGGCACCGGCTGGATCACCTTCCTGGGCCACGCGGACCCGATCGTCGACCCGGAGAAGCAGTACGAGGCGGTACGGGACGAGGACAAGGGCAACGGCGTGATCTGGCTGCCGCCGGCCCCGCTCGACAACACGTACGCGCTGGCGATCAGCAAGAAGAACAACGCGAAGTACAGACTCAAGACCCTCTCGGACGTGGCCGCCCTCGCGAAGAAGGACCCGGGCGCGGTGACGATCTGCGTGGAGAACGAGTTCGCCTCGCGCGACGACGGGCTGCCGGGCATGGAGAAGAAGTACGGGATGAGTATCCCGGCAGCCAACATCCAGAAGATGGACGCCGGGATCATCTACACCCAGGTGTCCGAGTCCAGCTCCTGCCTGCTGGGCGAGGTCTTCACCACGGACGGCCGGATCAAGGCCATGAACCTGGACGTCCTGGAGGACGACAAGCACTTCTTCCCCAACTACAACGCCTCCCCGGTCGTCCACGAGGCCACCTTCGAGGAGTACCCGGTGATCGCGGAGCTGCTGGACCCGCTCGCGAAGAAGCTGACGACCGAGGTCGCGCAGACGCTGAACGCCAAGGTGGACGTGGACGGCGAGGATCCGCACGAGGTGGCGAAGGAGTGGCTGGTGGAGGAGGGGTTCATCGAGGAGGGCTGAGTTACAAAGAACCGTTGCAAAGATCTTGTTGCAAAAAAGTCTTGCAAAGGACTCTTTGCATCTCTACTGTCGAAGCATGACGGAGAACGAGAACGCCTCTCACGGCGAGAACGCCCCTCGCCCCCACCGCCACGACGGCACCGACCGGAGGATCCACAACGTCGACTCCCGCACCCTGCGCGCGGTCGCGCACCCTCTACGGCTCCGACTACTGAACACACTGCGGGAGTTCGGCCCGGCCACCGCCTCCAAGCTCGGCGAGCGGCTGGGCGAGTCCAGCGGAGCGACCAGCTACCACCTGCGCCAGCTGGCGGAGAGCGGCATGGTCGAGGACGCCCCGGAGCTGGGCAAGGGCCGTGAGCGCTGGTGGCGGTCGGTGCACGACGGCTCGATGTTCAACGCCGCGGACTTCAAGACGCACGCCGACCCGGAGGTGCGCGGGGCCATCGACTTCGTCCTGCACGAGACGGCCACCGTCCACGCCCAGGAGCTGAACACCTGGCTGGGCACGGTGGGCGACTGGTCGGAGGAGTGGCAGCGGAGCTGGGACCTGAGCGACTTCAAGATCCGCCTCACCCCGGAACTCGCGCTGGAGCTGTCCACGAAGCTCCACGCGGTGGTGGAGAGCTACCGCGACGTCGTCCCCGAGGACACCGAGGGCTCGGCCGTCGTCCGCACCCATCTGCACACGTTCCCGCGCCCCTCCGAATGACCGCGCCGCACACCGCACCTCCCCACCACCCGAAGGGAAGCCCGTTATGGACGCCGACGTCCACCACCTCCTGCATGCGGCCGAGTCGGCCGAACTCCGCTCCAAGGCAGGCGAGTTCCGCCTCCCCCGCACCAGCCTGCGCACCCGGGTCGGCTGGACCCTGGTGAAGGTGGGCCTGCGGCTGACGGCCCAGAGCCGGGAGACGGCCGCGCCCGCGCCTCGCGCTGCCGCCTTCGGTCCGGCGTAACCACCGACTCCGGGGGAAACCATGGGGAACCGCGCCCCGCTCGCCGCCACGCTCGCGGCCAACTCCATCTCCACCGCAGGCACGTCACTGACCCTGATCGGCGTCCCCTGGTTCGTCCTGGAGACCACCGGAAGCGCGGGCCGGGCCGGGGTCGTCGCCTTCTGCGCCACCCTGCCCATCGTCGTCGCCGCGCTGATCGGCGGACCGGTCATCGACCGGTTCGGCCGCCGCCGGACGGCCGTCGTGTCCGACGCCGTCTGCGCGGCCGCCGTCGCAGCGATCCCGCTGCTGCACTTCGCCGGCGCCCTCGACTTCTGGATGCTGTGCGGGCTCATGGCGCTCAACGGGTTCGCCCACACCCCGGGCAACACCGCGCGCTACGTCCTGATCCCGGACCTGGCCGAGCACGCCGGAACCACGCTCCCCCGGGCCGCCAGCCTCTTCGACGCGGTCTCGCGCGGCGCCCGGATGGTCGGCGCGGCCCTCGCCGGGGTCCTCATCGCCTTCGTCGGCGCGGAGACGGTCCTGCTGCTCGACGCGGCGACCTTCGGGCTGTCGGCCCTGCTGATCGCCGCGGGGGTACGGGGCGTGCGCGCGGCCGAACCGCGGAAGGCCGACGCCCCGGTCTCGCTGCGCGCCTACGGCACCGAACTCCGCGAGGGCTACGCCCACGTGCTCGGCAACCGGCTGCTGCTGGCGGTCGTGGTGATGGTGATGTTCATGAACGGCACCGACCAGGGGTGGAACGCGGTCCTGCTCCCGGTGCACGCCGAGGGCGAGCTGAGCGGCGCACCCGCGATCGGACTGCTCACCGCGCTGTTCGGGGCGGGCGGCCTGACCGGGGCGCTGCTGTACGGGGCGGTGGGGCACCGCTTCCCGCGCCGGGCGGTGTTCACGGTGTGCGTGATCCTGTGCGGAGCGCCGAGGTTCCTGGTCGCCGCGGTGACCGGGACGACGCTGCCGCTCGCGGTGACGATGCTGCTCGGCGGGATCGCGGGCGGCGTGCTGAACCCGATCCTGACGACGGTCATCTACGAGCGTGTACCCGACCGGCTGCGCAGCCGGGTGTCGGGGGCGCTGACAGCGGGCTGCGAGTTCGCGATGCCGGTGGGCGGGCTCGCGGCCGGGCTGCTGGTGGAGGGCGCGGGGGCGACGGGGGCGCTGCTGGCGATGGGCGGGGTCTACTTCCTGGCGACGCTGAGCCCGCTGGTGTTCCCGTCCTGGCGGACGCTGGACGACGCTCCGGGGGCGGGCGCCGTACAGAAGGCGCCCTGGCCGCAGCCCGTACCGTCGGAACCGGCCCTGGCACCGGCACCGGTCAGCAGCTCGGCACCTTCCCGCCCGACTCCAGGGCCTTGAGCGAGCCGACCGCGTCCTTGAGCGTGGAGACGGGCACGATCCGCAGCCCCTCGGGCGCCTCGGCCTCCGCCTGACCGCACTCGGCCTTCGGTACGAGGAAGACGCTCGCGCCGTCGCGGTGGGCGCCCTGGACCTTCATCGACACACCGCCGACCGCGCCGACCCTGCCGTCCGCGGTGATCGTCCCCGTACCGGCGATGGTGCGGCCGCCGGTGAGGCCGCCGCCGGAGCCGTTGCCGTCGAGCTTGTCGATGATGCCGAGGGAGAGGAAGAGCCCGGCGCTCGGACCGCCGATGTCGCCGAGGTCCACGTCCACCCGCATCGACCCGGGCTCGCGGTCCAGGTAGTCCAGGGCGGCGTCGACGGCGACGTTCTGCGACTCCTTCATGTCGTCGAGGTTGTGCTTCTCGATCTCCTTCTCGGAGCCGCCGGTGGGGTAGACGGCGTCGCGCGGCATGACCGCCCGGTCGGTCCGGAACCAGCTGTCGAAGACCTCGCCGATGCGGACGTCCGCCTTCGGCCCGGTGGCGAGGATCGTCGTCATCCGCAGCTGCCCGTCGGTGGGCCGGGTCTCGGCCCCGGTGATGGTGATCACCGGCCGTCCGTCGTCCTTGCCGAGCACGTCCGCGGTCACCCCGGGCCGCGCCAGGGTGAACGGCAGCGGCGCGAGGGCCGCCGTACCGAACAGGGCGAGGACGGGGAGTGCGCAGAGGGCGAGGACGCGGGGGCGCGAGAGACGAGAGAGCACGCACCCAATCTAACCGCCGCGCCGGAACGGGAAAGCGCCAGGCGTGCGCCGCCCGGCGCACGCCCCGACGCGTACGCGTCCACCCACCGGAGGGGGACGGCTACGCGCCTACCGCAGCGCGTCCGCCACTTCCCGGGCGGCGTCGAGCACGCGCGGCCCGACCCGTTCCGGTACGGCGTCGGCAAGCATGACAACACCGACGCTGCCCTCGACGCCCGAGACCCCGACGAGGGGCGCGGCCGCCCCGCTGGCGCCGGCTTCGAGTTCGCCGTGGGTGAGGGTGTAGCCGGGGTGGCCGGACTCCGTGGCCTGCCGGGCGGACAGGATGGCCCGGCCCGCGGCGCCCCGGTCCAGGGGATGGCGGAAGCCCGCCCGGTAGGCGACGTGGTAGTCGGTCCACGTGGGCTCGACCACGGCGACCGCGAGGGCGTCGCTGCCGTCGACGAGCGTGAGGTGGGCGGTGGCCCCTATGTCCTCGGCCAGGGAACGCAGCGCGGGCAGCGCCGCTTCCCGGACGAGCGGGTGCACTTGTCTGCCGAGCCGCAGCACACCGAGGCCGACCCGGGCGCGACCGCCCAGGTCGCGGCGTACCAGGGCGTGCTGCTCCAGCGTGGCGAGCAGCCGGTAGACGACGGTCCGGTTGACACCGAGCTTGTTGGACAGCTCGGTCACGGTCAGGCCGTGGTCGGTGTCGGCGAGCAGTTTGAGGACGCGCAGTCCTCGGTCGAGCGTCTGGGAGGTCTCCGCTGTCACGACGCCCTCTCCTCTTCGGGGTGAGCGACGACGGCCTGCTCCGACGGTTGCGACGCCGGTCCCAGCGGCGACGCACGGAGAGGCCGCCGGTCTGGCAAGGCACCGGCTGCGCTCCGCGGCGGCGTTGCCACGGGGCGTTCATATGGCGGGGACAGTAGCGAGCCGGTCCGCTCAGCGGAAGTCCTCGTCCAGAATCCGGTCTCCGGACGCGGGGCCCCGAAACGGCCCACGCATAAGGGCCAGTCAGCGGGACGGCGTCCGGAAAGCGAACATCTACGCGCGTTCACGTGTCACGACTTCGCCGGGTCGACGCGTCCACGGATGTGAACCGGCGTTAACTGCGCGTGAACGGACACCGGAGAAATTTCCCGGGAACGAGGCCCGGAAACGTGGCCCTACGCCCACGGGGAGAGCCGGTAACGCCGTCGGCCCGTGCGGAGGTTGGAACCTCCGCACGGGCCGACGGGACCGACGGGACCGGCGGAACCGACTCGGACGCCGGGGCCGACGGGACCGGCGGGACCGACTCGGACGCCGGGGCCGACGGGACCCACGCGGACGCCGGGGCCAACGGGACCCACGCGGACGCCGGGAAGGAACGGCTGCGGGGTCATGTCATCCGCGTCGCCCACTCCTGGACCTTCGCGATGCGCGTCTGGATCTGGTGGGCGGTGGCCTCCGCGCTCGGCGGGCCGCCGCAGACGCGGCGCAGTTCGTTGTGGATCACGCCGTGCGGCTTGCCGCTCTGGTGGGTGTAGGCGGAGACCATCGTGTTGAGCTGTTTGCGCAGGCTCAGCAGCTGCTTGTGCGTGACCACGGGCCGGGCCTCGGCGGGCTTCTCCAGGAGGTCGGCCTCCTCGGCCGGCTTCTGGCGGCTGTGCGCGATCTGCCGGCTCTGCCGCTTCTGGAGGAGGAGCTGCACCTGGTCGGGCTCCAGGAGCCCCGGGATGCCGAGGTAGTCCTGCTCCTCCTCACTGCCCGGGTGGGCCTGCATGCCGAATTCGGCACCGTCGTACAGCACCCGGTCGAAGACGGCGTCGGACTCCAGGGCCTCGAAGGGCAGCTGGTCCTCGGTCTCCTCGTCCTCCAGCTTCTCGGCGTCGGCGAGGAGCTTGTCCTCCTCCGAGAAGGGGTTCTCCTCGTCGCCGCCCTTCTTCGGCTTGTCGAGGACGTGGTCGCGCTCGACCTCCATCTCGTTGGCGAAGTCGAGGAGCATCGGGATGGTCGGCAGGAAGACGGAGGCCGTCTCGCCGCGCCGGCGGGAGCGCACGAAGCGGCCGACGGCCTGGGCGAAGAAGAGAGGCGTCGAGATGGTGGTCGCGTACACGCCGACGGCGAGGCGCGGCACGTCGACGCCTTCGGACACCATCCGGACCGCGACCATCCAGCGCGACTCGTCCGCGCTGAACTGGTCGATCTTCTTCGACGCGGCCTTCTCGTCGGAGAGGACCACGGTCGCGGACTCCCCGGTGACCTTCTTCAGGATCTTGGCGTACGCGCGGGCCGATTCCTGGTCGGTGGCGATGACGAGGCCGCCCGCGTCGGGGATGCCCTTGCGGACCTCGGTGAGCCGCTTGTCGGCGGCGGCGAGGACGTTGGGGATCCACTCTCCGGTGGGCGCGAGCGCGGTGCGCCAGGCCTGGCCGATGGCGTCCTTGGTCATCGGCTCGCCGAGCCGGGCGGCGATCTCGTCGCCCGCCTTCGTACGCCAGCGCATGTTGCCGCTGTAGCTGAGGAAGATGACCGGGCGGACGACGCCGTCGGCCAGCGCGTTGCCGTAGCCGTAGGTGTAGTCGGCCGAGGAGCGGCGGATGCCGTCGTTCCCCTCCTCGTACTGGACGAAGGGGATCGGGTTGGTGTCCGAGCGGAACGGCGTACCGGTCAGCGCGAGCCGCCGGGTCGCCGGGTCGAACGCCTCCTGGCAGGCCTCCCCCCAGGACTTGGAGTCACCGGCGTGGTGGATCTCGTCGAGGATGACGAGCGTCTTGCGCTGCTCGCAGCGGTTGCGGTGGAGCATGGGGCGGACGCCGACACCGGCGTACGTCACGGCGACCCCGTGGTACTCCTTGCTCAGCGGACCGGCGCTGTAGTCGGGGTCGAGCTTGATCCCTATGCGGGCGGCCGCCTCCGCCCACTGCTTCTTGAGGTGCTCGGTCGGGGCGACGACGGTGACCTGCTGCACGACGTGGTGGTGCAGCAGCCACGACGCGAGGGTCAGCGCGAACGTGGTTTTGCCGGCGCCGGGCGTCGCGACGGCGAGGAAGTCGCGCGGCTGCTCCTGGACGTACCTCTCCATGGCGCCTTGCTGCCAGGCTCGCAGCTTGTTGGCGGTGCCCCAGGGGGCGCGGCCGGGGAAGGCGGGTGAGAGGTGGTGGGAGGCGGTGGTAGTAGTCACGGTCTCCGGTTCGGGGCTCTCGGGTACGTGGGGCGCTGCCCGTACCGCACCCGGCCCGAAGGGCCCGGCCCGCGATACGACAACCGGGCCACCTTACCGGGGGCCCGGTTGAGAACTCGTACGAACAGGCCGCACCGGGGGCGGACGAGACCGTGCTCACATCGCGTCGTGCAGAGCCCTCAGCCGCCCGGCGATCTGGTCCACGTCCTCAAGACTGCCCATGGCCACCTCGATGACGAGTTTGTACGCCTCGTCCTGGTCGACCTCGACCATGTCGGTCCCGTTGATGTCGAGGAACACGACCGTGGACATCCACGCCATGCGCTTGTTGCCGTCGACGAGGGGGTGGTTCACAGCCAGCGACTGCAACAGCCCGGCGGCCTTCTGGAAGAGTTCGGTGTATGCCTCGACACCGAACATCTGCGACTGGGGCCGGTGGACCGCCGAGCTGAGCAGCCCCAGGTCGCGCACCGCGACCTGCTGCCCCCCACAGGCGAGCTCCGCCAGGTCCAGGACTTCCTGGACCGTCAGATACTTCACTACTCCCCCAGCCTCCGCAGCAGATCGGCGTGGCGCACCGCGTACTTCGCACCGAGCCGGCGGACCGATTCCCGGTCGGCCTCGACCTCCAGATAGCGGTCGATCGCCTGAAGCACTATGGCGTGCATGCTGCGCCCCTCCTGCTCGGCGCGGAGCTTCAGCGCCTCTTGCTGGTCCTCACGTATACGCAGATTCATAGCCATACCAAAAAGGTACCACTCATGGGGCCATCGCGGTACCGTCCCTACTTCTCCCGTACGAGCACCCTCGTCGCCACCCACACCCCCACCAGCGCCACCCCCGCCATCGGCAGGAACACGGCCGCGAACGCCCCCGGGTGCGAGCCCGCGGACCCCGCCTGCACCGCCCCGTGCGCGGCCGCGCCCACCGCTCCGCCGCCCAGCGCCGCGAAGGCCGCGCCGCCGGAGGCCAGGAGCAGCACGTTGGAGAGCCCGTCCGAGATCTGGAGGGCGGCGGAGTTGGAGCCCGCCTCCTCGGGGGCCGACAGCTTCAGGAGCAGGACGCTGGTGGAGGCGATCACCATGCCCATCCCGAAGCAGCCGAAGGCCCAGGCGACGGCGACGATCCAGACGGGGACGCCGTCGATCAGCACGGAGGGCGCGACGGCGATCGAAGCGGCGACGAGCAGCATGCCGGTCACCATCAGCCGCTCCCGGTACGGCTCCATGCGCGGCCGGGACTGGACGAACGAACCGAGCGCCCAGGTCGCCCCGCCGACCGCCAGCGACAGCCCGGCCATCGTCGGGGACAGACCGCGCTGGGTGACCAGCATCAGCGGTACGAAGGACTCGGCGGCGATGAACGACCCGGCGGCGATCCCGCGCAGCAGGACCACCGAGGGCAGCCCGCGCGCGGCCCGCACGGTCCCGGTGGGCAGCAGTCCGCGCACGGCGGGCACGAGCAGGGCGGCGCCGGCGGCGGCGGGCAGGAGGGCGAGCCAGTTCAGCTCCTGCCCCGCGTACTGGAGCAGCCCCGCCCCGGCCGAGATCCCGAGGGCGAGCCGGATGCGGCGGCGGTCGTACGGCTCGGTGGCGGCGGCCGGGTCGGCGGGTCCGGAGGCCGTGCGCCGGATCGCCGGGAGGGCCAGGGCGAGCGGGATCACGATGAGGACGGGGATGCCCACGAAGACCCAGCGCCACCCGAGCTGCTCGGTCACCGTCCCGGAGGCGAGCGGTCCCACGACGGAGGGGATCACCCAGCTCGCGGCGAACGCGGCCAGGATCGCGGGCCGGATGTGCTCGGGGTAGGCCCGCCCGATGACGACGTACAGCGCGACGATCACCAGCCCGCCGCCGAGCCCCTGGACGGCCCGCCCCGCGATGAAGACCCACATGCTCGTCGCCGCCCCGGAGAGCAGCAGCCCGACGCCGAACGCGGTGATCCCGGTCGCGAGCGGCTGAAGCGGCCCGCGCCGGTCGGCCCACTGCCCGGAGAGGACCATGGCGAAGAGGCTGGTGGTGAAGTACGCGGAGAAGGCGAAGGCGTAGAGCGGGATCCCGTTCAGCTCGCGGGCGGCGACGGGCATCGCCGTACCGACCGCTGTGGCCTCGAACGCGATGAGGAACACCACGGACACGATGCCGATGCTCAGCGCCCGGTAGGTGCGCCCGAGGACCCCTTCGGCGGCCGCGGCGGGAAGGCCGGACAGCGGGTCCGCGGAGGGGGCGTCGGTCGCGGGCGGCGCGAGGTGTACGGCGTCGGTGCCGTCACGGGGTTCGAGGGCGGTCATGAGGTCAGCGTAAGGGGCATGGGTCGGTTTGAACCCTGTCGATGTACGGTCCCGGGCTCGGCCCTTGGTCGTAGGTCCGGGGCCCGGCTATGAACGGCGTGTGGCAGTCACGTTGCACGGCGGCCGGATTCCTTGAGGCGGGAGCCGGCGGCCCGTAGCGTCGTCGTCAGCAAGGAACAGCGGAACACCGCACCACCCCCGACCGTGTGCCCGAGAGGCTCAGTGGCTCGACTGCAACTCGAGTTACACCGGTTCGAATCCGGTCACGGTCTCCAGCGCAGGGAAGTGGCCGCCCCACGACGGGGGCGGCCACTTCGGCTTCCCCCTGCACGGCGGCCCACCGGGTCGGTCAGCCGGTCTTGAGCGCCTTCATCACCGCACGCGTGTCGCTGATCAGGTCGGCCCGGTAGGCGAGCATCTCGGGCCGGTCCAGCCCGTCGGGCGGACCGGCCCTTCCTTGGTCCATGTCCGGAGGAGACATCCAGGAGGCCAGGGTGAGCGCCACGACGGCACCGCCGTCCACCACCCGCACGCTCATCGATTCGTCCTCCATGACGAGCAGATACGCCAGGTCGCCGAGATCCGGTACGCGCTCCACCCGGTCGACGCCCGTTCCGTCGATCTCGGTCAGAGTGGTGCCCGCCTCGAACTCGGGGCGCGGGTCGGTCTCCTTGTGCAGCTCGGCCGTGAGAGAGGCCTGATAGCCGGTGGACCAGCCCGAGCCCTCGTCGCCGTCCGGCGCCCTGAGCACCGCTGTCGTGAAGTCGACGGTGCAGCGAATGCGATGGAGGGCGGGGTGCTCGATGCCGTCCAGTTCGGTGGCGGGCTCGGCCGGGGGCGCCCCCAGCGCCGTGGCGAGCTCCTTCAGCTCCATCCCGGCGCAGGAGTCGGACTCCACGCGGTAGCCACGCGCGTCCGGCTTGCCGTCGCCGCCGATCCCGTACCCGAAGACGGCCGCGGCCCACACGGCCGACGCGGTCAGCGCCCCGGCGACACCCAAGAGCGCTCCGTGCCCCCGCCGCCGTCCGCCGGCCACAGGCCCTTGCTCCTGATCGAACCCGCTCACGACGTCCGGGGACGAGCCCGGCCCGTCCTCCCCCACCAACTCCGGCTCAGAAATCACGTCGGCACCTCCCCCTGGTCAACGGCCACGGTAGCGGTAGGACTTCTCCCGATTCACGTGGCCGCGGGAAGCCCCCAGGGAATGGCGGGGGGCTTCGCGCACTCCATCCCTGCTGTGGCCTCCCGGGCGAACTTCCTGAGCGATTCCCACCGCAGCTCGGTCCCGAGGCTCGCCTCCGTGGCATCGAACGGGAGCGGCAGATCGGACTCCCGCCGCTCCTTGGCCTCCCGTACGAGTCGGTCAGCCAGTACATCGGTCTCAGGGGTGTCGCTCACCGAGACATCATCGCCCCCGTTGCCTTGACGACCGCCTTTACCCTCTCGGCACCGAGCGATGGCCGTCGTCCGTCCCCTCCTGTGCGGCATCGGCATCAGGAGTCGGTCTCCGCCAAGCGGCTGACCGGCGGAAGTTGGCGCAGCCCCGAGTCCAGCTTCTCGGGGAGACCGGCATTGCCCTCGCACTCCAGTTTCTCGGCCACCGCCAATGACGCGGAGTGGACAACGTGAAGGTTGTCCATCAAGTTCTCCAGAGCATCACCTCGATCCTGCGCTTTGCCCAGTCCTCCGTAGATACGCGCCGGCTCATTTTTCGAGCCATCGAGTCTGGGGCTGACGCATTCAAAATAGATGCCGGCCGAGCGGACGTTGGCTACCGCCTCCTTGCCCAACGAGAACCGCTTCGTCCCTTCAGGGTTCCCTGGGTAATTGACGTCCTGTGGAGCGTATATATGGAAAGCCAAGGTCGTCTCTTCACCACTGCGACTCCCCTTCGCAGCCATCTCGCAGAGCTCTTCTCTTGGCGACCAGCTACGACCGGAGGCATACCCCTTCTGGATCTCTTCGATCACGTCGCCCATGCCACCACTCGCTCGCCGCTCGAAGGACGTCGCGCCCGTCACGGTCTCCACCGTTTTCTCCAGATCACCGGCGAACACCCCGTCGCACACCTCCGCCGCGTTGACGTACGGCGACTGAGGCTCCGGGTCCGACGAACATGCAGTAGCACAGACGGCCAGGAGCAGGCCGGCGATCAGCGTCTTTCCGTTCCGGTTCACACCCATACCTTTCATTGCAGCCCGGGGCAGCCTCAGCCCGTCTCCGGATCCGCACCCTGCTGATTCTCTCGTTCGTTGCCGACCCCGTAGCCCAAAAGCATCGATTCCTTCAGATCCTCTCGGAACTTTGAATCTTCCTTGGTCGTATGAAGAGCGAGGAAATCCTCCATCGGAGCCTCCGCCATCGACTCACCGGAGCGGTAGATGCTGTTCCACTCCTCTCTGGTGAGCTCCTCCGCCTTCTCCTTGCTCTTGTCGACCGAGTTCTCCGAGATATCTCCGACGACCTGGCCGATGACCTGCTCCGCGGCGCCACTGGCCGTGTCGGTCGCCAGAGGAATCAGCACGGCGGCCGCACCCACCGCAGCAGTCGCCGGCAGGAAGGCGACGCCGGCGGCGATCCCCACCCCCGCGCCGAACTCCACCCAGCCCGCGCGTTCGGCCACCGCCTTCTCGTAGTCCTCGTGCTTCTTCATGTTGTCCGCCTGGACCTGATCGGCCCTGGACTGGTCGAGCATGCCCTGCACCTCTGCACCGACCCGGACGGTCGTGCGTGCGGAACCCTCGTCAATGGTTCCGTCGGAACCCACGTGTGTTTCCAGAGCACTTCTGGTGTACGCCTGCTCAGCCGCGGAAAGAGTGGCATAGGCATCGGGGTGCTGGCCAAGAGCACTGAGGAATTGGCGAGCGATCGAACGGGCCTCGTCCCCGTCATCACCGAAGGGGATATGCCCTTCAATATTCTTGGTCGGGGCAAAGACGCTATTCGCGTCGCCCTTGTCCAGGGCCCAGTTGATGTCGTCGATGTATCCCGCGCCCATGACGCCCATGCTGTCCGCCAAGCCCTCCTGGTGCTTGAGCAGGCCCGCATCCGCCCCGTACTTCTCCATGACCTTCTGCATGATCGCGGCATTGTCGGCGTCCCGCTGCACACGCGCGTCCGGCTCGCCCGCCGGGTAGCCCAGGGTCGCCGCCTCCAGGGCATGGCCCAGCGCGTCCGGCATGTACTGGAGAGTGGGTCCCAGCTTGTCCGGGTCGGTGGAGTTGGAGTCCGGGAACGACTCCCACTTCTCGTTTCCGAAGAAATCGAGGTAGTTGTCGATGGCCTCGCCATCCTGCTTGCCGAGGTCGGCCGTGGCGCCTCGATTGACCGTGCCGTCCTCGTTGTAGGCCGTCGGGTCATCGGTGAAGAACTTCTTCGCCGCGTCCGGACTGTTTCCCAGCGCCTCCAGCATGGCGGTGGTCGGGTCGTAGCCGGACCCGTTCTTCCCCGAGGGGTTGTACGGGTTTTCCAGGAAGCCGTTCACCTGCTTGTTACCGGCGAACCGGTACGGATCCTGCTGGTGCAGCTGCGCCACGTGCTCAGCGATCGGGTTGAGGAACTTCGCGTCGTAGTTCCCGTACCGCATGATGCCGCCGAGCAGCTGGTAGCCGTACGGGCCGCCGCTGTTGTCGTACTTGGACAACGGGATCTGCTGGGTTCCCATCTTGCGGAGCTCCGGCCCCCACTCCGCCGTGAACGCCTTGTCGTGCGAAGCGGTGGCCAGGTTGAGGCCGAGGTTGCGCTGGAGCGCCTGGACGTCCGCCAAGCGCTCCTTGTCGACCTTGGCGTAGTCGTTCGTGTCCGTGGCGAGCTGCCCGAAGAAAGCGAGCGCCTTCTCCGGGCCGAGCTTCTCGTAGAAGTTCTTCGCGAACTCCACCGACTTGCCGTTGTCGCGGAGCAGTTCGTTCAGCGCCTGGAGTTCCGCGTGCGTGAGGTCGCGGCCCTTGGACGCCAGGGCGACGGCGCGGGCCGCCTCTTCCTGGTCGAACTTGGTGTACTTCGGGGCGCTGAAGTCCTTGCGGTCGGTGACGTTGGCCTCAAGGCTGTTCTTGAAGGTCACATCGGTGTCGTTGCAGGTTTCGACGATGTGGTCGATCTTCTTCTGCCACGACGCGATGTTCTCCCGCTCCTGCTGGAGGTACTTGCCGAAGTCGGGATCATGACGCGCAGCGTTGTTCTCGGAGATCGGGGAACGCGCCGTGACCTTTCCCCGACCGTCCACCGAGATCCCGGCGGCCGGACCCTCGTGGTCCCGGATGTTGACGAGGTCGTCCTTGGCCTTCTTGAAGGCCGCGTACCCCTCTTCGAGCAGCGCCTTCACGCCCTTGGCCTCGGCGGCGGCGTCCGCGAACTCCTTGACGGTCTTGCCGACGAACGCCTTGGTGACTCCTGCGTTGAGGCCTTCCCAGCTCGCCTTGTTCGCCTTCGCCTTCATCCCGTCCGACGCGTGATCGGCGAGCCTGTCCAGCTTCGTCGCCATTTCCGACCAGTCGTCGGCCGCTGCCTTCAGCTTCCCCAGCGGGGCTTCGACGATGTCCTCGTAACTCAGCATGTGCGCGCTCCCCCGAGCCCTACTTCATGTACTCCGACAGCTTGGAGATCGGCGCCAGATCTCCACCGATCTTCACATCATCCTTCGCGTGCTGCGCCTTGGTGTAATCCAGGTGGTTCGAAATGTGCGCGCAGGAATCCAGCAGCGTCTTGAGATGCTTCTGCCAGAAGTCGTGCACCTTCAGAACCGCCGAGCCGCTCGCGAAGTTGCCATTGGTGAGCGCGGTCGCCGCGTCGAAGGTGGCCGGGCGGGCGTGGTCACCGTCCTTCGACAGTCTCGTCCTGAGCTCATAGGCGTCATTTCCGATAGCTCCGAGATCGTCCCGGTTCACCACCAGGTCCGGTGCGCCGGCACCGCCGCCGCCCTCGGCCGGGGCGCTGTTGATCTGCATGGCACTTCGCTGAGCCGCAGCCGAACGCAGTTCGGCCCATTCCTTCTCGAATGTCACGAATTCCCTCAGGTCTCACCCGTGCGGATTGCCTTCGCGGCAACCGTACCGTCAAGGGAACGGGGCGCATGAGCCGGATCCGGGACTCTTGTCGGCCACGAATATCAGCAAAAAGAGCCGGGTCGGGATATGTCGGCTTCCATTTTGCTGATCCCCGTTGCCAGTCCGTTGGGCGTCATCGCCCTCGTCGGCCCACCGGCGGTCCCGGACCGCGGGACAGCACCGCGGGACAGGACTGCCGAGAGCGGCACTCGTGCCGGAGCGGTCGGCGCGTTCGGGACCGCCGGAGGACCCTCAGCCCTTCGGTGCCGTCGCCACCGCCGCCTGCGGCCTGATCGGGAGGCGGTTGACCGGGCGGCCCGTTGCCGAGCGGACCGCTGAGGCCACCGCTGCCGGGGCCGTGACCACCGGGACCGCCGACGCGGGCTTCGCGCCGAAGGGGGCCACCACGTCGCGTTCCTCGACCAGTTTCACGATGCGGATGTCCGGGGCGTCCAGCGCCGTCGGAAGCGCGTAGCCCGTCAGGTCGGGGTGGCGGATCAGGCCCTTCGCGGTGCGGAGGTTCTCCATGAGGGCCGCGCCGATGCCCTGGGTGATGCCCGCCTCGATGCGGATCGCCAGCTGGGACGGGTTGAGGACGCGGCCCACGTCCTGGGCGACCGCCATCTCGACCACGCGGATCGAGCCCAGCTCGATGTCGACGTCGACCACCGCCCGTACCGCGCAGAACGCGAGGCCGACGAACGCGTCGCCCTGGCCCGCCTCGTCCAGCGGTTCCGTGGGGTGGGGGCGGCACTGGGCGGTGGCCCAGAGTTCCTTGCCGTCCATGGCCTCCATGACGGTGGTGGAGAGCACCCCGTCGTACGAGGTGATCTTGCCGTCGGCGATCTGGAGCAGCTCCGTGGACATGCCGAACTTGTGGGCCAGCGGCTGGAGGAGCTGGGTGCGGACCATCTTCGCCGCGCGCTCCACCGCACCGCCCGACACCCAGGTGTGGCGGCCGTGGGTGGCGGGGCCGGCGGGGGGCTGGTCGGTGTCGACCGCCGCCACGTGGACCTCTTCGACGCCCAGGACCTCCTGGACGATCTGGCGGGCGAGGGTCGTGAAGCCCTGGCCCGTCTCCACCGCCGCGCAGATCACCGTGGCCACCCCGTCGTGGACCCGGACCGTGGCCGTCGAGACCTCGTCCGTGCCCTCGGCGCCGAGCATGTGGACCATGCCGACTCCGTAGCCGACGCCGCGGCGCACCGCCCCCGGCTCCCCCGCGCCCTCGGGGCCGCCCGGCAGCAGCCAGTCGTCCTCCGGGGCGTCCTTGGGGAGGGCGGGGAGCGGGAAGTCGCGTACCGCCTGGAGCAGTTCGGCGACCGGGGCCGGGCAGGTCACCGTCTGGCCCGTGGGCAGGATGTCGCCCGTGGAGAGCGTGTTGCGCAGGCGCAGTTCGGCCGGGTCGATGCCCAGCTTGGCGGCCAGCTTGTCCATCTGGCCCTCGTACGCCGCGCAGACCTGCATCGCGCCCTCGCCGCGCACATGACCGGAGGGCGGGTTGTTCGTCCGGACCGCCCAGCCCTCGATGAAGGCGTGCGGGACGACGTACGGGCCGCAGGCGAACGCCACCGCGGCGGCCAGGGATTCGGAGGAGGCGTCGGCGTACGCGCCCGCGTCCAGGAGGATCTGGGCCTCCACCTTCACCAGCCGGCCCTCCGCGTCCGCGTGGTGGCGGTAGCGCAGGAGGGTGGGGTGGCGGTGGGTGTGGCCGAGGAAGGACTCCTCGCGGCTCGCGGCCAGCTTCACCGGGCAGCCGGTGCGCAGCGCCAGCAGGCCCAGCGGGATCTGGAAGCCCGGGTCCTCGCGGTCGCCCGTCGCGCCCGGCACCCCGGTCACGACGACCTTGACCCGGTCCGGCTCCAGGCCGAAGCAGGCCGCGATCAGATCGCGGTCGGTGTGCGGGTCGGTGGAGGAGGTGTAGATCTCCACGCCGCCGTCGGGCCTCGGCACGGCGAGGCCGGCCTCCGCGCCGATCGGGGCCGGGTCCTGGCGGCCGATGCGGTAGAGGCCCTCGACGACGACCTCGCCCGTCGCCTCCGCGTCGCCGTAGCGCAGCGGGATGTGGCGGATCAGGTTGCCGTCGGGGTGCAGCGGCTCCGCCTCGAACGCCTTCTCCGGGTCCGTGACCGGCTCCAGCACCTCGTACCGCACGGCGATGGCGGCGGCGGCCAGCCGAGCCGTGTCCGGGTGGTCCGCGGCGACCGCGGCGATGGGCTCGCCGTGGTGGCGGACCAGGTCGGAGGCGAACACCGGGCGGTCCACCACATGGCGGCCGTAGTTGCTCTCCCCCGGCACGTCCTCGTGCGTGACGACGGCCCGCACCCCGGGCATCTCCTCGGCGCCCGAGGTGTCGATGGACAGGATCCGCGCGTGCGGGTGCGGGGAGCGCAGCACGGCCGCCCACAGCAGGCCCTCGGCCCAGAGGTCGGCGGCGTACGGGAAGGTGCCCTCGGTCTTCGCCCGGGCGTCTGCGGCCGGGAGCGATGCCCCGAGGCCCGTCCGGGGCTGCTCCAGGTCCTGGTCCGAGCCGCCGCCGGGACCGCCGCTCAGCGCGTCGATCCTGGGCAGGCTGGTGCTGGTCGCGTTGGCCGCGGTGGCCGCGTCGCTGCTCACGCCGCCTCCTTGTCGATCCCGTGGTGCTGCCGGTGATGCGTGTGCCGCTGCTGGACGGCGGGGCCGCGGGCGTGCCTCACAGCGCCTCTCCCTCGTGCGGGTGGGGGCCCTGCTGCACGCCGCCGGCGCCCGGCTCGGCCTGGTGCGGGATGCGCGCCTCGTCCGGGTCCGCCGTGGCCGCCGCCTCGGCGTTCGCCTCGCGGGCCGCGACGACGTCCGCCACCGCGTCGAGCACGCCCCGGTAGCCGGAACAGCGGCAGAGGTTGCCGCAGAGCGCCTGCCGGGTCTCCAGCTCGGTGGGGGCGTGGTTGCCCTCCAGCAGGTCGTGGACGGTCATCGCCATGCCGGGGATGCAGAAGCCGCACTGGACGGCTCCGCAGGCGGACAGGGCGCGCTGGACGTCGGACGGTTCGCCGTCGACGGCCAGACCCTCGACCGTACGCACCTCGCTGCCCGCCGCCGTGGCCGCGGGCACCAGGCACGAGGCGACCAGCCGGCCGTCGACCTGGACGTTGCACGCGCCGCACTCGCCCTGCGAGCAGCCGTCCTTGGCCCCGGCCAGGCCCAGGCGCTCGCGGAGCACGTAGAGCAGGGACTCGCCGATCCAGGCGTCGCTGACCGGGCGGTCCACGCCGTTCACGTGGAGCAGGTACGACGCGGCGGGGTGCTCGCTCGGTACGTCGGGGAGGGCCAGGGGCTCCTCGGGGAGGGCCAGGGTCTCCTCGGGCAGGGCCAGGGTCTCCTCGGGCAGGGCCAGGGGCTCCTCGGGGAGGACGGAAGCCTCGTCGAGGGGGGCGGGGGCCTCGTCGGTGGGGGCGAGGGGGGCGTCGGCGGCAGCGGCGGGGGCGGTGTCGGGGAGTGAGGGGGCCTCCGCCTCCGGTTCCGGCTCCGCGTCCGCGTCCGCGTGCTGTTCCGCTTGCGCCGCCGGGAGCGTCTCCGCTTCGCCCTCCTCGGATACGGTCCCCCGGGCTTCGGGCGCCGCCACCGGGGCCTCCGCCTCCGGTACGGGCTGGGCCTCCGGTACGGGAGGGGCCTCCGGTACGGGCTGGGCCTCCGGTACGGGAGGGGCCTCCGGTTCCGGTGTCGCCCAGGGGGCGGGCGCGCCGCCGGGCAGCGTCGCCGGGCGGGCGCTGTCCGCGTACCACTGCGGAGTGTGCGCCGACGCCAGGAACTCGCCCGATTCGTCCGGGAGATCCCCGTCCGCGACCGGGATCGTCCACTGACCCGTATGGCCGGAGTGACCCGTGGGGGCGGAGTGGGCCGTGGGGGCTGAGGGGGCCGAGGTCGGGGCCCCCCCGGTCGCCTGTGCCGCTTCCGGGGCCGCCGATGCCGTCTCTCCCAGGGCCTCGGTGAAGTTCCACTGGGCCGTGGCGTGCGAGGTGCCCTCGTACGGGCCCTGGTAGCCGCCGGGCACCCCGCCCTGCTGGTTGGGGTCCGGCCAGTGGACCGCGCCGGTCTCCTGCGCGGCGGCCTCGTGCGCTGCCGCCGCCTCCTGGGCGCGCTGCTCGGCCTGCGCCTGCTGTGTCTGCGTCTGGATGACCCAGCTGCCCGTCGCCGCCGGGTCCAGACCGGCGGCCGGGGTCAGCGGCACGATCATCGGCGGGACGTACCCCTGGCCCGGCGCGGCCAGCGGGATGTTCGCCAGGTCCTCCGGCGGGAGGTGGACGAAGGCGGTGGCGTCGGCCGCGGTGGCGTCGGCGTCGAAGCCGTCGCCCTGCGGGGTCGGCTCCCAGCCGCCGTACCGCGGGTCCGGGCCCTCGGAGTCGCCCTGCCCGTGCTGCGGGTGGGGGTTTTCCTCAGTGCTCACGACAGTGCCCTCCCCAGTGCGCGTCGGGCGAGCGCGGCGACCGTGCGCCGCAGGTGCAGGACGGCCGGGGACAGCGGCGGGGCCTCTGATCCGTCGGCCGGTGGTGCGTGGTCCGGGATGCAGGCCGCGGCGACGTAGTCGCCGAAGGCGGCCAGCGCGTCGGGGGCCAGGCCCCGCTCGCCGTCCCAGTCGATCAGCGAGGCGATCCACTGCTCCGCCTCCAGCGGGCGCAGCGGCATCGGGGCGATGGCGCCGACCGCGCAGCGCACGCCCCGGCGGGCCGGGTCCAGGACGATCGCGACGGAGGCGGTGGCGCGGCCGGGACCGGTGCGGCCTGTGGCCTTCAGGAACACCTGCGGGGCGTGCAGCAGCGGTACGCGGACGAAGCCGATCAGCTCCGCGGGCTCCAGCAGTTCGCGACCCGCCAGCAGGTGCGAGACGGGGATCTCGCGGCGGGCGCCGTCGGGGCACGCGATGACGAGCTCGGCCTCCAGGGCGGCCAGCACCGGCAGGGAGTCGCCGGTGGGCGCGGAGGTGACGATGTTGCCGCCGAGCGTGCCCGCGTTGCGGATCTGGGGCGGGCCGGCGGCGCGGGCGGAGGCCGCGAGGGCGGGGATGAGGGCGGCGAAGTCCGGGCGGCCCATCCGGGCGTGGGTGAGTCCGGCGCCCAGGAGGGCGTGTCCGTCCTGGTAGTGCCAGCCGCGCAGCTCGCTGATCCGGCCGAGGCCGACCAGGCCGGAGGGGCGCAGCAGCCCCTTGTTGACGGCTGCCATCAGGTCCGTGCCCCCGGCAACCGGAACGGCTGCGGGCATGGCGCCGAGAGCCGCCACGGCCTCGTCCAACGAGGCCGGCAGCGTCACCGACTGCGTCGCCTGCGGTGCGTGCGTGGTCAACCCAGCTGCCCCTTCCCGGTGTCCCGGCGCTCTGGCCTGTTCCGCCGTACGGTACGTGTTCACAGCCCGGACGTGGCAACTCTGGCACATCTTCCGATCGGTCCGGCGCGAGGGTCCGCGAAGGGTGGATCCGTCCCTGACCTGCAAGATGTTCCGGTTTCGCATGTCTTCGGCGGGGAAGGTGAATTGCCACTCTTCAGCGAGGCTTGTACGACTTATACGGTTCGCGCCCCGGATCCGTTCCCGGACGCGCGTCGGCCGCAGCGGTCCCGGTGGGGGCGCCCCGAAAGGCACCCCGGAGGACGGCTGCGGCCGACGGGGCCGGTGCGCGGGTCACACCACCGGAGGCTCCCCCTCCCGCGGGAAGCCGAGGACTCCGGGGCGCTGCTGGCGGGGGTACGGGCCGCCAGGCGGGCGGTAGTCGACACCGAGGGCGTCGAGGCGGGCGTAGTGGACGGCCATCCGGGCGTCGAAGGCGTCGAAGTCCCGGTCGGCCGGGGCGGGCAGGGCGGACCAGGCGACCTCGGCGAAGGCGGCGAGGCGCGGGAAGACCTGGTAGTCGACGCGGTCCCGGTTCTGCATGACCTCGGTCCACACGTTGGCCTGGGTGCCCAGGATGTGACGGGCCGCCTCCTCGCTCAGGCCCGGCGGGACGGGCTCGAAGCGGTAGACGTCCTGGAGGGTCCGTACGTACCCGATGGGCATCGGCTCGTCGGGGCCGCCGTCCTGACGGTGGTCCAGGTACACCTGCTGCTCGGGGCACATGACGACGTCGTGCCCGGCCTCGGCGGCCGCGATGCCCCCGCCGTAGCCGCGCCAGGAGGAGACCGCGGCCCCTTCGGCGAGGCCGCCCTCCAGGATCTCGTCCCAGCCGATGAGGCGGCGGCCCCGGGCGGTGAGCCAGGCGTCGAAGTGCCGGATGAACCAGGACTGGAGGCCGTCCTCGTCCTTCACGCCGAGTTCGGCGATCCGGGCCTGGGCGAGCGGGGACTCCTTCCACTGGTCCTTGGGGCACTCGTCGCCGCCCATGTGGACGAAGGGCGAGGTCGCGGCGGGGAAGAGCTCCAGCACCTCCTCCAGGACGCCCTCGAAGAAGCGCAGGGTGGTGTCGGTGGGGGCGAGGACGTTCGGGCTGACGCCCCAGGTGTCCCAGACGGTGAGGGCGGCGGTGTCGACGACGTCGGTGTTGCCCAGCTCGGGGTAGGCGCTGATCGCGGCCTGGGAGTGGCCCGGGATGTCGATCTCGGGGACGACCCGGATATGCCGCTCGGCGGCGTAGGAGACGATCTCGCGGATGTCGTCCTGGGTGTAGAAGCCGCCGTAGGGGGTCTCGTCCCACAGCTCGGAGGCCCGGTGGCCGTATTTGGTGCGCGAGCGCCAGGAGCCGGCCTCGGTGAGGCGGGGGTAGCGCTTGATCTCGATACGCCACCCCTGGTCGTCGGTGAGGTGGAAGTGGAAGACGTTCAGCTTGTGGGCGGCGAGCAGGTCCAGGTAGCGCAGGACGTCGTCCTTGGGCAGGAAGTGCCGGGAGACGTCGAGCATCATGCCGCGCCAGCCGAAGCGGGGTTCGTCCTCGACGACGACCGGCGGGACCTTCCAGGTGCGGCCGCGGGTGAGGGGGGCGCGGCGGAAGGCGTCGGGGCCGAGGAGCTGACGGAGGGTCTGCGCGCCCCGGAAGACGCCCGCCGCCGTACCGCCCGTGACGCGTACGGCGTTCGCCTCGACGGCCAGGCGGTAGCCCTCGGGGGCGAGCGACTCGTCGAGGGCCAGCACGATGCCCTGGCCGGTCGAGCCGGTTCCGGAGCCGTCGCCCGCGCCCGTGCCGGTGCCGTCGCCCTCGGGCAGGGGCAGTCCGGTGGGCGGGCCGAGCGTGGCGCGCAGCCAGCGGGCGACGCCCTCGGTGCCCGGTGCGGCGGTCAGCGGGGTCGTGTAGCCGAGCGGGTAGGGCCCGGCGGGGGCCGCGGTCAGGGTGCGCGGGGCCGGGATCAGACCGAGGGCGGCGGCGTCCACGGCGCCCGGGGAGGGGGAGTTCTCGGGTGTCATGACGTCAGTCCTTAACCGCTCCGCCCAGTCCGGAGACGAGGCGTCGCTGTACGAGTACGAAGAAGACCAGGACGGGGATGGTCATCACGGTCGAGGCTGCCATGATCCCTCCCCAGTCGTTCTCGTCCGGCTTGAAGAAGACCAGCAGCGCCATCGGCAGCGTCGACTGGGAGGTGTCGCTGATGATGAACGACTTCGCGAACAGGAAGTCGTTCCAGGTGGTGATGAAGGAGAAGACGCTCGTGGCGACCAGGCCGGGGAAGACCAGCGGGAAGAGGATCTGCCACAGGAAGCGGGTGCGGCTGGCGCCGTCGATGCAGGCGGCCTCCTCCAGGGCCTCGGGGACGGCCTTGACGAAGCCGCGCAGCATCCAGATGGCGAACGGCAGCGAGAAGGCGAGGTGCGGCAGGATCAGCGAGCCGAGCGTGTTCAGCTGGCCGAAGTCCCGCATCAGGAAGAACAGCGGGATGGTCAGCGCCTCCACCGGCACCATCTGCGCCACCAGGAACATGATCAGCAGCGTGGTGCGGAACCTGAAGCGGAAGCGGGTCACGGCGGTGGCGGCCAGGAAGGCGACCAGCGCGGAGAGGATGACGACCGTGCCCGCCACCAGCAGGCTGTTGAGGAAGTAGCGGCCGAAGTCCTGCTGTTCGAAGACCCGGCGGAACGAGTCGAGCGAGGGGGCCAGCGTCCAGGGGCGGGCCTCGGTGGACTGGATCTCCCCGGCCGGTTTGAAGGCGGAGAGCACCATCCAGTACAGCGGGAAGGCGACCGCGACGGCGATGAGCAGGGCGGCGGCCTCGGCCATCAGCCGGCCGGGGCGCTTGACGCCCAGAAGCGTGCGTGCGCTCACAGTTCCTCCCCCTGGCGCCGCACCAGGCGCAGATAGACCAGCGTGACGGCCAGCAGGATCACCAGCATCACGACACCGATCGCCGATCCGAGGCTGTACTGCGAGGAAGCGAACGCCTTCTGGTACGCGTACACGTTGAGCACCAGGTTCTGGCCGGCGATACCGCCGCCGTTGGTCATGACGTAGATCTGGGTGAAGACCTTGAAGTCCCAGATGATCGACTGGATGGTGACGACGATCAGGATGGGCTTGAGCATCGGCGCCATGATGGTGCGCCAGATCCGCCACTGCGACGCGCCGTCCAGCGAGGCGGCCTCCAGCACCTCGGTGGGGATCGCCCGGATGCCCGCGTACACGGTGACCATCACGAACGGGAACGAGCACCACAGGACTTCGAGGAGGACGAGCGCGAAGGCGCTGTAACGGCCGTACGTCCAGGAGAAGTCGCCGAGCCCGAGCACCTTGTTGACCGGTCCGAAGTCGGGGTCGAAGAGAAAGACCCAGACGGTGGAGCCGGTGATCGCGGGGGTCGCCCAGGCGCCGAGCGCGGCCATCATCAGCGCCAGCCGGGGCAGGGCGCGGATGCGGGTGAGCAGGACGGCGAGCGCGCAGCCGACGGCCAGGGTGGAGATCACGCAGGCCGCGGCGAAGAGCACGGTGGCGAGGAGGACCTGCCAGAACTGGCTGTCGTTGAAGAGGGTCGCGTAGTTGCCGAAGCCCTGGAAGGTGGTGGGTTCGCCGCCGCTGACCTGGGCCTGGGTGTATTCGAGGAACGAGATCAGGCCGAGCTGGTAGATCGGGTAGACCAGCAGGCCGGCGAGCAGGACGAGGGCCGGCAGGAGGTAGAGCCAGGGCGTCCAGCCGGAGTGCCCCCTGGGGGAGACGGACCGGCCGCGCCGGGGCGGGCGGGCGGCCGGAGTGGCGCCGCCCGCCCCGGCCGCGCCCGCGGGCGCGGCCTTGAGCGGTGAGGTGTGCGTGGTCATCGTCAGCCGGCTTCGGTGAAGGCCGCGTCCATCTTCTTCGCCGCGTCGTCCGAGGCCTTCGCCACGTCCTTACGGCCGGAGACGATCTCCTGGAACATCGTCGGCAGCACCAGCGAGGCGTCGATCTGGCCCCAGGCGGGCGAGGCGGGGACGAACTTGGCGCCCGCGCCGAGGGTCTGGACGAACGGGGCGACGAAGGGCTCCTTCTTCGCGGCGTTGTCCCGGACGTCGGTGTAGGTGGGCAGGAAGCCCATCGCGTCGAACATCTGGGCCTGGGTCTTCTTGCCGGACAGCGACTTCATCAGGCCGACGGCGAGGGTGCGGTGCGAACTGCTCTTGAGGACGCCGAGGTTGTTGCCGCCCGCGAAGGCCGGGGCGATGGAGTTCTCCGCGACGCCGGGCAGCGGCACCACGGCGTACTTGCCCTTGACGGCGCCCGCCTCGACGGCCGCGTGGCTGAAGTCGCCGCCGATCGCCATGGCGGCCTTGCCGGAGGCGAAGGCGGTCACGGTGGCGTTGCCGCCCATGGAGGCGCACTTGGCGGCCGGGCAGTTGTCGTCGCCGAAGAGGGAGGTGTACGCCTCGATGCCCTTGCGGGACTTCTCGCTGTTGATGCCGGACTTGTACGTGCCGTCGGTCTCGCCCGCGAGTTCGCCGCCGTTGGCCCAGATGAAGGGCATCGCGCCGTAGGTGTACGCGCCGCCGACCGCGAGGCCGTAGAGGTCGGGCTTGGCCTTGCGGATCTTCTTGGCGGTGGAGATCAGCTCGTCCTGGGACTTGGGGGGATCGATGCCGAGGTCCTTGAAGACGTCGGTGCGGTAGTAGAGCGCCCGGACGCCGACGAAGAAGGGCGCGCCGTAGACCTTGCCGTCCACGGTGACGGACTGCTTGGCGATCGGGTCGGTGTCCCTGGCCTCGTCCCAGGCGCCGAACTCCTCGGTGATGTCGGCGAGTCCGCCGTCCTTGACGTATCCGGCGGTGTCGCTGTTGCCGTACTCGATGAGGTCCGGGGCGCTTTTGGGGTCGTTGAACGCGGCCTTGATGCGCTGCGCGCGGGTGTCGACGGGTATGTACTCGATCTCGACCTTCGCGCCCTCGTGGGCCTTCTCGAATTCGGCGACGGCCGCGTCGACGACCTTCTCCTTGGGCTTGTTGCCGACCTCCTGGAAGAGCCAGACACGGAGCGTGCCGCTCTTGTCGTCACCCTTCGCACTCGTGTCGGAGGTCTGCGGCGCACAGGCGGTGGCGGTGAGGCCGGCCAGCACAAGCGCCGCGACGGGGGCGGCAATTCGGGCAGAAAGCTTCATCCGGAACCCCTACCGGTCAAGCGTTGCATCATGTGCAACGTGCGTTTCGTTCTGCACAACTGGCAGGAGAGTAGGCCCGCGTTCCGGTGACGACAAGTGGTCTCGACCACTCTGTGACCAGCGGACGCAGCCCGTGCAACGCGACCGAACCGTCACCCTCCGTGAGCGGGCATGCGGAAGGCCCCCGGGGCGTGCGGTGTCGCACGCCCCGGGGGCCTTTCAGCGAGTGCGGGAGCCGGACCTACTTCTTGTCCTTGCCGCCGCCCTTGCCCTTGTCCTTGTCGCCGCCGGCGCCCATGGACTCGTAGATCTCCTTGCACATGGGACAGACCGGGTACTTCTTGGGATCGCGCCCCGGCACCCAGACCTTTCCGCACAGCGCGACCACGGGAGTGCCCTCCAGGGCGCTCGCCATGATCTTGTCCTTCTGGACGTAATGGGCGTAGCGCTCGTGGTCGCCGTCGCCCCTCGACACCTGCGGTGTCGGCTCGACGAGGGTCCCCGTACCTGCCCCGCGATCGGGCTCAAGAGTGCTCATAACCGCCAAGGGTACTGAAAGAGGCGGGGATCAGTTGAGTGAAGGGTCGTCCGGATACGTGGCGATCATCGCGAGCTCGCTGCGCTGGCGGCGGAGCACCGCACGCCAGAGCCGCTCCGGGCGCGGGGAGGAGACGTCGCCGGGCTCGGACTCGACCACGTACCACGCGCCCTCGGTCAGCTCGCCCTCCAGTTGACCGGGGCCCCAGCCCGCGTACCCGGCGAAGATCCGCAGCGAGCCGAGGGCGGGGCCGAGCAGCTCCGGCGGGGTCTCCAGATCGACCAGGCCGATCGCCCCGTGCACCCGCCGCCAGCCGAGCGGGCCCTCGTCGCCGGGGATCACGGCCACGCCGAGCGCGGAGTCGAGCGAGACCGGACCGCCCTGGAAGACCACGTCCGGCTCGCCGGTCAGGGCGGCCCAGGACGCGAGGATGTCGCCGACGCCGACCGGGGTCGGCCGGTTGAGGACCACGCCGAGGGAGCCCTCCTCGTCGTGGTCGAGGAGCAGCACCACCGCGCGGTCGAAATTCGGGTCCGTGAGGGCGGGTGCGGCCACGAGCAGTCGCCCTGTGAGCGAGGACACCTCGGTCATGGCACGAATGATCCCGCATCTTCGCCCTTCTCGGGAGGCGAGTACCCGTGATGCCGCCCTCAGGAGAGCGAGCGCAGCTCAGGGCGCACGGAGGCACGGGGAGCGCATCGTCCGGCGGGGACGCTGTGGGCCATCCGGACGGTAACCCTCCGCAAGATCGGGTGCGCAGAGGGTGTTGTGGCGGATTCATGACGTTCGTACACCCCCCTTCGCCTTACGGAAGGGGGGTAGGAGGCCATTACCCTTTTCGTTGGCCCCCTGCCCGACCACTCCGGAACGCGAGATACATGACCGGCACAGACGATGTCCTGCTTGTCCACGGCGGCACCCCGCTGGAGGGCGAGATCCGCGTCCGAGGCGCCAAGAACCTGGTGCCGAAGGCCATGGTCGCCGCGCTGCTCGGCAGCGGGCCCAGCCGCCTCCGCAACGTTCCCGACATCCGTGACGTGCGGGTGGTCCGGGGACTCCTCCAGCTGCACGGCGTCACCGTCCGCCCCGGCGACGAGCCGGGCGAACTGATCCTCGACCCCTCGCACGTGGAGTCGGCCAACGTCGCCGACATCGATGCCCACGCGGGTTCGTCGCGCATCCCGATCCTCTTCTGCGGCCCCCTGCTGCACCGTCTCGGCCACGCCTTCATCCCGGGGCTGGGCGGCTGCGACATCGGCGGCCGGCCGATCGACTTCCACTTCGAGGTGCTGCGCCAGTTCGGCGCGACCATCGAGAAGCGGGCCGACGGCCAGTACCTGGAGGCCCCGCAGCGGCTGCGCGGCACCAAGATCCGGCTGCCGTACCCCTCGGTGGGCTCCACCGAGCAGGTGCTGCTCACCGCCGTCCTCGCCGAGGGCGTCACCGAGCTGTCGAACGCGGCCGTCGAGCCGGAGATCGAGGACCTCATCTGCGTACTGCAGAAGATGGGCGCGATCATCTCCATGGACACCGACCGGACCATCCGGATCACCGGTGTCGACAAGCTCGACGGATACACCCACCGGGCGATCCCGGACCGCCTGGAGGCGGCCTCCTGGGCGTCGGCGGCGCTGGCGACCGAGGGCAACATCTATGTGCGCGGCGCCCAGCAGCGCTCGATGATGACCTTCCTGAACACCTACCGCAAGGTCGGCGGCGCCTTCGAGATCGACGACGAGGGCATTCGCTTCTGGCACCCGGGCGGCGCGCTCAACGCCATCGCGCTGGAGACGGACGTGCACCCCGGCTTCCAGACCGACTGGCAGCAGCCCCTGGTGGTGGCCCTGACGCAGGCGGCCGGGCTCTCCATCGTGCACGAGACGGTGTACGAGTCGCGGCTCGGCTTCACCTCCGCGCTCAACCAGATGGGCGCGCACATCCAGCTCTACCGCGAGTGCCTGGGCGGCTCCGACTGCCGCTTCGGCCAGCGCAACTTCCTGCACTCGGCGGTCGTCTCCGGGCCGACCAAGCTGCAGGGCGCGGACCTGGTCATCCCGGACCTCCGGGGCGGCTTCTCGTACCTGATCGCGGCGCTGGCGGCGCAGGGCACCTCCCGGGTGCACGGCATCGACCTGATCAACCGCGGCTACGAGAACTTCATGGAGAAGCTGGAGAAGCTCGGCGCGAAGGTGGAGCTGCCGGGCGGTTCCCTGGTCTGACCCCGCTCAGTGCTGCCGCACACAGCACTGCGCACCCGGCGCCCCGGTCCCCTCAGCGAGGGGGCCGGGGCGCCGGCTTTCCGCCCTCACGAGGCCCGGGCCCCCCGCGCGACCGCGCGAACCGCCCCGGAGTGGTGCCCGCGATCCGCTTGAAGTGCCGGGTGAGGTGGGACTGGTCGTGGAAGCCGACCGCACCGGCCGTCTCCCCCGGCGGCACGCCCTCCAGCAGCAGGCGGCGGGCCAGGTCGACCCGGCGGGCCGTCACGTACTGGTGGGGCGGCATCGCGTAGGCCGCGCTGAAGGCCCGTACGAGATGGGTCGGGTGCGCGTGGACCAGCCGGGCGGCCTCGGCGAGCGTGATGCCCTCCCGCAGCCGCTCGTCCAGCAGCTCGCGCAGGTCCCGGGCGACTCCCGGGCCGGGCCGGGGGTGCTCCGGGGCTTCCACGGGCCGCAGATGGCCGCGCAGCCGCTCCCCGACGAACGCCAGGCGGCTCTCCGCCTCCAGCGCGTCCCCCGGGTCCTCCAGGGCGGTGTGCAGCCGGGCGACGCGGACGCGCAGCAGCGGGTCCGCCAGATCGGGGGTGTCGACGGCGGGTCCGATGAAGCTCGCGTCGAGGTGGCTCATGTCCAGATAGAGCACCCGTTTGCAAGCCCTCCGGGGTAGCGGCCGAACCGTTGTGCGGTACCTGTGGCGGCAGCAGGCTGACGGTGCCGTCCGGGGTGCCGTGCCGGTGGCGGTCCAGGTCGTAGCGGACGGCCCCGTCGTCGACGATCAGGAGCGTCCAGGCGTCGTGGACGTGCATGGGGTAGGCGTGCTCGGTGAAGCGGGCGTGGAAGACCTCCACGACCCCGGCGACGGACGGTCGCCAGGCCGAGATCTCCTGCGGGCGGCTCACGCGGGTCACGCCAAGAACGTACAAGACGCTCCGGCGGGGCGGCGGCCAGTCTCGAACCATGGAAACCACGACGACGGAACCCACCGCGGCCCCCGGGAACGCTCCCGTCCGCTTCGACACGAAGATCGCGGTGCTGCTCCGCGACGACCTGGAGACCTGGCAGCGGCTGAACGTGACCGCCTTCCTGGTGAGCGGCCTGGGGACGGCGGCACCGGAGGTGATCGGCGAGTCCTACGAGGACGCCGACGCGACCGCGTACCTGCCGATGCTGCGGCAGCCGGTGCTGGTCTTCGAGGGGGCGCGGGAGACGCTGACCGCCGCGCACACGAAGGCGCTCGCCCGGTCCCTGACGGTGGCCGTGTTCACCTCGGACCTGTTCGCCACGGGCAACGACCGGGACAACCGCGCTGCGGTGCGGGCGGTGGGGCGGGAATCGCTGGACCTGGTGGGTCTGACCGTGTACGGGCCGCGGAACGCCGTGGACAAGGCCCTGAAGGGCGCGCGGATGCATCCGTGACGTGCCGGGGGCCCCGGGCGTACCGGCGGGGCTCCACGGGGCGCATGTGCCCCTGGCATGCGCAAGGGCGGCCACCCCTGGTCGGGAGTGGCCGCCCTCGTCGCGCCTGGGGTTACTTGCCCTTGGCGGCTTCCTTGAGCTTCGAGCCCGCGGAGACCTTCACGCTGTAGCCGGCGGGGATGTTGATCGGGTCGCCGGTCTGCGGGTTGCGAGCGGTGCGAGCGGCACGGTGGGTGCGCTCGAAGGTCAGGAAACCGGGGATGGTGACCTTCTCGTCGCCCTTGGCGACGATCTCACCGACGGTCTCGGCGAGCGCGGCCAGCACGGCGTCGGCGTCCTTGCGAGTCACCTCGGCGCGGTCGGCCAGGGCGGCCACCAGCTCACTGCGGTTCATGTTGTTACTCCCGTGTTCTTCTTGCCTGTGAGGCGTGAGATCGAAGCCGATGCTGCCAGGGCCCTCTGACAGTCCCCGGACCCGGGTCTGATGTCAGACCCTCTCGCCCGATTACGCATCCTGCCCCCACCAGCGGCGGGAAAGCCAATCCGGAACCCTTCGGAGTCAATGAAAAGCGCCACGGTTTGCTCGTGGTGACGCTCCGTCGACTTGGCCGAGCGGTCCGCAGCGGATGCCGGGCCCCGCAGGGCCCACTGCCCGCCCACCCTAAAGGGGCGTTTGTGGCACCGCGACCCGCGACGCGCCGTACGGCACGGGCGGGTGCGGCCGGGGGCACTTCGCGCGTACCCCCCGAAAGGACCCCGAAACGGCCGCGTCAGACGGCCGGGGAGGGGGCCCCCGCGGTGACGCCGGCGGCCTTCGCGGCGGCCCGTACGGCTCCGGCGACCGCGCCCGCGACCTTGTCGTTGAAGACCGAGGGGATGATGTAGTTCGCGTTGACCTCGTCCTCGGCGACCACGTCGGCGAGGGCGCCGGCGGCGGCGAGCATCATCTCCGTGTTGACGGTGCGGGACTGAGCGTCCAGCAGACCGCGGAAGACACCCGGGAAGACCAGCACGTTGTTGATCTGGTTGGGGAAGTCCGAGCGGCCGGTGGCGACGACCGCGGCCGTCTGACGGGCGATCGCGGGGTCGACCTCGGGGTCCGGGTTCGCGAGCGCGAACACGATCGCGTCGTCCGCCATCGCGGCGACGTCGTCGCCGTTGAGCACGTTCGGGGCGGAGACGCCGATGAAGACGTCGGCGCCGGCGACGGCCTGCTTGAGGGTGCCGGTGACGCCCTCGGGGTTGGTGTTGTCGGCGATCCAGCGCAGCGGCGAGTCGGGGTCGGCGGCGACCAGGTCCTCGCGTCCGGCGTGCACGACGCCGTGGATGTCGGCGACCACCGCGTGCTTGACGCCCGCGGCGATGAGCAGCTTGAGGATGGCCGTACCGGCCGCGCCCGCGCCGGACATGACGACCCTGACGTCGCCGATGTTCTTGCCCACCACGCGCAGGGCGTTGGTGAGGGCGGCGAGCACGACGATCGCGGTGCCGTGCTGGTCGTCGTGGAAGACGGGGATGTCGAGGGCCTCGCGCAGCCGGGCCTCGATCTCGAAGCAGCGGGGGGCGGAGATGTCCTCCAGGTTGATGCCCGCGAAGCCGGGGGCGATGGCCTTGACGATCTCGACGATGGCGTCGGTGTCCTGGGTGTCCAGGCAGATCGGCCAGGCGTCGATGCCGGCGAAGCGCTTGAAGAGGGCCGCCTTGCCCTCCATGACGGGCAGCGCGGCCTTCGGGCCGATGTTGCCGAGGCCGAGCACGGCGGAGCCGTCCGTCACAACTGCGACGGAGTTGCGCTTGATGGTGAGGCGGCGCGCGTCCTCGGGGTTCTCGGCGATGGCCATGCAGACCCGGGCGACACCGGGGGTGTAGATCATCGAGAGGTCGTCACGGTTGCGGATGGGGTGCTTGGACGCCATCTCGATCTTGCCGCCGAGGTGCATGAGGAACGTACGGTCGGAGACCTTGCCCAGCACGACGCCCTCGATGTCGCGCAGACCTTCGACGATCTCGTCCGCGTGCGAGGTGGAGGAGGCGGCGATGGTGACGTCGATCCGCAGCTTCTCGTGGCCGGACGCGGTCACGTCGAGGCCGGTGACCGAGCCCCCGGAGGACTCGACGGCCGTGGTGAGCTGGGAGACCGCGGTGCCGCTCGCGGGCACCTCCAGCCTGACCGTCATCGAGTACGAGACGCTGGGCGCCGTTGCCATGGCCGAGTCCTTCGCTTTCCTTAGCTTCATTGCCGCACATCCGGAGGGTGGGTTCCAGATGTGCCTTCCGATCGTCGCACCTACCGACTGGTAGCCGGTAATGACTGCCGTCTTTCGGAAAGTAGTTTCCACCATACGAGAGATCACCCGTTCGGCGGAACCCCCAACGGGCCGGAAAGCGCCGACGGACCGCCCACAACGACAACAGACCCGCGCCACCGGAAGGTGGCGCGGGTCTGTCTTTTCCGTTGAGATGGCACCGACCCGCCATGCTCGCCTCGCGGCAAGTGGTCGCTCGAAGCGACGAAGGTTGGGCCCGGGGGCTTGGATCGAGCCGGTGCCAGTACCAAGGTAACAAAGACCCCGGAAAAGTGATTCCCGTGCGCCGGGTTGACTCTCGAAACCCTTCCGTGTCAGTCCCTGAGCAGGTCCGGCACCCCGTCCTCGTCCGGCATGTCCCGCTCCCCCGAGACCACCGTGAGCTGCTGCGTCGCCCGGGTCAGCGCCACGTACAGCACGCGCAGCCCGGCCGGGGACTCGTCCGCGATCTCCGCCGGCGAGACGACCACCGTGGCGTCGTACTCCAGCCCCTTGGCCTCCAGGCTGCCCAGCGCCACCACCCGCTCCCCCAGCTCCGCCAGCCACTCGCGGGCCTGGGCGCGCCGGTTCATCGCGACGACCACGCCGACCGTGCCGTCCACCTGCTCCAGCAGCCGGGCGGCCTCCTCGCGGACCGTGGCGGCCAGGCCCGCCTCGCGGACCGGCTCGAAGCGCGGCACCACCCCGGTCGAGCGGACCGCCGCCGGGGACTCCATGCCGGGCATCGCCAGCGCCAGCACCTTGGCGGCCAGCTCCGCGATCTCCGCCGGGTTGCGGTAGTTGACGGTGAGGGTGAAGCGGCGGCGCGGCCGGGAACCGAGCGCCTCGTCCCGGGCCGCGGCCGCCTCGTCCGGGTCGGACCAGGAGGACTGGGCCGGGTCGCCGACGATCGTCCAGGTGGCGTGCCGGCCACGGCGGCCGACCATGCGCCACTGCATCGGAGTGAGGTCCTGCGCCTCGTCGACGATGACGTGCGCGTACTCCGTGCGCTCCGCCGCGAGCCGCTCGGCCCGCTCCCACTGGGTCTCCTCGCGCTGCGGCATCAGCTCCTCCAGCCCGGTGAGCTGATCCAGCGGATCGGCCTCGCGCTTGCGCTTGGGCCGGGCGGGGGTGCCCAGCAGCGCCTGGAGTTCGTCCAGGAGCGCCACGTCGTGGACGGAGAGCGGACCGCCGCCGTCCGCGTCCAGGCGCTTGAGTGAGCGGGCCAGGCGGCGCACCTCGCCCTGGTTGAGGATGCGCCGGGACCAGCGGGCGAGCCGCCGCTCGTCGGCCATCGCGGCGAGCACCCGGCGGGGCGTCAGCTCGGGCCACCAGGCGTCGAGGAACTCCAGGAACGGGGTCTCGGTCGAGACGTCCTCGTCGAACGAGGAGCGCAGCTCCGCGATCAGTTCCGGGTCGGTGTAGCGGCCGCGCCCGGAGGACTTGTTCCACAGGGCGTCCAGCAGCAGCTTGCGGGCGCGCGGGCGCAGCAGGTTGACCGGTGTGGTGCCGCCCAGGACGTTGTGCCGGATGCGCTTGAGTTCGTCCGCCTCCAGCTCGATCCGGGCCCCGAAGGCGACGACGCGCAGCCGGGTGGGGGTGGCCGGGGCGGCCGCCTGCGCGGGCTCCTCCCCGAAGGCGAGCTGGCCGCTCCCGTTCACCGGCGGCGAGATCTCCAGGGCGCCCCGGGCCGCCTTGCGCAGCACGGGGAGCATCCGGGAGGAGCCCTTGACCCGGGCGACGGCGGGTTCGTCGTACGCGGTGGCGCCTTCCGGGCCGGCCGCGTCGTCGGAGAGCGAGCCGATCGCGCGGATCGCGACCTGGCCCTCCTCGCCGAGCGAGGGCAGCACCCCTTCGGTGTACGCGACGAGGAGCGGGGTGGGCGAGACGATCAGGATGCCGCCCGCGTACCGCCGCCGGTCCTGGTAGAGCAGGTAGGCCGCCCGGTGCAGGGCGACGGCGGTCTTGCCGGTGCCGGGGCCGCCGGTGACCTCGGTGACGGAGGCGGCGGGGGCCCGGATGACCAGGTCCTGTTCGGCCTGGATGGAGGAGACGATGTCCCGCATGGTGTGGCTGCGGGCCTGGCCGAGCGCCGCCATCAGCGCGCCGTCCCCGATGACCGGAAGCTTCTCGCCGCCGAGGAACGCCGTCAGCTCCGGGCGCATCAGATCGTCCTCGACCCCGAGGACCTTGCGGCCCTTGGAGCGGATGACCCGGCGGCGAACCACCCGGCCCGGATCCTTCGGGGTGGAGCGGTAGAACGGGGCGGCGGCCGGGGCGCGCCAGTCGATCACCAGCGGCGCGTAGTCGGAGTCCAGGACCCCGATCCGGCCGATGTGGAGCGTCTCCGCGATATCGGCGGTGCCGTCGTCGCGCACGGAGTCCTCGGCCGGCTCCACGGAGGTGTACGCGCCGTCCGGGCCGCGCTCCCCGTCCTTGCCGAGCAGCAGATCGATCCGCCCGAAGAGGAAGTCCTCGAACTCGCTGTTCAGCCGGTTGAGGTGGATCCCTGCCCGGAACACCTGGGCGTCCCGCTCCGCGAGCGCGCCGGGGGTACCGACCTGGCCGCGCTTGACGGCGTCGTTCATGAGGAATTCCGCCTCGTGGATCTTCTCTTCGAGGCGGTGATAAACACGGTCGAGATGCTCTTGCTCGACACCGATTTCCCGGTCCCGCAGCGATTCGACAGCGGCATCCTGCGCGGCCACCGAGGCCCCCTTCTTAACGGCACTGGGCAGCCGTCAACCCTATAGCGAAGGGGGCCCGGGCGCACCTGCCGACCGGCAGGCGGTCGCGCGTCGCGCCCTGGTCAGGCCCCGATCTCCACCAGCCGCTCCCCGTCGAAGGTCCGCACCTCGAAGCGGGCGATGTCCTCGCGGTCCATCGCCGCCCCGCCGTGCACGTACAGCGGGGCCTTGGCCGTCGGGTTCGTCGCGCCCTCGATGCCGTACCCCCACCGCGGGACGGACCAGGAGGTGACGACCTCCTCCTCACCGGTCCTGGAGACGGCTACCAGCGTGCACTTCTGCGGTCCCTTGACGTTCTTCAGCTCCAGGACCGTGTGCGTGCCCCAGGCCTTCTCCTCCATGCCGACGGTCGCGCCGACCCGGGTGGTGGGGTCGGTCGCCGAGACCTTCTCCGTCATGTGCTCGAAGAAGGCGTCCTCGGCCGGGCTGGTGGGGTGCGGCTCGCCCACGGCCACCGGTCCGCCGCCGCGCTCGTCACCCGCCGTGACCGCGAAGGCGGCGACCGGACCGCCGACGATGAGGGCCGCGGCCGCGGCGACCCAGTACCGGCTGCGCCGGGTGCGGCGGTGGCGCCTTCGCGCGACCTCGTCCATCAGTCCGCCCAGCAGCCGGGGCGCGGGCTTCTCGGGCACATGCGGTACGGGGCGGGCGCCGGGCACGGCGGACGGGGCCTCGGAGAGCATCGCGAGCATCGGCTCCATCCCCGCGAACTCGTCGAGATGCGCGGCGCACCGGGCGCAGCCCGCGAGATGGGCCTCGAACTCGCCGGCCTGGGCGTCGTCGAGGATGCCGAGGACGTACGCGGCGGCCGCGTCGTGCTCGGACCCTTCGGAGCCGGCGGGCTCCGGACCGCGGCCGGGACCGGCGCCGAAGCGTCCGGGCGGGCGGGAGGAACCCGGCGGGCCGGACGGGCCGGGGACGCCGGTGAGGTGCGCGGGCCCCGAGGGGTGTGCGGGGCCCGCCGCATACGGGGGACTTGAGGGACCGGACGGCGTGCGGTGGCCGGGAGGCCGGGGCCCGAACGGCTGCCACTGCTGGTCGCTCATGCCGTGATCCCCCTCTCTTCGAGTGCGAGCTTCATCGAGCGCAGTGCGTAGAACACCCGGGACCGCACGGTCCCGCTGGGGACACCGAGCACGTCGGCGGCCTCGTTGACCGTACGCCCCTTGAAGTAGGTCTCGACCAATGCTTCCCGGTGCGCGGGGGTCAAATCTTCGAGCGCGTCCGAGAGCGTCATCAGCCACAGCGCCTTGTCGATCTCGTCCTCCGCGGGAATGACCTCCAGCGGCGACGGATCGACCTCGCGCGGCCGGGCCTGCCGGCTGCGGTGGTTGTCGATGACGATGCGCCGGGCGACCGTCACCAGCCAGGGTCGGACGGAGCCGGTGGCCCGGTTGAGCCGGCCGGCGTTCTTCCAGGCACGGATGAGCGTCTCCTGCACCACGTCCTCGGCCCGCTGGCGGTCGCCCGCGACGAGTCGGAGGACGTACGCGAGCAGCGGCCCGGCGTGTTCGCGGTACAGCGCCCGCATCAGTTCCTCGTCCGGTATCCCGGAGGGGGACGAGGGCGGCTCACTGCGATGTCGAGCCCTGGGCGGACGGTCATCGGCCACGGCCGCATCCTTGCGCACCCGAACCTCCCGGTCGAGACCTCTGAAACGAGCTCCTGGACCATCGATACGGGAGGGTGCGCCGGTTCATTCAACGCCGGGCGGAATTTCTTTCTCCGGGCCGGGCGGGCCGGGTTCACCCGGGCCGTACGCGCCGGGTGCCGCCGGGCCGGACGCACCGGTCGTCCCGGAGATGCGGCGCCGGTGCCGGGCGACCCGTTCACGGTTGCCGCAGACCTCGCCGGAGCACCAGCGCCGCCGGCCGCCGCGCGAGGTGTCCAGGTAGAGCCGGTGGCAGGCCTCCCCCTGGCAACGGCGCAGGGCGGCCCGCGCGACGGGGTCGGTGAGCAGGTCCACCGCGTCCCGGGCGACGACGGCGAGGAGACCCGCGCAGTCGGGCGCTCCGCTCAGGACGCGTACGAGGCCGCCGTCCGCGCCGCGCACCGCCCGGGGGCCCGGAGGCGCTGCGGAAGCAAGGGAATTGACCCGCTCCAGCGCACCGTCGGCCGGGGGGCCGTCGAGCTGAGCCGCCATCAACCGCAAGACATCGGAGCGCAGTTCGTGGAATCGAGCCACCCAGGCCTCGTCCAGCGCCGCCAGCGCGGTGCCCGGCGGGACAAGCCGGGCGTCGGTGAGCCACCGGGCCAAGTGGCCCGGAGAGACGAGCTGTTCGCAGGTGCCGGGGACTCCGCCCGCCCGTTCCGTGGCCACGAGGTCGAGGCAGATCCGGCCCGCGTCGAACCGCCACATCCGCGCACCCCTGCCCGCTGCCATGATCCCGCTCACCGCCCTGGGTCACCCGGTGGAACGCCCCTCCCCAGAGTGCTCCTGTCGGAGCCCGGCCGGAACCCCCGCCGCCGCCCCCGTACCGTGATGACCGTGGGACACGAGGGGGAGATTCGCATGGACCCGTACGACGCGAGCGCCTTCATCGGCTTCGGGGGACTGCGGCTGCGCCGGTGGCACGAGGGGGATCTGGCCGCGCTGCTGCGGGCGTACGAGGATCCGGCGATGCGACGGTGGCTGGACACCCAGGTCTCCGGGCCGGAGGGGGCGGCCGACTGGCTGGAGGCGCAGCGTACGGGGTGGGCGGCGGGCACCCGCTTCGCCTTCGCCGTCACGGAGACCGGGCGGGAGCGTGAACCGCTCGGCAACGTCGTGCTGAAGCGGCCGGATCCGGTGAGCGACCGTGCGGAGGTGGGCTATTGGACGACGGCCTCGGCGCGCGGCCGGGGCGTCGCCCCACGGGCGCTGACGGCGCTCACCGACTGGGCGTTCACGGCCTTCGCCGAACAGGGCCCGACCCGGCTGGAGCTGCTGCACCAACTCGACAACGTCGCGTCGTGCCGGGTGGCGGAGAAGTGCGGATACCCGTTGGCGCGGGTGATCCCGGCGCTGCCGCCGAAGTACCCCCTGGACGGCCATGTGCATGTGCGCGAGGCTCCGGCGGCCGTGGCGGTCAGCCCGTCGGCGGGTCGTCGTGGAGAAGCCGCTGGAAGAGATGGTGGTCGCGCCAGCGGGCGTTGATGTGCAGATAGCCGGGCGCGGTGCCGGTCCGTTCGAACCCGGCCTTGGCGAGCACCCGTTGGGAGGGGACGTTGTCGGTGACGGTCGCGGCCTCGACGCGGTGCAGGCCGAGCCGGTCGCGGGCCGCCTCGCAGACCGCGCGGACGGCCGCGGTGGCGAGGCCGCGCCCGGCGTGGCCCTCGGCGACCCAGTAGCCGAGGCGGCCGTTGCGGAACGGGCCCCGCTCGATCGCGGAGAGCGTGAAGGCGCCGATCACCCGGTCGTCGGGGTCCGCGAGCACCCAGGGCATGGCCCGCCCGGCGTCCCGGTCGGCCAGCAGGGCGGTGAGCCGGGCGGCCTGGCCCTCGACGGTGTAGAAGGCCTCGGAGCGCACGGGCTCCCAGCGGCGCATGTACGCGCGGTTACGGGTGAGGGTGGCGGCGAAGGAGGGCGCGTCGGCGAGTTCGGCGGGCCGGAAGGCCACGTCCGCGGCGAGCAGGTGGGTGTGGTCGGTCATCGGGTCACGCTATCCGGGGCGGCCGGACTCCCAGGGACGCGGCCCGGCTCCTGACGGGGGCCCGGCTCCTACGGACGCGGGCCGGCTCCTGCTGGGGGGCCGGCTCCTGCTGAGGGCGCCCGACTCCTACGGACGCGGCCCAGCTCCTGCTGGGGGGCCGGCTCCTGCTGAGGGGCCGGCTCGTGCCGAGGGGGCCGTCAGCGCCCGTACTTCGTGTCCGCCGACGGGTCCAGCGCCAGCCGGTAGCCGCGCTTGACGACCGTCTGGATCAGCCGGGGCACGCCCAGCGCCGAGCGCAGCCGGGCCATCGCCGTCTCCACCGCGTGCTCGTCGGAGCCGCTGCCGGGCAGGGCCCGCAGCAGGTCGGCGCGGGCCACCACCCAGCCGGGGCGGCGGGCCAGCGCGTGCAGGAGGGCCATGCCCGCGGGCGGCACCGCGCGCAGTTCGTCGTCGACGAGGACGGCGTGGCCCCGGATCTCGACGCGGTGTCCGGCGACGGGCAGGATGCGGGCGGCCGCCGGAAGATGGGCGCACATCAGCTGGACGAGGGGGCCGAGCCGGAAGCGTTCGGGCTGGAGGGTGTCGATGCCCCGGGCCTGGAGCGGGAGGGCGGTGACCGGTCCGACGCAGGCGACCAGCACGTCGTCGCGCAGGGCGCCGAGGACCTCCGGGAGCAGTCCGCGGGTCTCGGCCCGGCCCAGGAACGAGGCGGCGGCGGGCGCGCTGGTGAAGGCGATCGCGTCCAGGCCCCGGGCGGCCGTGACGTCGAGCATCCGGTCGAGCGGGGCGAGGTCCTGCGGCGGCATCCAGCGGTAGACGGGGACGACGACGACCTCGGCGCCCGCGGCCGTCAGGGACTCGACGAAGCCGGGCAGCGGTTCGCCGTGCAGTTGGAGGGCGACCCGGCGTCCGGCGACGCCCTCGGCGAGGAGCCGGTCGAGGACCTCGGCCATCGATTCGGACCCGGGCGACCAGGCCTCGGAGAGCCCGGCGGCCCGGATCGCGCCCTTGACCTTGGGACCCCGGGCGAGGAGTTCCACCCCGCGCAGGGTCTCCAGGAGCGCGTCACCGATGCCCCAGCCGTCGGCCGCCTCGATCCAGCCGCGGAAACCGATCGCGGTGGTGGCGACCGCCACGTCGGGGGCGTGGCCGATCAACTCCTTGGTGGCGGCGAGGAGCTCGCTGTCGTCAGCGAGCTGCACGATCCGCAGGGCGGGGGCGTGCAGGACGGCGGCCCCGCGGCGCTTGAGGAGGGTGCCCAGCTCCTCGGCCCGGCGGGCGGCGGTCACCCCGACGGTGAAGCCCGCGAGGGGGCCGTGCGTTGTGTCGTCGTCCTGCATGGCGTGTTCCCGGCTCCCGTGTTCCCGCTGGTGCGCGATGGTTTCCCGCTGATACGCGATGACTTCCGCTGATGAGGTGATGTGCGGAGGCCCGAGCCTGCCAACCGTGCGTGACAGGCTCGGTTCCCCCGTATTTCCCGGCCGTTACGTCCGATGTCCCGGCCGTTACGTCCGACGACGCCGGACCGTGCCGTTCCTACACCTCCGCGTAGCCGAGCTGGGCCCGGGCGGGCACCGGTGCGGGGCGGCGAAGGTATACCGCCCAGGTGATCGCGGTGCACACCCCGTAGAAGGCGAGGAAGGACCAGAAGGCCGCGGTTCCGGTGCCGGAGCCCTGGAAGGACTGGCGGAAGGCGAGGTTGATCGCCAGGCCGCCGAGGGCGCCGACGGCCCCGATCAGTCCCATGGCCGCGCCGGAGAGCCGTCGTCCGTGGGCGGCGGCCGCCTCACTGTCCAGGCCCCGGGCGAGCGCCTTGGTGTGGAAGATGCCGGGGATCATCTTGTACGTCGATCCGTTGCCGAGGCCCGTCAGGACGAACAGGGCGGTGAAACCGGTGAGGAAGACCGGCAGCGAGGCGGTCCCCGAGGCGTGGATGACGACGCCGGTGGCGGCGGCCATCGCGACGAACGTGGCCAGGGTGATGCGCGCCCCGCCGTACCGGTCGGCGAGGCGGCCCCCGACGGGCCGGATCAGGGAGCCCAGCAGCGGGCCGATGAAGGTGAGCGAGGCGGCCTGGAGCGGGGTCCGGCCGAACTGGGTCTGGAGCACCAGGCCGAAGGCGAAGCTGTAGCCGATGAACGAGCCGAAGGTGCCGATGTAGAGGACCGACATGATCCAGGTGTGCGGGTCGCGGAGGGCCTCCAGCGCGGCCCCGGTGTCGTTCTTCACGGGCCGCAGGTTGTCCATGTACAGGGCCGCGCAGAGGGCGGCCAGGATGATCAGCGGGAGGTACACGCCGAGGACGACCCGGGGGTGCGAGGCGCCCAGGGTGCCGATGACGAGCAGGCCGACGAGCTGGACGACGGGGACGCCGATGTTGCCGCCGCCCGCGTTGAGTCCGAGCGCCCAGCCCTTCTTGCGCAGCGGGAAGAAGGCGTTGATGTTGGTCATCGACGAGGCGAAGTTGCCGCCGCCGATGCCGGTGAGCGCCGCGACCGCGACGAATGTGCCGTACGAGGTTCCGGGCTCCATCACCCAGAACGCGGCCAGGGTCGGGACGAGCAGGCTCACCGCGCTGAAGATCGTCCAGTTGCGGCCGCCGAAGCGGGCGACGGCGAAGGTGTACGGGACCCGCACCAGCGCGCCGACGAGGGTGGCGGTCGAGATGAGGAAGAACTTCCCGGCCGGGTCGATGCCGTACTCCGGTCCCATGAAGAGGACCATCACCGACCACAGGGTCCAGACCGAGAATCCGATGTGCTCGGAGAGCACGGAGAACCAGAGGTTGCGGCGGGCGACCCGTTCGCCTTTCTCCCGCCAGAACGTCTCGTCCTCGGGCTCCCAGGTCTCGATCCAACGGCCTGCCATCACGCGCCTCCACGGGGGGTCGGGGTGTTGTTCCCGACGCTAGGGAGCCCGCGTTTCGGCGTGGTGCCGCGAGGTGACCGGTGCGCAACCTTGCTCTCACCGGGCCGTTCCCGGCCCGGTGAGATGCGGTGCCCGCTACCGTCCGCCGTCCGGCCAGAGGCGGGGCCGGCGTCTGGCGGCGACGTCCTCCACCCAGCCCACGGCGACGATCATGAGCGCGATCAGCGGCCAGACGAGCAGGGTCATCAGCAGGGTGTACCCGGCCTCGACCGCCGATCCCAGGTGCGCGTCCACGTACGGGATCTCCCAGAGGAGGTCGAGCAGCGGGATCGTCGCCATGATCAGCAGGTTGTGCCAGAGGTAGATCGTCACGGCCCGGTTGTTGGCGAGCGTGACCAGCCGGTCGAAGCGGGCCAGCCGGCCGGGCAGTTCCCGCCAGGACGGGGCGTACTGGAGCAGGATCACGCAGAAGCCGAGCGACCAGGCCGCCTGGGCCAGCGGGATGTCGTTGAGGTCCCAGCCGTCCGCCGTGAGGTGCCCGGAGGCCCACCACAGCCCGAAGCCCATGACGATCGACGCCAGCGAGATCGTGAGGTAGCGCGGCACGTCCTTGAACAGGCCGTCGTGGTGGGCGAAGCCCAGGATCCAGCAGGAGCCGAAGACCGCGAAGTCGGTCAGCGCGTTGCCGGTCTCGCCCGGGACGGTCACCAGGCCGGTGCCGATCACGGCGGTCAGGCCGAGCGGGGCGAGCAGCGTCGCCCAGGGCAGCCTGCGGAACGCCCGGAGCAGCAGGGGCGAGGCGAGGACGAACCAGAGGTAGGCGCGGATGTACCAGAGGGGCCCGGCCGCCTGGACCGCCCAGGTGTCCTCCAGCAGTCCTGCCCGGTCACCGCTGGACCAGGGGAAGGGGGGAGCACCGACCGGGAAGACGTACCAGGCGAGCTTGACGAACCACCAGGCGCCCTCCGACTTCACCGGCTGCCAGCCCAGCGCGAACATCATCGGTACGACGACGAGCGCGAACACCCACATGGGCGGCAGCAGGCGGCGGATCCGGCCCCGGACGACGCCCAGGGCCGGGCGGCCCAGCGAACGGGCCATCAACGAGCCGGCCAGGGCGAACATCACGCCCATCGAGGGGAACAGGATGGTCAGCCAGGCCCAGCCGAAGATGTGGTAGATCACCACGCGGACCAGGGCGATCGTCCGGAGCAGGTCGAGATAGCGGTCCCGGCCGGGCTTCCCCTGGGCGGCGGGGGGCACCACGGGGGTTCCGGCGGGCACGGTGGCGGCGCTCATCCGACGGGCCTCCTCTCGGGGACGGCCCCGGAGCCGCGCCGCTGGGCGGAGACGCCGCCGGGGGCCTCCACCGCGCCGGTGCGGCGCAGCTTCTGCCAGCGCAGCCGGCCGCCGGTGAGCGCGGTGATCCAGGACTGGAGCAGCACGACGTACATGAGCTGGCGGTAGAGGATCTGCTGGAGCGGCAGCGAGAGGAGGTGCGTCATGCGTTCCCTGTCCAGCCGGAAGGCGTACGCGGCGCAGACCGCCTGGACGACCAGCACGCCGAACCACGCGGCCACCGTCTTGCCGGTCGGGCCGAAGACGAGTCCGTACAGCAGGAACACGTCGATGAGCGGCGCGAGCAGCGGGGCGACGACCATGAACAGGGAGACGAACGGCAGGCCGACCCGCCCGAAGCGGCCCGAGGGCCCGCGTTCGATGACCGCGCGGCGGTGCTTCCAGATCGCCTGCATGGTGCCGTAGCTCCACCGGTAGCGCTGCGACCAGAGCTGCTGCACGGACTCCGGGGCCTCGGTCCAGGCGCGGGCGTTCTCGGCGTAGACGACCCGCCAGCCGTCCCGGTGCAGGGCCATGGTGACGTCGGTGTCCTCGGCGAGGGTGTCCTCGCTCATCCCGCCGACCCGCTCCAGGGCCTCGCGGCGGAACGCCCCGACGGCGCCGGGGATGGTGGGCATGCAGCCGAGCACGTCGTACATCCGGCGGTCCAGGTTGAAGCCCATCACGTACTCGATGTGCTGCCAGGCGCCGATGAGGGAGTCGCGGTTGCCGACCTTGGCGTTGCCCGCGACGGCCCCGACCCGGGGGTCGGCGAACGGCTGGACCAGCTCGCGGACCGTGGCCGGTTCGAAGACGGTGTCGCCGTCCATCATCACGACGATGTCGTAGCGGGCGTGCCGGATGCCGTTGTTGAGGGCGGCGGGCTTGCCCGCGTTCCGCTGGCGCACCACGCGTACGTGCGGCATCCGCATGGCCTCGACCAGGTCCGCGGTGCCGTCGGTGGAGCCGTCGTCGATGACGATGATCTCGATGGGGTGCTCACTGGCGGCCAGGGAGCGCACGGTCGCCTCGATGCACTCGCGTTCGTTGTACGCGGGGACCAGGACGGAGACCGGGCGGCGCAGGGGTTCGCCCCAGCTGAAGTTCCTGCGGCGGACCTTGCGGGCGTGCAGGAAGGAGAGCAGCAGCATCAGGCCGAAGCGGGCCAGCACCAGGGCGCCGATGGCGGCGAGCCCGACGACCAGGACGCCGGTGACCCGTTCGGACACGGCGACGGCGGAGACGAACGCCTTGCCCTTCCACAGGGCGAACCCGGTGACCGGGGTGTGCGCGCTCGGGGCGTCCAGGGCCGTGGTGAGGCGGGTGAAGGTGTAGCCCTTCTCCTTGAGGTCCGGCAGGAGGGTGTCGAGCGCGGCCACGGTCTGCGAGCGGTCGCCGCCGGAGTCGTGCATCAGGATGATCGCGCCCTTGCCGTTCTTCGGCGTGGCCCGCTCGACGATCGCCCGGACCCCGGGGCGCTTCCAGTCCTCGCTGTCGGTGTCGTTGACGACGGTGAGGTAGCCGCGGCTGCCGATGTACTCGGTGACCGGCCAGGACTTGTTGTCCATGGCGTCCGAGAAGGAGGAGTAGGGCGGCCGGAAGATCGAGGTGCGGATGCCCGCCGCGCCCGCCAGCGCCAGCTGGTTCTGCGACAGCTCCCAGTCGATGCGCGCGGTGGACTGGTAGGAGAGGTCGGGGTGGTTGAAGGTGTGCAGGCCGAGTTCGTGGCCCTCCTCCACCATCCGCCGGACCAGGTCCGGGTGGCGGGCGGCCATGTTGCCGGTGACGAAGAAGACGCCGTGGGCGTCGTACTCCTTCAGCTTGTCGAGCACCTTCGGCGTCCACACCGGGTCCGGGCCGTCATCGAAGGTCAGGACGATCCGGCGGTCGGGTATGCGCAGGGTCTTCGCGTCACCGGAGCGGGCGTCGATGACGGGCCCGCCGGTCAGGACGTCCTTCGGCACCCGGTGGGTGGGGGCGGCGTCGCGGACCCGGTGGTCGGCGAGGATCTCGCTGTGCACGTATCCGCGCAGCATCAGCATCGCGAGCAGGGCTACGAGAAGGGTCGTCGGCAGGAGGTAGCGCATGGGGAGCCTGAGCCGGCTCCGGCCACGGGACGCCCTGCTCTTCCTGCTGTCCTTGCCGTTCCTGCCCCGCCTGGCGGGGGAGTTCATTTACGGGGCGCTCTCTTCTTGCACCGGCTGTTCGGGGTCCTCGACGGGCGGAGCCGTCGATTCGGTCGGCTCCGGCTCGGTGGTCGGTGGCGTGGGGTCGACCGGCGGTTCGGCGGCCGAGGTCGTGGGGGCCGGCTTCGTGGCGCCACCGCCGCCACCGCCCGTGGCGGGGCGGGACGGGTCCGCGGGGGCGGACGCGGACGGGCGCTCCGCCGAGCCGGCGGGCACGACCACGGAGGTGGCCGACGGGGTGGCGCCCGCGGGGGTGCCGGACGCGTCGGCCGTCGGGGAGCCGGAGGCGCTGGGCCCCGGCTCCGGGGCGCCGTCGTCGGACAGGCCGTCGTCGACGGTGCCGGTCTCGGGAAGGTCCTCGACCTGCTCCGCCTGCGCCTCCTCCTTGGGCCCGGACAGGGGCAGCCAGGGGGCGCTGGAGTTTCCGCCGAGGACGGCGAAGACCAGCGTCACGGCGTAACCGGTGCAGACCGTGGCGAGGACCCAGCCGAGGCGTCGGAACGTCTTGCTGCGGCGGCCGCTCTCGTCGACGAAGACGGGGCCGTCGGAGCCCTCCGGCGGGGCGGGTTCGCCGGGCAGTTCGGCGAGCTGACGGCCCAGTCCGTCGAGCTGGATCGTCGCGTCGTTGGGCTCGTGCGTGTGCCCGGTTCTCATGCCTTCGCGCCAATTGTCCACAGGTGCAGCCCATCCCCCCACTCAATGACTCAGGCGCACCGAACTTGACTGGTTCTTTACTGTCGGACTGGGCCCCCACCCGTCCACGAACCTGGTGTCCATGCACCCGGACGATGAATGTAGCGCACGACGTTGACGCCCAAGTGCCCCTGAACGGAGTTGATCAGGAACGGTTGCGCATCAGTGACAGATCGGACTCCGGCAACCATGCCCCGGACGGCCGGACCAGCCATCCCTCGGCAAGGGCCAACTGGTCAGTAGCGTTGCGCAGCGCGTCCACGCCGGGATGCCGCAACCCCTTCCGCCAGACCAGCGACACCGGCGAAAGCGGAACCGGGTCGACGAGCGGGCGCAGCACGGTCCCGGGCAGCGGCGGGAAGTCGACGACAGCGAGCACGGGGTACCCGCCCTTCTCCATGACCCGCTGGAATTCGGCCACACCCACGGCGAGCGGAACGGGCGGGGCCATCACGATGCCCCACTCGGCGAACAGCGACGCGGCGAGGTCGGTCCACTCCCGGGTCCGCTCATTGCCGGCCCCCGCGTAGACGGTCTCGCCGGACAGCTCGGCCAGGGCGACGGTCTCGCGTTCGGCGAGGGGATGGGACAGCGGCAGCATCAGGGCCATCGGCTCGTACCGCACAGGGTGCGTGGAGAGCCCCGCCCGCACGGCGCGGGCCAGCCCTGCGGCCCGGCCGAAGGAGGCGTCGAGCCGGCCGGCCAGGATCTCGGCGGCGGCCCAGGTGAGCCCGGACTCGAAGCGGGCCATCAGCTCGCACTCGGGCGCCAGCTCACGGGCGCGCCCCAGCACCCGGGCGGCGGTGGCCCCGTCGCTGTTCAGGTCCACGAGCAGCGGCCGGGCGGGCGCGCCGCTGAAGGCCCCGGCGAGTTCGGTGTGCGCGTCGAGCACCCGGCGGGCGTACGGCAGCAGACGTTCGCCGTCCGGGGTGAGGGCGACCTGCCGGGTGGTGCGGACGAACAGTTCGGCGCCCAGTTCGCGCTCCAGCCGCCGGATGTCCCGGCTCAGCGCCTGCTGCGCGACGAAGAGCCGGGCGGCGGCCCGGGTGAAGTGCAGTTCGTCGGCGACGGCGAGGAAGGCGCGCAGGAGTCGGGGGTCGGTGTCGGCGGGAGGCACGCCGCGAATCTACCGCGTGCGACCACATTCACAACACGTGCGCGTGAATTGCTCCGCAGAAGGTGTTGGACCGGGACGGCGGGGCACGGCGAGCCTGGTCCGTATGCCGATATCCCCTGCCGCCCGTCCCCAGACCGCATTCCGGCCCGACCGGGCCTCCGTTCCCCTTCTCGCCGTATCCGGCGGGCAACTGGTCGCGGCTCCGCGCCCCGCGCCGACGAGCGCCGCGCCCCGGCGGGCGCGGTCGTCGTCGAATCCGTACCTCCGGCTGCTGGCGACGCCCGGGGCCCGCGCCTTCACGGCGGGCAACCTCATCGCCCGGCTGCCGATGGGGATGCTCAGCGTCAGCGCGGTCATCATGATCGCCGGGTCCCGGGGCTCGTACGCCCTCGCCGGGGCCGTCACCGCGACCGGGCTGGCGGCGACGGCGGTCGTCGCGCCGTTCACCGCCCGGCTGGTGGACCGCTTCGGACAGGCGCGCGTCGCCGTGCCCGCCACCGCGCTCGCCGTACTGGGATCGCTGGCCCTGGTGCTGTGCGTGCACCACGACGCCCCGGCCTGGACGCTGTTCGCCGCGTACGCCGCGACCGCGACGACCCCGAACACCGGCGGGATGTCGCGGGCCCGCTGGGCGCATCTGCACCGGGGCGATCCGGCGGCCCTGCACACCGCGAACTCCTTCGAGCAGGCCGCCGACGAGCTGTGCTTCATGCTGGGCCCGGTGCTGGCCGCGACGCTCTGCGGGGCGCTGTTCCCGGAGGCGGGCACGCTGGTGGGGGCGGTGCTCCTGATGACCGGCGTCCTGATCTTCGCCGCCCAGCGCGCCACGGAACCGCCCGTCACCCCGCGTACGAGGGCGGTGGCCTCGCCGCTGCGCACGCCGGGGATGCCCGCACTGCTGGCGGTGTTCCTCGCCACGGGGGCGGTGTTCGGGTCGCTGGAGGTGGTCTCCATCGCGCATGCCGGGGGCGCGATCCTGGCGCTCCAGGCGGCGGGCTCGTGCGCGGCCGGCCTGCTCTACGGTTCGCTGCGGCCCACCCGGAACGTCCACCTCCGGCTGCTGCTGTGCCTGGCCGCGATGACCGCCCTGATGTCCCTGCCGCTGCTGGCCGCCACCGGGTCGGCCCCCCTGCCGGTCCTGGCCCTCTGCCTGCTGCTGGCGGGGGCGGCGACCGCGCCGACGATGGTCACGGGCATGACGCTGGTCCAGCGGGCCACGCGCCCGGAGCAGTTGAACGAGGGCATGACGCTCGCGGTGACCGCACTGCTGGGCGGGGTCGCGGCCGGGGCCGCGGTGGGCGGCTGGCTGGTCGAGCACGCGGGCACGGCGCCCGGCTACGCGGCCCCGATGTCGGCGGCGGCCCTCGCGCTGGCCATCGCGGCCGCGGGCCGACGAAGGCCGGACCGCACCCCGGCGCGGGCCTGTTGACGGATCCGCACGGGCGGCCCCCGGAGCGTCCGGCCGCTGTCACGGGCCGCCCCTACAGTGACCCGATGGCCGCCACGAAGAGAAGCCCGAAGAGCCCGGTGGACGTCGAGCCCGGTGCGGTGTTCGCGTTCCGCACGTCGCCGCTCCACCCCGGCTCCCCGCCCGGGACCGGGCGCTTCGGCGCACTCGCGGTCGTCGCGCGGACGCCGGAGGTGATCGTGGTGGCCGTCTTCGACGGGGTGTGGGACCGGGTGCCCGCGCTGGAGGAGGTACGGGAACACCGGGTGCTGCGGCGTCGGCGGTTCGCGCACACGGGGCGTCCTGCGGTCTTCGCGTGCGGGGTGGACGACCCGACCGGGCTGACCGGCCTCACCGCGCTGGGCACCGCCCCGCTCACCGCCGAGCAGACGAAGCCGGCCGCTCCCTACCTCTCTCCCCGGAGCGTCGGCACATCGTTCTCCACCCTCGCCCTGGCCGACAGCGATGTGGAGGGCGAGTGGCGCTGGGCTCACGACCGGGAGGCACTGCTGCGGGAGCAGGAGGCGGTCGAGGAGCGGCGGAGGCTTGCGGCGGAGGCGGAGAAGGAGCGGTACGCGGACCGGCTGGCGGCACTCACCTGGGAGCAGCTCCTGTCCGAGACCCCGTTCGAACGGTGGACGCCGTCGCCGCCGTTTCCCCCGGCCGCGTTCCGGCGGGCGGCCGTACGGCGGGTGCACCGGGCCTGCCGGGAGCTGCGGGACCTGGGGCCCGAGCCCCGGAAGCCCGCCGCACGGAAGGTGCTGAAGTCGCTGGTGCAGTGGTTCAACACCGCCGACCGGGCGGCGGGCTGGGGCATCGAGACGGAGGAGCGCGAGGACATCAGCCTCGTCCTGGAAGAGCTGGCGCATGTCGCCGGGCACCCGTCGCTCGTCATGGAGGCCGACGCCTGGCGTGAGTGGTGAGCGGGCGCGGCGCGGAGGCGTGAAAAAGCCGCTGCCCCGCGAGCGAACTCGCGGGGCAGCGGCCTACATGGGAATTGTGGAGATGGCGGGAATCGAACCCGCGTCCAACGGTGCGGAACCAGGGCTTCTCCGAGTGCAGTTCGCTGCGCTTTTCTCGGCCCCGGAGGTCACGCGAACAAGCCTCCGACAGGCCCAGCCACTGTTTGATTTCCTTCTCGGCCCCGTGGCCGGACCGAGAAGTTTAGATCCCTAGCTGATGCCAGGATCCGGGTCGGGATCACCCCCGGGCTGACACTCCGCAGAGTCTTCGCTAGCTGCTAATTAGGCAGCGAGGGCGAAGGCGGAGGAATCGCGCTTGGAATTGGCGATTATTGTTTGCGACATATGGTTTACGAGATCATTGCCGCTTCCTCGACTCGCTTCCCCTGCTTCGACATCCGCTGTCGAAACCGATCATCCCCATGTGGTGTTTTCAAAACGCGCACCTTCGCTGAGGTGCACGGCCCATCGTACGTGACCAACGCCGGACGATGCCAGCGTATTCCCCGTGAGGGGGTGCTCAGGCGCTGCGCTGCCGGCGGCGGGCCGCCGCGATGGCGCGGTTCGTCTCCCGCGTGTCCTGCTTCTCGCGGAGCGTCTGCCGCTTGTCGTACTCCTTCTTGCCCTTGGCGAGCGCGATCTCGACCTTGACCCGGCCGTCCTTGAAGTACAGCGCGAGCGGCACGATGGTGTGGCCCGTCTCCTGCGACTTCGACTCCAGCTTGTCGATCTCGGCCCGGTGCAGCAGCAGCTTGCGCTTCCGCTTGGCCGCGTGGTTGGTCCAGGTGCCCTGGACGTACTCGGGGACGTGGATGTTGTGGAGCCACGCCTCGTGGTCGTCGATCTGCACGAAGCCGTCGACCAGGGAGGCCCGTCCCATGCGCAGGGACTTGACCTCCGTCCCCATGAGGACGAGGCCGCACTCGTAGGTGTCGAGGATCGTGTAGTCGTGCCGCGCCTTCTTGTTCTGCGCGATCATCTTGCGCCCGGTGTCTTTTTCCTTCGCCATAGTGCGGTCATTTTCGCACTACGACCCACCCCCGAGGCCACTCAATACCGTCTCGGCCCGCTGCTGGGCCCGCTCCCCCACCACCAGGTCGGGGGTGATGCCCCTGCCGTCGACGTTCCGGCCGCCCGGGGTGCGGTAGTGGCCGACGGTCAGCTCGGCCACCGAGCCGCCCGGGAGCCTGCTGGGCATCTGCACGGAGCCCTTGCCGAAGGTGGGCGAACCGACGGTGACCGCGCGGCCCCGGTCCTGGAGGGCGCCGGTCAGCAGTTCGGCGGCGCTCATCGTGCCGCCGTCGACCAGGACGACGACCGGCCGCTCCGTGTCGCCGCCCGGATCGGCGTAGAGCGCGTGCTGGTCCCCGCGCACGTCGTACGTGGCGACCAGGCCGCCGTCCAGGAAGGCGGAGGCGGCGACCACGGCCTCGGTGACGAGTCCGCCGGAGTTGGCGCGCAGATCGAGGAGTATCCCCGCCCCGTCGGGGGCGTCCCGGACCGCGTCCCGGACGTCGGCCCCCGCGCCCTTGGTGAAGGCGGCGACCTTGACCAGGACCGCCGAGGAGGGCTCGTCGCCCAGCCGCCGCACGGTGACCGCCTCGGTGGTCAGCCGGGCCCGCTCCAGGGTCTCGGTCCAGCTGCGGCCCTTCCGGACGAGCCCGAGCTCCACCCGGCTGCCCTCGGCCGCTCCCGTACCGTCGCCGCGCAGTAACGCGACGACCTCCGCGACGGGACGTCTGCCGATCGCGCGGCCGTCCAGGGTGCGCAGCAGGTCGCCGGTGCGGATGCCGGCCCGGTCGGCGGGGCCGCCGGGCTGGACGCGGGAGACGGCGACGTCACCGCGGCCGGTGCGCCGGGCGGAGAGCCCGACGCCGGTGTAGGTGCCGTCGAGCGCCTGCTCGAACTCCTCGTACTCCCGCTGGTCGTAGACGGCGCCCCAGCGGTCCCCGCTGCGGCTGACGACCTCCTCGGCGGCGTCCTTCACGGACTTGCCGTCGGCCTCGGCCTCGGCTGCGGCGTCCTCGATCTCGTCGTGGTCGACCGGGGCGACGGTGGAGGAGACGGCGCGGGTCTGCGGACCGGGCCCGGGCTCGGGTTCCTGCGGCAGCGAACCGGTCGCGGCAGCGGTGGCGAGAGCGCACCCGAAGACCAATGTCAGGGCCGCCCCGCGGCGGAGACCGCGGGGCCCGAAGCGTGGAGCGGAGCCCGACATGGCGACGAGTCTAGGACAAACCCCCTGGGGCGCACGGGCGATCGCCTGTGCGCCCCAGGGGGCACATGTCACACCTTCAGGTACTTGCGCAACGCGAAGAGAGCGGCGACGGCGGGCATCAGCAGACCGATCGCGAGCACCAGCGGAAGCTTGGTCAGGACGGCGTCCCAGCCGATGAAGTTGATGAGGTTCAGCTTCTCCTGGAGGGCGAGGCCGCCGTCGATCAGGAAGTACCGGCCACCGAGCAGCATGGCGCAGGCCAGCACGCCGCCGATCAGACCGGCGACGGCCGCCTCCATGATGAAGGGGGCCTGGATGTAGAAGCCGGAGGCCCCGACGAGGCGCATGATGCCCGTCTCACGTCTCCGGCTGAACGCGGAGACGCGCACGGTGTTGACGATCAGGATCAGCGCGATGACGAGCATCAGGATCATCACGTAGATCGCGACGACGTTCATGCCGTTCATCAGCTCGAAGAGGTTGTCGAGGATGGACCGTTGGTCCTGGACGGACTGCACCCCGTCCCGCCCGGCGAAGGCCGTCGCGACGACCTTGTACTTCTGCGGGTCGTCCAGCTTCACGCGGAACGACTCCTGCATCTGGTCGGGCGTGATGTTGCCCGCCATCGGGGAGTCGCCGAACTGCTCCTGGTAGTGCTTGTACGCCTCGTCGACCGTCTCGAAGTGGACCGTCTCGACGGCGTCCATCTTCTCCAGATCGGCCTTGATCTCCGCCTTCTGCTCCTTGGTGACAGCCCCCTTGGCGCACTTGGGCATGTCCTTGGCGTCGTTCTTGTTGCAGAGGAAGATCGAGACGTTGACCTTGTCGTACCAGTAGTCCTTCATCGTGCTGACCTGCTCGCGCATCAGCAGCGCGCCGCCGAACAGGGCGAGCGAGAGGGCGACGGAGACCACGACCGCGAAGGTCATCGTGAGGTTGCGGCGGAGACCGACGCCGATCTCCGACAGGACGAACTGGGCGCGCATGGCGTCCTTTCAGTACTCGATGCTCGAAATGCACGAAGGGCCGGGGCCCCTCGGTCAGTGCTGGTAGCCGTAGACGCCGCGTGCCTGGTCGCGTACGAGACGGCCCTGCTCGAGCTCGATGACGCGCTTGCGCATCTGGTCGACGATGTTCTGGTCGTGGGTCGCCATGATCACGGTGGTGCCGGTCCGGTTGATCCGGTCCAGCAGCTTCATGATGCCCACCGAGGTCTGCGGGTCGAGGTTGCCGGTCGGCTCGTCCGCGATCAGCAGCATGGGGCGGTTGACGAAGGCGCGGGCGATGGCCACACGCTGCTGCTCACCGCCGGAGAGCTCGCCGGGCATCCGCTCCTCCTTGCCGCCGAGGCCGACGAGGTCGAGGACCTGCGGCACGGCCTTGCGGATCTCGCCGCGCGGCTTGCCGATGACCTCCTGCGCGAAGGCCACGTTCTCCGCGACCGTCTTGTTGGGCAGCAGGCGGAAGTCCTGGAAGACCGTCCCCAGCTGGCGGCGCATCTGCGGCACCTTCCAGTTGGACAGCCGCGCGAGGTCCTTGCCGAGCACATGGACCATGCCCGTGCTGGCCCGCTCCTCGCGCAGGATCAGTCGCATGAAGGTCGACTTGCCGGAGCCGGAGGACCCCACCAGGAAGACGAACTCACCCTTCTCGATGTCCAGCGAGACATCGCGCAGAGCCGGTCGGGTCTGCTTCGGGTAGGTCTTGGAGACGTTGTCGAATCGGATCACGGATGCACCACGGTCGGCCGGGAGTAGGTGAGCGTGACCATACGCGAACCGGGCTCACGCGTGCAGGCGGCGTCCGGCAATGGGTGTTATATGGCGAATCGCCCCATGGTACGAAACGGGTCGTGCCGGACCTTGTCCGGCGGGCCGCGCCGAAATCGCCGCGAGCTGGCACAGTGGTGGGGGGAACGGTTGCGTTTCCGTGAGCGTTGTGCGGAGAGAAAGCAGGCAAGCGGCTCCGCCGCGCGGGAGGAGGAATGCGCATGACCTATGACCGACTGGTGTGCGCGAACTGCGCGGCGCCCGTGAGCGAGGGCCGTTGCAGCGTCTGCCGTGCCGTGCGGCAGCAGATGCTGGAGGAGCAGGGCCAGGGCCCGCTGGCCGGGATGAGCCCGGCGATGCTGATCGCCCTGATGGTGGTGCTGCTGGCGGCGCTCGCGCTGCTGGCGCAGGCGGCCTGATCAGACCTCGCGCGGCCCTCGGGGCCGCCCCTCACCGCCCCGTCGGGGCGCACAGACGTATGCGTACGCCCGCCTGAGCGGTTCGGGCACGCGAGAAGGGCCCGGGAGGCGTCGTACGCCCTCCCGGGCCCTTCGTCATGCCGTGGCGCGCCGTGTACGGGCCCGGTCCTCGGGCCCGCGACGGACCTAGGCGACCGTGCGGCCGCCGCCGACCAGGCGCGGCAGGATGCGGAAGCCGATGCCGCCCGCGATCATCGTCGCGGCACCGATGACCAGGAAGGTCGTCTCGGCCGCACCGGTCTCGGCGAGCTCTTCCTTGCCCTTGCTCTGCTCGACCGGCTTGTTGCCGACACTGTCGGTGTCGGTGTTGTCGGTGCACTCGGCGCCGTCGAGGTCGACGGTGCAGCCGGTGTCGTCGCCACCGGTGGTGGAGCCGCCGGTCGTGGAGCCGCCGGTGGTGCCACCCTGGTCGCCGCCGGAGGTGCCGGTACCGCCGGTGCTGCCGGTGTTGCCGGTCGAACCCGTGGTGCCGGTGGTGCCGGTGGTACCCGAGGTGCTGGTCTCACCGGTGGTTTCACCCGTGGTGGTCTCGCCGGTCGTCGAGGTCTCGCCCGTGGTGGACGTCTCGCCGGTGGTCTCGCCGGTGGTGGTCTCACCCGTGGTCGAGGTCTCGCCGGTGGTCTCACCGGTCGTGGTCTCGCCCGTGGTGGTCTCACCGGTCGTCGAGGTCTCACCCGTGGTGGACGTCTCGCCGGTGGTCTCGCCGGTGGTGGTCTCACCCGTGGTCGAGGTCTCGCCGGTGGTCTCACCGGTCGTGGTCTCGCCCGTGGTGGTCTCACCGGTCGTCTCACCCGTGGACGTCTCACCCGGGTCGACCCCGCCCGCTTCGCCGCCTTCGGTGGTGCCGTCGGTGTCGTTCTCGCCCACCTGCACCTGGACGTCCACAACGCCGGTGTCGACGCCGATCTCCAGCGCCTGCGCCGCGCCGGCCGCAGTCAGCGAGGCACCCGCGGCAATAACCGCACCAGCGGCTATCCGCGCGACGCGAACACGCGTCTTCTTCGTCATCTGTTGCTACCCCCAGTAGCCGATCTCGTCAGTGGAGCAGCCATATGCGGGCAGCGGGCCCTGGGGGTATCGCTCTCGGCAAGGCCACGTCATGTCGTGGTCACCCCGCCCCGCCCCCCGGTACACACCCGCCCCAGGCATACGCATGCTGCTCTAGCACCCTGGCCAGAGTTAAGGATTACGTCAAGGCCGTTCCGTGCACTAGGCACCGATATGAGGGGTGTTGACGGCTATTCGGAAGCGCGACTGTGACGTATCGGGCACAGGTCCTCCCCAACGAAGCGGGCCCGGACAGATCCCCGCCCGGGCCCAACCTCCGTACCGCTGAAGCTACTTCTCCCGCTGCTTGCGCCAGCGGATACCCGCCTCGACGAAGCCGTCGATCTCGCCGTTGAAGACCGCTTCGGGGTTGCCCATCTCGAACTCCGTACGCAGGTCCTTGACCATCTGGTACGGGTGGAGGACGTACGAACGCATCTGGTTGCCCCAGGAGTTGCCGCCGTCGCCCTTGAGCGCGTTCATCTTCGCCTGCTCCTCCTGGCGGCGGCGCTCAAGGAGCTTCGCCTGGAGGACGTTCATCGCGGACGCCTTGTTCTGGATCTGCGAGCGCTCGTTCTGGCAGGAGACGACGATGCCGGTGGGCAGGTGGGTCAGACGCACCGCGGAGTCCGTGGTGTTGACGCCCTGTCCGCCGGGGCCCGAGGAGCGGTAGACGTCCACGCGCAGCTCGGACTCGTCGATCTCGATGTGGTCGGTCTGCTCGACGACCGGGAGCACCTCGACGCCCGCGAAGGAGGTCTGGCGGCGGCCCTGGTTGTCGAAGGGCGAGATGCGGACCAGGCGGTGGGTGCCCTGCTCGACGGAGAGGGTGCCGTAGGCGTACGGGACCTGGACGGCGAAGGTGGTCGACTTGATGCCGGCCTCTTCGGCGTACGCGGTCTCGTAGACCTCGGTCTTGTAGTTGTGCTGCTCGGCCCAGCGGAGGTACATGCGCTGGAGCTTCTCCGCGAAGTCGGCGGCGTCGACGCCGCCGGCCTCGGCGCGGATGGTCACCAGGGCCTCGCGCGCGTCGTACTCGCCGGAGAGGAGCGTGCGGACCTCCATCTCGTCCAGCGCCTTCTTCACCGACTCCAGCTCGGCCTCGGCCTCGGCCTGCGCGTCGGCGTCGCCCTCGGCCTCGGCGAGCTCGAAGAGGACTTCGAGGTCGTCGATGCGGCCGCGCAGGGCCTCGGCCTTGCGGACCTCGGCCTGGAGGTGCGAAAGCTTGCTGGTGATCTTCTGGGCCGCGTCCGGGTCGTCCCACAGGGACGGTGCCGCTGCCTGCTCCTCGAGCGCGGCGATGTCCGCCCTCAGCGCATCCAGGTCCAGGACGGCCTCGATCGACCCCATGGTCGAGGAGAGGGACTTCAGCTCTTCGGAAATATCGACGACTGCCACGGGTCCAGCGTAACGGCTGGGCGGATGAAGCTTGCCCTCACCCGGGAACCGGCCCGGAAACCGGCCCGGGGCGGGGGTGCGCTCACGGGGTCGCCGGGGCCGAGTTCTCGCTGTCCTGGGGCGCTCCGTCCCCGTCGCCGCCACCGGCGGCCAGCCACCCGCCGACCGCGACGGCCGCGCAGAGCAGCACGGCGGCGGCACCCAGGGTGATGCGGCGCTTACGGACGGCCGCCGCCTTGTTCCGGGCGGAGCCGGGGCGGGGCTTCCCCGGGGCGCGGGGGGCACGCGCCGTACCGAGGGGGCCGCCCGCCAGCTCGTCCGGGGCCGGGACGCGCATGCTGGTGTGGGTGTCCCGGTTGGAGTCGGGGGCGGAGCCGGGTACCAGCGGGACCGCGCCGCGGCGGCGGGGCTCGTCGGCGGCCGGGGTGTACTGCTGCTCGTCGTAGGCCGGGGCCTGCTCGCTCTCCTCCGGGCCCGGCTCGTCCACCTCCAGCGGCGGTATCCCCGCCAGCAGGGGCAGCAGGTCGCGCAGCCGTACGGCCAGCTCCGAGGCGCGCAGCCGGGAGGCGGGGGCCTTGGCCAGGCACTGGACCAGCAGCTGCCAGAGCTCCTCGGGGATGCCGGGGAGCGGGACGACGGTCTCGGTCACGTGGCGGCGCAGGACCGCGCCGGGATGGCCGCCGCCGAAGGGGGTGAACCCGGCGAGCAGCTCGTACAGCACGGTCGCGAGCGCGTAGATGTCGACGGCGGCGCGCGGCGGGAGGCCCTCGACGATCTCGGGGGCCAGGTAGTCCGGCGTACCGATGATCTTCGTGGCCTTGGTGCGGCGCGGGGTGTCGATCAGCTTGGCGACGCCGAAGTCGGTGAGCAGTGCGGGGTGCGCGCCGCCGGGGCCGAGCGGGCCCTCCATGTCCAGCAGGATGTTCTCCGGCTTGACGTCCCGGTGGACGATCTGGGCCTTGTGCGCGGCGGCCAGCCCGTCGGCGACGTCCGCGATGATCGCGACGGCCGCCTCGGGGGCGAGGCGGCGCTCGCGGTCCAGGCGGGTGCGCAGATCGGTGCCGCGTACGAGGGTCATGACCAGCGCAAGGTCGTTGCCGTCCACGACGAGGTCCCGGACGGCGACCACGTGCGGATGGTCGAGTCCGAGCAGGGCGGTGCGCTCCTGTACGAAGCGGCCCACGAGCTCCTGGTCGGACGCGAGGTCCTCACGGAGCAGCTTGATGGCGACCGGGCCCTCGGGCCCCTCGCCGAGCCATACCGTGCCGGCGCTGCCGCGCCCCAGGATCTGGTGGGCCGTGTACCGGCTGCCGATATTCCGTGCCAAGACTGCTCCCTCAGCGGCTGGCGGTGGACCCCCGGTCGACAAAGTTACGCGGCGTCCGGGGTGTCACGCGCCCAGGATGGCACCGACCTTCACTTCTCCGGGCGGAATGGGCCCGGAGAAGTCGACAAAGAGACAACATTGCGGGTCAGGACCGGTTGTGAGTCAGGACCGGTTGCGGGCCAGGACCCGGTTGACGGGCCGGGCCGGGCCGCACCGGGTCCTTCGGCGTACGGAGCGGGGCTCGGCCGCACCGGGTCCTTCGGCGTACGGGTCAGGCGCCGCCCGAGCTTCCGGTGCTGTCGCCGAGCTCGGAGAGCCAGTCGGAGACCTTGCCGATCCCGTCGCCGATCGCTTCCCAGTAGCCCTTGCCCTGGGCGACCCAGTCCTGGAGCGGGGTCAGCTCCCAGATCAGCCAGCCGGCGACGATCAGGAGGACCAGGGTGAACAGACAGCCCTTGAGGCAGCCGAGCCCGGGGATGCGCATCGGGTTGGCGCTGCGCTGCCGCGGCGGACGCGGCTCGCGCGGCGGCCGGGCGGCCGGCTGCTGGGGCTGCGGGGGCGCGTACTGCTGCCGCTGTGGCTGCTGCGGCTGCTGGTAGCGCTGCGGCTGTTGTTGCTGCTGTTGGTACGGGTACTGCTGCTGGAGCGGCTGCTGCCTGCGCTGCGCGGGCTGCTGCTGCCGCTGGGGAGGCTGCTGCGGCGGCGGCTGCTGGCGTTGGGGGCGGCGGCGCAGCGGGTCCTGGCTCGGGTCCAGGTACTGCACCTGGGTCTGCTCGTTGCGGTCGCGGGCCGCCTGGAGCTGCGACTGCCAGGGGTGCGGGCCGTCCGGCTGCGGCGGCCCGTCGGGGTGCTGCGGCACGGGCGGCATGACGGCGGTCGGGTCGGCGTGGCCCTGGCTGCCGCCCGGGCCCTGCCCCGGCCCGCCGGGCCCGGTCTGCGGGAGCACGCTGGTGGCCGCGGCGGGGTCGTAGGAGCCCGCGTTGCTCGGCAGCACCTGCGTGGGGTCGGCCGCGCCGGGGGTGTCCGGGACGGCCGTGGGCGCCGGGTCGGGGGCGAGCAGGGCGCCCACCCCTTCGGCGGCGGCGATCTGGGCGGACGTCGCGTGGACGCCGACGCCCGAGGCGACCGTACGCAGACCGCGGGCCAGGTTCTCGGCACTGGGCCGCCGGTCCGGGTCCTTGCTCAGGCAGCGCTCTATGACCGTCCACAGCGGTCCGGGGACGGTGGAGGGCCGGCGGGGCTCCTCGCTGAGGTGCCGGTGCAGGACTTCGAGTGCGGTGCCCCCGGCGAACGGCGGACGGCCGGTGACCAGCTCGTACAGCAGGATGCCGGCGCCGTAGATGTCGACGGCGGAGGTCTGCGGGCGGCCCTCGGCGGACTCCGGGGCCACATAGGCGGGCGTGCCGACGAACTCGTGGGTCCGGGTCAGCCCCGGGGAGTCCGCCAGCCGCGCGATGCCGAAGTCGGTGAGCATCGGGGTCATGCCGCCGTCGCGCTCGTCGAGGAGCACGTTGGCGGGCTTGAGGTCGCGGTGGACGACGCCGTCGGCGTGGCTGGCGGCGAGCGCGTCCGCGATCTGCGCGGTGAGCAGGGCGGCGGCGACCGGGGTGAGCGGGCCGTTCTCGCGGAGGTAGCGGTGCAGGTCGGGGCCGTCGATCAGGTCCATCACCAGGGCGAGGAGATCGCCCTCGACGACGAGGTCGCGGGTGCGCACGATGTTCGGGTGCGTGAGCCGCAGCAGGACCGAGCGCTCCCGCAGGAACCGCATCACCACGTCGGCGTCGTTGGCCAGCTCCTCCTTGAGGACCTTGATGGCCACGGTCTCGCCGGGCTGACCCGCGACGGCTGCCTCGGCGCCCGCGGTCTCCCGCTGGCGGGCTCGCCAGACGGTGCCCGTGGCGCCGCGCCCGAGCGGCTCCTCGAGCAGGTACTTGCTGCCTACCGGCCGCACGTCATGCGCTCCCTGCTGATCGTGGCTTGCGGTCCCCCCGGCCCGCCCGAATGTTCCGGCCCACTGTAATGCCGCCGAACGGGGCACCGGGGGCTCACGTTTCGAGGGAAGACGCGGAGACCGGGCGGAAGGTTGCCGGACAGCTGATCACAGGACGGTCAGACGTTCGGAAATCCGGCGCGTGCTGCCGCCCGGCGTGCGGCGGATAACTCCCGGCAAACCCTCCGAGCGGCGGGATCCGGACGCAAGCAGGCACTTTTGCGCCCACAGCCGACCATTCAAGATCATTTAAAGGTGACCGCCGGGCGTGTTGTCAGTGGCAGGTGCGAGGATGCCTCCAGCACGGATCTGTGGGCTCGGAGTCCCACGGTCCGTGACGACCTGTACGGACGACGTGTCCGTGCCGGGTGGGGGGAATCACCGGGCGTCTCCCCTGCCGGGCACCCCGCGCAGAAGGGACCGCTGACGGCGATGCAGATCCGGCTGACCGTCCTCGCGCCGCGCAGCGGCCAGACCCCGGCGCGCACCTGCGACGTGCTCGTGACCGCACCCGCCGGGACGGCGCTGGCCGCCGTGGCCTCCCAGCTGGCCGCCGCCGTGTCGGGACCCGAGAGCTCCCAGGGCGGTGGGGCGGTCGTGCTCTTCGCCGGGCGGGACCGGCTGGACGGCCACCGCATCGCGCTGGGGGAGCCGCCCCTGGTGGACGGCGCGGTCCTCTCGCTCCAGGTCCCCGGCGAGGACGAGGCGACGGACGACGCCGTTCCGGCCCAGCTCCATGTGGTCGCGGGCCCCGACGCGGGCGGTGTCCACCTGCTGCACGGCGGGCAGATCAGGATCGGCCGGTCCGCCGACGCGGACGTTCCGCTCGACGACCCGGACGTCTCCCGGCTGCACTGCGCGGTGTCGGTCGCCGACGACGGCCGGGTCTCGGTCGCCGACCTCGGTTCGACGAACGGCACCTCGCTGGACGGCGTCGAGGTGCGGGAGCGGCCGGTCCGCCTCACTCCCGGCGCGCTGCTGCGGCTCGGCGAATCCACGCTCCGCCTCACCTCGGGCTCCCGTCCGACGACGCTGCCGACCGCCCCGGACGGGGAGGGGCACCTGCGGGTGACCCGCGCCGAGACGGGGGCGGCCGCCCCGGACCGGGGCACGGGCGCGCCCCTCGCCGCACGCGCCCTTGACCACGGCGGCCAGGGCCCCGGCCCCGCGTACGGCGCGCCCGCCGCATCCCCCTTCGCCTCCGCGGGGCCCTCCGGGGCGTACGGGGACCCGGAGCCGTCCTTCGACGAGGCGGCCCCCTGGCCGGAGCACGCCGAGGCCGGTCCCGGCGCGTACGCGGGCGGCGGCGCCCACGCCCGCGGCGAGGAGTTCGCCGAGGCTCCGGCGCCCCGGCGCGGCATAGGGGCCTGGGCCAGGCGGCTCAAAGGCGGCGCGAAGGGCGAGCGGACAGCGCGCCCGGCGGCCGGAGCCGGAGCCGGCGAGCAGGCCGACGCGCACGGGTCTGCCGGTACCCCGGCCGCCCCGGGCACCCGGGCGGCGTACGGATCATCGCCGTACGGAACCGGTGCCCACGACACCGGGGCGCGGGGCCCCGGCGGACACGGCTCCGGCGCGGGTTCCTCCGGCGTTCCGGGCGGCGGGTCCGCCGATCCGGCCGGCGGGCCGTCCGGGGCCGCGCACCTCGCCTCACCGGCCTCCCCCGGCTCCCCCTTCTCCGCCCTGCCCTCCGCCCCCGAGGGCACCTGGCCGGACCCCGCGGCCGTGCTGCTGACCGCGCTCGGCCCCGGGCCCCGGCTCTGGGAGCGCCACCCGAGCCACCCGGAGGCCCTGGTGGTGCGGCTCGGCACGACCGACCGGGCCGAGGTGCCCGCCGTGCCGGTGACCGTGGGGCTGCGGGAGGCCGGTTCGCTCGGGCTCGCCGGTCCGCGCGCCCGGCTGGCGGGTCTGGCCCGCGCGACGGTGGCGCAGCTCGCCGCGCTGCACTCCCCGTTCGACCTGGAGATCGTCCTGATCTCCACGGACCGGTCCCGCACGCTGGAGGAGCGGCGGCGCGAGTGGTCCTGGCTGGGGTGGCTGCCGCATCTGCGCCCGACGCACGGGCAGGACTGCCGGCTGCTCCTCGCGTACGACCGTGAGCAGGCGGAGGCCCGCGCGGCCGAGCTGGTGCGCCGCCTCGACGAGGGCCCCCTCGGTCACGGCTGGCCGCATCTGGACCGGGCGGCGGTGGCCGAGGCCGCCCGCGCCCACGCGGGCCCGCACACGGTGGTCGTCCTGGACGGCGACCCGGGTACGGCGTTCCTGCGCGAGTCCACGGCGCGGCTGGCCGGGGCGGGCGCGGCGGCCGGGATCCATCTGATCTGCCTGGCCGAGACCCCGGCCGCCTCCCCCACCTCGCCGGTGGCCGCGACGTACGAGGCCGCCTGCCGCGGCTCCATCGCCTTCCGGGAGTGCGGGGCCGTCGCGATGCTGAGCGGCGACGTCGCCACGGCGTTGCGCCTGCTGCGTACGGCGGGCGGACAGGCCGCGGGGCACGGGACGGTGGCCGCGGTGGACGCGGTGTCGGCGGCCTGGGCCGAGCGGTTCGGGCGGGCGCTCGCCCCGCTGCGCGAGGAGGGCTCGGCCGCGCTGGCGGGCCGGCCGACGACCGCGGCGCTGCCGCCGTCCGCCCGGCTGCTGGACGAGCTGGGGCTGGCCCGCGCCACCCCGGCGTCACTGATGGCCCGCTGGGCGTCCACGGCGGAGGCCCAGCCGGGCGCTTCGGCACCCCGGGCGGCCGCCGCCCCCCAGCCCCGCACCGAACTGGACAGCCCCAACTCCGGGCGCACCCTCAGCGCGGGCCCGCGCGTCGGTCCCCAGCGCACGGCGGCCTCCCCGCACCACGACTCCGGCCGCACGCCGTACCCGGCCGCGGGAGCCCCCGACCCGGACCGCACCCCGTACCCGCCACTGGCCTCCAGGGACTCCGGCCGCACGCCCTACCCCCCGCCGGAATCCCGCGACTCCGGCCGTACGCCCTACCCCTCGCCGGAAACCCGCGACTCCGGCCGCACGCCCCACCCCTCGCTGGAATCCCGCGACTCCGGCCGTACGCCCTACCCCTCGCCGGAAACCCGCGACTCCGGCCGCACGCCCTACCCGCCCCTGAACTCCCGCGACTCCGAGCGCACGCCGCACCTGGGCGCCCAGCGTTCCGGACCGGGGCGCGGCGCGGCGAACGGCTCCGGCTCCGAGGCGGGCGTCGGTGCACGGGAGCGGGGCGAAGCCGTCACTCCGGCGTCCGGCTCCGGTTCCGGCGGGGCCGCCCCCGTCCACGCCGGTCGGCCCGTCCTCGTGCTCGGGGCCGGCCCCCGGGGCCCGCTCAGCGTCGATCTCGCCGACGAGGGCCCGCACCTGCTGATCGAGGGCCCTCCGGGCAGCGGCCGCACGGAGCTGCTCCGGGCCGTCGCCGCCTCGCTCGCCTCCGCGGCCCGGCCCGACCGGCTCGGCATCCTCCTCGTCGACGGCTCCGGCGGCGAACAGGGCGAGCGCGGCGAGGGCCTGCTCCCCTGTACGGAGCTGCCGCATGTCTTCACCCACCTCGTGGCGTCCGACCCGGTCCGGATGCGGGAGTTCGCGCAGGCGCTCGGCGGCGAGCTGAAGCGGCGCGCCGAGCTGCTCGGCGAGCTGGACTTCGCGGCCTGGCACGAGCGCCACGGGCAGCAGGAGACCCAGCGGGGCTCCGGCCCCCGCGTCGTGGGCCAGCGTCCGCCGAGCGGCGCCGAGCACCGGGGCGATCTGGACTCCCCGGCCAGCGGCACCCTGCGGCTGCGCCCGGCCGCCGCGCGGTCGGCGGACCCGGGCCCGTCCCCGCTGCCCCGCCTCGTCGTCCTCGCCGACGACTTCGACGCGCTGGTCGCCCCGGCGCTCGGCTCCCCCGGCCGGCCCGCCGCCGGTTCGGTGGTGCGGGCGCTGGAGGCCGTGGCCCGGGACGGCGGGCGGCTCGGGGTGCACCTGGTCGCCACCTCCGCGCGCCCCGACCGCACCGAGGACACCGAACTGGCCCGGGGCGCCCGGCTGCGCATCGTGCTGGACGCCCCGGTGCTGCCGCCGTCCCCGGACGAACCGGCCCCCGGCCGGGGCAGGCTGGGGCACCCGGACGGCCGGGTGACGCCGTTCCAGGGCGGCAGGGTCACCGGCCGCATCCCGCGTACGGCGACACTCCGGCCGACGGTCGTCCCGCTGGAGTGGGAGCGGATGGGCGATCCGCCGACCCGGCGCCCGGTCCGGGAGCTGGGCAACGGGCCGACCGACCTCGCGCTGCTCGCCAGCGCCCTGGAGCGCGCGGCCCGCTCGGTGAACGCCGAACGGCTGCCCGCGCTGGTCCCGTTCACCACCTGAACCCGCGGGGACGGCTCACCCGCCCCGGGGGCAGGCTTCCGACATGCCCTGACATGACGTCACGAGGCGATCACGATAGGCCTGTTGGGGCCACCGGCGGTATTGCGGGGCCCGTGCGCCGGGCGTAGGACTGTGCGCACGGACGACGCGGTCCGGGCATGTGACGTGGCCGGGCGCGCAGGAAAGAAACGGGGCAGGAATGCGCACAACCCTCTCGATACGCAGGACCGCGATCGTGTTCGCGGCGGTCGGCGCTCTGGCGCTCACCGGCTGCGGGGGCGACGGCGACGGCAAGAAGAAGTCGGGCGGCGACTCCGGCAAGGGCACGGACAGCGCGTCCACGGTCGACCTGCCGAAGCTGGACGGGGAGAAGGTCTCCGTCGCCGCGGTCTGGACCGGGCCCGAGCAGGCCAACTTCACCAAGGTGCTGGATGAGTTCGAGAAGCGAACGGGCGCGGACGTCACGTTCGTCCCGGCGCAGGACCCGATCATCAACTTCCTCGGTACCAAGATCGCGGGCAAGCAGCCGCCGGACGTGGCGATGATCCCGCAGGTCGGCGCGATCCAGCAGGCGGCCGCGAAGAAGTGGGCCAAGCCGGTCGGCGCCGAGGCGAAGGCCCAGCTCGCCAAGAACTACGCCCAGGTCTGGCAGGACCTCGGTGCGGTCGACGGCACCCAGTACGGGGTGTACTTCAAGGCCGCCAACAAGTCCCTGATCTGGTACAACGCCGCCGCGTTCGACAACGCGGGGGCGAGCGAGCCGAAGACCTGGAAGGACTTCCTCACCACCGCCGAGACGGTGGGCGCCTCCGGCGTCACCCCGGTCTCGGTGGGCGGCGCGGACGGCTGGACGCTGACCGACTGGTTCGAGAACGTCTACCTCTCGCAGGCGGGCCCGGAGAAGTACGACCAGCTGGCGAAGCACGAGATCCCGTGGACCGACCCGTCCGTGAAGGACGCGCTGACCACGCTGGCCGAGCTGTTCGGAAAGCCGGAGCTGATCGCGGGCGGGGCGGACGGGGCGCTCCAGACGGAGTTCCCGGCCTCCGTGACCCAGACCTTCACCGGGGGCGACCAGCCCAAGGGCGCGATGGTCTTCGAGGGTGACTTCGTCGCCGTCAACATCGCGCAGACCGAGGCGAAGATCGGTACGGACGCCAAGGTGTTCCCGTTCCCCGCGGTCGGCGCGGACTCGCCCGTGGTGACCGGCGGCGACGCGGCGGTGGCGCTGAAGGACAGCAAGGGCGCGCAGGCGCTGCTGACCTGGCTGGCGTCGGCGGACGCGGCGAAGATCTGGGCCGAGGCGGGCGGGTTCATCTCCCCGAACAAGAGCCTGGACCTGAAGGCGTACCCGAACGAGGTGCAGCGCACCATGGCGCAGGCGCTGATCGACGCGGGTGACGACGTCCGGTTCGACATGTCCGACCAGGCCCCGCAGTCGTTCGGCGGGACGCCCGGGGCGGGCGAGTGGAAGATCCTCCAGGACTTCCTGAAGAACCCGAAGGACATCGCGGGGACCCAGAAGAAACTGGAGTCCGAAGCGGTCAAGGCGTACAAGAGCTGACGCCGTGACGACAGCGACCGCTGGGGGCGCCGGTGCGGCGCCCCCGGCCGACGGCACGAGTCCGGGCCCGTCCCCCGACCCGAAGAAGCCCGGCCGGAGCGTGACCGGCACCCGCAGGGTCGTCGCGGCGGTGTTCCTGCTGCCCGCGCTGGTGCTGCTCGGTGCACTGGTGCTCTACCCGATCGGGTATTCGGTCTACCGGTCCTTCTTCGACCAGGCCGGTACGGGCTTCGCCGGGTTCGACAACTACACCGCTCTGTTCACCGACGACACGATCCTCACGGCGGTGAAGAACAACGCGATCTGGGTGGTCTTCGCCCCGACGGTCGCCACCGCGCTGGGGCTGATCTTCGCGGTGCTGACCGAACGGATCCGCTGGGGCACCGCGTTCAAGCTGATCGTCTTCATGCCGATGGCGATCTCGATGCTGGCGGCGGGCATCATCTTCCGGCTGGTGTACGACCAGGCCCCCGAGCGCGGGGTGGCCAACGCGGTGGCGGTGAGCGTGCACGACACGTTCAACGAGTCCGCCGGTTTCCCGAAGGCCCGCCCGCTGCCCGTCCACCCGCTGGAGAAGGCGGCCGGCGGGGCGTTCGTGTCCAAGGAGCCGATCCGGGCGGGCGAGCCGCTGCGGGTACCGCTGGTCGGCGTGGCCCCGGCGAAGATGCCCGGCGACGCACGGCCGGCCGAGGGCGCGCCCACGGCCTCCGGGGACACGATCTCCGGTACGGCGTGGCTGGACTTCACCCGGGGCGGCGGCGGGAAACCGAACGTCGTCGACCCGAAGGAGCTGGGGCTCAAGGGCCTGAAGGTCGAGGCGGTGAAGGACGGCGAGGTCGTCGCCACCGCGACGGCGGGGGCGGACGGGGTGTTCACCCTGCCCGCCTCGGCGGACGGCGCCCAACTCCGGCTGCCAGCCGACAACTTCCGCGAGCCGTACAACGGCGTCGACTGGCTCGGCCCGTCCCTCGTGACGCCCGGGATCATCGGCAGTTACGTGTGGATGTGGGCCGGGTTCGCCATGGTGCTGATCGCCGCCGGCCTGGCCGGCCTGCCGCGCGAGCTGCTGGAGGCGGCCCGGGTGGACGGGGCCAACGAGTGGCAGGTGTTCCGCCGGATCACGGTGCCGATGCTGGCGCCGGTGCTCGCGGTGGTCCTGGTGACGCTGATGATCAACGTGCTGAAGGTCTTCGACCTGGTGTTCATCATCGCGCCGGGCTCCTCCCAGGACGACGCGAACGTCCTGGCACTCCAGCTCTACCGGTCCTCGTTCGGCACGGACGCGGACCTGGGGATCGGCAGCGCGATCGCGGTGCTCCTGCTGCTGCTGGTGATCCCGGTGATGCTGGTCAACATCCGCCGGATCCGGAAGGAGGGACGGCGATGAGCAGCGCACCGGATGTGAACACCGCCCGCATCGGCCGCCAGAAGGCGGTCTCCCGCAAGCCGGGCGCCCCTGAAGCACCCAAGGCGAAGCAGTCCCTCGGGGCCAGGATCGCCGCCCGCGCGGGCGGCGGGGTGATGCGGGTCTTCCTGGTCCTGGTCGCCCTGTTCTGGCTGATGCCCACGATCGGACTGCTGCTGTCCTCGCTGCGCGGTCCGCAGGACATCGCGGCGACCGGCTGGTGGAAGATCTTCACCGTCCCGTCCGAGCTGACCTTCGAGAACTACCAGCGGCTGCTGGACAACTCGACGATCACGGGCTCGCTCGGCAGCACCATCATGATCACCGTCCCCTCCACTCTGCTGGTGGTGCTGATCGGGTCGTTCGCCGGATACGCCTTCGCCTGGATGGATTTCCCCGGCCGGGACTGGCTGTTCCTGCTGGTCGTCGGGTTGCTCGTGGTGCCGGTGCAGGTCGCGCTGATCCCGGTCTCCGAACTGTTCGGCACCATCGGGATCTTCGAGACGACGCTCGGGGTGGTGCTGTTCCACACGGCGTTCGGCCTGCCGTTCGCGATCTTCCTGCTGCGGAACTTCTTCGCGGAGATCCCGCGCGAACTCCTGGAGGCCGCCCGGCTCGACGGGGCGGGCGAGATCCGGCTCTTCACCCGGGTCGTGATGCCCCTGGGCGGTCCGGCGATCGCCTCGCTCGGCATCTTCCAGTTCCTGTGGGTGTGGAACGACATGCTGGTCGCCCTGATCTTCGCGGACTCCGGGTCGCCGCCGATCACCGTGGCGCTCCAGCAGCAGGTACGCCAGTTCGGCAACAACATCGACGTGCTCGCGCCCGGCGCGTTCGTGTCGATGGTGATCCCGCTGGCGGTGTTCTTCGCCTTCCAGCGGCAGTTCGTCTCCGGCGTGATGGCGGGCGCGGTCAAGTAGCTCGCACCGCAAGGCGGTGCGCCCTCGACGGCGTACCGCCGCATACGTACGGCTGTACGTCAACACGGAGCGGCCCGGTTCCCCGGAACCGGGCCGCTTCGGCGTCCGGGCCCCCCGATTGCCTCACCCGGCGTAACCCTGTCATTCCATCCGACGTTTGCGCTCTGCCTGGATTTCCGCGAACGATCGACCCATGGATGTGTAGTGCCCCGGTTCTCCGTCATCGTGCCCGCATTCCGGGTCCAGGCGTATCTGCACGCATGTCTGGATTCCGTGCTGGCCCAGTCCTTCAAGGACTACGAGGTCATCGTCGTCGACGACTGCTCCCCCGACGCCTGCGGACCGATCGCCGACGAGTACGCCCGCCGGGACAACCGCGTCACCGCACTGCACCTGCCCCGCAACATCGGCCTCGGCCCGGCCCGCAACGCCGGGATGGGCCGGGCGGCCGGCGACTACCTGATCTTCCTCGACGGCGACGACACCCTGCTGCCGGACGCCCTCCAGACCATCGCCGACCGGATCGACACGACCGGCGAACCCGACGTCCTGATGTACGACTACGCCCGCACGTACTGGACGGGCCGCAGCGTCCGCAACGTCCTGGCCGCCCATCTCGACGAGAGCGGCCCCGAGCGCTTCCGGCTCACCGACCGCCCCGAACTGCTGCGACTCCTCATGGTCGTCTGGAACAAGGCGTACCGCCGCGCGTTCGTCGAGGCCGAGGGGTTCGCCTTCCCGCCCGGCTACTACGAGGACACCCCCTGGACCTACCCGGTCCTGATGGCGGCCGACTCGATCGCCGTGCTGGACGCGGTCTGCGTCTCCTACCGGCAGCGGCGGCGCGGCAATATCCTCTCCACCACCAGCGAGAAGCACTTCGACGTCTTCGACCAGTACGACCGGGTCTTCGCGTTCATCGACTCCCGCCCCGAACTCGCCCTGTGGCGACCGGTGATGTTCCGTCGCATGCTGGACCACTTCTCGGCGCTGTTCGCCTCCCGGGACCGGCTGCCGCTGCACAGCCGCGCCGCGTTCTTCCGCCGGGCGACCGCCTCCTGCCGCCGCTACCGCACCCCCGGCGCCCCGGCCCCCCGCAGCGCCCTGCTGCGACACGGCCTGATGCACCTCGGCGCGCGGCGCACCTACCGGGCCCTGTCGGAGGCCCGGCGCCTCGGCGGCCGGCTGCGGAAAGGGGCGGCGGCCCTGCGCCGGGCGGGGCGGGGCGCGGCGCTGAAGGTGCACTACCGGATCCAGTTGCGGCTGCCGCTGCGCGCCCGGGACGCGGTGTTCACCGCCCGGGGCGGCGGCTACGCGGGCAGCCCGGCGGCGATCGAGGCGAAGGTCCGTGAGCTGGTCCCGGGGGTGCGGACGGCCTGGGTCTGCCGGCCCGTCGACGCCCACACCGTGCCGACCGGCACCCGGCATCTCGCGCCCGGCACCTTCGCCCACCGGGCCGCGCTGGCCCGCTCGGCGTATCTGGTGAACGACGGGTCCTTCGACCGGGGGCTGGTCAAGCGGCGGGGCCAGATCCTGCTCCAGACGCACGAGGGCACACCGCTGCGGACCGAGGGCACCGATCTGCTGGACCGGCCCGCCGCCGCCCGGGGCACCGACTTCGACGAGCTGCTGCGCTCGGTCGACACCTGGGACTTCTCCCTCTCGGCCAACCCGCACTCCACCCTCGTACGGGAACGGGCCTATCCGTCCGCGTACACGACGCTGGAGTACGGCTCGCCGCGCAACGACGTCTACCACCGCACCGGCCCGGCCGATGTGGCCCGGCTGCGCGAGACGCTGGGCATCCCGGAGGGGGCCACGGCCCTGCTGTACGCCCCCGTGCCCCGCGACTACCGGCGGGTCCAGCGGCCCGCCCTGGACCTGGAGTGGCTGGTCCGGGTTCTGGGCCCGCAGTTCGTGGTCCTCGCCCGGGCGCCGCGCCCCGCCGGTCCGGGAGGCAGCGGCCGGGCGGCACATCCCCGGATCATCGACGTGAGCGCCCACCGGTCGGTGGAGACGCTGGCGCTCGCCTCGGACGCCCTGCTCACCGACTACGCCTCGCTGATGTTCGACTACGTCAACCTGGACCGCCCGGTGGTGCTGCACCTGGGCGACATCGAGGCGTACGAAGCGGCCCGGGGCACGTACTTCGACATCACGGCGTTCCCGCCCGGCATCGTCGCCCGGAGCCAGGACGAGCTGTTCGACATCTTCGCCACGGACCACTGGCGGGGCTCCCGCTCGGCGCAGCTGCGGGCCGCGTTCCGGGCCCGGTTCTGTCCGTACGACGACGGGTACGCCGCCGAGCGGGTGGTGCGGCGGGTCTTCCTCGGGGAGACGGACGGACTGCCGCTACCGGTGCCGTTCTCCGCCCGCCGGACGCCCGCGGCCCTGCCGGCGCAGGACGGGGCCGGGGCGGCCGTCGGGGGCTGACCCCGACGGCCGCGCGGGCGGGATCAGCGTTCCAGGAACGCGAACAGCTCCTCCCAGCGGCGCAGGGTCTCCGGTTCGGAGAACCGCTGGACGCCGGAGCGGGCCCGCGCGCCCATCGCGTCGCGCAGCCGGGGGTTGCCGGTGAGCCGCAGCAGCCGGTCGGCGAGGGCGGCGACGTCCCCGGCGGGTGCGAGGAGCCCGTCCTCACCGTCCCGGACGATCTCGCGGACCCCGGGCGCGCAGTCGAAGGCGGCACACGGCACGCCGCTCGCCATCGCTTCCAGGAGCGCGAGCGGGAAGCCCTCGCCCCGGGAGGACTGGACGAAGACGGAGGCGTCCGCGAGGGCCCGCTCCACGTCGTCGGTACGGCCCATCCACTCCACGGAGCCGTCGAGGCCGAGGCCCGTGCACTGTGCCTTCAACGCGGCCTCGTCCTCGCCCGCCCCGTACACGCGCAGGGTCCAGTCGGGGCGGGCGGGGGCGACCAGGGCCCAGCTGTCCAGGAGCAGGTCGATGCCTTTCTGGTCACTGAGCCGGCCGATGCTGGCGACGGTCCTCGCGGTGCGCGGGGAGGGCACGTCGGGGAGCCGGGAGAGGGCGTTGGGCAGGAAGCCGACGTTGTTCATGCCGTCCCCGGCCCACCGGTCGGCGTCCTCCTCGGTGAGGACGAGCCAGTGGTCGAGGTCCTTGTAGTGGTTCTTGATCCAGCGGTAGCGGTGGCTCGCGCGGGAGTAGTCGTAGGACTCGTGGCTCATCCCGATGACCCGGAGCCCGGCGGTGTCGGCCTCCCCGACCCACTCCATCGCCCAGACCTGGGTGACGATGACGACCGCGCCGGGCCGGGCGGTGGCGAAGAGCTCCGAGAGCCTCCCCACGGCCTGCTTCTTGGCGGCGGCCCGGGCGGCCTCCTTGCGCCGGGCGGGGATGCGGAAGCGGTCGCGGACGCCGTGGGGTGTCCAGGGGGTCGGGGGGTGGGCCGGGTAGAGGGCGGTGACCGGATGTGCGGGCTGCCGGGGCAGCGTCATCTTGAGGTCGGAGGCGTGGATGCCGACGGTGTGGACCCGGTGGCCCTGGCCGGCGAAGAGGCGGGCGGTCTGGTGCATCCAGCCGGTGACGCCGCCGAGTTCGTCGGTGCTGTTGGAGACGATGAAGATGTCGCGGCTCATCGGCCGGCCCCCCGGTCGTGGTCGGTGGTGTCGCGGACGCCCCGGGAAGCGGCGGGCCCGAAGACGGCGGCGACGGTGGCGCGGGCCGCGTCTCCCCGGTCGTAGGCGCCGAACCGCTCGGCGAAGGCCCGGCGTTGGTCGGCGTACCGGTGGTCGGACTTCTTGAGGTCCGCGAGGGCGGCGAACAGCTCCTCCTGGGTCGCGGTCACCGGCCCCGGGGCCTGCTCCCGCAGGTCGAAGTAGCTGCCGCGCTCGGCCGCGTACGTCTCCAGGTCGGGGGCGAACAGCACGACGGGCCGGTCGAGGAGGGCGAAGTCGAACATGATGGAGGAGTAGTCGGTCACCAGCACGTCGGTGATGGTGAGGAGTTCGCTGACGTCGTGGTGGCGGGAGACGTCGACGACGGTGCCGGGCGGGCAGACCGGCAGCCGGGCCGACTCCAGGTAGTGGGCCCGCACCAGCAGGGTGTGGGTGTCGCCGAACCGCTCGGCGAACTCCCGCACGTCCAGCAGGAGTCGGCTCTTGCGCTGCTTTCCCGGCCCGCCGCGGAAGGTCGGGGCGTACAGCACGGTCTTCTTGTGGTCGTCGAGCCCGAGCTCCCCGGCGAGGGGCGGGCGCGGCAGCCTTCCCCCGGTCTCGGCCCGGGTGCGCTCCGCGATCAGGGCGTCGTTGCGCGGGTAGCCGGTGCGCAGGAGTCTTTCCTCGGGCAGCCGGTAGGCGCGGGCGAGGGTCGTCACGTCGTGCTCGGAGCGGACGAGGAAGTGGTCGAAGCGGTCGACGGCCTGCTGGAGCCGTTCGCGCTGCGGGGCGTTCTGGAGCCGTACGCGGGTCTCGTCGAAGCCCATGCGTTTGTACGCGGAGCCGTGCCAGGTCTGGAGGTACGTGGTGCGGTCGGGCTTGCGCAGCTGCTGCGGGAAGCCCTGGTTGTCGACCCAGTACTCGGCGCGGGCCAGCGCCCACAGGTAGCGCCAGGACCAGCGGCGTACGAGGCGGGCGTCGTCCGGGAAACCGGCCGGGGACGGATCGTAGGACCAGGTGGCGTGGAGCTTCAGGCCCTGGCGGCGGATCTCCTCGTACAGGGCGCGCGGGCTGTCGCCGTAGCAGGTGCCCATGTGGCTCTCGAAGACGACGGAGCCCCGGCGCACGGGGAGGCGGGTGAACCAGGTGTTGTAGGCGGGGGCCTTGAAGCCGCGGGAGCGGTAGCGGTCCAGGCGCTTGCGCAGGGCGCGGACGAGGAGCCTGGCCTTGCGGGCGGGCCGGAAGTGCGTGGCGTAGCGGACCAGGCGGTGGGCGGTGCGGGCCGGGCGGCGGCGGGCGGCCAGCCGGAGCGCGAAGTGGTCCTTGAGCGTGATGTAGGGCTCCCAGGTGTCCCCGGCGAGCCGCCCGAGCCGGGGCCGCGCGGCGAACCGGACCGCTCCGGCCACCTGGTCCCGCGGGGCGAACAGATCGCTGACGGACCGGACCCCGTCCGCCTCCACGATCAGCCGCGCGTCCCACGCCGTGTCGCGGACGCCGACGGGGCGCAGGCGGCGCGAGACGTCGGCCCGCGCGCGCCAGGTGATCCCGGTCCCGTCGTGCCGGACCACCTCGGCCGGGAACGCGACGGCGTGCGCCCCGCCCCGGGCCCGGAACTCCAGGGTGGCCGTGAGGGGGGCGCCGGGGCCGGGCCCGGTGTGCCCGGGCAGCACGAGACGGCCTTCGAGGAGCAGGCGGCCCCCATCGGCGGCGGCACAGCGGGTGAGCCGGTTCATCAGCCGCATCTCGCCGAACCGGCGGTACTGGTGGCCGAGTTCGGTGATGTCGGCGACGGGTTCCTCCGCTTCCCCACCCCAGGCGACCCGCCCGTCCGCACCCGTCGTCAGCGGCGCGCACACGGTGGCGGGCCGGCTCAGCGCGTAGGCAGCGGCCAGGATGCCCTCGGCGTCGCCCCGGCCCAGCAGGGTCACGGCGACCCGCTCCAGCGGCGGCAGGTCCGGCGGGACGGGTCCGGTCAGGGTGCGGGCGCAGGCGGCGGCGACCCGGTCGCGGCGGACGGCGGGCAGCGCGGGGAAGGACCGGACCAGCGGCACCAGATGGTCCCGGTGGAACGCCTTCTCCCGCTCCTCGCGCAGCTCGGGGAGCTTGTGCGCGAGGAGGGTGTTGGCGACCCGGCGGTGGGCCTCGACCAGGGCGGCGAGGTCGCGGGCCCGGTCGGGGACGGCACGGCCGGTCACGATCAGCCGGCGGACCAGGGCGATCCGGCCGACCGCCGCGGCGACGGTCGGGCCGAACAGGATCTCGCCGTGCGCCAGGTCCTCCTCGTACCGCAGCCCGTGCCGCCGGACGGCCTCGCGGCGCAGGCAGAACCCGGTCACCAAGGCGTCTCTGACGACGAGTTGGGGGGCCTCGGTGAAGCGGGTGAGGGTGCGGGAGCGGGCGAACAGCTCCCCCTGCCAGGACGGCTCCCGTTCCTTGCCGCTCTCGTCGGTGATCCGGCTCCAGCGTCCGGCGATCAGGTCGGCGCGGCTGGTCTCGCCCGCCTGCCAGAGGTTGCGGCAGGCGTGCTTCTGGAGCCGCTCGCCGCTGCCGAGGACCAGGACGTACCGGCCGGTCGCCGCGTCGAGGCCCGCGTTGCGCAGGGCCCCGGTGGTGCGGGCGGCCGGGTCGGCGTGGACCAGCCGGACCCGTTCGGGCGCGCGGGCCGCGAGGGTGCGGGCGGCGGTGCGTACGGCCGGGTCGGCGGCGGAGGCGAGGACGACGAGCGCCTCGGCGGCCCGCATCGACTGGCCGAGGACGGACTCCACGGAGGCCCGCAGGGCGCCGGCCCCGCCCGGGCCGTCGCCGTCCCCGCCGCCGGTGATCACACAGCTGACGTCGCTCATACCCGCTCCCCCTCGACAGCCCGACCGCCGGTGAGCATCCGGTCCACGACCCGGGCGGCGGCGGTCCCGTCGTCGAGGTCGCAGAACGCCTCCCGGAACTGTTCGTAGGCCTCCCGGTGCCCGGCCGTGGCCGCGTCCGGGTCGCGGAGCGCGGCCACGATCCCGGCGGAGTCGGGGATCAGGGGTCCGGGGGCGCGGTGCTCGAAGTCGAAGCAGAAGCCGCGCAGGGTGTCGCGGTAGTGGGCCAGGTCGTGGGTGTGGAAGACCATGGGGCGGCCGGTCTGCGCGAAGTCGAACATGATCGAGGAGTAGTCGGTGACCAACGCGTCGCTGATCAGCAGCAGTTCGGCGGCGTCCGGGTGGCGGGAGACATCGCGGACGAAGTCGGTGTCGGGGACGCTGCCGCCGACGAGGTAGTGCCGCCGGACCAGGAGGACGTGGTCGTCGCCGAGGACGTCGCGGGCGTGTTCCAGGTCGAGGTGGAGGTCGGGGGCGTACCGCCCCGCCTTCCGCGGCTGGTCCTCGCGCCAGGTCGGGGCGTAGAGGATCACGCGCCGCCCGTCGGGGATCGCGAGCCGTTCCCGTACGGCGGCGGCGACCTTGGCCCGGTCGGAGGCGTACAGCAGGTCGTTGCGCGGGTAGCCGCATTCCAGGACCTCGCCGTCGTAGCCGAAGGCGCGGCGCAGGACGGGGGTGGAGAAGCTGTTCGGGGAGACGAGCACGCTCCACTGGGCGGACCGGCGTTCCATGGAGGCCATGTACGCGGCGTCGGCGTGCGGGGTGCCCGCGAGGTCGCGGCCGATGCGCTTGAGGGGGGTGCCGTGCCAGGTCTGGACGACGCACTGGCCCTCGGCCCGCTCGAACCATTCGGGGAGATGCGTGTTGGTGACGATCCACCGGCTGCGGGCCAGCGCCTGGTACCACTCGGCGCTGTGCAGGGCGATGGGCCTGACCCCGTCGGGCACGGCCGCCTGCTGGTCGCGGACGACCCACAGGTGCTCGATGTCCGGTTCCCTGGCGGCGAGTTCGCGGTGGACGGCGCGGGGCGAGTCGGAGAACTGCCGGCCGTCGAAGCTGGAGTAGAGGGCGGCGGGGCGCGTCGCGGCCGGGGCGACGGTACGGAGTACGGCGTAGCGCTCGCGCCGGACGCGCTGCCCGTACGGCCCCCGGTCGGCGGCCGGGAGGGCGCTGCCGGACTCCAGGACGAGCCGGTCGTGGTAGCGCCGCTGAAGGGTGAAGTCCCGTCCCTCCAACCGCTGTCGGCGAGGCAGGGTGGTGTGCAGGGAGGTGATCGTCCGGAGCGGCCGGTACGCCTCGAAGTCCCGCTCCCCCGGTGTGCGCAGGAAGAGGTACCAGCGCCCCTCGGCCAGCGGCAGCGCCCCGCCCGGCCCTTCGACGGCGGCCGGGGCGATCACGGCCCGGAAGCCGTCGCCGTCACCCCGCTCCACTCCGACGACGGCCTCCTCCTGGTGGCCGCTGTGGCGCAGGACAAATTCGTGGGCGGTCCCCGTGGGCTCGGGGAAGGCCCCTTCGAGGACCAGTGCACCCGACCTCTCCCAGACGGCGGAGGTGACGACGGGCTGGACGGTCCGGTCGGTGAGGACGAGGTCGCCCGAGGGGTTGGGGGCCGCGTACACCTCGCGGCCGCCGGGCAGCGCGTAACGCCCGTCCGGACCGTCGGGGCGGGCCGCAACGGTCAACGGCTTGCCTTCGCCGACGAGTTGCACGCCCCAGATGTCGTCCTCCCTCCGGAAGACGCTGAGCGGGATGTCCGCCGCCCGGGAGCCGAGCGAGCCGCGCAGGGCGAACTCCCGCGTTTCCTTGGTGTGCCACTCGGTGAGCCGGAGGGCGACCGGCCCGGCGTCGCCGAGGACCTTCACCTCCAGGCGCACGGCGTCCTCGGCCGCCGACTGCCCGGTCAGGACGGCGGCGACGCGTTCGGTGCGCAGCTCCAGCTTGTTGCCGGACAGGACGGGGACGATACGGGTCCGCTCGTCGGTGTACGTCACTGCGGGCGGGGCCGGGGTGCCGACGAGCCGCATCGGGCCCCGGCGCGGCCGCCCCGCACCGACGACGACGGCCTCCGGCTTCCACGTCGTACGGTCGCCGCCCGCTTTCCCGGCGAGCGTGCGCGGATCAATGGTGGCGGTGAACCCGGCACGGTCGTAACGGTGCAGGGAGCGGCCGGACCGGGCGGTGGCCTCGTCGCCGCCGACGGGGCGCAGCCGCAACGGGATCAGCCGCTTCCCGGACCGCAGCCAGCCGAGGCGCGGGGGCCCGCCGGGGGCGTTGCGCACATAGGCGTACCCGGTCAGGCGCAGCAGCCCGTCCCGCCAGACGGCCTCGGTGAGGTGGGCGTGGACGGGCAGGTCGGCGGGGGTGAGCGCGGTGGTGGCGGGCGGCAGCGGGTCGCGGACGGCGGGGTGGTGGGCGCGGGGGCGGAGCAGTCCGCGTACGTGGAAGGTGTCCCGGTCCTTCTTCTCGTCGGCGAGGAGGGCGAGGAGTTCGGGGAGCCGGCGTTCCCGGATGAGCTGCCACTTGACCCGCAGATGCAGGGGCAGCGAGGCGAGGACGTCGGGTTCGACGGTGGAGGCGAACGCGCCGGCGTGCTCCAGGAAGGCTTCGTGGAACTCCGCGTCGCCGTCCGGCAGGGCCTCGATGAACAGCCAGAGGTCGCCGGAGAGCGCGTGGGCGTCGTAGCGGCGCTTGGCCTCGGCGGCGTCGGCCGCTCCTTCTCCGGATGACCGCCCGGCGAGGAAGCGGCTTACGGTGGTGACGGCGGTGACCCGGTCGCGGATGCCCCGGGGGACGGCCCGCCGGGTGGTGATCGAGCCGTCGCGGTCGCGCCAGTGGTAGACGGGCTCCTCGACGACGTCGACCGAGCGGGCCAGGAAGTGGGCGGGGAGGACGACCGCGATGTCCTCATACAGCACGCCCGTGGGGAAGGCGAAGGCGTGCTCGTCCCAGAAGGTGCGGCGGAAGACCTTGTTGCAGGCGATGCGGTCGCCGAGCAGGATCCAGTCCCGGGTGACATGGGTGGCCGGGCGGGCCTTCTCCATCGCCTTGCGGAACATCGGAGACTGTTCGAGGTCCCCGTTGGCCCGCAGCCGCAGGACGTTGCCGGTGGCGAAGTCGGAGCCGGAGCAGTCGAGTTCGGCCAGCATCCGGGCGTACGCGCCGGGCGGGACGACGTCGTCGCTGTCGACGAACGTCAGGAACTCCGCGTCGGGGCGGGCCTCGCGGACCCCGGCGTTGCGGGCCGCGCCGAGCCCGGCGTTCTCCTGCCGGATCAGCCGGAAGCGCGGATCGCGCTCCGTGAACTCCTGCGCCAGTGCGGGGCCGTTGTCCGTGGAGCCGTCGTCGACGAGGACGACCTCCAGGTCCGGCATGGTCTGCTCGGCGAGCGAGGTCAGGCAGGCACCGAGGTACTCCTCGACGTTGTAGAGGGGGACGACGACGGTGAGACGGGGTGCCATCGCGGCGCACGATCCTTCCGGGGACTGGGGCTTCGGGGGCGTGGAGGGCCCGCCGGGGGCCATGGGGTACAACCCGCGCCGTGGTCGCCGGTCACCCGAGGGGGTCCGTTCGAGTGACGGGAGGGGCGGGGTCGGGCGCCCGGGGGCGCGCCGGTGACGCGTTCGAGCCCCGCGCCGGGGAGGGCACGGGGCTCGGCACGACGGCGAGGAGCTCGCCTCAGGGCTTGACGGCGATCCGCCCCTCGTCCATCCGGAGCAGGAGGAGCCGCTCACCGGTCTTCTCCAGGAACTCGTCCACCGCCTGCCGCGAGCCCTGCCAGTAGCCGTAGTCGTCGATCAGGAGGACCCCGCCCGGGACCAACCGGTCGTAAAGATGCTCCAGTTCGTGCTTGGTGGAGGCGTACCAGTCGGTGTCCAGGCGCAGGATCGAGATCTGCTCCGGGGCCTGCTCGGGGACGGTGTCCTCGACCCGCCCCCGCACGTAGTGCACGCGCTCCTTCGGGTAGGGCACCTGCCCGAAGCCCGCTTTGACGTCCTCCAGGGAGGCGACCGCCCAGATCGGCCGGTCCTTGCCCTGGGCGTCCAGGAGTTCCTGGGCCGGCCGGCCGTCACGCCGCAGGTCCTCGGCGGTGGGCGGGGTCATCCCCTCGTACGTGTCGAAGAGGTAGAGGTCGCGCTCGGTCTCCCCGAGGGAGAGCAGGGTCCGGGCGCACGCCTGCATCGAACCGCCGCGCCAGACACCGCACTCGACGATGTCGCCGGGGATGTCGTGCCGGGCGATGTACCGGGTGGCGAGGATGAAGGCGTTGAGCCGCTCCGGCGAGGTCATCGAGTACGGCTTGACCGCGCGGATGATGTCCTTGGCCTCGTCGTCGTAGTCCGCCGGGAACGCCGTGGCGGGCTTCTTCGCCTGGGGCTTCGGGGCGGGAGCGGGGGCCGCCACCGGGGCGGCCGGGGCCGGGGCGGGACCGGCGGGGGCGGTGCGGGCGGCGGGCACCGGGACGCGCCTGAGCTGGTATCCGGTGAGCTGCTGAAGGACGCCGTTGACGGCGTTGCGCCAAGCCATGCCCCGGGACAGTACGCGCGGTTTGCGGCTCATGTCACCTTTCGTCAACCTGCCATTGATTCCGGCGCGGTTCCGGGAGAGGACACGGGGGTGGGCGCCGGGGCGGAGTCGGGCTCGGTGGCGGGTTCGGGTACGGAGGCGGGTGCGGGCACCGGGGCGGCGGGCCTGCCGCACCGGTCGCGGCCGTCCACCGGCCGGGGCAGCGGGACGCCGTCCACACCGCCGACCCGGTTGGCCCACCACACCGCCGACTCCCGTACGACGAACATCGTCAGCCGGGGGTAGCGCCGCGGCTTGCGGAAGACGCCGACGGAGTCGCCCCAGTAGGCGGCCTTCTTGTCGATGGCCCGGTAGTCGTGCCAGATGCCCTTCCGCGGCGGGAAGTCGGTGTAGGCCTCGACCAGTTCCAGCCGGGAGTGGGCGGCGAGGGCGCGGAATCCGTCGGGGTAGTAGCGCCAGCAGTCCTGTGCGTCGTGGACGTGGCCGCGCGAGGGGGCGGTGATGAACGCGTGCCCGCCCGGCTTCAGGACGCGGGCGATCTCCAGCATCGAGGCCCAGAAGAACGGGATGTGCTCGAACGCCTGCCCGGAGAGGACGACATCGGCGCTGTTGGAGCGGGCGGGGATGCGGTACGGCTTCGTCATCACCGCGTCGACGTTGGGGCCGTCCTGGACGTCGACCCCGAAGTAGTCGACGGGGTGCCGGGCGAGGAGCGCCCGGTGGGTGCGGGTCTGCTTGCCGGAGATCCGCGACCCGAGGTCGACGACCCGGTAGGCGCCGTGACCGGATGCGGGCCCTTCGACGGGCAGATACTCCTTGATGCAGAGTTCCATCTGCTCGTAGGCGGACCGGTGCATGGGCGTCTCCCAACATCGCGGGGTGAGCGAACTGCCGGGCACAACGACCGCGCGGGGCGGAGGAACCGGCACGGGGAGCGCACCTTGCGCCATTCGGGTGAGGGGATGCGGGTGAGGGGCGCGGCCCCGGGTCACCCGGCCGGGGCGAAGAACCGCCGTACGACACGTTCCGCCGCGTGCCCGTCGTCGTACGGGCAGAACCGCTCCCGGAACGCGGTGCGCAGCGCGGCCGCCTCCGGGGAGCGCCACCGGCCCGACCGGAACACGTCCCGCAGCTCGTCCGGGGTGGTGGTGACGGGGCCCGGGGTGTCGCCGGGGAGCCCGGAGAGCAGGTCGAAATAGGTTCCGCGCGCGGCCCGGTAGGCGTCCCAGTCGGGAGCGTGGACGACGATCGGGCGGTCCAGGCAGGCGTAGTCGAAGACCAGGGAGGAGTAGTCGGCGATCAACGCGTCGGCGGCCAGGCACAGTTCCTCGACCCGGGGATGCCCGGTGACGTCGATGACCCGCCCTGTACCCATGGGGGCCTCGCCCCCGGCGGACCGTCCGTAGAAGTAGTGGGCGCGCACCAACACCACGTAATCGGGACCCAGTTGACGCGCCAGCCGTTCCGGGTCGAGGTCGGGGACGAAGCCGTCGCGGTAGTCGCGGTGGGTCGGGGCGTGGAGGAGGGCGATCTGCCCCTCGGCGATGCCCAATTCGGCGCGGATCTTCGCGATGTCGTCGGCGGTGGCGGTGAAGTAGACGTCGTTGCGCGGGTATCCGAGGTCGAGGTGTTCGTAGGGCGTGCCCTCCGGGGCCGGGTAGACGCGGTCCCAGACCTCGGTGGAGTGCGGGTTGGCCGAGAGGCTGAAGTCCCACTGGCGTACGTGCGCGAGGATCTTGTCGAAGTCGGTCTTCCGGGCGAGGGCGGGATACGCGCGCTGGTCGAGCCCCATGGTCTTGAGCGGGGTCCCGTGGTGGGTCTGGAGATAGCGCTGACCGGGTCGTTTGGTGAAACCACCGGGAAAACTGGAGTTGTTGACCAGGTAGGTGGCGGTGGCCATGGCCCGCCAGTAGGGACGCGAGCCCTCGATGACGTACGGCACCCCGGCCGGCATCCGGTCGCGGTGGCGGGACGAAACGACCCACACGCCCCGGATGTGCGGGACCAGTTCGCGGGCCTTGGCGTGGATCGCGGCGGGGTTGCAGGCGACGCCCCGGTTCCAGTACGCCCCGTAGACCGCGAGGCCGGGGTCGAGCGGGCGGCGCAGGTCGGTGCGGTAGACGGCCCGCATGGCCTGCCGGCGGACGAACCGCTTCACCGACGCCGCGGAGGCTCGGGGGGATCTGCGGGTGGGCCTGGTGGGCATGGCCGTTGAGCGTAGCCGCGGGCTCGGGCGGCGGACGCCCCGCGTTCACCCGTTCGGGTAAGCGCCGGTGACCCTGGGACCCGCCCCCTGTTGACCAGGACATGAAGCCACCACTCCTCAGCGTCGTCGTCCCCGTCCACAACGTGGAGGCCTATCTGGAGGACTGCCTGCGGTCGGTGGCGGAGCAGACCCTCGACGCGATCGAGGTGGTGATGGTCGACGACGGTTCGACGGACGGGAGCGCCCGGATCGCCGCGGAGTTCGCCGCCCGGGACGACCGCTTCCGGCTGGTCCGGCAGCCGAACGCGGGCCTGAGCGCGGCCCGCAACACCGGCGTCCGGCACACCACGCCCACCGCCCGCTACCTGGCGTTCGCGGACAGCGACGACATCGTCGTGCACGACGCCTACGAGCGGATGACGGCTTCCCTGGAGTCGACCGGTTCCGATCTGGCGACCGGCAACGTGTGGCGGCTGACCGGCCAGGGGCGGCAGCAGGCCTGGCAGTACCGCTGGCTGACGGACTCCCGGTCGCGTACGCACATCACCCGGGATCCGCGTCTGCTGGCCGACCGCGTGGCGTGGAACAAGGTGTTCCGGCGCTCCTTCTGGGACGCGCGCGGCTTCGCGTTCCCGGAGGGCAGGCTGTACGAGGACACCCCGGTGATGATCCCCGCGCACTATCTCGCGCGCTCGGTCGACGTCCTCGCCGGGCACGTCTACTACTGGCGGGTGCGGGAGGGCTCGATCACCCGGCGGCGCACGGACGTCACGGGCGTACGGGACCGGATCGCCGCGTGCGAGCAGGTAAGCGCGTTCCTGGGCGGCCGGGACGCGGACCGGCGGCGGGCGTACGACGCGTCCTGCCTCCGCGACGACTTCGGGTACTTCCTGGACGGCCTGCCGATGGGCGGCGAGGCGTACCGGGCGGCGTTCCTGGAGGGCGCGGGGGCCTTCGTCGACCGGGCGGGCCCCGAGGTGCTGGAGGGCCTGCCGGTGGAGCTGCGCATCAAGTGGCGGCTGGTACGGGAGCGGCGCCTGGCGGACCTGCTGGCGGTCCTCGCCTTCGAACGGGCCAATGGGGCGGGCACGTTCGCCGTCGAGGGCCTGCCGGGGCGGCGGCGGGCGGTGTACCCCGGCGTGCGCGGCGCGAGCGCCCGGCTCGCGCGCACGGACGTCCCGGCGGTCGCACGGCTCCTGGAGGCGCGGTGGGGCGCGGACGGGAAGCTGCGGCTGCGCGGGTACGCGTATCTCCGCAACCTCCCCGCCGAGTCGGCGCGCCGGCGGCTGACGGTGGGCATGGTCCGGGCTGAGCGGGGGCGGGCGGTGCGACCGGTGCCGGTGCGCTCCGTTCCCGCGCCCGAGGCGACGGTGAACTCCGGTCAGGAGCTGCACGACTACGACCACGCGGGCTTCGAGATGGTCCTCGACCCGGACAGGCTTCCCGCGACGGGGGTGGGCGGCGGCTGGCTGGTGGGCGTGGTCCTCGCCGCCCCCGGAACGGTCCGCCGGGTCGCGGTGCGCGCCCAGGACGCGGGCGCGGACCAGCCGCTGGTGCACGACCTGGGCGACGGGCGGCGGGCGGTGCTGGACTTCCGGGGCGGCCGGCTCCGGCTGACGGTGTCGCGGCTGCGGGCCCGGGCCGAGGGGCACCGGACGGTCGCCGCCGGGACGGCGGGCGCCTCGCTGGAGATCGTGGGCCGGCTCTTCGGCGGGACGGCGAGGGCCACGGGGCTGGTGCTGACCCGCGAGGGCGGTGAGGGCGGCGAAGGTGTCGACGAGCGCCTGTGCGCGGTGGAGCACGGGGAGGGGGCCGGGTCCGACGGTCTCCCGTTCACCGCGCGGGTACCGCTCGCCGCTCTCGCCGCCGTACCGCCCGCCGCGCACCGGGCCCCCCGCGAGGTCGAGGCGGCGGGCGGGGCGCGGTGGCGGGCCCGGCTCCTGCTCGACGACGGCACCCGTGTCCCGCTGCCCGCCGCCCCGGACCTGCCGCCGCCCGCGTGCGCGGACCCGGCGGGCGACCTGGTGCTGGAGCCGGCGGGGCCGCCGTACGCGGACCGGGTGGAAGCCGCTCCGGGGGGCGGCCTGAGGATCTCGGGGACGTACGCCCCCCCGGTTCCGGGCGTGGAAGCGGCGTCGCCGGACGCGCCCGGCGGCCGTCTCGTCCTGCGTCACGAGACGCTGCACGAGGTGGTCCCGGTCGCGGAGGGCGGGGTGACCGATGCGACCGTCGCGACCGGCACTCCAGGCGCCCCAGGCACTCCGGGTATTCCTGGCATTCCGGGTACCCGAGGTGCCCACCCCTCCCTCCGCTTCTCCGCGCTGATCACCCCGCCGCTCCCGGAGGGCCGCTGGGAGGTCCGCCTGGACGGCCGCCCCGTCCGCGTCCTCGGCTCCGCCGCCGGGCAGCTTCCCCTAGGCGACGGGGGCGAGAACACGCTGCGCCTGGAGCGGCGGCAGGGCGACCGGCTGTCCGTCGTCGCTGCGCCCGGCCTCCCGGCCGCCGGGCGCAGCGCGTACGGCAGGCGCCTCCTGCGTACCGCGCACCACCCCGACCTGTGCACGCCCGGCACATCGCCCGCCCTCCCCCTCCGCGACACCGTCCTGCACATGGGCGGCGACTCCCCGCGCGCCGTCCACGCCGAGCTCGTGCGCCGGGGCGCGGACGCCGAGCACCTGTGGGTCACCGGTACCACCCCCGGCCGCATCACCCCCGTCCCACCCGGCGCGCGGGCCGTCCCCGTGCACAGCGCCGCCTGGTACGAGGCGCTGGCGCGCTCCCGCCGGATCGTCACGGACGAGCAGTTGCCCGTGTGGTTCGAGCGGCGGCCCGGGCAGACGGTCGTCCAGACCTGGCACGGCACCCCGCTCGGCCGGTTCGGCTCCGGCCTCGCGGGCTCCCTCTACGCCGACCACCAGTACCTCGCCACCCTGCCGCAGCGATCGGCCCAGTGGTCGGTACTGATCTCCCCGAGCCGCTTCGCCACCCCCCTGCTGCGCCGGTCGCTCTCGTACGAGGGCGAGGTGCTGGAGGCCGGGTCGCCCGCCAACGACGTGCTGTTCCCGCCGGTACGGGACAAGGCGGCCGAAGAGGTACGGCGCGGGCTCGGGATCCCGGAGGAGCATCGCGTCGTGCTGTACGCCCCGACCTACCGCGACCACCTGGCCCATCCCGCCTCCGCCGCATCTGCCGCGTCCGTGGACCGCACGGCCCCCGGCCCGTACCGCTGGGACCCGGCGCTCGACCCGCACGCCCTGGCCCGGGCGCTCGGCCCCGGCCACACGGTGCTGGTGCGCCGCCACCCCCGGGTCACCGGCAGCGTTCCGGCCGGGCCGGGCGTGCTCGACGTCTCACACCACCCGGGGGCGGCGGGGCTGCTCCTGATCGCCGACGTCCTGGTGACGGACTACGCCGGGCTGATGTTCGACTTCGCGCTGACGGGCCGGCCGATGCTCTTCCACACGTACGACCTGGAGCACTACCGCGACACCGTGCGCGGCTTCTGCCTGGACTTCGAGACCCGGGCGCCGGGGCCGCTGCTGGTGACGACGGACGAGGTGGCCCAGGCCCTGCGTGACACGGGAAGGTCGGCGGCCCGGCACGCGGACGCGTACGAGAGCTTCCGCCGCGACTACTGCGACCTGGACGACGGCGGCGCGGCGGCCCGGGTCGCGGACCGGTTGCTGGCGGACGCGGAGTAGGCCCGGGTCGCGGACCGGTTGCTGGCGGACGCGGAGTAGGCCCGGGTCGCGGACCGGCTGCTGGCGGACACGGAGCAGGCCCGGGCCCGTCGTCCGGAATCCCTCGGACGAGTGGCGGCGGGGAGAACGGGCCCGCCGCACGGAACCCATGAGGTGTGCCCCTCTTCTCCGCTGCCTCCGCCGCGTCTTCCGCCGCCGATCTCCCGACCGCCGCGACCGCGGGCGACGGGGCCGAGGGGGCTGCCCGGCCGTCCTTGTGGCTGCCGTCCCCGTTCCTCGTGCTGGGCGGTCTGCTGTGGGCGGTGCTGTCGGCGGCGGCCTGGCAGGCTCCGCTGTGCTGCGAGGCCGGACTCCAGGCGGCGGTCGTCGAACGGCTGCGGGTGAACCTGCTGCACCCGGCGTTCCCGATGACCGACCTGCCCGCCGTGGCGAGCGCGCACTACTCCCCGTACGCGCTGCTCCAGGGTCTCGCCGCCCGCGCCACCGGGCTCTCCGGCCCGTCCGTGGTGGCGCTGGCCGCGTCGGTGAACCTGCTGCTCCTGCTCTCCGGGATCGGCCGGCTGACCCGGATGCTGACCCCGAACCGCTGGGTGCCGGTGCTCCTCCTCGTACCGCTGGGGCTGATCCACTGGGCGGACCCGGCCCGCTGGAGTGCGCCGACCACGTTCGCGGTCGCCGTCACCCTGCATCTGTGGGCGTGGACCGGTCGCGTCGCCGCCCGGCTCGCGGAGCCCGGTGACCCGGCGCCCGGCCGGACGCCCCGGTGGTTCGAGGCGACCGGGATCGGGGTGCTGCTCGGGCTCGTCCTGCTGGTCCACCCGCAGACGGCGATCGGCGCGGGAATCGGATGCCTGGCCCTGATCGCGTTCCGGACGCGGACCCGGATCCGGCCGACCGTGTGGCGGTGGGCGTACGCCGGGGTGTGCGCGGTGACGGTGGCGGCGCTGTGGCCGTACTACAACGGGCTCACCGCCCAGCGCGCCCCCATCGACAGCCTGACGACAGCGCCTCCGGCGGCCGAGGGCGAGAAGGCGGCCGGGGAGCCGTACGCCTGGGCGACCGCGTACGTGCCCCGGGGCGAGGTGGTCCTGACGGACAGCCGTCCGGCGATGTACGCGCTGGCCGGGCACGGGGCGTACGTGCTGGCCGACGCGCTGCCGGACGCGGGGCTCGCGACCACGGAGCGGCGGGAGCGGAGCCGGGCGGTGGCCGCCTATCTCGACATGTCGACCCCGCAGGATCGCCGGGACGGGATCACCGCCCGGTACGGCGTGCGGTGGCTGCTGCTGACCCGCCACCAGCGGCTGCCGGAGAACGCGACAGTGCTGGCGTTCAGCCCGCGCACGGGCGAGGTGCTGGCACGGGTGGCGGCGGGCTGAGGAGCCCCCTGTCGCGTCAGCCGGTGTGCTGGAGGGCGGCGACCGCCGAGGCGGCCAGATCGTCGAGGTAGCCCTTGGGCAGCTCGCCCCGGACGACAACGAGCCGCCAGTACAGCGGGCCGACGATGAGGTCGAGCGCCCGGTCCGGATCACTGCCCTCCGGCAGTTCCCCCCGGGCCACCGCCTCCCGCACCACCACGGCGGCGACGCCCTGCTGCTGGTCGAGGAGGGCGGCCTTGATCGCCTCGGAGATCTCCGGATTGCGGGCCGCCTCGACCAGCAGGTCCGGGATGACCTGCGAGGCGACCGGGTGGCGCAGGGCGTACGCGGCCAGCTCCAGAACGGCGCGCACGTCCCCGTACAGCGAACCGGTGGCCGGGGCGGGCATGCCCTGGGCGGCGACGGCCGCGACCAGGTCGAGGACGAGCGCCAGCTTGGACTTCCAGCGGCGGTAGACGGCGGTCTTGCCGACGCCCGCGCGCCGGGCGATGCCCTCGATGGACATCCGGGCGAACCCCACCGCGGCGAGTTCCTCGAAGACGGCGGCACGGATGGCGTCGGTCACGTCCTCCCGCAGGACGGCGGCGCCCGCGGGGGCACGGCGGCGGGTTCCCCGTTCGGTGGTCATGGCCCGCAGCATAGTCGGCCGCGACGGAACGGTTGCGTTGCGACGTAGAAGCGTCCTACTCTCGGCGTTGCGACGATACGGTCCCGTCCCAACGAGGGCGTCCCCACGGGACCGTACCGTCCCGCCCTCTCCCCCTCCATCGCCCCATCGGTGTCGAAAGCGGTCGATCGTTGAGCCAGACAGCAGCCCCGCCCCCGGTGACCGCCCCCTCCGAGGACGCCCCGGCCCCCGCCGTCCCCGCCTACGCCCCCGGCGAGCTTGCGGCCCTGGCCGCCCGGCACGGCCTGCAGGTCAGCGGCGCCCGGCCGTCGCTGCCCGCGTACATCCGGCAGCTCTGGGGGCGCCGGCACTTCATCACGGCGTTCGCGACGGCCAAGCTGACGGCCCAGTACAGCCAGGCGAAGCTCGGCCAGATCTGGCAGATCATGACGCCGCTGCTGAACGCGACGGTCTACTACTTCATCTTCGGCGTCCTGATGAACACCAAGCGCGGGGTGGAGGACTTCGTCCCGTTCCTGGTCACCGGGGTCTTCATCTGGACGTTCACCAGCAGCTCGATCACCGCGGGGACGCGGGCGATCAGCGGCAACATCGGCCTGGTGCGGGCCCTGCACTTCCCGCGCGCCTCGCTGCCGGTGGCCCTGGCCCTCCAGCAGCTCCAGCAACTGCTGTTCTCGCTGGGCGCGCTGACCCTGATCCTGCTGGCGTTCGGCCAGTACCCGCGCCCGACCTGGCTGCTCGCCGTCCCCGCGCTGGCGCTCCAGGCGCTGTTCAACACCGGCCTGTCGATGGCCATGGCCCGGCTGACGGCGAAGACCCCGGACATCGCTCAGCTGACCCCGTTCGTGCTGCGGACCTGGATGTACTCGTCCGGCGTGATGTGGAGCCTGGACCACCTGCTGGCCGGCGACCGGGTGCCACGGGCGGTGCTGCTGGTGCTGGAGTACAACCCGGCGGCGCTCTTCATCAACCTCATGCGGTACGCGCTCATCGACAGCTACACCTGGGAGCAGCTGCCCCACCTGGCCTGGGCGGCGGCGGCCGGCTGGGCACTCCTGTGCGGGGTGGCGGGATTCGTGTACTTCTGGAAGGCCGAGGAGACGTACGGACGTGGCTGACGACAGGAACACCCCCGGGGACCACCGGGTCCCGACGGTCGTCGTCGACGACGTCCACATCACGTACACGGTCAACGGCGCGCGTACGGGCAGGGGCAGCGCGACCTCGGCGCTCAGCCGCCTCACCTCGCGCCGCCGCACCCCCGGCGCACGCCAGGTGCACGCGGTGAAGGGGGTCAGCTTCGCCGCGTACAAGGGCGAGGCGATCGGCCTGATCGGCTCCAACGGCTCGGGCAAATCGACCCTGCTCAAGGCGGTCGCGGGCCTGCTCCCGCCGACCCGGGGCAAGGTCCACACCCAGGGCCAGCCGTCGCTGCTCGGTGTGAACGCGGCGCTGATGGGCGATCTGACCGGCGAGCGCAACGTGATCCTGGGCGGGCTGGCGATGGGCATGACGCGCGAACAGATCCGCGCGCGCTACGACGAGATCGTCGACTTCTCCGGCATCAACGAGAAGGGCGACTTCATCACGCTGCCGATGCGCACGTACTCCTCGGGCATGGGCGCGCGGCTGCGCTTCTCCATCGCGGCGGCCAAGAGCCACGACGTCCTCCTGATCGACGAGGCGCTGTCCACGGGCGACGCGAAGTTCCAGCGCCGCAGCAAGGACCGCATCAAGGAGCTGCGCGCGGAGGCGGGCACGGTCTTCCTGGTCAGCCACAGCAACAAGTCGATCACCGAAACCTGCGACCGCGCGCTGTGGCTGGAGGCGGGCACGCTGAGAATGGACGGCCCGGCGAAGGAGGTGGTGAAGGCCTACGAAACCTTCACCAAGCGCAAGTAGCCGAGCCAGCCCGGCCACACCCAGCCCGCCCGGCGCTTGAGGGCATCGTTTCCAGCCCGTCCGGCGCTTGAGGACATCTGTTCAGCCCGTCCGGCGCTTGAGGACGAAGACCCCACGCCGAGGGGCCGGCACCCACCAGGTGCCGGCCCCTCGGACGTACAGCAGAACCACCCCTACGCGTGCGTACGCAACAACGTCCGCATCGTCCGCATGGCCACCGACAGATTCGCCAGATCGAACGCGTCCGACCCCTGGATCTCCTCCAGCGTCGACCGCGACCGGGCCAGGATCGCCGCGTTCTTCTCCTCCCACGTCCGGAACCGCTCCTCCGGCGTCGAGGACCCGTTCCCCACGCTCAGCACGTCCGACGTGAGCGCCGCGTGCGCCGCGTACAGGTCCTCGCGGATGGAGGCGCGGGCCATGGACTGCCAGCGGTCCGCCCGGGGCAGCTCGATGATCCGGTCCATCAGCTGCGTGATCCGCAGCCGGTCCGCGAGGTCGTAGTAGACCTCGGCGACCTCCAGCGGCTCCTTGCCCGTACGGTCGGCGATGGCCACGATGTCCAGCGCCGGGAAGGCGGAGGAGAACCCGGCCACCCGCACCGCCAGCTCGTCCGGCACGCCCGCGGCCGTCAGCTCGTCGAGGATCGAGTGGTACCAGTCCAGGTCGGCGCCCCGGACCAGCTTGGGCAGTTCGTTCCAGACCTGCTCGACGCCGTCCCGGAACAGGTCGATGGTCTCCGCGATGGCGACGGGCTGCGGCCGGTTGCCCAGCAGCCAGCGCGAACCGCGTTCGACCAGCCGCCGCGAGTGCAGCCGAATGCGGGTCTGGACATCGGCGGCGACCTTGTTGTCGAGCGCCTCGACCGCGTCCCACACCGCTGAGAGACCGAAGATCTCGCGGGCGGTGAACTGGGCCCGGACGATCTCCTCGATCGACGCCCCGGTCTCCTCCCGCAGCCGGTGCAGGAAGGTCGAACCGGCGGTGTTCACCGTGTCGTTGACCAGGACCGTCGTGATGATCTCGCGCCGCAGCGCGTGCGCGTCGACCGCCTCGGGGAACCGCTCGCGCAGCGCGCTCGGGAAGTAGGCGTGCACCAGCTTCTGCAGGTGCGGGTCGTCCGGCAGGACGGTGGAGATCAGCTCGTCCGCCGTCGTGATCTTCGTGTAGGCGAGCAGCACGGCCAGCTCGGGCTGGCTGAGCCCCTTCTCGTTGCTGAGCAGTTCCCGGATGTGCCGGTCGGCGGGCAGGAACTCCAGCGCCCGGTCCAGCGCGCCGTCGCGCTCCAGCCGGCGCATGAAGCGCTGCTGGGCGTGGAGCAGCGAGGGCGCCTGCGCGGAGGCGTTGGAGAGAGCGACGTTCTGCGCGTAGTTGTTGCGCAGGACGAGCGCGCCGACCTCGTCGGTCATGTCGGCGAGCAGCTTGTTGCGCTGCTTGACGGTCATGTCGCCGTCCCGGACGAGACCGTTGAGCAGGATCTTGATGTTCACCTCGTGGTCGGAGGTGTCCACGCCGGCGCTGTTGTCGATCGCGTCGGTGTTGATCCGGCCGCCGTTGCGGGCGAACTCGATCCGGCCGAGCTGGGTGGCGCCGAGGTTGCCGCCCTCGCCGACGACCTTGGCCCGCAGGTCCTCGCCGTTGACGCGGATGGCGTCGTTGGCCTTGTCGCCGACGTCGGCGTTCGACTCGGAGACGGCCTTGATGTACGTGCCGATGCCGCCGTTCCACACCAGGTCGACGGGGGCCTTGAGGATGGTCTGCATCAGGTCGGCGGGCGTCATCTTGCTCACCGACGGGTCGATGCCGAGCGCCTCGCGGATGTGCGCGTTGAGCGGGATGGCCTTGGCACTGCGCGGGTGGATGCCGCCGCCCGCGGAGAGCAGGTCGGTGTTGTAGTCGGCCCAGGAGCTGCGCGGCAGGTCGAACAGGCGGCGCCGCTCGGCGTACGAGGTGGCGGCGTCCGGGTTCGGGTCGATGAAGATGTGCCGGTGGTCGAAGGCGGCGACCAGGCGGATGTGCTCGGAGAGCAGCATGCCGTTGCCGAAGACGTCACCGGACATGTCGCCGACGCCGACGACGGTGAAGTCCTCGGTCTGGGTGTCGTGGCCCAGCTCCCGGAAGTGCCGCTTGACGGACTCCCAGGCGCCCCGGGCGGTGATGCCCATGCCCTTGTGGTCGTAGCCGGCCGAACCGCCGGAGGCGAACGCGTCGCCGAGCCAGAAGTTGTAGGCGACGGCGACCTCGTTGGCGATGTCGGAGAAGCTCGCGGTGCCCTTGTCGGCGGCGACGACGAGGTAGGTGTCGTCCTCGTCGTGGCGGACGACGTCGGTGGGCGGCACGACCTCGCCCGCGACCATGTTGTCGGTGATGTCGAGCAGCGCGGAGATGAAGGTGCGGTAGGCGGCGATGCCCTCGGCGAACCAGGCGTCGCGGTCCACGGACGGGTCCGGGAGCTGCTTGGCGACGAAGCCGCCCTTGGCGCCGACGGGCACGATGACGGTGTTCTTCACCATCTGCGCCTTCACCAGGCCGAGGATCTCCGTACGGAAGTCCTCCCGCCGGTCCGACCAGCGCAGCCCGCCGCGGGCGACCTTGCCGAAGCGCAGGTGGACGCCCTCCACGCGCGGCGAGTAGACCCAGATCTCGAACGCCGGCCGGGGCGCGGGCAGGTCGGGGATGGCCTGTGGGTCGAACTTCATCGACACGTAGGAGTGCGGCTCGCCGCTCTCCGTCTGCTGGAAGAAGTTGGTGCGCAGGGTGGCCTTGATGACGGTGAGGAAGGACCGCAGGATCCGGTCCTCGTCGAGCGAGGCGACCTGGTCCAGGGCCCCGTCCAGCTCCTCCAGGAGCCCGTCGGTCAGCTCGGTTCCGGCGCTCTGGCGGCCGGGCGACATGCGGGCCTCGAAGAGCGAGACGAGCAGCCGGGTGGTGTGGACGTTGTTACGGAGCGTGGACTCCATGTAGTCCTGGCTGAAGGTCGAACCGGCCTGCCGCAGGTACTTCGCGTAGGCGCGCAGCACCATGGCCTGGCGCCAGTTCAGCCCGGCGCCGAGGACCAGCGCGTTGAAGCCGTCGTTCTCCGCCTCGCCCTTCCAGACGGCGGCGAAGGCCTCCTGGAAGCGGGCGCGGGCGTCGTCGGCGAGGTAGCCGCCGTTGCCGTTGGCCAGGGGCATCCGCAGCCCGAAGTCGTAGATCCAGGCGTGGGTGCGGTCCGCGCAGCGCAGCTCGTACGGCCGCTCGTCGACGACCTCGACGCCGAGCTGCTGGAGGGCGGGGAGGACGGCGGAGAGGGAGACCTGCTCGCCGGTCCGGTAGATCTTGAAGCGGCGCTCGCCGGGGCCCGCGCCGACCGGCTCGTACAGGCTGAGGGCGAAGTCCTTTTCCCCCTCCCGGAGGGTTTCGAGGTGGACCAGGTCGGAGACGGCGGCGCGCGGCGAGTGGTCGGCCTTGTAGCCCTCGGGGAACGAGTGGCCGTACTGACGCTGGAGTTCGGCGGCGCGTTCCTCGCCCAGCTCGGCGGTGAGCGCCTCCCCGAAGCCGTCGGCCCAGGAGCGGGCGGCCTCGACGAGGCGGGCCTCGATCCGGTCGGCGTCGGCATCGGTGAGGTGCGGCAGCTCGGTGCCGGCGGGGACCCGGATGACGAAGTGCAGCCGGGAGAGGATCGACTCGGTGTTCCAGGCGGTGAAGTCGACGCTGGTGCCGCCGAGCTCCTCCTTGAGGATGTCGATCAGCCGCAGGCGCACGCCGGTGGTGTAGCGGTCGCGCGGGAGGTAGACGATCGCGGAGTAGTAGCGCCCGTACTCGTCCTGACGCAGGTAGAGCCGCAGCCGGCGGCGCTCCTGGAGGTAGAGGACGGAGGTCGCGATGGCGCGGAGCTGGTCGACGGGCGTCTGGAACAGCTCGTCGCGCGGGTAGGTCTCCAGGATCTGGAGCAGGTCGCGCCCGTCATGGCTGTTGTACGAGAAGCCGGCGCCCTCGACGACCTCGGCGACCTTGCGGCGGATGACGGGCACCCGGCGCACGGACTCGGTGTAGGCGGCGGAGGAGAACAGGCCGAGGAAGCGCCGCTCGCCGACGACGTTGCCCTTGGCGTCGAACTTCTTCACGCCGACGTAGTCGAGGTAGCTGGGCCGGTGCACGGTGGCCCGGCTGTTGGCCTTGGTCAGGACGAGGAGCTTGTGCTCGCGGGCCTTGGCGCGGACGTCGGCGGGCAGCCGGTCGAAGGACGGGCTGACCGGGTGGGCCTCGTCCGCGCTGTGCTGCGGGTCGGAGCGCAGGATGCCGAGCCCGGTGCCGGGGACCGCGGCGAGCGCGTCGCTGTCCCTCAGCTCGTACTCGCGGTAGCCGAGGAAGGTGAAGTGGTCGGCGGCCAGCCAGCGCAGCAGCTCGCGGGCCTCCTCGACCTCCTCGCCGGCGAGGTCGTCGAGCGGCTCCCCCGGCAGGTCGTCGGCGATCCGGAGGGCGGCGTCGCGCATCTTGCCCCAGTCCTCGACGGTCTCCCGTACGTCGGACAGGACGCGCAGCAGGTCGGCGGTGATCTGCTGGAGGTCGGCGCGGTCGGTCTCGCGGTCGATCTCGACGTGGATCCAGGACTCGACGAGCGCGTCGTGCGGCAACGCGTTCTTCTCGTCCTCGGACTTCTTCCGGCCCTGGGACGCCTTCGGGGTGCCGGGGCCGCCGGAGAGGACCTCGATGAGCTTGCCGGTGACATCACGGCGGACGGTGACCTGCGGGTGGATCACCAGATGGATGCCGCGGTCCTGCCGGGACAGCTCGTTGGTGACGGAGTCCACGAGGAAGGGCATGTCGTCGGTGACGACCTCGACGACGGAGTGGCTGCAGGCCCAGCCGTTCTCCTCGACGGTCGGGGTGTGCACCCGGACGTTCGCGGTTCCCTGGGGGCGGTTCTCGGCCAGCCGGTAGTGCGAGGCCGCGGCGCCGAAGACGTCGACCGGGTCACGGCCGCTGAGGTCTTCCGGAGCCGTATGCAGGTAGTAGCGCTGGAGGTAGGCGAGCACCGTGTCCTGGTCGGCGGAGGCGCTCGCGTCGGCCCCGGCGGCGGAGACCCGCGCCCCGGGGGCACCTCCCGGGCCACCGACACCACCGCCCGGACCGTTGTCAGCTACCTTCGCGGCCCCTGCGAGCAGCTCGGCCTTGGCTTCGTCCAGCTTGGTCTGCATGTCCTCTGGCTCCTGTCGCGCGCCGTTGCGTGACGTAGGTGAGAAAAGCGACGTACCGCCACGACGCGGGGTTTCCGGTCTGGGTCGACGCTATGCCGCTTCGAGAGTTCCCCGGGACCACATGGGCCATTTTTGACGGCCGGTCCGGAGTCGGGAGATCGCGGATCGCCCGGGTGCTGTGGCACTCCGGGCGGCGGCCGGGGGCTTCGCTGCCCCCGAGGCGTATCGCGCTGATCACGGCACCAGGCTATCTCTCCCGCACCCCACCGCGTCATGAGCTGCTTGTGTACAAAAGAACCCCCCGAACTTTGACACTCTGGACAGTGCGTCGCGCCGCCTTGGCGAACCTCCGGAACCGGGGCAGTCTGTGGACAACGCCCGAATCAGGCCACCGGCAGACCGCGAGCCGAGCCGCCGGGGCCGATCGCCCCCGAGGAGTCCGCCATGCCGCAGAAGATCCTCATCGTCACCGGCGACGCCGCCGAGTCGCTCGAAGTGCTCTACCCGTACCAGCGGCTGCTGGAGGAGGGGTACGAGGTCGACATCGCGGCCCCCGAGCGCAAGACGCTGCGCTTCGTGGTCCACGACTTCGAGCCCGGCTTCGACACGTACACGGAGAAGCCCGGCTACACCTGGCCCGCCGACCTGTCCTTCTCCGAGGTCGACCCCGGGGCGTACATCGCTCTCGTGATCCCGGGCGGCCGGGCCCCCGAGTACCTCCGCAACAACGCGGAACTGCGGAAGATCGTCGGCGCCTTCTTCTCCGCGGACCGCCCGGTCGCCCAGATCTGCCACGGCCCCCTGATCACCGCCGCCACCGGCCACCTCAGCGGCCGCACGGTCACGGCGTACCCGGCCCTGGAACCGGACATGCAGGGCGCGGGCGCGACGTTCCAGGACACGGAGGCGGTGACGGACGGCCCCTTGGTCTCATCACGGGCATGGCCGGACCACGCGGCATGGATGAGGGAGTTCCTGAGGGTGCTCCGCTCAAGCCCGTCCGACACCGGCTCAAGCCGGTCCGGCGCCTGAGGCCCGGGCCCCGGGCAGCGCCCCGAAACCTCCACCCCCGCACCGCCCCCCTACGCGCCGAACGTCTCCGCCAACGCCACCGCCTCCCCCAGACTGTCCACCACCGGCACCCCCGCCCCCTCCAGAGCGCTGCGGCTGTGCGACCCCCCGGTGTACAGCACCGCCCGCGCCCCCACGTGCGCCGCCGCCACCGCATCGTCCAGCGCGTCCCCGATGACCACCACGTCCTGCGGCGAGAACCCGTCCACACCGCCCGCCCCGGCCAGCGCGGCGAGGTGCCGCTCCATGTGCAGCGCCTTGCTGCCGCCGGACGGCCCCGTACGCCCCTCGACGCGGACGAACCGCGGCTCGATCCCGTACTCCCGCACCACGGGCACCAGCTGCTCGTGCCCGTACATGCTCAGGAGCGACTGACTGCGTCCGGCCCGCTGCCACTCGTGCAGCAGCTCCTCGGCCCCGGCGGTGAGCCCGCAGGCCGCCCGCTGCTCCGTGTAGTACCGGTGGAAGACGCCGTCCATCCGCTCCCACTCGGCCTCCGTGGGCAGCCGGCCCAGGAACCGCTCGTAGAACCGGGGTATGGGGATGGTGTACATCTCCCGGTACTGCTCCAGCGTGATCGGCGCCAGCTCGACCTCCGCGAACGCGGCGTTCGTCGCCTGGATGACGGCATGCGTGTCGTCGAGCAGCGTGCCGTTCCAGTCCCAGACCAGATGTGTGCGTGTCGTCCCGGAAGTCATACGGAGAAAATACCCGCCGGGTCCGACAACCCCGCCGGCCCGGCGCGAGCCCGGCGCCCGCCTCAGCGGATGAGCTGCGGAATCTCCTGGACACCGAACCAGAGCAGCTCGTGGTCCTCGGCCCCGTCCACCGTGAACTGCGCGTCGTCGTCGCCGAGGTCCGCCGCCCCCAGCGCCGCCGCCGCGGCGGCCACGTCCTTCTCCGCGTCGTCGGCGTCCACGTGCACCGCCGCCGCCTTGGCCAGCGGCAGCGCGGCGGCGATCCGCACCTCACCGAGCGATGCCGCGCTCAGCCCGTGATCGGGGTCGGCGACGGCGGACCCGTCCGGTACGTCGACGGCGACGACGACCCGGCGGCGCGCCTCGTCCGGGCTCCCGGCGATCATCCGGAGCGAGGCGGCGGCGGCCCGGTTGAGCGCCGCGTACTCCAGCTCCTCGATGTCGTCGGAGACGTACCACTCACGCAGCCCGGGGGTCACCGCGTAGGCCGTCAGCGGCCCGGGGCCGACCTCGCCCGCACCGTGCGCCGCTGCGAGACCGGAGAGGGTCAGGGGGACGTACACGCGCATGGCAGGTCGCTTTCGTAGAAGGAAACGTCCTCAGGATACGTGGGAGCGTCCCCTTTCGGGTTCCGGCAACCGGGGCCCTCCGTCCACGGCCGACGCCCCGTCACCCCCGCCGTCGCCCTTGTCTCGCAAGGGCCGAGCCACGGATAGGTGAAACCGCCCGCGCCGGATCGGCGCCGGAAGGCCCCTTGCGTCGCTGACGACCGCCCCCGTAGAAGATCCCCAACACAAGTTACCGTCCGGTAGAAGCCGGGCCCGGCAACGGGGGCGACAGAGCATGAGCACAGACAGGACGAGGCCCGCCGGCCGACGCGACCAGCGCGGCCCTCGATCAGCACCCACCGGTCCTCGCCTGGTGGCGAGCGGTCCCCGATCGGCACCGAGCGGCCCCCGGACGGTGCCTCCGCAGCGCTCGCGCAGGCTGCAACCCCACCGCCCGCAGCGCCCGCACCAGTGGTTCGCCGAGCGTCTGCTCGCGGTCCTCAGCGGCCAGCGCCCGGTGCACTGGATGCTCGGGCACACCATCGGCGAGGCCTACGACCAGCTCGCCGAACTGGCCCCCAGCACTCCGCTGAGGGCCACCCACGGCAGCCGCCCGGTCCTTCGCCACTGCCGAGGGGCCCAGCCCGCCACGGGGGTGGTCGAGGCGTTCGCCAGCATCGCCGCGGGCGACCGGGTGCGGGCGATGGCCTTCCGGCTGGAACAGGGCGCCGACCAGCGCTGGCGCTGCGCCGCCGTGGAGCTGGGCGGCGAACGCCTCACGGCCGGCGCCCCGGGCCCCCGGTGACCCGGCGAACGCGGCAGGGGCCGGACACCTCGCGGCGTCCGGCCCCTGCCGGGGAACCATCCTTACGGCTACTTCTTGCGACGGCGACCGCCGCCACCGCCGCTCTTCTGGGCCTTGCGGCGCTCCGCACGCGTCATGCCGTCGGCCGACCGTGTGGCGCCGGAGACCTCGTCGTTGGCGAAGTCGCCTTCGACGACACCGCCCTCGCCGTCCACCGTGGGAGCGGAGAAGTGGAGCCGGTCCGGCCGCTGCGGGGCCTCCAGGCCCTTGGCACGGATCTGCGGGGCCGCGGCCGCGCCCTCCTTCTCCAGCGAGGGACGCTCGGCGCCGTCCTGCACCGGAACCTCCTCGACCTGCTGCTCGACCTGGACCTCCAGGTTGAACAGGTAGCCGACGGACTCCTCCTTGATGCCCTCCATCATGGCGTTGAACATGTCGAAGCCCTCGCGCTGGTACTCGACCAGCGGGTCCTTCTGCGCCATGGCCCGCAGGCCGATGCCCTCCTGGAGGTAGTCCATCTCGTAGAGGTGCTCGCGCCACTTGCGGTCGAGCACCGAGAGGACGACGCGACGCTCCAGCTCGCGCATGATGTCGGAGCCGAGGGTGTTCTCGCGCTCCTCGTACTGCTCGTGGATGTCGTTCTTGACCGACTCGGCGATGAACTCGGCGGTGACGCCCGCCAGGTCTCCGGCCGCCTCCTCCAGCTCCTCGACGGTGACCTTCACGGGGTAGAGCTGCTTGAAGGCGCCCCACAGCCGGTCCAGGTCCCACTCCTCGGCGAAGCCCTCGGCGGTCTCCTGGCGGATGTAGTCGTCGATCGTGTCGTCCATGAAGTGCCGGATCTGCTCCTGGAGGTCCTCGCCCTCCAGAACGCGGCGGCGCTCGCCGTAGATGACCTCACGCTGCCGGTTGAGCACCTCGTCGTACTTCAGGACGTTCTTACGCGTCTCGAAGTTCTGCTGCTCGACCTGCGACTGGGCCGAGGCGATGGCGCGGGTGACCATCTTGTTCTCGATCGGGACGTCGTCCGGAACGTTCGCCATCGACATGACGCGCTCGACCATCTGGGCCTTGAACAGGCGCATCAGGTCGTCGCCCAGCGACAGGTAGAAACGGGACTCGCCCGGGTCGCCCTGACGGCCGGAACGACCGCGCAGCTGGTTGTCGATACGGCGCGACTCGTGGCGCTCGGTGCCCAGCACGTAGAGCCCGCCGAGCTCCTTGACCTCTTCGAACTCCGCCTTCACGGCCTGCTCGGCCGCCTCCAGCGCGGCGGGCAGCGCGGCCGCCCACTCCTCGACGTTCTCCACCGGGTCGAGGCCGCGCTGGCGCAGCTCCGCCTCGGCGAGATCGTCCGGGTTGCCGCCGAGCTTGATGTCGGTGCCTCGTCCGGCCATGTTCGTCGCGACGGTGACGGCGCCCTTGCGGCCCGCCTGGGCGACGATCGTCGCCTCCCGGTCGTGCTGCTTGGCGTTGAGGACCTCGTGCTGGACGCCGCGCTTGGAGAGCTGCTGCGAGAGGTACTCGGACTTCTCGACCGAGGTGGTGCCGACCAGGATCGGCTGGCCCTTCTCGTGCTTCTCGGCGATGTCGTCGACGACCGCGGCGAACTTCGCGACCTCGGTGCGGTAGATCAGGTCCGACTGGTCGGCGCGGACCATCGGCCGGTTCGTCGGGATCGGCACCACGCCGAGCTTGTAGATCTGGTGGAACTCGGCGGCCTCGGTCATCGCCGTACCGGTCATGCCGGAGAGCTTGTCGTAGAGGCGGAAGAAGTTCTGCAGGGTGATCGTGGCGAGCGTCTGGTTCTCGTCCTTGATGTCCACCCCTTCCTTCGCCTCGATCGCCTGGTGCATGCCCTCGTTGTAGCGGCGGCCGGCGAGGATACGGCCGGTGTGCTCGTCGACGATCATGACTTCGCCGTCGATGACGACGTAGTCCTTGTCCTTCTTGAACAGTTCCTTCGCCTTGATGGCGTTGTTCAGGTAGCCGACGAGGGGGGTGTTCACCGACTCGTAGAGGTTGTCGATACCGAGCCAGTCCTCGACCTTGGCGACGCCGGACTCGTGGATGGCCACGGTCCGCTTCTTCTCGTCGACCTCGTAGTCGCCGGTCTCCTCGATGCCCTTGAGCTGGTTGCCCGCCTCGCCCTTGGTGAGGCGCGTGACCAGCTTGGCGAAGTCGCCGTACCACTTGGTGGCCTGGTCGGCCGGGCCGGAGATGATCAGCGGCGTACGGGCCTCGTCGACCAGGATCGAGTCGACCTCGTCGACCACGGCGAAGTTGTGGCCGCGCTGGACGAGCTCGTCCTTGGACCACGCCATGTTGTCGCGCAGGTAGTCGAAGCCGAACTCGTTGTTCGTGCCGTACGTGATGTCGCAGGCGTACTGCTCGCGGCGCTGGGCCGGAGTCATGTTGGCGACGATGCAGCCGACGGACAGGCCCAGGAACTTGTGCACCCGGCCCATCAGCTCGGAGTCACGCTGGGCGAGGTAGTCGTTGACCGTGATCAGGTGCACGCCCTTGCCGGAGAGCGCGTTCAGATACGTGGGAAGGGTGCCGACGAGGGTCTTGCCCTCACCGGTCTTCATCTCGGCCACATAGCCGAGGTGCAGGGCGGCTCCACCCATGATCTGTACGTCGTAGTGGCGCTGCCCGAGGACACGCTTGGCGGCCTCGCGGATCGTGGCGAACGCTTCGGGAAGCAGGTCGTCCAGGCTCTCGCCGTCCGCGTACCGTTCCTTGTACTCGTCGGTGAGCGCCCGCAGCTCGGCGTCGGAGAGGTTGACGAAGTCCTCTTCGATGGAGCTGACCTGGTCCGCGATGCGGTGCAGTTTGCGCAGGATCTTGCCTTCGCCTGCACGCATGAGCTTGTTGAAGACGGACACTGAGGCTGGTCTCCTTGCCGGTCGGGCCTGGCACTGGGTCGTGTAATGGACTCTGGCGCGGGCACGGCAGGTGGGCCCCACCGCAACGGCCATCGTAAGCGAGGACACCACCGCGTCGGGAGGGCTGCCGTCGCGTGACCTCGGGTCTGTCGTTTGGATCAGGTCGGGCTCGCGTGCCGGGGCCCACGAGCCCGACCTGATCCGAACGACAGACCCTAGCCGCACCCTTACAGGACAACGGTCCAGGGGTGCGGAAGGTGCCGGGAAGCCCGAAAGTGCTCGCATCACGGCGGCGGTCTCACGAGAATCGGCCCATGGAGCCGATCACCCTCACCACGGAACGCCTGGTCCTGCGGCCCTTCGGCCCGCAGGACACCCACCGGGTGTACGCCGCCTGTCAGGACCCGGACATCCAGCGCTGGACGGTGATCCCCTCCCCGTACCGTCTCACCGACGCGGAACTGTTCACCACGAAACTCGCCCCGGCGGGCTGGCAGGACGACTCCGCCTACGGCTTCGCCCTGACCCTGCGGGAGGCCGGGACGCTCGTGGGGGCGCTCGGCATCGACCGCCGCAGCCGTCCGGGGACGTACGAGGTGGGCTACTGGTCCGCCCAGGAGCACCGCGGCAACGGATACGTCACCGAGGCGGTGCTCGGCTCCGCCCGCTGGGCCTTCGCCTCGCTCGGGGCGGACCGGCTGGAGTGGCGGGCCGAGATCGGCAATCTGGCCTCACGGGCCGTCGCCCTGCGAGCGGGGTTCCGGCTGGAGGGCGAGCAGCGGTCCGGGCTGCTCAACAAGGGCGTGCGGCGTGACGCCTGGACGGCGGCCCTGCTCCCGTCCGACCTCGGGCTCGCGGGCACCCACCCGTACGTCCCCGGGCGGCACGCGCCCCGGCCCGACGGAGGCCCGCACCCCGTCCGCCGGTCCACATGATCCCCGTTCGCCGGCCCGCGCGGTCCCCGTCCCCCGGGGCGCCGGGGCCCGTGATTGACGGGCGGATTGCGGGGCCGGACTGTCAGTGGCGGCGTCTAGGGTTCGACGTATGACGCCTGTGCCTCCTCCCGCAGTCGAACTCTCCGCCGACCAGGCCCGCCGCATAGCCCTGCGCGCCCAGGGCTTCCTGGGGGCACCGGACCGCCGGGCGGGGGTGCCGGGGGTACTGCGCCATCTCGGCGCGGTCCAGCTGGACACGATCTCGGTGCTGGCCCGCTCGCACGAGCTGATCCCCTACGCCCGGCTCGGCCCGGTGGGCCGCCGGACGGTGGAGGACGCCTACTGGTCGGGCGGCCGCACCTTCGAGTACTGGTCGCACGCCGCGTGCATCCTGCCCGTCGAGGAGTGGCCGCACTTCGCGTTCCGCCGGCGTGCCTACCGCTCCCGCCCGCACTGGCACCACGATCTGCCCGACGGGGTGTACGACACCGTGATCAAGCAGCTGCGCGACGAGGGCCCGCTGACGGCCACCGAGCTGGGCGGCGCGAAGAACGGCGGCGAGTGGTGGGACTGGTCGGCGTCCAAGGTCGCCGTCGAGCGGGCCCTGATGTACGGCGAGGTGGTGTGCACCGAGCGGCGCGGCTGGAAGCGGGTCTACGACCTGGCCGAGCGGGCCATTCCGGACGCCCTGCTGCACGACGAGCTGAGCGACGCCGAGTGCCGGCGGCGGCTGGTCGCGCTGGCGGGCAGGTCCCTGGGCGTCGGCACCCGTGGCGACATCGCGGACTACCACCGGCTGAAGGGCGAGGAGTTCGACGCCGTGGTGGCGGACTCGGGACTGGTCCCGGTCGTGGTGGAGGGCTGGACGAAGCCCGCCTGGGCGGATCCGGAGGCCCTGGCCAAGGAGCCACGCGGCCGCCACCGTACGACGCTGCTGTCGCCGTTCGACTCCCTGATCTGGGAGCGGGCGCGCACCGAGCGGATCTTCGGCTTCACGCATCGGCTGGAGGCCTATGTGCCCAAGCAGAAGCGGATCCACGGCTATTTCGCCATGCCGTTGCTGGCGGGCGGGAAGCTCCAGGGCCGGGTCGACCCGGCGCGCGAGGGGACCACGCTGGTCGCCAAGCAGGCGTCGTTGGCCGGACCTAAGGCGGTGGCCCCGATGGCCGAGGCGCTGGTGGAGGCGGCGGCCTGGGTGGGCTGCACGGACATCCGGATCGACCGGGTGGACGCACCGGAGCTGCGCGAGCCGCTCAGGACGGAGATCGGCCACGCACTCCAGCGCGCCTTTCGCTGACCGGCCGCCCGCGTCGGCCGGCTACCTGATCTCCAGGATCTTCTCGCGCATGGCGTAGACCACGGCTTCCATCCGGGAGTGCAGCTGCAGTTTCTCCAGGATATTGCGGACGTGGTTCTTCACCGTGTTCTCGGAGATGAACAACTCCTTGGCGATATCCCGGTTGTTCATGCCGGTCGCCACGAGTTTCAGCACCTCCAGCTCCCGATCGGTGAGCCGGGGCGCCGGAACGAGCCGTCGCTCGTCGGTGCGCTGGATCATCGATTTGAACTCGGTGAGCAGCTTGGAGGCCATGGAAGGGCTGATCTGGGACTGGCCGTCGGCGACCGCGCGAATGGCTGTGGCGACCTCGTCGGTGGAAATCTCCTTGAGGAGGTATCCGGTCGCGCCCGCCTTGATCGCCTCGTAGAGGTCGGCCTCCTCGTCGCTGATCGTCAACATGATGATCTTCGCGCTGGGGGCCACCTCCTTGATGGCGGTGCAGGCCTCGATGCCACCGCGCTTGGGCATCCGGACATCCATCAGCACGATGTCGGGAAGCAGGTCGGCGGCCTTGTCGACCGCCTCGGATCCGTCCCCGGCCTCGCCGATGACCTGGATGTCCTCCTCCTGCGCGAGGACGATCTCCAGACCCCTGCGGAAGAGCGCGTGGTCATCGACCACGAGGACCCTGATGGGCTCCTTGCGTGCGGCGTCGTCCGCGTCCGCCCCGGTGTACGCGCCGGAGTCGTCGGAGTCGTTCGCATCACGCACGGGCCCGAAGGTGTCCGCCATCGTTCCTCCCCCTGAAGGCCACGGCCTGAAGTGTCGGTCGTTCGCCAACGGCACCTCACGGAACACCGATTGGCTCGGTCCGCCATGATTTCATGCCCCGGACCCGGCACGGTGGTCCTGTGCCCGTGCGCGGGTGCCCCCGGTGGCGTGAAAACGCCCCGGGGGCACCCGGTTGATGTGGCCTCAGCCGCCGAGCGCACCGCCCGCGCCGCCTGCCTCGTCCGCGGCGAGCGGGTCGGTCCTCAGGTGGATGACGCCGTAGTCGTAGGCGTGTCGCCGGTAGACGACGCTGGGCTCCTTCGTCTCGGAGTCGACGAACAAGTAGAAGTCGTGGCCGACCAGTTCCATCTCGTAGAGCGCCTGGTCGAGCGACATCGGTGCGGCGGTGTGGGTCTTCTCGCGCATCACGAGCGGCCCTTCGCCCTGTACTTCGAGCGAGCCGATCTTCGTGGTGGGGACGGGCGCCGGCGACTGGTCGCCGACCAGCTCACCGTCCTCGTCGAACGAAGCCACGCCGGGGACGACGTCCCCGACCTCGGCAGCCGACAGACGGCCGTTGCCACGGCGGCTGTAGCGCTTGTCGTGCTGCTTGCGCAGCCGGGCCTCCAGCTTTCCGGTGGCCAGGTCGAGCGCTGCGTAAGGGTCGCCCGCCGCCGCTTCCGCCCGGATGACCGGCCCCCGGGAGCGGAGCGTGATCTCCACCCGGTCGGAACGGTCGGCCTGACGGGGATTCGGCTCCTTGGACACCTCGACGTCGAGGCTGATCACCTTGCCGTCGAACTTCTGGATCTTGTCCAGCTTCAGCTTCTCGGCCACGTGCTTGCGGAACCGCTCGGGCACCTCGGTCTTGCGGCCCTTGACGACGATGTCCACGCAGAACTCCGTTCCCGGATCGCCCCGCTCAGTGGCGGAGCATCTCCCTTTTGCACCAGGCCCCGGAGATCCCCAGGGCCTCGGACTCGGTGGCTTTCGCCTCCTCCTCCCCCGCCGGAGGGGTCGCAACCCCACCGACTTTGCGTGCTTCTCCTACCGGTGAGTTACCTGCCCGAAACCTCATGGTGCATTCATCGAGGTCCGGCATTCACCGTTCCTCACAACCGAACATAGCCTGCGCACCAGGGTCTCGGCACCCGCTACTGGCACGTACCTCCATTCAGGGGGTATTGGCCCCTCATTACCTGCAACGATGCAGTTTCTCGGTCAGTTCCGGTTTGTTTCGAAGGCGGAGGGAGAGGCTGCGACGACCGCCGCCCGGCACCCCACGCGCGCGGAGGGCTCCCGACCGGCTCCGCACCCCTCGCCGACGGCCCGTGCCGCCTCCGCCAGCGTCGATCCCGTCGTCAACAGATCGTCGACCAGGATCACCCGGCCGTGAGAGACACGTCCGCGCCGGAGAAGGCGCCCGCCCGCCGCCGTGAGCTCCAGCGCGCCGGCCAGATTGGCCCGCCGCTGCCGCGCCCCGAGCCCCGACTGGTCGGCGACCGCGCGCCGCTGCCGGAGCACCGGAAGCACCTGGGCCGGCAGACCCGCGCGCCGCAGCTCCCGCGCGGCCGTGACGGCGATCCTGCGCACCGGATCATGGCCCCGCGCCGCGGTCACGGAACGCGCGGAGGGCACAGGGACCAGCAGCAGGGGCCCCGCACCGTCCGACTGCCCCCTCCCGGCCCGTACACCACCCGCCAGGGCCCGTCCGAGCACCCTCACCAGCCCGAGTGCCCCGCGCTCCTTGTGGGCCAGCAGAACCGCGCGTACGGCGTTCTCGTACGGCGCGGCCGCGTACACCGCCGGAAGTCCCGGGGGCCGGGGCGAGGGGCGGACCCGGCGGGCGGTCACGCCGAGCAGCGCGGCCCGGCAGACCGCGCACAGCTCGGTGCGCGGTCTGCCGCAGCCGGCGCAGGCCACCGGCAGAAGCAGACCGGACAGCTCGTGCCACACGTTCCGCATGACCCCACTGTGCCGCGCCCACGGGGACCGGACCACCCCTGTGGAAAACCCCGGAACTCCCGGATCAGCCGGGGTAGACCAGCGCCTTGCCCTCCTTGAGGACCGTCTGCCAGTTGTCCCCCGGCGACAGCTTCACAATGCCGTCGCCGACGGTCTCGGCCATCAGCGGGAGCTGTTCGTCGTCCGCCGCGGCGACCGACTCGACCTGGTTCACGCCGGGGAGCGCGCCCGAGCCCGACGTGGACCCGTCGGCCTGCACGTAACGCACCTGCTGAACGCCGCCCTCCTCCTTGCCGACGACCACCAGACGGCTGCGGCCCGACCAGGAGATGGCCGAAACGTCCGTGAGCTGCGGGGCGGCCTGGCGCAGGTCCTCGACCGAGATCTCGGGTGCCACGGAGGACCCCCGGCGCTCCACCCGGCCGATGTTCAGCGTCGTCCGGCCGTCCTTCGTGAGCAGCAGGGCGATCCGCACGCCGTCCGCGGACATCCGGAGCTCCTCGATCCGGGCGCCGTCGAGACCGGGCACCCGGACCTCCTGCGGCTCGCCCGTGCCCCCGGCCAGCCGCAGCAGTCTGGGGCCTGCCGGATCGCGGTCGGCGACCCACAGATCGCCGCGGCCGTCCCAGCTCGGCGGCGACAGCCGGTCGGCCGCCTTCTTCGCCTTGCTGGTGACGAGGGGATCGGCCAGTTCGCCCTCCGTCTCGACAGAGGACACGTAGAGGTGCTGGCCCGAGGAGGAGACCGCGGCGGCCCGTTCCTCGTCCCGGGCCACCCCGACGGAGCCCATCGGGACGGTGCCCGCTCCCAGCGGACCGGTCACGGGCTCGGGCGTCCCGGTGCCGTCGATGGCACCGGGGATCCGCTCCACCTGGCCCTTCTCGTTGATGAAGTACGGGCTGTCGGCCCCCTCGGAGCCACGGTCGGCGGAGAACTCCAGCGCGTCGTCGGCGTCCAGCGCGCAGAGCCGGCCCTCGCCACCCTCCAGCTCCACCCGCTCGACCCGGGCCGAGGTCAGGTCGCGGAGCGTGAACAGCACCTGGGCGGCCATCATCCGGCAGGCGCTACGGCCCGCCGATTCGGCCTTCTTGTTGAGCGGCACCTTCAGGACGTTCTGGTCGTCCGGCGCCAGCGCGGTGACGCCCTTGCGCAGGGCGGTCCCCGTCGGGAACCGGGAATCGACCACGGGCCGCAGCCAGTTCGTCGGACCGGCGAGGAGTGTCCTGACGGTCTGCGTCGCGGTGTCCATGCGCGTGACGGGATCTGTCCGGTTGCGTACGTAGACGGGGTCGGCGACGAGCGTCGACCGGCTGTTCGTACCTCCGCTGGCGTAGTAGTACTTGTTCACGGAGCGGTAGAGCCGCTTGAAGTCGGACTGCCCGAGGACCAGGCCGTCCGGCACGACGTCGATGCGCCACTCCTTCTTCCCCTCCGCCACCTGCTCCAGCACCAGGTGCAGCGTCTGGGCGTAGGCGGTGGGCGCGAGCGGCTGGTAGGAGCTCTGGGCGTCGACCGTCGCGACCTTGTCGCCGGTCAGCGTGAAGGTCGTCTCGCGGTCCCGGGTGGCCCGGTTGTCCTCATCGTGGAGCAGGGGGCCGCTGCGGTTGGGAGCCTGGGCCAGCACCGTGGTGCTCCCGCCCGGCTGCCAGGTGCGCCGGGCATCCGTGCTCAGGTATTTCCGGGTGGTCGCGAACGCGGGGTCGTCACTGGTCATCGACTCCAGGAAGCCGTCGACGATCTCGCCGGGCGGCGCGCCGTCCCGGGGTGCCACCGCGTACACCTGGACCTGGGAGTCCCCGGGCTGCGAGGCGTCGACCGCCTTGACGTCCCCGGTCACCGGCATCGAGCCGCAGCCGGCCAGCACGACGACGCCGCAGCCCAGCAGCGCGGTCATCAGCACCGCCCGCCCATGGCCGCCCGAACGGCGGTCAGTACCCACGAGTGGTGTCCTCCTGGTCGCAATCCTGTGCGCCGCCCACGCCGCCGGGGCGTTCCGGGGCCTGGCGTGCCACGACGCGTGCTCCGTTGCCGGGCAGCGCGGCGGGGTGCACCGACGAGGGCGCGCCGCTACGGGCGGCGGACCCATGACCGGGCACGGGCAGCGGCGAACGCGCGCCCGCGCCGGGCTGGGGCGGCACGGACATCAAGCGGTGATCGCCCGGCGTGCCCGATCCGGCCTCGTCGCGCTCCCGGTTCTCCCGGTTGCGCCGCGAGTCCTCGGGCTCCAGCGGTATCGGCGAACCGCGCAGGGGCTCGTCCGCCGTCCGCGGCAGGGTCAGCCGGAACTGGGAGCCGCCACCGGGCTCCCCCCACGCCTGGAGCCAGCCGCCGTGCAGCCGGGCGTCCTCGACCGCGATGGAGAGGCCGAGGCCGGTCCCGCCGGTCGTGCGGGCGCGCGCCGGGTCGGCCCGCCAGAACCGGTTGAAGACGCGGGTCGCCTCGCCGGGCTTGAGCCCGACCCCGTAGTCCCGGACGGCCACGGCGACCGTGCCCTGTGCCACGCCCATCCGCACCACGACGTCCCGGCCCTCGCCGTGCTCGACGGCGTTGACCACGAGGTTGCGCAGGACGCGTTCGACACGGCGGGCATCGGCCTCGGCGATCACCGGCTGCTCGTCGCCGACGACCAGGATCCGGGTGCCCTTGCGCTCGGCGAGCGGCTCGGCACCGCCGATCACCCGGTGCACCACGGTCCGCAGGTCTATCGGCTCGGCCTCCAGGGCCGCGGCGCCCGCGTCGAAGCGGCTGATCTCCAGCAGGTCGGCGAGCAGCGACTCGAACCGGTCGAGCTGGTCGCCCAGCAGCTCGGCGGAGCGTGCGGTGACGGGGTCGAAGTCGGCGCGGGCCTCGTGGATGACGTCGGCGGCCATCCGCACGGTCGTGAGGGGGGTCCGCAGCTCGTGCGAGACGTCGGAGACGAACCGCCGCTGCATCCGGGAGAGCTCCTCCAGCTGCTGGATCTTCAGCTGGAGGTTCTGGGCCATCTTGTTGAAGGCCTCGCCGAGCCGGGCGATGTCATCCTCGCCGGTGACCTTCATCCGTTCCTGGAGTTTGCCCGCGGAGAGCCGCTCGGCGATGCCGGCCGCCATCCGCACCGGTGTGACAACCTGCCGGACCACGAACCAGGCGATAGCCCCGAGCAGCACGACGACGAAGAGTCCGGCGGTCGCCAGGGTCGTCTTGACCAGGGTCAGGGACTTCTCCTCCTGCGTGAGCGGGAAGAGGTAGTACAGCTCGTAGGGCTGCTGATCGATGTCGTAGAGCCGCTTGCCGACGACGAGCCCCGGTTGCGACTCGTTGCCGTACGAGTACTGGATCAGGGAGTACGTCTGGTAGGCGCCCTGCCCCCTGCTGACGTTCTGCCGCAGGCGCTCGGGCACGCTGGACGCCTCGACGCTGCCGGAACCGCGCGCGGCACGGCTGCTGGCACCCTCGGTGACCGAGTCCACGCTGAGCGCCACCACGTTGAAGGCGTTCTTGCCGCCGCTGGCGAGCTGATCGACGAGCTCGGTGCGCCAGGAGGTGCTGTTGGTCATGTCGTCGGCGCCCTCGCCCCCCTGACCGCCGGGCACGAGGGGAGCGTTCGCCTTCTCCTGCGCCGCGGCGAAACCGCCGGCGGCCTGGGTCTGGGCGGCCTTGCCCTTGGCGTCGAGCAGGCCGTTGCGCACCTGGCCGATGACGACGAAGCCGAGCAGCAGCACGACGCCGATCGACATCAGGAGGGTGCCCGCGACGACGCGGAGCTGCAGGTTGCGCCGCCACAACCGGACGGCGGGCAGCAACGGACGGCGCACCCACCGCATCAGCAACCGCGGTACGGGCCCGCCGGGCGTCCGGTCCTCGAACAACCGGCCGCCCTGCAGGAAACGGCTCATACGTGACGCCTTCCGACCCGGACCGGCAGCCCGCTCCGTACGGACTCCCGGCTCACCGGGCCCCGGAGCAGCACCGCCTCGGGCCATCTCAGCTCGGTCCGGCCTTGTAGCCGACGCCTCGGACCGTCACCACGATCTCCGGCCGTTCCGGGTCCTTCTCGACCTTGGAACGCAGACGCTGGACATGAACATTCACCAGGCGGGTGTCGGCCGCGTGGCGGTAACCCCACACCTGCTCCAGCAGGACCTCACGGGTGAAGACCTGCCACGGCTTGCGGGCGAGCGCGACCAGCAGGTCGAACTCCAGCGGCGTCAGGGCGATCGACTGCCCCTCCCGCTTCACGGAGTGGCCGGCCACGTCGATGACCAGGTCACCGATGATCAGCTGCTCCGGCGCGGGCTCTTCGGACCGCCGCAGACGTGCCCTGATCCGGGCGACCAACTCCTTAGGTTTGAACGGCTTGACGATGTAGTCGTCGGCCCCGGATTCCAGGCCGACCACGACATCGACGGTGTCGCTCTTGGCAGTGAGCATGACGATCGGCACACCGGACTCGGCCCTGATCAGCCTGCACACCTCGATGCCGTCCCTACCGGGCAGCATGAGGTCGAGCAGCACCAGGTCCGGCTTGGCCTCACGAAATGCGGCCAGTGCCTTGTCGCCGTCCGCTACGAACGACGGCTCGAAACCTTCTCCACGCAGCACAATCCCGAGCATCTCGGCCAGTGCGGTGTCGTCGTCGACGACAAGGACGCGTCCCTTCATAATCGACATCATCCCATTAGCTAATCGTTACCTGCGATGACCTGGCACACAGCTCGGCCAGTCCGACCCCCGTGACCGGGGAAATGACGCCCTCCTCGGTGACGATCGCCGTGATCAGTTCCGGCGGCGTGACATCGAAAGCCGGGTTGTACGCCGGGGCTCCGAGGGGTGCGACGACGATCCCGCCTCCGCCGCCGGCCAATACACCCTGCGGCGATGTGAGCTCCGTCACTTCTTGCCCGGAACGCTGCTCGACGATGATCGATGTGCCGTCCGGGGTCTCCAGATCCACGGTCGTCGTCGGCGCCACCACGATAAAGGGCACGTGGTGGTACTTCGCGAGCACGGCCAGCGGGTAGCTCCCCACCTTGTTGGCCACCGAACCGTCCGCGGCGATGCGGTCGGCGCCTATGAGCACCGCGTCGACCTCCCCCGCCGCGAACAGGGACCCCGCCGCGTTGTCCGTGAGCAGGCTGTACGCCAGCCCGTTCCTCGCCGCCTCGTACGCCGTCAGCCGCGCCCCCTGGAGCAGCGGCCGCGTCTCGTCCACCCACAGCCGTCGCAGCCGCCCCTGCCGGTGCACCCGCAACGCCACCGCGAGCGCCGTCCCCTCGCCTCCCGAGACCAGCGCCCCGGTGTTGCAGTGGGTCAGCAGCTGGTACGCACGGCCCGGCAGCAGTTCCTCCAGCAGCGCCTCGCCGTACTCGGCCATACGCCTGCTGGCCCGGGCGTCCTCCCGGTGCAGCGCCCGCGCCTCGGCCAGCGCCGCCGCGGCTGCCGCCCCGTCGCCCTCCCCCTTCCCGGCCGCCGCCCAGTAGGCCGCCGCCACCCTCCGCACCCCGTAGCCGAGATTCACCGCGGTGGGCCGCGCCCTCTCCAGCAGTCCCGCCGCTTCCGCGACGTCGAAACCCCGCGCCGCCGCGAGCGCCACCCCGTAGCCCCCGGCGATCCCGAGCAACGGGGCCCCGCGCACCGCCAGCGTCTGGATCGCCCGCACCAGCGCGGGCACATCGGTGCACACCAGCTCGACCTCCTCGGCGGGCAGCCGCGTCTGGTCGAGAAGCACCAGCACGGGGCCCTCCGGAGGCTCGTCCCAGCGGAGTACCGAGAGCGCGGGAGGCTCGAAGCCCACCGATGATTGCGCGTCCTGATCAGCCATCTGTCCAGTCTGCCCGGTGAGCCACCCGCATATGAAGGTGCGAACGAGAAGGAGCGGCTGGTCCGCCCCCGACCCGCGCGTGGCACGATGGCTGCCAACCTGCCGCCCCGATGAGCGGTCAGGACGGTGAAGGAGCGAGAATGAACGACTCTCCGGGCTGGGCGTCGCCCGGATCTGCCCCCTCCGACGGCAAGGAGAAGGCGATTCCCCGCCCCTCCGACCCGCAGGACGGAAGCGGCCCGACGGGACAGTGGTCCCCCGAGCAGCCGCCCCCCGGGCAGTGGTCCCCACCGAGCAACCCCGGCAGCGGCCCCGGAACCCCGCCGCCCGCACCCGGCTGGGGCGGCGGCCAGCAGCGGCACGGCTGGGCGGGACCGCCCCCGGCCGCGAAGCCCGGCGTCATCCCGCTGCGCCCGCTGAGCCTCGGCGAGATCCTCGACGGCTCGGTGTCCGCCCTGCGCGCCCACTGGCGTACCGCCCTCGGCTTCAGCCTGACGGTCTCGGTGATCACTCAGATCGCCGTCATCCTCATGCAGCGCTACCTGCTGCCGGAACCGACCTCCATCGACCCGAACGCCACCGGCACCGAGGCCCTGCGCCAAACCGCCGACTCGGCCCGATCGACGCTGATCTCCCTGGCCCCGGCCTCCCTCCTCTCGATGATCGCCACGCTCTTCACCGCGTCGGTCGTCACCGTGATCATCAGCCGCTCCGTGCTGGGCCGACCCACCACCCTCGCCGACTCCTGGGCCGAAGCCCGCCCCCGCGTCCTCCCTCTGCTCGGGCTGACCGTGCTGGTCGCCGTGATCATGGCCGCCATCATGGCCGTGGGCATCGGCCCCGGCCTGTTGCTCGGCTCCGAGGCCGGAGCGGCTCTCGCCTTCCTCGGCTTCGCCGCCGCCTGCGTCGTGATGCTCTGGCTGAACGTGAGCTTCGCCCTCGCCGCTCCCGCACTGATGCTGGAACGGCAGAGCATCGTGGCCGCGCTGCGCAGGTCGGCGAAGCTGGTCCGGGGCGCCTGGTGGCGCACCTTCGGGATCCTCGCCCTGACCTATCTGCTGACCTTCCTGCTGACGTTCCTCGTCTCCATCCCGTTCACCGCCATCGCGGTGGTCGCCGACGGAACCGAGGTCAGCGACCTCTTCGGCGGCACCGCCCCCTCCGTCGGCTGGCCCTTCCTGATCGTCACCGGCATCGGCGAAGTGATCGTCTCGACGTTGATCTACCCCTTCGTCGCCGGCGTGATGGCCCTTCTCTACATGGACCAGCGCATCCGCCGCGAAGCCCTGGACCTCGACCTCGCACGAGCCGCCGGCATGCCCGGCTACGGCGACAACACACCCAGGAGCTGATGCGGTGTCGGGGGCGGGGGGCATCACCACAGCACGGCAGGACATCGCGGCGGGCGACATACCCGTGGACACGCCACGTCTTCCCGCACGGGAGGCGGCCGAGAGCGAACTGTCCAAGCCGATGTACCACGAGAACGACCCGAACGTCGTCCAGCGCGCCCTGAACCAGTTCTGGGACTGGGTCGCCGGAGTGTTCGACGCCGCCGCGGGGGCCGCCCCCGGCGGCCCGGCCGGACTCGCCGTCCTGGTCGTCATCCTCGTCGGCCTCGCCGCCGCCCTCTGGTGGCGGCTCGGCACCCCGCAACGCTCCTCCCGGAGCACGGACGCTCTCTTCGACAGCACGGGCCCCCGCAGCGCGGCCCAGCACCGCGCCGCCGCCGAAGCGCACGCTGCTGCCCTGCGCTGGACCGAAGCCGTCCAGGAACGCATGCGCGCCATCGTCCGGTCCCTGGAGGAGCGCGCCCTGCTCGACCCCCGCCCCGGCCGCACCGCGGACGAGGCCGCAGCCGAGGCGGGCCACGCCCTCCCCGAGCACACGACCCGGCTGCGCGCCGCCGCCCGGAGCTTCGACGACGTGACATACGGCGGCCGCGCGGCGGACCAGTCGGCATACCTGTCGCTGCGCACCCTCGACCTCGAACTCGACGAGGCGAAGCCGCTGCTGCCCGGAACCTCCCGAGGAGTCACCGGATGACCGCGGCGACCACCGTCTCGCCCACCTCGACCGCGCCCACCCCCGGGCAGGTCTGGACCCGCGCCCGAGGCATCCTCGCGGTCGTCCTCATCCTCGTCGTCGCCGGCATCACGTTCGCCGCCGTACGCTCCGGCACCAACCACGGACAGCTCGACCCCCGCTCCACAGACCCCAAGGGCAGCCGTGCCGTGGCCGAACTCCTCAAGGAACGCGGCGTATCCATCACCGTGGCCACCACCCTCGACAAGGCCACCACCGCGGTCGGACCCGACACCACACTCCTGGTCGCCGGCCCCAACCTCCTGACCCGCTCGCAGCAGCTCAGGCTGAACGCGGCGACCACCGCCTCCGCCGGACGCACCCTGCTGATCGCTCCGGGCCCGGGGGCCACAGCCCGGCTCGCCCCCGGTGTCCGCGCCGAAGCGCACCACGCCGTCAGCGCTCTCGCCCCGTCGTGCGAGTTCCCCGCGGCCCGCAGGGCCGGCACAGCGGACCTGGGCGGCACCCGCTACACGGCGCAGGACCCGGCCGCCGTCACCTGCTACCCGAGCGCAGGCATCCCCAGCCTGGTCGTCCTCCCGACCGGAGCGGGCGGCGACACCGTCGTCCTCGGCGCCCCCGACTTCCTCCACAACGAACGTCTCGACCAGCAGGGCAACGCCTCGCTCGCCCTGCAACTCCTCGGTTCCCGTCCCCATCTCGTCTGGTACCTCCCCTCTCTCACCGATCCATCCGCGACAACCGATGACGGCGCCCCCGGCGGCGGGGACGAAGAACGGTCGGAGGGCGGAGCAAGGGACGACTCGGCCGACGAAAGCAGCTTCCTCGACCTCGTCCCCTCCGGCTGGCTGTGGGGAACGCTCCAACTCGCCCTCGCCGCTGTCCTCGCCGCCGTCTGGCGGGCCCGCCGACTCGGCCCCCTGGTGACAGAACGACTGCCGGTAGCCATCCGCGCATCCGAATCCGCCGAAGGCCGCTCCCTCCTCTACCGCAAGGCCAACGCCCGCGACCGGGCCGCCGACGCCCTCCGAGCCGCCGGCCGCACACGCCTCGCCCCGCTTGTTGGTGTCCCTGTCCGTGACGCACACACCCCCGATGCCCTCCTCCCCGCCGTGTCCGCACGCGTCACCGCCCCGGACCGCGACCTGATCGCTCTGCTCTACGGCACGGCTCCCTCCACCGACGCCGCCCTGGTCCTCCTCGCCGATCAACTCGACGCCCTCGAAAGAGAGGTACGCACTTCATGAGCGCCCCGACCCCTGAGCCGGCCGAGCCCACGGCGCCCACGGCACCCCCTGTGATGCCCACGGCACCAGGGCCGTCCGACAGCGCCCGCGCCTCCTTGGAAGCTCTGCGTTCCGAGATCGCCAAGGCCGTGGTCGGGCAGGACCCCGCCGTCACCGGACTCGTCGTCGCGCTGCTCTGCCGAGGGCACGTACTCCTCGAAGGCGTCCCCGGAGTGGCCAAGACCCTCTTGGTCCGTGCGCTCGCCGCCTCCCTCGAACTTGACACCAAGCGCGTCCAGTTCACCCCCGACCTGATGCCCAGCGACGTCACGGGGTCACTGGTCTACGACGCGCGCACCGCCGAGTTCTCCTTCCAGCCCGGCCCGGTCTTCACCAACCTGCTGATCGCCGACGAGATCAACCGCACCCCTCCCAAGACCCAGTCGTCCCTCCTTGAAGCGATGGAGGAGCGGCAGGTCAGCGTCGACGGAACGCCGCGTCCGCTCCCCGAACCCTTCCTTGTCGCCGCGACCCAGAACCCCGTCGAGTACGAGGGCACCTACCCCCTCCCCGAAGCCCAACTTGACCGCTTCCTGCTCAAACTGACGGTTCCCCTCCCCTCGCGGCAGGACGAGATCGACGTCCTCACCCGTCATGCCGACGGCTTCAACCCCCGCGACCTCAAGGCCGCCGGGATACGGCCCGTCGCAGGACCCGCCGATCTGGAAGCAGCACGCGAGGCCGTCGCGAAAACGACCGTCTCCCCCGAGATCGCCGGCTATGTCGTGGATATCTGCCGTGCCACGCGCGATTCCCCCTCGCTCGCCCTCGGCGTCTCTCCCCGAGGCACCACCGCACTGCTGTCGACCGCTCGCGCCTGGGCCTGGTTGACCGGCCGGGACTATGTCATCCCGGACGACGTGAAGGCCCTGGCGCTCCCCACGCTCCGTCATCGCATCCAACTGCGGCCCGAGGCGGAAATGGAAGGAGTCACTCCCGACTCCGTCATCGCCTCAGTGCTCGCCCACGTCCCTGTACCCCGATGAGGCGGTGACCATGGCCCTCACCGGACGTACCGCGCTGCTGGCCGCCTTGGGGTCACTCCCCGTAGGCGTCTTCGCCCCCAGCTGGACCGGGATGTTGGCAGTCAACGCCCCGCTCTCACTGGCAATTCTGTGCGACTACGCCCTGGCCGCGCCAGTGCGAACGCTTCGATTCACTCGATCCGGCGATACAAGCGTTCGACTCGGTGACACGGCCGAGGTGCAACTGACGGTGACCAACACCTCGCGTCGGCGCTTGCGCGCCCAGCTGCGGGACGCCTGGCCCCCCAGCAGCTGGGCCTCGGGCACCGAACGCCGCGCTTCCCGTCACACGCTGACGATCCCCGCCGGCGAACAGCGACGTCTGGTCACCGTTTTGCGCCCGACGCGTCGCGGCGACCGGGAGGCAGAACGCATCACGGTCCGCTCGTACGGCCCGCTCGGGCTCGCCGCACGCCAAGGGCAGCACCGAGCCCCTTGGACCGTACGGGTCCTGCCGCCGTTCACCAGCCGCAAGCATCTGCCGTCGCGGCTCGCCAGGCTCCGGGAACTGGACGGCCGCACCAGCGTGCTGACACGGGGTGAAGGCACGGAGTTCGACAGTCTGCGGGCCTACGTACCGGGAGACGACACCCGCTCCATCGACTGGCGGGCCACCGCACGCCAGTCCTCCGTAGCGGTCCGAACATGGCGGCCCGAGCGTGACCGACACATCCTGATCGTCCTCGACACCGGGCGTACGTCGGCCGGCCGGGTCGGTGACGTACCCCGCCTGGACGCCTCGATGGACGCCACTCTCCTTCTCACCGCACTAGCGGTGCGGGCGGGCGACCGCGTCAGCCTCCTCGCCTATGACCGCCAGGTCCGAGCCCGTGTCCAAGGCCGAACAGCCTCGGGCAATGTTCTGCCCACTGTCATCAACACGCTGGCGACGCTGGAGCCCGCGCTCATCGAGACGGACGCCCGCGGCCTGAGCAATGCCGCCCTCACGGACGCCCCGCGCGGTTCGCTGATCGTGCTCCTCACAACGCTGGAGGCCGCCCCCATCGAGGAGGGGCTTCTCCCGGTGCTGCCCCAGCTCACCCAGCGCCACACCGTTCTCGTGGCCGCGGTCTCCGACCCTCGGATCGAGGAAATGGCCAACGCACGGGGAACAGTGGAATCGGTGTACGACGCGGCAGCCGCCGGCCAGGCCCAGGCGGACCGTTACCGCACGGCGGACAGACTTCGTCGCCATGGCGTCATCGTTGTGGACGCCACTCCCGACAATCTCGCTCCCGCGCTGGCCGACACGTACTTGGCTCTGAAGGCCGCAGGTCGCCTCTGAGGGGCCTGCGGGCCGGCCGGGGAGGGGGATGGGCTGGCCGCAGGTTCAGGCCTGGTACTACGGTCCCAAAACGCAGAAAAGCCCCGTGCCACAAGGGCACGGGGCTTTCCCACAATGATTGTTCGGCGGCGTCCTACTCTCCCACAGGGTCCCCCCTGCAGTACCATCGGCGCTGAAAGGCTTAGCTTCCGGGTTCGGAATGTAACCGGGCGTTTCCCTAACGCAATGACCACCGAAACACTATGAAACTATGAACACCGGACAACAACACGGCCGTTCGTTATTTCAGAACTAACACAGTGGACGCGAGCAACTGAGGACAAGCCCTCGGCCTATTAGTA
>NZ_BMSG01000015.1 GCF_014649035.1 Streptomyces sindenensis
GACGCCTCACCGAAGACCTCAACCGCGAGTGATCAACGGCTTACCCAACACTTTCTGAGAGCGATCGGCCTCCGACGCGGTCGCGGGCTTCCACGACCAGGACGGACCGTCCCATGCTCACCAGCCGTTCGGCAGCGCTCAGACCGGCGAATCCGGCACCGACGACCACGACGTCGACCGTGGTGTCCCCGGAGTCGGATTTACGAGATCCGGTCATGGTTTCCTCCTTCACACACGCTGTTCGCGTGCTGCGAGATGTGGGTCGTGATGGGGGCGACGAGGCCCTCGGGAATGTGATGGCCCATGCCGGGAATGACCACGTGCTGGGCCGAGCGGATCGCCCGGACGGTCGCGACGCCGCCACTCGGGTCGACCAGCGGGTCCCGGTCACCGTGGATGACCAGCGTCGGGGCTGTGATCCGGCTCAACTCGGCCGTCCGGTCTCCGGAGCGCTGGATCGCCTGGATCTGGCGTGCCGTGCCGGCCGCCGGTTCGCCGGCGCTGCGGTCCCACCCACGAGCCGCGATGGCCGCCTCGGCCGCGTCATCGATGGGATGCTCCGTTCCCGTGACGTGCCGGGTGAGCCGCAGGTGGGCACGGACCGCCGCGGTCCTGTTCCTCGCCGGCGGCGCGGCGAGGAGCCGAATCGTCGACAACGCTGGCTGACCGACCTTGCGCCCCCCTGTGGTGGAGTAGAGGGAGGCCAGCGACAGGACCCGCTCGGGCGCCGTGGCCGCGATCGTCTGCGCGATCATTCCACCCATCGACCGCCCGACCAGGTGTGCCCGCGCGATCCCGAGGTGGTCGAGTACGCCGACGGCGTCCCGGGCCATGTCGGACAGCGCGTACCCGTCGCCGCGCGGACGCCCGGCGATCTGACGCCAGAGCCCGGGAGGGGGAGCGGCGACGAACGTCGACCGGCCGACGTCGCGGTTGTCGATCGGGACGACCCGGAAGCCCCCGGCCACCAGGGAGCCGACGAACGAGTCGGTCCAGAAGGTGAGGTCCTCGCCCAGTCCCGCGATGAGCAGCATCGCGGGATCGGCCTTGTCGCCGTGGTCCCGGAAGCAGATCGTCATCCCGGACGGCAGGGTCGCGTACTGGTCGACGGTCTCGGCGCCGCTGGTCTCAGGCATGGGTGGTCCGCCTCCCACCGGGCAACCGGGCGGCCGCCCGGCGCGCGCCGAACTCGAGGTGCTCGTCGGCCACCGGGCCGCGCAGGGCCCTGGCGTCCTCGGGGTAGGACATCGCCATCCGCCAGGGCTTCTCGGGGCCCTGCTTGGGCATGAACTTCTCGCTGCGCTTGGCGTATCCGGCCTGGATGTCCATGACGGGCCTGCGGTTCGTTCCCGACGGTGCGACCGGAACCACCGTGTCGTATCCGCGGGCGTCCATGTGCCTGACCAGGTCGATGAAGTAGCGGCACATCAGGCTCACCTTGAGCGTCCAGGACGAGGTGGTGTAGCCGATCGCCATCGCCCAGTTCGGGATGCCGCTCAGCAGCATGCCGCGGTAACAGAGCGCGTCCGCGAGGTCGACCTGGCGTCCGTCGACCACGAGGGGCATGCCGCCGAAGAGCTGCAGGTTCAGTCCCGTCGCGGTGACGACGACATCTGCCTCCAGCTCCTCGCCCGACGCCAGGACTAGGCCGCGCTTGCTGAACCGGGCCACGGCGTCGGTGACGACGGAGGCCCTTCCTTCCTTGATCGCGTCGAAGAAGTCCCCGTCCGGTGCCACGCACAACCGCTGGTCCCACGGGTCGTACGGCGGGTTGAAGTGCTTGTCGACATCGAAACCCCTGGGAAGGCGCTTGACGTTCTCACGCCGGATGAAGGCCCGTCCTGCCTTGGGGAACCTCCGCAGCCCCTTCACGACGGCGTGTTCCGTCCAGATGTTCTTGAACCGCGTCACGGCGTATCCGCGCTCTTCCCCGAGCAGCTTCGTGAGCGCCAGGGCGGCCCTGTCGACACGGGGGAGCGCCATGACGTAGGTGGGGGTGCGCTGCAGCATCGTCACGTGCCGGGCGGCACCCGCCCCGGTGGTCATGGCGGGCACCAGCGTGATCGCGGTCGCGCCGCTGCCGATGACGACGACCTTCTTGCCGCTGTAGTCGAGTCCCTCGGGCCAGTGCTGCGGATGGACGATCCGGCCTTCGAACTCGTCCTGCCCCGGGAACTCCGGGGAGAACCCCTCGTCGTACCGGTAGTAGCCGGTGGCGGCGAAGACCCATCCCGCGTGGATCGTCTTGGTCCGGGGCGCTCCCGTGGCGGGGTCCGACGTCTGGACGGTGAGGGTCCACCGTGAGTCCCCCGTGGACCACTCCGAGCGGACGACCCGGTGGCCGAGCCTGAGGACGTTCTCCAGTCCGTTCTCCTCGACGGTCTCGTGGAGGTATCCCTTTATGAGGGGAGCGTCGGCGATCGCGGCTTCGTGGCGCCAGGGCTTGAACGCGTATCCGAACGTGTGGAGGTCGGAGTCCGAGCGGATGCCGGGATAGCGGAACAGGTCCCACGTGCCTCCGATGTCGTCGCGGGCTTCCAGCACGGCGAGCGACTTGTCGGGCAGCTCCCGGCTGACATAGGTGGCCGCGCCGATTCCGGAGATCCCTGCTCCGATGATCACCACGTCGAACTCCTCGACGGCGTCCAACACCTCAGCTGTCATGGCGTTTCCTCGCTGTTCCTGTGGCGGATACCTCACTGTCGCGAGCAGCGACCGCCTGCGAGAACGACAGCGGGCACCTCCTTTGCCAGGGCTCGGTGCACGATGCACAGGCGGACCGGGCCGCTGCGCCCGTACGGTGTCCGATGCTCAAGGCACGGCCCCGGTCGAGCCCGCGGCCAGGCCCTTCCGGGAGCGGGGCGGCCGGAGACCGCTGTCCGGAGACGGCTGTCCGGCGGCCGGCCATGCGACAGTCATTGCGGCAGCGAGACCGGCGTGACAGACGCTCGTTGGGTCATGACGGAGTGAACCGTCGCCATGAACTGTCCGTTGCCGAGCACGAGTTCGTCCGGACGTTGCCTGGCCGGGCCGTTGCGTGGGCGGAAGCGGCTGGACAACCGCAGGGTCCCGAACGGGGGAACACACCACGGGGTGCTTCGGGTCGCCCACGTAGAACCGATGCCACGGGCGACGTCGGTGCAGAGAGGTCGGATCGCCAGCCTTCGGCCGCGAGACCCAACTGCACCGCAACGCCGTGGAACGGTGCTTCAGCCGGTTGAGCAGTGGTGTTAGATCGCCACCCGCCAAGACGGGACCGCCGAGTCCGGCGAAGCTGCCGTAGCCGTCGCATCAGGTCCAGCTGGATCCTCCGCAGCTGCGCGCCTGTGGACGCTTCGAGGGCGGAGGCGGCTTCCCGCTCCGCCTGCTGGCCCATCGTCACCGATGAACGTGGTGTGTTCCCCGACTGCCCCGAGCCGGTGAGGGAGGCCGGCGACCGCTCGCGTTCCTGCTCATGCCGGGCCAGTGGGGCGACGCTCCGCAGCTCCTCCCCGTCTTGGAACGTGTCTGGGTGGCCCGCCAGGAAGGCGGGCGGCCCCGCACCCGGCCCGATCACCTCGGCGGCGATAAGGCTTACTCATCCCGCCGAAATCGCCGCTACCTGCGAAAACGCCAGATCAAGCGCACCATCCCCGAGCCGAAGGACCAGCGGGCAAACCGCAAGCGCCGAGGCAGCCAAGGCGGCAGGCCCACCAGCTTCGACAAGACCATCTACAAACGCCGCAACGAGGTCGAGCGCACGATCAACGCCCTCAAGAACTCCCGGGCCGTCGCCACGAGGTGCGACAAACGGGCCTATATCTTCCACGGCACCGTCACCGTCGCAGCGATCCGACTCTGGCTCCGCCCATGATCCGCCGAGCCGGTCTAGTTATCGAACCAGACCACCAGACGGACGTTCTCGGCCCCGTGTCGCTTGGCAAGCACAGCCATGACCGACCAGACATCACCCCAGTCCTCGTCACGCACGACCTGGCGCCGAGTGAGACGGGGCTCAGCCGCGGACGGCCCCACACTTGATTCCGTGCTGTCCCAGTCAGCCTCTTCCAACTCGGCCCAACTGATCCACGACGGACTGTGCGACTCCTCCCGTTCCCACTCGAAGGCCCGCGTTGCAGCGCGTGAGGCGTCTCGCGGAAAGCCACGCTGCGCTGCAAGCGGTTCGAAGGACCGTCCGCGGACGCCGAAGAGGCAGCCAAAAGCAGCATAGGACCGGCCCTCATAGACATGATCCAGAGCAATCGCCGGGTGCCAGCGGTAGAACAGCTCGTCGTCATCGGGCTCGGAGCTGTCGATGTAGCTGTTCCTGACCTCGATGAATCCATGGATGTCCGTGCCCATGAATCCGATCATGACAGGCGTGCCAGATCGCTGACCAGCAGATATCGCTACTGACGGCACGGCTCACTGGGCCCGCACAGCGAACTCGATCTTTGATCCGCCGGACAGGCCCTAGTCCATGGGTATCAGGGGGAGCCGGTGCGCCCCGGGGGAGGGGGCGACGGCATCGAACCGCTTGTGGTGCCGGTGAGGGCATGGTAGGTCTGCCACCGTTCAATGTGAGTGAACAGTGGCCGAACGGCCCGTGCCTGCGTCATTGTTCAGGCCGTCGACGAGCCCTTCATCTGTCTGTGACGCGGCATGTCGGGAGCCTCGGTTCCCCGAGAGCAGAGGGACACTGAGAATATGGAAGAGCTGTGGCCCCCGCCCTCGCGTGAGGTCGCGGATGCGATCAGGTCACTTTGCCAGCGTCTGCTGACGGAAACGGACGCCCTGGTCGGCGCCTTCGCAAGGCCCTCTCTCGTCGCCCAGAACGACCCCGCCCTCCTCGCGGACGCCTCGCTGGTCGAGGAGGATCGCGCGCTCAACCGCTCTGACCTGGTCCAATGGATGACCGCGAATGTTCAGCAACCGGGACGGCGGGTAGAGCCGTACATCAGCCCCAGGACCACGGCGTACATCAACGATCTCGTCTCCCGGGGCATCGCGCCCGACTTCGCCGGTGCATGGCGCGTGGCCCTGGGGATCGGCTGGCGGCGGTGGCTGGAGGAGTGCGTGGCGGACTGTGCCGACCCCGTCCTTCTCGTGGAAGTCCTGGACGTGACGGCGCAGTCGCTGGTGCAGTACGCCCTCGACTCCGTCGCGGCCCTGCGGCAAGCGGGCCTCGCCGCGGCGATGGGTAACACGGATGCCGAGGGGATCGCGCTGATCCAGCTGATCGCCAGTGGTGCGCCGATGGCGGAGGACCTCGCCGAAGGCCGCCTGCGCTACCGGATGGCGCGGTGGCACGTGGGTCTTGTCCTCTGGGTCGATGACCCCCGGCAGGCCGGTGCCCTGGACGACGAGGTCTCCGCCGTGCGCTCCGCCGCCGGCGGCCGGAGCGCGCTGGTGGCGCGGGCCAGCGCCACGTCGCGGTGGATCTGGCTCTCGGGAGAAGTCGTCCCGGACCTTCACCACGTGGAGAATGACCTCGCGGCGGCCGACGAGGTCCGCGCGGCGGTGGGAAGGCCGGGGCGCGGTCTCGATGGATTCCGCTCCAGCCACCAGGACGCCCTCGCGGCGCAGGCGCTGGTGATCCGGCTGGGGTCCGACCGGCGATTCACCGCCTACGCCGATGTCGAGCTGATCGACGCGCTCACGAAGGATCGTTCCGGCGCACGCAGGTTCGTCCTGAACACCCTCGGGCCGCTGGCCGAAGCCGACCCAGCGCTACGGCAGGCCCTCCTCACCTACGTGCAGTGCGGCTTCAGTACCACCCGGGCGGCCGGCAACCTCTATGCGCACCGCAACACCGTCGAACGGAGGGTCTCCCGCGCCAACGAGCTCTCGGCCGTCAAGGTGGAGGCCAACCCGGCCCATGTGGCGGCGGCGCTCCTGGTACTGGACATCGCGCCCGACATCGTGACGATCGCTCCGAGCTGAGCTCACACCACGGGGTCGCACGGCCACCTCCTGCCGCTCATGCCGGCTTTTGCTGACCTCCGAGACTTGCAAGCCGCTGAACTGCGGTTATGCGCGTTGCACGTGATGTTCTGGAACTTCATCGCCCGAGCCGGTGCGGAGATCGTACTGGCGCGAGAGGAGGGGGAGGAGGGTTCCCGGTTCGCCGAGGTGCTTCTCTCGACCACTCAGCGGTGTCGGCCCAGCCGTTGCGAGGACTCGACGCCCCTGCGGGCGAGGCGGGGGCGGATGCCCCGCCCGGCGGAGCCATCGATGTAGGTGTTCGTAGTCGTAGTCCTTGTCGGCGTGCAGTTTCGCCGGCTGTCGGCGCCGGGACCCGCGGCGGGACCGGATGGGCGGGACGTCGCGTACAAGCGGCTCCAGGCGCTGACTGTCGTGCGTGCCGCACCGCGCCTCGCTGGAACTCGCGCACCCACAACCCGCCTTTCCTGCCCGCCCCGCAGTGACGGAACCGATCTCGGCTACCGGGTGCACGGCGCTTCGGTGCCCCTCTCCCGGACCTGGTCGCGCTCCGCCCGCTTGGTCCGCGCAGGGTGGGTGTCGCAAGTGCGTCTCGTGCAGATGAGATGCTCATGCCTACGATGGGCGGCATGTCGTCCGATGCTTCTGTGTCCTCGGTGTGGCCGGTCCTGCACTATGACGACACGGAGAGGGCGCTGCGTTTTCTGGTTGATGTGCTGGGGTTCGCGCAGGAGGTCGCGGCGCGGGACGAGCACGGCGGTGTGGTCCATGCCGAGCTGCGGTGGCCCGGGGGTGGTGCGCTGGTGTTCGGTTCGACCCGGCATACGGACACGGTGCACGGCGTGATGCGGGCGGGTACCAGCGCGGTCTACGTGGTGAGTGATGACGTGGACTCGGTGTACCGGCGGGTCGTCGCGGCTGGGGGCGAGGTCCTCGAACCGCCGCATGAGACCCGGTTCGGTTCGGGTGCTGCGGCGTTCGTGTGCACGGTGCGTGACCCCGAGGGCAACCTGTGGACCTTCGGTACCTACCGCGGACCTTCGTCGGAGTAGAGCTCCGGGAACGCACAGGGCCCCGGCGCTGGTGCCGGGGCCCTGTGCTGTGAGGTTGGGGTGTGGGGTCAGTGGCTGGTGAGTTCCCCGGTGAGCTTGGAGTGGAGGTCGGCGCTCGGGGCGTTCAGGCCGATGATCTCCACGGCCTTGCCGCGTTGCTTGTACTTGGTCTCAATGGCGTCGAGGGCGGCGACGGAGGAGGCGTCCCAGATGTGGGCGGCGGAGAGGTCGATGATGATCCGGTCGGGGTCGTCGTTGTAGTTGAACTGCCCGATGAGGTCGTTGGAGGAGGCGAAGAACAGCTCGCCGGTCACGGCGTACACGACGCTGCTGCCGTCGGGGTCGGTGACGGCGTGGACGCGGGCGAGGTGGGCGACGCGCTTGGCGAAGATGACCATCGCGGTGACGGAGCCGACGACGACGCCGATGGCGAGGTTGTCGGTGGCCACTACCACGATCACGGTGATGGCCATGACGGCGATCTCGCCGACGGGCATGCGCTTCAGCGTCTTCGGGGCGATGGAGTGCCAGTCGAAGGTCGCGAAGGCCACCATCACCATGACGGCGACGAGGGCGGCCATGGGGATGTCGGAGACGACGGGGCCGAAGACGATGCAGAGCACCATCAGGAACGAGCCCGCCAGGAAGGTGGAGAGGCGGGTGCGGGCGCCGGAGACCTTCACGTTGATCATGGTCTGGCCGATCATGGCGCAGCCGCCCATGCCGCCGAAGAAGCCGGTGACGATGTTGGCGATGCCCTGGCCGATGGACTCGCGTGTCTTGGAGGAGTGGGTGTCGGTGATGTCGTCGACCAATTTCGCGGTCATCAGCGACTCCATCAGCCCCACCAGGGCCATCGCGAACGCGTAGGGCGCGATCGTCGTCAGGGTGTCCATGGTGAAGGGCACGTCCGGCAGGCCCGGAACCGGCAGCGACGAGGGGAGCTCGCCCTTGTCGCCGACGGTCGGAACCGCGATCCCGGCCGCGACGGTGATGACGGTGAGAATGACGATGGACACCAGCGGGGCCGGGATCACCGTGGTGATCCTCGGGAAGAACACCATGAGCGCCAGGCCGCCGATGACCAGCGGGTACACGGCCCACGGGACGTCCCGCATCTCGGGGACCTGGGCCATGAAGATCAGGATGGCGAGGGCGTTGACGAAGCCGACCATCACCGACCGCGGGACGAATCGCATCAGTTTCGCCACGCCGAGGGCCCCGAGGGCGATCTGGATGATTCCGGCGAGGATGACGGCGGCGATCAGGTAGCCCAGGCCGTGTTCGCGGTTCAGGGGGGCGATGACGAGGGCGATGGCGCCCGTGGCAGCGGAGATCATCGCGCGGCGGCCGCCGACGATCGAGATGACCACGGCCATGGTGAACGAGGCGAACAGGCCCACCGCCGGGTCGACGCCGGCGATGATCGAGAAGGAGATCGCCTCGGGAATCAGGGCCAGCGCGACCACCAGGCCGGCCAGGATCTCGGTGCGCCAGACCTTCGGGTTGTTCAGCCAGTCCGGGCGCAGTCCGCGCAGCCGTCCGGCGGGAGTCAGTACGGAAGTGGACAAGGAAGCAGGCACCTGTCGTGCTCGGGCACAGCCCGCGGGCAGGCCGGGACGTGCGGGAAGGACACGCAGGGGCCGGAGCGGAACCCTGCGGAAGGCCCGCGGGACGGGCCGGAAGCCACATGAGGACGGAGCCTGGCGCGGGTGTGCGGCCGATGGCTCACATCGGGGTGCGAAGGGTCACGGCGGGCAGGCGGCGGCGATCGGCGTCATGGGCTCGCGCACGCTCTCTCCTGCAAGAATCGGGAATCTTCACCGGGGGCGTCTTCGGCCCCGCGAACAACAGCAACGGCGCGGATCAGCCGCTTCCGCACCAGCAACTCTACCCTAACGTTAGAGTGGAGATCGGTGGGCCGTACCGATGCTGCCGCCGCGACGAGAAGGGCCAGGGCCACAGGCGTGGACGACGAGCACATGCAGATCGGCGAAGTCGCCGCGCGGACCGAGCTGTCCCTGCGCACCATCCGCCATTACGAGGAAGTCGGCCTCGTGATCCCTTCCGCCCGCTCCCAGGGCGGTTTCCGCCTCTACACCGAGGCCGACGTCGCCCGGCTCATGGTCATCCGCCGGATGAAGCCCCTCGGCTTCACCCTGGACGAGATGCGTGACCTGCTCGACATCACCGACCGCCTCGACGCCGCCCCGTCGGACGGCAGCGTCGAACGCGAAGCGCTCCTGGAGCGCATGCGCGTCTACGAACAGACCGCCGCCCGGAAGATCGAGGACCTGCGCACCCAGCTGACCCGCGCGGAAGACTTCGCCGACACTCTCCGCACGCGCCTCCGCAACGTTCCCGGCGAGGACACCGCTGCCCGCGCTGCGGCAGCCCCTGCGTGACCGGAAGCTTGCGCCCTCAGCACGGGGGCTCCGGGGCCGGGCGCGGCAGGTAGCCGCGGAGGAACGCCCGCACCCCGGCGGTGACCATCGCGGCGCGCGCCGGGGCGGAGAGAGTGGCCGCCCCGTAGTGACTGCGTTCGGCCACTGCTCCGGAGGTCAGCAGCAGATAGTGGTCGGCCGCCAGGGAGGCGTCGGCGACTTCCAGAACGCCGATGCCCGCAAGACGGTGGAACTGGTGGGCGAGGGCACGCTGGGCGCGCTGCGGTCCCGTCCGGTCCCACGCCTGGAGCAGGCCGCGCGGCAGGTGCGCCGCCTCGGCCCGCATCCGCCGCACCACGGCGAAGTGGTCCGCGAACTCGGCCCGTGGTCTGTTCCACGCTGTCGCCAGTGCGAGCAGCGCCCTCTCCACATGGCGGGCATCACTCACCGGCTCCAGGTGCCGCTCGGTGAGGGCGACCAGGACATCGGCCACCCGCGTGGAACTGTCCTGGACGACCGCGGCGAACAGCTCCTCCTTGCCCTCGAAATGGTTGTAGATCGTGCGGGTGGACACCCCCGCCTCGGCGGCGACCGTCTCGATGCCGGCGGAGGCGAACCCTTCGCGGCCGAACACCGCACGGGCCGCGCCGGTGATCGCCTCACGCTTGGCGACGCGACCCCGCGGCGCCCCGGTCTGTGCGGACACAAGAGCCCTCCCTCAATCTGCAATGACCATGTTACTTTTTTGCCATCACCATTGTACTTTCAGGAGATGGTCGACCCCAGAGAACCGGAGAAGGCAGCCGCGGGCACCGGCCCCGCGGACATCGGTCAGGACCTGGTGCGCACGCGCTGGGGGACGGTCGCCGTCTCGGCGGTCGCCACGCTGCTGGTTGCCAGCGAGCTGAGCATGGCTGCCTTCGCGCTGCCGCTCATCACCACCGACCTGCACGTCCCGGGCAGTTCGACCGCCTGGGTGCTGCTGGCCTACCAGTTACCCATGGCCGCCCTGGCGCTGCCCGCAGGCCGCTGGGTCGACCGAAGCGATCCCCGGACCGTCTTCAGCGCGTCGCTGGCCCTGGTCGCCGTGGCCAGCGTGCTGGCCTCCATCGCACCGCAGTTCTGGATCCTCCTGATCGCACGGGGGCTCCAGGGATTCGCCGCAGCCGCCTACCTCGCCGTCTACCTGCCGGTAGTGACCCTGGCGGTGCGGCCGGAACAGCAGGGCCGGGCCATGAGCTACCACGCCACCATCATGATGGTGGGCAGCATCGCTGTCGCCCCGCTCGGAGGCTGGCTGGCCGAGGCCTACGGATGGCGGGCTGTCTTCTGGGCCAAGGCACCCCTGCTCCTGTTCGCAGCCGTCCTCGGCCTGCTCTCCGTCCCTGGCCGTGCCCGGAGCACAGGCGCTGCGGCACGGGCCGGCCTGGCGCTGGCCGCCGATGTCCTGCTGGTCGGCACCGCGGTCACCGTCGCCATGCTGGCGATCGAGCAGGCCGGGCGGCACACCACCTGGGCGGCAGCCCTCGGCATCCTCGCGCTAGCCCTGGGGGGCTGGTGGGCACGTCTGGACACCACCCGCCCGGTCCGTACGCTCCTGCGGAACGGCTCACTGGCCTGGCCCACCCTGGCACTGATGCTCAACGCCTCGGTCATCGGCCTGATCACCTTTCTCCTGCCGTTCTTCATCAGCGACGTCATGCACCGCGGCTCCGGGCTCCTGAGCGCCGCACTGGTCTTCTTCGTCGCCACGGGCGCCCTGATCACTCCGATAGCCGGAATGCTGGCCGACCGCTTCCGCCCGCTGCCCGTCGCGGCCTGGGGCGGAGCACTGACCGCGGCAGCTCTGCTGCCCATGCTCACCCTCACCCCGGACACCGGCCTGGCCGGCCTGGGCTGGCGCATGGCACTGCTCGGTGCCGGAATGGCGCTGTTCAACTCACCCAACATGACCGCAATCCTCCAGGCGACCCCCCCGGAATCACACCGGCACGGTCGGAGGCGTCACCAACCTGGCACGCACTCTGGGAACCACCCTCGGCCCGGCAGTGGCCGCCCTCGGCTGGACCCTGGGCTCCGGCGGCACCAACGGACTCCGCACAGGCGTCGCAGCACTCACCGCACTGACCCTCGCGGCCTTTGCCGCCCTCCTCGCCGACACTCGGCACTGAACACCGTCCCTGCACGGGGGACTTCGAAGACGTATGGCACGGATCGCCGAATGGATGGCGACGACGTCACCGGCGCTCCTGGTGTCCGACTGGCGGCGGGGCTCACGTTCGCCGGCTTCTGCGAGGAGTACGAAGGGCACGGCGGCGAGGACACCGACTACGGGCAGCAGGCTCGCGCGCCCGGCGTCCCGCCCGCCCGGGCCGGCGGCGCTCCGGCCTTCCACCAGCACCACCCGGCCTCCGGTCCGCCTGTCGCGCACGTGCACGACAACCTGCGCAACGCGGAGACGTTTCACCGCCGATGGGGCTGGTGACCGATGGCCGACCGGCTCAGCGCCTTCGCCGACCGCGGCCTGGCCCACCGGGACCCGGCCGCCGGTCGCCGGCACCCCGGCCCGGAGCCCGGACAACCCGGTGAGCACAGCGAGTGACGCCCCATGGGCGGAACAGGCGTCCCGCAAGCTGTGCCTCGCCCGGCCCGGCGACGTGCTGATTTGTCCCCACCCCGTACAGCGAGTCCTCGGCGCTACACCGGGTCCGTCGCGAGCGTTTGCGGAGGGCCGTTGGGTCATGGGCAGATCCGCCGATTCGGATGCGTAGGCCCGAAAGACCCGGTCGGTTCACCATGGGCTGCGGTGGCGCTGCTACTTCTGCGGGTCGTGGCCCCAGTTCATCAGTGAGTATCGCCACGGGGTGTCCTTGATGTCGCCCTCGGGGCGCTGTCCGAGATGTCGGCGCACGTAGCCGGATACTTTTCGCATATGCGCGAGATCGTCTTCGCTGAGATCTTCTTTGCGGGTCCTCAGCAGATGGACAATGCGTCGGCCGGAGGCATGGCCGGTGGACTCCGTGCCGCCGTCCTTCTGGCCCACATCACGTGACTCGTCGGTGCCGAGCCATCTCTCCAGTTCGCCCGGTGTCATATTGACGTCCTCCCCGAACCGGTCGATCGCGTCCTGCCGCTCCTTCTCGTTGCCGCCACTCACGAACTGCCGCGATTCTTCTTGAGTGCCTCCGGGCGGTGTACGGCCTTGTTGCCCGTCTTTCTGCTCTTTACCTCGTACTGCGGATCTTCCTCGGAAGCATCGACGGTCCGGCCGCCTGCGTCGGTCCGGTCCTCGATCTTTCGGGTGACGGAGCCCTGCACGTTCTGTCCATGACTCTTCCAGGTGACGTCGTCGCCTCTGTTCAGCTTCTTCTTGGCCATGAGGCGGTCCCTCTCCAGTATTGGCGCCCAGCTTCGGGCCGCCCAGTGCCTGTCGGTTCTGATCAGCATCGTCCCTGTGATGAGTGATGCGCGCACGCCGGAAAGGAGCCGGACGCTTCGACGGACTGTCGCCGTGGCGCCTATCGCCCGGGAGGGGGGACCCTATCGTCCGAGGGGACAGGACTGGCTGTGGAGGGGCGTGTGGCGGGCCGCGCAGACCCATTCGGTCGTGCCCCGAGTTGCCCGTTTCCTGAACTCCTCGCGCCCTCACCGGCGTCCACCTGGACCGAACGCTGCGTTCTCGGCGGAAATACCCGACAGCACAGCCAACGGGAAAGAAGGCGCTGGAAGACAGCCGGCCGCTCTTCAAGCGCTCGCTCTTCACGCGCCGACATACGGCGGCCCCGCATATGCCGGCCAACGGCGGCCGGGCGCTGAGAACAGCCTTCTCCCTGCGCCCAGCCTTACGGCCGCCCTCATGATCTCTGGACCAGGTCGAGGACGTGCTCGACGCGTAGCAGCCTCCTGCAGGGAGCGTCGCCGGGTGAAGTCGCAGGTCACGGTGCGACGAGAAGGGCCTGTGGGGCGGCTGCTCTCATACGGGTGTTCAGCCACGTCAGCTGTCGTGAGGTATGTGCAGAGGCCTGTTGTGCCAGCTCCAGCAGTTCCCGGTCGCGGGCGCCCTGTGCGGCTTGATCGACCACGGTCCAGGAGGTCTGGACGAGGGTTGCGAGGAGGCAGAGGTCCTGAAGATCGCGCAGGAGGCCGACAGCGCCCTCGCGGACGGTGCCGATGCCGTCCGCGTACAGACGCTCGGGTTCCTCGACGTCCTCGCCGGAGTGCTTCTCGCCGTAGCGATGGGCGATCGGGGTGAGGCTGCGCATGTGGTCATCGCTCAGGCGGGCGAGCGTTTCGCAGACGTGGAAGACGTCGGCCTCCTGAGCGTGCCCCTGCCCGACGGTGCGCAAGGAGTCGGCGAGGGCCTGCTCACTGTGATGGAGAAGGCCCACGTAGGTCGCCAGATGAGTCATCACACGCTCCTCGGCGGGTTGCTGGGACGTTCCGGTGCGTCGGCGTGCTCACGGGAGGGGGTCACGGCGTCGGCGCCGCCTTCGCCCCCCGGTGGGCGGGTGGGCGCGGGTGCGGACGCGGTATGGGCGGGTGCCGGGGCCGGCCTGCCGCTGGCAGCGATTTTGCGTACCCGGCAGGCCGCCGTCTTGAAGTACGGCTGTTTCGACACCGGGTCCCACACCGTCATGGTGAGCTCGTTGGCCTGTCGGGAGGGATGGGCGCGGGCGGGCTCGTCCAGGTCCCAGGTGCCGTAGTGGAAGGGCGCGAAGACCGTTCCCGGCCTGACGTGTCCGATGCGGGCCTGTACCTCGATCGCGCCGCGCGGTGACTCCACCCGCACCAGGTCGCCCTCATCGATGCCCAACTGGGTGGCGTCCGATGGTGAGAGCTCGACCCAGGCATCGGGGGCAGCCCGGTTCAGCTTGGCGGATCTGGCGGTTTTGGTGCGGGTGTGAAAGTGGTAGACGGTACGCCCGGTGGAGTACAGCAGCGGGTAGTCGCTATCGGTGTCCTCATGAGGAGGCTCATAGGCCGCGCCCTTGAGAAGGGCCCGGCCGCCGGGTGCCAGAGCGCGGTACTGCGTGGGGGAGACCGTGCCGCCGGTGAGCAGGTCGTGCCCGTAGGTCTCGCACTGGTCGGGGGCGGTGTTGAAGACCGAATCCGCGTACAGCCGTTCAGTGCCCTCAGGAGAGTCCTCGTTGCACGGCCACGGGATGCCGGACGGACCGCTCAGTTTCTCGTAGGACAGTCCGGTGTAGTCGCAGGGACGGCCCCGGCTGCACTCGCGCCAGGCGTCGAACGCTTCCTGAGGGCTGCGCCACTTCACCAGAGGCGCCCCGTCCTGGTCGGTGAACCCCATGGCGTCGGCGTACATGAGGAAGATGTCGAGGTCGCTTCTGGCGTCGCCGGGCGGTTCGACGGCCTTCCGGGACAGGTGGACGGTGCGGTCGGCGTTGGTGAAGCAACCGGTCTTCTCGCCCCAGCCCGCGGCCGGCAGGACCACGTCGGCGAACTCGGCGGTCTCGGTGAGAAACAGATCCTGGACGATGGTGAAGCACTTCCGGCTCTGCAGGATCTTGCGGATACGAGCGGATTCGGGCATGGAGACGGCGGGGTTGGTCGCCGAGATCCACAACCAGCCGATGGAGCCCTGCTCGGCGTAGCGAAAGATCTGCATGGCGTGGGTGGGCGGCGCCCAGTGCGGAATGGTCAGCTCATCGACGTTCCACAGGGCCGCCAGGTCCCGGACATGGTCGACATTGTCCCAGTTGCGAAAGCCGGGCAGGTCGCCGTCGGCTCCGCATTCGCGGGTGTTCTGGGCGGTGGGCTGCCCGTTCATCTGGAGGACCCCCGCGCCTGGCCTGCCGATCATGGCGCGCAGCAGATGCATGTTGTTCACCGCGACCGACGCGGCCGTGGCCTGGTGGGACTGGTAGAAACCCTGCAAGACGGTCGACAGCACCCGTCGGCTCTCACCAAAGATCCGGGCTGCCCGCCGTACGTCTTCGGCGTCCACCTCACAGACCCTGGCCACCTCCTCCGGTGTGTACGGCTCGACCGTTTCGCGAAGGCTGTCAGCTCCCAGGGTGTGGTGCTCGACCCACTGATCGTCGACCCATCCATGGGCGAAGAGCTCTCGCGTCAGCCCGTTCATCAGAGCCAGGTTCGTGCCGACGCGCGGAGCGAGGTGCACACCGCCGGTGCGTACCGCTTCTTCGGCGACCTTGGTCCGGCGCGGGTCGACGCACACGACCTTGGGCGGGTCCTGGGCCCGGGTACGGTCAAGGATGCGGGCCCAGAGGACTGTCTGCGTCTCCGCCATGTTGTGCCCGAACAGGAAGATCGCATCGCAGTGCTCGATGTCGGAGTAGGTGCCGGGCTGGCCGTCAGTACCGAAGGACTCCTTGAACGCCGCGGCGCTCGTGGCTGTGCACAGCCGGGTGTTCCCGTCCATATGCGGAGTGCCCAGACCGCCCTTGCCGATCACGCCCAGGGTGTAGTACTCCTCCAGGAACAACTGCCCGGAAGTGTAGAAGCCGTGCGACAGCGGGCCCTTCTCCGCCAGGAGCCGTCGGGAGACGTCCACGACGCGTCCCATAGCCGTCTCCCAATCGCTTTCCACCAGCCGCCCGTTCTCGCGCACCAGCGGCCGGGTCAACCGCTCCGGGCTGTTCGCCCACGCCCAGCTCCCGTACAGCCCCTTCGGGCCCAGGCGACCGTGGTTGACGGCATCTGTGGCGCGGCCGCGGACGCCGACCATCACCCCGTTCGTGACCGCGATGTCGCAGCCGCAGCCGTTGCTGCACAGCACACATGCGGAGGGCACCCAACGCTCGACGTCCTCCTCGCGCACCCCTTCCGCCAGATGCTGGTCCACTCTCGTCGGCCACTCCGTGCCCCGCTCGTGCGGCGTCCGAGTGCCCCACACATCAACGATCCTGTCCGCCATCGCGGCCTCGCTCCCAGCTTCGTGCCCGACTCTCTCTTCCGTGCTTCTTGCCCGCCCCTTATGACGCGGCAGCACATGTGCCACCGCCATCACCCGTTTCCTCAAAAGACGAACGTCCCGCCCGCGCACTTGCGGCCTCCTCCGGTTGCGCGACGCGTACCCGGGGAGCGGGACTGCCCGGGCCGGTGGAATGGTCGTCGGGGAACCGCCGGCCGACGAGGTTGAGCACGGTCCGGACAGGCCCGGGGGAGACCCCGTCCGCGCGGATGCCTCGCTGGGCGACGCGGGAGGCGACGGAGGTGGTGAACACCTCCATGGCGGCTGTCGAGGCGGCGGAGTCCATCATCATCTCGCTGCCCTTGAGGGCCTTGGCGGCCCGTGGCCCGTCTCCTCGTTCACGACACCCGCCAGCCCTTCTCCTGTCGACTCTCCTGTCGACCTAGGTCCTGTCGTCACACTGCCGTCTGCCGCGCGGCGTCCGGCACGCACGCTCGCGGCGTTGCCTGAATGCCCTGGTAGCTCCGCTACAAGACCATTCAGGCGCCTTGCGATCGCACGCACCGGACGCCGCGCGGCCGCCCTCCGGGCGACGACGGCAGTTTGACGACAGGACCTAGCGATCTCACCCCACACGAAAGCGGTGGGTATCCCCTGCGCGGCCGGTCAAACAACGAGCACGTCGGCGGTGCGGTGCAGCGCAGAACTTGCATGCCGTACGCCGCGGCTCACTCGCGGGCGTGGGCCGCCTCCGGCCGGCCGGAGGCCCCGCCGAGGGCCCGGCGCAGCACCGCGATCTGTTCGCGGGCCGCCCGGCGCGGCAGCGTGAGGTGGGGGAGCACCCCGTCGAAGCCGTGGAACGCGCCCGGCCACAGATGGAACTCGGTCGACACCCCCGCCTCGATCAGGCGCAGCGCGTACCGCGCGCACTCGTCGCGGAAGACCTCCAGCTCGCCCACGTCGACGTACGCCTCAGGGAGCCCCGACAGATCGGTCGCGCGGGCGGGCGCGGCGTACGGAGGGACTTCGTCGCCGCCCGCGAGCGGACCGAGCAGGGCCGCCCAGCCGTACAGGTTGCTGGCGCGCGGCCAGGTGACGGCCTCGGTGAACTCCCGGCTGGAACGGGTCGTGTTGCGGTCGTCCAGCATCGGGCAGAGCAGGAACTGGAAGACGAGGCCGGGGCCGCCGTTGTCCCGGGCCAGGAGGGCGGTGGCGGCCGCGAGCCCGCCGCCCGCACTGATCCCGCCGATCGCCAGCCGCCCGGGATCGATCCGCAGCTCCTCCGCCCGGTCCGCCGCCCACCGCAGGGCGCGGTGGCAGTCCTCGACGGGCGCGGGATACGGATGCTCGGGCGCCAGCCGGTAGTCCACCGAGACCACGGCGCAGTCGGCCTCCAGGGCGTACGCGGAGACCCGGGCGTCGTCCATCTCGGGGGAGCCCAGCACCATGCCCCCGCCGTGCACCCACACCAGACAGGGCAGCGCGCGGGAGCCCGCCGCCCGCGGCCGGTAGGTCCGGACCCGGAGCGGGGTGGGGCCGGGCAGACGGTGGTCGGTCACCGCGACACCCTCGGCGGGCGGAGCGACGGGCTGTGCGGCGCGCTCGGCCCGCAGCGCGGCCAGTGCCTGGTACGGCAGGCCGTCGAGCACCGTGGGCGGCGGCGGGTCGGCCGCGAGCGCGGCGGCCATCTCGGGGTCCAGGTGGGGGTGGTGGGGCATGGCCGGGGCAGGCCTTCCTCGGTGCGACAGGTTCGGGCCGGGGGTGGGGAGGCCCCGGTGCGACGTGGTTCGGACGGCCGGGACGTGATGTGGCGTACGGCGCGAGGGTGCGCCGGGAAGGACGTCCGGCGCACCCCCGCCCCCCGCGTCAGCCTCGGGCCACGCAGATCGAGCCCTTGAGGCGCTCGCCCGCCTCGTACACCATGTACGGCACACCCCGGTCCGTACCGAAGCTGGGCGCGGCGGCCCGGCCGTTCTCCGGTGCGGCGTTGCTCGAATCGTAGAAGAGGCCGAGGTGGTCCCGGCGGGAGAAGTCGTTGCCGACCTCGGTGATCAGCATGTTCCCGCCGGTGTCCTTGCCGGTGTGGTAGACGACGTACGTGCTGTTGTTACGGGTCAGCAGGTGCGCGCCGCTGATGTTGTTCGCGCCGACGTCCGCATGCCGGATCAACGGCTGCTGCGCGAAGGACCAGGTGCGGCCGTCCTTCGACCAGCCCCAGCCGACGTCACGGCGGTTCGACTGATTGTTGACCATGAACAGCATCACGTACCGGGCGTCGCGTGCGGGCAGGTTGTGCCGGAAGACCCGGGCGTACGACGTCTCGCTGGTGCCGGCCGGAAGCATGTCCTTGGTGAGCACGGTCCTGTCGTACGTGAAGGTGATGCCGTCCTTGGAACGGGCGAGGCGGGTGGTGTGGTTCTCGCCGTGGAAGTACAGCCAGAGCTCCTTGACGTCCGCGTTCCACAGGACGTGCGGCGAGGAGACATGGCTGACCTTGTAGTGCGGCTGCCAGTTGTTGGAGACGATCGGGTTCGCCGGGTACTCCGTGAAGGGGCCCTCCAGGGAGTTCCCGTAGGCCAGGCAGATGCCGCCGGGGGCGTCGTGCGGGGCGTAGTAGAGGTAGTACCGGCCCAGGGGGTTGGCCAGCCGGTCGTAGACGCCCCGGATGCACGGGAAGATGATCTCGCCCGTCGGGTTGTACTTCAGCTGGGAGGGCGTCAGGAGCGGCCTGAGGTGCTTGTAGTCCGGGAAGCCGCCCGGCGCCGCGGCGGCGGGGCCCGCCACCGCCCCGGTGGCGGCCAGCCCGGCGGTCGCCGCGATCCCGGCGACCGTTCCGCGCAGGAAGATCCGGCGGCTCGGCTGCCCCGCGTCGGGCGTGAGGGGTGAGTCCTGGTGCTGTGTCATGTCGTTCTCCGTCCCGGGAAGTGATGGATCACAGATAGGTGGCGGCGGTGACGCAGAAGCCGCCGAGCGCGACGGCCCAGACGTACGGCAGGGTCCGCAGCATCACCTGCTGCGGGGTCACCCCGGCGTACTGCGCGCTCCACACGGTCTGGGTGCTGGTGGGGTCCGACACCCCGAAGACCTGGTTGTACGAGGTGGCGAGCCCCAGCACCGCGACGGCCGGGTAGATGCCCGCCGCGATGAGGACCCCGGCGATCCCCGCGCCGAGACCGAAGACGTTGAGCGGGCCCCGGTACAGGCAGAGCGGTACGAGCAGTGTGAACACCAGCACGAACAGCACGGGGTTCTGCGGGCTGACCGCCTTCACCAGCGGCTCCAACGACTCGACCGCGCCCGGCAGTCTGACCGCGGCGAGCAGGATGCCGATGGCGATGAACAGGACCATCGGTGCCGCCGCGACCTCGAACGCCCCGTACAGGGTGCGCAGCAGCCGCTTGTTCATCTCGCGCGGCCGGGTGGTGGTCAGCAGCGCGTACACCACGCCGGCCAGCATCGACGGCAGGATCGCCACCTCGAAGCCGAGGGCCAGCACCAGCGGCACGACCGGGGTGAGCAGCGCGTACCACGGTGCGTCGCCCAGCTGCTCGCGACGCGAAACGGGTTTCGCCGAAGCAGACTTGAGCGACCAGGCATGCTCCACACCCCGGCGCCGGGTCTCGACGAGGACGAACAGCACGGCGGCGGACAGCGCGAACGGGAACAGCTTCAGCATGAACCCGCGCACCGTCGGGATCGGCAGTTCCAGCGCCGTGGAGAAGAACTGCCAGATCGGCAGCTCGAAGGGCATGCCCGCGGCGATGCCCATGAGGATCGTTCCGGCGGCGGTGACCTTGGGGATGCCCACGGCGATCATGGCGGGGATGCCGATGATCCCGGCGAGCATCGCCGCCGGGGCCGAGCCGGTGACCGTACCGACCAGGGTGGACACCGCGAGGACACCCAGGGCGACCACCACCGGCCGGTCCCCGCCGAACTCGACGATCTTGCGGACCAGCGTCCCCGCGATACCGGTCTCGTCCAGGAGCCTGCCCAGCCAGGAGCCCAGCAGGATGGCGACCATCGTCGCCGCGAGCGCCGGGGCGCCCTCCTGGAGGACCGTGTCCAGGACGCTGTTCTCGCCGGTCAGCGGTGCGCCCGCGACGAAGGCGATGGCGACGGCCAGGAGGACGAGCGCGAAGCCGGTGGGGAGCTTGCGGGTGAGCATCGCGGCGACACCGGCCGCCATGACAAGAAGGATGACGACGCCCATGGCGTTACTTCTCTCTTCCGTGCGGGGGTCCGTGCGAGGACCCGTGCTGTGGCTCGGCCGCCGTGGCCAGGGCCGCCGTCAGCAGGAGGGGGCTGCGGCCGAGGCCGCAGACCGTGCGGGCGTGGGCGTGGGCGGCGATCTCGTCGGCGCCCGCGACATGGCCGTACAGGGTGTGCCGTCCGGCGCGCAGCACGACGTGGCCCAGGGCCCGCTTGAGCTCCTTCTTCCGCGGCCCGTGGTGCAGTTGCCCGTGCACCGCCTCGTGGGCGACGGCCGCGGCCCGTACCGACCCCGCCGGGTACCAGTGCCGCCAGCCGAGCAGGTCGATCAGCGCGTCGGCGAGCGCCAGCGTGTCGGTGAACAGCTCGACGGTCGGGACCGGCCGTGAGGTGTAGCGGGCCAGCAGCCCCTTCGCCAGGCCCCCGTCGCTCTCCACGATCCGGGCGGTCGCCGCGACGGGTGGCAGCCCCGCCCCGAACGCGTCGGCCGTCGCGGCCCAGCGCCGCAGCAGCGCCGGATCGCGCCGCTCGTGCGTGGGTGTGTTCCGCAGCAGCCGTACGCCGAACTCGACGTCGTCCTCGGCCTCCAGCTCCGCGATCGCCGTGCGCGCCGCCCGGTCCAGCAGGGCGGCCGTCACGACCGCACCTCCACCACGGCGACGACCGGCTCGTCGGCGGCCCGCGACCGCAGCTCGCTGCGGGCCAGCGCCAGCAACGGGTCCGGATCGAGGACCCCGGACAGATCGGCGATCCGCGAGCCGAGCAGCAGCCGCAGCGCCGGGGCCCGCACCCCGCCGTCCCCGTACGACGTGGCCTCCTTCACCAGGCCCGCCAGCACCTCCGGGGCCCGGCCCACCGTGGTCGTCTCCACCCGGGCGTCCGGCGCGTGCAGCCGTACGACGCCGTCGGCGTCCACCACCCGCACCGGGTGCCGGTCCGCGCGGAACCGGCGGCGCACCTCGGTGCCGTACACCGTGTGGGCCGGCGTGCCCGCGAGGACCCGCACGGACGCCGGGTCGGTGCGCAGACTCATCGCGGCGGCCCGCAGCCGGTCCGCCTCGTCCGCCCGGTGGGCGCGGTCCTGGGTGCGCAGCTCGGTGGCGCCGGTCGCGACCGCCCGTACGGTGCTGGTCTGCGGGTCGACGGTGACCTCCACCTCCACCCCGTCGGCGGCCGCCCCCTGGGCGACGACGGCGGCCTCGGCCTCCGCCCGTACCGCGAGGATCTGCTCCTGGCCGGCGCCCGGGATGATCCGTTCGACCTGCTCACGGATCAGCGCGAGGGCCACCCCGATGGGGCTGATCACCTCGTTGTGCCGGGCGATCCGCCCCTCCTGGCCGGTGACCGCCGCCAGATGCGGGGTGACGGAGGCGGCCCCTCCGCCGCCCCCGACGAGCACCGCCGTGTCCTTCTCCAGGCGGTAGTCGCGCATCATCGCCTCCACCACCGACTTCACCCGGTCGGTGCCCGCGTCCAGCAGCTTCGTCGCCGCCGAGAAGACATCCGTGCCGAGCGCGGCGGCCAGCGGGGCGAGCGCGGCCCGTGCCACCTCCTGGTCGCAGCGGGCGAAGTCGCCCTCCGGCACCCGCCCGAGCGCGTTCGCCGCACACGTCATGGTGATCGCGAACCGGCCGCCCGCCGCGTCCAGCACCGCGTAGTCCGCCGGGTCGTCGGCCATCGGCCGGACCGTCGTCACCTTCGCGTCCCGCAGGTCCTCCGCGCTCGCGAAACAGGCGTACGGCAGGCCCGCGATGTGCGCGCTGCGCGGCCCCACGCCGACGACCTCGCCGCCGTCGATCCGGACCATCGAGCCGCCGCCGACGCCGACCGTGCGCACGTCGAGCGCCGAGAGGTACGACGTCCGGCCCAGCATCGTCGCGTGCCGTACGGCGAACTTGCCGCGCCGGACCACACTGATGTCCGTGGACGTCCCGCCGGTCTCCAGGAACAGGCCCTCACTGATGCGCTCCTGCATCAGCGCCCCGGCGACGCCCGCCGCCGGACCCGACAAGACCGTCAGCAGCGGTCTGCGCCGCATCTCGTCCAGCGACATCACCCCGCCGTCGCAGCGCATCACCATCAGCGGCGCGCTCACGCCCGCCTTGGTGATCGAGGCGTCGACCAGATCGGCGGTGGCGAGCATCCGCGGCAGGATCGCCGCGTTCACCACGGCCGTCCGGGTCCGCTTGTGGAGCCCGTACAACGAGGTGATGTCGTGGGCGGCCGTCGTCGGCAGCCCACGCTCCCGGGCGGCCGCCGCGACCGCCTCCTCGCCCTCGGGGCGATCGACGCTGAACGGCTGGCTGGCGACGACGACTTCGGCCCCCTCGCGGACGACCTCGTCGAGCGCGGCGCGTACGGCGGGGGCGTCGTCCGGGTCGGCGACATGGGCGTAGGCGAGCGGCAGCCGCTTGCCCGGAGCCAGCTCCAGCTTGCGGAAGGCGGCCAGCCGGCGGGTCAACATGGCACCCGGACCGGTGCCGATGCCGAGCAGCCCGACGGTGGCCACATCGCCCTCCAGCAGGGCGTTGGTAGCCTGGGTGGTCCCGTGGGCGAGGAACGTCACGTCCTCGGGCGTGTGACCGGTCTGCTCCAGCAGCCGGTCGAGGGCTTCGACGATGCCGTGGGCGACACCGTCCTCGTGGTGGTGGCTGGTGGGTACCTTCACCTGCCCCAGCAGTCGCAGGGTCGTGGCGTCTACGGCCACGGCGTCGGTGAAGGTCCCGCCCACGTCGATGCCGACGCGGATGCGGTGGGTGGTCATGGCTGGGCACCTCCTCGTGCGGGTGGGCAGGGCGAGGGCGGCAGGACCGGGCGTCGGCAGACGCCGTGGGTCCTGGGCCGGGCGGGTACAGGTGGAGCTGCGCCCGCCCGGCGCTCCGCGACCGCCCCTGGGAGCCGTGCGGTGAAACAGGTCGTGCGGATGAAGCGGGCCGTGCGGATGAAGCGGGCCGGGGTTCCCCGGTCAGTAGCCGCGTACGTCCGGCCAGTGGCGCTGGACTCCGTCGCGCTCCAGCAGCCGGGCGAACACCTCGAACCGCTTGTCCTCGGCCTGCACCCGGTGCGGCTCGACGTTCTCGGCGACACAGTGGGCGGCCAGGGCGCCGGCGACCTCGCCGATGTTCCACTCCACCGGGTGGAGCCGGTAGCAGCCGTTGGTGATGTGCGTGGTGCCGATGTTCTTGCCCGCGGGCAGCAGATTGCGGACCCGGCGGGGGACGAGCGCGCCGAGCGGGATCTCGAACGGCACCGAGCCGATGTCGATGTAGTTGTCGCCACCGGTCGAGGGGTGCAGATCGATGCGGTAGTTGCCGACGCCGACCGAGTCCCGGTAGCGGGTCCCGCCGTACGGGCCGACGATGTCGATCGACACGTCGTGCTCGGTGACCGTGGTGACGGCCTTGATCCGCCGCGACTCCCGGACGTACGGGGCCTTCGCGAGGCCGTCCGCCGTGCCGGTGACGTCCGGCCGCAGCCGCAGCCCCGGGAAGCCCCGGCCGCCGTCCGCCCGGGGGGCTTCGGTCTGGAGCCAGTACAGGACCGACAGCGACAGCTGGCGTGCCCCGTGCAGCGCGGCGGCCGCCGTCTCCTCGCCGTCTCCGATCAGCGGCTTCAACCAGTAGTCGTTCAAAGGCCAGTTGACCAGCGTGATGTCCGAGTCGAACGCGCCGGGACGGTGCAGCTTGCGGGCCAGGATCCGGCGGAAGCCGAACAGCTCCTTGTCGCCCGCGTCGGCGGACTGGTCGGCGCTGACGTCCAGCGGGTCCAGCTCCGGATTCGGCACGAACGTGCGCGGAACGGCCTCCAGGCTGCGCGGGTCCGGCGCGAGGAAGCCGAGCAGCGGGCCGGGCCAGAACTCCGGCCGGTACGTCCGCCAGAAGTCGTAGTCGGCCGGGCGCTCGATGGTGTGGTCCTCGCCCTCGTGGTGCGAGAGCGCGAAACACACCGTGATGCCCTGCTGGTTGAGAGGCTGCGCCTGCTCGGGGGCGTGCGGTTCGTCGAACTCGCTCCGCGCCTCCGCGCCGATCGCGTGTTCCACCCCGGCGAGTTCGAGCAGTTCGCCGGTCTCGGTGGCGTCGATGACGTAACGGGCGCTGATCGTAAGGCGGTTGCCGCTGCGCGTGTCGCACAGCGTGACCGACCGTACGGTGTCGTCGTCGCCCGCCTCGGCGGCCACCGGGCGGTGTTCGGTGAGCAGTGTGAGCAGCCCGGCGGAGCGGTACGGGGCGATCATCGCCTCCAGGACCGCGAGCGCGACGCGCGGCTCGTGGCACAGCTTGCTGACGCGGCCCGCACCCGGGTTGAGGGTGCGCTGGGCCGACGCCTCGGAACGCAGCGGGTACCACTGGCGGTAGTAGGCGCGGATGGACTCGCGCAGGGTGCGGTACGAGGCGGTGGTGCCGAACTCCTCGACCCACGGGTGCTCGTCCGGCGGGACCGCCTGTGAGGTCAGCTGGCCGCCGATCCAGTCCGTCTCCTCGGTGAGGACGACGGTACGCCCCGCCCGGCAGGCGGCGATGGCGGCGGCGACCCCGCCGAGTCCGCCGCCCACGATGAGGATGTCGGGTTCGGGTATCACGGTTCTCCTTGAAGTGCTGGATGTACGTGGTGCGGTGACGTGCCCTCAACTCCCGAGCTCAGTACCGGGCGGGGGCAGGGCCCGCCGTGGAGCCGGGCCGGAAGGTGCAGGCGACCAGAGGTTCGGCCGCCTCCTCCCCGGAGACGAGGGCGGCGAGCATCCGGACGGCCGCCGCGCCCAACCGGGGCCGGGGGATGTCGAATCCGGTGGGCACGGGCTCCTCGGCCAGGTCCGGCGGCGGGCTGCCGAGCAGCGCCAGCGAGGCGTCGCGGGGGCAGTCGATGCCGACGAAGTGCGCGGCCCCGTGCAGGGCGCGCCAGGCGTCGCCCGTGTCCGTCTCCTCCGCGACGAACGCCGTGACGCCCTCGTCGAGCCAGCCGCGCAGCCGCTCGGCGGTCAGCTCCCGCTCGGGGTCGGCCGAGCGGAAGACGGCGGCGGGGCCGCCGGGCAGCCCCGCCTCCTCCAGGCCCTTGAGGAAGCCGTGTTCACGGTCGGTGGAGGCGGGCGCGTCGTCGTCCTCCCGGACCAGCACGATGCGCCGGTGCCCGAGCGCCGCGAGATGGGCGACGACCTCCTGGCTGGCGCTGATGTAGTCCGCGCCGACCCAGGCGAGCCCCTCCAGCTCGTCCCGGCGGCCCAGGTGGACCACGGGGAACCCGTCGGCGACGAGTCGCCGCAGTTCCTCGGCCGGCGCGTGCCGCCCGAGGAACAGACAGCCGTCGGCGAGCCGGACCCGGGCCAGGGCGTTCGGCCCGGCCGCCCCCGCCCCGCCCGTGCTGGACCCGGTGAAGAGCACCAGGTCGTAGCCGCGGGCCGCGGCCTCCTGCTCGACGCCGACCAGGAACGGGTAGTACGAGTGCTGCACGTCGGTCGGGAACGTGGACGTGAAGCTGAAGACCCCGAGCAGATTGTTCCGCGCGGCGGCCAGCCGGCTGGCCGCCGGATCGGGGACGTAGCCGAGCGCCCGCACCGCGTCGAGCACTTTGCGGCGCGTCTCCTCGGAGATCGTCGCGCCCTGTTTCCGGGCCCCGAGCACCAGCGAGACAGTGGCCTGCGAGACCCCGGCGAGCCGGGCGACCTCGGCCTGCCGCGGCCGGGACGTACGGCCCGCGGGGGCGGGCACGCGGCCCGGTCTGGCCCGCTTCCTGGGTTCTTCCACGGTGTTCCTCCGGATCACTAATGCGTATTACTAATGCGCATTAGTGAGTCACTGTGGACCCTCGTCCCACACCGGTCAAGAGATCGCGCAAGACTTCTTTCGGCCCTTCTGCCGTCAGGGCGCTACGGCACACGATCGGGTGGAACCCGTGTACGCCCATGTGTTTCGCGCGGGCGGGCGCCGTGCCCGACGCGATCATGCGGCGGTGATCTCAACGATTCGGACGGTCTGCCGTCCCCACTCCCTGGTCCCGGCCGGGATCGCCGCACTCGCTTTACTGACGATCCTGCCCGCGCTCCCGGCCACCGCCGCACCGGCTCAGGACCCCGCCGCCCCGGCCGCGTTCCGCGTCACCACCCCGGCCGAGCGCAGGACCGACGCCCGTCTGGACGCGCTGCGCGACGACCCGGCCCGGCTCAAGGCGTTCTTCGCGGCGCTGCCCAAGGGCGGTGACCTCCACAACCACCTCTCGGGCGCCGTCACCACCGAGTACCTGATCCAGCTCGCGGGCGAGCGGGGCCTGTGCATCGACGCCACCGACACCGCCGTGCGCCCGCCCTGCGGACCGGGCACCCGGCCGGCCGCCGACGCCCGCACGGACGCGGAGTTCCGGCAGCGGATCGTCCGCGCCTGGTCCATGCAGGACTTCCCCGCCGGCCAGTCCGGCCACGACCACTTCTTCGACACCTTCGGCAAGTTCGGCGAGGCGACGCGCGACCGCGGCAAGATGCTCGCCAACGTGGCCAACACCGTCGTGGAGCAGAACCAGTTCTATCTGGAGACCCTGGTCACCCCCGCCTCGGACGCCGCGAAGAAGCTCGCCCAATCCGTGGGCTACGACGCCGACCTCGCCGCCTTCCACCGGAAGCTGGTCGCCGGCGGAAAGCTCGACGGGGTCGTCGACGAGGCCGTACGGGAAGCGGATGCCGCCGACGCCCAGTTCCGGAAGACGGCGCACTGCGACACCGGCCGCCCCGACCCCGGCTGCCGTCTGCCCGTCCGGTGGATCTCCCAGGTCTCCCGCGGCAGTTCGAACGAGCGCGTGTTCACGCAGATGGCCGTCGGTATGCGCCTCGCGGAGCGCGACCCGAGGTTCGTCGCCGTCAACCTCGTCCAGCCGGAGGACGGGGAGAGCGCCCTGCGCAACTACCGCCTCCAGATGCGGATGCTCCAGTACCTGCGCACCCAGTACCCGGACGCCCGGCTCACCCTGCACGCCGGTGAGCTGACCCCCGGCCTGGTCAAGCCCGAGGACCTGACCTTCCACATCCGCGAGGCCGTCCAGGTCGCCGGAGCCGAACGCATCGGACACGGCGTCGACCTGGTCCACGAGGACGACTGGCGGCAGCTGGCCCGGACCATGGCCCGGCGCGGTGTCGCCGTCGAGGTGCCGTTCAGCAGCAACAAGCAGATCCTGGGCGTGGCGGGCGACGACCACCCGTTCAACGCCTACCGCCGCTACGGCGTCCCGGTGGTCCTCGCCACCGACGACCCCGGCGTCTCGCGGATCGACATCAGCCACGAGTACCAGTACGCCCGCGCCACCTACGGCCTGAGCTACACCGAGCTGAAGGACCTGGCGCGCGCCTCGCTGGAGCACGCCTTCCTCGACGGCGACAGCCTCTGGGCCGCCGGCTCCGCACGCACCGGCTACCGCCCGGTCCGCGCCTGCGCCGGATCGCAGCCGGGCGTCGCCCCGCCAGCACCGGCCTGTGCCCGTCACCTCGCGGACAACGCGAAGGCGGCCACCGAGTGGCGCCAGGAAGCGGCGTTCGCCGGATTCGAACGCCGCCAGGGCGGGGCGCGCTGACCCCGCCCCACCGCTGACCGGCCGATGACCGGGGGCGGGACCGTACGGTGTCCGTCGGACGGTCCCGCCCCCGCCCCCGGGCCGGGTACGGGCCCCGCTCGCGCCCGCAGGACGCGCGGCCCGCGCAGCCCGCGGTTAGGCTCGCGGAATGGGAGAGAGCGGAGAGTACGAGACCGCCGAGCCGGCCCCGTACCGGGGAACGCCCGGGGCCGATCACGCCCGGCTCACCGCGATCGTCGACGACTGGGCCGCCGCGATCGTCGCGAACGACACCGCACGGATCGCCGGCTTCATGGCCGACGAGTGGGTCATCGTCTCCGAGTCCGGCATCACGGACCGGAAGGCGTTCCTGGCCCTCGTGGCCTCCGGCGACCTGACCCACTCGGCGATGGAGGCCGTCACCCCGCCGAGGGTCCGGGTCCACGGGGACACCGCCCTCCTCACCGCCCGGATCACCAACACCGCCCACTACGGCGGTCAGCGCTTCGACGCCGACGAATGGACCACGGACGTCTTCGTACGGCGCGACGGGCACTGGCGGTGCGTGCTCAGCCACATCACCCCCGCGGCCCCGCCCACCGGTTCATGACCCGTCCGCCACGGAGCAGGAAACGCCTCGGCTACCCGGCTGCCGCGGCCGTCTTCGCCGTCGGCATGGCGGGCACCACGCTGCCCACCCCGCTCTACGGCCTCTACCGGGAACAGCTCGGCTTCTCCGAGCTGATGGTGACCGTCGTCTTCGCCGTCTACGCCCTCGGGGTGATCGCCACTCTGCTGCTCGCCGGGAACGTGTCCGACGAGGCGGGGCGGCGACCGGTCCTCCTGGCCGCCTTGGGCTTCTCGGCGGCCAGCGCGCTCTGCTTCCTCTTCGAGGGCGGGCTCCCCGCCCTGTTCGCCGGCCGGCTCCTCTCCGGGTTCGCCGCCGGACTGCTCAGCGGCGCCGCGACGGTCACGGTGATGGAGCTGGCCCCGCCGGGGCGCGCGGCCCGCGCCGGACTTGCCGCGACCGCCGCGAACATGGGCGGCCTGGGGTGCGGGCCGCTCCTGTCGGGACTGCTCGCCGAGTACGCCCCCTGGCCCCTCCGGCTCCCCTTCATCGCGCACCTGGCCCTGATCGCCGTGGCCGCCGTGCTGACCTGGTTCCTTCCCGAGACGGTCGCCTCCGCCCGGGTGAGGGGGCTGCGGCCGCGGCCGCAGGGTCTGGCCGTGCCGCCCACGATGCGCGGCGTGTTCACCACCTCGGCGGTGGCCGCCTTCGCCGGGTTCTCCCTGCTCGGCCTCTTCACGGCGGTCGCGCCCGCGTTCGTCGCCGAGACGCTCGACGTGCACAACCTGGCCCTGACCGGTCTCGTCGTCTTCTCCGTCTTCCTCGCCTCGACGGCCGGGCAGGCGCTCATGGGGCGGGTCGGGCAGCGCCGGGCCCTGCCGGGCGGCTGCTTCGTCCTCGTGGCGGGGCTCGTCCTGGTCGGCGCCTCGCTGCTGTTCACCTCGCTGCCCCTGCTGGTCGCGGGGGCCCTGTGCGGTGGCCTGGGCCAGGGGCTGGCGTTCCGGGGCGCGGTGGCGGCGATCAGCGCCGCGGCACCGCCCGAGCACCGGGCCGCGACCGTGTCCGCGTTCTTCGTCATCGCCTACCTGGGCATCTCCCTTCCCGTCGTCGGCGTCGGCGCCCTCACCCTCGGCATCGGGCTGAGGAACGCCGGACTGGCCTTCTCCGGCTGTGTGCTCGCCCTCGCCCTGGGCGTCGGCCTCTCCCTGGCCCGCAGGCCTCCCGCGCCCCGGTGACGTAACGCTGCCGGCGTGCCGGGCCTCGTCGACGTACGCGAAATCCCTTGTCGCACCCGCCGATCACGGTGCGAGACTGGCCGGGTGGACACAGCGACACGTTTGAGGCAGACGGTCATCTCCTGGGCCGCCGACGACAGCGACACCCCGGCGCCCGCCGAGGCCGGGGCCGCCCGCGAGCTGGCGGCCGGTCTGGGACTGCGCACGGTGGTGCTCGTCGAGGGCGTCAGCGACCGTGCGGCGGTCGAGGCGCTCGCCGGACGCCAGGGCCGCACCCTCACCGCCGAGGGCGCCGTGGTCGTACCGCTCGGGGGTGCCACCAGCATCACCCGGTTCCTGCGCCTCCTGGGCCCCGACGGACTCGACGTCCGGCCCGCCGGGCTGTGCGACGCGGCGGAGCAGCGCTTCTTCCTCCAGGGCCTGGAGCGCACCGGCTTCGGCACCGGTCTCGCCCCCGACGACCTGGAGACGCTGGGCTTCTTCACCTGCCACGCCGACCTGGAGGACGAGCTGATCCGGGCGCTCGGCACCGACGGCGTCCAGCAGGTCATCGACGACCAGGGCGACCTGCGTACCTTCCGGCTCTTCCAGAAGCAGCCCGCCCAGCGGGAGCGGCCGGTCGAGGCGCAGCTGCGGCGCTTCATGGGCACCATCGGCGGACGCAAGGAGCACTACGCCCGGGCGCTCGCCGAGGCCCTGGACCTCACCCGCCTGCCCCGGCCGCTCGACGGACTCCTCGCCCACCTCTGACCACCGGGCGCCTCCTCGGCTTCACCCGCTCCGGCGCGCGCTGCCGTCGGACAGACGACGGCAGCGCGTCCTTCGCGGTCGGCTCGGGGCGGTACCGCTTCACGGCCCGAGGCGGCCAGGACGGCAGGGACGCCGTACCGGCGGGCTCGGACCCGCCGGTACGGCCCGCCGGCCCGTCACCCCTCGCGCCTCGACCGCCAGAGCAGCCAGATGAAGTACGGGGCGCCGATCACCGCCGTGAGCAGCCCGACGGGGATCTGCGCCGGGGCGATGACCGTCCGGCCGACCGTGTCGGACACGACCACCAGCAGCGCGCCGAGCAGCGCGCTCACCGGAAGGACCCGCGTGTGCCGGCGGCCCACCAGGGCGCGTGCCGCGTGCGGCGCGACGAGGCCCACGAAACCGATCACGCCGACCGCCGCCACCGCCCCCGCCGTCAGGACGACGGCGAGGCTCAGCAGACCCAGCCGGGTGCGGCCGAGCCGCACGCCGAGCAGGGCGGGCGTTTCGTTGTCCAGCCCGATCAGGTCCAGTTCACGGCGCATCACCGCCAGGACGGGCAGCGCGACGACCAGCGCCACCAGCACCGGAATCAGCTCGGGGAACGTCCGCCCGTACGTCGAACCGCCCAGCCAGGCCAGCGCCTTCGTCTCGTTGTACGGGTCGGTGAGCACGATCAGCAGACTCACGAACGCGCCCGCCCCGGCGTGCACACCCATACCGATGAGCACCAGCCGGTTCTGCTCCAGACCACGGCGTGCGGCGAGGCCGAACACCAGCGCCGCGGCCGCCGCCGCACCGGCCAGCGCGGAGCCGCCGATCAGCCAGAAACTCGCCAGCGGTACGACGGTGAGGACGGCGACCGCGCCCACCCCGGCGCCGCTGACGACGCCGAGGACACCCGGCTCCGCGAGCGGGTTGCGCGAGACCGCCTGGACGACGGCTCCCGCGACAGCAAGCGCCGCACCGGCCAGCAGAGCGGCGGCGACCCGGGGGACCCGTGTGTCCAGGACGTAACTGACGAAGTGTCCCGACCGGCCCGCGAGCCAGTTGCCCACATCGCCCAGCAGCAGCGTCGCGTCACCGAAGAGCGTCGCCACCACCACCGCGCCGAGCAGCCCGACCACCGTCGCCACCAGGGTGACGACGAACGCGCGCCGGCTGCGCAGCCGCGCGAACGCCGTCGAACCGCTGTCCGTCCCCATGTCCCGGGACCGGTGGGCCAGGAAGATCAGGACGAGCGCACCGAAACAGGTCGTGACGATGCCGGTCGGCACCTCGGCCCCCGCCTGGGCGCCGAACACCGCGCGCAGCAGCACATCCGCGCCGAGCACGACGAGCACGCCCGCGAGCGCCGACGCGGGGATGAACGCCCGGTGCCGGACGAGGCCCGGGATCCAGGTGCTGAGCAGCCGGACCGCCGCGGGCGCGCACAGGCCGACGAAGCCGACCGGCCCCGCGACCGCCACCGACACCGCCGCCAGCAGCACCGCGAGGATCACGGCGATGGAGCGGGTCAGCCGGGGGTTCACGCCCACCACCGCCGCACCGTCGTCGCCGAGGGCGAGGATGTCGAGCCGTCGGCCCATCAGCATCAGCCCGGCGAACGCCACGAGCGCGAGCGGGGCGAGCCGGTCGATGGACTGCATGCCGATCTGGGCGAGCGAGCCGTTGCCCCAGGCGAACAGACCGGTCGTCTGCTGGGAGCGCAGGAGCAGCAGCATCCCGCTCAGCCCGGACAGCGCGAGGGTGAGCGCGGATCCCGCCAGCACCAGCCGGACGGGCCCGGCCCCGGCCCGGGACAGACCGAGCACGACGGCGGCCGCGATGAGTCCGCCGAGGAACGCCGTGGCCCCGGCCGGCAGTGCGGGCAGCGAGATGCCGAACGCGGCGACGGTGACCACCGCGAGATACGCACCCGCGTTCACGGCGAGCGTGTCGGGGGACGCCAGCATGTTGCGCGACACCGACTGGAGGGCCGCGCCGGCCGCGCCGAGCGCACAGCCGACCAGGAGGCCCGCGGCGAGCCGGGGCAGCCGGGAGTCCAGGACCACGGCGGTCGTCTGTTCGTGCGCGGTCCGGTCGGACGACGAGCCGGTCGCCAGCTCCCAGAGCGTGTGGAGATCGACGGCGGCGGTGCCCTGGCTCACATGCGTGAGGGCGAGGGCGGCCAGCGCGAGGAGCCCCGCGAGCGCGAGGAGGAACATCCGGCCGCGACGGGCCGGTGGGCCGGCCGCCGCGGGGGACGCGTCCCCGGCAGGACCGGCCGCGCCCGCCACCGTCTTCACGGGGGCGGGCGGGGCGGTTGTGGTGCGGGTGCTCATCGTCAGGCGGTCAGCGCGCCGACGAGGGCGTCGATGTACTCGCGCATCGACGCGGTTCCGCCGAACATCCAGATGCCGTCGGGCAGCCGGTGGACCTCGTCGTTCTTCACGAACGGGAGGGACTTCCACACCGCGTTGTCCTTGAGGCCGTCGGCGAACGGGTCGCCGCCGTCGGAGTCGTTGGCGATGTAGGTGAACTGCGCGTCGCCGATCTTCGTGAGGCCCTCGACATCGGTCGCGGCCAGGCCGTAGGCCTTGTCGCCCTTCAGCTTCCACGGGTCGACAAGACCGAGTTCGGTGTTGACGTCGGAGAGCAGCGAGCCCTTGACGTACGGGCGGACCGAGACCTGGTTGCCCTCCTGCCAGCCGTCGGCGAACGCGACCTTCTCGCCGTCGAGTCCGGCGTCCGCGAGCTTCTTCCTGCCGTCCGCGATCGCCTTGCGGAAGGAGTCGATCTCGGACTTGGCCTTGTCCTCGGTGCCGGTGGCCTGGGCGATGAGGTTGACGGTGTCGACCATCTGGTCGATCTGCCGGCTCGCGTCGGCGGAGCGGACCACGGCGACCGGGGCGGCCTTCGACAGCTGCGCGATGGCGGAGTCGGACAGGTCGGTGGTGGCGACGATGAGGTCGGGCTTCAGCCCGGCCACGGTGGCGACGCTGGGCTCGCCCCGGGTGCCTATGTCCTTGACGCCCTTGGTGAGCGGGGCGGCCGTGTCGTAGGCGGTGTAGCCCTTGACGTCGGCGACGCCGACCGGCTGCACGCCGAGGGTCACCAGGGTCTCGACGACGTTCCACTCGGTGCCGACGACCCGCTTGGCAGGCCCGTCGAGCGTGATCTTCTTGCCGCGCGAGTCGGTGACCGTCACGGCCTTGTCCCCGGCGGACTCCTTCTTCGGCGCCTCGGTGGTGCCGCACGCCGTGAGGGCGAGCGCGGCCGCGGCGGCGAGGACGGGCCACGTCAGGTGATGGTTCTTCATGAGGGTGCTCAGGGCCTTTCGGTACGAAGGTGGTGGCGGCCGACCGCGCGGGTGCGCGGGATGCCGGTGGGGGAGTCGAGTTCGACGTCGATGCGGATGCCGTAGGCGTCGGTGAGCCGCTCGGGGGCGTACACCTCGGCGGGCGTGCCCGCGGCGACGATCCGCCCGGACGAGAGAAGGACGACCTGGTCGGCCACGGAGGCGGCCTGGTCCAGATCGTGGAGCACGACCCCGACGGTGACGCCGTGGGTGTCGGCGAGATCGCGGACGAGGTCGAGGATCTCCACCTGGTAGCGCAGGTCCAGATAGGTGGTGGGCTCGTCGAGCAGGAGTACGTCGGTGTCCTGGGCCAGGCAGCAGGCGAACCAGACGCGCTGCAACTGCCCGCCGGAGAGGCTCTCCACCCCGCGGTCGGCGAACTCGGTGAGGTTCGTGACGGTCAGCGCGTGCTCGACCATCCGGGCGCCGTCCGGGTCGGCTCCCCGGATCCGGCCCCGGTAGGGGTGCCGGCCGAATCCGACCACGTCGCGCACGCTGAGCCCGGCCGGGGCGTTGCGGCTCTGGGCGAGCAGGGTGACGCGGCGGGCGAAGTCGGAGCGCGACAGGGCGAGGGCGTCGACGGGCGCGCCGTCCCCGGCCTCGGCCGCCACGGTCACGCTGCCGGTGCGGGCCTTGTGCAGCCGGGCCACGGCCCGCAACAGGGTGGACTTCCCACTGCCGTTCGGCCCGATGAGCGCGGTGACACGGCCGCGCGGCAGCCGGAGGTCGGCGCCGTGCACGACATCGGTGCGGTCGTAGGCGACCGTCATGTCGCGGGCGTCGAGGCCCGCGTCGTCGGCGGGTGGCACGGTGGCACCGGCAGCGGGCGCGGAGGCCCGGTGCGGCGGTGGGTCTTCTCGGTCGAGGGCAGGAGCGATCACGGAAGTGAGGTTAGCCTAACCTGAATTCCCCGGGTCAAGGGGGATTTGGAATCGTGTCCTCCGCGTGACCCCGCACGGCTCGCCGACGGGGTGCACGCAGAGGAGGCCGGGGTGCGCCAGGAGTGTCCGCGACCTCGAACGGCGGTACTTTCCGGCCGAAGCGGAGGATTGGCGCATCGGCGCCTTCTGGAGTCTTCGCAGGTCAGGTGGTCGTTTCGAATTGAACTGCCGGGATCTGTCCATATGCTGGACGAATCGCGCGAGGCCTCTGAGCTGCCCGAATGACCATTCGGTCGGTTCGAACGGATGTCTGCGGCTGGAAGCTGGCCGTCGACGTGCGCCTACTTTCCGCATGCGTAAGACTCCTGACCGCAATCAGGCACCCGAGCAAGGAGATTTCACCAATGCGACGCAACCCTCACGCCATCTTCGCAACCATCACCGCAGGCACCCTTCTGCTCGGTGGTTTCGCGACCGCCACCGCGCAGGCCGCACCGGCGAAGGCGGAGAGTCTCTACGCACCCTCGGCGCTCGTCCTCACCGTCGCCCGCGGCGAGGACCCGATGACCGCCACCGTCGAGCGGGCCGTGACGCTCGCCTGCGCCCCCACCGCCGAGGGGACCCACCCCGACCCGGCCGCGGCCTGCAAGGAACTGGCCGCGGTACAGGGCAAGTTCGCCGCACTCACGGACGGCCCGTCGAACCGGACCTGTACCCGCCAGTGGGACCCGGTCGTGGTCACCGCCCACGGCGTCTGGCAGGGCAAGCCGGTCCAGTTCAGCACCACGTACGGCAACGCCTGCGAAATGGCGGGCAGCATGAACGACAACGCCGTCTTCGCCTTCTGACCCACCGGGGCGAGCCGACGCCGGGCTGACGGAGCACCTCACCGCCCCGCCCACGGCGTCCGGCCTTCCGCCCCCGCCCGGCGTGCCCCGCACACGCCCCCGTCCACGACGACCGGGAGCCTGCGGTCGCCCCAGCCGTTTCCGCCGCGGCAGGCAGCGACGCGCCCCGGTCGGTTGGCACTGCGGCCGGTTGGCACTGCGGACGTTGGCGCTGCGGTCGGTTGGCCGCGAACCCCTCGGTCCGCTCACTGTCCGGAGGGCTCCTCCTTCGTCACCCGGGTCCCGGGATGGCGCAGCGAGACCAGGAAGGCGATCCCGAGGGCGATGGCCATCCCGTAGAACACCCATTGGTTCGCCTCGGCGAAGTCCATCCGGATCGCCGCCATCGAGTCCCGTACCGTCTCCGCCACCGGTCCCGAACCGGACGGCCCCCGGGAGTCCGCGTGTCCGGTCACCGACTGCGCGACGGACTCGGCGATCTCGTGCGACTCACCGCTCGGCACGCCCTTGTCCCGCAGGGTCTCCTCCACCCGGGTCACCGTCGTACGGGTCAACAGGGTTCCGTAGACGGCCAGTCCGATGCTGGCCGCGAAGTTCCGCACGGTCTGGGTGATGCCGGTGACCTCGCCGTAACTGGCGTCGATGGCCCGGTTCACTGCGTCCGTCGAGGCCGGTGCCAGCAGCAGACCGATACCGGCGCCCGCCATGGCCGCGTACAGCCACTGGTCGTGCATCGAGAGCGTCGTCAGCTTCCCCGCCCACAGGGCGAACCCGACCGCGCCGAGCGCCGTGCCGAGCTTCATCGCGGGGCGGGCGCCGCGCTTGTCGAGAATCCGGCCGCCCCACTGGGACGCCAGCCCGAAACCGATGAAGAAGTACAGCAGATACAGCGCGGCCTGGTTCGGCGACGCGCTCAGTGAGACCTGCGCGTACACGGAGGCGAAGAAGAACACCGGGACGAACGCCATCATGGCGAAGAACAGCACCGCGTTGTCGACGCTGAACGCCAGATCGCGAAAGACCCGCAGCTTGATCAGCGGGAAGCGGGTGCGCAGCTCGAACCGGCAGAAGACCGCCAGCACCACCAGACCGCCCGCGATACAGGCCCAGGTGGCGACGGAGTCCCAGCCCCAGGCGGACGACTGCTGCACCCCCAGCACGGTCAGCCCCATGCCGGCGGCGACCAGCGCCGCTCCGGGCAGGTCCAGCGGCTCGCGGCGGGCCCGGTCCGGGACGCGGGCCAGCAGCGCCAAGGCGATCGCGATGACGGCGACGGGGACGTTGACCCAGAAGATCGCCCGCCAGGTCCACGCGGTGAGCCAGCCGCCGAGCAGCGGCCCGACCGCGGTGAGCGCCCCGGAGACGCCGAAGAAGAGCGCCAGCGCCCGCCCGCGCCGCTCCACCGGGAACACGGCGATGACGACGGCGAGCGCGGCGGGGAACATCAGGGCCGCGCCGATGCCCTGGACGGCCCGGAACCCGATCAGCCAGGCCTGCGCGACGTCCCCGGAGGGCACCGCGCCGCACAGCGCGGAGGCGGTGACGAACACGAGTGTGCCGATGAGCATCACGCGGCGATGCCCGAAGATGTCGGACAACCGCCCGCCCAGCGCGAAGAAGGCGGCGAGCGTGAGCAGATAGGCGTTGACGACCCACTGCATCTGCGAGGAGGTGAGCCCGAGTTCGTCGATGATGTCCGGTGCGGCGATCGCGACGATCGTCTGGTCGATGAACGTCATCGACACCGCGAACAGCATGGCGGCAAGAGCGAGGCCCTGCTTCGGCGGGCCGCCCCGTCGGCCCGCTGTTCCCTGATCCGAAGACCTCGGACCGGGGGCGCCCTTCTCCGGGATGTCTCTGCCCATGCGTCCATGGTGCTCGGACTGCTGTGGTGCTGCATCCCGAGGCGTGGACGCGGCCCCGTCCCAGGTCGGGGGCTTCGCGCGCTACTTGCCGGTCGAAGCTCCGGAGTACGGCAGCAGGGCCATCTCGCGGGCGTTCTTGATGGCCGCGGCCATCTGGCGCTGCTGCTGGGCGCTGATCCGGGTGACGCGGCGACTGCGGATCTTGCCGCGGTCGGAGATGAACCGCCGCAGCAGATCGGTGTCCTTGTAGTCGATGTACGTGATCCCGGCGGCGTCCAGGGGGTTCGGCCGGCTCTTGAGCGGTTTGCGGGGGTCGTGCTGACGTGCCATGAGGCTTCCTCGTCTTCGGTGGTGGGGTGTGCGTCCGGTGGTTACGGACTGGGGAGTTCAGGAGGGATACGGGAACGGGCCCGGCGGTCTCAGTGCACCGGGTCGAGGAGCGCGTCGAACGCGGCGGGCAGGCTCTTCCACGCCTCCCGGCCCGACCCGTACTCCTCGTCCGTGAGGAGGCAGGAGTCCAGCAGCCCGGTCAGCCCCTCGCGGTCGAGGCCGGGGGAGACGAAGACCAGGTGCTGGCAGCAGTCGCCGTGCTCGGGGTGCCAGTCCAGCGCGGCGGCCGCCTGCCGGTAGGGCGGCACCATGGACCAGGCCGCGTCCGGGAGCGAGGCGAGCCAGGGGCCGGTGTTCTCCACACAGAGCGCGCCGCCGGCCGCGTCCCAGGACAGCAGGGTGTCGGGCCGGTCCGCGAGCCAGAACCGGCCCCGGCTGCGGGCCGCGGCACAGCTGAGGTCCTCCAGCGCGTCGAGGAGGCGCTCGGGGTGGAAGGGACGGTACCGCCGCCAGACGAGCGTGCCCACCCCGGCCTCCTCCGCCTCCTGCGGCAGCAGCGCGCAGGCCGGGTGCTGGCCCGCTGCCGCCGCCTCCACGTCGAACCCGGCGAACGCCATCCGGGTCAACTCCTGCGAGCCCGCCGCTGCCTGACGGGCAGTCGGGTTCAACTGCCGGATCAGGGCGCGGTCCTCGTCGTCGGCCGCCGGGTTCGGTGCCACCGCCAGGACGGGGGCGTACTCCACCTGCCGGGCCCAGGTGTCGCCGATGGTCCGCCGGTCGCCCGGTGCCGCCGCGAGCCCGGCCTCGGCCAGGTCGTCGCCGTTGGAGAGGCAGGGCAGGACGAGTGTGGGGTCGATGGCCGTGAACACATTGGTGACCTCGGCGGCGCCGGTGTGCTCGGCGATCACCTCGGCCATCGACTTCGGCTCGACGGAGTCCCAGAGCTCCAGGACGGCGAGCCGGGTCACCCCGTCGCCCGCGAGCCGTTCGAGTTCCGGGACGAGGTCCTCGCGCAGGGCGCAGCAGGCGCACTCGTTCACCAGCGGCGCCTCGCCGGCGGCCAGTTCCCCGCCGGCGTCCCGCAGGGAGCGCCGGACCGTTCCGCCGGTGGCCGTCGACAGGTCGTGGTGCAGCGCGACGCTGTGCGGTACGTCCCGCAGCAGCCCTTCCACGACCTCCCGGCGCGCCTCGGAGTGCAGGCCGCAGACGATGACGACCGGCAGTTTCGTGCGGCGCCCGCTCACCGGGCCTCACCGCGTCCGTAGCGGCGTTCGAAGCGCTCGACGCGTCCGGCGGTGTCCATGACGCGGGCGGTGCCGGTGTAGAAGGGGTGGCTCGCGGAGGAGATCTCCACGTCGACCACCGGGTAGGTGTTGCCGTCCTCCCAGGTGACCGTGCGATCGCTGGTCATGGTCGAGCGGGTCAGGAACGCGAAGTCGGCGGCCTTGTCGCGGAAGACGACGGGGCCGTAGGAGGGGTGGATTCCGGGCTTCATGACGGTGTCCTCGGGTGGGGCTTCAGGGGTGTGCGGAGAGGGCGGGGCGCCGCGCGGCGCCTCAGCGGTCCTCGCGGAAGTCGACATGGCGGCGGGCCACCGGGTCGTACTTGCGCAGCACCATCCGGTCGGGGTCGTTCCGCCGGTTCTTACGGGTGACGTAGGTGTAGCCGGTCCCCGCGGTGGAGCGGAGCTTGATGACCGGGCGTACTTCGTTGCGAGCCATGGGCGCTACTATATGGCAATGGTTTCCATTTTCAATAATGGATGCACCGAAGGAGAGGTAGGTAACTTTCATGTCCGCCCACTGCCAACTGACCGGCTCGAAGCCGGGATTCGGCAACAAGATCTCCCACTCCCACCACCGGACGTCCCGCCGGTTCGACCCGAATGTGCAGCGCAAGCGGTACTGGCTGCCCGGTGAGGGGCGCTATGTGCGCCTCACGCTGAGCGCCCGGGCGATCAGGACCGTGGACAGCATCGGCATCGAAGCCGCGGTCGCGCGCATCCGCGCGCGGGGGGAGAAGGTCTGATGGCGAAGAAGAGCAAGATCGCGCGGAACGACAGCCGCCGGGCGACCGTCGAGCGTTACGCGGCCCGCAGGGCCGAGCTGAAGGAGATCATCCGCCGGCCGGGCACCCCGGAGCGCGAGCGTCTCGCCGCCGTGGAGGAGCTGCGCCGCCAGCCGCGCGACGCCAGCGCCACCCGGGTCCGCAACCGGGACAGTGTCGACGGCAGGCCGAGGGGGTACGTGCGCAAGTTCGGCCTCTCCCGGGTCCGGATGCGGGAGCAGGCCCACGCGGGCTTCCTGCCCGGAGTGACCAAGTCCTCCTGGTGACACGGGGCTGAGCCGGAAGAGGGTGGCGGGCGGTGGCACGGCGAGGTCCGCAGGCCGCCGCCGCCCGCCACGCCGGTCTCAGCGGCCGACCGGGTCGGCGTGCGCTCCGTCCCCCGGCGCCACGAGGGCGAGGTGGCCCCCGTCGTCCAGGGGTGTCGGAACGGTCAGGGTCGAGATGAGCGCCGCCTTGTCCGCGTCGAAGACGTGGACCTCGCCGTGGCCGCCCCGGCTGACCGCGACCAGGCCCCCGCCGGGGGAGGCCGCGACCGCGCGCCGCTGCACGCCGTCCCAGGGGGTCCCGCCGCGCCGGGGCGCGCCGGACATGGCGGGCAGGGGCAGCCGGGCCTCGACCTCCGGGCGGGACCCGGCGGCCGGGGGAGCGGTGAGCAGGATCAGCTCGTCGCCGTCCGGGTGGACGCGGGTGAACGCGATGTGGCGGGCGGTCACCGCGAGCCGGAAGACCAGTCCGGGCCCCAGGCCGAGCCGCCCCGTCTCGCCGGTGTCCAGGTGGTGCCACCAGGCGTCGTTGGACCAGTCCGGCCACTGCCCCGGGTCGCCGGGCCCGCCGCGCACGCACGACCAGAGCATCCGCCGTACGGGATCGAGTCGCAGGTAGTAGCCGCGCCCGCCGGAGCGCCCGTCGGCGGACCAGGGCAGAGGGGCCTCGGGGGTCAGCTCGTCCCCCTCCTGTCGTACGCGATGCACCCCCGAGCCCGCCGCGGCGAACAGCCGTCCGGTGAGCGGGTCGTGGGCGTCGCCGTGTCCGTCGTCGTCCGGCAGGGCGATCCGCCGCACCGGGGCCGCCGGCGGGCAGGAGGGGGCCGACCGCATCAGTCGGCGGTGCCGGTGGACCAGCAGTTCGCCCGGCTCCCGGTGGCGCACCACCACGAGCGGGGAGGCCCCGCCGAGGACAGTGACCCCCGGTTCGCCGGTCCGTCCTCGTACGCGTACGGCGACGGCGCCGTCCGGGGCGTCGAGGTCGACGGCCGTCATCAGTCCGGTCCAGGCCTCCTCGTTGCGGCCGAGGCCGGTGGTCACCGCGAGGCGCCGCCCGTCCGGGTCCGCCGCCAGATGTTCGGCGGGGACCGCGACCGGTATCCGCCGCCGGACCAGGGGCCGCCCGGCGCCCGGTCCGTACGGATCGAGCACCAGCAACTCGCCCGCCCGCTCGTCGACACAGGCGACGAGCCCGTCGGGCAGCGCGAGGAATCCCGCGTGCTCGGAGAGGTGCCGGTGGTCCAACTCCGCCCGCTCCGTGCCGTCCGGGAGGTCGAGGAGGCTGACTCGCCCCGCGACGTGGTCGGAGACCAGGAGGCGCGGCGGCGTGCGGGGACCGGGGGGTGAGGTGTGCGACATGGCGAACTCCTGGGGCAGGCGGGGCTGGTGAGGGCGGCGGGGGCGGCCGGACGTTCCGGAGGCCGGTGGATTCCGGCGGAAACCCCGCTCACTTTATTGGAAATGATAATCATGTGTAAGGTTTCGGTTGGCGGCGGGGATCGCTCCCGGGGCCCCGCCACCAGCTCTGCCGCATCCCCGGGACCGCACAGGAACGTTGAGGGACCCGCCGATGCCACGAACCGCGCTGAGAGTCCGCCGCTGGGCCGCGATCGCCGTACTGGGAGGCCTGCTGGCCGGCTGCGGCACCGAGAACGCCGACCCCGGCCCCGGGGAACCGGCCGGGGCGGCCGGTGCCGGAGCCCGTACGACTACGCAGGTGCGGCCCATCGAGGCCGCCACCCGGATCGCCGATGCCAAGGGCGTCACGGTCGCCCTGCCGAAGCCGCCGGAGAAGATCGTCTGCCTGGTCGCCCTCTGCGACGACATCCTCGTCGAACTGGGCATGACCCCCACCGCCACCAACTCCCAGGTGCTGGCGCACGCGGAGTTCCTGGGCAAGGAGAAGGCGGCGAAGGTGCCGGTCGTGCCCGGCGGCTTCCTCAGCCCCGAGGTCGAGGCGATCCTCGCCCACAAGCCCGACCTGGTCATCGGCCTGGAGGACACGCACGGCAAGCTGGCCCCCGCGCTGAAGGGCGCCACGACGTTCTGGCCGGTCCAGCCCGGGTCCTGGCAGGACAGCGTGAGCTATCTGCGCGACCTCGCCGCGCTCACCGGCCGCACCGCGCAGGGCGAGAAGGCGGAGAAGACCTTCCGCACCCGCCTGGCGGAGGCGGAGAAGCGGAAGAGCGACAGGACCGCGCTGATCATCTTCGGCAGCGACGAGAACTTCGGAGTGGCCACCCCGGAGACCGACGTGGCGGCCGGACTGTTCCCGAAGATCTCCCACTACCCCTGGAAGAGCCGGGGCGTGGACGGCAGTTACAGCCTGGAGGAGATCCTCGCCCGGGACGTCGACGTCCTGTTCGTGGAGACCCTGTCCTTCGGTGCGCCCGACGGGAAGCTCTCCGAGAAGCTGGCGAAGAACCCGCTCTGGTCCCGTATCCCGGCAGTGAAGAACGGCAAGGTCTTCGAGGTCGACTCCGAGGTGTGGGCCAAGGGGCGCGGCACCCGGTCCCTGGGCGTCGTCCTCGACGAGGCGACGGCCGCACTGCGGTGAGGCGTCCGCCCGTGGCGCTGCTCTGCCTGGGCGCGGCGGCCCTGGCGAGCGCGGTCTGCGCGCTCAGCCTCGGCACGCCGTACGTCCCGCCCGCCCGGCTCCCGGCCACGCTGGGGTCCGACGGGCTCGCGGGGCTCGTCGTCACCGAACTGCGGCTGCCCCGCATGGTGCTGGCCCTGATCGCGGGGGCCTGCCTGGGCGCCGCGGGCCTCGTCCTCCAGGAGGCCCTGCGCAACCCGCTGGCCGTGCCCGAGATGCTGGGGGTCTCCTCCGGGGCGGCCCTGGGCGTCGCCGCACCGCTGGTCCTGGCCCTGGCCGTGCCCCTCGGGCTCCAGCCGTTCCTGGCCCTGGGCGGGGCGGCCCTCGGTGGTCTGCTCACCCTGGTCGCCGCCGGGTTCGGGCGGAGCCCCTCGGCGGTCCTGCTGACCGGGGCCGCCGTCGCCGCCGCGCTCCAGGCCGCCCTGCTGGTGCTCATGGTCATGGCCGATCAGCTCGACCTCCAGCTCATCTACCGCTATCTGCTGGGCAGTCTGTCCGCCCGCACCTGGGACGACGTCACCGGTCTGCTGCCCTGGCTCGCCGTGGCCGTACCGGCCCTGGTGCTGTGCGTTCCGGTGCTCGGGGTGCTGCGGCTCGGCGACGACGACGCCCGCGCGCTGGGCGTACGGGTCGAGCGGGCGCGGGTGGCCGCGCTGGGCATCGCCGTCGTCCTCATCGCCCCCGTCGTCGCGGTGTGCGGGCCGGTCGCCTGGGTCGGCTTCCTCGCCCCGCACCTCGCCCGCCGCCTCCACCCGGACGGCGGCGCGGCCGGGTGGCTCGTCCGGTCCGCCGTGTGCGGCGCGATCGTCGTGCTCTGCGCCGACCAGCCGGCCCGGCTCGCGCTCGCCCCGGTCGAGACGCCCGTCGGCGCCTGGACCGCGCTCGTCGGCGTGCCGGTCGGGGTCGTGCTGCTGAAACGGGGGCGGCGGCCCGCCCGGGACCGGGGACCCGTGTCCCTGCCGGCACCGGTGACTCCGCCGGACGCTCCCGCTCCCGTACTGCGGAAGGCGGAACGATGACCTTCGTCGACACCGCGCCCGGCCCGGCCCGCCGGGCCCTGCGTGCGCCGGGCGTCCGGATGGGCGGTCTGATGCTGCTCGTCACCGTCGTCGCCTGCGCCGGGCTCTTCGCCGGCCGGGGCGTCACCCCCGAAGGCGTGTGGGCCGTGCTGCTCGGGGCCGGCGACGACCCCACCGCCGAGCACATCGTGCTCCGGCTCCGCTTGCCCCGCGTACTGGTGGCCCTGGTCGCCGGGGCCAGCCTCGGGGTGGCCGGGCTCGTGCTCCAGTCGGCCCTGCGCAACCCGCTGGCCGGACCCGAGGTCACCGGCGTCACACCCGGCGCGGTGCTCGGCGCGGTGACCGCGACCGGCCTCGGCCTCGCGGGCTGGGAGTCCCCCACGGCCGTGGTCGTGGCGGCCTGCGTCGGCGGCTTCGCCGGGGCGGGACTGCTGTGGCTGCTCGCCGGGCGGGAGAGGGGCGACCCGGAGCAGACCGCCGTCTACGGGGTCCTCGTGTCGGCGGTGCTCGCCGGACTCACCGCGGTCGTCCTCCTGGTGGCGCCCGGCGAACTCGGCAGCGTCGTCCAGTGGTTGATCGGCTCCATTGAGGGCCGGGTCTGGCAGCACTGGAATCTGCTCTGGCCGTGGGCCGCCTTCTGGGGCGCGGGGGCCTGGCTGCTCGCCGGGCCGCTGACGCTGCTGCGCTGCGGTGACGAGCAGGCCGCCGCCGCGGGCCTGTCCACCGGCCGGGGCAGGGGAGTGGCGCTCGCGTGCGCGGTGGCACTGACGGCCGGCGCCGTGTCGGCCGTGGGTGCCCTCGGATTCGTCGGACTGCTGGTGCCCCATCTCGCGCTTGCCGTCTTCGGCGCCGATCTGCGCGTCACGCTTCCGGGCGCCGCACTGCTCGGAGCGGCGGTGGTGTGCGGGGCGGACGCCGCGGCCCAACTGCTGTCCCGGCTGCTGGCCACCGTGCTCGACGCCGACCGGCTGACCCTCCCGGTCGGCGCCCTGACCACCTGTGTGGGGGCGGGGCTGCTGCTGGTCGTGGCACGGCGACGGGCGGATGAGAGATGAGGGAGAGAACCGTGGACACGAGCGCGACGGAGAGCGCGATGAACAGTGGGGTACCGAAAGCCCCGGACGCCGTCCGGGCGGAGGGGCTGGCCTTCGGCTACCCCGGACGCCCGGTGCTGCGCGGGGTGGACCTGAGCATCCGGGCCGGTGAACTGGTCGCCCTGATCGGGCTGAACGGCTGCGGCAAGAGCACCTTCCTCAAGCTCGCCGCCGGACTGCTCGCCCCGAGCGGAGGGCGTGTGCTGCTCGGCGGCGGCGACGTGGCTCGGCTGCCCCGCCGCACCGCCGCCCGGCGTGTGGCGCTGCTGCACCAATCGGCGCCGTCCGTACCGGGGCTGACCGTGCGTCAACTCGTCCGCCAGGGGCGCTATGCCGCACGGGGGCCGCTCGGGATGCTGCGGGAGGGCGATGACGAGGTGACGTCCCGGGCGCTCGCGGACGTCGGTGTCACGGCCTGGGCCGACCGGCCCGTGGACGCGCTGTCCGGAGGTGAACGCCAGCGTGTCCGGCTGGCCATGGCGCTGGCTCAGGACGCCCCCGTGCTGTTCCTCGACGAGCCGACCACCTATCTGGATCTACGGCACCAGCTGGAGGTGCTCCAGACGGTCGTACGGCTGCGGAGGGAGCGCCGGCTGACGGTGGTGATGGTGCTGCACGACCTCAACCACGCCGCCCGGTTCGCCGATCGGATCGTCGCGCTCCGGGACGGCCGCATCGCCGCCGACGGGCCCCCGGCCGAGGTCGTCACCCGGCGTCTGCTGGCCGAAGTCCTCGGCGTGGAAGGCCGGGTGGGCATCGACGACGAGGGCGGCTGGCCCGTCTGTTACCCAGATCACCCTCTCGAACCGCTCCAGCTATTGCGGAATGAAAATCATATTCATTAATGTCTGTGCTGCGGCTCGCACCAACGCCGCGAACCACACCCATCCGATGTGAATGGAGGCTTCAACTCATGGAGCAGAACAAGGTGTTCAGCCCGATCGCCGACCAGGGCCAGCTCGCCCACCTCTCCGCCACGCACTCGAACGCCCTCGTCGAGAACCCCTTCGACGACGCCGTCGAGGCCGACACCGCGGCCGAGAAGTAAGCGACTCCTGCCGCTGAAGGCAGGTCTCCCCGCGTCGCGCGGGGGCGGGCCCGCCCGGTGACAACCCGGGCGGGCCCGCCCCGTTCGGCCCGACCACCACCCCGTCCCCGCCTTCCCTCTCTCCGACCCGGAGGATTCCGTGACCCGCAGTCGACTCGCTCCCGGTGCCGGGATCGTCACCGTTCCCGGCGCCGCCCCCGTGCTCCGGACCTCCGGAGGGGAGTTCCTGCGCATCGACACCGGAGACGTCACCGGGGAAGCCCTGGTGCGCCGCCTGGTGGGCGAGGAGGCGCCGGACAGCGGGACGCCGGGCGGGCGGACGCCGGGCGAAGAGTCGCAGACCGCCGAACTCGCCCGGCTCGTCGAGGCGTTCGAGGCCGAGGGGCACGCCGTGTCCGCCCCGCCCCGGCCTCCGCTCGCCGGACGCACCGTCCACGTTCTCGGCGACCCCGTGCTCACCGGGCCCATGGCGCGCTGCGCCGGGGCGGAAGGGGCCGAGGTCGCGCCGATCACCCCGGACGAGGTGGCGGAGCTCGCCCGGGCCGTCCCGGACCGCCGCGGTCGCGTCGCCGTGGTGTGGTGTCTGGACTCGCCCGTGCCCGAAGGGCTCTGGGACGCGGCGGACCGGCTGCCGGACCGACGGATCGCCTGGCTGCGCTGCCACCGAGAGGGCTCCCACAGCTGGACCGAGCCCCTTGCCGCGGCCCCGGGAGACGTCACCTCCCGGCATGTCCGCCTCCGCAGACTCGCGGCCACCCCCGCCCATCGCGAACTCGCCGCGTACTGGGCCGGGCACCGCACCCCCGACACCGGACCGCACCCCACCGAGGCATCCGCTGCCCTGATCGCCGCGCTGCTCACCGCCGATCTGATCGCCTGGGCCGAAGCCGAAGCCGAAGCCGAAGCCGAAGCCGAAGCCCAAGCGGTCGGCGTGGATACGGGCGGTACGGGTTGGCAGCCGGCCAGTCTCCCGGCCCGGCGCCGGCTGCGGCGGATCGATCTGCGCGATCTCACCTTCACGGAGCACCCCGTGCTTCCCGTGCCGGACGTCGCGCCGCTGCCCGCGCCGGCACCGGCGGGGACGCGCGCACGGTCCGGAGCCGCCGAGGCCCGCCCGTGAACAGCCTCACCGTGTCCGTCCTGGCGCCGGACGGCACACCGCTCGCCACCGACGTATGCCTCCCGGACGGGGACCGCCCCCGTCCCGCCGTCCTCATCCGCACCCCGTACGGGCGTGATGCCCATCGTGCCGAGCTGCGCGGCTGGGCGGCACACGGATTCGCCGCCCTCGCCCAGGACGTACGCGGCCGCCACGGCTCACCCGGGGAGTGGCACCCGTACCGCGACCACGAGAAGGCGGACGGCGCGGCCACGGTCGCCTGGGTGCGCGCGCAGACGTGGAGCAGCGGAGAGGTCGTCGCCGTCGGTGCCTCCTACGCCGCGTACTGCGCCCTCGTCACCGCACTCGACGACCCCGACGCGGCACCCGGTGCGGTGCACCGCGACGGAGCCCCCGACGCCGTCATCGCCGCCGTTCCCGCGCTCGGGCTCACCGAGACCGCGCGCGAGCCCGGCGGACCGGAGCGGCTGCGGGCCCGGGCCGGCTGGTGGGCGGCCCACGGTGACCGGCGCGACTCCGACCCGGACGCGCTGGAGCGCGCGCTGGCCGACGACCCCCGGCTGCTCGAACACCTCCCGGTCGCCCGCCTGGCGGAGCGGCTGGCCCCGGGCCTCGGGCGTGAACTGCCCTCCTGGCCCCGGCTCTGGGCCGACCGGGAACGCGGCCGCCTCGTGGCGCTCGGCTCCGCGGCCCGCCTTCCGCTGCTCGCCGTCGGCGGCACCCGCGACCCCTTCGCCGAGGACACCGTGGCGCTCTGGCGCGGCTGGGGCGGACCGGCGCGTCTGCTGCTCGGCCCCTGGGGGCACCGCCTCACCGCCGACCGGTCAGCGCCCGCCCGCGCGCGTGTCAACCTCGGTGCCCTGTACGTGCGGTGGGCCCGCGCCGCGCTCGCCGGGCGTCTCGATCCGACCCGGCGCGGCGCCATCGCCCTCGGCGACAGCGGCCGTTGGCACAGCACCCTCCGGACGGCGTCCCCCTCCGAGGCCGAGTGCCGCTGGCCCTTCGCTTCGGCCACCGGACTACGGCTGCTCCACGGAGCCGTGTTCAGCGCCGACCCGGAGCACCCCGTGCGCTCCGACGACCTCGCCGTCCCGGTCGACGGCGACGACGCCGACCGCTGTCTGCTGCTCTCGCCGCCGCTGCCCCGCCCCCTCGACCTGGCAGGGGCCGCCGTCGCCCGGATCAACGCCACCGCCGACACCCCCTCGGCCGACTGGGCCGTACGCCTGACCGCGCTCGACCCGTCCGGCCGGGCCGATCCGCTCGCCTTCGGCATCGTCCGGCGCACCGGCCCGCCCGGCGAAGCCGCGGACATCACCGTGCCGCTCGGCACGCTGGGCAGCAGGCTGCCCGCCGGTACCCGGCTGCGGGCCGAGATCGCCGGACACCACTTCCCCGCCCACGCGCGCAACCCGCACACCGGCGACGACCCGGTCACGGCCACCCGGCTCGCCCCGTCCCGCCGCACCGTGAACCCCCGGGGCAGCGCCCTCCACCTGCCCGTCGTCGCCCGGCGCCACTACGTCGAGCCCGTACCGGAGATATGCCGTTGACCAGCGCCCTGCCCCTCGAAGCCCTCGTCGACCCCGTCAGCGGGATCGTCCGTGCCGTCGCGCCCGTCGAACATCCCGCCGGTGCGCCACCCCGCTACACCGCGATGACCGCCGACGTCGCCGACGCCCGTCGCCTCGGTGCCTGGCCCGCCGACCGGGTCTCGCTCGGCACCACGTTCGGCGACCCCCGGGGTGCCTGGATCGCCGCGGTGGCCGAGGCCGTGGAGCGCTACTGCGGCAACCGCCTCCCGCCGCCCGGCCACCCCCAGGAGCCCCGCCGGGCGACCCCGGCCGAGCTGACCGCCGAGGGCGCCCGCCTCTACGGACCCGGCGCGCTGCCGGCGTACGCACCGTGGCAGTACGGCCGCCCTCGCTTCCCGTACGGCGAACTCACCCCCGACACACCGGCCTTGTGGACCCGGGCCGTCGAGAACGGGGAACCCTGCTGGGCCCCCGTCGCGCTCACCCACCTCAACTGGCGTCAGGGGGAGCTGCGTTCACTGCCCCGCACCCACCACCTCAACTACGCCGGCATCGCCACCGGGCAGGGCCTCGACGACGCCGTGGAGCGCGGGCTCCTCGAAGTCGTCGAGCGCGACGCGCTGGAGCTGTGGTGGCACCTGGACGGCCCCACCCGCGGCATCGACCCGGCGAGCGTTCCCGGACTCACCGAGGACCTGGCCGGCTGCGGGCTGGACGTGCACATCGTGGAGATGCCCTCCGAGTTCGCCCCCTGCGTCGCGGCCCTCGTGCACGACCCCGGGCGCGGCGTGTACGCGGCCGGGTTCGCCTGCCGGTACGACCCGGCGGAGGCCGCCCGCAAGGCCGTCCTGGAGGCCGTGCACACCTGGGTGTTCACCCAGGGCACGGTGGACGCGGACGGGTGGGTGTACCGGGCGATCGAGGCCGGGATGCTCGCCCGGGGCCTCTACCTCGACCACCGGGCCGACCGGCGCTATCTCGACGACTGCGGACCCGGGTTCGCCGCCGTCCGCGACCTCGGCGCCCATGTCCAGGTCTGGCTGGACGACCGGATGGCCCCGCTCGCCCGCCGCTTCACCGCACCCGCCCTGGGCGTCGTCCCGGTCACCGCGATCGCACCCGGCAGCCGCACCGCGCTCGACGCGGCGCTCGCCGCCGGGGGCCACCGGGTCATCACCGCGGACCTCACGACGGAGGACGTGGCCGAGACCCCCCTGCGCGTCGCCCGGGTCCTGGTCTCCGGGCTTGTCCCCAACGCCCCGGCGGCCTTCGGCTACTTCGGCTGCCCGCGCTTCGCCGAAGCGGCGCTCGCCCGGGGCTGGCGCGTCCAACCGCCCGCCGGACCGGAGGACTTCACTCTCGCCCCGCCCCCGCACATGTGATGGAGCGCGCCAGCATGCCCGACACGCGGGACCGTACCGCCACGCCCGTCCGCGCGGCGGGCGCCGCCCTGCCCGCCGCACCGGACCTCCTGCGCACGGCACTCGCGGACGCCCGCTCGCCGCGTGTCCCGGAGCTCTCCCCGTACGCTCCGGAGCGCCCGTTCCCGTGGAACGCCCCCGTGGCCGCGAACGTCGGCGAGCCCGGGGCCGCGATCGACCTGGACCGTGTGCTGCGGCTCTCCCTGGCCGCGCCCGCCGGCGCACCGGGCCGGCTGCGCCCCGTTCCCTCGGCGGGCGCCCTGCACCCGGTGCGCGCCCACCTCCTGCTCGGGCCGAAGTGTTCGCTGCCGCCCGGGCGCTACGCATACGACCCGCGCACCCACCGCGCCCACCTGCGCGGCCCGGCCCCCGACGGCGTACCCCCGGGCGCCCTCGTCGTCCTCGCCGTGGCCGCGTCCCGTACCGTCGCCCACTACGGCCACCGGGCCTGGCCGCTGCTGCTCCTCGACACGGGCCATGCCGCCGCCGCCCTCGCACTGGCCGGAGCCGCGACCGCCGGTGTGCTGGTCTCCCTCGACGCGGACGGCTCTCTCCTGTCCGCCGCCGCCGGACTGCCCGACGCCCCGGACTGGCTCAGCACCTGGCCCGGCACCGAGCCGGAACTACCGCTCGCGGCCGTACGGTTGACGCCCCCGGGCGGCTCCTCCGGCACCGAGCCGCCGCTGAACGCCTGGGCCGCGCTGCCCCGCGCCTCGGCCCCGACGCCGCAACCCGGAGCCGACACCACGCCACCCCCTGAACTCGCCGCCGCACGGCACCTGTTGCACCGCATCGCCCAAGCGCCCGGGCGGCCCGGCGGCACCTGGCACCCGGCATCGCGCCCCGGAGAGGTGACCGACGAAGCTCTGGAGGCGCGGCGGAGCGCCCCGCCCGGGGAGCTGAACCGCCCACCCGGCAACGAGCTGCTCGCCCGGATCCTCGCCACGGCCCGGAGCGTGCGGCCGGACGGGCCCTCCTGGACCGTGGCCGCGGGCGGTGCCGCACCGGCCCTGTACGCAGCGGCCCCCGGCGAGCCGGGCCTCGACGTCCGCGCCACGGGCGACGCGCGTCCCACACTCGCCCACTGGGCCGCGGGCCAGCGGTGGCTCGCGACCTCGGGCGCGGTGCTGCTGGCCCACGGCTGCCCCGAGGACGCCTCGCGCGCCACCGTCCGCGGCAGCCACCTCGTCGCCGGATACGCGGCCGGCACGTCCCAGGCGCACGCCACCGCCCTGGGCCTGCGCTCACGCCCCATCGGTTCCTGGCAACAGGCCGACCTGGGTGCCGCCCTCGGCGACACTCCGGGACGCGACTGGATCGTGCACGGCCTCGCGCTCGGCGCACCCGCGACGACACCGGGCATCCCCGCCACGCCTCCAGCCACGTCAGCCCCCACGCCCGCCACCCCACCCACGGCATCCGCCGCCCCGGCGGCCCCGTCCGGCGAGGAAGAACGCCCATGATGCTCCACCCCGAACTCCTGCGCGCCGCGCGCACCGCACGTCGCCCGCTCGGCCTCGCCACCGCACTCCTCGCGGCGGTCACCGCCACCCACCTCGCCCAGGCCGTCCTCCTCGCCCTCGTGCTCTCCCGGATCGCCCGGGGGGAGACGGGCGCCCTCGCCCCGCTGCTCGCGGCCGTGATCGCCGTCGTTCTGGTCCGCGCCGCCCTCGGCCGCGCCCAGCGCCTGACCGCCGTCACCGCCGGTGCCACCGTACGGGTGAGGCTGCGCGACACCCTGCTGGAGCGGCTCGGCGCGCTCGGCCCCACCGCGATCACCGGTGCGCGGGCCGGAGCCGTACGGGCCACGCTGGTGGACGGGGTCGAGGGAGTCGACGCGTACCTCTCGCGCTATCTGCCCCAGCTCCTCATCACCGCCGCCGTACCGCCGCTGCTGCTCGTCGCCGTCGCTCTCGTCGAGCCGTACGCGGCGCTCGCCCTCGGGCCGGCCCTGCTGCTCGCCCTCTTCGGGCCGCGTGCGTGGGACCGATTGCTCGCGCGGCGCGGCAAGGAGCACTGGGACACCTACGAAGCCCTCGCCGCCGACTACCTGGAGGCCCTCCAGGGGATGCCGACGCTGCGCAACGCCGGTGCCGTGGGCCGCGTACGGGAACGGCTGGAGCGCCGGTCGGCCGCCCTGCACCGCAGCACCGTCGCCAAACTGCGGGTCTCGCTCGTCGACACCGGCCTCACCGACCTGGCCGTCCAGGGCGGCACCGTCGCCGCCGTTCTCGTGGCGTGCTCCTCGGCCGCCACCGGCCGCACCGCCGCCACCGGCACCTACCTCCTGCTGCTGCTCGCCTCCGAATGCTACCGCCCCGTCCGCGACCTCTCCCGCGAGTGGCACGCCGGCTACCTCGGGGTGTCGGCGGCCGACGGAATCGCGGCCCTGCGGACCGCCGAGGCCGCCGTCCCGGACCGGGGCACCGTGACCGCCGCCTGGGAGAGCGCGCCCGAAATCCGTTTGCAGAACGTGCACTTCACCCACCCGGGCGGTGCCCGGCCAGCCCTCGACGGCGTGTCCTTCACCGCCCCGGCCGGGCGCACCACCGCCGTCGTCGGCCCGTCCGGAGCGGGCAAGTCGACCGTGCTGAGCCTCCTGCTGCGGCAACGGGACCCGGACGGCGGGCGCGTCACCGTGGCCGGGACGGACACCGCCGCGTACACCCTCGCCTCGCTCCGGCGGGGCATCGCCGTGGTGTCGCAGGAGACCTACCTCTTCCACGCCACGATCGCGGAGAACCTCCGTATCGCCCGCCCCGCCGCCACGGACGAACAACTGCGCGCCGCCGCCCGTACCGCCGGGATCGACGAGGAGATCGCCCGGCTCCCGGACGGATACGCCACCCTCGTCGGCGAACGCGGCGCCACGCTCTCCGGCGGACAGCGCCAACGGCTCGCCCTGGCACGGGCGTTGCTCGCCGACGCCCCGGTCCTGGTCCTGGACGAGGCCACCAGTGCCGTCGACGAACGCGGCCAGGCCCGGATCGTCCGGGCGCTGGCGTCGGCCGGCCGCGGCCGCACCTGCGTCGTCGTCGCCCACCGGCTCGACGCCGTCCGCCACGCCGACCACATCGTCGTTCTGGACGCGGGCCGAGTGGCCGCGGCGGGCGACCACACCACCCTGCTCGCGGGCGGCGGCGTCTACGCCTCGCTCGTCGCGGCCGGACACACCGCACAGGAAGAACGCGCCGCATGACCCCGACCCCGCGCACGACCCAGGACCCTGCCCAGACCCCGGACCCGGACCCGGACCCGGACCGGGCTCAGTCCCCTGCGCCGCCCACGACTGCCCCGCCCACGGCCCAGGACCCGGACTCGGCCCCGACCGGTGCCCTGCGCTCTCTCCTCCCGGTCCTCGGCGCGCACCGCGCCACCGTGCTCCGCACCTGCCTGGCCGCCCTCGTCGACCAGGCCGCCCTGGTGGCCCTGATCACCCTCGCCGCGTACACGGTGGGCACCGCTGTCATCGAGCACCGCCCGCCCGCCCCCGGGACCGTCGCCGTCCTGACCGGGCTCGTCCTCCTCCGGGCGCTGGCCACCTGGCGCGAGATGGACCTCTCGCACGACCTCGCCTACCGGGTCCTGGCCGAGTTGCGCGTCCGGGTCTTCGACGGACTGGCCCGCAGCGCCCCCGCCCGGATCGCGGGCCGGCGCAGCGGCGACCTCGCGGCCACCGCGCTCGGGGACGTCGAGGCGCTGGAATTCTTCTACGCCCACGCCATCGCCCAACTCCTCGCCTCCGGTGTGGTCTTCGCGGTGTCGGCGGCCGTGCTGGCGACCCTCGGTCCCTGGCTGCTGCTCGCCGTCGTACCCGCCGCGCTGCTCCTGATCTGGTCCCCGCTGATCGAGGCGCGCGGTCGGGCCGAACGCGGACATCGCACCCGGAGCGCGCTCGCCGAACTGTCGTCGGAGACCGTGGAGAGCGTCGACGGACTCCGCGAGCTCCTGATGACGGGGTCGCTCAACCGCAGGCGGGCGCGGCTCCGGGCCGCCGGGCGGCGGCTCGCCCGCGCCCAGCGTGCCGAACAGTCGTGGGAGACCGGTGCGGGCGCGGCCCGCGACCTGCTGGTCGTCGCCGCCGTCATCGGGGTCGTGGCGGCCGCCGCCGACGCCGCGTCCGCCGGACGGCTCGACGGGGCGTGGGCCCCGGCCGCCATGGCGCTCGCCCTGGGTGCACTGGCCCCGGTCGCCGAATCGGCGGCCGCGCTCGGCCGGGCGGGTGGCCTGCGCGCCGCCGCGGCCCGGGTCCGGGCCGCCGTGCACGCCCCGGCCGGGGCCCCTGCCGCCACCGCGCCCCGCCCCGTCCCGCCGGGCCCGCTCGGCCTGCGGCTGCGCGGCGTACGGTTCGGCTACGGGGGAGAGGCCGTGCTGGACGGCGTCGACCTCACCGTCCGGCCGGGGGAGACCGTGGCGCTCGTCGGAGCGTCCGGGGCCGGCAAGTCGACCTGCGCCCACCTCCTGGCCCGCTACTGGGACCCCGCCGAGGGCGTCGTGGAGCTCGTGCCCCTCGCCCCCGCCCACCCCGTCGACCTGCGGGACCTCGCCGAGGACGACCTGCGCGCCGCCATGTCCGTGGTGGGGCAGGAGGCCCCGCTCTTCCACGGCACGCTCGCCGAGAACCTCCGCCTGGGCGCGCCCGACGCGACGGCGGACGAGCTGGACGCGGTGGCCCGGATCTGCGGCGTCGACACCGTCGCCGCCACGTTGCCCGACGGACTGGACACCGCGGTCGGCGAGCGCGGCGCGACGCTCTCCGGCGGCCAGCGCGCCCGGGTGGCCCTGGCCCGGGGGCTGCTGAGCGGCCCGCGCGTCCTCGTCCTGGACGAGACGACCGCCCACCTGGACCACCGTGGTGACGCGGAACTGGCCCGGGCGCTCGCGGCCGACTCCGCCACCCGGGCGACCCTGGTGATCGCCCATCGCCCGGCCACCGTGCGCAGGGCCGACCGGATCGCGGTTCTGGACGGCGGGCGCATCGTCGAAGAGGGCACCTGGGACGAGCTGATCCGGGCCGACGGCCCCCTCACCCGCCTCTTCGCCCGCGAACAGCCGGCCGTCGGCAAGGAGACGGCAGCCCACGAGCAGACGATCGCCGACAAGGAGACGGCAGCCCGCGGGGGGACGACCGCCGGCAAGGAGACATCGGCCCCCCACTCGACGGCGCCCCGCCCGGAAACCGAGCCCGCCCCCTGAGCAGGGCCGCGCACGGAGCCCGCCCCCTCGGCGGCGCCGCGCACGGCCCTCAGGGAATCGGCTGTTCCGCCCAGATGATCTTCCCACGCGGCGTGTAGCGCGTGCCCCACCGATGGGCGAGCTGCGCGACGAGGAACAGCCCGCGCCCTCCCTCGTCCGTCGTCCTGGCGTGCCGCAGCCGCGGCGAGGTGTTGCTGGCGTCGGACACCTCGCAGGTCAGTGCGGCCTGGAACAGAAGCCGCAGCCGCACCGGCCCGGAGGCGTACCGGATCGCGTTGGTCACCAGCTCGCTGACGATCAGCTCCGTCGTCATCGACAGCTCCTCCAGCCCCCACGCCTCCAGCTGGCGCGAGACCTTGGCCCGGGCCTCCCCGACCGCCGCGGGGTCCACGGGGACCTCCCACGAGACCAGGTGCTCCGGACTCAGGACGTGCGTCCGGGCGAGGAGCAGCGCGATGTCGTCCGGCTGGGGGACGGGCAGCAGTTCCTTGACCACCGCCGGGCACAGGTCCTCCAGCGGCAGTCCGCCCCGGGACACCTCCCGGCCCAGCCGCTCCATGCCGCTCTCGACGTCCTTGTCGGTCCCCTCGATGAGCCCGTCGGTGTAGAGACCGAGGAGGCTCCCTTCGGGCAGGACCATCTCCAGCGACTCGAAGGGCAGCCCGCCGAGCCCGAGCGGCGGCCCGGAGGGAAGGTCCGGGAAGGTGACCGCCCCGTCCGGCGTGACGACCACCGGCGGGGGGTGGCCCGCCCGCGCCATGGTGCAGCAACCGCTCGTCGGATCGTAGACGGCGTACAGACAGGTCGCCCCCACCACCGTCGAGCCACCCCGCTCCGACGGGCCCCCCGTGCGCTCCTCCTCGCTCAGCCGCAGTACGAGGTCGTCCAGACGGGCCAGCAACTCGTCCGGCGGCAGATCCATGTCGGCCAGTGTCTGTACGGCGGTACGCAGCCGGCCCATGGTCGCGGCGGCCCCGATGCCGTGCCCGACGACATCGCCGATGACCAGGCCGACCCGGGCACCGGACAGCGGGATCACGTCGAACCAGTCCCCGCCGACCCCGTCCTTCGCGTCCGCCGGGAGGTACGACCACGCCACGTCCAGCGCCGTCCCGCCGCGCAGTGTCTGCGGCAGCAGGCTCCGCTGGAGCACCAGCGCCGCGGTGTGCTCCCGGGTGTAGCGGCGGGCGTTGTCCACGCACACGGCGGCCCGTGCCACGAGCTCCCGGGCGGGCGCCACGTCGTCCTCGTCGAACGGCACCGGATTCTGGGACCGCATGAAGGTGGTCAGGCCCAGCACGGTGTCGCGGGCCCGCATCGGTACGGAGATCAACGAGTGCAGCCCGAACTCCCGGATCCGGGCGGCCCGCTCCGGCTGCTCCACCGTCCATCCGTGGCTGCCCGGGTCGAGCACCGGCAGCAGAACGGGGGCGCCCGAGAGCAGGAAATCCGCGTCGTGCGGCGGCGGCACGAAGTCCACCGCCTCACCGACCCGGACGACCGCCTCCGGGCAGCCCTCCCGCACCGAGCTCATGCCCGCCCGGCGCATGGCCGGCCGCTCGCCCTCGGCCGGTGTGGCCGACCCGGGCCGGTCACCGCCGAACGGGGTCTCCAGCAGGTCGACGAAGACGAAGTCCGCGAACCGGGGTACCGCGAAGTCGGCGAGTTCCTGCGCCGTGCGCTGTACGTCCAGGGTGGAGCCGATGCTCGCCCCGGCCTCGTTGACCAGCGCGAGCAGCCGACGCGCGTTCCACCGGTCGGTGACGTCGCGGACCAGGTAGCCGATGCCGATCCGCCGGTCCTGGGCGTCCGCCAGCGGGAAGAACGAGCTGGCGTACGCCCGTCGGCGGTGCGGATCGGCCCAGCTCCAGCCCAGGTACTCGTAATCCGTGACCGCCTCGCCCGTCGACAGGACCTGCCGCATCAGCCGCTCGATGGGCGCCGCCAGCGCACGGGGCAGCACATCGGCCGGCCGGCGCCCCAGACGCTGTTCCCGCGGCACACCGCCGAACCGCTCCAGGGTGTCGTTCAGCCAGAGATAGCGAAGACCGGGGTCGAGCACGGCCATCCCGACCGGGGACCGGGCCATGAAGTCGTCCAGCACGGACCCGGTCATCGTCCAGTGCGGAGTGAGCTCCCGCCCGGACGCCAGGAAGACCTCCCGCCCGGCGATCCGGAACGAGGCGGTGACCCGCACATCGATGTCCAGGGACCGGCCGTCCCGGCCCCGCAGGGAGACCAGCCCGCTCCACGCCGACCCGGTCCGGCAGCGCGCGGCCACCGCGGCGGTCCGGCGCGGGTCGGGCGGGCCGGTCAGCAGGCGGGCGGCCGACCGGCCGACCACCTCGGCCGCCGGATACCCGAGCAGCGCCTCGGCCCCGCGGGTCCAGCCGATGACCGTGCCGTCCCCGGCGAGCACCGCGGCCGCGTCGTCGGCCATCAGAGCCGGTCCCCGCCCGTCCCCGGAGGGCAGCGGGCCGGGCTCCGCCGGGAAGCCCTCATCGGCGGATGCCATTGCACCTCACCACCCTCTGTAGGTTTCCATGGTCGCGCGTCGCCCCGGACCGCGCCCGGCGCGGCGTGCGGGGTACGCGCGCGAGCCGTCCCCCGTTCGGCGGCGTGACGGAGCGGGACATGCCCGCGTTGGTGGGATGACAAGCGGTTGCTCGTCCCCCTGCCCCCGCGCTGGACCCGTGTGGGTGGACGGCTCCGGCCCCGGCACGAGGGCGGCCGGAGCCGTTTCCATGCCCGGGGTCAGAAGCGGAAGCAGATCTCGCGCTCCCGCAGCCACGCGCCCAGCCAGTCGGTGGACGGCAAGGTGACGCACCACCTGCGGGCGGGCGGCGGCTCGGCCCCGGGCGCCGGGGGTGTGGGCGACACCGGCGGGGACGGCTGCGCGGAGGGCGTGAGCGTCGGGGACGGGGCCGCGCCGGTCGGCGTCGGGACCGGGGCCGTCGGCGACGGCGACGGCGGGGGAGTCATCGTCGGGCTGGGGGACGGCGCGGCGGGCGCGGCCATCTCCGACATCATCGTCCGGAACACCTCCGAGGACCGCGGATTGCTCCGGCACTGCCAGACACCGTGCGGGCAGTAGTCCGTGACCGTCTGGTAGAGCGGCTCGTGCCGGTCGATCCACTCCAGCATGCGCCGCATGTACTCGGGGTTGTCGCCGTTGCGGAAGAGCCCCCACTCCGGGAACGAGATGGGCTTGCCGCGCTCCGCGGCGAAGTCGACGTGCTTCTGGAGCCCGTACGGGTCGGTGATCTGGTCGTCGAAGGTCTCGCCGGGAGGCTGGTCGTAGGAGTCCATCCCGATGATGTCGACGACGTCGTCGCCCGGATAGCACTCGGTCCACGGAACCGCGTCCCGCCCGCGGCTCGGGGTGAAGTCGAAGCGGAACTCCTGACCGGGCACCGCGCGCATCGCCGTGACGATCCGCTCCCAATAGGCCTTCCAGGACGTGGGGTCGGGGCCGCACCGGTGCGTGTACGTGGTGCCGTTCATCTCCCAGCCGAGCACGATCACGGTGTCCGGCACACCCAGCTCCACCAGGCGCTCCGCCAGCCGGGTGAAGTGCTGGTCGTAGTCGCCCGCCGCACCCGCCCGGAGCAGGGTGCGGACCTCGTCGTCCGGGACCCGCTCCTCGTTGCGCTCCAGCATCGGTACGTTCAGGACGAACATCCGGTCCGGGTCCGCCCGTCTCCATTCCGCCCAGGCGTCGAGGAAATCGGGGGAGCCCTCGATGTTGACCCACAGATCGCCCGGCAGATACGTGTGCCCCACCCGCAGCTCCGCCCCGCCGAGCCAGCGCGAGAACTCGGCCATCCGGCTGACCCCGTCGGGCCCGTAGTCCAGATACGCCCCGTGCGCCGTAGCACTTCCCGCCCTCGGCCCACCGGGTGCCGCGCCGTCGACGGAATCGGTGCCCGGAGGCGACTGACCCGCGATACCGCCGCCCGCCAGAAGGCTCAGAGCAAGCGCCGCGATGCACGAAACGAAGAGACGGCGCTTGGCCGGCATTGCTCCTCCTGGCTGCGATGAATTCCGGCCCGTCCGGCCCGGTGGGAAGAGAGTTTCATCATCATGCCCCGGCGGCATGCGGAGGGAGTCCATTTATCGTATTCGGCGTTGCGGGCGTGCCGTTCAGGTGAATGTGGGGCCGAACGTGAATGGCAGCGAGCCGACGCGGTTGTCGAAATTCGAATCGACCAGCCCCGGGTCCCCGAGATTCCGCATGACGGGACGCCGGTCGATCAGTTCCCGGAACAGGGCCGTCATCTCCAGGCGGGCCAGATGCGCTCCCAGGCAGTGGTGCGGGCCCCCGCCGCCGTATCCCAGATGGGGATTGGGTGAGCGAGTGATGTCGAAGCGATCCGGATGGGTGAAAACCGCCTCGTCGCGATTGGCGGACGCGTAAATGAGTGCGACTTTCTCGCCGGGGAGGAATGTGCGGCCGCCCAGCGCGAATTCGGCCGTGACGGTCCTGCGGAACTGGATGATCGGAGTCGAATGCCGCACGATCTCGTCGACGGCCCCGTCGATGTACCGGTCGAAGTCGGACCGCAGCAGCTCCCGCTGCTCCGGATGCCGGTCGAGCAGGAACAGCCCGTGCGCGATGGCGTTGCGCGTCGTCTCCACCCCGGCCACCAGCAGCAGCGAGAAGAAGGCCCCCAACTGCCGCCCGGACAGGGCCTCGCCGTCGATGTCCGCGCAGACGAGCGCCGAGACGAGGTCGTCCCCGGGACGACGACGGCGCTCCGCCGCGAGGCGCCCCATGCCCCACTGCATGCGGGCCAGCGACGCCAGCCCTCGCCCGGGGATCCGGATCCGGGCGCGGCCCCGCCGCTCGACGCCGACATGCTCCGACGCGTGGTCGATCTGCTCGGCGATCCGCGCCCGGTACGCCTGCGGGATGCCCATCAGGTCGCAGATCACCTCCAGCGGCAGCCGCGAGGCCGCCGACGGCACGAAGTCCCCGGGCCGCTCGGCGATCAGCTCGTCCACCAGCCGCCCGGCGAGCCGCTCGACGTTCTGCTCGACACCCGCCAGCAGCCGGGGGGTGAACCGCCGCGAGATGATCCGGCGCAGCGCCGCGTGCTCGGACCCGTCCATATTGACCATCGAGTTCCCGAACAGCGCCTTCGCCCAGGCGGCCGGTTCCGGGGTGGTGACCCCGGGAGCGCTCGCGAACACCGCGGGCGTACGGCTCGCGGTCCGCACGTCGGCATGGCGCACCAGGGCGTGGAACGGCTTTCCGGCCGTACGCGCGGTCCCGGGCCGGGGCGTGAACAGCACCGGGGTCTCCAGCTCCCGCAGCAACGCGAAGGCCCGCAGCCGCTCGGGGCGCGGCAGCCGCCAGAACGCCGGGTCGGCCAGATCGACGTCCGCCGCGCGCAGCACACGGCCCCCGGACGGCTGATACGGAACGGTCATGCCCACCACCTCCACGGTTCGCCAGGCCATGTTCCGGTCCGCCGGCCACGGGAGCCCCCGCGACGCGTCCCACCGCCGCCGATCGCCCCGCACCCTCACGCGTTTGCCGGAACGCGACCGCCGCGTGTGCGCCGTACGCCGCACGCACGAGAACTGTTTCGCCACCGCCTCGTTGTCAACATCGCCACCAGAAGCACCTCGGACGAGTTAACGAGAGGCAGGTAGTCATCTCATGAGCCCCACCCCCGCGAAACCGGGCGGCACCCGCATTCCCTCCCGCCGGACCGTCCTGCGCGGAGCCTTCACCGCCGCCGTGGTCACGGGCACCGCCGGCGCCCTGCTCCCGCTGCTCGACCGCGACCCGGCCGCCGCGGCCCGGCCCGAACCGGCGCCCGGGCCCGGCTCCGGATCCCGTGCCACGACGGAGGAGTTCGCCGAGATGTACCGGGGCCGGGAGATCCGGGGGACGGCGACCGTCGTCGTCCCCGCGGGCGCCCCGGCCGGCGACCGGGCCGCGGTCGCCGCCGAACCGGTCACCGAGATCCGTATCGACGGCAGGCCGCTCCACGTCATGAGGCGGGCGGACGGCACCTATCTGAGCGACGTCCGGCACTACGAGTCGTATCCGACGCTGCTGGAGACGGCCCGTGCCGCCGTCGACGAACTCGGCACCGCCCGTCTCGCACCGCCCGCCGCGCACCACATGTGAACCAGGAGGACCAGCACCGGTGTACACCCGCAAGAACCAGCGCGACCTCACGCGCACCGAGAAGCGCCGGCTCATCGACGCGATCCTGAAACTGAAGCGCTCGGGCCGCTACGACGACTTCGTCGTCATGCACCGGGAGTACTACGTCATGGACACCGAACGCCGCCCCCGCCCGGCGCACATGACGTCCTCGTTCTTCCCCTGGCACCGCCAGTACCTGCTGGAGTTCGAGAAGGCGCTCCAGCGCTTCGACGCCGGCGTCAGCGTCCCCTACTGGGACTGGACCCAGGACAACAGGACGACCTCCTCGCTCTGGGCGGAGGACTTCCTCGGCGGCAACGGCAGGCCCGGCGACCGCCGGGTCACCACCGGCCCGTTCGCCTACGCGGAAGGCAACTGGAGCGTCGGCAGGGGCGTCACCGACGAGCACTACCTCACCCGCAACTTCGGCAGGCCGGGCAGCGCCCCGGTATCCCTGCCCACCCGGAACGACCTGGCGCGGGCCCTGAAGGACCCCGTCTACGACACCGCGCCCTGGAACAGCGTCAGCACCGAGGGCTTCCGCAACCGCGTCGAGGGATGGGGCATCCGGGGCGTACGCGCGGTCGGCCTGCACAACCGGGTCCACCAGTGGGTCGGCGGACCGATGGCGGGCGCGGCCTCCCCCGAGGACCCGGTGTTCTGGCTCCACCACTCCTTCATCGACCTGCTCTGGGACCGCTGGCGCAAGGCCCATCCCAAGTCCGCCTACCTGCCGGGCCGGAAACCCGCCTCGCCCGGCCCGGACCGCGACTACGTCTTCGGCCTCGACGAGGCGATGCCCCCCTGGGGCGTGACCCCGAGGAAACTCCTCGACCACGGCAAGATCTACCGCTACGCCTGAGGGCGGACGGAGGAACGGCCGGTCCCCTCCGCACGGAGGGGACCGGCCGTTCCGGAACCGCGGGAGATCAGCGGCCGTAGCCGTAGTCCCCGCCGTTGTCGTGGCCGCCGGAGACGTTGGCGCAGGTGTTTCCGAAGGCCGGGTTCAGCAGGCCGATCACGTTGATCGTGTTGCCGCAGAGGTTCACCGGGACGTGCACGGGAACCTGGACGACGTTGCCCGAACCGACCCCGGGGGAGCCGGCGGCGAGGCCCTGCGCGCCGGCGTCCGCGGACGCCATGCCGGCGCCGCCGGCGATCAGGGCGCCGGTGCCGGCCATCACAGCGGCGACCTTCGTCATACGAGACATGGAGAACTCCTTGTAAAGAAGGGGGTTGTGCTGCGGACACGAGGCCCGCACCCCCTGACAACGCGAGAGACGCCGGACGGTAACGGATCTGCTCATAGGTGATATCTCCGACGCCGCCGTCCGGCGTACGCCCGGCGTGTCAGCGTCCGATCACCGGCAGCCCCGACAGCCGCTCGTGCCAGTCCCGCGCCGCCGGGAACCGGGCCTTCACGGTCTCCGCCGCCCGCTCCCGCACCGCCACCTGCGACTCGCGCAGCCGCAGCAGCGGCTCCAGACCCGGCCGGGCCAGCAGCAGCCGCTGATTGACCACCGGCACCGGCCCCCAGTGGTTCTTGTAGCTCTCCGCGCCGCGCAGCAGGCTCAGCACCGCGCGCCCGCCGTCCGAGGCCTGCTGGGCAACCTCGCGCAGCAGCATCGTCGACACATCGACCCTCCGTTCGCGCAGCGCCGGATCCGCCCCGTACAGATAGCCACCCGTCAACCGCCCGGACTGCAACGACAGGTTGGACGCCACCACCTCGCCGTTCAGCCGGAACTCGGTCATGGCCGCCGTGCCGTCCCCCACCATCCGCCCCACCGACCGGATCAGATGGTCCGAGAACCGCGCCCGCAGATGCTCGGGGTTGACCGTCCGGCCCTCCCACTGCCGCTCGTGCAGCCGCAGCAGCGTGCCGATCGCGGCCGGCACCCCGTCCTGGGGGACCCGGTGCGTCTCGATGCCCAGGGCGTCGACCTTGCGCAGTTTGGAGCGCAGCCGCTGGCCCCGCGAGCCCGTCAGCCGGGCCACGCGGTCGTCCAGCGGCTCGGCCGGCAGTTCCATGCACGTCGAGTCCGTGAGCCGGCTCCGGGCCCCCGGCCACCGCCCGAACAGCAACTGCGCCGAGGCGTCGGGACGGACCTCCCGCAGGTCCACCACGGTGTGCCGGGCGGCCCGGTCCAGACCGCGCCCCAGCGCCCCCACCGCGTACCCGGCCTCCTCCTGGTCCAGGAGGATGTCGAAGAAGTCGGAGACGGCCCCGCCCATGGGGACGAGCAGCGGCATCGGACGGTGCACCAGCATCAGCGGGGCCGCCCCGATCAGCCGCCCGGCCCGCCGGACCAGGAGTACCCGAAGCCGGCCCTCCTGACCGTAGGAGATCCACCACGAGTGCAGCCAGGCGTGGCTCTGGAACGGGGTCGGGGTGGCGCAGCGGCGGTGCAGCGCATCCCATTCACCGGCCAGCGCGCCGAACTCCCGGAAGTCCCGGCACAGCGTCACGGCCAGGCCGCCCGTCCGGTGCGCCGTCATCGGACGAGCTCCCGGTCGTCCTGCGCGACGCCGTCCCCGGCCGCCGGACCGGGCACCTGGGCCGCGACGTTCCAGTCCTCCCGACGGGGACGCACCAGCAGGACCAGCCCGCCCAGCAGACCGCCCGCCGCCGCCCCCACGGCGGCGCCCAGCGGCACCGACGGCGAGACCGGCTGGTCCGGCGTCATCGCATGGGTGAACTTGATCAGCTTGACCCCGGTGTCCTTGGAGACGTGTCCGCTGCTCACGATGACGGCCTCGATGACCGCGTTGGCGATATCGGCCGCCCTGTGGCGGTCCGAGGACGTCCCCGTCACCGCGATCATCGGCGAGTCGGGGGAGGTCTCCGACGTGACGTGGGACCGCAGTTCGCGCACCGGCTCGCCCGCCGCGCCCTGCGCGTACGAGAGGGTCGCGTCGCTCGTCGTCAGCCGCCCGTACGACTGGGCGTACCCCAGCGCCGCCGCGGGGTCCGTGTCCCCTTCCGCGACCGCCATCGCATAACTGGTGGCCTCGTACTGCGGGGTGGCGAGCGCGCCGTACGAGAGCCCGGAGGCGGTCCCGATCAGCACGCTGACGGGCAGCGGCCACCAGTGCGGCAGCCGGGCGAGGGCGGTGCGCAGCCGACGGACGACGACGCGTCGCCGCTGCTGCTCGGGTGAGTCGGTCATGAATGGGCTCTCCGGTTCGGTGGGGCGGTGTCGAGGGCGTACGCGTACACGTCCATCAGGCGCTCGCTGCTGCGCCGGATGTCGTAGTGGCCGACGGCCCGGGGCGGCGGGCGGCGGTCCGGGCGGGCCTGTATCCGCTGCCGCAGCCGGTCCGTCAGCTCCTCGGGGCTCCCGGCGATCCGGGTCGCCCCCGGGGCGTGGGCGGCGGGCAGGTCGTCGATGGCGGGGCAGGCGTCGTGGAGCACCGGGAGTCCGGCGGCGAGCGCCTCCACGGCGGCCAGTCCGAAGGACTCCTCGCGGGACGTGGAGACGAAGACGTCCAGGGCACTCAGCAGCGCCGGAACACCCGGGACCGGCCCTTCCCCGTCCTCGTCGCACTCCCCGAGGAACCGGATCCGGTCCACGGCCCCCAGGCGCAGGGCCAGCGCCCGCAGCGCCCCGGCCTCCGGCCCGTCCCCGGCCAGCAGCAACCGGGCCTCCGGCAGGGCGGCGACCGCGCGGATCAGCACGTCGAACCGCTTGCCCGGCACCAGCCGGCCGACCCCGCCGACCACGAACGCCTCCTCGGGGATGCCCAGGGCAGCCCGCACGGATGCTCGCCGCTCCCCGTCGAAGCGGAACCGGTCCGCGTCGATGCCGTTGGGCACCAGCCGGATCCGGTCGGCGGGCACCCCCCAGTCCCGCAGCCGCCCGGCCACCGTGGACGAGACGGCGACGGTCGCCGCGCCGAGCCGTTCGGTGGAGAGGTAGAGGGCGCGGATGGACCGGGTGAGCGGCCGGCCCTCGATCTCGGCCCGCCCCAGGGAGTGCTCGGTCGCCACGGTGGCCCGCGTCCCGGCCAGGCGCGCCGCGATCCTCCCGTACACACAGGCCCGGTAGAGGTGCGTGTGGACCAGGTCGTAGCGGCCGTCCCGGATCAGCCGGGCGAGCCGCCCCACGGCCGACAGGTCCCGGTTGCCGCGCATTCCCAGGTGAGTCACCCGGATCCCGTCGGACCGCAGCTCCTCGGCCACCGCCCCCGGGTTGGTGAGCGTCACCACATCGCACTCCACCGGCAGATGGCGCAGCAGCAGCCGCAACTGCCGCTCGGCGCCGCCGACCCCGAGGCCGGTGATGACGTGCAGCGCCCTCACCGCGGACCCCCCGCCCGCACCGGCACGGCGCTCCGGGAACCCGCACCCGGCCCGGCCACCTGCCGCAGCCCGTGCCGCAGGTCCTTCGCCCACAGCCGCACCCCCCGGTCCGCCTGGCTGATGTGGGTACGGGGCAGGGCGAACCGGCTGAGCAGGGGACCGGGCGTCAGCGCGCACGCGTAGCCGTAACCCGCCTGGCGCGCGGCCCGGGTGACCCGGCGGTCGAGAAAGCCGTACGGGTAGCAGAAGCCCTCCGGGAGCGAGCCGGTGAGATCACGGATCAACTCCCGGCTGCCGGCGGTCTCGCGGCGCAGCTCCTCGTCCGGCAGCGCCGTCAGGTCCTGGTGGTACAGCCCGTGCGAGCCGACCTCCATGCCCTCGGCGGCGACCCGACGGATGTCGTCGTGGCTGAGGAGCGGCTTGCGCGGGCCCAGCGGGTCCCACTCGTTGACCCCGCCCGGCCGGCCCGGCAGCACGAACACCGTCGCCCGGCAGCCGTGCTTGCGCAGCACCGGCAGCGCCTCGTCGAGGAAGTCCGCGTACCCGTCGTCGAAGGTCAGCCCCACCAGCCCGCGCCGCCCCGATGCCCCCGCGCGCAGCAGCTCCGACACGCCCACCCCCGTCAGCCGCCGGCTGCGCAGCCAGGACAACTGCTCGTCGAGGCGTTCGGGGGAGACCGTGATGCCGTACGGGTCGTCGCTCGGGTCCGTCACCGAGTGGTACGTGAGGATCCACGGCTGACGGCGGGTGTGCGGGCGGAGCCGGGACGAGGGAGCGTCGGCGCAATGTGCCGAGGATTCAGCGGCCATCAAGGAACCTCCGTCGGGTGAGTGCCAGCAGGGAGACGACCTCGGGCGAGCGCAGGGCGAGGCCGGTCAGGAAGAACACGGCGGGGACGAGAAGACACCCGGCGGCCAGGCTCAGCACCGAATCGGCGACGAGCGGGGCGCACGCCCAGCCCGCCGCGCCCGCCGCCAGCGACGCCCCGGCGAGCCGGCCCAGCGAGAGCGCCACGTCCCGGGCCCTGATCGGCACCACCCGGGTGCCGAGGCCCATCAGGAGCAGCAGGGCCGTGGAGCTGATGCCGATCGCGTTGGCGGTCGCGATGCCGTCCACGCCGAAGCGGTACGTCAGCGCGTAACCGGCCCCCATCGTGACCAGCAGCCCGGTCCCCATCGCGAACGCCGGGAACCAGGTGGGCCGCCCGGACGAGAAGAACGGCCGGCTCAGCGCGCCGACCAGACAGTGCCCCAGCAGCCCCAGCGCGTAGACCCGCATGACCTGGGCGGTCGACGCGGTGTCGGCGGCGTCGAACGCGCCGCGCTGGAAGAGCACTTCGACGATCTGGGGCGCGTATCCGAGGACGACCGCCGTGCCGAGCAGCACCACCAGCCCGGCCAGACCGAGGTCCCGCTCGACCCGCCGCCGGGCCTTCTCGTGCTCCCCGGCGGCCATGGCCTGCGCGACGACCGGGAAGGTCACCGTGCAGATCATCAGCGACAGCACCATCGGCATCTGCGCGACCTTCTGCGCGTAGTTCAGATGCGAGATCGCCCCGGCGGGCAGGGTGGAGGCCAGGAACCGCTCCACCAGCACCTGGGACTGACGGCTCACCACGAACACGACCACCGGGGCCAGCACCGCGAACCCCAGCAGCGGAGCACTCCGCGCCGCCCGCCGTCCCGGCCGCCGGAACCGGGGCAGGCGCGGCCGGGTGAGCGGTACCAGCCGCAGGAACACGGGGAGCTGGGTGAGGATCATCAGCGCGCTGCCCACCGCGACCCCCGCCGCCGCCGCCCGTACCCCCCACGCCGCGTGCAGGGCCAGCGTCATCCCGATGATGCCGAGGTTGTACGCGACATAGACCCCGGCGGGCGGCAGGAAGCTGCCGTGCGCGCGCAGCGCGGCGCTGAAGTAGCCGGTGATTCCGAAGGTGAGGACGGTGACCGCGGTCAGCCGGGTGCAGTCCACCGCGAGACGGGGATCGGCGAGCCCCGGCGCGAGGATGCCCACCACCCACGGCGCCCCGGCGACGAGCAGCGCCGCGCCCCCGGAGAGCAGGAGGAACAGCCGGGGGAGCGTGGCCGCCACCAGATCGCGTACGGGGTCGGCGCCCTCCTCCGTCCGGCCCGAGGCACGACGGGTGAGGGCGAGGCTGAACGCCGGGACGAGAAGCAGCGCCATCCCGTCCTCGATCAGCAGCGTCGCCGCCATCTCGGGCACGGTCCAGGCGATCAGGAACGCGTCGCTGGCGTCGCTGGCCCCGAAGTACCGGGCGATGGCCTGGTCCCGCACCAGACCGAGGACGGCCGCCAGCACGGTCAGCACCGCCGTGCCCGCCGCCGCCCGGGCCAGGAAGGCCCCGAGCCGGGGCGCCTCGCCGCTCGCCGCCCCGGGTGAGCCGGGCCCTTCCGGACCCGCCCCCGGTGCGGGGAGCAGCGGCGAGCGCGGGCCCCCTGCCGCGTCCGCCGGGCGCGCCCCGGCCTCCGTGCCCGTACCGGACTCGCTCATGCGGCGCTCACCCGGTCCGGCTCGGCCAGCGCCCACCAGGCGGCCAGCCCCAGCACGACACCGCTGAGCACCGTGGTGGGCCCGCCGATGTCCGCGTACAGGAAGTTGACGCTCTGCCAGGTCATCAGGGCGACCGCCACCAGACCGCAGTCCCGTGCCGCGTGCGGGCGCGAACGGGCGAGCCACAGCCGGCGGAACGCGCCGACCAGGATCGCCGCCCAGCTCCCGACGAGTGCGGTCAGCCCGATGAGCCCCTGCTCGCCGAGGACGAGGAGATACATGTTGTGCGGGGAGAGGAGGGCCTGGCGGCGGAACTCCTGGCCCGCCCCGGCGGTGTCGCTGCCCGACGAGAGCCCGATCGAGGCGTGCCCGTCGCGGTGGTCGGGAAAGCCCTTGAGACCGACCCCCGCGACCGGCTGCTCGCGCCACATCGCGCCCGTCGCACTCCACATCGCGTAGCGGTCGCTGACCGACCGGTCCGGGGTGCTGGTCACCCGGGTCACGCTCGCGGCCCGGTCCGCGATCATCTCGGAGCCGATGCCGAACCCGCCGACCAGTACCACGGCCGCCGCGCCGAGGACGGCCAGCGAGGTCAGCGCCTGCCGCCGCCCGCTCAGCGCCAGGGCGACGAGCACCGCGGCGGCCGTGGCGATCCACACGCCCCGGCTGAACGACAGCGTCAGCGGCACGATCAGCGCGACGGCGAGCACGGCGGCGGACGGTCGCAGCCAGGCCGGGGCGCTCCCGGGCGTGCGCAGGGCGCAGGCCGCCGCGGCGAGCAGTCCGTAGGCGACGACGGTCGCCATGCCCATGATGTCGCTGGGTCCGAAGGTGCCGACCGCCCGGATGTCCTCGCCCAGGTATGAGGCGCCGGTCCCGGTGACGTACTGATGGACGCCCGTGACGCCCTGGACGACCGCCAGGAGGACCAGCGAACCGGCGACGACCCGGAAGCCGAACGCGTCCCTGAGCAGCAGGAACACCGCCGTCGGCACCAGGACGAAGACCTGGAGGTAGCGCCCGAGCCCGGGCAGCGCGGCTGCCGGGTCCGCCGCCGTCACCGTGGCCACCGCGAAGCCCACCGCGGGCAGCCCCAGGACGAGCGCGGCGCGGGCGCTCAGCGGCCGCTGCCGGAGATACAGCAGCCGCCCCACACACACCAGCACCGCGATCGCCGAGGCCACATCGGCCGGGCCGCCCCCGCCGGACGTCCCGTACGGGAGGGCGGGCAGCAGAACGGTCGCGACCAGCGGCAGCAGCGGCCAACGGCCACGCCAGGCGGACCGGGGGGAGCGGGCGGCGGCGCGCGGCCCGGCCGCCGGTGACGGCACGGGCGGGGTCAGGACGGCGCTCATGATCAGCTGCCTCCGAGCCGGAACAGGGAACCCGCCGTCCGCGCCAGTACGCACGCGTCCTGCCAGAGCGACCAGGTCTCGATGTAGTGGTTGTCGAAGCGGGCCCGCTCCTCGATCGAGGTGTCGCCGCGCAACCCGTTCACCTGGGCCAGACCCGTGATGCCCACGGGCATCCGGTGGCGGGCCTGGTAGCCGGGGTGGGAGCGGCTGAACTGCGCCACGAAGAAGGGCCGTTCGGGACGGGGGCCGACCATGCTCATGTCGCCGCGCAGTACGTTCCACAGCTGCGGCAACTCGTCCAGGGACGTCCGGCGCAGCATGCGGCCGACCCGGCTGAGCCGCCCGTCGGACGCGACGTTCCAGCGGGTGGCCGACTCCTGGACGTCGGCGGGGCGCAGCGTGCGGAACTTCAGCAGGACGAAGGGGCGTCCGTGCCGGCCGACGCGCTCCTGCCGGAAGATCACGCCCGGCCCGTCGGAGAGCCGCACGGCGAGTGCGCAGGCCGCCATCACCGGGGCCGCCACCACCAGTCCGACCGCGGCCAGGACGGCGTCCACCGCCCGCTTCACGCCGTGGCCGAGGGGACGGTCCGTGCCATCACGCAGCGGCTGGGCCGTGAATCCCCACAGATGGTCGGGCCGGCCGCCCGCCGGGGGCGCCGCGACGGTGCCGGGCCCGGTGATCAGCCACATCCGGCAACCGTGCCCGGCGAGGAGGGTGAAGAGGGCGGCGCCGTCCGGGGTCGCCTCGGGCGGGGCCGTGAACACCGCGTGCCGCACACTGTTCTGCACCACCGCCCGCCCCACCTCCTGGTGCGAGGTCAGGACCGGCAGCGGCACGGCGTCGGCCCCTGCCACCCGCTGCTCGTCCCCGGCCGCGGCGACCAGACCGACCGGCCGCAGCCCGTAGGCGGGGTGGTCGTGCAGCGCGGCCGTCACCTGACGGGCCGGGGCCCCCTGGCCCACGACGAGCGTGGACTGCGGGCTGCGCACGGCGGTCCGCCGCCGCACCCGGTACACCGCCGCGCGCCCGACGCAGGTCAGCGCGGTCTGGGTACCGGCCCCGTACGCCAGCACCGCCCATCCGAACCCCTGCTGCGGGGCCCAGACGTCCAGCACCTCCATGGTCACGTACCACGGGAGGAGGGTGAGACCGAGGAGCGCGGGCAGATCGGAGAGGACCGAGGGGGACAACCGCATCCGGTACAGGCCGCGCCGGGCGAAGAGCAGCACCTGCGCCACCACCTGGACGGCCATCAGCAGCCAGGGCCACGCGACCGGGACCACCAGGGCGAACGTCACCGCCGGAGCCAGGGCGTCCACGCACAGCAGCGGGGCGGGGCGGCCGTACCGGACGGCCCGGCGCCGGCCCGGCCGTGCCTGCGCACCGCCGCCGCCTCTTCGCGGCGGATGAACCGTGTGAGCCTGCACGGCTGTCGCCTGGCCGGATCCGGGAACCGGTGCACTCTCCATCGTCATCGCTCGGTGCGCTTCCTCGTCGTGGGGCCGGACATGCCGACAAGTTCCTGGTAGAGACCGGCAACCGCCCCCGCGGTCCGTCGGACGTCGAAGGCCGCCCGGGCGTGCCGCAGGGCCCGGCGGGAGACCGCCTCGCGCAGATTCCGGTCGGTGAGCAGGGCGGTCAGCGCCGCGGCCAGGGCCGCCGGATCCTCCGGTGGTACGAGACAGTGGTCCTCGTCGCCGGGCGGCAGGCTCTCCCGCGCGCCGTTGACATCGGTCAGCACGACGGCGCGTCCGCAGGCCATCGCCTCCAGCGGGGCCAGCGCCATGCCTTCCCAGCGGGAGGGCAGCACGAGGACGTCCGCCGCGTGGATCCACGGCCGTACGTCCTCGCAGTCGCCCGTGAACAGCACCCCCGGCGGGGCCGACCGCTCAAGCCCGTCCCGGTCGGGCCCGTCGCCCACCAGGACCAGCCGCGCCCCCGGCACCGCGATCCGGCGCCAGGCCCGCAGCAGGATGTCCTGGCCCTTCTGCCGGGTCAGGCGGCCGACGCAGACGACCAGCGGGGCGTCCCGGCCCGTGCCCTCCAGCAGGGGAAGGGCGGCGCGGGCCTGCGCCCGGACCGTGTGGTCGCCGGGGCGGAACCGGTCGAGGTCGATGCCGTTGTGGATGACCGACCAGCGGGCGGCGATGCCCGCCTCCTGCCCGGTGCGGCGCTCCGACTCGCTGACGCACAGGATGTGATCGGCCCAGCGCGCGCCGAACCGCTCCCAGCCGAGCGCGAGTTCCGCGGTGCGCCCGCCGACGGCCTCGAACGACCAGGCGTGCGGCTGGAAGACCGTGGGGACCCGGCCGCGTACCGCGATCCGGCCCGCGAGGCCCGCCTTGGCGCTGTGGGCGTGCACCACGTGCGGGCGGCTCGCGCGGACGATCCGGCGGGCGGCCGCGACCTCACCGGCCAGCCGGGGCCCGGGGGCACGGGTCGCGGACCAGCCGTGGACCTCGGCCCCCGCTGCCGCCGCCCCGACGGCCAGCGGGCTGCCGGGCGGGCAGGCCACCACGGGCCGCAGTCCGGCACCGGCCTGGGCCCTGACGAGATCGGTGACGACCCGGGCCACACCGCCGTCCACGGGCTGAACCACATGAAGGACCGTCAGTTGTCTTTCCTGAGTACGACGCATGTGCAGCACGCACGGCTCTCTTCGCTCAATCCGGTGAGTAAAGCCGAGGTGCACTTTGGCAGATATGTGGCGATATCGTGCGCGTGACTCGCTCATACGACCACATGGGGATCGCACGTCCGGGTAGACCGTTCGAGTGGCCGGGCGGCAGACCGGCGCAGGCCCGGGTGCCCTGCACGAGCCCGTGGCGAAAGGGATCTCGGGGGTCCGGGGCGGGGAGCGGCTCAGGTGTTCCGTACGGTGCCCGCCGGCTATACGGTCAGCCTTTTCCGGTGGCGCACACACCGCCGATCGCCGCAATGGATGGCGGCACCATCCATCGTCCCGCTCCGCCGGTCCCGGGCGGTGCCGGCACGGTCGACGAAACGCCCGGAGCGCCCCGGACGGTGCCGGGGCGCTCCGGGCGACGGGTCGGCCCACACGGTCGGCGGGCCCTCGCGGGTCAGCCGGTGCGGTCCACGAGATACGGGAACAGCGTGAGCAGATCCCCCTTGGCCTCGTCGGCCAGCGGCACCCGGTCCAGACAGGCACGGGCCGCGGCCAGGTGCTCCCGCGCCTCGGTGACCGCCGCCCGCCGCCCGCCCGCCTCGTCGATCAGCTCCGCCGCCCGGCGCGCCGCCGCGTCGTCGAGCGGCCCGGCGGAGGTGAGCAGCGCGTCGAGACGCCCGGCCGCCGGATGGCCGGCGGACAGCGCCGCGAGTACCGGGTACGTCTTCTTGCCCCGCCGCAGATCGCTGTGGACGGGCTTACCCGTCACCTGCGGGTCGCCCCAGATCCCCAGCAGGTCGTCCACCGCCTGGAACGCCACCCCCACATGCCGCCCCGCCAGATCCAGCGCCTCGGCGGTGGACGCCGGGGCGCCCGCCAATACCGCGCCCAGGGCGGCCGCGCCACCGAGCAGGGAGCCCGTCTTGTGGGTGGCCATCGCCCGGTACTCGTGCGGCAGGACGGCCCCGGGACCGGACCACGGCCGGGACTCGAAGAGCAGGTCCTGCGCCTGACCGCGCACCAGATCACCCAGTGCGCCCGCCAGTTGCCGCACCGCCGCGGGGCCGCCGGGGCCGGGCGCCTCCGCGAGGGTGGAGACGGCCAGGGCGAACAGGGCGTCCCCCGCGAGGACCGCCGGGCCGGTGCCGTACGCCTTCCACAGCGTCGGCCGGCGGCGGCGGGTCTCGTCGCCGTCCATGATGTCGTCGTGGATCAGCGAGAAGGTGTGGATCAACTCGACGGCCACCGCCCCGAGCACCCCGTCCTCACCGCTGCCGCCCGCCGCCCGGGCGCCGAGCACCGCGAGCGCCTGGCGGACCCCCTTGCCCTGCGATCCGGGCACGGGCTCGCCGTCGGCACCGCGCCAGCCCAGCGAGAAGGCCGCCGTCTCCGCGTGCCAGGGGTGCAGCCGGCCCACCGACGCCACCAGGGCCGGGCGCACCAGCTCGCGGCACCGGTCCAGTATCTGCGGCGCGCTTGCCCGGCGGGTCGTGGAGAGCGTCATCGGCGGTCGTCCCCGGCATCGGCCGACACGGGTTCCACGCCGAGTTCGGCGTACGCCTTCTCGACCATCTCCCGGGCGTTGAGCAGCCCGATCCGGCTGAGCCTGCCGCGCAGTTCGTCCAGGTCGGCGGCGGTGGCGTCGCGGTCCCGGCCGAGCCTGGCCCGGGCCTTGACCAGGCCGAGCGAGGCCAGTGCCTCGCCCCGCGGCTCGTCCATCGCACGGAACTCGCCGAGCGCCTGCTCGTACACCTCGCGAGCCTCCTCGTACCGCCCGGCGCGGAACAGCACGTTGGCCCGCATCTTGTGGTTGTACGCCAGGGCGCTGGAGAGGTTCATCTCACGGCAGGTGACCTCGGCCTCGGCGAGCAGATCGAGCGCCCGCCCGGTCGCCCCGTCCCGGAGGGAAACGATGTCGGCGATGCCACGCAGCGCCCAGGCCCGGCCCCGCCGGTCGTCCGCGTCGCCCGCCAGGACCGCGGCTTCCTCGAACATCTCCAGGGCGGTGTCCAGCGAACCGGTGTTGCGGTGGATCTGCGCGATGCCCTCCAGCGCCCAGACGGTGTGCCGGGCCTCGCCCCGGGCGCGGGCCTCGGCCAGCAGTTGTTCGTGCAGCGTCGCCACGGTCGCGTAGTCGCCCTGGATCCGGCCGGTCTCGGCGAGACCGGCCAGCGAGTAGCCGCGGGCGACCACGTCACCGCCCCGCTTCCCGAGCTCCGCGGCGAGGCCGAGCAGCCGGAACGCGAGGCGCAGCGCCCCGCGTTGACGCGCCAGCGTGCCACCGCTCCACAGCGCCCAGGCCATCGCGCCGGTGTTCCCGGCCGACCGTGCCGCCCGGTAGCTGGACTTCCAGGCCCGGTCGGCCTCCGCGACCTGGCCGAGCCTGCGGTGCGCCTCGGCCACGGCCAGGCCGGCGCGCGCCACCTCCTCCTGCGATCCGGAGAGCTCAGCCTGCCTCAAGTGGCGTACGCCCTCGGCCAGTACGTCGGTGAGAGAGGCGTTCACCGACATCTTGGTGAGAGCTCCCTGGTATTCGGGCGCCAGTGCCTTGGTCTGCATGGGTGCCTTCCGCGCGGTGCCGGGCCCGGAACCGACAACTATACCCTCTATGTATACATGGAGCGTATAGCGTGCCGGTCGTACGCGCCCGGATCTTGTGGGGGTGGGGCGCCGCTCGTCCTGTGCGGCGAACCGTCCTGTCGTCGATCAAGACGGCAGGTGGGCGCGGAGGGTTGCTCGGGCGGCCCAGGTCGTTCCGGGCCGCCCCGCCTGTGTCCCGTTACGCCCCGCCCTGCACCTTCTCCGTACGTCGCAGCCGGTGGCGTACCGCGCGCCGGGCCACCGGGCCGAGCTCGTCCAGCACTCCGGCGAGCGCGGCGAACTGCTCCAGCGCCTCGAAGGCCCGCTCCGCGCCCTCCGGATCGACGCCCTCGTACATCTCCAGGCCCACGAACGCCCCGGTCACGGCGCGCGCGAGCCCCACCGGATCGGTGAACTCGCCCAGCGGTGAGTTGGCCAGGATCCGGACGAGGACCTTCTCGATCTCGGTGGTCCACAGGTCCAGCCCGGCCGCGGTCGCGGGCGCCAGCCGGGGCTGGGTCTGGGCCCCCGCGAGCACCTGCGCCAGGAAGGCGACATGCCCGCCGGCCCGCTCCTCCTCGTGCAGTTCACGCCCGCACCGCAGGAGTTCGGCGAGAGTGGTGACGGCGGCCAGCCGGTCGCGGTGGCGGGCCACGCGCTGCTCGGCGCCGTACCGGCAGGCCGCCGCGAGCAGTTCGTCGACCGAACCGAAGTGGTAGAAGACCAGCGCCTGGTTGACCCCGGCCGAGGCCGCCACCGAACGTGCCGACGCCTTCGCGATGCCGTGCTCGGCGAGTGTGCGCAACGCGCCTTCCAGGAGCTTCGTCCGGGTGTCCGCCCCGGCCGGCCCCGCCGTCATGCCCGTGCCTCTTCGCGGACCGGGCGCAGGCCGGCGCGTACGCCGTGGCGCAGGGCGTCGACATAGCGGGCGCGGAACGTTCCCTCGTACCCGAACAGCGGGCCGAAGCGGCGGTTGGCCACCGTGACCCGGATGCGGAAGCGGCCCGTGGAGTCGTCGAAGGACTCGCGGACCTCGGCGTCGCCGCCGATCAGATCGGGGACTCGCAGGTCGAGGGGCCCCTCGCGGAAACGGTGCTCGCCGGAGCGGATCAGCAGCGAGCCGTCGGGTTCCGCGGTCAATCGCAGGTCGGTGGCCAGGTGCTGGTGCGTACCGAGGTAGTCCAGCACGCAGGACCGCTCGGGGCTGTACACCATCGTGGCGTCGAAGCGGCGCGGCCCGGTCGGCAGGGCGAAGGTCCGGACGAAGGTCACGGTCTCCCGGCCGTGGGAGTCGGTGTACGGCACGTTCTCGATGGTGAACGGAACGTCGCGGCCGGTCCTCGGCACGAGGATGTTGCGTGTGGCGCCGAGCGTGAGGAACGGCTTGACGAACGCCCGGCCGTGCCAGATCCGATCCATGGACCCGCACCCCACGCAGGCCACGCCGCTCTCCAGCCCGACCGAGAAGCGGCGCTGCAACTCGGGGTGGAGCCGCGTGAAGTCGTCTCCCATCGCACGGGCGAATATCGAGGTCACGGACGCTCCAGGCGGGCGAGGAGGGACGGGGCGACGGCCGGTCGGCCGGGCGGTCTGCGCAGACACCGCCGGGCGGCGGGCGTGAGCGGCGACGGGGGCACCAGCAGTGCGGCCAGGGCGGCCGGCAGCACGGCCGCCGGACCGAGGGGGAGGGCCGCCGCGACGAGAAGGAGCCGGACCAGCACCTCCGCCAGGGCGTGCGCCAGCGACCGGGCCGGGCCGATGTCGCGCTCGCACCACAGCCGCAGCCGGTCGAAGGACCAGGCCGTCGCCCAGCCCATCAGCGGCCGGAACACCAGCCGGTCCGCGACCGTGCCGAAGCGGCCCCAGCGGGTCCGGTAGTCGTACCCCGTCAGGAAACGGATGCCGTCGGCGGTGGGGACGTAACGCCAGTAGCCGCTGCCCTCGGCCAGCAGCGACAGCCGCTCCGACGAGGCGAACCGCAGGGCGGAGACCCGCTCGCCGTCCGCCCTCTCCCGCTCGCCCGCGCTCGTCCCGGTCCCCGCCACGGTCAGGAAGGGCAGCACCCGGGTCGCGTACCGGAACCGCTGGGCGGAGTCCGCCGGGCCGGGCAGTGGGCTGATCTCGGTGAAGCGCAGATCCCACCGCTGGTGCTGGGCGGGATCCTGGGTCCGGGCCCACAGGCGCTCCGCATCGGTACGGATCAACGCCTCTATGTACAGCCCCACGTCTGGTCCCCCGGGTCGCCGCGCGTGTTTGAGCGAGTGCTCAAACCCCTCCGCGTTTCAGGACGCTATCAAAGGGGGTTGAGCAGTCGCTCAACCCCCTCGGACGGTCCGTGCTCAGGCGGTGGCCGGAGGCCAGGGCACCTCGGCCAGTAGCGGAAGGATGTGCTTCTCCTCGTGGTCGAGGTGGGCGGTGAGCTCCTCGGTCATCCGGGCCAGCTCGGCGCGGAAGCGGTCCGGTTCCGTGATGGCGGCGTCGGCCAGCAGGGCCGCGAGCGCCGCCTGCACGGCCGCGATGGAGCGGTGCTCCTCCCGCAGCCGGTCGAAGACGTCCCGCAGATGGGGGTGATAACCCTCCATGGCGGGGAACATGTGCCCGTCCTCGGCCGTGTGGTGGAACTCCAACGCCTGGCAGAAGGCGAGGCAGCGCTGCCGGATCTGCAGCCCGAGACCCGGGGCGGGCGGCTCGCCGGCGCCTCCGTGCCGCGCCCGCGCGTCGAAGTACGCCTCGGTCTCGTCGCGCACGTGGCGCAGTTGGCCCCGCAGCCAGGTGTGCACCTCGGCCATCTTGCCGGCGAGCGAGGTGACCGGGGGTGCCGCCGCGTCGGGGTCGGGGAGTTCCAGTACGACGACCGGCAGCACCCGGTCGGTCGCGTCCTGGTACTCCGCGTATCCGGGCGCCTCGGCGACGACCCGGGCGAAGAGTTCGTCGCGCCGGGCCCCTTCGGCGGGTACGGCGAGTGACTCGAACTCCTCGTCCCCCAGCTCGACCCGCACGGTGGGGTGGGCGAGGAGGTTGCGGTACCAGTCGGGATGGAGGGGTGCGCCGAGGTTGGAGGCGACGACGAGGAGCCGGCGGCCGTCCCGGACGTAGCCGAGCGGGGTGGTGTGCGGCTTCGCGGAGCGGGCTCCGGTGGTGGTGAGCAGAAGGAGGTCGGCGCCCTCGAAGGGGCCGCCGACCTTACCGGCGTTGGCGCGGAATTCGGTGATGACGGACTGCTGGAAGGTCTGCGGCATGGAGGTTCTGGGTCTCCCGGAAGAAATGCGGGCAGGTGGGGGCCCGGCGCCTGGCGGAGCGTCGTCCGCTGGGTGCGCAACGGCGGGCGGGCGGCCCGGGGCGGAGATGGCCCGGGGCCGAAGATGCTCAGAGGCAGGGGGCGATGAATGGACTCATGGCGTCATCCCTGGGAGAAGGTGCTGGCTTGACCGCCGGCCGGCCCAGATCTCTTTGGCCGACGTCACGCTGCACGGACAGCATGAGAACCCGATCCGCGCGTCGCTGTCAATGCGGGGGGCGGGCAGCGGAAGGGCGGGAACCGTGAAGGAGAGGATCGCGAAGGCGGGCGACGCCGGGAAAACGCGTTGCCCGCCCTGGGGATGCCTGCGACGCTTCCGGCCATGCCCACGGAACAACAGACTCCCGCGCCGCTGCCCCCGACTCCTCGTACGCACGCGGTGGAGGCGCTCTTCTCGCACGGCCGCCTGGTCGCGATCCCGCGCAAGGAGGCCCGCAGGGAGCAGCTGCTCACGCACCTCGCCGACACGCTGTTCGAGCGGGAACGCTCGTACACCGAGCGCGAGGTGAACGAGGCGCTGCTCACCGTCCACGAGGACTGCTCCGCGCTGCGCCGCTATCTCGTCGTCGCCGGGCTGCTGGTCCGGCCCCGGGACGGCAGCAGCTACCGCCGCGGCCGCTGACCGGCGCGGACGGTCGGCGCAACGGGCCACCGCACGCCGCCGCCATGCCCCCTTCGCCGGACCGGGGCGGTCATGTGCTGGACTGGCGCTTTCGCCCGGATCGGCCAGCATCCCGCATTCAGGAGTTCTCGTGAGCAGTTACCGGCAGCCCGGCGTCGTCCTCACCGACCGTCGCTTCACCGTGCCCCTCGACCACAGCGACCCCGGCGGCGAGCAGATCGAGGTGTACGGCCGGGAAGCGGCCGCCGCCTCACGGGCCGGCGAGGAACTGCCCTGGCTGGTCTATCTGGAGGGCGGCCCCGGCTTCGGCGCGCGCCGGTTCGTCGGTACGGAGGCGTGGCTCGGCCGGGCCCTGCGCGAGTTCCGGGTGCTGCTCCTGGACCAGCGGGGGACCGGGCTCTCCACCCCGGCCAACCGGCAGACGCTGCCGCTCCGCGGCGGCCCGCGCGAACAGGCCGGCTACCTCGCCCACTTCCGCTCCGACTCGATCGTCCGCGACTGCGAGCTGATCCGGCAGCGGCTCACCGGCGGGGCCCCCTGGACGGTCCTCGGCCAGTCCTTCGGCGGCTTCTGCGCCGTCCGCTATCTCTCCGCCGCCCCGGAGGGGCTGAAGGAGGTCCTGATCACCGGCGGACTGCCCTCGCTGGACGCGCACGCGGACGACGTCTACCGGGCCGCGTACCCGCGCATCGAGCGGAAGGTGGCCGCCCACTACGCCCGCTACCCGCAGGACGTCGAGCGCGCCCGCGCGATCGCCGCCCACCTCGCCGAGCACCGGCCCGAGAGCGCCGGACACCGGCTCACCCCGGAGGGCTTCCAGTCGCTCGGCATCCTGCTCGGCTCCGGCAGCGGCAGCCACCAGCTCCATTACCTGCTGGAGAACGCGTTCGTCCGCACCCCGCACGGCACCGAACTCTCCGACACCTTCCAGGAGGCGATGCGCACCGCCGTCTCCTTCGCCGGGCACCCGCTCTACGCCCTGCTGCACGAGGCCATCTACGGGCAGGGCGAGCGCGCCACGGACTGGGCCGCCGAGCGCGTACGGGGAGAGTTCCCGCAGTTCGACGCGGTGACCGCGCTGAAGGGCGACGGGCCGGTCCTCTTCACCGGCGAGACCATCCACCCCTGGCACTTCGACGTCGACCCGGCGCTGCGGCCCCTGCGCGAGACCGCAGAGCTGCTGGCCCGGCGCACCGACTGGCCGGTGCTGTACGCCCCCGAGCGGCTCGCCGCCAACGAGGTCCCGGTCGCGGCGGCCGTCTACCACGACGACATGTACGTCGACACCGCGGACTCGCTGCGCACGGCGGCGGCGATCCGGGGGCTGCGGACCTGGGTGACGAACGAGTACGAGCACGACGGGGTCCGCGCGGGCGGCCCCCGGGTCCTGGACCGGCTGCTGTCCCTGGTGCGCGACGAGGCCTGACCGGGGCGGGCCGCCCGTCCCGGCCGGTCCGGCAGGTCCCGGGGCGGGGCGGCGGACCGGGCCCGGGCCCGGTCCGCCGCCCCCGCCGGATCAGCGCTGGAGCTCCTCCAGCGTGGCGTCGAGGTCGCCGGCGGCCCGTGGGGCCCGGTTGTGCGGCAGCTTCGAGAGGAGCGCTGCCATTCCGCAGGTGTTGCTGAGCGCCGAATAGACCAGGCCCGTGCCGACGCCCGCGGAGAGCCAGCGCGCCGCCGGGAAGCGGATCCCCGCCACCAGGCCCGCCACCACCAGCGAACCCGCCGCGAGCCGCACCTGGCGCTCCATGGCCCACGTGGTGCGCGCGCCCTCGGGGCGGTCCAGGCCGCGGCCGTCGCCCTCCCAGGCGGACGTGCCGCCGGTCAGCGTCACGGCCTCGATGTCCGCGCCCGCGAGGATCTCGCACGCCCGGGTGGACCGGACCCCGGAGGCGCACACCACCAGCAGCGAACCGCGCGCGGAGGCGGACTTGAGCGCGGGCAGCGCGTCGGGCAGCTTGTCGAGCGGGATGTTGAGGGCGCCGGGGACATGCCCGGCGGCGTACTCGCCCGGAGCCCGCACGTCGATGACGGTGAACTCCTCCAGGCGGGCTGCGGCCTGGGCGGGGGAGAGGGAGGCGGGGCTGGGCACGGGGGGCTTCCTTTCGTTCGGCCGGACTCCAGCGTCGCACGCCCGCCGCCGGAGCCGGGGGTAGCCTGCCCGTATGACGCCGCAGCGACTCGAACCCATGCCCGGCGACTGGCAGCGCGCCCTGGCCGTGGTCGCCCATCCGGACGACCTGGAGTACGGGGCGGCCGCCGCCGTGGCCGAGTGGACCGACGGCGGACGCGAGGTCGTCTATCTCCTGGCCAGCCGCGGCGAGGCCGGGATCGACACCCTGCCGCCCGAGGAGTGCGCACCGGTGCGCGAACGGGAGCAGCGGGCGAGTGCCGCCGTCGTCGGCGTACGGACCGTGGAGTTCCTGGACCACCGCGACGGCGTCATCGAATACGGCACCGGCCTGCGCCGCGACATCGCCGCGGCCATCCGCCGGCACCGCCCCGAACTGGTCGTCACGCTCAACCACCGGGACACCTGGGGCGGCGCCGCCTGGAACACCCCCGACCACCGCGCGGTCGGGCGCGCCACCCTCGACGCGGTCGCCGACGCCGGCAACCGCTGGATCTTCCCGGACCTGGGCGAGCAGGGACTCCAGCCGTGGAACGGGGTGCGCTGGATCGCCGTGGCGGGCAGCGACCGGCCCACCCACGCGGTCGACGCGACGGCCGGCCTCGAACGCTCGGTCCAGTCGCTGCTGGAGCACCGTACGTACATCGAGGCGCTGACCCGACAGGACCCGGAACAGTACTGCCGGACCTTTCTGACGGGCATGGCCGAGGCCGCCGCCGAGCGGTTCGGCGGCCGGCCCGCGGTCACCTTCGAGGTCTTCGCGCAGTAGGGCACGCCGCCGGGTGGGACGTCCGGTCGGCAAGGTTGCCCGGTTGACAAAACGCCTTGCCGATCCTGCAATGACCGGATGAAGGAACACGACCGGGACGACCCGGAACTGGAGTCCGTCCTCTCCGGCGTCGGCCCCCGCCTGCGCCGCCTGCGCAAGGACCGCGGGGTCACCCTCGCCGCCCTCTCGGCCGCCACCGGCATCTCCGTCTCCACGCTCTCCCGGCTGGAGTCCGGCGGCCGTCGCCCCAGCCTCGAACTGATGCTGCCGATCGCCCGCGCCCACGAGGTGCCGCTCGACGACCTCGTGGGCGCCGCACCGGTCGGCGACCCCCGGGTGCGGGCCAAGCCGATCGTGCAGCACGGCCGGACCATGCTGCCGCTGACCGCCCGGCCGGGCGGCCTCCAGGCGTACAAGCTGATCCAGGAGCCGGGCAGTGGCGGTCCGCCGGAGCAGCGCACGCACGAGGGGTACGAGTGGCTGTTCGTGCTCTCCGGGAAGCTGCGGCTGCTGCTGGCCGAACACGATCTGGTGCTGGAGCCGGGGGAGGCCGCGGAGTTCGACACCCGGCTGCCCCACTGGTTCGGCCCGGCCGAGGACGAGAGGGTGGAGTTCCTCAGCCTCTTCGGCCCGCAGGGGGAGCGCATGCACGTGCGGGCGAAGCCCAAGCGCGGCTGAGGCCCGGGGCGCCCCGGAGGGCGGGGGCGGGGTGTTCCCAGATGGGCAAGCGACCGCTTAGTATGCGGCGCAGCAGTGGTAATGCCGACCGCTCCGGCGGTTGACGCCGACAGTGTTGTGGAGGCCCCTCATGCAGGCATGGCGAGTGCACCGGAACGGCGAGCCGGGCGAGGTGATGCGGCTGGAGGAGACGGACCGGCCCACGCCCGGCGACGGGCAGGTGCTCGTCGAGGTCCGCGCGGCGAACGTCAACTTCCCCGACGCCCTGCTCTGCCGGGGCCAGTACCAGGTGCGGCCGCCGCTGCCGTTCACCCCGGGCGTCGAGGTGTGCGGCACCACCGAGGACGGGCGGCGGGTCCTCGCCACTCCGGCCCTGCCCCACGGCGGCTTCGCCGACTGCGTGGTCGCGGACGAGGCGGCCCTGCTGCCCGCCCCCGACGCCCTGGACGACGCCGAGGCGGCCGCACTGCACGTCGGCTACCAGACGGGCTGGTTCGGCCTGCACCGCCGTGCCCACCTCCAGCCCGGCGAGACCCTCCTCGTCCACGCGGCGGCCGGCGGCGTCGGCAGTGCCGCCGTCCAGCTCGGCAAGGCCGCGGGCGCCAAGGTCATCGGCGTCGTCGGCGGCCCCGACAAGGCGGCCGTCGCCCGCGAGCTCGGCTGTGACCTGGTCATCGACCGGCGGAGCGAGGACATCGTCGCCGCCGTCAAGGAAGCCACCGGCGGGCGCGGCGCGGACGTCGTCTACGACCCGGTCGGCGGCGACGCGTACACCAAGTCCACCAAGTGCGTCGCCTTCGAGGGGCGCATTCTCGTCGTCGGCTTCGCCAGCGGCGTCATCCCCACCGCGGCCCTCAACCACGCCCTGGTGAAGAACTACTCGGTCCTCGGACTGCACTGGGGCCTCTACAACACCAAGGACCCGGCCGCCGTCCGCGCCTGCCACGAGGAGCTGACCAAGCTCGCCGATCAGGGCATCGTGAAGCCGCTGATCAGCGAGCGTGTCGCGATGGCCGACGCGGCCGACGCCGTGCAGCGCGTCGCCGACGGCACCAGCACCGGCCGCATCGTCGTCCTTCCCGGAGGCGCCCGATGAGCCCCGCCGTGGACGCCGCCGAGGTCCGCCGCCGCACCCGCGAGCTGCTCGCCGCGCACCCGCCCGCCACCACCGGGCGCACCGACTTCCTGAAAGCCCGCTTCGACGCCGGACTCGCCTGGGTCCACTATCCGGTGGGCCTCGGCGGGCTCGACGCGCCCCGCTCCCTCCAGCAGGTCGCCGACGCCGAACTCGCCGCCGCCGGCGCGCCGGACAACGACCCGCGCCGCATCGGCATCGGCCTCGGCATGGCCGCGCCCACCATCCTCGGCTTCGGCACCGAGGAGCAGAAGCGGCGCTTCCTGCGCCCGCTGTGGGTGGGGGAGGAGGTCTGGTGCCAGCTGTTCAGCGAGCCGGGCGCCGGATCCGACCTCGCGGCCCTGGCCACCCGGGCCGTGCGGGACGAGACCGGCGACTGGATCGTCGACGGCCAGAAGGTCTGGACGTCCAGTGCCCACCTGGCCCGCTGGGCGATCCTCATCGCCCGCACCGACCCCGACCTGCCCAAGCACCGGGGCATCAGCTACTTCATCTGCGACATGACCGACCCCGGCGTCGAGGTCCGGCCGCTGCGCCAGATCACCGGCGAGGCCGAGTTCAACGAGGTCTTCCTCACCGGCGTACGCATCCCCGACAGCCACCGGCTCGGACCCGTCGGCGAGGGGTGGAAGGTCGCCCAGACGACCCTGATGAACGAGCGCGTCTCCATCGGCGGCTCCCGTATCCCCCGCGAGGGCGGCATGATCGGCCCGGTCGCGAAGACCTGGCGCGAACGCCCGGAGCTGCGTACCCCCGACACCCACCAGCGCCTGCTGACCCTCTGGGTCGAGGCCGAGGTCGCCCGGCTCACCGGCGAGCGGCTGCGCCAGCAGCTCGTCGCCGGACAGCCCGGACCCGAGGGGTCGGGCATGAAGCTCGCCTTCGCCCGCCTCAACCAGGAGATCAGCGGCCTGGAGGTCGAACTCCTCGGCGACGAGGGCCTGTTGTACAGCGACTGGACGATGGTCCGCCCGGAGCTGGTCGACTTCACCGGACGGGACGCCGGTTACCGCTATCTGCGCTCGAAGGGCAACTCCATCGAGGGCGGCACCAGCGAGGTCCTGCTGAACATCGTGGCCGAACGCGTCCTCGGACTGCCGGCCGAGCCCCGCAACGACAAGGACGTCGCCTGGAAGGACCTGAGCCGATGACCGCCCCCACCCAGCCCTTCGCCGCACACTCCCCGGCCACCCCCGACCTGCTCTACTCGCAGGACGAGGAGGATCTCCGCTCCGCCGTCCGCGCCCTCCTCGCCGACCGGGCCGACGCGCCGACGGTGATCGCCGCCACCGAGTCCGACACGCCGTACGACCCGCGGCTGTGGTCGTCCCTGGCCACGGACATCGGCGCGGCCGGACTCCTCGTCCCCAAGAAGCTCGGCGGCCAGGGCGCGTCCCACCGCGAGGCCGCCGTCGTCCTGGAGGAGCTGGGCCGCAGCGTCGCCCCCGCCCCTTACCTGACCAGCTCCGTCGTGGCCACCGAGACCCTGCTCGCGCTCGGCGCCGAGGACGGACCGGCCGCCGCGCTCCTCCGCGAGCTGGCCTCCGGCGCCCGTACGGCCGTGCTCGCCGTGCCCTTCGCGACCCCGCCCGCCGGGGCTGGGCCGGTCCTCGCCGCGCTCGACGGCACGGTCCGGGGCGTCGCCGACGCGGCGGCCGTCGATGTCCTGCTGGTGCCGACCGACGAAGGGCTGTACGCGGTCGGATCCGCGGACCCCGGCGTCACCGTCGAGGCGCTCGTTCCGCTCGACCTGACCCGCCCGCTCGCCGCCGTCACCCTGGCCGGGGCGGCCGGGACCCTGCTGGCCGGCCCGGACGCGAGCGCCGGCGCCGTACGGCGCGGACTGCTCGCCGGGGCCGGGCTGCTCGCCTCCGAACAGCTCGGAATCGCCGAGTGGTGTCTGACCGAGACCGTCCGCCACACCCGCGAACGCCACCAGTTCAACCGGCCGGTCGGATCGTTCCAGGCGCTCAAGCACCGGATGGCACACCTCTGGCTGGAGGTCGTCTCGGCCCGCGCCGCCGCCCGCAACGCCGCCGACGCGCTGGCCACCGGCAGCTCCGACGCCCCGCTCGCCGTCGCGGTGGCCCAGGCGTACTGCTCGGGCGTCGCCGTGCACGCCGCCGAGGAGTGCGTCCAGCTGCACGGCGGGATCGGCATGACCTGGGAGCACCCCGCGCACCTGTACCTCAAGCGGGCCAAGGCGGACTCCCTGGCGTACGGCTCGGCGGGCAGCCACCGTGAGGAGGTCGCCGAGCTGGCGGAACTCCCGGCGCCCTAAACCCTGTCGTCACACTGCCGTCTGCCGTGCGGCGTCCGGCACGCACGCTCGTGCTCGATCCCCTTCTGGCGCGCCGGTCGGCTCGTCCATTGCGGTGGTCTGCGCGTGCGAGGCGATCCCGTTCCGCCCCGGTGGGCGTTTGTCCCTGGGGCGCGAGTGCGCTCGGACAGACGACCGACAAGGGTGTGAGGCAGGCGATGACGGACATGGATCGCAGGAGGGTGCTGCGGCTGACCTCGGCGGCGACCGCCGCCGGGGGACTGGTCGCCGGGGCGGGCGGGGCCGCCCACGCGGCGGGCAGGGCGGCCCGGCGGATCGTCCTCACCGGCAGGCGCACGGGCGCGAACATCCCGGACGTCCTCACGGCCGGCGTCCCGTACTTCGTCCGCTACGACCTGTCGGACGCGCAGGGCGACAGTGTGGGCACCGAGAGCGCGCACTGCCTGCCCGTCTCCGTGGGGCCGGACGGTTCGTCCGTCCTGGCGACGCTGGTGCTGAGCCTCGACGACGGCCTGATCACGGCTGCCACGGTCTTCCAGCGACCGCTGCCCGCCCTCACCGAGCCGCCGGTGAACGCCCAGCCGTGGTCCCACGTCTTCGCGATCACCGGAGGGACGGGGTCCTACGTCGGCGCGGCCGGGTCGATCACGATCGACCACCCCGCGAGGGACGAGGACGTCCTGACCATCGAGCTGGCCGACGCTTCGCTGTAAGGGCGGAACCCGAGCGGCCGTTCCCTGTCGTGCCCACCCTGGTACACCCCGCCCCGTCTGCCGGGGCGGGGTGTACCAGGGCCTTTTGCGTGCTGTTTAATTGCGTGCTGTTCGCAATAGCAGCCGATCTTCAACAGGGATGTGCAGAGTTATGACGGCCCGATCGATACGGGTGGCGGTCGCCGCCACACTGGCGACCGCCCTGTCCCTGACCGCGGCGGCCTGCTCGAACCCGGACAGCGCCGAGAGCGGATCCGGTGCGGGCCCCGCCTCGGCCGTCGTCGGCATCGCCTACGAGCCCGACAGCCTGAGCCCGCTGCTCGGCTACGGCAAGGACGGCAACTCCAAGATCTTCGACGGTCTGCTGGCCCTGGACGCGGACATGAAGCTCCGCCCCGCCCTCGCCGCCGAACTCCCCGAGGTCAGCGACGACGGCCTGACGTACACGTACAAGCTGCGGCAGGGCGTGAAGTTCAGCGACGGCAAGCCGTTCGGCGCCAAGGACGTCGTCTTCACCTACCGCACCATCCTCGACGAGAAGACCAACAACCCCTCCCGCACCGAGTTGGACGCCGTCAAGGACGTCACGGCGAAGGGCGAGGACACGGTCGTCTTCACGCTCAAGTACCCCTACGCGCCGTTCGCCCAGCGCACCGTCCTGCCCATCGCCCCCGAGCACATCGCGGGCAAGCAGGACGTCAACACCGGGGCCTTCACCACCAAGCCGATCGGCACCGGGCCCTACGTCCTCACCAAGTGGTCCAAGGGCGAGAAGCTCAGCTTCACCGCCAACCCGGACTACTGGGACGGCGCACCCGAGGTGAAGAAGTTCACCATGGCGATCATCAAGGACGACGACGTGCGCGCCACCCGGCTGCGCTCCGGCGACCTCGACGGCGCGATCCTGCCGCCCAACCTCGCCAAGGGCTTCGCGAACGACAAGGCCAAGAAGACCTACGCCGCGAACAGCTACGACTACCGCACGGTGACGCTCCCCACCAACAACAAGGTCGCGGGAGACACCGCCGTGCGCCGCGCCCTCGACGTGGCGGTCGACCGGCAGACGATGGTCGACGCCATCCTCAACGGCAGCGGCAAGCCCGCCTACGGCCCGGTCCCCACCGACAGCGAGTGGTTCACCAAGGGCACGGAACGTAAGCACGACCTCGCCGCCGCGAAGAAGATCCTGGACGAGGCCGGATGGAAGCCGGGCAAGGACGGCGTCCGCGTCAAGGACGGCGTGCGCGCCACCTTCCCCCTCTGGTACCTCAGCGGTGACAAGCTCCGCCAGGAACACGCACTCGCCTACGCCTCCGACGCCAAGAAGGCGGGCATCGACATCCGTACCGAGGCCGGAACCTGGGAGGTCATCGAGCCCCGCATGAAGCACGACGCCGTGCTCGCGGGCGGCGGCTCCCCGGCCGACCCCGACTTCGACCAGTACACCCTGCTCAAGTCCTCCCTCGCGGGCGACGGCTTCAACAACATGGCCTGGTACGACAACAAGGCCGTCGACGCCGCGATCGAGGCGGGGCGCAGGAGCGGCGACAAGGCCGAGCGGAAGAAGGCGTACGACACCGTCCAGCGCGAGCTGGTGAAGAACCCGGGCTACACCTTCCTCACCCACATCGACCACCTCTACGTCGTCGACGACCGCTTCGGCCTCCTCACCACCCAGGTCGAGCCGCACGACCACGGGCTGGCCTCCGGCCCCTGGTGGAACGTCGAGAAGTGGTCCACCCAGAACGCCCGGGGCTCGGAGAAGTGAGCCGGCGCCTCCCCTGGGGGCCGATGGCGCGGATGGCGGGACGGCGGGTCCTGTTCGCCGTCCCCGTCCTCGGCGTCGTCACCTTCGGCGTCTTCGCCGTCGCCGCCGCGTCCCCCTTCGACCCGGTCAAGGCCTACGCGGGCACCGCCGGGCTCACCGCATCACAGGAGAACCTCGACCAGCTGCGGGCCAACCTCGGCGTCGACCAGCCGCTCGTCACCCGCTGGTGGGACTGGCTGACCTCCGCCCTCCAGGGCGACCTCGGCGACTCCAGCCTGATGCGGCAGCCCGTCGCCGACGTCATCGCGGAACGCGTGGGCTGGTCCGTCCTGCTCGCCGCCACCGCCTTCCTCATCGCGATCCTGCTCGGCACCGGACTCGGCGTCCTCGCCGCCCGCAGGCCCGGCGGCTGGCTCGACCGGTGCGTCAGCTCCGTCGCCTACACCCTGGAAGCCGCCCCCGCCTTCTGGCTCGGGCTGCTCGCCATCTGGTTCTTCGCGCTGAAGCTCGACGTCCTGCCGGCCGGCGGGCTCACCGATGCCGCCAGCGACGTCGTCACCTTCGGCCAGGTCGCCTCCCACCTGGTGCTGCCCGCGGCCGTCCTCGGCATCTCCCAGCTGCCGTGGTTCTACCTGTACGTACGCCAGGGGGTCGCCGACGCGCTGGCCGAGGACCCGGTCCGGGGCGCCCGCGCCCGGGGACTGAGCGAGCGCACCGTGCTGCTCGGCCACGCCCTGCGCTCCGGGATGCTGCCGATGCTCACCCTCATCGGCTCCCGCGTCCCCGAGCTCATCACCGGCGCGCTGCTCGTCGAGACGGTCTTCAGCTGGCCCGGCATCGCCGCCGCCACCGTCCAGGCCGCCACCTCGGTGGACTTCTCGCTGCTCGCCGCGCTCACGGTGCTCGCCACCGCCGCCGTCCTGCTCGGCAACCTGCTCTCCGACCTTCTCTACGGACTCGCCGACCCCCGGGTGGCCTTCGATGGCTGAGACCGCACTCGCCCGGCCGGGGCGCACCACCCGCCGCGTCCGGGTCGTCACCTCGGCGGTGATCGTCACCGTCGTGGCGCTCGCCGTCCTCGTCGTCCCGCCGCTGGCCCAGCTCGACCAGCAGGCCGTCGACCTCGCCAACAAGCTCGACCCGCCGTCCCTCGCCCACCCCTTCGGTACCGACGACGTCGGCCGCGACCTCCTGCTCCGCTGCGTCTACGGGCTGCGCGTCTCCTTGCTCGTCGGCCTGGTCGCCGCCCTCACCGCCACCGTCATCGGCACGGCGATCGGCGCGCTCGCCGGGGCGTCCGGCGGCTGGGCCGACCGGATCGTGATGCGGGTCGTCGACGCCCTGTCCTCCATTCCGCACCTGCTGCTCGGCATCTTCATCGTCGCGATGTTCCGGCCCGGCGTCTGGCCGGTGATCGTCTCGGTCGCCCTGACGCACTGGATCTCCACCGCCCGGATCGTCCGCTCCGAAGTGCTCTCGCTGCGCTCACGCCCCTTCATCGACGCGGCCGTCTCCGGCGGCGCGTCCCGCACCCGGGTCATCGTCCGCCACCTGCTGCCCGGTGTGCTGCCGCAGGCGGGACTCGCGGCGGTGCTGATGGTGCCGCACGCCATGTGGCACGAGTCCGCGCTGTCCTTCCTCGGGCTCGGCCTCCCGGCCCACCAGGCGAGCCTCGGCAACCTCGTCCAGTCCGCGCGCGGTTCGCTGCTCGCGGGGGACTGGTGGCCCACCCTCTTCCCCGGCCTCTTCCTGATCGTCCCGACCCTCGCGCTCGCGGGACTCGCCGGAGCCTGGCGCGACCGGATCAACCCGCGCCGGAAATCGGAGCTGATGCTGTGACCGCCGAGCCCCCCGTCCTGGACGTCCGGGACCTCTCCGTCCGCTTCCGGATGCGCGGCGGCCGGGACATCGCCGCCGTCACCGACGCCCGCTTCGCCGTCGCGCCCGGCGAGTGCCTGGCCCTGGTCGGCGAGAGCGGCTGCGGCAAGTCCGTGCTGGCCTCCGCCCTGCTCGGCCTGCTGCCCGCCAACGCGGCCACCACCGGAAGCGCGGTGCTCGGCGGCGACACGGACCTGCTGACCGCCGGCGAACGCACCCTCGCCCGCACCGTACGGGGACGGCGCATCGGCCTCGTACCGCAGAGCCCCGCCGCCCACCTCACCCCCGTGCGGACCGTCCGGGCCCAACTGGAGGAGAGCCTGCGCGAGCTGACCGGCGCGAGGGGCGGCGAGCTGCCGAAGGCCGCCGTGGCGGCCGCCGCCCGGGCCTCGTTCCCCGAGGGGCACCTCGACCGCTACCCGCACGAACTGTCCGGCGGCCTCGCCCAGCGCGCGGCGACCGCCCTCGCCCTGATCGGCGACGCCCCGCTGCTGCTCGCCGACGAACCGACCACCGGACTCGACCGGGACCTCGTCGAGCGGACCGTGGACGAACTGCGCCGCCACACCGACGAGGGCCGGGCGCTGCTGATCATCACCCACGATCTGGCCGCCGCCGAACGTATCGCCGACCGCGTCGCGGTGATGTACGCGGGCCGGATCGTCGAGATCGCGGACGCGGAGGCCTTCTTCGGCGCTCCCGGCCCCCGCCACCCGTACGCCAAGGGCCTGCTGGACGCCCTGCCCGAGCGGGAGTTCACCCCGATCCCCGGGATGCCGCCGGAGCTGGGGGCACTGCCCGGGGGCTGTGCCTTCGCCGACCGCTGCGCCCATGCCGACGCCCGTTGCACCGGCGAACGCCCGGTCTTCACGGCGGGCCTGGCCTGCCACCACGCGCCGACCGGCCGGGCATCCTCGCCGTCCAAGGAGCCCGCCGATGCTTGAGCTGAACCGGATCACCGCCGGCTACGACCGCCGCGACCCTGTCGTCCGCGAGGTGTCCCTGCAGGTGACGGCGGGCGAGGCGGTCGGGCTGCTGGGCCCCAGCGGCTGCGGCAAGTCCACCCTGGCCAAGGTCGCCGCCCTCCTGCACCGCCCGGACGCCGGAACCATGACCCTCGACGGCACGGTGATACGCGGCTGGCGGCACCGGGCCCCGCGCGAGCTGCGCACCGCCGTCGGCGTGGTCTTCCAGCAGCCCCGGCTCTCCGCCGACCCCCGCCTCAGCCTGCGCGAACTGATCGCCCAGCCGCTGCGGTCCACCGGCCGCCGCCGGGACGTCCCCGCGCGGGTGGCGGAACTGGCCCCGCTGGTCGGCCTCTCCGACGAGCTGCTGGAGCGCCGGCCGCACGCGGTGAGCGACGGCCAGCTCCAGCGGGCCTGCCTCGCCCGGGCCCTGGTGCTGCGGCCCCGGCTGCTGATCTGCGACGAGATGACCGCGATGCTCGACGCGTCCACCACGGCCGCCCTGGTCGCCGTCGTCGAGCGCTACCGTGCCGAGTCCGGGGCGGCCCTGCTGGCCGTGGGCCACGACCGGGTGCTGCTGGAGCGCTGGTGCGACCGTACGGTCCGCTGGGACGAGCGCGACACCGAGAGCATCTAGGAGGAGGCCGAGAGCGAGTCGACGACCACCGTGGCCGCCTCGGCGATCAGCCGGTCGTCCGGCTCCGCGTCCTTCGTACCGCGGTGCGACAGGATGGCGATCACGATGGGCGCGGAGTCCGGGGGCCACACCACGGCGATGTCGTTGCGGGCCCCGTAGTAGCTGCCGGTCCCGGTCTTGTCGCCGACGACCCAGTTCTCCGGCACACCCGCCCTGATCACCGCGTCCCCGGTGGTGTTGGTCCGCAGCCACGTCGTCAGCTGCGCCCGCTCGGGTGCGGGCAGGGCCTTGCCCAGGACGAACGCGCGCAGATCCTCGGCCAGCGCCCGGGGCGTGGAGGTGTCCCGCTTCTCGCCGGGGACCCAGCGGCTCAGCTCCGGCTCCTCCCGGTCCATCCGCGTGACGTCGTCGCCCAGCTTCTCCAGCGAGGCGTCCAGGCCCTCGGGCCCGCCGACGTGGTCGAAGAGGAGGTTGGCCGCGGCGTTGTCGCTGTAGCGGACGGAGGCGTCGCACAGCTCCTTCAGCGTCATGCCGGTGTCGACGTGCTTCTCGGTCACCGGGGAGTGGGCGACCAGGTCCTCGCGGGTGTACGTCACCCGCTTGTCCATACCGTCCAGGGAGTAGGTGCTGAGCACGACCGCTGCCTGGAGCGCCTTGAAGGTGGAGTGGTAGGCGAAGCGCGCCCGGTCGTTGTGGGTCACCTCGCGTCCGGTGCCGGTGTCGACCGCGTACACGCCCAGCCGTGCGTCGAACGCGCGCTCCAGCTTCCTGAAGTCGCCGGTGTAGGGCCTCGTGGTGGCAGCGGAGGCCGACGCGCTCGCGGCGGGTTTGGCGGAGGACGGCGGCGAGGTGGAGTCACTCTGCCCGCAGGCCGCCAGCGGTACGAGGGACAGCGCGGCGACCAGACCGGCGACGGCGGTCCTGACGCGGGGGTGGTGCATCGGCGAAACCTCCTGGCGCTCCGGAGCGGAGCGCATCGGGGACAGGGCCGCACGGGTCCGTCCCGGAACGTGATCATGCCTGCCGAAGCCACCTTCGTCCCCGCCGGTCATGCGGTCCAATACGCTCATGGGCGTTTCCATGCCGAAACCGCATAGGATGGGGAGGTGGATCTGGTCGGAGCGTGTCGCGCGTTCGTGAGCGTCAGCGAGTACGGCGGCTTCACCGACGGGGCGGCCGCCGCCGGGATGTCCCAGTCGGTGGCGAGCCGCCGGGTCGCGGCGCTGGAGGAGCGCTTCGGCGAGCAGTTGTTCGAGCGCACCTCGCGGCGGGCGGTGCTCACCCCTTTCGGGCGCGACATGCTGGCCGCCGCGAGGCAGCTCGTCCAGGCCGCCGACGTGCTGCTGGAGGAGGCCGAAGCCGTCAAGCACAAGCCCTGGCGGCTCGCCGTCCCCGCCATCTGCTCCGCCTCCGCCCTGGCGCGCCTGGTCGCCGAGGCACGGGGGCACGGTGTCCGGCTCGATCTCCGTACCGCCGGACCGGCGCGCCGCAGGGAACTCCTCCAGGCCCAGCAGGTCCGCGCCGCCCTGCTCGCCGTACCCGCGGAAGGGGCGCCCTGGTCCGTACCGCTGGGGCTGGCCGGGGCGCGGGACGGCGGGGTGCGGCGGATCTACGTCGAGACACTGCGGCTCGGACGGGGTGCGCCGGGCCCGGCCCGCCGCGTCTGGATCCAGCCGGAGGACGACGTACCGCACATCCGCGACCCCCTGACCCGGCTGCGGGACGCGGTGGGGCTGCGGCCCGCGCAGGTCCTCGCCGCACCGGACCTGACGGCCGCCGCGGCCGAAGTCCTCTGCTCCGACGACCTGCTGCTGTGTTCCCGGGCCCAGGCGGCGGAACTCGCCCTGGCCTGGCACCCCATCGGGGAGCTGACGCCCCGCCGGGGCTACGCCTTCACGGTCGCGGCGGACGGCAACCCCCTGCCCATGGCAGCGCGACTCGGCGAGGCCATCACGCGCTGCCTGGGCGCCGACGATCCGGCCGGCGCCGGGGGAGGGGAGGCGGCATGAACACCGAGGCCCTGTTGCGGGACGTGCGCGCCCGGCTGTCCGAAGGCGGCCTGCGCGCCTGCCTGCTGGTGCGGGACCTGCACACGGGGGAGGAGCTGGGCATCGAGCCGGACACGGACCTGCCGTCGGCCTCCCTGGTCAAGGTTCCGCTCGCGCTCGCCACGCTCGAACGCATCCGGCGCGGTGAGCTGGACGGCGCGACCCCGCTGGACGTGGCGCCCGGGCGGGTCACCACGCCGGGCCCGACCGGCCTCAGCCGCTTCCGGCACCCCGCCCGGATCGCCATCGACGACCTGCTCTACCTCAGCACCTGTCTGAGCGACGGGACGGCCGCCGACGCCCTGTTCGACCTCACTCCGCCCGCCTGGGTCGCCGGCCTGCGGGGGATCACCGTCCGGCACCGCACGGAGGAACTGTTCGACACGCCCGTGGAGCGTTTCGACGCCGACCAGGCGCACCTCGCCCACGCGCTGGCCATCGACGCGGGCACCAGCGGCCGCGGCCACCGGGTGCCCCAGCTCGACACGACCCGCGCCAACACCGGCAGCGCACGCTCCTTCGTCGATCTCCTCCAGGCCCTGTGGACCCCCTCGAAGATCCATCCGGAAGTTGCCGCACGGCTCCGCGACCTCCTGGCCCACAACGTGCTGCGCCACCGGCTGACCCCGGACTTCAGTTCCGACGCGAGCCGGTGGTCCTCCAAGACGGGCACCCTGCTGAACCTGCGACACGAGATCGGTGTCGTAGAGCACGCCGACGGACAGAGCTTCGCCATCGCCGTACTGACCGAGTCTTCGGTCCCGGCCGCCGCGCAGCCGGGCGTCGACGCGCTGATGGCCGAAGCCGCCCGACGGCTGCGCGACCATCTGCGACAGCTCTAGGACCTGTCGTCAAACTGCCGTCTGCCGCGCGACGCCCGGCACGCACGCTCGCGGCGTCGCCGACATGCCCTGGCAGCTCCGCCGCGAGTCCATTTGGGCGCCTTGCGATCGCATCCACCGGACGCCGCGCCGCCGCCCTGCGGGCGACGACGGCCGTGTGACGACAGGACCCAGGTGTGCTGCTCGGGCTGCCCGGCCGGCCACCCGCCACCGAGATGGCCACGGTGTGAAACATCGCCAAACACCTGTCAGGTACCTGACGGAATGGCTTGCCGCGCCCCCATACTCGTCGCGACCCCGTCCGCCGCTCAGGGAGTCCCCATGGCCCACGTCACCCGCCGTCGCCTGCTCACCGTCGCCCTCGCCACCGCCGCAGCGGGCGTCGCCGTCCCCACCGCGACGGCCGTCGCCGCACCCGCCCGGCCCGGCGGCCCGCGCCCGTTACGCCACGCCCACGCGCACAACGACTACCTCCACCCGCGCCCGCTGCACGACGCACTCGCCCACGGGTTCACCAGCGTCGAGGCGGACATCTTCCTCGTCGACGGCGAACTCCTCGTCGCCCACGAGCCCGCCACCCTCGACCCCACCCGCACCCTCGCCTCGCTCTACCTCGACCCGCTCGCGGCCCTCGTCCGCGCCGGACACGGCGGCGTCCACCCGCACCACCGGGCACCGCTGCAACTCCTCATCGACATCAAGGCCGACGGCGTCGCCGCCTACCACGAGCTGGACCGGCAACTGCGCCGCCACCACCGCATGCTCACCCGCTACCAGCACGGCCGCGTCGTCCCCAAGGCCGTCACCGCCGTCATCTCCGGCGACCGCGCAGCCCGGGCCCCCATGGAGGCCCAGCGCACCCGCCTCGCCTTCTACGACGGCCGCCTCGACGACCTCGGTACCCCGGCCCCCGCCTCCTTCGCCCCGCTCGTCAGCGCCAACTGGACCCAGAGCTTCAGCTGGCTCGGCGCGGGCCCCTTCCCCCGGGCCGAGCGCGATCGGCTCCACGCCCTCGTCACCACCGCCCACCGCGAAGGCCGCCGCATCCGCTTCTGGGCCACCCCGGACGTCGCGGGCCCCGAACGCGAGGCCGTCTGGTCCGAACTGCTCGCCGCCGGGGTCGACCACCTCAACACCGACGACCTGGCAGGGCTCGAAAGCTTCCTGCGCTGATCCTGTAACGCACGACCTTCCGGAAGTACCCGTTCGGCGGACACGCCAGTGCGCCGAACGGCCCCTCCGCTGCGCCACACTGGCGGCCGAAAGCCGCAAATCAGGCGCGGCGGAGGAGGTTGGTCATGGCCATTTCGATTTCACTGGTGCTGCTCCTGGTGATCCTCGCGGTGATCTTTCTGCGCAACGGCGGACTGAAGGTCTCACACGCCCTGGTCTGCCTCCTGCTGGGCTTCTTCCTGGCCGGTACGAGCATGGCGCCGACCATTCACGACGGCGTCGGGGCCACCGCCGACCTGGTCAGCAGCCTGCACCCCTGACCGTCCGCATCCACCCCGGACATCCCGCACAATGGGCAGATGTCCTTTCCGCCCTCCGGCCGGCACTCGGGCGCCGCCCACCACGAGTACTGCAACACCGCCCTGTGCTGCCGGTGCCAGATGCGGACCTGGACGACCAAGGCGGGCAACGAGCGGCTCTGCGGACCGTGCGCGGCCTGCTGCCACGAGTGCGGCCGGGCCCCCGCGCCCCATCTGGACGGGCTCGACGGCGGGCTGTGCGCCGAATGCCGCGGACTGTGCGGCCGCTGCCACACCCCCCGGCGCCCCGACGGCTCCTGCTCCTGCGACCGCTGGCGGGAGAGCGCCCGGAGCAACCCCCGCGGTTATGTCCTCCAGGCCCTGCCGCACCAGCTCCTCCAGGCCCTCGGCGGCCGGGTGCCCAGCACCGTCCACGACCTCATCCACCAGGAGATCGCCGTCCGCAGCGCCGCCCAGCTCCGCGAGCGCGTCGAACGGCGCTGGAACCTCCGCTGGGCCCACGCGCTCGGCGAACTCGACGAGGACGGCCGCCGCCGGTGGAGCGCCCAGGACATCGCCGAACAGCTCCTGCGGCCCGGCTCCTGCACCGACCCGCTCTGCGAGGACGGCTACCACCTCACGACCGACGCCCCGTGCGCCCACTGCCGGCAGCCGCTGCACCGCTTCGTCACCTCGGTCGCCGACCACACGGCCACCACGGAGCACGCACGCTCCACCGCCGCGGAGATCCGCCGGGCCATGAAGGAGAACCGCTCCCGCCCCAGGCGCCCGCAGCGCTGAGCCCCCCCGGCCCGGGCATGCCGCGGCAGCGCTGCCGGGCGGCACGTTCTCATCCGTGCCCCTCCACCAGACGGGAACGGATGAGGAAGCGCACCCCTTCCGGAGCCTCCAGCGAGAAGCCGCTGCCGCGGCGGGCGTCAGCCCGACAGCGGGTGGTACCGGGTCACACTCCATGGACCTGCCCCTTTCCGGCCGTGGCAGCGGCGCGACAACCGGACGCGAGTCAACTCGACCGGACGTTGCGACCGGGTTGCACACCCTATGCTCGCGCCCATGGAGCAACGGGAAGTCGTGAAGCGCGTGATCGGCATCCTCACAGAGGCGCGTGAAATGCAGCGTCTGCTGGAGGCGGACCTCGAACGGGAAGATCTGGACGCGGGAGCGGGCGCCGTCACCGCCCTGCTGAACGAGACGATGCCCCACATCGCCATCCCCGACGACTTCTCCGTCGAGGAGGTGGTCGCCGTCGTCGGGCGCGAGGTCGGCGGCGCGGTCGAGCAGCTCGTGAGCGCCTTCACCCTCGCGTTCACGATGCTGGCCCAGGTCCATGACTCCGGGCAGACCGACGTGTCGTCGGCCGACGTCCTCCAGGACCTCGCGCTGCGGGTCGAGGGCGGCGGACCGGACGATGACGATCCGCTGCTGTAGCCCCCTGCTTTTCGCGGCGCGCGTATGCATAGTGGAGGGAGGAAGCGCGTATCTCCCTCGCGGCATGGAGGCAGCTGTGGGAAAGAGCACCGAGATAGCCCGCGCCAAGGCGCGGAGGCTCAAAGGCATGATCAAGGAATCGGACGGCATCGCCCTCGAGAACGAGCGGCTGAAGGCCGAGGGCAGGAGGGAGCAGGCCGAGGCCCGCCGCGAGGAGGCCCTGGCACGCGCGTCGCGGACTGCTTCCGGCCGCTGAGAGTGAGCGAGGCGCCCGCGCCGTCACCGTACGGCCGGGCGCCCTCGCCATGGCCGGCGCCCTTGCGAGGCCGGGGCGCTTTCGCCGTGGCCCGAGCTCTCGGGAGGCCGCGCGGCGGTCACTTCCTCGCGAGGGCCGCCTCCCGGACCGTCTCGGCGGTCTCCCGGTCGAGAGCCGCCCGCACCAGGGCCGCGGCGAACGCGGCCCGGTCCAAGTCGCGCGCCACGTCCAGGAGCCGATCGCCGGACGTCGGCAGACCGAGCCGCTCGGCCCCCTGAAGCCCCTTGGCGCCGACCCAGAACCCGGTCTCCGGCCACACGGTCTGTACCTCGCGTACGAAGATGTCGGCGCCCGCCGGACCGATCCCCTGGACCCGCTGCAGCCCGGCCCGCAACGCCTCCGTGTCGCCGTCCGCCTCCGCGCGCAGCCGCCGCAGGTCGCCCTTCCAGACGTCGAGGACGAGGTGGGCGCCCTCCCCGAGCTGGGTGGAGGTCCGCTCGTCGTAGCGGCGGTAGCCGCCCTCGCCCAACGCGTCCACACGCTGCTGCCAGGTCGCGTCCGCCATCCGGCGCGGCGTGCGCATCCCGTGCGCGAACAACGCCCGCGCGGCGGCCACGGCGACCGAGGCACGGATCCGGGCGCTCAGCAGATGGCTCAGCACCAGCAGCTGGTAGAGCGGCTGCGGAGTGTCGCGCAGCCGGATCCCCGCCTCCGCCGCGTACGTCCGTCCGCACTCCTCCAGCAGCGCGTCGGCGGTCCGGCGTGCCGATGCGGACGCCGTGCCGGTCATCCGTAACCGAAGATCCGGGCGAGGAAGAACCCGGCGACCACGAGCGCTCCCAGCACGATCAGGGCGGTCCAGACGCCCGGGTGCTCCCACAGCCCTCCGTCCGCGCGTTCCTCATGGGCCTCGCCGGTCGAACCCTCGGCCGGCGGTGTTTCTCCTGGGGGATTCACCAGTACAGCCATGCCTCCAGGGTCTCTCCGACCGGGCCCCCGCGCACGCCGTACGGAATCCCGCACCCGGATGCGGGGCCGTACGGCGGAGCGCGGCCGAAGGGAGCGCTGTGGCGGGGCGAATCGGGGCACCGTCAAGGAATGCCCCGAGTCTCCGCCCCTGTCGTCAAACTCGTGCAGCGCACCACCGAACCCGCCGGGGTGCAGACGCTGCGCTCGACGGCCGCGGCCGTCATCGCCTACTCCGTGGCCGTCTGGCTCCTGCCCGAACCGGCCCCGCTCACAGCACCCCTCACCGCGCTCCTGGTCGTCCAGGTGACCCTCTACGCGACCCTCACGACCGGCATCCGCCGGGTGAACTCGGTCATCGTCGGCGTCCTCATCGCCATCGGCTTCAGCTCCCTGGTGGGCCTGAGCTGGTGGAGCCTCGGTCTCACCATCTTCACCTCGCTGCTGATCGGACGGCTGGTCCGGGTCAACGAGTTCGTGCCCGAGGTGGCGATCAGCGCGATGCTCGTCCTCGGCGTCTCCCAGGTCGCCGACACCGCCTGGGACCGGGTGTGGGAGACGCTGATCGGCGCCGTGGTCGGCCTCCTGTTCAACCTGCTGCTCGCCCCGCCCGTCTGGGTCGGCTCGGCCGGCTCCTCCATCGAGTCGCTGGCCGCCCGGATGGGCACGATGCTGCGCAGCATGGGCGAGGAGGTCGTGGGAAACAACCCCGTCTCCCGGGCCGCCGCCCGGCTGCACGAGGCCCGCAGGCTCGACCACGACATCGTGGAGGTCGACGCCTCCCTGCGCCAGGCGGAGGAGAGTCTCACCCTCAACCCCAGGGTGAGACAAGGGCTGCTCCACCGGGTCGTCCTGCGCACCGGGCTCGACACCCTGGAGATCTGCGCCGTCGTTCTCCGCGTCCTCTCCCGCACCCTCACCGACCTGGCGAAGGCCCGTACCGAGGAGTCACTCTTCCCCGCCGATGTGACGGAACTGCTCCAGGAACTCTTCGGCCGCCTCGCCGAGGCGATCGAGAGCTTCGCCGTCCTGGTCACCACCCAGCTCGCCGCCGACGCGGAGGCGGCCGAGGAACGGCTCGCCGACGCGCTCGTCCGCAGCCGCGCCACCCGCGACCGGGTGGCCGACCTGCTGCTGGAGGACGTCCAGGAGCATCCCCGCCAGTGGCAGCTGCACGGCGCTCTGCTGGCCGAGATCGACCGGGTGCTGGCCGAACTCGACATCGAGGAGCGCACCAGACGGCTCGGCGAGGAGCTGGACCGCCGCTCGGGCGAGGCGCACGCGCGCCACCCCCGGCTGCGCGCGCTCCTGCGACGACTCGGCCGCCAGCCCGCATGACCCACCGGACCGCACGTGCCCCGGCTCCGCCGCCGGTTCCGGAGATCCGGCCCCGGCCACGCGGGATGCGGAGGCGGCCGGTCGCTGGTTCGCTGGGGGCAGAGGTCCCGTACCCGGCGTTCAAGGAGTGGTGATGAGCGGTTCGGACGAACCCGCCGACCTGGCTCGGCAGATGCGAGAGAAGGCCCAGCAGCTCCACGAGGCGGCAGAGCGCGCGAGCGACCCGCAGGAGCGCGAGCGGCTGGAGAAGAAGTCCCGGACGATCCGGGACCGGAGCGAGCAGCAGAGCGCCATGGAGGCCGGGGACATCTACCCCCAGAAGTAGCGCCGCCGACGCCTGCCCACCCGCCCGCCTCGGAGGACGTGCACGCCCCCCGGGGCGGGCGGGCGCGTGTGGTGCGGACGGGGCCGGGCCGGGCCGTGCGGCGTCACGGAAGCCGCCGGTGCGGGGTCAGCCGGCCCACTCCAGGAGCCGTTCCGCGCTCCAGGTCGTCACCACCCGGTCCGCCGGCACCCCGCACTCCTCGGCACGGGCGCACCCCGACCGCTGCCAGTCGAGCTGCCCCGGGGCGTGCGCGTCCGTGTCGATCGCGAACAGTGTCCCCGCCGCGACGGCCGCCCGCAGCAGGCGCAGGGGCGGGTCCTGCCGCTCCGGACGGCAGTTGATCTCCACCGCCGTCCCGGCCTCGGCGCAGGCCGCGAAGACCCGGTCCGCGTCGAACCGCGACTCGGGGCGGCCACGCCCGTGCAACAGCCGTCCCGTGCAGTGGCCGAGCACATCGGCCCGCGGATGGCGCACCGCCGCTTCCAGCCGCCGGGTCATCGGGGCCGGATCCATCCGCAGCTTCGAGTGGACGGAGACCACGACCACGTCGAGCCGTTCCAGCAGGTCGTCCTCCTGATCGAGCGAGCCGTCCGGCAGGATGTCGCACTCGATCCCCGTCAACAGCCGGAACGGGGCCCACTCCTCGTTGAGCCGCTCCACCACCTCCAGCTGCTCCCGCAGCCGCTCCGGCGACAGGCCCTTGGCCACCGTCAGCCTCGGCGAGTGGTCGGTGAGGACGGCCCAGGCGCGGCCCAGCTCCGCGGCGGTCCGGCCCATCTCCTCGATCGGGCTGCCCCCGTCCGACCAGTCCGAGTGCACATGGCAGTCGCCCGTCAGCCGCGCGAAGAGGTCCCGGCCCCCCTCGACGGGCGGCTCGGCCGCGGCCTCCTTCTCCAGCCGGTCCAGATACCCGGGCGTCTTTCCGGCGAGGGCCTCACGGATCACCTCTCCCGTACGCGGCCCGATACCGGCGACCCGTTCCAGGGATCTCGCCGCCACCCGCTCGGCCGCCTCCCCGGGAGCCATCGCGTCCACCGCCGCGGCGGCCGTACGGAAGGCCTTCACCCGGTAGGTGGCGGCCTGCGAGCGTTCCAGCAGGAAGGCGATCCGCCGCAGGGCGGTGACGGGGTCCATCGGCACCTCCACCAGGATGGTCTGCGGCCGACGCCGGTCCGCCGGGCACCTCGCCCGCCCCACCAGCATGAGCGCACCCGGCCCCGCCCGCCTCCGCGCCCCGGTCACCGTCTCAGGACGCGGCCTCCGCGTCCTCAGGGGCCTCGGCGGCCTCGGCGGCGTCCGACACGGGCACCCAGCGGCCGGTGGTCGTGTCGTAGTCGAGTACGGAGTGCCCGCGTATCCCGCTCGTACGGAACGGCCGCCCGCCGTCGTCGATGCGCACCGTGCCGGACCGACCGCCGCTGCTCCAGGCCAGCTCCGCGACCCAGGAGCAGTCGCAGCCGACCGTGCGGCCGGTGATCAGGAAGACTTCGGGGTCGGTGACCGAGACGCGGTACGGGAAGGCGACCGCCTCGATGGGGTCGCCCGAGTCGTTGCCCGCGACCGAGCGGGCCACCGGGCGGGAGGCGTCGAGATCCACGTCGAACATCCTCGGGGTGAGGGACCCGCCGCAGCCGGAACTCATCCGGTAGACCCGGCCCCCGGCCGGTGAGCGGCGCTCGACCACCCGGATCCGCAGGGATTCCAGCACCACGGCCCGCTCGTCCCGGCCCTGCAGGGTGATCCGGACCCCGGTCTCGCCCGCGTGCACCCCGCCGAGCGCCCCCGCCCAGGACGCCGCGTCGGCCTGCACCGGGGGCGGTGGTACGGCGCCGGGCGCCCGGTCGAGGAGGTAGGAGTGGTCACAGCCGTTCTTCCAGACGTGGGCGTCACCGGTCCAGGTGAACGGCACCCGCCCGGCGGCCGCCGACGACGAGGACCCGGACGGCCGGGGAAGCGGCTCGCCGCGCGGCCCGGCACCGGGCGGCGTGGTCGACGCGGGAGCGCCGGGCGGTGCTTCCCGCGCGAATCCGCTCGCTGTGGCCTGCGGCTTCCCGGGCGCGAGGGAGCCCGAGGAGGGGGACTTTGGGCTGTCCTCCGGGGGCCCGCCCGGGACGTGGGCCACGGACGTACGCCCGTCGGAACCCGCGGACCACGGCCGCCCGAAGGCTACGACCAGGGCGAGGACGAGGACCGCCGCGGCGAGGACGCCGAGCCCCTGCCCGTACCGGCGAGTCCGGGACGACCGGAGCGGCGGCTTTCGGGAAGTACGGCCCCCGACCGCGCTGGACTGCCCGGAGCCGGAGCCGGAGCCGGAGCCGGGGTCGGGGGTGAGGGCGGGGACGGCTGCGGCTTCGGGCGCGTTGCCGGGGGACGGCACCGTGTCCGGTGGCTCCTCGTCGAACGGCCCGGGCCGGAATCCTTCCTCCGGCGGCCCCGCCGTTCCCTCGGGCGGCGGCGCCACCCCCTGCCGGTCCAGGCGTTCGCCGTCCGCCAGGAGCCACAGGCGGTGCAGCTCCTCCCGGTCCTCGGCCGGTGCGCCGCACAACCGGGCCAACCGCTCCACCGGGGCGAACTCCGCGGGCACCGTCCGCCCCGTGCAGTACCGGTGCAGCGTCGAGCCGCTGACCCCGATGCGGCGGGCCAGCGACGCGTACGTCCGGCCCGACCCCTCCCGCAGCGCGCTCAGTCGCTCCGCCAGTACCGCCCGTGCGGCCCCCTCGGCGTCACCCGACACGCTCGACCTCCCCTGCCGCCGTTCCAGGGCGTTCCAGCCCTTCGAGAACACCCACGTCACCAGGGGTGGGACGGTTCCAGCCCGGCCGGAAGCCGTGGCGCGCTTGTCCGGATCCGGGGCCGCGGCCCAGGCTGGTGCCCGTTCCGAACCGCCGCCGTACGGCCCCACCGGGCTCCGTACGCCTCGGCGCCACGTCGTACGTACGGACGAACGGACGAACGGCCGGACCGTACGGAGCACCTGACCGCACCATCCGAAACGGGGAAACCTCACCATGCGCAACCTCCGCACCGCCCTCCTCACCGTCATGGCCACGGGCCTGGCCGTCACCGCTCTGGCCCAGGTGCCCGTCGCCGCGGCCCCGGCGCCCGCTCCCGCCCAGCCGAAGTTCCTGAGCGCGGGCCAGCTGCCCGCCTCGCACACGCCCTGGACGGCCGGTCCAGTGCTCCGGGGCGTGCCCGTGGACGGGTCCGTGTGCACCAGCGGGATCGCCCCGGCGGCCGGCACCCGGCACCGGGACTTCCGCACCGAACTGGACACCAACGCCCGCCAGACCATCACGGTCGCCGCCACCACCGCCCGGGCCAAGAAGCTCGCCGCCGATCTGCGCAGCGCCGTGGAGACCTGCCTCGACCGGCTGAAGGAGCAGGAGCCCGGCCTGGAGGGGGAGGCGCTCTACCAGGGCAGGATCGACGTCGAGGAAGGCGCGCACGTCTACAGCATCGACACCTCCTACCCGGAGGTCGGCTCCACCGACATCGGGCTCTTCTCGGTGGGCCGCGACGGCCGGGCGGTCACCGTCGTCGAGTGGGGCCAGCTGGGCGAGCTGGACGGGGCTCCGCTGAAGGGGTTCAAGAAGACCACCCGCAGCGCCGTCGCCAAGCTGTACTGATCCCGCCTCGGCGGCCGGCCGCCACGGGGGAGCGGCCGGCCGCCGGAGGTGCGGGGTACCCCCGATCGGGAGCATGCTGGCTGTGTGACCCGGCACGATAAGCCCCGGTCTGCCCCGCCCGCCGGACACGGGACCGTCGCCGGGGCGGACGACGTGTGCCATGTGCCCGACGAGCTGTCCCTCGTCCTCGCCCAGGCCCTCGTCAGCGCCGTCGAGTCGAGCGACGGTTACGCGGGGGGTATCTATCTGCGCAGCGAAACGCCGGGACTTCTGCGGCTCGCGGTGCTCGCCGGACTGCCCGGCCCGCTGTTCCGGCCCTGGTGGCGGGTGCACGTGAACCGCCCCTTCCCGGTCTCCGAGGCCTACCGCGCCGGCCGCCCGGTGCTGCTCTCCGACGCGGAGGAGGCGATGCGCCGCTTCCCGCAGCTGATGGCCGGGCTGCCGTTCCCGTTCGGTTCGCTGTGGGTGCCGGTCACCGGGCCCCGGGGGAGCATGGGCGTCATCGCGGTCCTGCGGGCCTCCACGCCGGGGCAGCCCGTCGCCCCCGCCGACGGCGAACGGCTCCACCGGCTCGGGCGTCGGCTCGGCGCCGCGCTCACCGATCTGGAGCGAGGGGGTGGCGAGTGCTTGTGGGAGAGCGAGCCGGTCCCCGTGCAACTGCCCGCCGCCACCACGCCCCCGGTGCGGGTGGGCCGCTTCGACTGGGATCTGCACTCCGGGAGGGTCTCCGCCGACGACGAACTGTGCTCGATCCTCGGCTTCGAGCCCGCCGCCTTCCCCGGCACTGTCGACGCGCTCGCCGAACGGCTGGTCCCCGAGGACGTGTACGGGCTGTGGGCGCTGGCCCGGCAGACGGTGGAGTCCGCCGAACCGGTCGTCCGCCGGATGCGGCTGCGCGGTCCCGACGGCCGGTCCCATCTGCTGGAGCTGTCCGGCCGCTGGACGCACCCGGACGGCGATGTGTCCGCCAGCCATCTGACCGGCTTCCTGGTCGACCTCGGTGCGGGACCGGTCGTGCCGGAGGCCGCCGACCGGCTGCCCCGGGGCATCCTCTCCCTGGACCGGCTGGGCCGGATCACGTACGCCAACTGCCTCGCCGAGGAACTGCTCGGCCACTCCCGTACGGAACTCGTGGGCCATCCGGTGTGGCAGGCCCTGCCGTGGTTCGGGCACGAGGCGTACGAGGACCACTACCGGGCCGCCCTGATCGCCGACGAGCCCGTCCACTTCCTCGCCCGGCGTCCGCCCTCGCGCTGGCTGTCGGTGTCCCTGTACCCGGGGCACGACGGGGTGAGTGTGGTCCTGCAGCCGACCGACCAGCCGGCCTACGCCCCCGGCTCCGTCACGACGCCGGGTCCTGGCATCGGTTCGACCGCCGACCGCTCCTCCGCGCTCTACCGGCCGGTGGCCCTCGCCATCGCGCTGACCGAGGCGGTCACGGCCCGTCAGGTCTCCGCGGTCGTCACGGACGAACTGCTGCCCGCGTTCGGCGGCCGCCAGCTGGCGATCTATCTGCTGAACGAACGTCATCTCCACCTGGCCTGGGAGACGGGGTTCCCCAAGGGCTTCCTCGACCGGTTCGACGGGGTCGGGCTCGACGTCAGCATCCCCGGCGTGGAGACCCTCACCACGGGGCGCCCGATCTTCTTCGAGTCCATGCAGCGCCTGGCCGAGGCCTATCCGGGCATCCCGATCGACACGGACGTCGGGGCGCGGGCGTTCCTGCCGCTCATCGCCTCGGGGCGGCCCGTCGGCTCCTGCATCCTCGGCTTCGACCGGCCGCGCGGCTTCAGCCCGGAGGAGCGTACGGTCCTCACGGCCCTGGCCGGGCTGATCGCGCAGGCCCTGCAACGCGCCCAGCGCTACGACAGCGAGTCGGCCCTCGCCCGCGGACTTCAGGACGCCCTGCTGCCGCACCGGCTGCCCGAGGTGGCCGGGGTGGACACGCTGGGGCGCTATCTCTCCGGTACCCAGGGCATGGACGTGGGCGGCGACTGGTACGACGTCATCGAGACCGGCCGCGAACTCGCCCTGATCATCGGGGACGTCCAGGGCCACGGTGTCTCCGCCGCCGCGACGATGGGACAACTACGCAGTGCGGTACGGGCGTTCGCGCTGAGCAACCATGATCCGCGGGAGGTGATGAGCGGCACCAACCGGCTGCTGATCGACCTCGACCCCGGGCAGTTCGCGAGCTGCTGCTACATCACCCTCGACCCGGCGACCGGCGTGGCCCGTGCCGTACGGGCGGGGCATCCGCAGCCCGTGCTGCGGGGGCCCGACGGCCGGACGAAGGTGCTGGACCTGCCCGGCGGCATCGTGCTCGGGGTCGACGGGGACGCGGCCTACCCGGTCACGGAGATGCGGCTCGAACCCGGGGCGATGCTGGCCCTGTTCACGGACGGGCTGATCGAGCGCCCGGGGACGGACATCGACGAGGGGATCGAGCGGCTGCGCGCCACCGTGGAACGCATCGGCGCGGTCCCCCTGGCCGAGACGGCCGACCAGGTCATCGGAGAGGCCCGGGCGGCCACCGACCGTCCCGACGACATCGCGCTCCTGCTCGCGGCCCGCTGGACCGCGGCTCCGCGGGCGCGGCAGCCCCGGACGGAGCGGGAGTCCGGGCCCGACCTGTGGCGCACGTTCAGGAGGCCGGACCCGGGGCGTCCGACGGACTCCCCGGATCCGGCCTCCTAGGGCCTGGGCGTCGTGGTGATCAGGCGCCGGAGGCGTCCAGCATGCCCTCGCGCTCCACGACCTTGATCCGCTCACGGCCCTGGGCCGCGCCCAGCGCCTGCTCGTGGGCGTCCAGCTTGTGCCAGCCCTCCCAGGTCGTGTACCGGACGCCCCGGTCCTGGAGGAAGGCCTCGACGGCCTCCAAAGCGGGCGTCGCCGGCTCGGGCAGACGGCCGGCGGCACGGTCCTCCAGGAGGCAGGCGACCGTTTCGTTGGCGTCGCCCTTGGTGTGTCCGATCAGACCGATCGGACCGCGCTTGATCCAGCCCGTGACGTAGACCGAGGCCATGTGCTCGTCACCGGTGATGACCCGGCCCGCCTCGTGCGGAACGGTGCCGGAGGTCACGTCGAACGGGAGCTTGGGCAGCTCCTCGGAGTAGTAGCCCACCGCGCGGTAGACGCTCTGCATGTCCCAGTCGGTGAACCGGCCGGTGCCCCGGACGTTGCCGGTGCCGTCCAGCTCGGTGCGCTCGGTGCGCAGCGCGGTGACCTTGCCGTCCTCGCCGAGGATCTCGACCGGGGACTCGAAGAAGTGCAGGAACAGCTTGTGCGGGCGGTCGCCGATGTCGCGGATCGCCCAGTTCTCCAGGGTCTGCGCGACCATGTTGGCCTGCTTGTTCTCGCGGCGGGTCGCGATGGAGCCCTCGTCGTACTCGATGTCCTCGGGGTTGACGATGACCTCGATGTTGGGGGAGTGGTCCAGCTCCCGCAGCTCCATCGGGCTGAACTTGGCCTGCGCCGGGCCACGCCGCCCGAACACATGCACCTCCAGCGCCTTGTTCTGCTTGAGGCCCTGGTAGACGTTGTCCGGGATCTCGGTGGGCAGGAGCTCGTCGGCCGTCTTGGCCAGGACCCGGGCCACGTCCAGTGCCACGTTCCCGACGCCGAGCACGGCGACCTTCTCCGCGGTGAGCGGCCAGGTGCGCGGGACCTCGGGGTGACCGTCGTACCAGGAGACGAACTCGGCCGCGCCGTAGGAGCCGTCCAGCTCGATGCCGGGGATGTCGAGCGCGCGGTCGGCCTCGGCGCCGGTGGAGAAGATCACCGCGTCGTAGAACGAGCGCAGGTCGTCCAGGCCGATGTCGTGCGGGTAGCTGACGTTCCCGAAGAGCCGGATCTGGGGCTTGTCCAGCACCTGGTGCAGGGCCTTCACGATGCCCTTGATCCGCGGGTGGTCGGGGGCCACGCCGTAGCGGATGAGGCCGAAGGGCGCGGGCATGCGCTCGAAGAGGTCGATGGAGACCCCCGGGTCCTGGCAGACCTCGGATTTGAGCAGCGCGTCCGCAGCGTAGATACCGGCGGGGCCGGCTCCGACAATGGCGACGCGGACGGGGCGTGTCATGGCGTGGTGATCCTTCGGGGCGGGCGAACGCGGGCAGGTACAGCGTACGTCGGAGGTAAGGCTTGGCTTACTAGTCTCCACCCCACACCGTAAGCGATCGCCGCGCGGGCCCTTCGGCCACCCCTGCCTAGAGTGTCCGATTGGTCCGTTTTATTATTCCGATATGGTCGATTTGACCTCTATGGGTTTACTGATACGTAAAGGGCTTATCGGGGTTGCTGGGAGTGTTTAGTCAGTCCCTTTTTCGCCATCGCGGCGAGGGAGTGGTGAGCGTCACGTCCGAGAGTCGGGACGCCGAAGTGGACGTATCGGTTCCCTTCTGCGCGAAGAAAGTTGACGCCGTGACGGCGCCGCCCGATCCGGGAATTCCGCAATTCGATCATGTGCGGAAAAGGGAATCGGGAATGCGGGGCTTGTTCCGTCCGGCGTTTCTCGCCTACGGTCACCGTCAATCCGGATGGAACGCCGAATCCTGCCGCCGTCCGGGAATCCGAAACCCACTCACGTACGGCAGGAGCGGGGGACCCAGGTAAGTCGCCGATCCGTAACCGGAACGGCTTGGGGTGAAGGCGCACGACCGTGCGCCCAGACATCTCCCGTCTGAACCCGACAGCTCACCTCGCAGGCGCCGGAGAGGAAATCCCCCATGCCCGCAAAGGGTCAGCACCGCCGTCCCAAGTCCACCTCGCTCGGCCGCGGCCTCGCCGCCGTGACCACCGGTGGAGCCGTCCTCGCCCTTCCGGTGATCGGCGCCACCAGTGCCTTCGCCGCTCCCGTGCCCGCCGCCGCCCCGCAGGCCGTGGCGCCCGCAGCGGCAGCCGCACCGGCGAATTCCGCCGTACAGGCCGCCCCCACCAAGCATTCCGTGGTGGCCGGCGAAACCCTTTCCAAGATCGCCCGCGAGCATTCCGTCAGCGGCGGCTGGAAGAAGCTGTACGAAGGCAACCGGAAGATCGTCGGATCGAATCCCGACCTCATTCACCCCGGTATCAAGCTGGTCATCGGGGCCGCTTCCGCCGCCCCGTCCAAGGGCAAGGCGGCCAAGGCTTCCCCGTCCGCCGCGCGCGGTGCCTCGGCGGACCGCGCCGACCGTTCGGAGCGCGTCAACGCCGCCCCCGTGGCCCAGGCCGCTCCGGCCGCCGAGAAGGAGGCCGTCGCCTACACGAACGACCTCGACGGCTGGATCCGGGAATCGCTGGCGATCATGGCCGAGCGGGGCATCCCCGGCACCTACGAGGGCATCCACCGCAACATCATGCGCGAGTCCTCCGGCAACCCGAACGCCATCAACAACTGGGACTCCAACGCGGTCAAGGGCACCCCGTCCAAGGGGCTGCTCCAGGTCATCGACCCGACGTTCCAGGCCTACCACGTGCCCGGCACCTCGACCGACAGCTACGACCCGGTCGCCAACATCACGGCCGCGTGCAACTACGCCGCGGACCGCTACGGCTCGATCGACAACGTCTTCGGCGCCTACTGATCCCCGCGCGCCCGAACGGAACAAGGGGCCCCGGACCGCACGGTCCGGGGCCCCTTCGTCGGACCGGGGTGTCGCCGGGAAGTTACCCCCAAGTTTCTCGTGACTTACCACGCCGACAGCAGTAGAACCTGTTGCACTCTGTTGAGAGTGAGGTGTGTCACATGAACGACACTGCCATGCAGGACAGCGAGACCAACGGTGTTTCGCGACGAAGATTCATCACTGGAACAGGTTCTCTTCTGGGGGCTGCGGCGATCGCCGGGCACGCTCCACGCGCACGGGCGGATGCCCGCACGGCGGCGGCGCCGATCGGATCCGGGGCCCATGTACCGGTCCTGGTCATCGGCACCGGATACGGCGGCTCCGTGGCCGCCCTCCGCCTCGCCGAGGCCGGCACGGACGTCCACATGGTCGAGATGGGCATGGCCTGGGACACCCCCGGCGCGGACGGCAAGATCTTCGCCAACACCACGAGGCCGGACGACCGCTCCTTCTGGCTGCGCACCCGGACCAAGCAGCCGCTGAGCAACTTCCTCGGCTTCCCCCTCGACAAGGACGTCAACCGCCGCACCGGCATCCTCGACGCCGAGGAGTTCGGCGGCATCACGGTCTACCAGGGCCGGGGCGTCGGCGGTGGATCCCTGGTCAACGGCGGTATGGCCGTCACCCCGCGCCGCGAGCACTTCGGCGCGATCCTTCCGACGGTGAACGCCGCGGAGATGTACGGCACCTACTACCCGCGCGCCAACAGCGGTCTGGGCGTCACCACCATCGACCCCGCCTGGTTCGACAGCGCCGACTGCTATCAGTACGCCAGGGTCGGCCGAAAACACGCACAGCGCTCCGGCTTCCCGTTCCTCTTCGTGCCCGCCGTCTACGACTGGGACTACATGAAGCAGGAAGCGGCCGGGACCGTCCCGAAGTCAGCCCTGGACGGGGAGATCCTCTACGGCAACAACCATGGCAAGAAGTCGCTCCAGAAGACCTACATCGAGCGGATCAGAGCCACCGGACGGGTCACCATCTCCCCGCTGCACAAGGTCACCAAGGTCACCCCCGCCCCGGGCGGCGGCTACACCGTGCTCATCGACCAGCTCGACACCGGCGGCCGGACCACCGTCACCAAGACCGTCACCGCCGACAAGGTGTTCTTCGCCGCCGGCAGCGTCGGCACCAGCAAACTGCTCGTCGGTCTCAAGGCCACCGGCGCGCTGCCCCTCCTCAACGACGAGATCGGCCGGGGCTGGGGCGACAACGGCAACGTCATGTGCGGCCGGGCCAACCACCTCTGGGACCCGACCGGGAAGGTCCAGTCGTCCATCCCCACCGGCGGCATCGACAACTGGGACGCCGGGGGAGCGTTCGCCGAGATCGCCCCGCTGCCCACCGGCATCGAGACCTGGGCGTCGTTCTACCTCTCCATCACGAAGAACCCCCACCGCGCCCGGTTCACCTGGAACGCGGCGGCGGGAAAGGCGGAACTGGACTGGCGGACGGCGTGGAAGCAGCCGTCCATCGACGCCGCGAAGACCATCTTCGACAAGATCAACCAGAAGGAGGGGACGATCTACCGCACGGACCTCTTCGGCACCTACAAGATCTGGGGCGACCACCTCACCTACCACCCGCTCGGCGGCGCGGTCCTGGACAAGGCCACCGACAACTACGGCCGGCTGCACGGCTACTGGGGCCTGTACGTCATCGACGGGGCGCTGATCCCCGGCAACACCAGCGTCAACCCGTTCGTCACCATCACCGCGCTCGCCGAGCGCAACATCGAACGGATCATCGCGACGGATCTGTAGGCGACCCGCGCACACCGGGGAGCCCGCGAAGAGCCCGGGGCCGGGAGTGCCAACCCGGCGGCCCCGGACTCCGTCAGTGACCGGGCAGAACGCACACCGCGTCGATCCCCAGCACATGGTTGAGCCGCCCGAACGCGAGCCACGAGCCGATGCTCATCGTCAGCTCCACGATCTCCGCCTGGCTGTAGTGCGCGGTCATCCGCTGCCAGAACGCGTCGTCCAGACCGTGATGGTCGAGCGTGTACCGCTCGGCGTACTCCGCCGCGAGCCGGGTCCGCTCGTCGAAGGCGTCGGTCGTACGCCACCGGGTCACTGCCTCGGCGAACCCCTCCTCGACCTTCACCCCGTCCCGCTCGGTCCGCCAGTCCAGGCAGAACAGGCACCCGTTGATCTGAGCCACCCGCAGCCGGGCTGCCTCGAACTCGCGGAGCCCCAGCGTCGTGTGCTCGTAGACGGACATCGAGAACGTGGCGGCCGCGACGCCGATGCCGGGGACCATCTCCCCCCACACGTAACCGATGGGCTCCTGGCCCTCCGGAACATCGATGATCATGCCGGTCTCCTTCCCAGCCTGCCGACCGCAGGCCGCAGCGGAACGTCCAGTGCGTCGTACAGGCCCGGTTCCGCGTCCACCAGCCAGTCGATCGCCGAGACGAGCCGCCCGACAGCGGTGGCGTTCCCGCCCGCCGACCGGTTCTCGTCCTCGTCCAAGGCCTCGACCGTCACCTCGATACGGGGACGCCCCTCGATCACCACCCGATGCGCGCCGACCCCGTCGGGCGGCGACGGCCAGGCCGGGGCGCACGACGCGTGGATCCGGGTGACGTGCTCGATGACGATGCGGGGCTCGCCGCCCACGATGCCCTGCACCTCGAAGCGCACGGCGCCCTGGGTGCCCGCCGCGAACTCGCCCATCGTGCGCGTGGTCACCGCCGTCTCCAGCGCCCGGCGGTCCAGCGTCTCGCGGATCTCGTCCAGTTCGACGCCCAGCGCCCGCGCCATCAGACGGATCTGGCCACCCCACACCATCGTCGGAACGCCCTCCGCCAGCATCAGCGGCTGGTAGTCCATCGGATGCCCCATCCCGATCAGATGGCGGACCGAATCCTCCTGATCGTACGTGGAGTAGTCGAAGATCTCCTGGCAGCGGATGACGTCCACCTCGGTCCCGAGGCCGCTGATCAGCAGCGGCAGGACGTCGTTGCCCCAGCCGGGGTCGACACCGGAGACGAAGAGGGAGCCACCGCCCTCGGCGACGGCCGCCACGATCGGGTCCCGCAGCTCGGGCGGGGCGTTGCGCTGGTCGTAGAGCGGATAGAGGGAGGGCGTGACGACCACCGCGCCGGCCCGGATCGCCCGGCCGATGTCGGCCAGGGCGTCATCGGGACGGATGTCGCCGGAGGCCGCGTAGACCACCGCCCGGGGCCGGGCGGCCAGGACGGCGGCGATGTCGTCGGTGGCCGCGACCCCGAGCGTGCGCCCGAGACCGCCGAGTTCGCCCGCGTCGCGGCCGACCTTGGCGGGATCGTGCACGAGGACGGCGGCGAGTGTCAGCGCCGGATGGGCCTCGACGGCGCGGACCGCCGCGCGGCCGACGTTGCCGGTACCCCAGACAACCGTGGGAATCATGCGCGGAGGGTAGCTCCGGGGTCTTGCACTTCCCAGAGCCGTGCACCACCGAATCCCCGGGGGGAAAAGGGGTGTTCCCGGGCCGGCGGGGGATCCGCCGGCCCGGGAACCGTTCAGGGGGTTCAGCGCTTGGCGCGGACGCCGTTCGGGGTGCCGGAGATCGTGAACTGCGAACCCGGCTCGATCAGCACATGGCCGTCGCGCGAGTCGGTGATCGTCACGTCGGTGAGCGTCGCGTTGCCGCGCGCGCCGCCCATCGCGAGGATGCCGGAGCCGTTGTCGGACTGGTCGATCCGCACGTTCTGGATCTTGACGTCCGGCATCAGCCCGCCGCCCGTCTTGAACTGGATGCCGTCATAGGTGGAGTCGACGATGTCCGTGTCGCGGATCGTGACTCCGGGGATCGGCAGGTTCTGCGGGAAGAGCGTGATGGCACCGAACTCCTGGTCCTCGTTCCAGAAGGCTCCGCCGGTGCGGTAGAGGCCGTTGTTGGCGATCAGCGTCTGCCCGGAGAAGGGCAGCGGGTCGTGGTCGGTCGCCAGCATGATGGCCGGGTAGTTCATGGTGTCGGAGATCAGGTTGTTCTCGATTCTGTTGTCGTAACCGCCGTAGATCGCGATGCCGTTGGCGCGCCACGGGAGCTGGATGGTGTTGTTGCGGAAGCTGTTGTCGTGGCCGATGTCGACGGACCGGTCCTTGACGTACTTGCTGGACCAGACGGCGAGCGCGTCATCGCCGGTGTTGCGGAACGACGAGTTGTAGACTGTGGAATTGCGGGTGCCGTTGGCGAAGTTGATGCCGTCCGCGTACGTGTTGCGGATCCGCATCCCGGTGAACTCGACGCCGTCGCCCGGGTTCCACAGCTCCTGGATGTTGTCGAAGTCGCGCCCGGCCCAGACGCCCACGTTGGCGTGCTCGATCCAGACGTTGCTGATCTTCGTGTCCTTGCCGAACCGGCCGTTGAGCGCGACGCCGCCCTCGTGGTTGCCGTCACCGCCGCGGATCGTGCCCGAGCCGAAGATGGCGATGTCGGAGATGTGCGTGTTCTCGTCGATGTCGAAACCGAAGTTGCCCTCGTGCGGGTGGTTGATGCCGCCCGCCTCGTGCGGCGGGGTCAGCGTGTAGAGCTGGGAGTGCCACATGCCCGCGCCCCGGATCGTCACGTCCCGGATCCCGACCTGGTTCCACTGGCCCCGGTCGAGCGGGTCGTCGGTCAGGATCTTCTGCTCCTGGCGCCACTGGCCCGCCGGGATCCACACACAGTCGATCTCGCCGTTCTGGTCCGCCGTCACCGCGCGCTGGATGGCGGCCGTGTCGTCGATCCCGTCGTTCGCCACCGCACCGTACGTCGTGATGGAGACACAGCCGGACGGCTGCGAGGCGGGCGCGGCCACCTGCTCCAGGTCGATCAGGTCGATGATGTGGAAGGCGGCGTTGTCGCTCGCGTCCCGCTGGAGGCGGAACTTCGTTCCCGCCGGGTAGGTCTCGGTGAGCAGGGCGTGGGACTCGTCGAACAGCCGCCGCGCGTCGCCGCCCGGTGTGTTGGTGAGCCCCTCGGGGCTGTCGGTGTTCCCGTACAGCCAGCTGTGCTTCGAGGAGAGGCCGAGCTTGCGGACGAACTCGCCGTCGGCGTACAGGCTGATGGTCGCCTCGCGGCCGCCGCCACCCGGGGCGTCCGGGACGGAGTTGCGGACGACGATCGAGTTCGCCGGGGCGGTCGAGGTGAACTCCACGTACTCACCGGTGGAGTTGAGCCGCACCGACTCGCGGCCGGAGGACTCGGTGGCGAAGTTGGTGTGTCCGAAGGTGCGTTCGGCGTCGGACTGGAGCAGCGTGCCTTCGTAGTCGGCCTTCTCCGCCTCCAGCTCGGTGTACGGGACGGCCGCGCCGCGACCGACCACGATGGACCGGGCGAAGGTGTTGTTGGTCTCGCTGGTCTCCGTGACCAGGTTCGTGGCGTCGGCGGTGGCGGTCAGGGTCGCGCCGCCGCTCGCCGCCGTCCAGCTGCCGCCGAGGGTGACGTCGGCGGTCGCACCCGCGGCGATGGCCGGGGTGGTGCCGCCCAGCGTGGTGGAACCGACGGTCAGCCGGGTGACCGTGCCCGCGCTCACCGCGCTGGTGCCGCGGTTGTGCACGGCCACGGTGAAGGTGACCGTCGCGCCGACGGCCGGGTTGGCCGGGCTGGAGGTGATGGAGCGGACCTCCAGGTCCGGGCCGGGGCTCTGGCCGACCACCAGCGGGGAGGTGGTGGTGCGGCTGTTGTTGGTGTCGTCCGACTCGACGACCGTGTCGGTCGGGTCCACCAGCGCCGAGACGGTGTACGACCCCTGCGGCCGCTTGCCGACCTCGACCGAGACCGGGGCCGAGGCCCCGGCCGCGAGGGGGCCGACCGGGGCGCTGCCCACGACCACGCCGCCCAGGCTCACGTTGACGGTGGTCGCGGGGGAGGCGGCCGACCCGGCGTTGCGGACGGTCCCTTCGACGGTGATGTCGTCCGTCTCGGACGGGGACGACGGGCTCCAGGACAGTGCGCTCACGGTCAGGTCCGGGTTGGGCGCCGGCGTCCCGAACACCTGGATCTCGGCGACCTGGGCGCCGGGCGCCTCGGTGTTGGAGAAGAACTTCAGCTGGAGGTCGGCGACCCGGGCGTCCACCGGGATGGTCACGGTGTTCTGGTGGGAGCCGGGGGTGAACACATAGCCGGCGCGGGCGCGCAGCGAGGTGAAGGCGGTGCCGTCCTGCGTCCGTCCGAGCACCTGGATGTCCTGCGTCCGGGTGGCCCAGATCGGGTCCGGGTTGAGCTTGACGACCACGGACTCCAGGTCCGCGTCCGCCCCGAGCTTCACCGTCAGGTCGGCGGGGTGCCCGTTGGACTCCCAGTAGCTGTCGACCTTGCCGTCGTTCGCGTTAGAAGCCGGGTATCCACCGTGGGATCCGCTGGCGGTGACGGTCTTGCCCCGCGCGAGGTCGGTCGCCTCGGCCGCGCTCGCGGTGACGGGCAGGAGCCCGGCGGAGATCAGTCCGGCTGTCAGCAGCCCGGCGACCGTCCGTCCGGTGAGTCGCTTCCATCTCATGATGTCCTCTGCTTCCACAAGATTTGAGCCTGCAAGTCAATTTTTTGCGGTCAGAGGTTCACAGATTTCTGCGCTGCTTCGGATTTGTCAACGGTCTTCGCATGGTCATGTCATTCGCGTGCGTGATGCGACGCGGCGTCAGACGTACTCCGGCGCAGGGCTGTTCAGCCCGCCGCCACGCCTTCGACCAGCAGCAATGTCAGATCCACCGCCGCCACGGCCACCGCTCCGGCGAGCGCCGCCTTGCGCCAGCGCCGGCCGAGTGCCGGGCCCACGAGCGCCGCCGCCCCAGCCAGGGCGAGTGCCGCCGCGCCCCTGGCGCCCACCGGCCCGGGCGGCCCGAGTGCCAGCACCGCCGTCGCCCCGAGGAGCGGCAGCGGCAGCAGCAGCCGGGTCCCCGTGTCGCCCAGCCGGTGCGGAAGGCCCAGGATCCCGGCCGCCCGGTCCGCCGCGATGTCCGGGAGCGTGTCGGCCAGATGTGCCGCGAACCCGAGCAGGGCCCCGGCCGCCACCGTCCACCACCGGGGAGCCGGCCCGCCCGGCAGCGAGAGGTTGACGGCGGCGGGCAGGGCGCCGAACCCGGCCACGTACGGCAGCCACGACAGGGCGGTCGCCTTGAGGCGCAGGTTGTAGAGCCAGGCGGCCGCGACCGCGGCGAGGTGCACCGTACCGGCGAGAACCCCGCAGGCCAGCGAGAGCAGTACGCACACGGTGAGCGCGGCCGTCGCCGCCACCCACACCGTGCCCGCCCCGACCGTGCCGTCGGACGCGGGCTTCCCCCGGCGCCCGGCCCGGGCGTCGCGCCGCGCGTCGTACGCGTCGTTGCACCAGCCGACCGAGAGCTGCCCGGTCAGTACGGCCGCCGTGACCAGCGCGGAACGCGGAACGCCGAGGCCGGAGCCGAGGGCGAGGGCGCAGGTGAGCGCCGTCACCGCGAGTGCGGGACCGGGGTGGCACGCGAGCGCGAGCCCCGCGACCCGGCCGCCCCGCCGCCCGGCACCGGTCGGAGGGGCGTCGACCGGAACGGAACCCGCGGGGCTCACCCTCTCCGTGGCGTCCATCGGGCGATCGTAGGGGGCTGCCGCCCCGTCAATGCCACGACCGGGCGGGTCTTTTGCGCCGTTTCGCACCATATTGCGGGCAGGATGGGGGCATGACGCCACCGAAACAGGAGGCAGGATGACCCGCATCGCCGCGGTGCACGGGGCTCTGCCGTCGCACCGTCACACCCAGGGCGAGGTCACCGACATGGTGGCCCGGACCTGCCTGCCGCCCGGCGCCGACCGCCGCGTCCTCGACCGGCTCCACGAGAACGCCCGGGTCCGCAGCCGGCACACCGTGCTGCCGCTGGACGGCTACGGCGACCTCGACGGCTTCGGACCCTCCAACGACGTGTTCATCCGGTCCGCCGTCGATCTGGGCGCCCAGGCCGTACGCGGCGCGCTCCGGACGGCGGGGCTGCGCCCCACCGACGTCGACCTGCTGATGTTCACCTCCGTCACCGGCATCGCCGCCCCCTCGATCGACGCCCGGCTCGTCACCCGCCTCGGAATGCGGTCCGACGTCAAACGGCTGCCCGTCTTCGGTCTCGGCTGCGTCGCCGGAGCCGCCGGAACGGCCCGGCTGCACGACTACCTCCTCGGCCGCCCCGACGACGTGGCCGTGCTCCTGTCCGTCGAGCTCTGCTCCCTCACCTTCCAGCGCCACGACACCTCGCCCGCCAATCTCGTCGCGACCGCGCTGTTCGGGGACGGGGCGGCCGCCGTCGTCGCCCTCGGCGGCCGCCGGGCCGTCGCCGGACCCGAGATCGTGGCCACCCGCAGCCGGATGTACCCGGACACCGAGCACGTCATGGGCTGGGACATCGGCTCCACCGGATTCCGCGTCGTCCTCGATCCCGGCGTGCCCGACGTCGTACGCCGCTATCTCGCCGACGACGTACGGGAGTTCCTCGGCGAACACGGCCTCAAACCGAAGGACATCGCCCACTGGGTCTGCCACCCGGGCGGCCCGAAGGTCCTGGAGGCGGTGACCGAGGTCCTCGACCTGCGCGACGGGGCGCTCGACGTCACCTGGCGCTCCCTGGCCGACATCGGCAACCTGTCCTCGTCCTCGGTCCTGCACGTCCTGCGGGACACCATCGAACAGTGCCGGCCGGAGCCGGGCACCCCCGGACTGCTGCTCGCCATGGGCCCGGGGTTCTGCTGCGAACTGGTGCTGCTGCGCTGGTAGGAAGGAACGGCCCATGACCTGGTACACCGCTCTCGTGCTCGCCGTCGCCGCCGAGCGCCTCGCCGAACTCGCGGCGGCCCGCCGCAACACCCGCTGGAGCCTCGCCCGGGGCGGCGTCGAATCGGGCCGGGAACACTATCCGGCGATGGTCGCGCTGCACACCGCGCTCCTGGCCGGCTGTCTGGCGGAGGTCCACCTCGCCGATCGTCCCTTCCCGCCGGTCCTCGGCTGGGCCATGGCCGCCGTCGTCGTGGCCGCGCAGGCGCTGCGCTGGTGGTGCATCCGCACGCTCGGTCCCCGCTGGAACACCCGCGTCATCGTCGTCCCCGGCCTGCCCCGGGTCACCGGCGGCCCCTACCGGTGGCTGAGCCACCCCAACTACGTCGCCGTCGCCGCCGAAGGGCTCGCGCTGCCCCTGGTCCACGGGGCGTGGGTGACCGCCCTCGTGTTCACCGCTCTCAACGCCGCGCTCATGGCCGTCCGGATCCGCTGCGAGGACGGGGCGCTGGCCCGCCTCCCGGCCGTGGACGCACGCACGTGATCGACGTCCTCGTCGCGGGCGGCGGACCAGCAGGCCTCGCCGCCGCGATCCGGGCCGCCTCCGCGGGCCTGGAAACGGTGGTGATCGAGCCGCGCACCGCCCCCGTCGACAAGGCGTGCGGCGAGGGCATCATGCCCGGCGGCGTCGCGGCCCTGCGCGACCTCGGCGTGCGGGTGAGGGGCCACGAACTGCGCGGCATCCGCTACACCGACGGCCGGCGCAGCGTGGAGGCGGCCTTCCGGGGCGGCCCGGGGGCGGGCGTCCGCCGCACCGAACTCCACACCGCTCTCCACGGACGCGCCGCCGCCCTCGGCGTACGCACCGTCGCCGCCAAAGTGGGCGAGATCCGGCAGGACGAGCACACCGTCACCGCCGCCGGTCTCACCGCACGGTGGCTCATCGCCGCCGACGGGCTCCACTCGCCGCTGCGCCGCGCCCTGGGCCTCGACCACCCGGTCCCCGGCCCCGGCCGCTACGGGCTGCGCCGCCACTACCCGCTCGCCCCCTGGACGGACCACGTCGAGGTGCACTGGTCCCGGCACGGCGAGGCGTACGTGACCCCGGTCGGCGAACGCCTGGTGGGCGTGGCCGTCCTGAGCCGCGACCGCCGCCCCTACGACCAGCACCTCGCCGCCTTCCCCGCCCTCGCGGACCGCCTCGCGGCCGGCCGGGGCGCCACTCCCGTACGCGGGGCCGGTCCGCTGCGTCAGCGGGCGCTGGGCCGACGGGCCGGGCGCGTCCTGCTCGTCGGTGACGCCGCGGGGTACGTGGACGCCCTCACCGGAGAGGGCATCGCCCTCGCGGTCGCCACCGCGACGGCCGCGGTCGACTGCCTGAGCGCCGGGCGGCCCGAGGACTACCCCCGCCGCTGGGCGCGGGTCACCCGCCGCTACCGGCTGCTCACCGCGGCCCTGCTGGCCGCCGCGGGACACCCGTCCTCGGGCCGGCTGATCGTCGGCGCGGCCCACCGGGCCCCCGCCGTCTTCGGCACCGCGGTCCGCGCGCTCCAGTGAGGTCGCGGCGGCGTGTGCCGCGGGCCGCCCGCTCGAATGGCAGGGTCCCCGGTTCCGGCTTAACGTCGATCGGGTGAACGCCCGCGCTCACGCCGGGCACTGTCCTCGGCACGAGAGACGAACTCCATCATGACGGGCTCCCGCGCGACACCCACGGCCACGGCACCCGACCGGCACCGGAGTGGACTGGCGCTGCTGGTCATCGCCTCGTGCCAGCTGATGGTGGTGCTCGACGTCACCATCGTCAACATCGCCCTGCCGCACATGCAGAAGGACCTGGGGTTCTCCACCGAGAACCTGTCGTGGGTCGTCAACGCGTACACGCTGACCTTCGGCGGGCTGCTGCTGCTCGGCGGGCGCCTCGGCGACATCCTCGGCCGCCGCAGGGTCTTCATCTTCGGCGTGCTCCTCTTCGTCTTCGCCTCGCTGCTCGGCGGACTCTCCCAGGAGGGCTGGCAGTTGCTGGCAGCCCGCTCCCTCCAGGGCGTCGGCGGCGCGATCGCCTCGCCGACCGCCCTGTCGCTGATCACCACCACCTTCCGCGAGGGCCCCGAACGCAACCGCGCGTTCGGGGTGTTCGCCGGTGTCTCGGCGGGCGGCAGCGCGATCGGGCTGCTCGCCGGCGGAATGCTGGTGGAGTGGCTGGACTGGCGGTGGGTCCTGTTCGTCAACGTCCCGATCGGCCTGCTGATCGCCTTCGCGACCCCGCGTTTCATCCCGGAGTCCGAACGCCGTCCGGGCCACTTCGACGTCATCGGCGCGCTCACCTCGACAGCCGGCATGGTGCTGCTCGTCTACGGCTTCATCCGCGCCTCCGAGGACGGCTGGACCGACGAGCTCACCCTCGGCTCGTTCGCGGCCGCCGTGGTGCTCCTCGCGGTCTTCATCATGATCGAGCGCGGCTCGAAACAGCCCATCACCCCTCTGTGGATGTTCCGCGACCGCAATCGCGCCGGGTCGTACGCGATGATGCTCAGCCTCGCCGCAGCGTTGTTCGGGATGTTCTTCTTCCTGACCCTCTTCGTGCAGAACGTGCTCGAATTCAGCCCGCTGCGGGCCGGGCTCGCCTTCCTGCCGGTCAGCGCCGTCATCGCGGTGAGCGCCGGCCTGACCTCCCAACTGCTGCCCCGCTGGGGCCCCAAACCCTTCATGGTGGTGGGCGCGCTCCTGGCGGCCGTCGGCCTCGGCTGGCTGACGCTGACCGACGTCCACAGCTCCTACCTCGGCTCGATCCTCGGCCCGATGCTCGTCTTCGGCTTCGGCATGGGCATGCAGTTCGTCTCCCTGACCCTGATGGCCGTCTCCGGCGTCGCCCCGAAGGAGGCGGGCGCCGCCTCCGGCATCCTCAACGCCACCCAGCAGGTCGGCGGCTCGCTGGGGCTGTCGATCCTGGTCACGACGTTCGGCAAGGCCAGCCGCAACGAGGCGGCCGACCAGGTGCCGAAGTTTCTCGAGCAGGCCACGCCCGCCCAGAAACTGGAGTTCCGGAGGACCGAGGTGCTGCCCCCGCCCTGGGGCGCCGAAGTGCTCACCTCGGGCGTCTCCAGCGCCTTCGTCGTCGCGGCCTGCTTCGCCGTGCTCGCCGCCCTGGTCGCCCTGTTCGTCATCCAGGTCCGGCCCGCCGACCTGGCCCGCCTCCAGGGCGGCGCGACGCCGCTCGCCGCGGAGGGGGCGGGCCAGGGCGAAGCGGAGGAACCGACGTCCGGCGCGGGCGCCGTCCGAACCGACCCGGACGCACCACCACCCGGCCCGGACGATCCACGGACCGGTCCGGACGATCCAGGGACCGATCCGGACACCGACCGACCCGCGAAAGGGCTGTGACCCATGGACTGGACCCTCGAAGTGATCGTGCTTCCCGTCACCGACATCGACCGGGCCCGGGACTTCTACCGGGACAAGCTCGGCTTCCACGTCGACATCGACGACGAGGTGATGCCGGGCGCCCGCGTGGTCCAGCTGACGCCGCCCGGCTCCGGCTGTTCGATCGCCCTCACCGACGGACTGCCCAACCCCACGGGAACCCCGCAGCCCGGCACGTACCACGGCCTCCAGCTCTGCGTCACCGACATCGCCGCGGCCCACGCAGAACTCGTCGGCCGGGGCGTCGAGGTCTCCGAGCCGCAGCGGTACGCCCCCGACGACGGGGCGACCTTCATGCACTTCACCGACCCGGACGGCAACGGCTGGGCGGTGCAGGAGTACCGCCGCCGGAAGACCGAACCCCTGTACAAGCTCCTCGCCGACCAGGCCGCCGGGAACGGATCGAACGCGGGGGACACGGTGGGGTGAACCGGATGTGGAGGTGGATCGCGCCCCGTCCGGTCCACCAGAATGCTCCCCGTATCGAGTGCAGAGATCCATCAGCGCAAGGGAGCGGCATCCACATGGGCGCCAACGCAGACATGGTGGCCTTCGTCCGGGCGCGGCTCGCCGACGAGGAACACGTCGCACTGGCCGCCGGCGGGGACCGATGGCGGTGCCCGGCCGACGTGCCGGGCGAGGTCCACGACCGCACCGGCGGAGTGGCGTTCACGGTGCGCGGCCGGGGCTTCGACCAGCACATCGCCCTCCAGAACCCCGCGCGGACCCTGGAGCGCATCGAGACGAACCGCGTCATGCTGGGCGAGTACATCGAGGTGGCCGACCTGGACACCGACCGCCCGGCCGAGGACTTCCGCTCCGGCCGTGCGGTTGGCCTGGGCTTCGCCGTACGGCAGCTCGCCGCCGAGTACGCGGGCCACCCGGACTACCAGGCACGCTGGCTTCCCCGGTTCATCCAGTAGTCCGATGTCGCCTGAACGGGCGGTGGCCACGGTCGTACCAGCCGGTGACCTTGAGGATGATCCACGCCAAAATGGCGTTGCTCTCTGGTGAGGAGTGATCCCGCCGTGTAGCGTCGCCGACAGATGTCGTGGTTCGCAGTACCTGCCCGCGCCTGGCGCGGGCGTTTTGCTGTGCAGTGCCTGAGAACCAGGGCGATCACCTCCGGGTCCGCGCGGTGCGGATCCGTTTACTGCTGAGAGGTACAGGCATGGCCAGCGGAACCGTCAAGTGGTTCAACTCGGAAAAGGGCTTCGGCTTCATCGCGCAGGACGGCGGCGGCCCCGACGTCTTCGCGCACTACTCCAACATCAACTCCACCGGCTTCCGTGAGCTCCAGGAAGGCCAGGCGGTGACCTTCGACATCACCCAGGGCCAGAAGGGCCCGCAGGCGGAGAACATCACCACCGCCTGATCCGGGTTGGACCGACCCTGGAGCCCCGGAGCGCGACGCGCTCCGGGGCTCCAGGGCGTTGCGGGCCGATGGGCCGATGGACTGATGGCCCGATGGGCCGGCGGGGCGGGCTGGCCACGATCCGGGGATTGGGGTGCCGCGCCGTGGGTACGCGGTGGCTCGCGAACCCAACGCCCCTGGAAATCCCTGGGAGCGAGAACGGAGGGCAGACCCATGCTGAAGGCCATCGCGGACGTGCTTCGCTCCATCGGAGGAGCCATCGCCACCGTGGTCACGTTGCCCTTCCGGGCGCTCGCGCGGTTGTTCGGCGGCGCGTCGAGCAGCGCGCGCGGACACCACTGAACGCCACGGCATGCCGGTGTCCCGGCCCTTCGCAGGGCCGGGACACCGGCATGCCGTGGCGTCGTGCAGGGGCGGAGGAGACAGGTCAGTCCGTCGCCTCGTTCGGGGCGGGGTGCTCCTCCGGGTGCGCGCCCGCGTTGCGCGGCTCGTTCCGCCCGGCGCCCGCCTCGTCCAGCTCGGGCCCGTCGTTCTGGCGGGCCACCCGGTCCGGCACCGGTATGTCGAGAGCGTCCTCGCCCTCCTGGTTCTGCTGGTCCGGCATGTCCGCCGGTACGGGGGGCGGGCTGCCGGAAGCTCCGGTGTAGGCGGTGCCTTCCGGCCTGCGGTCGGTCATGAGAGCTTCCTTCCGTACGGCCCCGGAGCGCCCGGGGAGGAGTGATGCGCTCAGGTGGGTACCCGCTGCCGGGCGAAGCAGTCACCCGGTCCGACGAGGCGGGGGACACAGGGGCGCGGCCTTTCGCGCCACGCTCCGGGGCGGCGGATGAGAAGGTGCGGGGCCCGTGCGATCCGGCCATATTGGGAGCTCCGGGCCACCGGTCCGGCACGTGCCGCGCGAGTCGGCGGTGGAAGCGGCGTCCGCGGAGTGTGATCGCCCCGGGCGTGGGTACCCGGGGCGATGCCCCATCCGGGCAACACGTCGCCCCCACTCGGTCGCGACATCACCCGACCGACCCCGCGGAAGGAAGCCCCGCATGCTGATGGCCCACCCCACAGTTCTGCGCAATCTGATCGAGCAGTACGAGGCCCTGCGTGTGCTGCACGCCGAGAACGGCGGCCAGGAGGCCCGGCAGCGCATGGACGACGTGGCGTACACGCTGTGCGTGTCGACCGGCACGAGCGACGTGGACAGCGCGCTGGTCGCCGCTCGCCACCGGTTGCCCGGCGCCCGCCCCGAGGACGACTCCGTCCTGTCCGCCTGACCTGCCGAGCGTCGAAGGGGAGGCCCCGTGGTCCGCACGGTGGGAGTCGAGGAAGAACTGCTGCTGGTCGACGAGGACAGCGGCGAGGCCCGGGCGCTGTCCTCGGCGGTGCTGGCGATCGCCGAGAAGGACACGGCCGGGGAGTCGCCGTTCGAGCCGGAGCTGCACCGTCAGCAGCTGGAGTTCTCCACACACCCCTGCGCCGATATGGGCGAACTCGCCCACGCGGTCCACCGGTGGCGCGCCCAGGCGGTCCGGCACGCCGCCGACGCCGGGGCGTCGGTCGTCGCCCTGGCGACCTCCCCGCTCCCGGTCAGCCCGAAGATCGGCACGGGGGAGCGGTACCGGTGGCTGGCGGAGCGCTTCGGCCTCACCGCCCAGGAGCAGCTGACCTGCGGCTGCCACGTCCACGTCTCGGTGGCCTCGGACGAGGAGGGCGTCGCCGTGCTCGACCGGGTGCGCTGCTGGCTGCCCGTCCTGCTCGCGCTGAGCGCCAACTCACCGTTCTGGCAGGGGCAGGACAGCCAGTACAGCAGCTACCGCAGCCAGGTGTGGGGTCGGTGGCCCTCGGCCGGTCCGGTGGACGTCCACGGCTCCGCCGAGGCGTACCGTGCCGGCGTGCGGGCCCTGGTCGCCACCGGAGTGCTCAAGGACGAGGGGATGGTCTATTTCGACGCCCGCCTCTCGCACCGCTACCCCACGGTGGAGGTCAGGATCGCGGACGTCTGTCTGGACCCGGCCGACACCGTGCTGCTGGCCACCCTGGCACGGGGCCTGGTGGAGACGGCCGCCCGGGAGTGGCGGGCCGGTGAGCCGCCGTCGGGGGCCGGTACGTCCCTGCTGCGCGCGGCCTCCTGGCAGGCGGGCCGCTCGGGCCTGGAGGGCCGGCTGGTCCACCCCCGGACCTGGCGGCCGGAGCCCGCGCCCGATGTCCTCGCGGCCCTGCTGGACCATGTGCGGGACGCCCTGGAGGACAGTGGCGACCTGGAAGCCGCGGAGAAGGCCGTGGCCACCGTGGTCCGGCGGGGGAACGGGGCACGGATCCAGCGCGAGACCCTGGCACGGACCGGGAGCCTGCGCGACACGGTGGCCGAATGCGTCCGCATCACGGCCGGATGAGCCCCCGCCGCCCCCGTCGCGGCGGGACGACCGCATGAACAGCCGAACACCCGACATCGCAGGAACGGAGCAGTCCATGTCCACCACCGCTCTCGACGACCGCCGGATCCTGGCCGTCGTCACCAATTACGGCGTCGAGCAGGACGAACTCGTCGTCCCCGTGAAGCACCTGCGCGACCACGGGGCGCAGGTCAGCGTGGCGGCGGTCTCCTCCGACACGATCCAAACCCTCATCGGCGACCGCGATCCCGGAAAGACCATGCGGCCCGACCTCACGCTCGACGACGTCGACCCCGCCGCGTACGACCTCCTCCTCGTCCCGGGCGGCACGCTGAACGCCGACTCGCTGCGGCTGGAGGACGCCACCACCCGGATCGTCAGTTCGTTCGCCGCCTCCGGCCGGCCGGTGGCCGCCATCTGCCACGGGCCGTGGGCGTTGGTCGAGGGCGGCTACGTCCGGGGCAAGACGCTGACCTCGTACGCCTCGCTGCGGACCGACATCACCAACGCGGGCGGCACCTGGGTCGACAAGCCGGTGATCCGCGACGACGCCGAGGGGTGGCCGCTGATCACCTCCCGGAACCCCGGAGACCTCGACGACTTCCTCGGCGAGATCGACGCCGTGCTCGCCGAGGGCTGAGACGGCCGCCCCTGGCCCCCGCGGGGGCTCGGCCCTCAGTCCAGCGTCTGCGTCACCTCGCTGCGGGTGGCGGTGTGCACGACCCGGCACCGTGCCCCGTTGACGAGCGGCAGGTACGGCGGCACATGGCCGCACTCGACGTCGGCGACGATCGGCACGTTCAACGGCCCGAGGGCGTCCAGCACGGCCTCGGGCTGGGTGAGCGAGGGGGTGTCCGGGGCGGAAGTGCGGCCCACGAGCACGGCGTTGGCCGCGTCGAAGAAGCCGGCCAGGCGCAACCCGTGCAGATAGCGGCAGATCGCGAACGCGTCGTCACCGGCGGCCTCCACGTACACGAGAAGCCCCTCCGGGGCGTGGGCCCGGGCGAACGCCGAGGCGTCGAGGTACGGCGTTCCCGTGAGGTTGCACAGCATCTCGACGCAGCCGCCGATCAGCCGCCCCTCGACGTCCACGTCGCCGCCGCCGTCCAGCCGGGTCCACCGGCCCGGGACGTCGAGCGTGAGCGTACGGGCGTCGGGGTGCGCGGCCCAGTCGTCCCAGCCCGAGGCCCGGTGCCGCTGCGGCGGGATCTGGGTGAAACGGTGGCCCGGCGGGGCGGCGACGATGCCGAACCAGGACTCCAGGCCCTCGGGGACCCGGTACGGGGTGTCCATGAGGTTGTTCCCGTGCACGGTCGCCACCCCGGTGAGCAGGGTCAGCGGCGTCATCACCGTCGACATGTCCGAGTAGCCCACCACCCAGGTCGGCTCCGCCGCCCGCACCGCCTCCCAGTCGATCAGCGGCAGCAGGTCGATGGCGGTCTCCCCGCCCCACGGCGGAACCACGGCGCGGATGCCGGGATCCGTCAGCATCGCCGTCAACTCGGCCGCCCGCTCGGCCGCGGGCGCGCTGACGTGCCCGGACCCGTCCATGCACCGGCCGACGACGACCTCGTACCCCCGCGCCTCCACCTCGCGCACCGCCACGGCGAGCCGCTCACGCAGTTCGTCGGGCACTCCGCTCGAAGGGGAGGTGACGCCGACGCGTTCACCGGGGCGCAGGGTGCGCGGGTATCGAACTGGCATGCGGTGGATTCTGGCACAGCACGCCCGCGCCGCGTCAGCGCGATTCGGGGGTCTGCGCCGGATGGTGGAGGGCCGGGCCGACGCTGTTCCGGCGGCCCATGCCCGAGGCCGTCTCGAACCGCCGCACGCGGAAGGTTAGGCTGGCCTAAGTCAATTCGGTTCTCTCGCCCCCGCGGCGAGGCGCTCAGGCCGACCACGCGTACGAAGGGGCAGTGTCCATGACGATCCATCGAGCCGTCGTCGCCCGAGTGCAGCCGCTCTCCCCGAGCATGACCCGCGTCACCCTTCACGGAGAGGGTCTCGCGGGCTTCCGGACCACCGGGGTCGGCGACGAGTACGTGCGGATCTTCCTCCCGCACGGCCCGGACCGCACCGACGTCTCCCTGCCCCGGACCACCGAGCAGGGCGGCTGGGAGACCCCCGAGGGGCAGCCCGTCGCCCCGATGCGCACGTACACGATCCGTGCCGTGCGCCCGGAGGCGGGCGAGGTCGACATCGACTTCGTGCTGCACGAGGGCGGTGTGGCGTCCGGCTGGGCCGCCGAGGCGCGTCCCGGCGACGTCGTGGGCGTCAATGACCCCACCGGGCTCTACAGCCCTCCGGACGACCTCTCCTGGCAGGTGCTGGTCGCCGACCAGACCGGCCTGCCCGCCGCCGCCCGGCTGCTGGAGAACACCCCGGGGCATGTCCGGACCCGGGCGGTCCTGGAGGTGCCCGACCCCTCGGCCGCGCTGCCGCTGCGCGAGCCGGCCGACTCCAAGGTGACCTGGACCTACGGCGGGAACGGTCACGGCCCGAGCCGTCTGGCCGAGCTGGTCGCCGCCGCCGTCCCGCCCGGCACGGACCTCGCGGGCGGCTACGTCTGGGTGGCCGGGGAGACCAACGCCCTGCGTGCCGTGCGCCGCTACCTCCGGCGCGAGCTGGGGCTCCCGGCCGAGCGCTTCAAGGTCGTCGGCTACTGGATACCGAACTCCGACACCTGGTCCGAGCGGTACGAAGCCCTGCCCGACGCCGTGCGCTCCGAGCTGGAGGCCCTCTGGGACAACCCCGCGACGGGCGGTGACACCGAGGACCTCACCATCCGGTACGAGGCGCGCCTCAGCGACCTCGGCCTCTGACCGTCACCCCCTCGTCGGGACGCACAAGTCTCCAGTGAGGCACATGAGTCGGGGAATCCGGCGGGCCATCCGCGAGGGGACGGGTAGGGTTGCACCCGGTCAAGTAAAGCTAGCCTTGCCTAAAGTTGAGGAGCGTGCGGTGACCAATCCGTTCGATGACGAGGACGGCACCTATCTGGTGCTCGTCAACGACGAGGGGCAGCACTCCCTGTGGCCGGCGTTCGCCGAGGTGCCCTCCGGATGGACAGTGGCGCACCCGGAGGACACCCGTCAGGCCTGCCTGGACTATGTCGAGCAGAACTGGACCGACCTGCGGCCCAAGAGCCTGATCGAGAGCACGGCGGCCGACCCCGTCTGAGCCCCGGCACCGGACGCGGCCCCGCCTGTCCGATGGCCCCGCACCCCGCGTGCGGGGCCATCGGCGTGCTCGCGGCGCCGGTACGCCCCTGGGCCCTGTCGTCGAACTGCCGTCTGCCGTGCGACGGCAGGGTGACGACAGGACCTAGGCTGCGACCCGGCACCGGCCCCGACGGATTCAGGAGCGCACCCCCGCATGAACCACCCCGTCCGCGACGTCCCCTTCCCCGACGCGCTGAGCACCGACACGTCCCCCGCGCCGCACCCGCTGCTCGCCCCGGTGACCGGATTCCTCGGCACCTGGCGCGGCACCGGGAGCGGCGGCTATCCGACGCTGGAGGCGGACTTCACGTACGCGCAGGAGGTCACGTTCAGCCACGACGGGCGGCCCTTCCTCGCCTACGAGGCCCGGGCCTGGCTGCTCGACGCGGACGGGAACCCCCTGCGGCCGTCCGCCCGGGAGACCGGCTGGTGGCGGCTGCGACCGGACGGCCGGATGGAAGCCCTGATCACCCAGCCCACCGGCATCGCGGAGATTCTCTCGGGCCACGCCCGCGACGGCGCCGTCGACCTCGCCACCGAGCAGGTCTCCCTCGCCCCCACCGCCAAGCAGGTCGACGCCACCCGCCGCCGCTACACCCTGACCGGCCCGGAGACGCTGGCCTTCGTCCACGACCTCGCCGCGGTCGGCCGGCCGCTCCAGTACCACCTGTCCGCCGAGCTCCGCCGGACAGCGCCCGGCCGGGCCGGGTAGTTGCCGGAGCGTGACCGAAACGGCGGCATGGCGGCCGGGCCACGGGGCAGGTGGACGGGAAGCACAGGAGAACAGGAGCGCCATCCCGATGTCCCTTCCCTCGTACCCGGATTCCCCGTACTCGGCGCCGCCCGCGGCCGGTCACGACCCCTACGGCGGTCAGCCGCCCGCCCGGACGAACGGCTTCGCCGTCGCCGCCCTGGTGCTGGGCCTCCTCGCCTGCCTGTTCTTCTGGACCGTCGTGGGCGGCCTGCTCCTCGGGCTGCTCGCCGTCGTCTTCGGCATCATCGCCGCGCTCCGCACCCGCCAGGGCCGCGCGCCGCGCCGGGTGATGGCCATAGTCGGTGCCGCGTTCGGCGCGCTCGGGCTCATCGGCTCGGCGGTCGTTCTCGTCGTGGCCGTCTCCGTGTTCGACTCACCGGAGTTCAACGACTTCGAGAGCTGTATGGACCGGGCCAACGGGCGGGCCGCCGAGGACCGCTGCACCGAGGACTTCATCGACGAAGTGACCAGCTGACCGGCCCCGCGCGAGCCGCCGCCCCGAGGGGCGGCGGCGTAGGCTCGGCCCATGGTGCATGTACTGGGCAGCAGGATCCTGCTGCGCCCCACCGACCCCGGCCGTTCCCGCGCCTTCTACGGCGAGGCCCTGGGCCTCGCCGTCTACCGCGAATTCGGTACGGGCCCCGAGCGCGGCACGGTCTACTTCCTCGGCGGCGGATTCCTGGAGGTCTCCGGCCGGGGCGAGGAGCCGCCCTCGTCGGCCGTACGGATCTGGCTCCAGGTCGACGACGCGGAGGCCGCCCACGAGGAACTGCGGGCCAAGGGCGTCCCCGTCCTGCGACCGCCGAGACGCGAACCCTGGGGGCTGGTCGAGATGTGGATCGAGGACCCCGACGGCGTGCGGATCGCCGTCGTCGAGGTGCCCGACGACCACCCCCTGCGCCACCGGCCCTGACCGGCGGTCTCCGCACATCAGTCCACCCCCGCCCGGCACCGCACCGCCGGTTGCACGCGCACCGGGTGTTTGCCACGGTGTGGGTGGGTAGGCGGCCCGGTGATCACCGGGCGATTCCGCCCGTTGGACCGTCCGCAATGGAGCACCGAGCAGAAAAGGAGGGTTCGATGTCCTCGAAGCGACGTCGTAAGAAGAAGGCCCGCCGCAAGAACGCCGCGAACCACGGCAGGCGGCCGCAGAGCTGAGACCGCGCCGCGGCCCCACCGGACTTCCGAGCCGGTGGGGCCGCGGCGGTTTCCGTGGGCCGGGGGAGGGCCGTGCGGAACTCGGGTCCACCGTGTGATGCCCGGTGGACGACCGCTTCACACCCCAAGCGGGGCGGTGGGTTCCGTTCCCGCCCCGGCGCAGACCGAGGCGGCCGTCGCGGCCGCGTACTCCAGCATCGCCCGCGTCTCCCCGCCGGACAGCTCGGTCCGCCACCCGGTCTCCGCCCCGAGCCAGGCCAGCATTCCTGCCATGAACGCGTCACCCGCGCCGATGGTGTTCACCACCCGCACCGCAAGGGCGGGGACGGAGATCGCCGGGGCGTCCTGGACGTACGCGGTGGCGCCCCGCGCGCCCCGGGTCAGCACCACCAGCCGCCCCTGCCCGGCGAGCCTGCGGCAGCTCGCCTCCGGCTCCGCGTCCGGCCACAGGCGCACCAGATCCTCGTCGCTCGCCTTCACGACCCGCGCGAGCGCGCACAGTTCGCGCAGCCGCTCCACGCTCCGTACGGGGTCCAGGGTGCGGTCCTCGCGCACATTGGGGTCCACCGCGAGCACAGCGCCGCGTGCGGCCGCCCGCGCGACGGCGGCCACCACCTCCGCAGCCGGCTCGACGACCGCGGCGAGCCCGCCCACGTACACCGCGCCGAAACGCGGCACCTCCGCCGTACGGTCGGGCAGCGCGAAGGTCGCCGTGTCCCCGAGATGGAAGCGGTACGTGTTCCCGTGCTCACCCGGGTCGGCCACGGCGAGCGCGGTGGGCAGGGGCGGGCGGGCGCTCAACGAGAGATCGACGCCCGCCCCGGTCAGCCACGCCTCCAGGCGGCGCCCGAAGGCGTCGTCGCCGAGCCCGCCCACGAACGACGGCCGCCCGCCCAGCCGGGCCAGCCCCACCGCGACGTTCGCCGGCGCCCCGCCCGGCTGCGCCACCCGGACCGCGTCGTCCTCCCCGGCCGGCACCAGATCCACCAGCGCCTCACCGGCCACGAGGACCGGGCGGGGGCCCCGGCCGGGGGCCGGGGGCGGGGTGTCCGTCACGGCTCCACCACGATCTTGCGGCCGATCCCCGCCTGGAAGCGCTCGATCGCCTGCGGGTACTGCTCCAGCGGCAGCCGGTCGCTGATGAACACCGACGCGTCCAGCACCCCGCTCGCGAAGAGCGCGGCGGCCCGCTCGTAACTGTGCAGGACCGCCATCGACCCGGTGATGGTGATCTCCTGGTTGTAGATCCGGTACGGCTCGATCACCGCGGTCGTGGCGTAGTCCGAGACCCCGAACTGGAGGAACGTCCCGCCCTTGGCGACCCTGCCCAGCCCGTCCTGGATCGCCCCCGCGTTGCCGGTGGCGTCGATGACGACGTCCCAGCCGCCCGGCCGGTCCAGCTCCTCGGCGCGGGCCGCGGCCCCGGTGCACCCGAGCGTCGTCGCGGTGGCCAGGCGCTGTGCGTTGATGTCCAGCATGTCCACCGACGCCGCGCCGGTGCGCTTGGCCAGCTCCAGCATCATCAGCCCCATCGTCCCCGACCCGTAGATCAGCACCTGGGCCCCGAGATTGCCGTTGAGGACGTCGTAACCGCGTACCGCGCACGACAGCGGTTCGATCAGCGCCGCGTCCCGGACGTCGATGTGTTCCGGCAGCCGTACGCAGTTGGCGACGGGCGCCACGGCGTACTCGGCCGCACCCCCGGGCACGGTGACGCCGATCGCCGCCCAGTTGTCGCAGAGGTTGCCCCGGCCGGAACGGCAGTAGCGGCACTCGTGACAGTGCAGCGAAGGGTCCACGGCCACCTGGTCGCCGACGGACAGCTCGGTGACGTCCGCTCCCAGACCCACGACCTCACCGGCGAACTCATGGCCCGGCACGATCGGCAGCGTCGGTGCGAACTCGCCCTGGAGGATGTGGAGATCGGTGCCGCACAGCCCGCACGACGCCACCTTGACGACCACGTCGCGCGGGCCCGGCGTGGGGTCCGGCACGGTGGTCACCGAGACCTTGCCGACGGCTTCGACGATGGCTGCCCTCATTTGACTGCTCCCAGCGAGAGGCCCTGGACGAGTTTGTCCTGGGCGGCGTAGCCGGCGACGAGCACCGGCAGGGACACGACCACGGACGCCGCGCACAGCTGGGCGAGGAAGAGACCCTGACTCGTGACGAAGGTGGTCAGATGGACGGGGGCGGTCCCGGCGACCACGCCGGTCAGCACCCGCGCGAACAACAGCTCGTTCCAGCTGAAGATGAAACAGATCAGGGCGGTCGCGGCGATCCCGGGACCGGCGACCGGGGCGACGACCCGCCGCAGCACCGTCGGCAGCCGGGCCCCGTCGACCTGTGCCGCCTCGATGATCGAGACGGGCACGTCCGCGAGGAAGGACTGCATCATCCACACCGCGATCGGCAGGTTCATCGAGGTGTAGAGCAGGACCAGCAGCCAGATGTTGTCCAGCAGCCCCGTGTTCTTCGCGAACAGGTACACCGGCAGCAGCCCGGCGACGACGGGAAGCATCTTGGTGGACAGGAAGAAGAACATCACGTCGGTCCACTTGCGCACCCGCCGGATGGAGAGCGCGTACGCGGCGGGCAGCGCGAGCAGCAGCACCAGCACGGTCGAGAAGAACGACGCCGCCAGCGAGTTGACCAGCGGAGGCCACGGGGTCGGGCCGCCCCCGTCACCGAAGAACGTGCGGTAGCCGTCGAGCGTCAGGGCGGCGGCGATCGACGGCGGGTTGGTCGCCGCGTCGGCCTCCGCGTGGAAGGACGTCAGCACCATCCACAGGGCCGGCAGACAGAAGCCGATGCCCACGACCCAGGCGACCACGCCGAGGGCGGCGGAGCGCCGACGGGCCTTGCGCTCCAACCCGTTGACGGGCGAGGTGACGGACGGGGAAGTCGCGGTCGAGGCGCTCATGCGCGGCTCGCCTCCTCACGGAAGAGGGAGGAGACCACCCGGAGCGCGAAGGTGGCGATGATGATCGTGCCGATCACCACGACCACGCCCGCCGCCGACGCCAGCCCGTACTCATGGGCCCGGTAGAAGGTCTCGTAGACGGTGTACGGGAGGTTGGCGGTGCCGAGCCCGCCGGAGGTGATCGTGAACACCGCGTCGAAGTTCTGCACGATGTACACCGACCCGAGCAGGATGCCGAGTTCGAGGTAGCGGCGCAGATGCGGCAGGGTCAGATGGCGGAATATCTGCCAGGGCCCGGCCCCGTCCAGCCGCGCGGCCTCGATGATCTCGGCCGGCCGGCTCTGCAGCCCGGCCAGCAGGATCAGCATCATGAACGGCGTCCACTGCCACACGAGCGACGCCTCGATGGCGATCAGCGGCATCTCGGACGTCCACTCCGGCTGCGCGATCGACTCGATGCCGAACAGCTCGCCGAACCAGGTCAGCGCCCCGTTGAACAGCCCGTACTCGGGGTTGTAGAGGGCGTGCTTCCACAGCAGCGCCGCCGAGACCGGCACCAGCAGGAACGGGGTGATCAGCAGGGTCCGCACGAACCCCCGGCCGAAGAAGGCGCGGTCCAGGAGCAGCGCGAAGACGAGCCCGAGCGCGACGCTGACCAGCACGACGGTCGCGGTCAGGACGACGGTCGTCACGACCGATTCGCGCAACGCCTCGTCGGTGAAGACGGACGCGTAGTTGGAGAGACCGGTGAAGTGGCGCTTCTCCGGCTTGAGGGAGTTCCAGTCGAAGAGCGAGATCACCAGGGTCGCCACGAAGGGCAGTTGGGTGACGGCGATCAGGAAGACCAGGGCGGGCAGCAGCGGTGCGCGGGTGGCCCAGGCGCGCCGCCTGCCGCCGTCCGGATTCTTCACCGGAGCCTTTGGAGAGGCGGTGGTCCCTCTCGTTGCGGTGATGGTCATCGGTACTCCTCCGCGACCTTCTCGGCCAGCTTCTGGGAGGCGGCGAGCGCGTCGTCCACCGACTGGCGGCCCGCGATGGCGGCGCTGATCTCCTGCGCCACCCGGGTGCCCAGATCGGTGAACTCCGGTACGCCGACGAACTGGATGCCCGCCGTCGGGCGGGGCTGGGTGCCCGGGTTCTTCGGGTCGGCCTGGGAGATCGCCAGCTCGGTGACATCGGCGAACGCCCCTGCCTCCGCCCGGTAGTCGGGGTTGGCGTAGGTCGAAGCCCGCTTGCCCGCCGGGACGTTGGACCAGCCGCTGGTGGCGCCGACGAGCTCCTCGTACTCCTTGCTGGAGGCCCAGGAGACGAACTTCCAGGCGTCGTCGGCCTTCTTGGACGCCTTCTGGAGGCCCCAGGCCCAGGTGTAGAGCCACCCGGAGCTCTCGGTCCGCTCGACGGGGGCGGGGACGTACCCGATCTTCCCCTTCACCGGGGAGCCCTTCGCCTCCAGGGATCCGGCGCCCGCCGTGGCGTCGTACCACATGGCGGTCTTGCCCTGCGTCATGTTGTTCAGGCACTCCGCGTACCCGGACTGCGGGGCGCCCAGCTCTCCGTGACTGCGCACGAGATCGACGTAGAACTTCGTCGCCTTCTTGAACTCCGGCGCGGTCAGGCGCGGTTCCCAGTCCTCGGTGAACCAGGTGCCGCCCATCGTGTTGACGACCGTGGTCAGCGGGGCGATGACCTCGCCCCAGCCGGGCAGCCCGCGCAGACAGATGCCCTTCATCCCGCGCTCCGCGCCGTCCGTCCGCTCGGCGAGCTTAGCCACCTGCTCCCAGGTCGGCTTCTCGGGCATCGTCAGGCCCTGCTTCTCGAAGACGTCCTTGCGGTACATCAGGAAGGACGACTCGCCGTAGAAGGGCTGGGCGTAGAGCTTGCCGTCCTCGGCGGTCAGCGACTCCCGCAGCGGCTCCAGGATGTCCTCCTGGTCGAAGGCGGTGTCGGCCTTCGCGTAGTCGTCGAGCGGGTGCAGCCAGCCGTTCTTCGCGAAGAACGGCAGCTCGAAGTTGCTGATGGTGGCGACGTCGTACTGACCGGCCTGATTGGAGAAGTCCTGGCTGATCTTGTCGCGTACGTCGTTCTCGGGCAGCACCGTGAAGTGGACCTTGATACCGGTCTCCTTCGTGAAGTGCTTCGCGGTCAGCTTCTGCAACTCGACCATCTGCGGGTTGTTCACCATCAGCACGTTCAGCGCGTCGCCGCCCCCGAAGGAGGTCCCGCCCGCTCCGGCACAGCCGGTGGCGAGCAGGGCCAGTGCGGCGGTCACGGCGCACGTCCGCCCCCGCATACGTGGTCGACGGCGTCCTGGATGAGGCATGGGGGCTCCTGATCAGTCGTAGCGGCTCGGTGATCGGGTGGATGCGGGCATGGCGGACCACGCCCCGGCGGGCGGGGGAGCGGAGAGATGGCGCGTGCGGGCGGCGGGGACGGTCAGACGCGGATGACCTGAGGGCCCAGCAGGGAGTAGCGCTGGGCCTCGGCCGAGGAGAGTCCGGCGTCGGTGACGATCGCCTCGAAGTCACCGACCCCGGCGAACCGGCAGAAGCTCACCGCGCCGAACTTGCTGTGGATCCCGGCGAAGATCCGGCGCCGCGAACTGCGCAGCGCCTGCGCCTTGACCTCGGCGACGGCGGGGTCCGGGGTGGTGAGACCGTACTCGCGCGAGATGCCGTTGGCTCCGACGTACGCCAGATCGATCACGAATTCCGAGAGCATCCGGGAGGCCCAGTGGTCGACGGTCGCCATCGTCGAACCGCGCACCCGGCCGCCCAGCAGCAGCACCGAGGTCTTCTCGACCGCGGCGAGGGAGGTGGCGACGGCCAGGGACGCGGTGACCACGGTCAGCGGCCGGTCCTGGGGAAGCGCCTCGGCGACGAGCTGCGGGGTGAACCCCTCGTCGACGAAGACCGTCTCGGCGTCGCCGAGCAGATCGGCCGCGGCGGCCGCGATGCGCGACTTCTGCGGAACGTTGCGGGTGGTGCGGACGGCGAGTGTGGTCTCGAAGCCGGCCGACTCCACGGGGTAGGCGCCGCCGTGGGTCCGACGGACCAGCCCGTGCTCCTCCAGGACGTGCAGATCGCGGCGGACGGTCTCCCTGGCCACCTTGAACAGGTCCGCGAGGGCGTTCACCCCGACCGACCCCTCCCGCCGGGCCGTGTCCAGAATTCCCCGACGGCGTTCCTCGGTGTCCACGGCGCACTTCCCTGGTCGCTGCTGCGCCCGTTTCGGGCGGAGCCCGATAGTCCGTTCGGGCTCATGTGTCGTTTGTACAAGCAGGTCAGGGGTCACGACCAGCGGCTTCACCGAATCCCCTCGGCCCGTTCGTGCCCGGTTGGTGGGCACGAAAGCGCAGTTCAGGCGCGGACGGCCGCCGTGTCGGCCGTCCGCGCCGCCCGCTTTCCCGTGTTCCATGCCCGAACGGCGCCCGAATCATGGATCCCCGGCGTCCGCGGTGCCCGAGGGGGAGGGCACACGAACACCGGGGCGGCGCGGCCCGGGGCCGCGCCGCTCGGGTCGCCCGGGCGGCCCGGCTCCCCCGGGCCGTGTCAGGGGAGCACGGGCCTGCTCTCGCCCTCGCCGCCATGGGGGCGGGGCACCGCGCCCCTCCCGGGCGCCTCCGGATAGAACCGCCGGGCCCAGCGCCGGAACGGGCCGATCGGTCCGTCGCCGGAAGCCAGCCGGGGCGGCTGCTGGTACTGCTTGTGGTGCCAGATCGGGAAGTCGGCGGCGGTGAACTCGCAACTGGACCGGAAGACGGGACGCTCCAGGAGCCGGGCCGCGGTTCGGCTGACGATCCGGGCGAGCCCGGGCGGCAACCGCCCCGGCTCGTCGAAGGCGATGCGGTTGAGCTGCCGGAACTGCATCCGGTTGGGCGCGATGGCCGTCGGCATCACCATCGTGCACATCCGCAGCCCGAAGCGGGGCGTGTGGACGTCGGCGTGCAGGCAGCCGAGTCCATAGCCGTCCACCTTCACGTCGACGGTGAAGTCACCCACGAGGGGCGCGGACTCGTGGGCCCGCATGGCGACATGGAACGTCGCGCCGTCGTACGTCACAGGACCGTCGATCTCGGCCTTCGACCAGCCGTGCAGGGTGGCGAAGTGCCCGAGGTCGACCGCGTTCTCGATGACTTCCTGCACGTTGCCGGCCAATTCCCAGGCGGCCGTGCGCGCGGGCCTGTGCCCGATCCGGTGCCACCGCGGTACGGACCAGTCCGGATCCCGTCCGTCGTGGTGCCGCCAGACGAAGACGCCCCCGTTCACCTCCTGGACGGGCAGCTGGGCCAGCGGCGACCGCGGGGGAGGCGTGCCGTACCCCGTGCGGACACAGGTGCCGTCGGGGGCGAACGCGAAGAAGTGGAAGGGACACGTCAGATCCTCCCCCTCGACCTTGGCCAGGCCGAGATGGGCCCCCAGGTGCGGGCAGTACGGCCGGACGGCGCGGAGCAGTCCCGTGCCGGTGCGGTACAGGACGACGTCGCGCCCCGCGAGCGGCCGCGTCAGCACGGTGCCCGGCCGCAACTCGTGCGAGAAGGCCAGGGCGGACCAGCCGCTCGGATACGGCAGGGCGGGCGCTCCCGCCGCATCCGCCGGCGTCGGCCCCTCGCTGATCGTGTGCCCGTGCTCGCGTGCCACTCCCACGACTGCCCCCTCCACGGTCGGTCGTACGGAGGCTGCCCAGCACCGCGCCGGGAGCCTCCTGGTACGCCGCACATCACCCGAAGGGGACCGTGCGGGCGGCGGGTTGACGGGAGGGGGGCGAAGCGCGGGGCGTCATCCGGAGCGCGCCCGCTTCCCGTCAGAGGCCGGTGCCGAACGCCTCGGCCAGCTCGCGCCATTCGGCGCGCGGCAGGCCCGCCCCGCCCTCGTCGGCCGTGAGGACCTGCAATGCGACGTGGTCCGCGCCCGCGTCGAAGTACTCCCGGGTCCGGCGTGTCACCTGTTCCGCGTCGCCCAGCGCGAAGAGGGCGTCCAGCAGGCGGGTGCTGCCGCCGCCCTCGAAGTCGCCTTCCGTGAACCCGAGGCGCAGCAGATTGGCCGTGTAGTTGGGTAGCTGGAGATACATCTCCAGCATCGTCCGAGCGGTCGTGCGGGCGCGGTCGAGGTCCGTGTCCAGGACGACGGTCAGCTCCGGGGCGAGCAGCGCGTCGGGGCCGAGCGCCGCACGGGCCTCGGCGGTGTGCTCGGCCGTGACGAGATAGGGGTGTGCGCCCAGCGACCGGTCGGCCGCGAGCTTCAGCATCTTCGGTCCGAGAGCCGCCAGGACCCGGTGGCCGGAGCCCACGGACGGTTCGGCGGCGTCGAGCGCGTCGAGGTACTCCACCATCGCGCTGTACGGCTTCGCGTACTGGGGCACCATCGGGCCGTGGCTGACGCCCAGTCCGAGGACGAAGCGGCGGCGCGCGTCCGGCTCGATCGCCGAGACCGCGGCCGCCACTTCCTCCGCCGTGTGGTTCCAGATGCTCAGGATGCCGGTGGCCACGGTGATCGAACGGGTGGCGGCCACGACGGCGGCGGCGTCGGCGGGCGTCGGGCTGGCCCCGGTCCAGACAGTGCCGTACCCCAGTTCGTCGAGTTCGGCGAGCGCCTCCGCGATCGCCTTCCTGCCCGCGTCGTCCACGCGTGACGCGTGCAGCGCCGCGCTCCAGATCCCCACGCGTCCGAAGGTGTTGCCCGATCCGTTCGTCTCAGAAGTCATGGTGTGATCAACAACGGCCCGCCCCGGGTATTCCTGCCCCGAGGGCTTTTCACCCGACCGGATGGGGCCTGGTCCCGCAGGCGCAGTCCCATGCGGTCTCAGTCCTCGGGGACGTCCTTCATGAACACGATCCCGTCGATGCGGGCCAGGTGCGCCGGGTCGAGCGGGGCGTAACCGAAGTACGGCGACGAGCGCCGTCCGGGGCCCGTGGCGGCGAGGGCGGAGGCAGCTTCGGAGGCGTCCACGAGGCAGGTCTCGGCCGGGAGCGCGTACAGGGCTCCTTCGAGGGTGTCCGGCGGCGGGATGTCCACGCCCTGGTGCCGCATCGTGCCGAACGCGGTGGCCAGGAAGCCGTACTCCTCGCCCAGCCGGGTGTGCACGACGGCACCCGCGCTCCACCACTCCAGCCGCTGTCCGCCCATCCGCATCGAGCTGATGTCGCGCTGGAGATGGCTGTTGTGCGCGTGGACCAGAACCTTCCCGCGTTCCGCGAGCGCGAGGAGGTTGTCGGCCATCATCTGGTCCCGCAGGCCCGTCAGCCGTGCCAGTCGGCTCGGCGAGGCGTCGGCCATCCAGTGGTGGTAGCGCAGCAGCCCCGAGGCGGCCCGCGCCCGGAGCCGCGCCCGGTCGAACGCGTCCCGTGAGGTCGCCGCGATCAGCCGCGGCGCCCAGGAGTGGAGCAGCGCCCCCAGATCGTCGGCGAGCAGCCGCAGCTCCCCGGCCTCGGCGGACTGCCCGAACGACGCGGTCGGATCCAGCATCGCGGCGGGGTCGGTCCACCGGTCGTCGGGCCCGAGCAGACGGTCGAGCGTCCCGGCGGTGCACGGAATCAGTCCCGGCTCGACGTGGTCGGTGAGCGTGCGGTGGAGCGCGGTGAGGGTCTCCCGGGGGCTCGCGGCCCGGGCCATCTCCAGCGGACCGTCGAAGCCGGCGAACCGGACCTGGTCGGACGGGGGCCGGCCGTCGTTGAACACGCGCATCCAGTCCACCAGTTCACGACTGGCTGCGGACGCTCCGAGACCGTGGCTGAACCCCCGGTCCAGTACGTCGTCCAGGGCGCCCGCGCCCGTCGTCACGTAGTCGTCCACCAGAAGTCCCGCCACACAGTCGCTCTCGACGGCGATGGTCCGGTACCCCTCCCGCTCCACCAGCTGACGGAAGAGGGCGTTGCGCAGGCGGAGCGGGGCGTCCACCCCGTGAGTGGGCTCGCCGAGGGTCAGCATCCGGGGCGGGGAGGCGAACAGCCTCATGACGGAGGCCGCCTCGACGGCATGGGCGATGTCCTTGATGTCGTTGGCCATGGCTTCAACCGTATCGTTGAACCTTCGGTGGAAACTTTTGCGCGATATCCTCGGTGGATGGGTAAAAACCCTCAAACAGCAGGTCGCCTCCGCCCCGTCGACCTGGCCCGTCGGCACGGTCTGTCGACCCAGGCCGTGAGGAACTACGAGGCGGCGGGCATCCTCCCGGCCGCCGGGCGCACCGCCCACGGCTACCGCACCTACACACCGCTGCACGCGGACGCCCTGGGCACCTTCCTCGCCCTGGCCCCCGGCCACGGGCACGCGATCGCGACGGCGATCATGCGGGCGGTGAACCGCGACGATCCGGCCGAGGCGCTCCGCCTTGTCGACGAGAGCCACGCCCAGCTCCTGGAGGACCGCAGAACGCTGGACGCCGTCGAAAGGGCCCTTTGCGACGTGGGGCCCGGGGCCGTGCCCGCACCTGACGACGGGGCGGATCACGGCACGATGTTCGTCGGACCGCTGGCAAGGAGGCTGGGCATCGGACCCGCCACGCTGCGGAAGTGGGAGCGCGCCGGGATCGTGACCCCGCGCCGCGACCCGCGGACCGGGTACCGCGTGTACGACGGGGCCGACGTACGGGACGCAGCCATGGCGCACCAACTCCGGCGGGGCGGCTACCGCCTGGAGCAGATCGCACCGCTGATCGCCCAGGTGCGGGCGGCCGGGGGCCCGGAACCGCTCGCCGCCGCCCTGCGCGACTGGCACGACCGGCTGGCCGCCCGCGGGCGCGCGATGCTGGCCGGGGCCGCCGAGCTGGACGCCTACCTCCGCGAACGCGAAAGGCCGGCGCGGGCGCAGGGCCCGCACCGGCCGCACGGCACGTGAGCGGTTCGGTCAGGCAGGCAGCCGCCCCAGCAGGGCCGCGAAGTCCGTGCCCGCGGGAAGGGTGCCGAACGCGAGCCCCCGGTCCCCGGCGAGGCGGGATGCGCAGAACGCGTCGGCCACCGCCGCCGGGGCGTGGCGTACCAGCAGCGATCCCTGGAGGACGAGAGCGGCCCGTTCGACGACCCGGCGGGCCCGGAGCTGCGCGTCCTCGGGGCGGGCCAGCTCGGCCCGCAGCTCCCGCCAGGCCGCGTCGAGGCGCGCGTCCGCCCCGGTGGCCGCCCCGATCTCGGCGCTCAGGGCCTCCAGCGACTCGGGCTCCCGGGTCAACGCCCGCAGCATGTCGAGGGCGTTGACATTGCCGGAGCCCTCCCAGATGCCGTTGAGCGGGGCCTCGCGGTACAGCCGGGGCATCCCGGACGCCTCGTCGTAGCCGTTGCCGCCGAGGCACTCCAGGGCCTCGGCGACCGCGACGGGCTGCCGCTTGCACACCCAGTACTTGCCGATCGCGGTGGCCAGCCGGAGGAAGGCGCGTTCCCCGGCGTCGCCCCGGTGGGCGCGGTCGGCGGCCCCCGCCAGGCGCAGGGCCAGGGTCGTGGCCGCCTCGGACTCCAGGGACAGGTCCGCCAGGACGTTGCGCATCAGGGGCTGGTCGATCAGCTCGACGCCGAACACCGAGCGGTGGCGAGCGTGGTGGGCCGCCTGAGCGAGCGCGGCACGGGTGCCGGCGGCCGAGCCGAGCACACAGTCGAGCCGGGTCATCGTCACCATGTCGATGATCGTGCGCACACCCTTGCCCTCGCTCCCCACGAGCCAGGCCACGGTGTCGTCGAACTCCGGCTCGCTGGACGCGTTGGAGAACGTGATGCACCTCAGCGCCCTGCTGGACGGCGTGGCGTTGGGCTTCCTCCTCGGGGCCGCACGCCGTGGGGCGCGCAGCCCGGCCACACCCCCAGGGGATGGGCAGCGGGGCCGGATTCGCGCACCACGCCTTCCTGCTGGAGGACGTCGGGAAGACGGTCCTGCGGGCGCCCTTCGCACCGTTCCCGCGCGGCCTGTTCACCGGCTCCCCGTCGTTGTCCCCGCGCCCGCCATACTACGCCGCCAAGCGCACGGGCCGTACGACGATGAAGCGCCTCACCGCCCGGACGACGGCCCTGTCGCCGATGAAGCTGCTGGGCATCTTCGCCTCGGCTCCGCGGGGGTGACGTCCCGGCGGTCGGGCCGCTCGCCCTCCGCCGTCAGGACGCGGCGGCCCCCTGCGGGGACCGGAGGACGAGCAGGGTGATCTCGCTGGGGGCGAAGACGCGGAAGGGCGGACCCCAGAAGCCGGTACCGCGACTGGTGTAGAGGAGGGTGCGCGCGCCGTGGCGGCTGAGGCCCGCGACGGCCGGCTGGTCGACGCGGACCAGGTAGTGGAACGGCCAGATCTGGCCGCCGTGGGTGTGGCCGGAGAGCTGGAGGTCGATGCCGTGGGCCGCCGCGCGGTCGATGAACTTGGGCTGATGGGCGAGGAGCAGGACGGGGAGACCGGGATCGGCGCCGTCGAGGGCTCCCGCGAGATGGGCGCGGTGGCCCGCCAGCCCGGAGGACTCGGCGGTGACGTCGTCGACGCCGGCGACCACGAGGCTGTCGCCGTCGCGTTCGAGCAGCAGGTGGCGGTTGCGCAGGGGCTCCCACCCCAATTCGTCCATCAGGTCGACCCAGCCCTGGGCCTCGCTGTAGTACTCGTGGTTGCCGGTGACGTAGACCCGGGCCCGGGTCGCTCGCACCGTGCCCAGGGGAGCGGCCTGGGCGCGGCGGCGTTCGGGCGTGCCGTCCGCGATGTCGCCGGTGTGGCAGACGAGATCGGCCTCCAAGGTGTTCACCGTCTCGCAGACGCGTGCGGACCAGCGGGCGCGGTCGAGCGGACCGTAGTGGGTGTCGGTGATCAGGACGACCCGGGTGCCGTCCAACCCGGCTCCCAGACGCGGGAGTTCCACGTCGAGCCGACGCACGCGTGGTACGCGTCGGGCCTCGGCGTACCCCCAGGCGAGCAGCACGGCGGCGACGCTGAGGACGGCCCACGTGACGATGCGCGCCCGGTCCTGTCCGTCCCCGACGCCGGCCACGGCCAGCGCGGGCCGCAACAGGACACCGAGCAGGACGGACCAGGTGAACAGGACCCATATGGAGCCGAGCAGTGTGTCACCGACGACGGCCGCCCCGTCCTGCTGACGCCGGCCGTGCCCCCGGGCCATCGCGAACGGCATACCGACCAGACCGAGGACGGACAGCGCGGTGCCGGCCAGTGCGACGGGCAGCGGCCAGCGCTGACCGGTGTGCAGGAGAACCCAGCACGGCACGGCCCACAGCAGGACGGGGGCGACCAGGGGGATGTAGCGCATCAGACGCCGCAGCCGACTCCGCGGCGCTCCCCGCGCCGCGTCGCCTGCCGCGCCGCGCGCGGATCGGGTGTCGCCGGCATCGGTCACGCTCGTCCTCCTGCGGTTCTGCCTGGGCGGATCCCGTGGCCGATGCCCTGCTTCTGCTCCGGCCCCACTGCCGGATTCTCTCGCAGTACGCGGGATCGCCCCAGGGGGGGGGGCGGCCGTGCAGTCCGCGATCCAGGCCCGGCCCCGCCTCGGCGCCCGTAGGATGCGTGGATGTCCAAGCCGATACGGATGAGGCGCCGCACCTGGGCCGGTGCGTGGGCGGTGCTGTGCGCGGCCGGTCTCGCCGCCACTGCCGCGCTGCAGAACTCCTCGGCATCGGACCCGCGGCCCGCCACGTCCGTCAGTGCCGAGTGCGACGAGTTCATCGCCGAGGCCGAGAGGCAACTGGCCAAGTCCGGGCAGCAAGACGAGGAAGAGGGAATCCTTGCCTTCTCGCGAGGCCCTGCGAGCACCGTCGAAGACTGCGGCGACGAACTTCGCGACTTTCTCAGCAAGAAGTGACGCCCGTTTCTCGGCAAGAAGTGACGCCCGTCCGCCGTTGACGTACGGCAGCGCGCCCTTCCTTTAGGTAGGGCTACGTATTGATAGGCGCCGTTCGCGCGCCGCACACTCTGGGCGGCAAAGCCCATCACCGCTCATCCCCGCGGCCGCCCGGCCTGATCTCCCGTCACCACGGCTCTCTTCGTGGTGCCCGCACGCCGGGCGGCCCACCCCCACCCAGGCCCGACAGGGCCTGTGACGCATCAAGAGGAGAAGCTGTGGATCGTCCCGTTCGCACCTTGCGGAGACTGCTCGCCGTCGGTGCCGGTGCCGCCCTGCTCGTCGGGGCCGCCTCGACCGCCGGGGTCGCCGCCGCGCCCGTACCGCCGGGCGGTGGCGAAGGCCGCATCGTCGGTGCGGACCGCCCCGACGCGGTCGAAGGCTCCTACATCGTCACGCTCAAGGACTCCGTGGCCCGTACGGAGATACCCTCCGTCGCGCGGTCCCTGTCCCAGCGCCACGCGGGCCAGGTCAGGAGCACCTACACCAGCGCTCTGCGCGGCTTCTCGGTGAAGATGAGCGAGGAGAAGGCCAAGCGCCTCGCCGCCGACCCCTCGGTGGCCCGCGTGGAAGCCGACGGCGCCGCGTACGCCACCGGCACCCAGCCCAATCCGCCCAGTTACGGCCTGGACCGCATCGACCAGCGCGGCCTCCCGCTGGACAGGAGCTTCACCTACCCCAGCGAAGCCTCCGACGTCACGGTGTACGTCGTCGACTCCGGTGTCCGTATGAGCCACGGCGACTTCGGCGGCCGGGCCACCAGCGGCTACGACTTCATCGACAACGACTCCAACGCCTCAGACTGTCATGGGCATGGCACTCACGTCGCCGGTACGGCCGCGGGCAGCTCCTACGGGGTCGCCAAGGGCGCCAAGATCGTCAGCGTCCGTGTGCTGAACTGCCAGGGCAGCTCCGGCACCAGCTGGGACCCGGTCCTCCGCGGTATCGACTGGGTCACCAAGAACGCCAAGAAGCCCGCCGTGGTCAACATGAGCGTCGGCGGCGGCAGGACCCAGTCCATCAACGACGCGATCAGCAACTCCATCGCGTCCGGCATCACCTGGGTCGTCGCCGCGGGCAACAACAACGCCGACTCCTGCCAGTACTCGCCCTCGTCCACCCCGGCGGCGATCACGGTCGGTGCCACGAACGGCTCGGACGCCCGCGCCACCGGCTGGAGCAACGGCCAGGCCTCCAACTACGGCACCTGCCTCGACATCTTCGCCCCCGGGGACAAGATCATCTCCACGTCCAACGCGGGGGACAGCGCCGGCCAGTCCATGAGCGGCACCTCCATGGCATCCCCGCACACCGCCGGCGCCGCCGCCCTGCTCCTGGCCGCCGACCCGTCGCTCACCCCCGCCCAGGTCCGCGACAAGCTGGTCGCCGACGCCACCCCGGACAAGATCAGCGACGCCCGCTCCGGCTCCCCGAACCGTCTGCTCTTCACCGGCAACGGCGGCGGTGAGGACCCCACCGATCCGCCCGGCAGGAAGTTCGAGAGCACCGGTCAGGTCCAGATCCGCGACAACGCCACCGTCGAATCCCCCATCACCGTGACCGGGATCGACGGCAACGCCCCCGCCGACCTCTCGGTCACGCTCGACATCCGTCACACCTTCCGCGGCGACCTCAAGGTCGAACTGCTGCCCCCGGGCGGAGGCGCGGCCGTCCTGAAGGACTTCAACCCCAACGACAGCGCCGACAACGTCCGGGGCACGTTCACGGTCAATGCCTCAAGCAGCCCCGCGAACGGCGTCTGGAAGCTCCGCGTCACCGACAACTGGGTCAACGACACCGGCTCCATCAACTCCTGGTCCCTCCAGTTCTGATCCGGCCCGCGCCTCCCGGCCGGTGAGCGACTCTCCGCGAACCTCGCCGGCCCGGGAAGGAGGCGTCCGCGGCGCCCGCACACGCGCCGCGGACGCCACTCCTCTTTCCAGCGCCGTGGGAAGGAGCCATCATGAGGCCCTCCCGACGGCCCGGTCGCATCGCCAGTCCGGCCAGGCCACCAGTCCGCCCGTAGGCCCGCCCGGCCATCCACCCCTCGTCATGCCGATGCCGCTCAGGAGCGCAAAAGGAAGCCGTGAACGCCGAGCCGTCGCCGCCCCCCGCCCCCGGTCTCCCGGCCGTACGCTCCGCCCTCCTGGACGACGTGTGCTCGCGGCTCGACCGCAGACCAGCCGTCGCGGTGATCACCGGCGAGGCCGGGGCAGGCAAGAGCCGATTCGTACACGAACTCCTGCGACGGACCACATCACCGGACACCGCCACCCTGGTCGCCCGCTGCCAGGAGGCGGACACGCCTTTCCCCCTCGCGCCGCTCGTCGAGGTGCTGAACCGCTTCCGCTCCGGGCCGCTCCCGGCGGACCTGCCGCCGGTGACCGGGGCCCTGCACGCTCTGCTGCCCGACCTCGCGGATCGCCTCCCGCCCGCGCCGCCTCCCCTGGGAGACCCGCTGGCCGAACACCGCCGCGCCCTGCGCGCCCTGCACGCGTACACGGCAGCGCTCGGGGAGACCGTCCTGGTCGTCGAGGACCTCCAGTGGGCCGACGCTTCCACCTGCGCCTTCCTCCGTACGGTCGTCGCCGATCCGCCACCGCGACTGGGCCTCGTACTCACCGCCCGCAGTCATACCGCTCCCCACACTGACACCGAAGGGAGCGACGGCCTTCCGTTTCCGCTGCGCGCACCGGCCCAGGTGACGGTGGTCGAGCGGCACCTCGCGCCGCTGTCGGCGGCGGAGACCGGTGCGCTGGCCGCCGGGCTGCTCGGCGCACAGGCGGTCCCGGACGAGTTCGCCGGCCGTCTGCACCGGTGGACGGGCGGTTTGCCGTACGTCGTCGAGGAGGTACTGCGCGGATGGCCGGGCTCCGCGGAGTTCCCTACCGGCGCGGCGGGGGAGCCGCCGCTGCCCGCGTCCGTGCGCCGGGTAGTGGTGGAGCGGCTGCGTGGCCTTCCTCCGGCGGCACGGCGGGTGGTCGCCGCGGCCGCGGTCCTCTGCGAACCCGCGCCCGTTGAACTGCTCTGCTCCGTCGCGGGGTTGGGCGAGCCGGAGACGCGTCGAGCACTCGCGGCGGCGGTGCGGGAAGGGGTGCTGCGGCGGACGGGCGAGGCCCACGCCTTCCCCGACGACGGTGCCCACGGCTTCCCCCGCGACGGCGGGTACGCCTTCTCCTACGACCTGGCGCGCCGGGCCGCGTACGAGGCGGTCGCCGAACCGGAACGGCCTGTGCTGCACCTGCGTGCGGCTCGCGCCTTGGCCCGGCACGCGAGCGTCGTCCCGCTGGCGGGGATGGCCGAGCACTACCGGCGCGCCGGCCGCCCCGTACAGGCGGCGCGCTGCCTGGAGGCGGCGGCCGACCGGGCGGCCGGGCACGGGGACGCGGGCCTGGCCGCCGCTCACTACCTCGATGCCCTGCGCGACGGTCCCACACCGGTGGCCCGGGACCGGATCGCGCTGAAGCTGGCCCGCGTCGCGCTGAACGCCAGGCCCGGCCCGCAGGTGCCCGCAGCGCTGCGGCAGGTCCTCGGCCGGTGCTCGCTGGGCCCCGGGCCGAGCGGCGAGATCCGGTTGCTGCTGGGCCTGTTGCTGCGCAACCAGTCGGGTTCCGGGCTGGAGGCGCTGGAGGAGATAGCGCGAGCGGTCCCCGACCTTCTGGTCGTCTCCACCGGCCAGGCCGCACGCGCGCTGGCGATCACCGCCATCCCCTCCCTCAAGGGCTGGCGGGTCGGCGAGCACCGCCGTCTGCTGGCCGAGGCGGAGCGGCTGCTGCCCGGGGTCGAGGAGGAGGACCTGCGCTCCGCCGTGCTGGCCAACCGGGCCACCGCCCTGGCCCTGATGGGCGACCCGGCGGCGTGGGAGGCGGTCGCGGATCTGCCCGACACCCTTGCCGGTGAGGCGGCGGCGAGGGTGTACGCCAATCTGGCGGGCGCCGCGAACTCCCTGGGACACCCGCGGCGTGCCCGTGCCTTCCAGGCCCGGGCGTGGCAGGCGGTGCGGGCGAACCACGCCCCCTATCTGGAGGCGTTCGTCGAGACGACGGACGTGGTCGCGGCCTTCACCGGTGGCCGGTGGAAGGGCCTCCTGGGGCGTGCCGAGCGTGCCGAGGCGCAGTACCGGGACGTGCCCGACTTCCACGCGGAGGCCCTGCTGGTCTGCGGACTGCTGCGCCTGCACACCAAGGGGCAGACGGATGTGGCGCGGCGGCTCCTGGAACGGGCCGTGCGGACGACCGCGCTGGACACCGGCGTGGTGCTGACGGCTGCCGCGGCCGCCGGGGCGCGGATCCACCTGGCGGCCGGACGCCCACCGCGGGCCGTCCAGGCGGTGGAGGAGGCGCTGCGGCAGGTCCGCCGTACCGGGGCGTGGGTGTGGGCGACCCCCCTCGTACCACCGGCGATCGACGCTCTCATCCGGGACGGCCGCCCGGCCGAGGCGCATCGCCTGGGCGCGGAGCTGGCCGCGGGCATCGCCGACCGGGACGCACCGGCGGCCCGGGCCGCCCTGCTGACCTGTCGGGCCCTGCTCACCGCGACGGACTCCTCGCAGTCCGGGCACGCACCGTCCGACGCGCTGTACGTGTCCGCGGCGGATGCGTGGACGCGGCTGGAGCGACCGTACGAAGCCGCGTACGTGAAGGAGGCCCGGGGTCTCCATCTGCTGGCCTCGGGCATGCCGGCCGGGCGCACGGCGCTGCACGAGGCGATCGCGGCCTACCAGGACATCGACGCCGTATGGGATGTGCTGCGGTGTCAGCGCGAACTGCGGGAGCACGGACAGACCACCGCCCGCAGGCCCGGTGCGCTGGGGTACGGCGACCACCTCTCGCCCCGGGAGCGAGCCGTGGCCCGCCTCGCCTCGCTCGGCCTGTCGAACCGCGAGATCGCGCGCGAGCTGGTCCTCTCGCACCGCACGGTCGAGCACCACGTGGCGCGTGCCCTGCGGAAGCTGGGGGTCTCCTCACGCACGGAGATCGGTTCACACCTCGGACCGTGACCGGACAGGCGAGGGCGGGAGGCGCACCCAATGGTCCATATTCCGCCATCCCCTCCCCTTCCAAGGTGGGTAATGTGCCGGAATGTTGAGGTCTGGAGCGCACCGCAAGAGCTACTCGTCAGCCAGCCCGGATCCGGGGGTCTTGTGTGGGTCCACCGGTCTCTTCAGCATGAATAACGTTGTCAGGGACACGTCGGAATGATCGTGTTCCCGGTGACGCGTCATGGGCGTCCACCCAAACGCCCCGAGTTTCCCCCCACGATCTGGAGGAACACAGTGCGACTCTCTCGCCCCCACAGCCTCACGAGACGAGCACGACTCATCGCCGGGGCCACCGGCCTCGCCGCCGCGGCGGCACTCGCGGTTCCCGCTGCCGCCGCGTCCGCCCAGCCGGCCCCGACGACGTTCAGCGCCACCGAGCTCAACCGGACCGCCGACTCCGTGCGCACCGCCGATGTCGGCGGCACGGCCTGGTACGTCGACGCGGCGTCGGGCAAGGTCGTCGTCACCGCCGACAGCACGGTCAGCAAGGCCGAGATCGCCAAGCTGAGGAGCGAGGCCGGCGTGAACGCCGACGCCCTCGTGGTCAAGCGGACCCCCGGCAAGTTCACCAAGCTCATCGCCGGTGGCGAGGCCATCACCACCGGCGGCGCCCGCTGTTCCCTGGGCTTCAACGTGCAGGACAGCGCGGGAACCAAGTTCGCCCTGACCGCCGGGCACTGCACCAACATCGGCAGCTCGTGGTCCATCGGCACCACCACCGGATCGAGCTTCCCCGGCGACGACTACGGCATCATCCGGCACTCCGACCCGGGCGCGGCCGACGGCCGTGTCTCCCTCTACAACGGCAGCTATCAGGAGATCGACGGCGCGGCCGATGCCAGGGTCGGCCAGTCCGTCCAGCGCAGCGGCAGCACCACCGGCCTGCACGGCGGCTCCGTCACCGGTCTCAACGCCACCGTCAACTACGGCGCCGACGGCATCGTCTCCGGTCTGATCCAGACCAACGTCTGCGCCGAGCCCGGCGACAGCGGCGGCGCGCTCTTCTCCGGAAGCACCGCGCTCGGCCTCACCTCCGGCGGCAGCGGCAACTGCTCCTCCGGCGGCACCACGTTCTACCAGCCCGTCACCGAGGCGCTCAGCGTCTACGGAGTGAGCATCATCTGATCCCGCACGAACCGGGGTTCCACCATCGGCCCTGAACGCTGCCCCCGCCGATTCGTCGGCGGGGGCAGCGTTCGTTCGTGTGCCGTCGTGTCCAGCCCACGGGCCTCCCCGCCTCAGCGGAACTCGTGGATCACCTGGATCTCGCCGACGATGTGGGCGTTGAAGTCGTCCAGTTCCTCGGCCGGAACCCAGAGCTCGAGAATGGTCCGCCCACCGGCCTGCCGGACGGGATACCGGCTCAGGAACTCCGACTCCACCTCGAACCGCGTGACGAACCCGGCTCCGTCGTGCTTCACGTTCCAGTCCCGGGCGATCCTGACCGCGTAGTCCTCGTTGAGAACGGGGTAGAAGATCGGCTGCTCCGGCAGACGCGGCGGCCAGGCACGCCAGTCCGACTCCCGGACCAGCTCAAGCTCCACGGGGCCGGTGGGGCGCCACAGGGTCGTCGTCGCTCGGGGGCTGGTCATCTGCATCGCTCTCCACACGTGTTCCACCGGCACGGCAGGCCGGGAGACCGGACCATACCGGCCCCACGAGCCTGGCCGCGAGGCGGTTTCCGTCGCTTCCCCGCTTCCCCGCTTCCCGCCTTCCGGTCGGCGGAGACGGACGGCCGGACGCCGCCGTCGGTGCCGTGAGGCCGCGCGCGTTCCGCTTGCCGAGGAGCGTGAGCAGCAGCTCCCCGCCGCCCGCCGGGGCGATGTTGGTCCGCGGCCGCGGTGGATGCGGAATTCCTCGTTCCTGGTGGGCATCCGGCGTTGCCCGGAACGGACCCATGGCGTGCCCGGCTGCCACGCGACCGCCTCAAGGGCCACCCGCCGGGATACGGGCGGCCCTTGTCCCACGACGGAAATCGCCGTACCGCGCGCCGGCTACCGCCTGCCGCGGGTTACCGTGTTCGACTCCTCGACGGTGTTCACCAGGAGCCAGTGCTCCGTCCGGTAGTGGAACGTGCCTCCGGCGTAGCCGAGCACGTAGACGACGTCTCCGGCCCGGTCCGGCAGGACGTCCTCAAGCGTGAAGGTTCCATCCTCGGCGACCGGAACCGGCGGCAGGAAGGTGACGTCCGGCCCGTCCATTCGCTGGACCGTGATCTGCGGCGCCTCGGCGGGCGCCAGACCGTCCAGGTCCAGCCGTCCAGTCACCCTGATCGGCTTTCCGGCGATGGCCGGGCCGTGCGCCACGTTCACGAAGCTCGACGGAGCCAGGGCCTCCCGGGTCTGGATCGTGTGCAGCCAGAACTTCGTACCCTCCTGGTTGGAGGTCACGACGAAGAGCTGTTCGCCGTCCCCGGAGAACTCCATGCCCCGAGGGACGACGCGTCGGCCCGCGTCCTCGTCGTCAAAGCTGATCCGCAGCGGCTCCCGCTCGACCGACGGGTCGGCGAACGCCAAGGTCAGGTCGGCCGCGTCGCCCGAACCCGCGCCGCCCTGGGCGAACCACTTGCCGTCGGGGCTGAAGGCGACCGCCGTGGGTGCCACGCCCTCCGGCAGCGGCACGTAGCGGTTGTCGAGGAAGCGGGCGTCCTGGCCGCCGAGCAGCACCGTTCCCCGGGCCCCGTCGGCGACCGCGAGGACGGAGCCGTCCGCGGAGAAGTCGGCGTCCCGGAAGTCCATTCCCGGGCCCGTGCCGCTCTCGGCGAACCGGCGTTCGCCCAGGAACTCCAGCAGGTTCCCGTCCGCCCCGTCCGTGACCCGGTAGATCCCCAGGTCGGGGTCGTCGGTGGGGGACCAGCGCTCCGGGGCGGTCACGAGCAGCCCCCCGGGCCCTCCCTCGAGATGGACCCTGGTGTACGAGTACATGACCTCCCCGGCGCTGTGGCCCTCAGCGGTCGCGGCGACGCCGACACTGCCCATGCCCAGCGCGTCGTCGCAGCCCTCGGGGGAAGCGGGGGCCCGGCTGGTGAAGAACAGCCGTCCGCCGGTGTGCACCAGTTCCCGCCCACAGTCGTCGGCGGGCGCCGGAATCGGGTCGAGGGGGTACAAGGACCCGTTCTCATGGGAGTAGTTCGCGATGTGGTCCGACTGCCCGGCATAGACCTTCGAGCCGGTCGGGTCCACCGCGACGCCCGAGAGGGGGGCGGCCAGGTCGGCGCTCGCGAGGGCGGGCCCCGCGCCCCCGTAGAGCACGCCGATCACCTCGCCCCGCCTCGACCCGTCCGGATAGACCCGGTCGCCGGCGATCCACACACGCCGGCCGGCGTCGTCCACCGCCATCTGGGTGAACGACGCGGCCGACAGCTCCCGGCCCGGCCCCGACGGCACCACCGCCGCGACCTCGGCCGCCCCCGAGGCCGCGGACGCGGTACCGGTGGCGGCCATCGTCGATCCGGCCAGCGCGCTCGCCAGCAGCGCCGCCGTCAGTCTGCTGCCTCTTCCTAACGCCTTCTTCAACGGTGTTCCCCCCTGATGTCGGCGCGCCGCGGCGGATCACAGCGGCACTGGTGCTGATACGAAAGCGTCATCAGCAGGCTGAGACAAGTCATTTGTGGCCAGCACGGTTCCTCCGCACCTTCAGCGGGACGGCGGCCCGTTCACACGGCGTGGAGCGCATGGACGGCGGCGGGGGCATCGGTTCTCGCCGGCCGTGACAGAGTCGGTGGGACCCTGAAGCGGTGCGGGAGAGGAGCCTCATGTCGCAGCACACCCGCCCCAGCGATTCGGGGTGGCGCCGGTTGGGGCCCGGGCGCCTGGGATCGTTGTCCCCGCCCGCTACGAGCACTCCTGGCTGCGCGGCGAGCTGCTGGCGGGTGGGACCCGTCGTGGCGTGTCTCGTGCCGCGGGTCCTGGCCTGCGCGACCGTGGCGGGGCTCCCGCCCGCTGCCGGGCCGCGGTCGATTCTGCCCGCGCCGGTGTTGTACGCGCTGCGCGGCTCGTCGCGGCTGTCGTCGCCGTACTGACGTGAGCCCACCCCGGATACCTGAGGAGCCGCCACATGGCCTCCCGTGCCTTGCGAACCCGATTGTCCGACCGCGTCATCGCCTTCCAGCGGACCGAGAACCGGCGGCTGCTGTTCGGCGCCGACGCGGACGCCGAGCTGGCGGAGGCCGCCCGGACCACCGCGACCACCCGGCTGCCCGTCACCGGCCGGGGTCGGCGGCGTCTGGCGCAGCTGTACCACGCCGCTGCCTGGCTCCACTTCCACCGGTACGACCGCAGCCCCGGTGACGAGGGCTTCGCAGACCTCGCGCGCGCGGTGTTCTATCTCGGCCCGCTCATGGGCAACGACGCGCTGATCCCCGTCCCCCTGCTGCCGGTGCTGGGCGGCAGGACGGACCCGCGGGCCCAGCTCGGGCTCGCTCAGGAGCTCCTGAGCCGGGCCAGGACCGAGGAGAACGGCCCGTACACCGTCTCCGTCATGGCGCTGCTGGACGCCGCTGCAGCCCAGGCCACCGACCCGGAGCACCGCGCGGAGCTGACGAGCCTGCTCGGTGTCGCACACCGGCAGCGCGCCCATGCGGCCGCGATCGCCGACCCCACGGACTTGGAGCGGGCCGTGACACTGAGCCGTACCGCGGTCGACGCCGTCGGCCCGGATTCCGAGAGCCGCAGCAAACTCCTGGAGCGCCTGGGGCTCGCTCTGCTGACGCGCCATCAGTTCGGAGCCCGGCCGGCCGACGCCGCCGGGGCCGTGTCCGCCCTGGAGGAGTCGGTACGCACGGCACGCCCCACGGACCCGGCACTCGCGCCCCGGCGCGGTAACCTCGCGCTCGCTCTGCGGACCCGGCACGAGCTGGACGGCAACGCCGCCGACCTGGAGCGCGCCCTCGCCGTCCTGGCCGAGGCGCTGCGCCCGGAACCGCCGTCCGGGCCCGCCCAGGTCGCCTTCCTGTACGAGGAGCTTCGGGTGGCTCTGCTCCAGCGATGCGTGCTGTTCGGGCGACCCGAGGACATCAGCCGCGCCGTGACCGCGGGAGAACTGTCCCTGGCGGCCACACCCCTGGGCACCGGCGAACGGGTCGGTGCCCTGGGCGCGCTGGCGGAGACCCTGCTGTGGCGCTACGAGTACGAAGGCCGCTCCACCGATCTCGACCGGGCGGTCGGCCTCGCCGAGGAGACCTTGTCGCTCAGTTCGCGCCCGGCCGACCGGCCGTCCGCGGCCCTGCACCTGGGCCACTGCCTGCTGTCACGCTGCGGCCGGGCGGAGGAAGCCTCCGACGTACAACGGGCGGTCGCTCTCATGGAGGAAGCCGCTGCCGCCCTGCCCTGTGGCAGCGCGCTGTACCAAGAGGCCGTCAGCGGACTGGCCCAGGCCTACCACATGCGCTACGGGCTCCTGCGCCGGACACCGGACCTCGACCGTGCCGTGGCGGCCGCCGAGGAGGCCGTGCGAGCCGGCGGGCCGGGCCCCCGCGCCATCGCGAAGGCACGTTCCAACCTGGCGTCCGTCCTGCTGTCCCGGTACCGCCGACTGCGCCGGCCCGGCGATCTGGACGGGGCGGTCGAGCATGGTGTCGCGGCCCTGCGCGGGCTTGCGCCGCGTTCCGCAGAGGCCCTGACCACGGTTGCGGTCGCCGCGTCGGCTCTCACCGAGCGGACGGACGCCGGCTTACGTACGACGGACCGGGACCACGTCGCCTTCCTGCTCGACCGGGAATGGGGCCCGCCCGCCCCCTCCCGGGCCCGGATCCAGTCGCTCCAGGAGGTCGGCGGCCTCGCACTGGCCGCGGGCCGCCACGCGCGGGCGGCCCAACTCCTCGACGAAGCCGCGCTGATGCTCCCGTACGCCGTCCCCGACTCGACGAACCCGATCGACCTGGTTCTGCCGCTGACGACGCACCTCGGACTGGCGGAGAACGCCATCGAGGCGCATTGCGCCCGGAGCGATCCCGCGTCCGCCCTCGCCTCCGCCGAACTCGTCCGGGGCCTGCTGGCGGCGGGCGGCACCAGTGCACCCCGCAGGCCACCACCCGGGCTCCCGTCCCCGGCGGAGGCCGAGCGTGCGGCTGCCGCACGGCGCTTCACCAGCATCCGACAGGCACTGTCCGCGGCGCGGCCGCCGGGTCAGGCTCGGCCCTACGACGCCCCTCGCGCGTACGCCGCGTACGAGGAGGCGTGCGCGGCGGTGCGGGAGGGACACGGCCTAGCCCGCTTCTTGCTGCCTCAGGACGTCTCCGTCCTGAGGCCCGGAGGGGGACCGGGGGCGGTCGTCGTGGTCAGCGCGGGGCGGCGCACCGGACACGCACTGATCATCGGACCGAGCCGGGAACCGGTCGCGCTGCCGCTGCCGGAACTGACCGGAGCGGCAGCGTCCGAGCACACCGGGCTGTTCGCGCTGGCCACCGGGCAGGTGCGGGCGGACCCGCATGCCCGGCTGGCCGATGAGCTCCCCCTGATGCTGGACTGGCTGTGGACCGCCGTCGGAGAGCCCGTCACGACACGCGTGCGGGAGCTGGTTCCCGAGCCGCGTCCCCGGCTCTGGTGGATCCCGGTCGGACTGATCTCCGTCCTTCCCCTCCACGCGGCTGCTCCGATCGGCGGCGCCGGCTGCCTGGACGCGGTGGTGTCCTCGTACGCGCCGTCGGTCCGCGCGTCGGACGGCGTCGGCCGCCCCGGCAGGACCGGCCCGCGGCGGCAGCTCGCCGTCGCCGTGTCGAGCAGTCCCGGCCTGCCGGAGCTGCCCGGGGCGCTTCGGGAAGCCCGTGAGCTGGCGGCGCGGGGGGCCACCGTGCTGCCGGACGCGTCGCGGGCGGAGGTGATGGCGGCGCTGTCTGCGGCGAGCCGAGTGCACTTCGCCTGCCACGCCGGCATCGATCCTCTCTCGCCTTCGGAAGGGGCTCTGTACCTGGCCGACGGTCCGCTGACGATCGCCGAAGTGGCCGCACTCGACCTGGCGGGCGCCGAACTCGCCTACCTCTCAGCGTGTTCCACGGGGCAGGGCGGCTGGCGGTACGCCGGTGAGGCCTTGCACGTGGCGTCGGCGTTCCGGCAGGCGGGCTTTCGTCATGTCATCGGCAGCCTGTGGCCGGTCGCGGACCCCGTGGCGGTCCGCTTCGCGCGCCGCTTCTACGAGGAACTTCCACCCGAGGACTCGGAGGGCAGCGCCGAGGCGCTGAACCGGGCCGCGCGGTGGATGAGGATCGGAACCCGGCCCGCCCCGACCAGTGGGCGGCGCTGGTGCACAGCGGTCCGTGACGCCCCGCCCCGCCACATGACCCTCGGGGCGGCTCATGACCCGCCGTGCCACGAGGGCGTGGGCGGCGGGGCGTGCAGGGTCCCCTCGGTCAGCCAGTCCTGCCCTCGGTCGTCCACCGGCGCCCCGGCCGCCCGGAGCCGCTGGGCGAGCTTTCGACGGCAGGCCGCGGTGTCCTCCAGTTGGATGAAGTTGCGCCCCGCCAGGTCGGCGATGGGGCGGTGCGTGCCTATGCGGACGATCACCGTCCGGGCCGGGGCGTGGGCGAGGGCCATGCCCAGTTCGAGCAGGACGTTGGGCCGCGCCTGCATTCCGGCCAAGGTCTCCTCGGGGGGATCGCCAGGGGCGCACAGCCGCGGGTGGAGCTGGACGGTGTCCTCCGGCGTCAGCAGGACCACGACCGCCCCGGCCTGGCGGATGCCCCGGGCCACCAGCTCCCCGAGGAACGGGCTGCCCTCCGCCGCGGACTCCACGAGGGTCTCCCATTCGAGCGGGCGCAGGCCGAGAGCGCGCAGAAAGGCGAACATCCCGGTCCGGATCGTCAACTCCCGCCCGTGGACGACGAAGACGTTGCGCCGCGCCTCGTCCGGCACCGCGGCTGACGGGGCCGGCTCCGGTGCCCGCGGGACCGGCACGGGGCCGTGTCGGGCCTCCCAGCGGTCCACGGCGTCCGTCAGGTAGCCCGCTTCGTCGTCGATCGCGGACGACAGCCACGAGGCCAGCGCGTGGTCGTCGGCGAACGGTCCCGTGTACGGCGGCGGACTGCCCAGGGCCCGGGCCATGTTGTCGGCGGCGATATCCACGGTGCGGCGCAGAGAGCGCAGCCGTGGCACCAGGCGGCGCGCCTCGGCCGGCGCGTCCGTCGAGTCCGGGAAGCCGGCGGGGACGCGGCCGCCGGGGCGTCCCGTCGTCTCGTCGAGGCGGGCCCGCAGCTCGGACGCCCGGTTGTCGCACCGCCAGACCCGCAGTTGGTAGCGGAGTTTGGCCGCGTGCAGCAGGTAGCGCGCGAGCGGGGGGATCGAGGTTCCGCCGGAGGACCAGCACCAGGCGCTGGCCCGCACCTCGTCGTCCGCCTCCGCCACCAGCAGGAAGTCCCGCCGGTACCGTTCGTCCCCGCCCGGGGCGAGTTCCCACAGGTGGAGCCCTTCCTGCCCGGCGACACCCTGCGTGTGTCCCCCGGGAGTCCGGAGCGTAGGGGGAAGCAGGCCTCGCACGGCAGGTTCGGCCTCGGCAGGGGCGAGCGGCGGGGCCGAGCCGCCGGTCGACGCTGGCAGCCGGGCGAGGTAGACGCGTGCCTCGCCGATCAGTGCCTCGGTCCTGCCGTGGGACACCGCATCCCACTGGCGTGTGAGCAGCCGCCACCCGGGCCGGTCGTGTCGTGGTGCCAGGGCCACGGAGAGGGACAGCACGTCGTGGTGGCGCCGCAGCACCGCCTGGTAGTCGTCCTCGGCGTTCTCCTGTGCGGCCAGCGTGCGCACCTCGTCTGTGCCCGGCGTGGCCTGGAGCAACTGCGCGGCCGTCGCCGGAAGATCCCGGGGCAGGCCGCTGCCCGGCAGGGCCCGGTCCATGGCGAACAGGTGCCGACAAGCCGTCCACAGGCCCCTCACGGCGTCGTACGCGGCCGTGGCGCGGGGGCTGCCCAGGGGGGCCACGAGGTGGATCACGAGATGCTCGTCGAGAAGTTCCGGCGCTGCGCTGACCGGTGCGGCGGGAGTCTCAGCCACTGTCGGAGCCGCTCGATTCCACCGGGATGTCTGTCCGGGAACCGTCTCCACCGGTGGTGAGTTCGTGCAGAAGGACGTTGACGCGCTCGCGCAACTGCGGTTCGGCGCCCTCTTCCCGGGGCACGGAGCCGGCCCGGACGACCCGTGAAGGAGCGAGGTCCTCCAAGGTGGTCGTGGCGTCGAGCAGTTCCTCGGCGCCGCCGCCGCGGAGGGCGAGCGCCAGGGCGTCCACGGACCGGCTCACCTGCTCCCAGTCTGCGGGCGGCAGCCGCCACCGCAGTACCTCGTTCAGGGCCTCGACGGCGTCGTCGTACTCTGCGGCGCTGTCGGACGCCGTGGTCCTTCCGTCGTACACGGACATCCTGGGGGACTCCTCCTGATCCGTGTGGGGGCCCTCGATTGTGGCACCCTCCTCCTGCTCGCGGAGGAACCTCGCGAAGAGCGTCGGCCCGACCCCGGCGATGGCGTCGGGCCGGACCACGAGCCGCAGTTCGGGGCTCACCGTACCGATGCGGGAACGGGCCAGGAACGAGCGCACGACCGTAGCCAGCGACTCCTGAGGCCCCAGGCCCTCGACGCGCGCGAGCCCGGCGCCGACGAGTCCGATCGCCACGGGGCGGCGCCGCCCGTGCCGGGCGGTGTGCTCCCACAGGCGTTCCATGCCGTGCGCCAGATCCTGTGAGGAGGAACGGGCGGCCAGATCGTTGCCCATGCGGCTGTAGGCGACGCCGAAGATCTGCTGTTCGCCGGCCCACAGGGTGACGATCGTGCCCAGGGGATAGCGTGTGAGCTTGCCGAGGCGCTTGTCCGACCTGGACTCCACCGAAACCGCCGGGACATGCCGCAGCTCCCTCCGCAACTGGTCGTCGAGCCGCTTGCGGTCCCCGCGGAACAGGATGCGCAGTAACTGGCCCTGGAGGCTGTCACGGTGGATCACCCGGTCGTCCGTGACGGTGTCGAAGGTGTCGGTGAACCCGATCACCAGGTCGGCGTCCGACTGGTGGAGGAGATCGCCGGAGACCAGCGACACCGAGGTCCGCATGCCGGGGAAGTGGTGCCGGGCCAGCACGGCGCCCTCCTCGCGCACACGGCTGCGCAGCTCCGACACCGTCAGGTCGAGGGCGAGGTCTTCCGGGAGTGACTCGGCCAGCCGCTCCGTGACGGCGAGGGCCGCCGCGTTGTCACCCACCGCGGTGTGGGCCCGTGCCAGTTCGCGCTGCGCCGTCTCGTGCAGGGCGTGCAGACGTGCGATCGTCCCGTCGGCGAACCCGTAGCCCTCCACGTCCTGGAGGGGGCGGCCCCTCCACAGGTCCAGGGCGTGCGACAGGCCGGCGACGGCCAGGGCAAGCGGCAGCCGTCGGGCATCGCGCACCAGCTCCTGGAACCTCCACAGGTCCACTTGGTCGGACCGCAGGGCCAGCCGGTACGTACTCACCCTCCCCGGTTCGGTGACGATCACAGCGGAACCGTCACCACTGCCCCGGTCGAAGAGCCGACGTAGCATCAGGACCCGCTTCTGCACCGCCACCCGGTCTCCACGTCGCGGCGGCGTCACGCCCCAGACGTCGCGTGCCACCTCGTCGACCGTGACCGGCTCTCCCCCCGCCACGGCGAGCCGGGCCAGGACGGCGGTGGCCAGCGGAGGCGGTGTGCTCACCTCGGCACCGTGGTGCACCCGGGTTCTGCCGAACAGTGTCAGTCGCAGATCGTTCACGTCGCCCCCCGTCGCCCGTGACAGCACGGCCCCGCGCCAGTCTAACGACGCATCAGGCAACGGCGGTAGCGCGAGGGAAGCAGACGGGAAGCGATTCGGTGCTTGCGGCGGAAGCAGCCCGGCGCGTTGACTTCGGAGGCCCAACAGCCAAGGTGAGAAAAGGAGTTAAAGATGTCCACGACAGAGCAGAACGCCGACCTGACCGTACGGATGGCGGCCGTGGTAGGCACGGGCCGCGGCCCCTTGTCGGTGTCCGTGGCCACGGGCGAGGTCAGGTCCGTCACGGACCGCGTGGAGCGCCTCCGGGCCACACACCCGTCCGCGAGCCGCGGCTCCTGCCTCTCCGGGTACTCCACCTGGGGCGACTGACCCCCTTCACCCGTGCCCCGGGGCCGCGTCTGGCGCGGCCCCGGGTTCTCCAGAACTGGAGTGCGCATGCTGACCACCGGAATCACCCTCTCCGTTCGCTGTGACGCCTTCCACCCGTCGGACGTCATGATCAGTTCGGGAACGCGTCGGCTGGCTGATGTCCCCGGGACGGCGGCAGACCCGACGGCCGTCGTCCCCAAGGACGACTGGCGTCCCCTCGTCCGTGCCGAGTGGGAGCTGCTCGACCCCGCACCGGCTACCCCGCTGAACCGGATGCTGACCGTGCTCGGTCTGGACACCGACTCGCTGGAGGCCTGCCGTGGCGAACTGCTGCCGGTGCTCGCGGCAGCCCGCGAGGGCGACGCGAACGAACAGGCGGGGCGGCGCGGCGCGGTCCTCGGCCGGGTCCGTGAGCGGGTGCTGGACGCCGTCGGGTCCTGCGTCGGCGCACGCAGCACCCGTCAGGGGGCCAGCGACAGCGTGGTCCACGGCTCCGGCCTCGTCTCGACCGCGTACAACTATGAGCAGCGCACCTTCATGGGTCTTCACCTGGACAACCACGAGGAGCTCCCGCTGACCGAACGGCACCGCTCCCTCCTCCTCACGGTCGCCAACCTGGGGTTCACCGACCGGTACGTCCACTTCGTCAACCTCCGCACGGCCGACCTGGCGCTGATGCTCGCGGCGACCGACCGCGCGGTACCGCACACCAGCCACGCCCTGAAGAACGCCTTCTTCTCGGCCTTCCCCACCCACCCGGTGCTGCGCGTGCGGCTCAGGCCCGGCCAGGCGTACCTCGTCAACACCCAGGACGTGCTCCACGACGGCGCCACCAACACCGAGGGGTTGCCGGACGTCTCCTTCCTCACGGCCAACCGCCTGACCGTCGCCCCACTGGTGCGGGAGGCCCGATGAACGCGCCGCGTCGCCCGGCCGCGCCCGGCCCGATACGGCAGGTGGTGCTGCAGTCCACCGGCTTCTGCAACATCGACTGCGCGTATTGCTACCTGCCTGACCGGCTCACGAGGACCGTGATGCCCCTCGACACCGTGCGCGCCACGGCCCAGGCACTCGCCGGCAGCGGTCTGCTCGCACCGGCGGTGGAGGTCCGCTGGCACGCCGGTGAACCGCTCACCGTGCCGAGATCGTTCTACTCCCAGGCCCACGCACTGCTGCGGCAGGCACTGGGGGACCGCACCCGGTTGTCGTTCTCGCTCCAGACCAACGGTGTGCTGCTCGACAGGGCGTGGGCAGACTTCCTGCAGCACGAGGAGGTGCGCGTGGGCGTCAGTCTCGACGGCCCCACGCAGGTACATGACGCGCACCGCCGCACCCGCAGCGGGGCGGGTACCCTGGCCCGCGCCCTCAAGGGCGTGTCCCACTTGGTGGGGGCGGGACTGAGCTACGACGTCATCTCTGTCGTCACCCCGGCGACGCTCGCGCACACCGGGGCCTACCTGGACTTCATGGCGGAGCTCGCCCCCCGTTCGCTGGGACTGAACCCCGAGGAGACGGAAGGGGGCAACGATTCCGGTCTGCACCGGGCCGACGGCTTCGAGCCGGAGTACCGGGCCTTCCTGCACCGCGTCGCCCGGTGGTCGAAGAGGACGGGCGTCGAGGTGCGCGAACTCGCGGCGATGCGACGCCACGTCCTGCACCACGCCCTGCCCATCCGCAACACGCAGAACGAACCGCTGTCCATCGTCACCGTGGGAGCCGACGGCCGGGTGTCGTCCTTCTCCCCGGAACTGTTCGGCTGGATGAGCGAACGATACGGGGACTTCGTGATCGGCCGGGTGGACGACCCCGGCTTCCGCTTCGACCGCTGGCCGGAGACCTTCCGGCTGCTGACGTCGGACGTCGAGCGCGGACGGGCCGGCTGCGAACGGTCCTGCTCCTACTACGCGGTGTGCGGCGGCGGCGCTCCGGCGAACAAATGGGCCGAGTGCGGAGACATGGCCGCCACCCGCACCGCGTTCTGCTCGCTCGGGGTCATGGCCGTCGCCGACGTCGTGCTGGACGAGCTCGAGACGGCGCGCCGATGAGCACCCCGGCGCCGAGGATCACGGTACGCGGCGACTGCCCCCCGGCCACCGAGGACGCCGTCCGTGCCGCACTCGCCGACGGACGGGCCGATGCCTCCCGCGTCGCGGCTCTGGTCGATCTGCCGGGACACTTCGTGGTCGCCGCCGAACTCCCCGACAGCGACGTGATCGTGACCTCCCGTTCGGGGGCCGTGGCTCACTACTACGACACCGTCACGAGCCGCGTCCACGGCGCGAGCGTCACGGACGTGCTCACCCTCGCGGGGCGCGCGCCGCGCTGGAACGCCGCAGCCCTGGCCGATCACCTGGTCCACGGCCATCCGCTGGGTGACGCCACGCTCGACCGCGACATCCTCCGGGTACCGGCGGGGGCTGTCCTCACCATGTCCCGCCTCCGCGCCGACCTGGTGACGGTGCCACCGCGGACGCGCGAGCCCGGACCGCCGAGGGTCGCCGCCCGAACCGCCCTCGCCGCGCTGCGCGCCGCGGTCCGGGACGCTGCGCGCATCCCGTGCGCCCTCTCGATGTCGGGCGGCCTCGACGCCCGGCTCCTGCTCGCCGCCCTCCTGGCCGACGGCATCAAGCCGCGCCTGCTGATCTCCGGAGTGGTCGGCTCGTTCGACCGCACCGTCGCGCTGGCGATCGCTCGGGACTTCGGCCTGCCCCACGAGGTGCACGTCGTTTCCGAGTCCGCGCTCATGTCCAGCGCCAAGGGCATCACGGCGGCATCGGACGGACTTCTGCCGATCAGCAACTGGGCGGGGATGGCGCACGTCGCGGAGGCGGGCGGCACCGAGCCGGTGCTCTTCGGCTATCACGGCGAGCTGGCCCGGGCCTACCATCTGCCCGCGGTGGGCAGGCGGGCATTGCTGTGGGCCAACCGCCCGGCCGCGCAGGCTCCCGCCCATCTGCTCGAACGCGCGGGTGGGCATCCCTTCCTGCCGGACGAACGGGATCGGCTCGCGGACGAACTCCGGGAGGCCCTCGAGCCGGAGGCCCAGAGGGAGCGGATCCGGGCGGCGCTGCCGGTGGGCGCCATGCGGGGCACGCTGCTCGGGGCGTCAGAGGCGTTCTTCCGCACCCAGTACGGGCACCGAAAGATCGCCGCCAACTTGGCGGCCATCGGCACCTTCAGCCGCTGGCGGGTGCCCCTGTTCGCCCCCGACTGGAGCGACGCCGTTCAGGCTATGCCCCGTGACGGGAAGCTGGGCGACCGTTGGCACCGCTGGGCCATCGGCCTGCTGTGCCCGGCGCTGCTGCGCTACCCGGAGGAGCGCTACGGTGCCACCACCTCGCGCCGCCCCCCGCTCCGCTACTGGTTGAGGGGACCCGCCCTGCCGAGCACGCCGTTCTACGTGGACCAAGTGCCGCTGCGGACCCGGAGTGAGCTGCTGGCGAGCCTGGCCGACACCGACGCCTCGGCACTGGCGCCGCTCCTGGACCCCGACCTCGTGGGTGAGCTGGTCCGGGCGCAGACGGGGACGTCGGCCCGCTCCCACCTGTGTTTCGCCCTGAGTGCCCTCGCCGGCTGGAGCCGGGTCGCGACGGGCCGGCCGTAGTGGCGGGCTCGTTTGTCGCAGCGGTTGGCGAGTGCCTTGCTCTGCCTGAGCCGGTTCAGTGGACGTCAGATCCGATCTTCCCCGGTCCGTGATCGCTCGATCGCGGTCCTGAGCGCCGCACGACTCCGACACCCTCGGGCCGGCCGAGATCGAAGCGCGACTCGCGGACCTGGCCACCACCGCCGAGGTCATCGCCGAACTCGCACCCGCTGGAAGGCGACCGCGATCCATCCGAGACGAACACGGCCTACCAGTCCATCGTGAACATCTTCAACCTTGACGGCCACTCAGAACGCTGTGCGGACATTGCCACGGCCTTCGCCCGCGATGCAGAGCCCCGGTTGCAGGCGGCCTATCCCGATAGTGGCGGGCGTGTCAGTAGCCGTAATGGTCGGCCCAGGCGCTGCCGCAGCGCGCCCATGCGGCCCGGGTGCCGTCCCCGGCTATGCCGTCGATTGCGCCGGTGTAGCCGTAGTACTCCTTCAACATGCGCTGCAGCGCCTTGATGGTGTTGGGTCCGACGATCCCGTCGATGGCGCCCGTGTACTCGTGGTATTCGCGCAGCGATCGCTGCATCGCTTTCCAACTGTCGGTGCCCAGGTAGCCATCCACAGCCCCAGGGCGGTAACCCCGGACCTGGAGATGGTGTTGGATTCCCTTGGCCTGCCTGGCGTTGAGCCCGAGATTCTCGACTGCCTGTGATGAGACCCGGGTGGTGACGTTCAGCGGCGTCTCGCTCGGAGCCGCGGCGGCGGTGGCGCTTGCGCCGACGCAAGCGCCGACGCAAGCGCCGACGGCGATTCCTGCGGCAGCGACGCCGCCGACCATCGTGTGCTTCCAGGTACTGAACCTCATGCTCTCTTCCTAACCGTAGGAGGAACAAGCCTGAATGAGCGGTGCACCAAGAAAGCACGCTATTGCCCAGATGATCGTCGGAGAAAGGCCGTCCACCGGACGTTGACCGAGAACTGCCGCTGCCAGCAACGCCTTTGAGGTGTAAAGCCGCCCGGAGCCCTCAGTCCGCCGAAGCGGGTGGCACGGGCGCCGGGATGGTCGGATGGCCGCCGGGGGAGTGGGAACCGGCAGCATCTGGTCTGCCGGGGCCTGGCTCGTGCCCTGTGCCGGGAGGCCGGCGCTGGCCGTGGGCGGGTCGACTACAGCTATGCCATCGAGCGGGAGATCGAGTACGCGGCCGCGATCCTGTCGACCCGCCTCGTCCACGGCGACCGGCCGGTCTCGCACCCCGGCCAAGAATCTGGTCCGTGGCTGGTCCGGGGGCGGTCCTCGTGCAGGTCGACCATCGACATGAGCGCCCTGTCGCCTACCTGCAGTGACAGCCGGAGCCGGACTGCCCGGAGCGTGACGGCCTCTCCAGGCAACCGACTTCAGGCTCTAGAAGAACCCGAGCTTCTTCGGGCTGTAGGAAACCGGGACTGCTGCATGATCGGGTGACAGCGGGGTTTATGCAGCCAGAGCTGCGGGTGGGGTC
>NZ_BMSG01000016.1 GCF_014649035.1 Streptomyces sindenensis
CTCGCCGCAGCCCTCACCTGCTACAAGCGACTCGCGAAGCTCGCCACGTGAGACACCGTCTTATGATCAGCGCCCGTGCGCATTCCTCGCACCAGTACTGATACTCCGCGTTGACCGGGTCCATGTCCCTGACGATGGGCGTACCGCTGCCGCACCAGTCGCATTTACGCCTGTGTGCACCCATCAGTCAGCTCCAGCTGTGGCCGCAGGCCGTGCACACGTAGGAGACCCCTCCGTTGTCACCCAGAACCTGGGCCACATGGGACGAACCGCAGGACGGACAGCCGAGTCGGGGTCGGGCTTCGGACGTTACGGGGCCGGGAGGCGAGGCGGCGACAAGGCGCTGGTCGGGGACGTGTTCGCGACTCGCAGGCATCGCGCTCCCTCCCGATCGGTACGTCGCCCCCTCCGGCGCTCCGATTCTGCCATGGCCCCGCAAGAGGGGCAGCCCGCTCGACGCCCCCCGTCCCCTCCATACAGAAGATCCCGCCCCCTGATGGGGACGGGATCCTGATTGTGGAGCTAAGGAGAATTGAACTCCTGACCTCCTGCATGCCATGCAGGCGCTCTACCAACTGAGCTATAGCCCCGCTGTCCGCTGTGTTTCCCTGCGTTTCCGCGCTGCGAACAAGATGAACTTTAGCCTGCGACCGGCCGGAAAGTGAAATCCGGCCCGGGCCGCCCGAGGACGGCCCGCGAACGGCCTCCCGACGACCGCTGGACGGCCGCCCGGACGGGCCGGTCTAGTCGTCGTCGCCGAGCACCGGCTCCGGGAGCGTGCCGGCGTTGTGCTCCAGCAGACGCCAGCCGCGCGCGCCCTCGCCGAGGACGGACCAGCAGCAGTTGGACAGCCCACCGAGCCCTTCCCAGTGGTGCGCCTCCAGGCCCAGCAGCCGGCCGATCGTCGTCCTGATCGTGCCGCCGTGGCTGACCACGACGAGCGTGCCGTCCGCCGGAAGCTTCTCGGCGTGCTCCAGAACGACCGGAGCCGCGCGGTCGGCGACCTCGGTCTCCAGCTCGCCACCGCCCCGGCGCACGGGCTCACCGCGCTTCCACGCGGCGTACTGCTCGCCGTAGCGCTCGACGATCTCCTCGTGGGTCAGCCCCTGCCACTCGCCCGCGTACGTCTCACGGAGCGCGGCGTCGTGGGCGACGGTCAGGCCGCTGACGGCGGAGAGCTCCGCGGCCGTGGCCGCCGCCCGCCGGAGGTCGGAGGCCACGATGGCGTCCGGCTTCAGCGAGGCGAGCAGCCGGGCGGCGCGGCGGGCCTGCCCGATACCGGCCTCGGTCAGCTCGATGTCCGTGGAGCCCTGGAAGCGGCGCTCCAGATTCCATGCCGTCTGGCCGTGCCGCCAGAGGACGATCCTGCGGCCCTTGCCGCTCTTGCTGCCGTTCAGCTCCGGTCACCTTCCGTGCCGCCGTTGAGCTGTGCGTGCTCCTCGGCCTTGCCACGGGTCTTGACCGCGTCCTCGGGGAGGGCGATCTCCGGGCAGTCCTTCCACAGGCGCTCCAGCGCGTAGAAGACGCGCTCCTCGCTGTGCTGGACGTGGATGACGATGTCGACGTAGTCGAGGAGGATCCAGCGGGCGTCGCGGTCGCCCTCGCGGCGCACCGGCTTGGCGCCGAGCTCCTTCTGGAGCCGCTCCTCGATCTCGTCGACGATCGACTTGACCTGGCGGTCGTTGGGGGCCGAGGCCAGCAGGAAGGCGTCGGTGATCGACAGCACATCGCTGACGTCGTAGGCGATGATGTCGTGCGCGAGCCGGTCGGCGGCCGCCTGGGCGGCGGCGTTGATGAGCTCGATGGAGCGGTCCGTGGCGGTCACATGCAGGCTTTCGTCGGCGGTCGGATGGCAACCTCTAGAGGGTGTCCGGCCGATCAGGGACGGACAGGCCGCGGCGTCTGGTGCGGTGCATCGCAAGGCGCTGGAACGTCCTCATCGCGGAGCGATTCGGGCGTTTCGGCAACGCCGCGAGGTGCCGTGCCAGGCGTCGCGGCCCCGGCCCTGATCGGCAAGACACCCTCTAGGGTCTCACGGACCGCCGACAGAGCCTTACTGCGTTTCGCCGGCGGAGCTCCGGGCCGCCGCCGGCCGGTGCCGAAGCGCCGGCCGGCGGCCCCGGGCGGGCTACTGGACCTCGTAGTCCTGGCCGAGCACCACGGACACGTCGGCGTTGGCGGCCGGCTCGCCCTTCTTCACGTCGTCCGCGGAGAGTCCCAGGGTCTTGGCCACCTCGACGGCCTTCTCCTTGTCCTCCGCGGACCGGTGGAGCACGACGGACGACGCCTCGGCCCCGGCCTTGCCGCTGTCCACGAAGGCGTAGCCGCCGTTGACCAGCTGGACCCGGGCGGCCTCGGCGGCCTTCTGGTTGCCGGTGGCGTTGCGGACGGCGACCCGGAGCGGGGCACCGTCCTCGGGGGCCTTCACCGTGCCGCCGAGGATGTCCTTGACGACGCCGCGGGTGTCCGCCTCGGTGAGCGTGCCGTCCTCCTGGACCGGCAGCAGGGCAGTCTTGTAGTCGCCGACCTTGGCTCGCGAGGCCAGCTTGGCCAGCGAGGCCCCGAGGTCCTTCTCGGGCAGCGACGGGTCGAGGACCTGGAGCAGCGTCTCGATGGTGACGGTGGCGGCCTTGGGGTCCTCGGAGATCTTGCGCAGGGTGGCCCGCATGACCTCGCCGAAGCGGGTCAGCTGCTTGGCCTCGGGCTCGCCGTCGGCGCGGTAGGTGGCGTACGCGACGGCCATCGGGCCACTGAGCGTCTGGGCCTCGCCCTTGTTCACCAGGGGCGATTCGCCCTTCTTGGCTCCGGGCACCTCGGTGTCGGTGTCGACCTCGATGTTGCCGACCAGCTCGACGAGGTTCTCCAGGTACGGGGTGTCCAGCCGCCAGGTGCCGGTGATCCGGGTGCCCAGGAGGGTGTCGATCGCCTCGCGGGTGCCGGCCCTGCCGTCGTCCTCGACGGACTTGCCGAGCGTGGTGGTGGTGCCGTCGTCACCCGCGACGGCGAGGGAGTTGGGCAGCAGGACGGTGGTGCCCTGCTTGGTGGTGGCGTTGTCGACGAGCAGCGCCGTCGAGGTGCCCTCCTTCTTCGTGTCGTGCAGGTGCACCACGATCATGTCGCGCTGCTGGGCACCGGCGGCGACGCTCTTCTTCTCGTCCGGTCCGGACAGGCCCGGGATCATGTCGGCGGACCACAGATAGCCGACCCCGCCGACGACGACGAGAACGGCGACGACCATCAGGGCGACCATGCGGTTGCGGCCCTTGCGCCGGGCCTCCTCGCGCCGCTCACTGCGGCTCTCGGTGAACTTCAGCCAGTCGATGACATCTTCGGAGTCCTCGTCGGGCTCCTCGATGAACGAGAACTGCTCGGTGCGGTAGTCGGGGGCGGGCTTGCGCTGCCCGGGAAGCGCGGCACCGGGCTCCGCCTCCGGCTCGGCCTCCCGCCGCGGGGGCTGTGCGGGCGACTGCTGTACGGGGGGCTGGAGCGGGGCCTGTTCCGGTGCGGGGGCGGCGCCCTGTTGGGGGATGCCCCAGTGCTCGCCGGTGTCGACCGCGGCGGGCTGTTGCCCGGTGGCGTAGCCGTAGTCGGTGTAGGAGCCGTAGCCGTACCCCTGGTCGCCGCCCTGACCCTGCTGGACCTGGCCCTGCTGGACCTGGCCCTGCTGGACCTGGCCCTGCTGGTGGGCCTGTGCCGCCTGGTCGTGTTGACCGGTGGCGTAGGGGTCGTAGGCCGGCTGCTGCTGGGGGTTGCCGTACGCGTCGTAGCCGTAGCCGTAGCCGGTGGTGTCCTGGGTCTGGTGGCCCTGGCCCTGCTGGGCGGCGTAGGGGTCGTAGCCCTGGCCCTGCCGGTCGTACGGCTGGTGGTTCTGCTGCCCCTGCTGCTGGTAGACCGGCTGCCCGTACGCGTCGTAGCCGACGATCTGCGGCTCCTGGTAGTACGGGTCGTACGGGTTCTGTCGGTCGTTCACCGGTGCCCCTTTCCGTGGCTCATTCGCCGCGGTACAGCTGGCGCTTGTCGATGTAGCGGACCACGCCGTCCGGCACCAGGTACCAGACCGGCTCCCCCTGCGCGACCCTCTCACGGCAGTCCGTGGACGAGATCGCCAGCGCGGGCACCTCCACGAGGGAGACACCGCCCTCGGGCAGTCCGTCGTCCGTGAGCACGTGACCCGGGCGGGTCACACCGATGAAGTGGGAGAGCGAGAACAGCTCCTCCGCGTCGCGCCAGGTGAGGATCTGGGCGAGCGCGTCGGCGCCGGTGATGAAGAAGAGGTCCGCGTCGCCGTGGACCTCGCGCAGGTCCCGCAGCGTATCGATGGTGTACGTCGGTCCGCCACGGTCGATGTCACTGCGGCTGACGGAGAACTGCGGGTTGGACGCGGTGGCGATGACCGTCATGAGATAGCGGTCCTCGGCCGGGGAGACCTTCTTGTGGCTCTTCTGCCACGGCTGCCCGGTCGGGACGAAGACGACCTCGTCCAGGTGGAACTGGGCGGCCACTTCACTGGCCGCCACCAGGTGTCCATGGTGGATCGGGTCGAATGTCCCGCCCATCACGCCGATACGGCGCTTGTCGGGGCCGGTAGGCACTTCCTGCTCTCCCATGCGTGCAGAGCCTACTGGCACAGCTGTGCGCCTCCGGCTCAGCGGTCGCGGTTGAAGCTGATGGTGATGAACAGAAGCAGCATCAGCGCGACGAAGGCCCCGGCGCCGACGAGGTAGGGGTTGAGGCTTTCGTGGTTGCCGCCGCCCTCGCCACCGGAGGCGAGAGTGACCAGCTGGTGTGTGGTGCTCGTGAGGCTCATCTTCGGCAGGACCTATCGATCGTGAGTCGGAAGGAAGACGTCGGGGCCATCGTATGCGGGACCCTCGGGCACGCTCACGGCGACTCAGTCGTTGTTGTCGTCGTTGCGGTACCCACGCAGCAGGAACCAGGCGAGGAGCACCGCTCCGAGGATCGAGACGAGCAGCACGATCCGGAGGGTGCCGCCCGGTCCCTGCTCCTGGGACGCGGCGGCGAGCAGTACGGCGGTGTGCGGCATTTCGGGCGCTCCTCAAAGTTATCCACAGCCCCCCGCACACCGTAGCGCCAGCACATACGCTGGCATGTGTCCGGGGGACGAGCAACGTCTCGTACGAACAGGGGGCCATCCATGACCGAAAACAGTCACGAGAACGTGCCGAGCAGGCAGCGCCGGCGATTCCCCGGGATCTCCTCCCGGGCCTATGAGCACCCCGCCGACCGCTCGGCCCTGGTCGCCCTGCGCAAGCTGACCGGGTTCGACACCGTGTTCAAGGCGCTCAGCGGGCTGCTTCCGGAGCGGAGCCTGCGGCTGCTCTTCCTCTCCGACTCCGTCCGCGTGAGCGACGCGCAGTTCGCCCATCTCAACGACATGCTGCGCGACGCGTGTTACATCCTGGACCTGGAGAAGGTCCCGCCGATGTATGTGAAGCAGGACCCGCAGCCCAACGCCATGTGCATCGGGATGGACGAGCCGATCATCGTGGTCACCACGGGCCTCGTCGAGCTGCTCGACGAGGAGGAGATGCGGGCGGTGGTGGGCCACGAGGTGGGCCACGCGCTCTCCGGTCACTCGGTGTACCGGACGATTCTGCTCTTCCTGACCAACCTCGCCGTGAAGGTCGCCTGGATCCCGCTGGGCAATGTGGCGATCATGGCCATCGTGACGGCGCTGCGCGAGTGGTTCCGCAAGTCGGAGCTGTCGGCGGACCGGGCGGGGCTGCTGGTGGGCCAGGACCCCCAGGCCTCGATGCGCGGTCTGATGAAGATCGCGGGCGGCAACCACCTCCACGAGATGAATGTGGACGCCTTCCTCGCCCAGGCCGACGAGTACGAGAAGAGCGGCGACCTCCGCGACTCCGTCCTCAAGATCCTGAATGTGCTGCCCCGGACGCACCCGTTCACCGCCGTGCGGGCCGCCGAGCTGAAGAAGTGGTCGGAGACCCGCGAGTACCAGCGGATCATGGACGGCCACTACCCCCGGCGCGACGAGGACAAGGACACCTCGGTGAGCGACTCGTTCCGGGAGTCCGCGTCGCACTACGCGGACACGGTCCGCACCAGCAAGGACCCGCTGATGAAGCTGGTGGGCGACATCGCCGGGGGCGCCGGAGACCTCGGCGGCAGGCTGCGCGACAAGTTCACCGGAGGCGGCTCTGGTGGCTCCTCCGCTACGGGCGGGGACGGGACGTCCGGTCGGCCTCAGGACCCGGAGGAGGGGAGCTCGGGGCCGTCGAAGGGCTGACGGCCGCCAGAGTCCCGCACAGGGCCGCCGTGGGCGGGCCCGAGGCGTACGGGTCAGTGGCGGCCGGGCCGCGGGCATCCGCCTTCTCCCCGGCCAGGAGGGGGCGGAGCATCCCGGTCGCGTCGGCCGAGCAGGACTGCGGCCCGGCCTGGACCTGGGCGGTGCGCACCTCCAGGCGGTGCAGCCGCAGGTCCTCCCGGTCGAAGCGGAAGTGCAGCTCGCGCCGCACGGTGAACAGGGACGCGCCGTCCTCGCGCGGGGGTCCGTCCGCCGGGCGCAGGGCGTAGGTGAAGGTGTGGTCCGAGACGACGCCGAGCACGCCCGCCCCCTCCTCCTCGTAGCGGAGGGTGCCCTGGACCCGGATCTCCGGGTCCGCGAGCTCCACCCGCTCCGGGTCGAAGCGGACCAGCCAGCCGGTGGCGGCGTGGCTTCCGTCGTCCGCCGGGTCGCTCAGGCTCCGTTCGAACTGGGGGCGCTGATCGGGGTCGAGGAGGTGCTCGACCGGGCGGCGTACGGAGCCGGTGAGGACGTCGGGGTTGAGGGACGACTCCACCAGGTAGTCCTTGACCGTGGCGAGTGCGGCGGTGATCTGGCTCTCGGAGAAGTTCCGGGTGCGCTTCACGACCGGGAAGTTGATGCCCTCCGCGCCCGTGCGGAATCCGGAGAGCGGCTCGGCCCGGTACAGCTGCTCGGGTGATCCGCCCGGGACGGCGCCCCGGGGGGCCAGGGGGACGACGGTGGTCCGCAGGGGTTCGGCGCGGCGGAGGGCCGGCTGGGGATACGGGCTGCGGAATCCGATGTAGACGGCCACGGCGAAGGCCAGGGCGATCAGGACGACCAGGGCTATGGCGGCCCGGGAGCCGCCTCCGCCGCGAGCGGGGGCCGGTTCCTCGGGCAGGGTGCGGACGGCGCGGGCGTGGTCGCCCATCCGTTCCTGCGCCGAGTACTCCCGCATCCGGGCAGCCTGGATGAACGATTCGTCGAAGACGAGCGAGCGGTATTCGTCATCGCCGCCCGCGGGGTTCTCGGGCGGGCCGTCCGGCGGTTCTGAGCGGCCTGTCATGACTTCTCTCCCGATCTCCACACCGGTCGGTTCGGTGCGCAACGGTCTGCTTCGGCCGAGCGGGGCGTGCGGCAGCGAGAAGCCCCCCTGGGAGCGAGGGGTCACATCTTCAGGGTAGGTCGATTGCGGTCCGTGTAAACGCGGAGACGGCCGGGAAGTGCGGGGCCGCGGGGGCCGCCGTCGGCGAACGGGTGACGGGAGGGTCCGGGGCCTCGGCGGTCGCCCGCCCGGCGGCCGGCTCAGGGCACCCGGGGCTCGGCGGAGACCACGGGGCGGGAGTAGTCGGCGGAGGCCGACGGGGCGGCGCCGGGCTTGTCCACACCGCTGCTGGCGGGGGGCGGCACCGGGTCCTGGCGGTTGTTCGACGAGCCCCGGTACACGGCGGTGAAGGCGAGGGAGACCATGCCGACGCCCATCACCACGGCGAGCAGCCAGGCGACCGGCCGGTGCCAGCGGGCGGAATTGCGGTAGGGGCGCAGGGAGCCGCCGTGGCGGCCGTAGGGCCCGGAGCCGTCGCCGGGGTCCCCGACACCGTCGTCCGGGTCGTAGTCGAGGTCCTGGGGGTCGTGGTAGCCCCGGGAGCCGTGGCGGCCGTACGCGTCGTCGTCCGTGCGACGGCTGCGGCGGGCGCGGGCCGCTTCGGCCTCGGCACGGGCCTCGGCGGCGGCAAGCAGGCGCTCCACGGCGGTGGGTTCGTGGACGGGCGCCGACCGGACGAAGTCCTCGTCGAACACCACGGAGGCGAAGTCCTCGTCCGCGCCCCCGCGGTCGTCGTCGGGCTCCCAGCCGTCAGGAAACGGCTTGCCCCCCACGTCGTCCGGCACGGTTTCAGCGTAGCCGGGCCGGGACCTTTTGGGCAGGGACCCCGCAAACTCCCCCGGATCGATACGGAGGGGGCGACCGCGGGCGGCGGCGGGGCTCGCTAGCGGGTGTGCCCGTCGCCCGTGACGATGTACTTCGTCGAGGTCAGCTCGGGCAGGCCCATCGGACCGCGGGCGTGCAGCTTCTGGGTGGAGATGCCGATCTCGGCGCCGAAACCGAACTGTCCGCCGTCCGTGAAGCGGGTGGAGGCGTTCACGGCGACCGTGGTCGAATCGACCAATTGGGTGAACCGGCGGGCGGCGGCCTGCGAGGTGGTGACGATCGCCTCGGTGTGGCCGGAGGACCAGAGCCGGATGTGGGCGACCGCCGCGTCCAGGGAGTCGACGACCGCCGCGGCGATGTCGTAGGAGAGGTATTCGGTCTCCCAGTCCTCCGTCGTCGCGGGGACCACGGTGGCCTTGGAGCCCTCGGCGCGGGCGAGGACGTGTTCGTCGCCGTGGACGGTGACCCCGGCGTCGGCCAGCGCGTCCAGGGCGAGCGGCAGGAAGTCGTCCGCCACGTCCTTGTGGACGAGCAGGGTCTCGGCCGCGTTGCAGACGCTGGGGCGCTGGGCCTTGGAGTTGATCAGGATGTCGACGGCCATGGCCAGGTCCGTCTGCGCGTCGACGTAGACGTGGCAGTTGCCGGTGCCGGTCTCGATGACGGGGACGGTGGACTGCTCGACGACCGTGCGGATCAGCGAGGCGCCGCCGCGCGGGATGAGGACGTCGACCAGGCCGCGGGCCCGCATCAGCTCGGTGACGGAGTCACGGCTCTCGCCGGGGACGAGCTGCACCGCGTCGGCGGGGAGGCCGGAGCCGCCGACCGCGTCGCGCAGAACGCGGACGAGCGCGGTGTTGGAGGCGTAGGCGGAGGAGGAGCCGCGCAGCAGGACCGCGTTGCCGGACTTCAGGCAGAGGGCGGCGGCGTCGACGGTGACGTTGGGCCGGGCCTCGTAGATGATGCCGACGACGCCGAGGGGGACTTGGACCTGGCGGAGGTCGATGCCGTTGGGCAGGGTCGAGCCGCGCACCACTTCGCCGACCGGGTCGGGGAGGGCCGCGACGTCCCGTACGTCGGCGGCGATGGCGCGGATGCGGTCCGGGGTGAGGGTGAGGCGGTCGATGATGCCTTCGCTCGTCCCGGCCTCGCGGGCGCGCTCGACGTCCTGCGCGTTGGCCTCGACGATCTCGGCGGTCCGCACTTCCAGGGCGTCGGCGATGGCCAGCAGCGCGTCGTCCTTGGCCGCGCGCGGCAGGGGCGCGATGTCGGCGGCGGCGGCGCGGGCCCGGTAGGCGGTCTGCGTGACCGGGGAGAGGTTGTCGTAGGGCGAGAGCGTGGTCATGCCCGCAGAGTAATGCGCGCTCTGCGGGCATCCGTCACGTATCCCGTGATGCGAGACGGCCGACCGCGGGCCGGACGCCTCCCCCGGGCCCCTGGGGCGGCCGTCAGTAGGGGTGGACGCCCACGGGGGCCGCGGGCGGCGGCCCGTAGCCCTCCGCGACCCGCAGGTGGTAGGTCTCGCGGTCGATGACTTCGAGGCCGACGATCTCCCAGGGCGGGAGCTGGGCGGTGGAGCGGTGCTCGCCCCACAGCCGCAGCGCGACGGCGGCCGCGTCGTGCAGATCGCGGGCCTCTTCCCAATAGCGGATCTCCGCGTGGTCGCCCGCGTAGCGGCTGGTCAGCAGGAAGGGATGGTCGTGCGCGAGCTGTTCCAGTCCGCGTCTGATCTCCGCGAGCGGAGTCTCGGCGCCCGACACGCTGAGGGTGATGTGCCAGAGTCTCGACTGCGGGGGCTCCTCCTTCGCCCTCGTGGCCGGCTCCCGTTCGGCGGTGTCCGACGGAAGGGGATTGCGGTCGAGATCCGCCCTCGCTCCGACACTCGTCAGGGCACGGTTGGCCGTGCCTCGGGGCGGCGCCCCCGGGCGCACTCGTCTCACCGGCGGCCTCCTGTGATGTGTTGCTGTGCGGTTCCCCTGTTTCCCCACTACAAAGTGGACCAGTCCACAGCCGGGTGTGGGGTGGTTTTGGTGAAGGTCCCCGCCGAAGAGCCGGACTTTCGGCCGTTTCAGGGGGTGAGACGCGGCGTGAGGAGGACCAGATCGTCCCTGTGTACGACCTCGCGCTCGTAGGCGGGACCCAGTTCGCGGGCCAGGTCCCGGGTGGAGCGGCCGAGCAGCTGGGGGATCTCCTTGGCGTCGAAGTTGACGAGTCCGCGGGCGATCGGGGTGCCGTGCGGGTCACGCAGTTCGACCGGGTCGCCGGCGCTGAACTCGCCTTCGACGGCGCAGATCCCGGCGGGCAGCAGCGAGGTGCGCCGCTCCACGACGGCCCGTACGGCGCCGTCGTCGAGGGTCAGCGCGCCCTGCGGGGTGGAGGCGTGGGCCAGCCACAGGAGCCGGTCGGCCGAGCGGCGGCCGGTGCGGTGGAAGTACGTGCCGGTGTCACGGCCCGCGAGGGCGTCGGCGGCGCGGCTGGCGGAGGTGAGGACGACGGGGACGCCGGCGGCGGTGGCGATGTTGGCGGCCTCGACCTTGGTGACCATGCCACCGGTGCCCACGCCCGCCTTCCCGGCGCTGCCGATGGTGACGCCGGCCAGATCGGCGGGGCCGGTGACCTCGGCGATCCGGGAGGCGCCGGGGGTGCCGGGCGGTCCGTCGTACAGGCCGTCCACGTCGGAGAGCAGGACGAGGAGGTCGGCGTGGACGAGATGGGCGACGAGGGCGGCGAGCCGGTCGTTGTCGCCGAAGCGGATCTCGTCGGTGGCGACGGTGTCGTTCTCGTTGACGACGGGGACGGCGCCCATCTCCAGGAGCTTGTCCAGGGTGCTGTAGGCGTTGCGGTAGTGGCCGCGGCGGCTGGTGTCGTCGGCGGTGAGGAGCACCTGCCCGACGCGGACGCCGTAGCGGGCGAACGAGGCGGTGTAGCGGGCCACGAGGAGGCCCTGTCCGACGCTGGCGGCGGCCTGCTGGCGGGCCAGGTCCTTGGGCCGGCGGACGAGGCCGAGCGGGGCGAGCCCGGCGGCGATGGCTCCGCTGGAGACGAGGACGACCTCGCGTTCGCCGCCGTCCCTGACCTTGGCCAGGACGTCGACGAGGGCGTCGACCCGGTCGGCGTCGAGGCCGCCGGAGGCCGTGGTGAGCGAGGAGGAGCCGACCTTGACGACGACTCTGCGGGCTCTGGTCACCGCCGCCTCTCGGTGCGACGGCCTCTGCTCTGCCACGTGCTTCCCCGCTCTGGATCGCCCCGGTGTCCGGTGAGGGCGTCGGAACCTGTCGGCCGGCCGCCCCCGGCACGTCACAGTACGCGAGCGGCCGCCCCCGCCGCCTGCCCGTTCCGCTCGGTGGACGACAGGCCTCGGGGGGGGGCGGGGCGTCCGGTGGGCGGGGTGCGGGCGGGCGGCGGGGGCGGCCGGTGGGCTCAGCCCCGCAGCTCGTCGTTGACGGCGAGCATCCGGTCGACGACCCGGGCGGCGGCGCGGCCGTCGGAGGGCTCGCAGAAGTCGACCCGGAACTGGGCGTACTTCTCCTTGTACTCCTCGCTGACCGCGTCGATGTTCCGGATCGCGGAGACCAGGTCCTCGGAGGTCTTGATCAGCGGTCCGGGGGCGCGGGAGGTGAAGTCGAAGTAGAAGCCGCGCAGGGTGTCGCGGTAGTGCTCCAGGTCGTACGTGAAGAAGAGCATCGGACGCCCGGAGTGCGCGAAGTCGAACAGCACCGAGGAGTAGTCCGTGATCATCACGTCGGCGATCAGGTAGAGGTCGGCGATGTCCGGGTAGTACGTGACGTCGTAGACGAAGCCCTGTCCGGCGCCGGGGATGGAGTCGAGGACCTTGTGGTGCTTGCGGTAGAGCAGCACGTGGTCCTCGCCGAGTTCGCGCCGGGCGGCCTCGACGTCGATCCGGTTGTCGAGCTTGAAGCGGCGTCCGCCGTAGCGCTGGTCGTCGCGCCAGGTGGGTGCGTACAGGACGACCTTCTTGTCGGCGGGGATGCCGAGCTTCTCCCGGACGGCCGCGGCGCGCTTGACGCGGTCGGGGGCGTGGAAGACGTCGTTGCGCGGGTAGCCCGCCTCCAGGACCTCGCACTGGAGGCGGAAGGCGTTGGTCATGATCGGGGTGGTGAAGGCGTTCGGCGTGATGAACAGGCTGTACTGGCGCGAGCGCTGCGGGAGGCTCGCGATGTAGGCCAGGTTCGCCTTCGGGGTGCCGAGGAGATCGGCGCCGATGCGCTTGAGCGGGGTGCCGTGCCAGGTCTGGACGACGACCTGGCCCTCGCGGCGGACGAACCACTCGCGGATGCCGCCGTTGGTGACGACGTACCGGCTGCGGGCCAGTGCCTCGTACCACTCCTCGCTGCCCCACTCGACGCCCCGGACGCCGGGCGGCAGCACGACCTGCTGGTCGTGGACCATGGCGATGTGCTCGACCTCGGTGCCGCGGCGCTTGAGCTCCTCGTAGACCGCGCGGGGCGAGTCGGAGAACTGCTTGCCGCCGAAGCTGTTGTAGAGCACGGCCTCGCGCAGGGGCAGCTTGCGCTGCTCGGGGGTGTAGACGTCGCGCATCAGGCGCTGGCGGTAGGCGCCGCGCAGCTCCGGGCCGAGGACCGGGCCGGACTCCACGAAGATCCGGTCGAAGTCGACCCGCTCGACGGTGTACGTGCGGTGCTCGCCCCGGTGGGCCAGCGGGAGCGTGCCGACGAGGTCGGGGCGGACGGTGACGGGCAGGTCGCGCGTGTGGTCCCACTCGGTGGTGCGGCGCAGCCGCGGCATCCAGCGGCCGGCGCGCAGCGAGACGGTGCCCTCGTAGGTGGGCATGGTGTCCGGGCGCAGCCGGGCGGTGAAGCGGCCGTCGGCGAACTCGACGGGCAGCGGGCGGTCCTCGTTGCGGCCGGTGTGGCGCAGGACCATCTTCATCTGCTCGGCGGGGCCGGTGTAGACGCCGGTCAGGACCAGTTCGCCGTCGGCGCTCCACTCGACGCCGTCGACGACCGGCTGGACCGTGCGGACCTGCGGGGTGAAGTTGCCGGCGCCGTCGGTGAGGATCGCCAGCTCGCGGCCGGCGGGCAGCGGGTGGACGCCGGTGACGGGGCCGGTGCCGTTGGTGGCGCGGCGGGTGGTGCCGTCGGCGAAGACGATGAGCGTGCGGTACTTGACGGCCTTGCCGGGCCGTACGCCGTCGACGGGCAGATCGGCCAGGGGCAGCCGGGCGGTGTGGCGGAGCCAGCCGTCGGCGCCGGTCTCGCCCTGCTGGAGCGGCAGGTCGGTGGCGAAGCCGCTGGGCTCGTGGTCGATGCGCAGGGCGGTGGGGTACTTGCCCGCCGGGGTGGTGACGCGGGAGCGCAGGGTGACGGTGAGGGTGTCGCCGTCGGCTTCCTGGGCGATGATCTCGGCCGGGACGACGTCGACGGAGAGCCTCAGCCGGTTGCGGTCGAAGCCGGCGACGAGGCGGACGCCGTCGTCGAGGGTCCGGGTGAGGCTGTGTCCGGCCGCGCCCGCGTTGTTCTTGGTGATGCTGCCGACGGACATGCCGCCGGGGCGCGGGATACCGATGCCCAGGCGCCAGGTGCCGGGCTGCCACTGGCCGCGCACCCGGAGGCGGGACGGGTCGACGGCGATCTCGAAGCCGGACCAGTCGTAGTTGTGCAGTGCGCCCTTGGCCTCGGCGGTGGCGCGGGGCTCCAGGACTGTGCGCAGCCGCAGCGGGAGGGTGGAGCGGCTGCCCTGGCGGCGGAGCACGGCGACGCGCAGCGAGCGCTTGCCGGTGGCCGAGGGAACGTTGGGGATGTAGGCGTACCCCTTGATCTGGAGCTTGCCGTCCTCCCAGGCGAGGCCGAGGAGCTTGCCGCGTACGGGGAGCTCGCTGCGGTTGAAGTTGCGCACGGAGGAGGGGAGCGAGGAGCTTTCGACGCCGGGCAGCTCGATGCGGGCGCGCCGCAGGCCGCGGACGGAGAAGGCGCCCGGGTTCTCGCGCTCGTAGTGCAGCAGGTCGACCAGTTCGTCGCCGCGCCCGCTGGCGGCCAGGTGCCACTTGACCCGGGCCATCGGAGAGAACTGCCGTACGACCTTCGGGGCGGCCTGGGCCAGGAAGTCCTTGGCCGCCCGGTGGAACTCGGGGCGCTCCTCGACCGGAGTCTCCGGGAAATACTTCATGAGCCGACTGAGCTCGTCGGGGATCGCTTCGAGGGACGCCACGGGGGGAAGGCCTTTCCGGGGGGACGTGCAGATCATGAACCCCAGGGAGACGGGGCGTTAATGAGACCTGTCCAACGGTCTCATGGTTGCCCCACAGTATGACGTGACACCCCTCACAGGACGAACTGGCCCCGGACGGCACCCAGGACGGGAAGGGTGTTCGAGGACTGACCGGGGCCCCGGCGAGAGGAACCCCCGAGCGCCCTCGAACTCCCGGTCAGGCGCGGTGTGCGCGGGGGCCGTGCAGGGCGCTGAGCACGGTCCGGCGGGTTCTGCGGACCACCCGCCGGGCGAAGGACGGGCGGGGCTCCCGCTGCGGCGCCTCGATCCGCCGTCCGCCGACCCATTCCGTGACGGTCACCTCGTAAGCGCTGTCGGGGAGCACCGAACCCTCGCCGAAGTGCGGGTAGGCGAGGTGCGGACGGCGCGGGTTTCCCCGGCGGACGATCTCGGGCTCCTTCTTGTCGCGCAGAAAGGCGGCGATGTCCAGGAGCAGGTCGAGCCGGCCGGCGGCGAGGCACATCAGCCGCAGCCGTTCGTTCACCTTGAGGTTGCGGCCGAGCCCCGGTGTCCAGTACGCCCGCATGAGAGGGGCCGCGAGCGCCATCTTCCGCTCCTGGACCTTGGCCTTCTGCTTCACCAGTCCGGGCCCGAACTGCGGCAGCAGGGTGATGACGAAGGGACGCACCATCAGGGCGTCGCGCCGGGGGCCCGGGGGTACGTACTCGGCGATGAGCCCCATGAGCGCGCGGGCCGAGTCGAAGCGGCGCTCGAAGCCGCCCTTCTTGGTCATCTGGTTGCGGTCCTCACGGCCCACCAGGTAGTAGCAGGTGTAGTCGGCGACGACGGAGATCCCGTTGCCGCGCAGATACGCCTCCATCGTGAACAGGGCGTCCTCGCCCGTCTTGAGCTTCTCGTCGAAGGCCATGCCGAGGCGTACGAGGAGGTCACGCCGGAACAGTTTCTGGGCGCTCAGGGTGAATTTGACGTTGGAGGAGTACAGGTCGGCGCGCTTGACGGTCTCTTTCCACATCGACTTCGCGGCACCGCGGTTGACGCCGACGATCTTCCCGAGCACCACGTCCGTACCCGCCCGGTCCCCCATGGCGACCATGCGCTCCAGGGCTTCCTCGCCGAAGTAGTCGTCCGCGTCGAGGAAGAAGACGTACCGGCCGCGGGCGAGGGCGAGACCCCGGTTGCGCGGGCCGCTGGGCCCACCGGAGTTCGGCTGCCGGACGACTCTCATGGGGATCGCGGTTCGGGCGGCGAATTCCTCCAGGCAGGCGCCCGTGCCGTCGGTGGAGCCGTCGTCGATCGCGACGATCTCCATGCGGTCGGCGCCGATGGTCTGCGCCTCGACGGACTCCAGGCACCGGATCAGGTAGGGCATCGCGTCATATGCCCCGATGATCACACTGACATCGGGCTCGTGGTTCTTCCTGGGCATGTCGGCCATGTGCACCTTGTCGATTTGATCATAAAAGAAGGCAGATTGCCCGACTATGCGATCTTTTGCTCATCAACATGCCGAACGACCCGTACGTCACCCCATCAGGAGAGACGTACGGGTCGCGGTCGGGGTTGCCTGCGTTTCAGCCAGTTCGATCAAACGTGCAGCATGCGGCCGTGTGACCTCATGCGCTCAGCGCACGGACGAGGTCCCTTCGCTGAGAGCGGGCTCCGCCTCGCCCTCCGCCACGTCGGCCTCCAGGACGTCCGGGTCCGCCGTGGCGGCGGCCTCGGCGGCCGCCTGCGGATCGCCGGCCCCGGCGCCACTGGTGGCGGCCTCCGGGTCCGGCACCGCAACCGCCTGCTCACCGATGCGCTGGGCGACCGCCAGGTTACGGGCCTCGGCCTTGGCCGCCAGCGCCCGTACGGCGGCATTGAACTGCTCCATGGAAGTCGGCTCGTCCGGCCCCAGGAGGTAGGTCTTCAGCTCACGCCGGGCATCCGCCAGCGTGTCCGCCGCCGGGTCGGCCACCGCGGCCAGCAGGGCGTCGAGCTCCTCGGCGCCATTGGACAGGATGACCGCGGCGCGCACCGCGGTGTTCTGCCGCTTGAACTCCTCGGCCCCGAGCGCGGCCGAGTCCGTGACCGCGTACGGCTTGCCGCTCGCGATGAAGTCGGAGACCACACTGGAGATGTCCGAAACCATGGCGTCGGACTCGTTGAAGCAGTCGTACAGCTTGGGCTGCGCGCCGGTCACCGTACGGTGCTCCCACCAGCCGAAGGAGCGCCAGTAGGCATCGTTCCACTCCGCCCTCAGCCGTACGGTCTCTGCCTCGCGGACCGGGTCCGCGAGCGAGAGCCGCGACTCCTCCGCGTCGTCGCCGCCCGCGCGGCCGGTGGCCGCGAGCTGCGCGAGCCGCGCCTCGATCCGGGCGAGCTCGGCCTTGGCGGCGCTCTGCCCGGCGGCGGCCGACGATGCCTCCTTCGCCCAGCGGGGCTCCGCCGCGCGCTCGGCGGCGGCCTTCTCCAGCATGGCCCGGATCCGGGCGTTGACGGCCTTGGCCTTGGCGCTGCGGATGCCGGTGAACGGGTGCGGCTTGTAGATGATCCGGACCGGGTCGGCGGCGTTGAGCAGTCGGCGCACGATGTTCTCGCCCGCCAGCAGCAGGGAGGTGTTGCCCGGGTTGTCGTCCCAGCCCTCCCAGGTGGGCGCGTACAGCACGGTCGGGATGGGGTTCTTGATCGCACCCGTCCAGCTCTTGATGGGCTCCAGCTGCGGGCGCCCGACCTCGACGATGTCCTCGTCGCGGACCCCCACATCGGCCAGCGCGTACCGGTCGCGGCCGGCCCGGCCCGCCGTCCACACCTCGTCGTAGACCTTGGAGTAGGGGTTCACGCTGGCGAGCTTGTCGCTGTCGCCGTGCCCGATGAAGACGTGCTTCATGGTCGGGACGCGCAGGATGTGGATGTTCTTGCCCACGTTCGCCGGGTAGAGGCAGACCCGGACCGTGGAGAGGTCCAGGTTCATCAGGTGCGTCCCCGCGGGGACGCAGATCACCGGGACCGAGGTCTCGGCGAGCTGCGGGACGAGACCGCGCTCCCGCATGATGATCAGCGGACGGCCCTCGACCCGGCTCATGGTCTCCAGCCACATGTTGCCCTGGTAGGCGGACTCATTGGATCCGGAGAAGTAGAGCACCACGGTCGGCTGGTACTCACGCAGCCAGCTGTCGACGGCCTTGAGCACGGCGGGGGCCGGAGGAGCCAGCCTGCCGCGGCGCACGTACGGGAGCAGCAGCGCGAGGTAGAGCAGGGCCAGCAGCAGCGTCAGACCGATGCCCGCATAACCGACGACGTCCTCCCCGGTCCCGGCAGCGATCAGCACGCCCACCACCGCCGGAATGTCGAGGTGCAGCATCTTCTCCGCGGAGCGCCGCGTCAGCGCACCGGGCGGGGCGTCGGGGATACGAACCGCGTGCAGGTCCACGTTGCGGGTGACCACCGGCATGGTGCGGCGAAGCCGGATGAGGGTCGCCATGGCCCCGTGCGGCGCCTGGAGCCCGTAGAAGAGCAGGAAGCAGGCCACCGCCGCGTAGAACAGCGGAGACTCGGCGAGATCCAGGCGGGCCAGCAGCAGGATGACCATCAACTGCCGGAGCAGGAAGCGGATCGACAGCCCGGCCCGCACCTTGCCCAGGCGGTTGATCAGGTAGCTCCCCCGCTGGTGCAGATACCAGTCGGCGGCATACGTGACAGCGGTGGCCGCCGCGAAGAACCAGATGTGGGGAATGAGCGCGGCAAGCATGATGCAGGGATATCCCAGCCCCATCAACAAAGCTGCCGCCAGTTCCGACCTGCTGCCCACACGGGCCAGGCGAATGGCTGTCGAGATCACGAAGAACCTGCTCCAGGGGGTGCCGGTTGATTCACGTATTGGCGGAAATGTGAAGGTGCGGCTTCACGCATTCGGGCCTCTGCCATCGCGCAAAGCGACGAACAGAGGCCCGGAAAAGCACATTTGTCAAGAATTATTACACATCTGCTTGACGGTCCAGCACGGAGGCCAGAGCCTGCTCGAAGCCCGAGGACTCGGCGGCGCCCGCCGTCGGGTCCTGCTGCCGTACGTCGATGACGTGGCCGGTCAGCTCGGAGAGCAGGACGTCCAGCGAGGTGCGCGCGACGGCCTCCGAGGAGAGCAGCGAGCCCTCGGGCTCCTGGCCGAACGCCTTGGTCCGCATCGGGGTCGCGGTGCGCTCCGGGTTCACGCAGTTGACCCGGATGCCCTCGCCCGCCCACTCGTCGGCGAGCGCCTGGGTGAGGTTGACCATGGCGGCCTTGGTGGAGGAGTAGAGGCTGTACTCGGCACGGCCCCGGGTGTAGCTGCTGGAGGTGTAGAGCAGCAACTGGCCCTGGGTCTCCGCCAGGTACTTGTACGAGGCGCGGGCGATCTGCACGGGGGCCAGGTAGTTGACGTTCAGCGCTTCCTGGATCGTCGTGTTGTCGGTCTCGGCCAGCTTGCCGATCCGCAGCACGCCCGCGGTGTTGATGACGTAGTCGATGCGGCCGGTCTCGCCGTACGCCTTGGAGAGCGCGTCGTCCACGTGCTCCGGGTTCTCGACGTGCGTCCCCGTGGTGGAGCGGCCCAGCGCGTAGACCTTCGCGCCGTAGCTCTCGGCGAGGGCGGCGATGTCGGCGCCGATGCCGTACGAACCGCCGAAGACGACAAGGGTCTTGCCCGTGAGCAGCTCGCGGTAGGCGGCCTCGTCGGCCTGGCGCGGGGCGGCGGTGGAGGCCAGCTGGAAGAGCTTGTCGGTGATGAAGACGTCGACCGGCTGGGTCACCTTCATGTTGTACTCGTCGCCCGCGACCACGAAGATCGGCACGTCGGGGAGGTACTTGAGGACCACCGAACAGTCGTCGGTGGCCTGGAAGTTGGGGTCTCCCGCCGCGACCTCGTACGCCCTGCGGATCGTGGACAGCTTGAAGGCCTGCGGCGTCTGCCCGCGGCGCAGCCGGGAGCGGTCGGGCACGTCGGTGATGAACTCGCCGTCCTCACCGTGCGTACGGGTCACGATGATCGTGTCCGCGGACGGGATGGCGACGTCGACGGCCTGGTAGCGCTCCAGCGCGTCGACGCAGTCCTTGATCACACGCTGTGACAGCAGGGGGCGGACCGCGTCATGGAAGAGGACGTTGCGGTCCTCGCCCTCGGCGAGGCCCTCGCCGAGGGCGGCGATGGCGCGCTCGGTGGTCTCGTTGCGGGTGTTGCCGCCCTCGATGATCCGGGTGACCTTGCTCAGTCCGGCCTTGGCGACGATCTTCTCGACGTCGGGGACGAAACCGGGCGCCATCAGCACGATGACGTCGTCGATGCCCTCGGCGTTCTCGAAGATGGTCAGCGTGTGCTCGATGACGGCCTTGCCGGCGATCTTCAGCAGCTGCTTGGGGATCGAGAGGCCCACGCGCTGGCCGGTCCCACCGGCGAGCACGACCGCTGTGGTCCGGGGCTTGGCTTCATGCGGCACAGACACAGACGACCTACCTTGCTATGACAGGGGGAACAGTGTGATGGTCGCACTCTCCGTGACCGTCTCGCAAGGTGGACGCTGCCCGTCGCTCGCCCTGCGGATACCCGCAGTTCACCCTCTGGCCAGGGAGGTTGGGCGCTCCGGGGCTGGTGCGCGGGGTGACCGACCCCACAGATGTGTTGCGTAATCGGCACATGAGCGGCACGTGCACCCGGTGTGACCGGCGGAAACCGCCGACGCCCGGGCCCGAGGTTACCGGACGGCCCGCCTCCGCAGAGACGGGCCGGGGTCCGGAGCGTTTAGAAGGGGTCGAACTCGTCGTATTCCTTCTGGGCGTCGTCGCGTTCGGCCTCGCGGTCCTTGCGGCGCTGCGCGGCGGGGCGCGGCGCCTCCATGCGGTGGTCCTCGCCGCGGCGGCCGAGCATCTCCGCGCCGGCCTGCATGGTCGGCTCCCAGTCGAAGACGACCGCGTTGTCCTCGGGGCCGATCGCGACGCCGTCGCCGGCCCGGGCGCCCGCCTTGACGAGTTCGTCCTCGACGCCGAGGCGGCTGAGCCGGTCGGCGAGGTAGCCGACGGCCTCGTCGTTGTTGAAGTCGGTCTGGCGCACCCAGCGCTCGGGCTTCTCGCCGCGCACCCGGTAGAGGTCCTCGCCCTCGGCGGTGACCGTGAAGCCCGCGTCGTCGACGGCCTTGGGACGGATGACGATGCGGGTCGCCTCCTCCTTCGGCTTGGTGGCCCGCGCCTCGGCGATGATCCCGGCGAGCGCGTAGCTCAGCTCGTTGAGGCCCTTGTGGGCGATCGCGGAGACCTCGAAGACGCGGTAGCCGCGGGCCTCCAGGTCGGGGCGGATCATGTCGGCGAGGTCCTGGCCGTCGGGGATGTCGACCTTGTTGAGGGCGACGATGCGGGGCCGGTCCTCCAGCCCGCCGTACTGGCGCAGTTCCTCCTCGATGATGTCGAGGTCGGAGACGGGGTCGCGGTCGGACTCCAGGGTGGCGGTGTCCAGGACGTGCACGAGCACCGAGCAGCGCTCGACGTGGCGCAGGAACTCCAGGCCGAGGCCCTTGCCCTGGCTGGCGCCGGGGATGAGGCCCGGGACGTCGGCGATGGTGTAGACGGTCGAACCGGCGGTGACGACACCCAGGTTCGGTACGAGGGTGGTGAACGGGTAGTCCGCGATCTTCGGCTTGGCGGCGGAGAGCACCGAGATCAGCGAGGACTTGCCCGCGCTCGGGTAGCCGACGAGGGCCACGTCGGCGACGGTCTTGAGCTCCAGGACGATGTCCCGGCTCTCGCCCGGCTCGCCGAGCAGCGCGAAGCCGGGGGCCTTGCGGCGGGCCGAGGCCAGCGCGGCGTTGCCGAGGCCGCCACGGCCGCCCTGACCGGCCACGAAGGTGGTGCCCTGGCCGATGAGGTCGGCGAGGACGTTTCCGGCCTTGTCGAGGACGACAGTGCCGTCGGGAACGGGCAGGACCAGGTCCTGGCCGTCCTTGCCGGAGCGGTTGTCGCCGGCCCCGGGCTGGCCGTTGGTGGCCTTGCGGTGGGGGTGGTGGTGGTAGTCGAGCAGCGTGGTCACGGACTGCTCGACGACGAGGATCACGTCGCCGCCGCGTCCGCCGTTGCCCCCGTCGGGGCCGCCCAGCGGCTTGAACTTCTCACGGTGTACGGAGGCGCAGCCGTGGCCTCCGTTACCCGCGGCGGCATGCAGCTCGACGCGGTCCACGAAGGTGGTCATGGTGGGTGCCTCCAGATAACAGGTGCAGGTACAGCGGAAAAAGCGGAGTTGTCTCTGTCGTAACACGCCGAGGGCGGACCCGCTTCCCCGTTCGCCGGGAAAGCTGAGATCCGCCCTCGGAAGGTGCTGTGTGTCGTTCTGCGCGCGTCGAGAGGACTCAGACGGCGAGCGGAACGATGTTCACGACCTTGCGGCCGCGGTGCGTGCCGAACTCCACCGCACCGGCGGTCAGCGCGAACAGCGTGTCGTCGCCGCCACGGCCGACGCCCGCGCCGGGGTGGAAGTGGGTGCCGCGCTGGCGGACCAGGATCTCACCGGCGTTGACGGCCTGACCGCCGAAGCGCTTCACGCCGAGCCGCTGAGCATTGGAATCGCGCCCGTTCCGAGTGGACGATGCGCCCTTCTTGTGTGCCATGTGTTCTCAGTCCCTTACTTCGCAGCCGTGGGGATACCGGTGACCTTGATCGCCGTGTACTGCTGGCGGTGACCCTGGCGGCGGCGGTAGCCGGTCTTGTTCTTGTAGCGAAGGATGTCGATCTTCGCGCCCTTGTGGTGGTCCACGATCTCGGCCGTGACCTTGATGCCGTCCAGCACCCACGGGTCGCTGGTGACCGAGTCACCGTCGACAACGAGCAGGGTCGAGAGCTCGACCGTGTCGCCAACCTTGGCAGTGGAAATCTTGTCAACCTCAACGATGTCGCCGACAGCAACCTTGTGCTGGCGACCACCGCTGCGCACGATGGCGTACACGCGGATCTCTCTCTCGCTCGGAACGGAACCCCTGATGCCAGCCGCCCGCACGGGCCGGGGCCCGTGTCGATCCGGAAGGATGAGCGGCCTCTCCTGGCGGACGGCGCGAACACCGACCGTTACCGGGAGGGATGTGCTCAGGGGTAGGTGCGTACGGAAACACACCGAAGGTCAAGGTTACGGGGCCGGGGTGTAGGGGTCAAACCGGGTCGGGGGATCGGAGGCGGGCCCGCGGCCCGGGGCCGGCGAACCGCCCGCCTTATGCTTTCCGGGCGCATCAGCTCTCCGAAAGGCATGCCGTGAACTACAGGGTCCAGCCCACCGCCCAGGTCGACGAGACCGCCGAGATCGGGGACGGCTCCAGTGTCTGGGAGCTGGCGCAGATCCGTGAGGGAGCGAAGCTCGGCGAGGGCTGCGTCGTCGGCCGCGGCGCGTACGTCGGCACCGGCGTGCGCATCGGTGACAACGTGAAGCTGCAGAACTACGCCCTCGTGTACGAGCCGGCCGAGCTCGGCGACGGCGTCTTCGTGGGCCCCGCCGTCGTCCTCACCAACGACCACAACCCGCGGTCGGTCGACCCTGACGGCAAGCAGAAGCGCGGCGGCGACTGGGAGGCGGTCGGCGTGAAGGTCGCCGAGGGCGCCTCACTCGGCGCCCGCTCGGTCTGCGTCGCACCGGTCCGTATCGGCCGGTGGGCGATGGTCGCGGCCGGCGCCGTGGTCACCAAGGACGTGCCGGACTTCGCCCTGGTCGTCGGCGTGCCCGCGCGGCAGATCGGCTGGGTCGGGCGGGCCGGAGTACGGCTGGCCGAGCGGTCGGCCGAGCCGGGCGTGTGGGAGTGCCCGCAGAGCGGGACGCTGTACGACGAGAAGGACGGCGTGCTGTCCGAGCGTTGAGAGGGGCTCCGCGAGATGGCGGAGCGCACGGTGGGGGCGGGCGTCCCGCGGGACGCCCGCCCCCACCGTGTCCTCGGACGGCTCAGCCGCCGATGACGACGCGGCGCACGCCCGCCCAGTTGGCCGGGTCCGTCGTGCGGCGGCCGTCGACCAGGACGCGGACGTCCGGGAGGTCGGCGGCGGACAGCTCGCGGTACTCGGCGTGGTCGGCCTGGAGGATCGCGGCGGTGACGGTCTGGCCCTCGTGCGGGACGAGGCCCAGCGCGGTCAGCTCCTCAGGCGTGTACATCGGGTCCGAGACGAACGGCACCGCGCCCCGCGCCTTCAGCGCCTCGACGACGCCGAAGACACCGGAGAACGCGGTCTCCTTGACACCGCCGCGGTAGGCCGCGCCCAGCACCACGACCCCGGCGCCGTCCAGGTCGCCGTAGGCGGCGGCCAGGAGATCCACGGCGTAGGCCGGCATCGCGGCGTTGGCCTCACGGGCCGAACGCACGACGGTCGCCTCCGGGTCGTTCCACAGGTACATCCGCGGGTAGATCGGGATGCAGTGGCCGCCCACGGCGATGCCGGGCTGGTGGATGTGGCTGTAGGGCTGGCTGTTGCAGGCCTCGATGACCTTCTTGACGTCGATGTCGTTCCGGTCGGCGAACCGGGCGAACTGGTTGGCCAGACCGATGTTGACGTCGCGGTAGGTGGTCTCGGCGAGCTTCGCCAGCTCGGAGGCCTCTGCCGTACCGAGGTCCCAGACGCCGTTCGCGCGGGGCAGGTCCTCGCGCTCGTCGAAGTCGAGGACGGCCTCGTAGAAGGCGACGCCTGCGGCGGAGGACGCCTCGTCGATGCCGCCGACGAGCTTGGGGTAGCGGCGCAGGTCGGCGAAGACCCGGCCGGTGAGCACCCGCTCCGGCGAGAAGACCAGGTGGAAGTCCTCACCGGGGGTGAGGCCCGAACCCTCGGCCAGCATCGGCGCCCAGCGGGTACGGGTGGTGCCGACCGGCAGCGTGGTCTCGTAGCTGACCAGGGTGCCGGGCTTCAGGCCGGCCGCGATGGCCTTGGTGGCGGCGTCCATCCAGCCGAAGTCCGGGGTGCCCTCGGCGTCCACGAAGAGCGGGACGACGACCACGACGGCGTCGGACGCGGCGACCGCGGCCGTGGTGTCCGTCGTCGCGGAGAGCAGGCCCGCGCCGACCGTCTCCTTCAGCTTGACGTCCAGGTCGTGCTCGCCGGGGAACGGCTCGGTGGCCGCGTTGACGAGTTCGACGACCTTCTCGTTGACGTCCGCGCCGATGACCTTGTGGCCCTTGGCCGCGAACTGCACGGCGAGCGGAAGCCCGATCTTGCCGAGCGCGACTACACAGATGTTCATCGGGGTTACTTCCTCTTCGACCTGGACAGCGTTCGGCGCAGCCGTGCGCCGACGCCGGACTTCGGTTCCCGCAGGGGGGCCGTCGTGATCACGAGACGGCCTTTGGTGTTGGTGGTCGCTGCCACGCGGTGGGGCTCGTCGCTCCCCCAGCGGCGTGCCAGCGGCATCGGCTGCCCTTCGGTGCGGACCGGGACCTCGTACGTCGAGCCGGCCACGTCCACGTAGAGCCGGACGCCTCTCTTGGACCGGGTGGCCGCCAGCGGGATGCGGGCGGTCAGCAGGGTGCCGCCGTCCTGGGCGGCGTCGGCGGTGAGTGTGCCGGCGCGCCGGGGGCGCGGGGCGTCCGCCGGCAGCTTGCGCGCACCGGCCTTGTCGGCGCTCTGGGGCATAGCCCTCTGGGCCAGGGCGACGACGGCGGAGGAGGTGTCACCGGTGATGCCGACCCGCAGCTTCACGACGCAGGACAGCTCCGTGCCGTGCTGGTCCCAGTCGGCCGACTCCAGGCGCGTACCGGCGGAGAGGCGGCCGGTCACCGTCTCGCCGAGCACCTCGTAATAGCGGTCGTCGAGGCCGACGGCCGGGTCCCTGAATCCGGGGTAGGTGGCGAAGGCGCGGTCACCCTCCAGCAGAAAGGGCGGCGCTCCGTGCTCCGTCTCCTCCGCGATGGCGCGGGTGAGCTCCTCGACGGCGCGGCTGCGGGCGAGGCCGAAGCGCACCCGGCGCTTGACCCCGGTGCCGTCGCGCAGGCCGTCGGTGAAGTAGGCGTCCACCAGTGCACCCACGCCGTCGCACACCTGACGCCGCGTGTCGAGGTCGAGCGCGGGGAAGTCCTGCTGGAGCAGCTTGGACAGTTCCCAGTCGAAGTGGCGCTTGAGTACGGCGTCGCGCTGCGGCCCCGCAGGGATCAGACCGGCCGTGTGCTCGATGATCCGCTCGACGCAACGGAGCCTCGCCAGGTGGTTCGCCCGGTAGGTGATGTTGCTGGCGTCGCCGCGCTTGACCGCGTAGTAGCAGGTGTAGTCGGAGACGACGGAGATCCTCCGGGCCCGTACGCACGCCTCGATGGTGAAGGGCTGGTCGCTGCCGACCGGCATGTCCTCAGGGAAGCGGAGGCTGTGCTTCTCCACCAGCTCACGGCGGAAGAGCTTGGTGTTGGCCAGGGTGAAGGGCAGCGCCGAGTCGTAGAGGCTGATGTCGGGGTGGTTCCCGTCGTACAGCTTCTGGTGGACGTACCGGCCGTTCGTGCCGACCATCTTCCCGACGACCACGTCGGACCCGTTCGCGTCGGCGGCGGAGACCATCCGCTCCAGCGCCTCTTCGCCGAGGTGGTCGTCCGCCCCTATGAAGTAGACGAAACGGCCGGTGGCCACGTCCAGCGCCCGGTTGCTGGGCGCGGCGGGGCCTCCCGAGTTCGGCTGGTGGAGCACCTTCACCACGTCGGGGTAGCGCTCGGCGTACCGGTCGAGTTCGGCACCGCTCCCGTCGGTCGATCCGTCGTCGACGGCCACGACCTCCAGCCGCTCCAGGCCGATGCTCTGCCGGATCAGCGAGTCCAGGCACTCCGTGAGGTACGGCATGGTGTTGTAGACGGCGACGACGACGGTGACGTCGGGCTCTCGTCTCATGCCATCACCTGGGAGTCCGGCTGTTGCGTCTTCACCGGCTCGGCACCGGTGAGACGCGTGTACACGTCGTCCAGGACCTCGGCCTGCGCCTCCCAGGTCCAGTTCTCCAGCAGGCCTTCGCGGGCGTAGGCGGCGCGGTACTTCGCCGGGTCGGCGAGCACCGACTTGACCGCCCGTACGTAGTCGGAGACGTCCTCGGCGGTGAACACCTCGCCCTGACCGGTCCGGGCGACCATCTCCCCCATCGTCTTGACGTCACTCACGACGAACGGCAGACGGGCGTGGGAGTACTCGAAGAACTTGGTGATCAGGGCGATCTCGTGGTTCGGCCAGTGGTGGATCGGGATGACGCCCACACTGGCCGCGGACAGGAACGGGACCACCTGGTAGTGCGGCACGTACGGGAGGATGTGCAGCCGGTCCGAGACTCCCAGTTCGGCGGCTCGTTCCTTGAGTTCCTGCATGTAGGCCGAGTTCGGCCGCAGGACGACGAAGGCCACGTGCGTACCGGGGAGCTGGGGCAGCCCCTCGACCATGATGTCCAGACCCCGCTGCGGGGCCGCGGCACCGCTGTAGACCGCCAGCGGAACGTCCGGGCCGATACCGCACAGCTCACGCAGGTCGGGCACCGGCTCCGCGGCCTGCTCCGCGGAGACCTCGGCGTCCGGGGCGTTCAGCACGACCTCCGGCAGGGTCTTCAGACCGTGGCGCTCGACCAGCATCTCCGCCAGGGTGCCGGAGACCGTGGTGACGGCGTCGGCGTACTTGGCGTACTCCCGCTCGTGCCCGCACTGGGCGATGTGCCAACGCGGGTGCGGGTTCCACGGCTTGATGCCGGGCAGGAACTCGTGCACGTCCCAGAGGAGCTTGACCTTGCGGCCCTTGGCCTCGGCGCGCAGCTTCGCCCGCGCGCCCACGCCGAGCATCCGGAAGTCGTTCGCGTGGATCACGTCGGGTTCGAGCCGGTCGATGACCTTCCCGTACGCCAGCTCGAAGTCCCACAGGGCCGGGTCGAGACGCCGCCAAGCCCGGTCGCCCATGGTGCGGACCCAGAAGGCCGTGGTGAAGCGGTCCAGCGGGGAGTCCATGCTCTTGCGGCGGTGCGCGAGCGCCTCCGTGCGGCCGGCCCGGAAGCCGACCCATTTGCTCAGCGCCTTCGCCAGCAGACGCGGGGGCACCAGACGCGCGACACCGAGCGAGGAACCCTTGCGCTTGGCCTCCACGCTTCGGACGTTCAGCTCGGCGCGCCACGCCTTCATCCGCTGCTTGCGGTATTCCGCGAGCGGACCGGGCGGATACGCGAGAGGCGAGCGCAGAACAGCCCTGCGGTACTCGTGACGGCGCCGGTGCATGGGCGTGGGCACATGCAGCAGGCGGACCTCGGCATCGCCGAGCCACCACTTCTGGGACTTCTTGGTGGGCGACTTGCCCAGAAGCACCACGTCCCACCCGGCCTCCGCCGCCGAGCGGGCTTCCTTCTGCACCCGGGAATCGCCGTTGACGCCGTTGTCGACGAGCATGACGATCTTTCCCCGGGGACTACGCTCCGGCCTCGCGGCCGAGCTGTCATTCGCCATGGCGGGCAGGCTCTCCTGTCTCGAATACAACGGTCTGGCCACGGTTGGCCGAGTCGAGCAGCGATGTCGCCACCTCGACGGTACGCAGCCCCTGCCGCAGCGTGCAGATGTCGGCGGGCTTGCCCTGCACAGCGTCGCGGAACAGCTCGTGCTCGACAAGCAAGGGCTCGCGCTTGGGGATGGCGTAGCGGATCATGTCGCCCTCGGCGACCCCGCGGAACGCGCGCAGCGCCTCCCATTCGGTGGCGACGGCGGCGTTCGAGTGGAACGTGAGGTCGGCGGTGAGGGTGTCGGCGATGAAGCAGCCGCGCTCGCCGGTGACCGAGGTGAATCGTTCCTTGAGCGGGCTCAGCCAGTTGACCAGGTGGTTGACCATCGTGCCGTCGGACAGCTGGCCCACCGCGGAGACCATGTCCTCGTGGGGGCGGCCCGACTTGGAGACGGTGTGCGCCGCGATGGACGTGTACGTCTGGCCGGTGACCCAGGCGGTCAGGTCGATGTCGTGGGTGGCCAGGTCCTTGACCACACCGACGTCGGCGATCCGGTGGGGGAAGGGGCCCTGGCGGCGGGTGACGACCTGGTAGACGTCGCCCAGCTCACCGGCCTCCAGGCGGGCGCGGAGCGAGAGCAGCGCGGGGTTGCAGCGTTCGATGTGACCGACGCCTGCGACCAGGCCGCGCGACTCGAAGGCGTCCACGAGGCGGTGGGCGCCCTCGACGGTGTCGGCGAGCGGCTTCTCGATCAGGGCGCCGACGCCGGCCTCCGCGAGCTGGAGGCCGACCTCCTCATGCAGCGCGGTCGGGCAGGCCACGACGGCGTAGTCGATGCCGAGGGCGATGAGCTCCTCGACGGTGGAGAGCACGGGTGCGCCCTGGGCCCAGCCGTTCTTGTCACCCATCGGGTCGACGACGCCGACCAGTTCGACGCCCTCCAGGCTCGCGAGGACACGGGCGTGGTGGCGGCCCATGGAGCCGAGGCCGACGAGCCCGGCCTTGAGTACGGCGGTCACAGGTTCTCCCCGAGGGCGTTCACAGCGGTGACGATGCGCTCCAGGTCTCCCTGGGTGAGCGAGGGGTGGACGGGCAGCGAGACGACCTCGGCGGCGGCCTTCTCGGTCTCGGGCAGGTCCCAGGTACGGCCCGCCTTCTGGTCCGGCTCCCAGTAGGGCTTCAGACGGTGGATCGGCGTCGGGTAGTAGACCGCGTTGCCGACGCCCGCCTCGGTGAGCTTCGCCATCGCGGCGTCCCGGTCGCCCTGGATGCGCACGGTGTACTGGTGGTAGATGTGCCGCGCGCCCTCGGCGACCGGCGGCGTGGTGATGGCCGGGGCGGTGATGTGGGCGTCGAGGTACGCGGCGTTGGCGCGGCGCTGCTCGGTCCAGCCTTCCAGCTTGCCGAGCTGTACGCGGCCGACGGCGGCGGACACGTCGGTCATCCGCATGTTGGCGCCGACGATCTCGTTGGCGTAGCGCTGCTCCATGCCCTGGTTGCGCAACAGGCGCAGGGTGCGTGCCAGTTCGGCGTCGGCCGTGGAGACCATGCCGCCTTCGAGGGAGTGCATGTTCTTGGTCGGGTAGAAGCTGAAGGTGCCGCCGGCGCCGAACGCTCCGACCGGGGTTCCGTTGAGCGCCGCCGCGTGGGCCTGGCAGGCGTCCTCGACCACGGCGAGGCCGTGCTTCTGCGCGATGGGCATGAGCTTGTCCATCGCGGCGGGGTGACCGTAGAGGTGCACCGGCATGATCGCGGCGGTGCGCGGCGTGATCGCGGCTTCGACAGCGGCCGGGTCGAGACCGAAGCTGCCGGGCTCGATGTCGGCGAACACCACGTCGGCGCCGACCAGGCGGACGACGTTGGCGGAGGCAGCGAAGGAGAAGGAGGGGACGATCACCTCGTCGCCGGGGCCGATGCCCAGGGCGAGCAGCAGCAGGTGCAAGGCCGAGGTACCCGAGTTCACGGCCACGCAGTGCCGGCCGTCGACCAGGTGCGAGAAGCCTTCCTCGAAGGCCGCGACTTCCGGGCCCTGGACGACGCGGCCGCTGCGCAGTACGCGTACGGCCGCTTCGATCTCGTCTTCCCCGATGACCGGACGGGCAGCGGGAATCGGCTGCTCGTTGATGCTCGTCATGGACATCCTCCTTGAACACCGCAAGAGCTCGTTACCAGGCAGAGCTTTTGAGGTGCGGGACGCCCCACGAGGTCGCGCTTAACCCCACCGGCGCAATGCCGACGCCCTGCCGAGGGATCCGGCCCGATCGATGGCGTCGCGGGCCGTGTCACCGTCCGTAGTTTTCGTGAAGAACGATCACACGTACGGCAACCGTCGTCACATTATCAGGGATTTCTTAACGCATTTCGGTCTCGTTAACCCACTTATGCATCAGTTCTGAAACAAAGCAGGTGTCCCGCCCCTATGTGCTCGGAGCGGGACACCCTGAAGATGAACGAACGGTTACCCATTCATCAGCTCGCCGATGATTCACCGTCCGCCGGGGGCGTGGAAACCGTCACCGAAGGCGACGACTGCTCGGCTGCGACGCTTTTCTTCGTCGCCTTCTTCGCGGCCGTCTTCGCCGTCGTCTTCTTGGCGGCGGTCTTCTTCGCGGCGGTCTTCTTGGCCGCCGCCTTCTTCGCCGGGGCCTTCTTGGCGGCGGCCTTGCGGGCCGTCTTCTTCGCCGGGGCGGCCTCCGCGGGCTCGGACTCCGGCGCTCCGGTCTCCGGGGCCTTCGCCTCGGTCTCCTTCGCCTCGGGCTCCTTCGCCTCGGGCGCCGGAGCGACCACGACGATCTCCGCCTCGTCCGACCCGGTGGGCGAGCCCGCCGGAGCGGTGACCTTACGGGTCACCCGGCGCCGGGCACGCGGCGGGGCGGCCACGGGGGCCTCGGGCTCGGGGGCCTGCTCCGCCGGAGCCTCGGGGGCCGGGGTCCGGTCGGCGGGCACCTCGATGACCGGGTCCTCGACCGCGACCGGGTCCGTGCTGGGCTCGGCCGGCTGTACCGGCTCCGCCGCTTCGGCCTGCTTCGGCGAACCCGCCGGGGCGGTGGCCTTGCGGGTGGCCCGACGGCGCGTACGGCCCTGGGGCGCGGCCTCGGCCGGAGCCTCGGGGGTCTCCTCGACCTCCGCGACAGAGGCCTCCGCGACAGGCGCCTCCACGACGGGGGCCTCCGCGACAGGCGCCTCCACGACGGGGGTCTCGGCCACGGGAGCCTCCACGACCGGGGCGGGCGCCTCGGCCTTCGGGGCGCCGGCCGGGGCCGACGCCTTGCGGGAGGCCCGGCGGCGGCCACGGCGCGAGGCGGCCGCCTCGGCCTCGGCGGGGCTGCCGTAGAACTCGTCGTCCTCCCTGACCGCGGGCTCCACGGCCACCGGGGCGGCGACCTCGGCGGCCAGTTCGGCCTCGGTCTCCGTCTCCACGGGCTCGGCGGACATGTTGTCGTCGGAGCCGTGGTCGTGGGTGTGCTCGTGGTCCTGGCCGGCGCCGCCACGGCGCTTCTTGGACTTCTTGCCGCCGCCACCGCCGCCGACGGACGTCGGCTGCTCCATGTGGACGATGACACCGCGGCCGTTGCAGTGGACACAGGTCTCGGAGAAGGACTCCAGCAGACCCTGGCCGACCCGCTTGCGGGTCATCTGGACCAGGCCCAGCGAGGTGACCTCGGCGACCTGGTGCTTGGTGCGGTCACGGCCCAGGCACTCCAGGAGCCGCCGCAGCACGAGGTCCCGGTTGGACTCCAGCACCATGTCGATGAAGTCGACGACGACGATGCCGCCGAGGTCGCGCAGCCGCAGCTGGCGCACGATCTCCTCGGCCGCCTCCAGGTTGTTCCTGGTGACGGTCTCCTCCAGGTTGCCGCCCTGGCCGGTGAACTTGCCGGTGTTGACGTCGACGACGACCATCGCCTCGGTCTTGTCGATCACCAGCGAACCGCCGCTGGGCAGGTAGACCTTGCGGTCCAGCGCCTTCATCAGCTGCTCGTCGATGCGGTACGTCGCGAAGACGTCGACCTCGGAGGTCCAGCGGGAGAGCCGCTCGGTGAGGTCCGGCGCGACGTGCGAGACGTACCCGTGGATGGTCTCCCACGCGTCGTCGCCGCTGACGATGACCTTGGAGAAGTCCTCGTTGAAGATGTCGCGGACGACCCGGACGGTCATGTCCGGCTCGCCGTAGAGCAGCGTCGGCGCGTTGGAGCCGCTGGTGCCCTTCGCCTTCTTCTGGATGTCCTCCCACTGCTGCTGGAGCCGCTCGACGTCGCGGCGCAGCTCGTCCTCGCTCGCGCCCTCGGCGGCGGTGCGCACGATGACGCCCGCGTCCTCGGGGACGATCTTCTTGAGGATGGTCTTGAGGCGGGAGCGCTCGGTGTCGGGCAGCTTGCGGCTGATCCCGGTCATCGAGCCCTCGGGCACGTAGACGAGGTAGCGGCCGGGCAGCGAGACCTGACTGGTGAGGCGCGCGCCCTTGTGGCCGATCGGGTCCTTGGTCACCTGGACCAGGACCGACTGGCCGGACTTGAGCGCGGTCTCGATGCGGCGCGGCCCGTGGGCCATGCCGAGCGCCTCGAAGTTGACCTCACCGGCGTACAGGACGGCGTTGCGGCCCTTGCCGATGTCGACGAAGGCGGCCTCCATGGACGGCAGCACGTTCTGGACCTTGCCCAGGTAGACGTTGCCGACGTAGCTGGTGGCCTGCTCCTTGTTGACGTAGTGCTCGACGAGCACGTTGTCCTCAAGGACGCCGATCTGGGTGCGCTCGCCGTTCTGGCGGACGACCATCACGCGCTCGACGGCCTCGCGGCGGGCGAGGAACTCCGCCTCGGTGATGATCGGGACGCGGCGGCGGCCCTGCTCGCGGCCCTCGCGGCGGCGCTGCTTCTTGGCCTCCATCCGGGTCGAGCCCTTGATGGACTGGACCTCGTCGAAGCCGGTGCCCGGCTCGCGCTCCTCCTTCTTGCGCGGCTCGCGGACCTTGACGACCGTACGCTCCGGGTCGTCGGAGCCGTTGTCGGTGTCGACGGCGGCGTCACCGCTGCGGCGACGGCGACGGCGGCGACGGCGGGAGCTGCTGCTGGAGGAGGACGCCGAGGAGTCGTCGTCCTCGTCGCTCTCCTCGGCGGTCTCCTGGGCCTGGCCACGGCCGCCGTCCTGCTCGTCCTCGGAGCGGGACTCCTCGGCACGGGCGGGCGCGGACGCCTCCTCAGTGGTCTGCTCGTCGTCCGTGTCGTTGGCCTCGCCACGACGGCGACGGCGGCCACCACGGCGGCGGCGCCGCGAGGGGCGGTCGCCGTACTCGTCGGTGTCCTCGCCCTCGTGCTCCTCCGCCTCGGCCTCGGGGGCCTCGTCGGCGGTCTGCTCGGCGGGCTTCTCCACCGGGGCGGCGGGCTCGGCGGCCTGCTCGGTCGCCTCGGCCTCACCACGGCGGCGGCGACGGCGGCGCGAACCGCCCTGCTGCGGCGCGGCCTCGGCGGGCGCAGTGTTCTGCTCGGCCTCGGCGGTCTGCTGCTCCTCGGCCTCGTCCACCTCGTCGTACGGGGAGGTGGAACCGGCCGCGGCGGCCGCGGCGGCCGCGGTCTCGGGGGTCTGGAACATCGGCTCGGCGAAGACCGGGGCCTGGAAGACGGCGACGGCAGGGCGCGTGGCGCGGCGGCCCTTTCGGCTCGGCTCCTCGGTCGTGGCCGTGAACTCGGGGCGGCCTGCGGCGGCCGTGGCGCGGCGGCGCTGGCGTCCGCGCGGGGCGGCCTCCTCGACCTCGTCCGCCTCGGCGGCGAGCTCCTCGGCGACGGCGGCGGGCAGGCTCTCGCCGGTCTCGACGGGCTCGGTGACGCTCTCGGCCGCCTCGGTGACCTGCGGCGCTCCGGCGGGCGCGGACGCCTTGCGGGAAGAGCGGCGGCGGGTGCGCGGGGCGGGCGCCTCCTCCGTGGCCTCGGCGGCGGGCGCGGCGGCCTCGGCGGCGGCCGGCTCCGGTGCGGTCACCGGCTCGGCGACGGGCGCGGCGGCCTGCGGCGCACCGGCCGGGGCGGAGGCACGGCGGCGGGTGCGGCCACGCGGGGCGGCGGGCTCCGCGACGTCGGCGGCGGGCTCGGCGGCCGGGGCGGGCTCCGCGACAGCGGCGGCGGGCTCGACGACGACAGCGGCCTCGGCGGCCTGCGGGGCGCCGGCGGGCGCGGTGGCCTTGCGGGAGGCGCGACGGCGGCGGGGCGCCGGAGTCTCGGCGGGGGGCTCCACGGCGGCCTCGGTCTCCTCGTCGATCTCTTCGTCGGCCGCGGGCTCGGCCGGGGTCTCGACGACCGGGGCGGGGGCCTCGGCGGACTGCGGGGCGCCGGCCGGGGACGTCGCCTTGCGGACCGCGCGACGGCGGGTGCGCGGCGCGGGTGCGGCGGGCTCCTCCTCGGCGGCGGGCTCGGCGGCCGGCGCAGGCTCGGCGGTCTCCGCCTCCGCCTCCGCCGGTGCGAGGGCGCCGGCGGGCGCGGTGGCCTTACGGACGGCGCGGCGGCGCGTGCGGGCGGGCGGGGCGGTCTCGGCGACCGGGGCGTCGGGCGTGTCGTCCACGGCGGGGGCGGCGGACTCGGCGGCCGGTATGGCCGGCGTGACGTCCTCGGCGGGCGTCACGGCCGCGCCGGGCGGGCCCGCGGGGCGGGAGGCGGCGCGGCGCCTGCGGCGCGGCGGCAGCTTGTCCCCGGGGGTGTTCTCTTCGTTGTTCCCGGTCGTGCCGGGTTCGTTCGGCTGAGGCATGCGGGCGGTTCTCCCGTCGTGCTCCCGGGCGCCGCGTCTGATTCCGGTCCGGCTCGGTCCGCTGTGGTGCGATACCGCCGTCCGGGGCGCGGGCGCCGCACGGGAACTGATGTCTGGCTCGCCGGTTCCGTATGCGGTGTGCGTACGGCCTGGCGAAAGTCTTGTGGGTCAGTGCGCGGCCCGACCCAGGTGGCTCCCGGGTCGGAGGGCTGCGCTACAACGACCGCCTTACGCGGAACCTGCACCTTCCGGCGCCGTCGCGACGGCTGCCCCGGCGACCGCGGGATGTGCGGTCGGGGCGGCCTCGCGGTCGGGCGCGAGCGGGTCGGTCACCGTGCCGGACTCCTCGTCGAAGAGCCCCTGCGCCAGCCTGGTCACCGCGGCGGGGACAGGCGGCGCCAGGTCGGCCACAGCTCGGAGACCGGACAGGACGTCGTCGGGTCGCACGGCAGGTGTCACGTGCCGAACAACCAGGCGCAGTATCGCACAGGGCCGCTCACCCGGCCTATCGACCGGAGCGTCGACGACCCGCAGGTCGGCGACGGCGGCGCGGGCGTCGAACGTCCGGATGCCGTTCTTGGCCTTGCGCTGGACCTCGACGGTCTCGGCGTCGTTGAACGCGGCCACGGCGGTGCGGACGTCCTCGGGGTCGACGCCGTCCAGGCGCAGCTCCCAGACGGAGGCGGTGAGCCGGTCGGCCAGGCCCGGGGTGCGGGCCTCCACCGCGTCGACGATGTCGAGGCCGACCGGCATGGACGCGTCGAGCAGTCCGCGCAGGACCTCGGGGTCCCGGGCCTCGGTGAGGGCGATCTCCAGGAACTCCGCCTCGCTGCCCGTGCCGGTGGGTGCGGCATTGGCGTAGGAGACCTTGGGGTGGGGCGTGAAACCCGCCGAATACGCCATCGGCACCTCGGAGCGGCGCAGTGCCCGCTCGAAGGCCCGCTGGAAGTCTCGGTGGCTGGTGAACCGGAGGCGGCCGCGCTTGGTGTAGCGCAGACGGATGCGCTGCACTGCCGGTGCGGGCGGCGGGCCTTCGGGCTGTCGCTTGCCCAGTGGTTCTTCTCCTCGGTGCGGGGCGGGCGCGGTGGCGCGCCGCCCACGAAATACGGGTGGTCCCCGGGGTGCCGCTCCGGCTCACCCCTGTTTGGCGAATGGATCGCCGCCCAGAGGGGTCTCGGACGCCTGCGCCGCGCTGGGGACAGTCGTTGTACTACCCAGAGTACGCGCAGGGATCCCTCGCGGTTCCCCAGGCCGTTCGGCGGCCGGGGTGCCGAAGAGGGCCCGCCAGGCGTCGCGCCGCGCCTGGCGGACGGTGTCCCGGGCGGTGGTGAGGGCCGCGCGGGCCGCCCGGCCCGCTTCGGCGGCGGCGCGCCGGGCCGGGGCCCAGACCGCGTCGCGCAGGAAGTGGCCGACGGGGGTGCACACCGTGCGGTATGCCCAGGTGGCCGGTGCGCCGATCAGGTGCCACGCGAGCCGGGCCAGGGCCCGGCCGACGGCCCGGGAGACGTATCCGGCGATCCGCCAGGCGACCTCGAACGCGGCGGCGGTCTCCCGGCCGACCGGGGTGAGGATCCGGCGGTACGTCCAGCCGAGGGGCGCGACCAGCAGGGTCATGACCAGCCAGGCGACCGCCCGGCCGAGCACGCGTCCGGTGACCGAGATCCCCCGCCAGAGCTGCGCCAGGACCCAGGCGGTGCCCTGCCAGAGCGTACCGAGGGTCCAGGCGGTGCCCTGCCACAGTTTGCTCAGGACCCAGGCCGTGCCGAGGCCGGCCGGCGTGAGCACATGGGCGTACAGCCACGCCACCGGGACGACCAGGCCGTAACGCACCACCGGAACGATCACGTACCGCCACAGCAAATCCAGCGGCACGATCAGCAGCACGGTGATCAGCCACCCGATGCCGTTGCCGAGGCCGTACAGCGCCGGGAGGAGCAGGGCGGTGCCGATCCACCGCAGGCCGTGGCCCAGCGGGGTGAGGACCGAGGTGTACAGCCACCTCAGCGGTTTGAGCACCAGGGTGCCGATCAGCCACCCCAGCACCCAGCCGACGCCTCCGAACAGCCGCTCCAGGGCCCACCCCACACCGCCGACGAGTGCGGTGAGGGCCCGGCCGGCCGGTGGGAGCAGGACTCTGCGGCAGACCTGTCCGCCGGCGACAGCGAGGTCCCAGACCATCCGGACGGGCAGGACCACGACCAGTACGACGATGCGCACCACGGCCCTGAGCAGCCTGTTCGGGGCGGTCTCGGGCGCGTGCCGGTCCAGTTCCTGGTGCTCTGTGTCGTCCACGCCGTGAAAGACGCGAAGACCCGGTCCGCAGTTGCCGGGACCGGGTCTTCGCATCAGGGCGCCGCCGGAGGGCGCTACTTGTTCACGACGCTCAGCGGCAGGAGCTTCTTGCCGGTGGGGCCGATCTGGATGTCCAGGTCGAGCTGCGGGCAGACGCCGCAGTCGAAGCAGGGGGTCCAGCGGCAGTCCTCGACCTCGGTCTCGTCGAGCGCGTCCTGCCAGTCCTCCCAGAGCCAGTCCTTGTCCAGACCGGAGTCGAGGTGGTCCCAGGGCAGAACCTCCTCGTAGGTGCGCTCGCGGGTGGTGTACCAGTCGACGTCGACGCCGAACTCGGGGAGCGTCTTCTCGGCGCAGTTCATCCAGAGGTCGTAGCTGAAGTGCTCGCGCCAGCCGTCGAAGCGGCCGCCGGCCTCGTAGACCGCGCGGATGACGGAACCGACACGGCGGTCGCCGCGCGAGAGCAGGCCCTCGACGATGCCGGGCTTGCCGTCGTGGTAGCGGAAGCCGATGGAACGGCCGTACTTCTTGTCGCCCCGGATCTTGTCGCGGAGCTTCTTCAGCCGGGCGTCGGTGTCCTCGGCGCTGAGCTGCGGGGCCCACTGGAAGGGGGTGTGCGGCTTGGGCACGAACCCGCCGATGGAGACGGTGCAGCGGATGTCGTTCTGGCCGGAGACCTCGCGGCCCTTGGCGATGACGTTGACCGCCATGTCGCCGATCTGGAGGACGTCCTCGTCGGTCTCGGTGGGCAGGCCGCACATGAAGTACAGCTTCACCTGACGCCAGCCGTTGCCGTACGCGGTGGCGACCGTGCGGATCAGGTCCTCCTCCGAGACCATCTTGTTGATGACCTTGCGCATCCGCTCGGAGCCGCCCTCGGGGGCGAAGGTGAGGCCGGAGCGGCGTCCGTTGCGGGTCAGCTCGTTGGCCAGGTCCACGTTGAACGCGTCGACGCGGGTGGAGGGCAGCGAGAGGCCGATCTTGTCGTCGGTGTAGCGGTCGGCGAGGCCCTTGGCGATGTCGCCGATCTCGCTGTGGTCGGCGGAGGAGAGCGAGAGGAGGCCGACCTCCTCGAAGCCGGTCGCCTTGAGACCCTTGTCGACCATTTCGCCGATGCCGGTGATGCTTCGCTCCCGCACGGGGCGCGTGATCATGCCGGCCTGGCAGAAACGGCAGCCGCGGGTGCAGCCGCGGAAGATCTCCACGGACATCCGCTCGTGCACGGTCTCCGCGAGCGGGACGAGGGGCTGCTTGGGGTAGGGCCACTCGTCGAGGTCCATCACCGTGTGCTTGGAGACCCGCCACGGCACGCCGGAGCGGTTGGGCACGACGCGGCTGATGCGGCCGTCGGGGAGGTACTCGACGTCGTAGAAGCGCGGGACGTAGACACCGCCGGTCTTCGAGAGCCGGAAGAGCACCTCGTCACGGCCGCCGGGCCGGCCCTCGGCCTTCCAGGCGCGGATGATCTCGGTGATCTCCAGGACGGCCTGCTCGCCGTCGCCGATGACCGCGCAGTCGATGAAGTCCGCGATCGGCTCGGGGTTGAAGGCCGCGTGGCCGCCCGCGAGGACGATCGGGTGGTCCACCGTGCGGTCCTTGGACTCCAGCGGGATGCCCGCCAGGTCCAGAGCGGTGAGCATGTTGGTGTAGCCGAGCTCGGTGGAGAAGCTGAGACCGAAGACGTCGAACGCGCCGACGGGGCGGTGGCTGTCCACGGTGAACTGCGGCACGTCGTGCTCGCGCATCAGCTCTTCGAGGTCCGGCCAGACGCTGTACGTGCGCTCGGCGAGGACGCCGTCGCGCTCGTTCAGTACCTCGTAGAGGATCATGACGCCCTGGTTGGGCAGCCCGACCTCGTAGGCGTCGGGGTACATCAGGGTCCAGCGGACGTCGCAGCTGTCCCAGTCCTTGACGGTGGAGTTCAGCTCACCGCCGACGTACTGGATGGGCTTCTGCACATGCGGGAGCAGAGCTTCGAGCTGTGGGAAGACCGATGCGGCAGACATCTCGCGAACCTTCGTGAGCCGGCAGGGGTGACCATCAAGCGTACCCCGCGTCTCAGTGCTTCAGATCCGCCCGCAGTCCGGGGTCCGACGCGCGGGCCCAGACCTCGGGCAGCTCACGCTCCCGCGCCTCGGCGGCGGCCTCCTCCTGCCCGTACAGAAGTCCCCAGGTGAACGCGGTCTCCCCGGCCGCGTGCGCCTGGATCGCGAGGGTGCGCAGGGCCTCGCGGGCGACGACGCTGTCCTGGTGGTCGCCGAGGACGGACTGCACGGCCTTCACCCTCTTGGCGAACCGCTTGGCGGGCTTGCCGAGCGCGGGGCGGGCCGACTCGCCCGCGTACCGGGCGCGCTTGGCTGCCTTGCGGGCCTCGTGCATCGCGGTGTCCCGCTCGGGGCCCGGCGGGTGCTCCAGGGCGTGGTCCATGCGGCGCGCGAGCTTCTCGTAGTCCTTGAGCACCGCCCGGGGCAGGGCCTTGCCCGGTGCCTTGCGGGCGGCGGGGCGCAGGGGCGGGTCGGCGACCAGCGCGTCGAGGGCCTCCAGGAGGTCCAGATAGCGCTGCCCGTCGAGTACGTCGATGATCCTGCGGCGCGATCCGGTGCGGCGGGCGGCCGACCAGGCGCGGAGCCGGCCGCGCACCGGGCCGAGGGTCAGGGCGGCGGGCAGGGCCTCGACGCGGGCGCCGATGCGCTCGTCCAGGACCTCCTGGTCGCGGTCGAGGCCCAGTTCGGCGGCGAGCCACTTGAGCTCCGCGCCGAGCGGGTCGGTGACCTCGCGGGCGAGGATCTTGCGGTGGGTCTTGAAGGTGCTGCGCAGTCGGCGGGTGGCGACGCGCATCTTGTGCACGGAGTCGGGAAGGTCCCGGCGGACGGCGGGATCGAGGCGGACGATCGTGGCGATCTGCTTGCGTACGTAGGCGAGGACGTGGTCGCCGGCGGTGTGCGGCACCTCCTCCTCCGGCTTCTCGCCGTCCCGTTCCAAGGCCGTCTCCGCCAGCGCCCGGGCCAGCTTGGACGCCGAGTGCGCGGGACGGATCCCGGCCTTGCGCAGCCGCTTCTCCACGGCGTCCAGGACGGCCGGGTCGCCGTCGTCGGCCAGCTCGACCTCGATCTCGGTCCAGGCGGCGGTCGGAGGGCTCCCCTCCCCCGTGAGCCGCTCGGCGTGTACCCGGTCGACGCTGACCTCGGCGAGGAGGGAGCCGTCGGCGGCCAGCAGGTGGTGGACGTCCCGGGCGGAGCGCAGCCGGACAACGGGGACGATCTCCGCGTCCCGGACCCGGGAGCGCAGCAGGGCGGCGAGCGGGCGCGGCAGGTCGTCGGAGAGCGGTTCGCGCAGCTCGTCCCGGATGCCGACCGCGACGGGGAACTTCAGGTGCCAGCCCTCGTCGGACCCGCCGGTCCTGCGGCGCAGGGTGAGGGAGCCGGCGGCGAGGCGGAGGTCGGCGGTGTCGTGGTAGACGGCGTCCAGCTCGGTCAGTCCCCGGTGGACGCTCCGGTCGACCCCGGCCGCCCGCGTCAGGTCGGGCAGCCGGGTGTCCTCGGTGGCCTCGTACTTCCGCTCGATCTCGCGTTTGGTGTCCGCCATGTACGGACACCTACCCCGACCGCGCGGGTTCAGGCGGACAGCGGCCGTTGCACCCTGATGGACTGGAGCAGGCCGACCGCCACCCAGACGGCGAACATCGACGATCCTCCGTAGGAGACGAAGGGCAGCGGCAGTCCGGCGACCGGCATGATGCCGAGCGTCATCCCGATGTTCTCGAAGGACTGGAAGGCGAACCAGGCGATGATCCCGGCGGCGACGACCGTGCCGTACAGCTCGGTGGTCTCGCGGGCGATCCGGCAGGCGCGCCACAGGACGACGCCCAGGAGCAGGATGATCAGCCCCGCGCCCAGAAAGCCCAGCTCCTCGCCGGCGACGGTGAAGACGAAGTCGGTCTGCTGCTCGGGCACGAACTGGCCGGTGGTCTGGGTGCCCTCGAAGAGCCCGGTGCCGGTGAGGCCGCCGGAGCCGATCGCGATGCGGGCCTGGTTGGTGTTGTAGCCGACGCCCGCCGGGTCGAGCGCGGGGTTGGCGAAGGCGGCGAACCGGGCGATCTGGTAGTCGTCGAGCAGACCGAGCTGCCAGACGGCGACGGCACCGCCGGCACCCGCGCCGATGAGGCCGAGGACCCAGCGGTTGGAGGCGCCGGAGGCCAGCAGGACGCCGAGGACGATGACGGCCATGACCATCACCGAGCCGAGGTCCGGCATCAGCATGACGATGGCCATCGGGATCGCGGCGAGGCCCAGCGCCTTGGCGACGGTGCGGTGGTCGGGGTGGGCCTGGTCGCCCGCGTCGACGCGGGCGGCCAGCAGCATCGCCATCACCAGAATGATGGTGATCTTGGTGAACTCGGAGGGCTGGATCGAGAATCCGGCGGGCAGCTTGATCCAGGCGTGGGCCCCGTTGACCGTGGTGCCTAGCGGGGTGAGGACCGCGAGGACCAGCAGCACGGAGATGCCGTAGAGGACCGGGACGGCTCCGCGCAGGGTGCGGTGGCCGAGCCAGATCGTGCCGATCATCAGGGCGAGGCCGATGCCGGTGTTGAGGGCATGCCGCAGGAGGAAGAAGTACGGGTCGCCCTGGGTGAGGTGGTCGCGGTTGCGGGTCGCGGACCACACGAGGAGCGAGCCGAGGAACGAGAGCACGAGCGCGGCCCCGAGCAGCGGCCAGTCCAGCCGCCGTACGAGGGAGTCGCGGGCCGTCAGCTTGGCCCAGGGGCCCTCGTCGGGTCCGTACCGGGAGACGGAGAATCCACCTGCCATTACGGCTGCCTCCCCGTGGACGCGGGTGATCCGGTGAGTCCGGGCTGGCCTCCGGGCGGCAGGGGCAACTGGGGTTCCTGTCCTCCCGGCTGCTCCTCGGGCGTGACCGGAGTGGGGTCGTAGGGCTTGACCTTCGGCGCGTGGATCGAGCCGTCGGGCTGGATCTTCGGCAGCGCCTTCTGCGGCTCGGGCAGCAGGGCCCGCTTCAGGTCCTGGTTGCCGGCGGAGTCGAGGCCGTAGAGAGCGTCGTAGATCTTGCGGACGGCGGGGCCGGAGGAGCCGGAGCCGGTGCCGCCCTGGGAGATCGTCATGACGATGGTGTAGTCGTCGGTGTAGGTCGCGAACCAGCCGGTGGTCTGCTTGCCGTACACCTGGGCGGTGCCGGTCTTGGCGCGCATCGGGATCTTGTCCTGCGGCCAGCCGCCGAACCGCCAGGCGGCGGTGCCGCCCGGCTCGACCACCGAACGCAGCCCCTTGTCCAGGTCCTTGATGGTCTGGGCGCTGACCGGGAGCTTCCCGCTGGCCTTGGGCTTGATCTCCTGGACGGTCTTGCCGTCGGGGCTGATCACGGCCTTGCCGACGGTGGGCTCGTGGAGGGTGCCGCCGTTGCTGATGGCGGCGTAGGCGGTGGCCATCTGGATGGGCGTGACGAGGACGTCGCCCTGCCCGATCGAGTAGTTGATGCTGTCGTAGGCCTTGAGCTGGTTGCCTTCGAGGCAGCTCTCGTACGCGATCTGCTGGACGTAGGTGCCGCCCTTCTTGCCCTCCTTGCACCAGGCGTCCTTGTTGGCCTCCCAGAAGTCCTGCTTCCACTGGCGGTCCGGGATGCGGCCCTTGACCTCGTTGGGCAGGTCGATGCCGGTCTCGGAGCCGAGCCCGAAGTCACGGGCGGTCGTGTAGAACCAGTTCTTGGCGTCCTTCTTGGGCTTTATGCCGCCGTCCTTGACCCACTCCTCGTGGCCGAGGCGGTAGAAGACGGTGTTGCAGGAGTACTTGAGCGCGTCGCCGAGGGTGATCGGGCCGTGGCCCTGGGACTCGAAGTTCGCGAAGGTCTGGTTGCCCAGGCTGTAGGAGCTGCTGCACTGGTAGAGGTCGTTGAAGTCGTGACCGGCGCGCACGGCGGCGCTGGCCGAGACCACCTTGAAGATCGAGCCGGCCGGGGCCTGGCCCTGGATGGCCCGGTTGAGCAGCGGGTAGTTGGACTTCTTGCTGGTGAGCTTGGCGTACTCCTTGCCGGAGATGCCGCCGACCCAGGCGTTGGGGTCGTAGTCGGGCTGGGAGGCCATCGCCACGACCCGGCCGGTCTTCGACTCCATGACGACGACGGCCCCGGAGTCGGCCTCGTACTTCCGGCCGGTGATCTTGTCGGTCTCGCCCCGGACCCGCTTCATCGCGGCGGCGAGCTCGTATTCGGCGACCGCCTGGACGCGGGCGTCGAGGCTGGTGACGAGGGTGGAGCCGGCCACCGCCGGGTCGTTCTCCGCCTCGCCCATGACGCGGCCGAGGTTGTCGACCTCGTAGCGCGTGACGCCCGCCTTGCCGCGCAGCTCCTTGTCGTAGGTGCGCTCGATCCCGGACCGGCCGACCTGGTCGGAACGGAGGTAGGGCGACGGACCGTCCTGCGCCTGCTTGATCTCGTCGTCGGTGACCGGCGACAGATAGCCGAGCACCTGCGCGGTCTTCGCCTTGCCGGGGGCGGCATAGCGGCGTACGGCGGTGGGTTCGGCGGTGATGCCGGGGAAGTCCTCGGCGCGCTCACGGATCTGGAGGGCCTGCTGGGTGGTGGCCTCGTCGGTGACCGGGATCGGCTGGTAGGGCGAGCCGTTCCAGCAGGGCTGGGGGGTCTTGGAGTCGCAGAGGCGGACCTTGTCGCGGACGTCCTTCGGCTTCATGTCCAGGACCTCGGCGAGCCGGGTGAGGACGCCGACGCCGTCGTCCTTCATCTTCAGCAGCTCGGTGCGGCTGGCGGAGACGACGAGGCGGGTCTCGTTGTCGGCGAGCGGTACGCCGCGGGCGTCGAGGATCGAGCCGCGCACGGCGGGCTGGACGACCTGCTGGACGCCGTTGCCCGCGGCTTCGGCGGTGTACTCGTCACCGTTGCGGATCTGGAGGTACCAGAGGCGTCCGCCGAGGGTGAGCAGCAGGGAGAAGACGAGGACCTGGATGACGATGAGCCGGATCTGGACCCGCTGGGTCCGCCCGGTCTCGGGAATGTTGCTCACTGGGTGCCCCCGGTGGTGGTCCGGCTGGGGGTGCGGGGGTCGTTCGCCGGGAGATACAGCCTCACGCGATGCCCCCGGGCCCCTCGGTGACGTACGGCTTCACAGGCGCTTGACCCCCTTGATCCGGCCCGCGCGGGCGGCCCGGTTGCGGGCTGCCTTGGCCCGCAGCCCACCGCGCTGGTTGCCGATCCGCAGACCGGTGCCCGAGGCGAGCCAGCCGGCGGCGACGTCGTTGGAGCCGGAGGACGCCTCGGCGAGCGGGTCGTTCTCGGTGCGTCTGGCGAGCGCCATGATGAGCGGCACCGTGAAGGGGGCCAGCAGCAGGTCGTAGACCGCGGCCGTGAACAGCAGGCTGCCCAGGCCCACATGGCGGGCGGCGGTGTCGCCGACGAGCGCGCCGACGCCCGCGTACAGCAGGGTCGAGCCGATCGCGGCGGCGACGACCACGGCCATCGGGGCGAAGGCCGACTTCAGCTGCCCGTTCTCCGGCCGGGCCAGGCCCGCGAGGTAGCCGATGACGCAGAGCACCAGGGCGTAGCGGCCCGCGGCGTGGTCGGCGGGCGGCGCGAGGTCCGCGAGGAGGCCCGCGCCGAAGCCGATGAGGGAGCCACTGACCGGCCCGTACACGAAGGCGAGGCCGAGGACCGTGAGGAGCAGCAGGTCCGGGACGGCGCCGGGGAGCTGGAGGCGGGCGAGGACGGAGACCTGGATGACCAGGGCGACCACGACCAGGGCGGTGGAGAGCAGAGTCCGGTTGATGCGCATGGGGATCAGCCCTGCCCCTGGTCGTCGGGTTGCTGGGCGTTGCCCTGCTGGTTGCCTGCCGCGTCACCGGCGGCGTCGCCGTCGCCCGGCTTCTCGTTGATGTTGCCGACGACCTTGCCGGAGCCGTCCACCAGGTCGCCGTTGGGCTGGACCGTGACGGTGACCGTGGGGGTCGGCTTCGGCTTCGTCTTGACGGGCTGCTTGGGCAGGACCGTGTCGCGCGGGTCCTGGCGGGGGGCCTGCACGACGACGCCGACGATGTCGAGCTTGGTGAAACCGACGTACGGCTTCACGTAGACCGTCCGGGTCAGTGCGCCGCCGGACGGGTCGACGCGGACGACCTCGCCGACCGGGACGCCGGGCACGAAGGGCTTGTCCTTGCTGGAGCCGAAGGTGACCAGCCGGTCGCCGGCCTTCACCTTGGCCTTGCCGTTGAGGAACTGCACCGACAGCGGGCGCGAGCCCTGGCCGGTGGCGAAGCCGAGCTCGTCGGTCTTCTCCATCCGGGTGCCGACGGTGAAGTCGGGGTCGTTGGCGAGCAGGACCGTCGCGGTGCTGGGGCCGACGGTGGTAACCCGGCCGACCAGCCCTTCCCCGTTGAGGACGGTCATGTCGCGGCGGATGCCGTCGTTGGAGCCGGCGTCGATGGTGACCGTCCAGGAGAAGCCCTGGGCCGCTCCTATGGCGATGACCTCGGCGCCCTTGATGCCGTACTGTCCGGCGCCGGCGTTCTTCAGCAGGGCGTCGAGCTGGCGGACCCGGCTGTTGGTGCGGTCGTCGCTGCCGAGCTTGGCCTTCAGCGCCGCGTTCTCCTTCTCCAGGGTGGCGATCCGGTCGTGCCGGTTGCCGGAGTCCCTGACCGCCCCTATGGCGTTGCCCACCGGGTCGACCGCTGCCGCGACGCCGTTCTCGACCGGTCCGAAGACGGTGGCCGCGGCCTGCCGCGCGCCGTCGACCGGTGACCCCTCGCCGCCTCGGATATCCACCGTGATCAGGGCGAATGCGATGGCGATCAAGAGCACCAGGAGCAGCCGGCTCTCTCGTGTGTCCCTCACGTGCGGCGGCCGTGCCTTCCTCGTCGGAATGTTCGTGCCTGTGTACGTCTCCGTACGGGGTACCGGTCGGAGGTGTCCCCGCTCCAGTACGTGTACAGCAACGATCTATATCAACGATCCGGCGACCGGAGCGGGTGCGTCCGCTCGCCGGATCGGGTGTGTCCCGCGGAAACCGCGCTGTGGCTAACGACGGGGCTGGGCGTCCAGCACCTGCTGGAGCGCCTCGAACTCCTCGACGCACTTGCCGGAGCCGAGCGCCACCGAGTCCAGGGGGTCCTCGGCGATGTGGATCGGCATGCCCGTCTCGTGGCGCAGCCGTTCGTCCAGACCGCGCAGCAGCGCGCCGCCGCCGGTGAGGACGATGCCGCGGTCCATGACGTCGCCGGACAGCTCGGGCGGGCACTTGTCGAGCGTCGTCTTCACGGCGTCGACGATCGCGTTGACCGGCTCCTCGATGGCCTTGCGGACCTCGGCGGCCGAGATGACGACCGTCTTGGGGAGGCCGGAGACCAGGTCGCGACCGCGGATCTCGGTGTGCTCGTCCTTGTCCAGGTCGTACGCCGAACCGATGGTGATCTTGATCTGTTCGGCGGTCCGCTCACCGAGGAGGAGCGAGTACTCCTTCTTGATGTGCTGGATGATCGCGTTGTCCAGTTCGTCACCGGCGGTCCGGATCGACTGGGCAGTGACGATTCCGCCGAGCGAGATCACGGCGACCTCGGTGGTACCGCCGCCGATGTCGACGACCATGTTGCCGGTGGCCTCGTGGACCGGCAGACCGGAGCCGATCGCCGCGGCCATGGGCTCCTCGATGATGTGCACCTGGCGCGCGCCGGCCTGCGTGGACGCCTCGATGACGGCGCGGCGCTCGACCCCGGTGATACCGGAGGGAACGCAGACCACGACCCGGGGGCGGGCGAGGTAGCGACGCTTGTGGATCTTGAGGATGAAGTAGCGGAGCATCCGCTCGGTGATCTCGAAGTCGGCGATCACGCCGTCCTTCAGCGGCCGCACGGCGACGATGTTGCCCGGCGTGCGCCCGATCATCTTCTTGGCCTCGGAGCCGACCGCCAGAATTCCGCCGGTGTTGGTGTTGATGGCCACGACGGACGGCTCGTTCAGAACGATGCCGCGCCCCCTGACGTACACCAGCGTGTTGGCAGTCCCGAGGTCGATAGCCATGTCACGGCCGATGAACGACATTGAGTTCCCCTTGTTCCCCATGAGGATGCGTCGGGCCTTCCCAGGTAGCGAAGATGGCTTGTTCTGGTAGGCGAGGTTGGGCGCTGCGGGCGTGGAGGCTTCCATCGTAGTGCCGTGTGCACGGACACAGCGCGGGGTCCTTCGCCGTTGTGAGCGGAACGGGTGCCCGTTCTACCCATGGTGACGTTACGTCGGAGGGATGCGTTCCCGCGACACCGAACCCTATGCCGAGGGGCGGCCGAATTACTTCGGTCGCCCCTCGCTTACAGCGCTGTTTGGCCGATCGAGTCAGGAAAGTCCGGGAAAGAAAAGCTTCAGTTCTCGCTCTGCGGACTCCTCCGAGTCCGATGCGTGGATGAGGTTCTCCCGGGTGATCGTGCCGAAGTCACCGCGGATGGACCCGGGCGCGGCGGCGATCGGGTCGGTGGGGCCGGCCAGGGCGCGGACGCCCTCGATGACCCGCTCGCCCTCGGCCACCAGGGCGACGACGGGGCCGGAGGCCATGAACTCCATGAGCGGCTCGTAGAACGGGCGGCCCTTGTGCTCGCCGTAGTGCTGCTCCAGCGTCTCGTGGTCCAGGGTGCGCAGCTCCAGGGCGGTGATCCGCCAGTTCGCCTTGCGCTCGATGCGGCCGACGATCTCGCCGATCAGGCCACGGCGGACCGCGTCGGGCTTGAGCAGGACGAGAGTGCGCTGGGTCATGTACGGCTCCTTGCAAGGCCAGGCATACGGGTGCGGTGAGGCGAGATTACAGGGGTACGGGAACGGATCCACGCCCGGGTTCACCCTGGGTCACCCTCGGGCCCCGAATCCACCGGGCCCCGGGGGCCGGGCGGGCGTGTCGGACACCCGGCGCGCGCCTCGGGGCGTCGTCGAGTGACGATCTGGCCTAGGCGGTGGCCTCCTCGGCCTCCTGCTGGGCGGCCCAGCGCGCCTTCGCCTCGTCGATCTTGCGGCCGTAGTGGATCGAGGCCCACCACAGCCCGCCGAAGGCGAGGCCGAGGATGAACATCATCGGGACCACGAACCCGCTGAGGACCAACGCGACCTGGAGCGCCCAGCCCAGCTGAACGCCGCCGGGCCGGGTGATCATTCCGCACAGCAGCACGGACAGGGCCATGCCGATGCCGCACACCGTCCAGACCGCGGTCATGGAGGTGTCGTCCAGCTTCATCGCGACGAGACCGGCGAAGCCGATCACGAAGAACTCACCGATGAGCGTCGAGGCGCAGAGCGTCCGCATCCCTCTCAGCCCCTTCCCAGCAGCAGCCGGGCCTCGCCGACCGTGATCACGGACCCGGTCACCAGCACCCCGGCGCCCGCGTACTCGTCCTCCTCCTCGGCCAGCGTGATCGCCGCCTCCAGGGCGTCGTCGAGGCGCGGCTCGACCTGGACCCGGTCGTCGCCGAAGACCTCGACGGCGACCGCGGCCAGCGCGTCCGCGTCCATCGCGCGCGGGGTGGAGTTCTGCGTGACGACGATCTCGGCGAAGATCGGCTCGAAGGCCTCCAGGAGCCCCCGGACGTCCTTGTCGTCGCTCGTGCCGACCACGCCGATCAGCCGGGAGAAGCTGAACGCCTCGGAGATGCCGTCCGCCGCCGCCTTGGCCCCGGCGGGGTTGTGCGCGGCGTCCAGGACGACGGTCGGGCTGGAGCGCACGACCTCCAGACGCCCCGGGGAGAGCACCGAGGCGAACGCCTTGCGGATGGCGTCGATGTCGAGGGAGCGGGCCTGCTCGGCGCCGATCCCGAAGAACGCCTCGACGGCGGCGAGCGCGACGGCCGCGTTGTGCGCCTGGTGGGCGCCGTACAGCGGGAGGAAGATCTCCTCGTACTCCCCGCCCAGGCCCCGCAGGGTGACGAGCTGTCCGCCGACCGCGATCTCGCGGGAGGCGACGCCGAACTCCATGCCCTCGCGGGCCACGGTGGCGTCCACCTCGACGGCCTTCTTCAGCATCACCTGCGCGGCGTCCACCGGCTGCTGCGCCAGGATGACCGTGGCGCCCGGCTTGATGACACCGGCCTTCTCACCGGCGATCTCGGCGGGCGTGGTGCCGAGCCGGTCGGTGTGGTCCAGCGAGATCGGGGTGACGACGGCGACCGTGGAGTCGATGACGTTCGTCGCGTCCCAGGTGCCGCCCATGCCGACCTCGACGACCGCGACGTCGACGGGGGCGTCGGCGAAGGCGGCGTACGCCATGCCGGTGAGGACCTCGAAGAAGGAGAGCCGGTAGGGCTGCTGGGCGTCGACCATCTCGACGTACGGCTTGACGTCCTCGTACGTCTCGATGAACCGCTCGGCCGCGATCGGCGAACCGTCCAGGCTGATCCGCTCGGTGATCGACTGGACGTGCGGGGAGGTGTAGCGGCCGGTGCGCAGCTCGAAGGCGTTGAGCAGGGCCTCGATCATGCGGGCCGTGGAGGTCTTGCCGTTGGTCCCCGTGATGTGGATCGAGGGGTAGGCGCGCTGCGGCTCGCCGAGGACGTCCATCAGGGCGGCGATGCGCGTGACGGAGGGCTCCAGCTTGGTCTCGCCCCAGCGTCCGGCGAGCTCCTGCTCCACGGCGCGCAGCGCCTTGTCGGTCTCGGGGTCGGCCGGGCGGGCCGGGACCGCTTCGCCCTGCGGCTGACCCGAGTGGGCGCGCAGCGTGCGACTCCCGGCCTCGATCACCGCCAGGTCGGGGTCGCGCTGGGTCGCCTCGTCGACGATCTCCTCGAAGGTGTCGTCGGGATCGGACGCGTCGTGCCGGTCTGGGCGGGGCTCACTCACGGGCCCCAGTCTACGGATGGGCGCCGACATCGCGCGCAGCGCCCGGCGAACGGTCCGCAAGACGTACGGGGAAGCCCCCGCACCTCCGGTCGGTCGGGGGTGCGGGGGCTTCGTGTCGCAGAAGATCAGCTCTGCGGGAGGCCCGCAAGCTGGGCGCCGATGCGCTCGATGTCGGCCTCGGCCTTGGCGAGCCGGCCGCGGATCTTGTCGACCACGTTGTCCGGGGCCTTGGCGAGGAAGGCCTCGTTGCCGAGCTTGCCGGTGGCCTGGGCCTTCTCCTTCTGTGCGGCCTCCAGGTCCTTCGTGAGGCGCTTGCGCTCGGCCGCCACGTCGATCGTGCCGGACAGGTCCAGGGCGACGGTGGCCCCGGCGACCGGGAGGGAGGCGGTGGCGTGGAAGCCGTCACCGGCGGGCTGGAGCCGCAGGAGCTGGCGCATGGCCGCCTCGTGCGGGGCGAGCGCCGTGCCGGTCAGGGTCAGCTCGGCCGGGACCTTCTGGCCGGGCTGGAGGCCCTGGTCGTTGCGGAAACGGCGGACCTCGGTGACGACCTGCTGGACCAGCTCGATCTCCTTCTCGGCCGCGTCGTCGCGGAAGCCGGAGTCGGCGGGCCACTCGGCGATGACGATCGACTCGCGTCCGGTGAGCGCGGTCCACAGCGCCTCCGTGACGAACGGGACGACCGGGTGCAGCAGCCGCAGCATCACGTCGAGGACCTCGCCGAGGACCCGGCCCGAGACCTCGGCCGGGCGGCCGCCCGCGAAGAACGTGGTCTTGGAGAGCTCGACGTACCAGTCGAAGACCTCGTCCCAGGCGAAGTGCCGCAGCGCCTCGCTGAGCTTGGCGAACTGGAAGTCGTCGTAGAACGCGTCGACGTCCGCGACCGTCTTGTTGAGGCGGGAGAGGATCCAGCGGTCGGTGACCGACATCTCCTCGGCCGAGGGCAGTTCGCCCTCGATCGTGGCGCCGTTCATCAGGGCGAAGCGGGTGGCGTTCCAGATCTTGTTGGAGAACTTCGCCGAGCCCTGGACCCAGTCCTCGCCGATCGGCACGTCGGTGCCGGGGTTGGCGCCGCGCGCGAGGGTGAAGCGCAGCGCGTCGGAGCCGTACTTGTCCATCCAGTCCAGCGGATTGACGACGTTCCCGAAGGACTTCGACATCTTCTTGCCGTGCTCGTCGCGGACCATGCCGTGCAGGACGATGGTGCCGAACGGCGGGACGCCGTCGTTGACGTACAGGCCGAACATCATCATCCGGGCGACCCAGAAGAAGAGGATGTCGTAGCCGGTGACCAGGACCGAGTTCGGATAGAACTTCGCGAGGCTGTCGGTGCGTTCGGGCCAGCCGAGCGTGGAGAAGGGCCACAGGCCGGAGGAGAACCAGGTGTCCAGGACGTCGTTGTCCTGGGTCCAGCCCTCGCCGGTGGGCGCCTCGTCGTCCGGTCCGACGCAGAGGACCTCGCCGTTCGGGCCGTACCAGACGGGGATGCGGTGGCCCCACCAGAGCTGGCGCGAGATGCACCAGTCGTGGAGGTTGTCGACCCAGTCGAAGTACCGCTTCTCCATCTCCTGCGGGTGGATCTTGACCTTGCCGTCGCGGACCGCGTCTCCGGCGGCCTCGGCGAGCGGGGCGACCTTGACCCACCACTGGAGCGAGAGGCGCGGCTCGATGGTGGTCTTGCAGCGGGAGCAGTGCCCGACGGAGTGGACGTAGGGGCGCTTCTCGGCGACGATCCGGCCCTCGGCGCGCAGGGCGGCGACGATGGCGGAGCGGGCCTCCAGCCGGTCCAGACCCTCGAAGGGGCCGGGGACGGTGATGACCGCGCGCTCGTCGAGGACGGTGATGAACGGCAGGTTGTGGCGGTTGCCGATCTCGAAGTCGTTCGGGTCGTGGGCGGGGGTCACCTTGACCGCGCCGGTGCCGAACTCCGGGTCGACGTGGTGGTCGGCGACGACGGGGATGGTGCGGTCGGTGAGCGGCAGCTTGATCTGCTTGCCGATCAGGTGCTGGTAGCGCTCGTCGTCGGGGTGGACGGCGACGGCGGTGTCGCCGAGCATCGTCTCGGCGCGGGTGGTGGCGACGACGATGGTCTCGTCCCCCTCCCCGTACGTCATGGAGACGAGCTCGCCGTCGTCCTCCTGGTACTCGACCTCGATGTCGGAGATCGCGGTGAGGCAGCGGGGGCACCAGTTGATGATGCGTTCGGCGCGGTAGATCAGCCCGTCGTCGTACATCTGCTTGAAGACGGTCTGGACGGCCTTGGAGAGGCCCTCGTCCATGGTGAAGCGCTCACGGGACCAGGCGACGCCCTCGCCGAGGCGGCGCATCTGGCCGGAGATCTGGCCGCCGGACTCGTTCTTCCACTGCCAGACGCGCTCGACGAACGCCTCACGGCCCAGGTCGTGGCGGGACTTGCCCTCCTTGCCGAGCTCGCGCTCGACGACGTTCTGGGTGGCGATACCGGCGTGGTCCATGCCCGGCTGGTACAGCGCCTCGAAGCCCTGCATCCGCTTGCGGCGGACGAGGGCGTCGATCAGGGTGTGCTCGAAGGCGTGGCCCAGGTGGAGGGAGCCGGTGACGTTCGGCGGCGGGATGACGATGCTGTAGGGCGGCTTGTCGCTGTGCTCGTCCGCTTCGAAGTAACCACGCTCTACCCAGCGCTCGTACAGCTTCCCCTCTACATCGGCCGGCGCGTACGTGGTCGGCAGTTCGGGGTTGCTGGCTGGCTGCTGCGATGAGTTCTCGGTCACGGGAGACAGTTTAGGGCCGTCACAGGTCTGCACTGAAACGGATTGGTTCAGTAACGGTGTCCGGGCCGGTCCCCCGTGTCAGGGCGGCTTCCGTCAGGATGTTCGCAACGCATAAGGATTCTTGAGGGGACACCGCGAATGAGCTACAACCAGCCGGGCCCGTACGGTGGGCAGCCGCCGCAGGGCCAGCCCGGACCGTACGGCCAGCAGCCGGGCCCGTACGGCGCCCCGCCGCAGCCGCAGGGCCAGCCCGGCTACGGATATCCGCAGCAGGCCCCGCAGGGCGTGCCGCCGCAGCAGCCGAACCCGTACGGCCAGCAGCCCCCGGGGCCGCAGGAGGGTTACGGCTACCCGCAGGCGCAGCAGCCGGGTCCGTACGGCCAGCAGCCGCCCCAGCCGCCGTACGGCGGGCAGCCCGGGTACGGCCAGCAGCCGCCGCAGCCGAAGAAGAAGACCGGGCTGATCATCGGTGTCGCCGTGGTGGCGCTGGCGGTCATCGCGGGCGGGGTGTACTTCCTGACCTCCGGCGGCGGCAACAGTGACGTGGCGGACTCCACCAAGGGGTACAAGCTGACCATCCCGGCCAGCGTGGACGACTTCCAGAAGGACACGTCCAAGCCCTCCGTGTCCCGCCCGGTCACCGGCAAGGACAAGGAAGAGGCCGAGGCCATGGGCGTCGAGAACGCCAACAAGGTGGAGGCCCAGTACAAGAGCGGCTCCCAGGACAACCCGCTCGCCCAGAAGGCGCTCATCTTCGAGGGCGTCTGGGGAGAGGTCTCGGACCCGTCGAAGACGCTGGACGGCGCCTTCGCCAAGGCCGAGGTGAACATGATGAAGGGGAACGGCAGCGGCGGCAGCAAGCCCTCCCTGGTGGGCAGCCCCAAGGAAGTGAAGCCCGAGGGCTTCGAGGGCGCGCTGATGAAGTGCCAAGACCTCAAGGTGGTCAACGACAAGGCCGACGGCACCCCTGCGAAGGGGCCGAAGGAGTTCACCATGCCGGTGTGCATCTGGGCCGACTACAGCACGGTCGGCATCGTGTCGAGCATCGGTGTCGCCTCGGCGCTGACGGGCAAGGGCGCGGCGCAGGAAGAGGTGGCCGACCTCGCCGCCAAGGTCTACAACGCCTCCCGCACCAAGATCTGATCGCCCGACGCCGAAGGGGCGCCCGCCGGTTCATCCGGTGGGCGCCCCTTCGGCGTACGTGACGGCGCTGCCGTTACGCGGACTTCTCGTGGCGGCCGCCGTCGTTCTTGCCGATCGTGCGCGGCTCGCGCGGGACCAGCGTCGGGTTGACGTTGTCGCGGACGACGTCGGGCGTGATGACGACGCGGGCGACGTCCTTGCGGGACGGGACCTCGTACATCACGGACTGGAGGACTTCCTCCATGATCGCCCGCAGACCGCGCGCGCCGGTCTGGCGCAGGATCGCCTGGTCGGCGATGGCCTCCAGCGCCTCGCGCTCGAAGTCCAGCTCCACGCCGTCGAGTTCGAACAGGCGCTGGTACTGCTTGACCAGGGCGTTGCGCGGCTCGATGAGGATCTGGAGCAGGGCCTCGCGGTCCAGGTTGTGGACCGAGGTCAGCACGGGGAGACGGCCGATGAACTCCGGGATCATCCCGAACTTCACCAGGTCCTCCGGCATGACCTCCTGGAACTGGTCGCTCGCCTGGATCTCCAGCTTGGAGCGGATCGTGGCGCCGAAGCCGATGCCCTTGGCGCCGGCCCGGGACTCGATGATCTTCTCCAGGCCGGAGAACGCGCCGCCCACGATGAAGAGCACGTTCGTCGTGTCGATCTGGATGAACTCCTGGTGGGGGTGCTTGCGTCCGCCCTGCGGCGGGACGGAGGCGGTGGTGCCCTCCAGGATCTTCAGCAGGGCCTGCTGGACGCCCTCGCCGGAGACATCGCGGGTGATCGACGGGTTCTCGCTCTTGCGGGCGACCTTGTCGATCTCGTCGATGTAGATGATCCCGGTCTCGGCCTTCTTGACGTCGTAGTCGGCCGCCTGGATCAGCTTGAGCAGGATGTTCTCGACGTCCTCGCCGACATAGCCGGCCTCCGTCAGCGCCGTCGCGTCCGCGATGGCGAACGGGACGTTGAGCATGCGGGCCAGCGTCTGGGCGAGAAGCGTCTTACCGGAACCCGTGGGGCCCAGCAGGAGGATGTTCGACTTGGCGAGCTCGATCGCGTCCTCACGACCGGCACCGCCGCCGTTCTCCCCGGCCTGGACCCGCTTGTAGTGGTTGTACACCGCGACCGAGAGGGCCTTCTTCGCGGGCTCCTGCCCGACGACGTACCCCTCCAGGAACTCGTAGATCTCGCGGGGCTTGGGAAGCTCTTCCCAGCGCACCTCGCTCGTCTCCGCGAGCTCCTCCTCGATGATCTCGTTGCAGAGATCGATGCACTCGTCGCAGATGTACACACCGGGTCCCGCGATGAGCTTCTTCACCTGCTTCTGGCTCTTTCCGCAGAACGAGCACTTGAGCAGGTCGCCGCCATCACCGATGCGTGCCACGAGGTGCTTCCCCTTCGCCTGGGACGCCGCCTGGTTCAGCGGCTCCTGGTGCCTCTATCCGACGGTACCTTGCCTGGGCCCCCGTTCGGGCCCCCCTTGGCACGGTTCACACGGCCGTGGTCGTGCAAACGGAATGTGCCAAGGGGAAAGACCGACGTCAGAGCGATGCGCCCGCGGTGGTCTTGCGGGTGGAAACGATCTGGTCGACCAGACCGTACGCGAGGGCGTCCTCGGCCGTCAGGATCTTGTCGCGCTCGATGTCCTCGCTGATCTTCTCCAGCGGGGTCGTCGAGTGACGGGCCAGCATCTCCTCCAGCTGCGTCCGCATGCGGAGGATCTCGTTGGCCGCGATCTCCAGGTCGGAGAGCTGCTCGCGGCCCGTCTGCGAGGACGGCTGGTGGATGAGCACCCGGGCGTGCGGGAGCGCCATGCGCTTGCCCGGGGTGCCCGCGGCGAGCAGGACGGCGGCGGCGGAGGCCGCCTGGCCCATGCAGACCGTCTGGATGTCCGGCTTCACGAACTGCATCGTGTCGTAGATCGCGGTGAGCGCGGTGAACGAGCCGCCGGGGCTGTTGATGTAGATCGAGATGTCGCGGTCGGGGTCCATCGACTCCAGGCACAGCAGCTGCGCCATCACGTCGTTGGCCGAGGCGTCGTCGATCTGGACGCCCAGGAAGATCACGCGCTCCTCGAAGAGCTTCGCGTACGGGTCGTACTCGCGCACACCCTGCGAGGTGCGCTCCACGAAGCGCGGGACGACGTAGCGGTTGTCCACCTGCGGGCCGGTGTAGAGGCCGCTCGCGGAGGCGCCGGAGAAGTTGTTCATGTGGGTGTTCACCATCCTGGTGGCGTTCTGGGGCTGGAGGTCTCGGCGTACGAGATGAGGGTGCGGGAGGGGTGCCGACGGTCCGGTGGGGACCGGATCAGGCACCGGTGCCGCCGCCGCCCGGGATGCCCGACGCGAACGTGATGATCTCGTCGATGAGGCCGTACTCCTTGGCCTCCTCCGCCGTGTACCAGCGGTCGCGGTCGCCGTCGCGGATGATCGTCTCGACGGTCTGGCCGGAGTGGTGGGCGGTGATCTCCGCCATCCGCGTCTTGGTGCGGAGCAGGTACTCGGCCTGGATCTTGATGTCCGAGGCCGTGCCGCCGATACCGGCCGAACCCTGGTGCATGAGGATGTCGGTGTTCGGGAGCGCGAAGCGCTTGCCCGAGGCGCCGCCGGTGAGCAGGAACTGGCCCATGGAGGCGGCCATGCCCATGCCGATGGTGACGACGTCGTTCGGGATGTACTGCATGGTGTCGTAGACCGCCATGCCGGCCGTCACCGAGCCACCGGGGCTGTTGATGTAGAGGTAGATGTCCTTGTCCGGGTCGGCGGCAAGGAGGAGAAGCTGTGCGGTGATCTTGTTGGCGATGTCATCGTCGACCTGCTGGCCGAGGAAGATGATGCGCTCGCCGAGCAGTCGGCTGTAGACCTGGTCACCGAGGCCACCACCGAGGGACGGCTCTCCGGCGGCGTAGGGCATCAGATTCGTCACGTATCCACCTGCTCGTCTCTGACGGCTCCGGCCGTCTCAGCGTCTTCGTACCGGGCGGGTGAAGTCACTGCTCCACCCTTCCTCTTCATGGACCCTAACGCGCAGGTGGGACAACGCCATCCCGCTTCCGCAACTGTTCGCTGGGAGCGCAAGGTCCGCAGTGGGCACAAGGGTTCCGGGGGCGCGCGGCGATCCGGCGCGCTACGCCGACGGGCCCCGAACACGCGATGCGTTCGGGGCCCGTCGTGACGATCAGCGCGAGGCTGTCGCGGAGCGGAGCGAGGCTCAGGCCTCGTTCTTCTCCTCGGCCTTGTCGTCCGCCTTGTCCTCGGTGGCGGCCTCGGCCGTCTCCGTGGCCTCGGCGGCCTCGTCCTCGTCGTCCTCCAGGTCGACGATCTCACCGTTGGTGTCGACGACCTTGGCGGCCTCGACGACGACGGCGAGCGCCTTGCCGCGGGCGACCTCGCCGACGAGCATCGGCACCTGGCCGCCCTCGACGACGGCCTGGGCGAACTGGTCGGGGCTCATGCCGGAGGAGGCGGCACGCCGCATGAGGTGCTCGGTGAGCTCCTCCTGGTTGACGTTCAGCTTCTCCTTGTTGACGAGCTCGTCCAGGATGAACTGGGTCTTGATGCCCTTGACGGCCTGCTCGGAGGTCTCGTTCTCGAACTCCTCCAGGGTCTTGCCCTGGATTTCGAGGTACTTCTCCAGGTCGAGGCCCATCTGACCGAGCTGGTGGTGCTCCAGGTTGTGCTTGCGGGTCTGGACCTCGTCCGCGAGCAGCTTCTCCGGGATCGGGACCTCGGCGAGCTTCAGCAGCTCCTCCAGGACGCGCTCCTGGGCCTGGGTGGCCTGGTCGTACTGCTTGGTGGTCTCCAGGCGCTTGCGGCTGTCGGCCTTCAGCTCCTCCAGCGTGTCGAACTCGCTGGCCATCTGGGCGAAGTCGTCGTCCAGCTCGGGGAGCTCACGGGCGGCGACGGCGGTGACCTTGACGGTGACCTCCGCGTCCTTGCCCTCGGCGGAGCCGCCCTTCAGCTGCGAGGTGAAGGTGGCCTCGCCGCCGGCCTCCAGGCCGGTCACGGCCTCGTCGATGCCGTCGAGGAGCTCGCCGGAACCGATGGTGTACGAGACACCGTCGGCCACGCCGTCCTCCAGGACCTCGCCGTCGACCTTGGCCTGCAGGTCGATCGTGACGACGTCGCCGTCGGCGGCGGCGCGCTCGACCGGGTTGGTGGAGGCGAAGCGCTCGCGGAGCTGCTCCACGGCCTTCTCGACCTCTTCGTCGGTGACCTCGAGGGCGTCGACGGTGACCTCGATGCCGGAGTAGTCCGGGATCTCGATCTCGGGGCGTACGTCAACCTCGGCGGTGAAGGCCAGCAGTTCGCCGTCCTTCAGCTCGGTGATGTCGACCTCGGGCTGGCCGAGGACGTTCAGCTCACCCTCGTTGACCGCCTCGGTGTAGAACTTCGGGAGGGCGTCGTTGACGGCCTCCTCCAGCACCGCACCGCGGCCGAACCGCTGGTCGATGACCCGGGCGGGGATCTTGCCCTTGCGGAAGCCCTTCACCGTGACCTGCTGGTTGATCTTCTTGTACGCCGCGTCGAGGCTGTCCTTGAGCTCCTCGAAGGGCACCTCGATGCTGAGCCGAACCCGAGTCGGGTTCAGGGTCTCCACGGCGCTCTTCACGGTTCGGTCTCCTTGGTGGCTGACTTCTTGGGGTTCTGCTGGGCCGCCGAGTGACGGCTTCGCGGACCGAGCCCGGTACATCAGACACACGGGCACGCATTTTGCATAGTAACGGCAAGGGGGAGGACTCCCACAATGCGATCTTGCTGGTGGTCGGGGTGGCCGGATTCGAACCGACGACCTTCCGCTCCCAAAGCGGACGCGCTACCAAGCTGCGCCACACCCCGTCGGTGCGACACGTAGGGTACATGCACGGCGACCCGGGGATCCGCCTTTACGGAGCGGTCTCACCGGTCCGGGACGGCCGCGGCGACAGGTCCGGTCCTTCGGCCGGCACAACGGGTGTGCGGGCACCGCCACCGACCCGCTACGATGCTCTTCGTGCCGCGGTCCACGGACCTGCGGTGCGACGCTTGCGGGCGTAGCTCAATGGTAGAGCCCTAGTCTTCCAAACTAGCTACGCGGGTTCGATTCCCGTCGCCCGCTCCACGCAGTCGAGGGCCGGGCCTGAGGATGATCCTCCGGCCCGGCCCTCGCGCGTTGCGCCGCCGGAAACCGGTCCGGACCTCGGAAGGTCCGGACCTCAGAAGCCGATCTGGTTGATGGTCTCGGCGAGCGAGTCCATGAATCTGTTGATCGACGGGGCCATGCCGGTCGACGCCAGGAAGAAGCCGAAGAGCACGGCGACGATCGCGGGGCCGGCCTTGATGGAGCCGCCACGGATCATTACCACCAGAATGACCGCGAACAGCAGCACCATAGACAGTGATATAGCCACGTCTGATCACACCCTCGGTCGGTCGGCCTTGCCGGCCCGGAAGCGTGCACCACCGCACGCCCCGTCGCCTCCATCGTGCCACCAACTCCCCCGTGGGTGCTGCCGGGTGACGGAACGGAGTGACAGGATCCCGCCATCCTTCCCGGCCGGTGGCCTCGCGGTGGCGGGTGCGGCACGGGGCCGCCACCGTGCCGCACCCGTGAGGGGCACCGGCCTCGCACCGCCCCGCCGCCCCCCTGTGCGCAGGCTGTGAAAATCCGGTGGCCGAATATCCGTCGCCGCGATCGTTTCCGCATCCCCACACTTCATTCACAGTCAATTGACGGCGTGGATGCGACGTAATTCACTCCGGTCAACACCCAGGCGGTACGCCCTGTTTGAGGGGGATAAGAGGGGTCATAGCGGGCGCTGTTCAACCGTTTCACATTCGAACAAAGGGGAACACGCGATATCTCCCCGTAGTTTTACGTGAGGCAATCGACCGGTCTAAGGTGCCTTAGATGTTCCAAGCTCCGAGCCTATTTCAGAGGGCCCCGCTCCCCCCGGCGACCCGGGAGTCGGAGCCCAGACACGAGCAGACGCTCACCGCCACCGCGCCCCGGGCAGCCGCCGGGACCAGCGCTCCGGGCGCCGCCGCTCCGGCGGCCGCGTCGGCGAAGAAGCGCGATCCCTACTTCGACAACGTGAAGTATCTGGCCATCGTCCTCGTCGCGGTGGCCCACGCCTGGGAACCCGTGATGGACGGCAGTCGGGCCACCCGGGCGCTGTACATGATCGTGTACATGTTCCACATGCCGGCGTTCATCCTCATCTCCGGCTATTTCTCCCGGTCGTTCGACATGACGGCCCCCAAGGTGAAGCGGCTGATCACCTCGGTCGCGGTGCCGTACGTGCTGTTCGAGACGGCCTATTCGCTCTTCAAGCGGTACGCCGACGATTCGCCCGACATGGCGATCAGTCTGGTGGACCCGTTCTTCCTGACCTGGTTCCTGATCGCCCTGTTCATCTGGCGGGTGACCACGCCGATCTGGCAGGCGATCCGCCATCCGCTGCCGGTGGCGCTCGCCATCGCGATGCTCGCCTCCGTCTCCCCCGACATCGGCGACGACCTCGATCTCCAGCGGGTGCTGCAGTTCCTGCCGTTCTTCGTGCTCGGCCTGCTGCTGAAGCCCGAGCACTTCCAACGGGTCAGGCGGCGCGAGGTGCGGCTGCTGTCCCTGCCGCTGTTCGCCGGCGCGCTGCTCTTCGCCTACTGGGCCGCCCCGCGCATGCAGCTCGGCTGGTTCTACCGCGCCAACAGCGCGCAGGAGATGGGCGCCCCGTGGTGGTCGGGCGCGGTGATGACGCTCGCGACGTTCGGCTGCGCACTGGCCCTGACGGTCGGCTTCCTGGCCTGGGTTCCCGGCCGGGCCCGGTGGTTCACGGTGCTTGGAGCCGGCACGATCTGCGGCTATCTGCTGCACGGATTCCTGATCAAGGGGGCCGAGTACGCGGGCCTGTTCGACCACTACACCTGGCTCTCCGGCCCGGTCGGGCTGGTCGTCGTCTCGCTCGTAGCGGCGGTCGCCGTGACGCTCATGTGCTCCCCGCTGGTGGGCCGCGCGCTGAAATGGGCCACCGAGCCGGAGATGAACTGGGCGTTCCGGAAGGCCGCCGCACGGCGCTGAGCCCCGGAGCACGAGCGCTCCCGCCGACCTGGTCGCCGCCCCTTGAGGGGTGCCTTGCACCGCCCTCCACCGATCCACCCGCCGGCCCTGCCGCGGGTGGATCAGTGCGTCTCCGGGTTGGCCGGATTCTTTCGGTCCGAGGGTGATTCGCCGCCGATCAGCCCCAGCAGCCCTCGTACCTGCGCATACTTCGCCGTCAGCCGGGTACGGGTCGGCTCGTCCAGGACCGCCAGGCGGGCGGGATCCGCGTTGTGGGCGAGGTCCGCCTCCTTGACGAGCAGCGCGCCTGGGGTGGCCAGGATCCGCGCGGTGTACGAGGACAGCTCCTCCCCCGGCCGCTTGGTCACCGCCAGGACGATGTCCTTCACTTCCCGGGGCAGGGCGGCGTCCGCCAGCCACTGTGCGGAGAGCGCATCGTCCTCGACCGCGTCGTGCAGCCAGGCCGCCGCGATCTGCCCGTCGTCGCCGCCGCGCGTCCGTACCCCTTCGGCCACCGCCGCGAGATGTTCCACGTACGGGCGGCCCGCCTTGTCGGTCTGCCGCGCATGGGCCGCGCGGGCGATGGCCTCCACCTCGTTGACGCTCAGATGCCGTCCGGTCATGGGCCGACCCTACGGCCGCGTCCGGGGCCCGATCCGAACTCGGCGCTTCGGTGACGTTGTTGACGAGATCCCTCGACCGGTCGAAGCGGACGAAAACCGGCAAGGCGACGGATCCATAGTTGCAACGTCAATCGTTCGGTAAACTAATTACTGATGGATCCTTGATGCCCCCTTGACCGATTCTTGACCGACCCTGAAGGACCAGGCTCATCGGACACGCAGACACCCTCCTCGCCATGGGCGGCGCCTTCCTGGCCGCTGCCGTCCTCGCCCGCCTCGGCGGCCGTATCGGGCTGCCGACGATTCCCCTGTTCATCCTGGCCGGAATCCTCCTCGGCCCGCACACCCCCGGATACACGCTCCTCTCGAACCCGCACGACCTGGAGATGCTCTCCGCGCTGGGACTCGTCCTCCTGCTCTTCTACCTGGGGCTCGAGTTCCACATGGACGACCTGAAGACGGGCGGCCGCAAGATGGCCATCGCGGGCGGGACGTATCTCGTCCTGAACGTCGGCGCCGGTCTGATATTCGGCTTCGCGCTGGGCTGGGGCACCTCGGAGGCGCTGGTCCTCGCCGGTGTCCTCGGTATCTCCTCGTCCGCGATCGTCACCAAGATCCTGGTGGACCTGGGGCGCATCGGTAATCCGGAGACCCGTCCGATCCTCGGCATCATCGTCGTCGAGGACATCTTCCTCGCCCTGTATCTCGCCGCGCTCCAGCCGATCCTGTCCGGTGCGGACAGCCTCTCGGCCGCGCTGACCGACGGCGGCAAGGCCTTCGGCTTCCTGCTGCTGCTCGCGCTGGCGGCCCGGTTCGGTACGAAGCTCATCGGCAAGCTCATGAACACCAAGGACGACGAGCTCCTCGTCATCTCGTTCCTGGGTGTGGCCGTATTCATCGCCGGTGTCTCGGAGATGTTCGGCGTCGCCGACGCGATCGGCGCGTTCATGGTCGGCCTGATGCTCGGCTCCACCTCCTCGGGCGACCGCATCCTCAAGCTGGTGCACCCGCTGCGGGACGCCTTCGGCGCCATCTTCTTCTTCGCCTTCGGACTCTCCATCGACCCGGGTGACCTGCCGAGCGTGCTGTGGCCCGTGGTGGCGGCCGTGCTGCTGACGCTCGCCATGAACATCGCGGCCGGCCTCGCGGCGGCCAGGGTCTACTCCTTCGGCGCGCAGGCCACGTCCAACATCGCCACCACACTGGTCGCCCGCGGTGAGTTCGCGCTCATCCTGGCCACGATGGCGGCGGCCGCCGGACTGGACGAGCGGCTCTCGCCGTTCATCGCCGGTTACGTCCTCCTGCTCGCCGTCCTCGCCCCGCTGGCCGCCGGACGCTCGCACTGGCTGGCCCGCATCCTGCCGGGCGGCCGCGAGAAGGACGGCCACCAGGACCAGGACCAGGTCCCGGTGTCGGTCTGACCGGTACCTGCGGAGCACCACCGGACGGCGGAGAGGCGCCCGACCCCCGGCACTCCGGGCGACGGGCGCCTCTCCGCCTTCCGCGGTCCACCCGGCCCCTGGGGGTGCCGGAGGCCGCCTCAGGCCCGGCGGGAGAGCAGCAGCAGCGCCCGGTCGTCGTTGACGTCCTTGGCGCAGGCCTCGATCAGATGCCAGGCCGCGCCCTCGAAGCCGGTGGAGACATAGCGGTCGGCCTCGCCGGTCAGCCGGTCGATGCCCTCGGCGATGTCCCGGTCCGAGGCCTCCACCAGACCGTCGGTGAAGAGCATCAGGACGTCGCCGGGCGCGAGCGAGCCCTTGACCGCGTCGAACTCGGCCCCGTCGTAGACGCCGAGCAGGGGCCCCTCCCCCGACTTCTCCTCCCACTGGCCGCTGCCCGCGTGCAGTTGGAGGGCGGGCGGATGGCCCGCCGAGTAGATCTCGTAGTCGCCCGAATCCAGGTCCAGGACCAGGTGGATGGAGGTGGCGAACCCCTCGTCCCAGTCCTGGCGCAGGAGATAGCCGTTGGCCGCGGGCAGGAAGGCGTGCGGGGGCAGGGAGCCGAGCAGCCCGCCGAAGGCGCCGGACAGCAGCAGCGCTCGGGAACCCGCGTCCATGCCCTTGCCGGAGACGTCGGTCAGAACGGCTTCCAGGGTGCGGCCCCCGTGGGTGCGGGCCGCGACGACGAAGTCCCCGGAGAACGACTGGCCGCCGGCCGGGCGCAGGGCCATCTCGCGGTGCCAGCCCTGGGGCAGCCGGGGCAGGGAGCTCTGGACCCGGATGCGTTCGCGCAGGTCGAAGAGCATCGTGCCGCCGCGCCGCCAGGGCACGCCGACCCGGGCCCGGAACTGGGCGAGGATCAGCCCGAAGAACCCGCAGGCGGCGACCACGAGCACGGTGCCCGGGGTGACCCGGGCGGGGCCGTCCAGATAGGGGCCGAGGGTGAGCGCCTCGACGATCAGCGCGCCGGCGGCCGTCGCGTACAGGCCCAGCAGGCTGGAGGGGCGCAGCAGGAGGCCGCCCGCCACGATGGGCAGGGCGAGGGCGGCCGGGTCGACCCAGATCGGGCTGACGACGGTGGCCACGGTGATGGCCGGGATCGTCAGCAGCAGACCGGCCAGGGCGATCCAGTCGGAGCCGTCGCCGCGGAAGTAGTCGACCCCGGATTTGCGCAGCCCGATACGGGCCCGGTGCATCTTTCTGCGCCACCGGGCCCAGAAGTCGTCTGTTCCTCCGCTACGGGCCACTGCCGGGACCTTATCCACCCGGACGCCTCCGGTGCAGGGGGACCCCGGTGACAATGCGCTCGAAATGGGGTCGTCCGCGCGTTCCCGCCGGTCTTCTTCGGGCGGTTTTCAGCCTTTTCCGCCGTCGGAGGGGCGGGTGGGCTGGCACCGGGGGCACCAGAAGAGGTTGCGGGAGACCAGGTCCGCGGTGCGGATCTCCGTACCGCAGATGTGGCAGGGCTGGTTGGCGCGCCGGTAGACGTAGACCTCGCCGCCGTGGTCGTCCTTGCGGGGCGGGCGGCCCATGGCCTCGGGGAGGTGTTCGGGCCGGACGGTGTCGATGCGGTTGTGGCGTACGCCCTCGCGCATCAGCTCCACCAGGTCCGCCCAGATCGTCTCCCACTCGGCGCGGGTGAGGTCGCGGCCCGTGCGGTAGGGGTCAATGCCGTGGCGGAAGAGGACCTCGGCGCGGTAGACGTTGCCGACGCCCGCGATCACCTTCTGGTCCATCAGCAGGGCGGCGATGGTGGTCCGGCTGCGGGAGACCCGCTGCCAGGCCCGCTCCCCGTCCTCGTCGCCGCGCAGCGGGTCCGGTCCCAGGCGCTCGTGTATCGCGCGCTTCTCGGGCTCGGTGATCAGGGCGCAGGTGGTGGGGCCGCGCAGATCCGCGTAGTGGCCGGAGTTGACCAGGCGGAGGCGGACGGTGTCGGTGGGCGGCGGGGGCGGGGCGGCGCCGAAGCCGAGCTTGCCGAAGAGGCCGAGGTGGATGTGGACCCAGCCGGTGCCGCCGAAGCCGAGGAAGAGGTGCTTGCCGTGGGCGTCGGTGGCGGTGAGGGTGTGCCCGTCGAGCAGGGCCGCGCTGTCGGAGAACTTGCCCTGCGGACTGCTCACCCGGACCGGTGCGCCGGCGAACCGTTCGGTGTGGTCGTCGGCGAGGCGGCGGATGGTGTGTCCCTCGGGCACGGCGGGCTCCTGCGATGTGCGACGGCGGGTGGCGTTGACGGTGGCGGTGGCGGTGGCGGTGACATGACCGTGCCGCCGGGTCCGGGACCCGGCGGCACGCGAGGAGTGGGAGCGGGTCAGCCCTGCTGGGGGTGGTGGGCCGGGATCGGGGGGAGCTCGCCGGTGTTCTCGTACGCCGAGAGCATCTCGATGCGGCGCGTGTGGCGCTCCTCGTTCGAGTACGGCGTGGAGAGGAAGATCTCGACGAACTTCGTGGACTCCTCGACCGTGTGCATCCGGCCGCCGATCGCGACGACGTTGGCGTTGTTGTGCTCGCGGCCGAGCGCGGCGGTCTGCTCGCTCCAGGCCAGTGCGGCGCGGACGCCCTTGACCTTGTTGGCGGCGATCTGCTCGCCGTTGCCGGAGCCGCCGATCACGATGCCGAGGCTGTCCGGGTCGGCGGCCGTCTTCTCGGCGGCCCGCAGGCAGAACGGCGGGTAGTCGTCCTGGGCGTCGTAGATGTGGGGGCCGCAGTCGACGGCCTCGTGGCCGTGAGCGCCGAGCCACTCGACGAGGTGGTTCTTGAGTTCGTAGCCGGCATGGTCGGATCCGAGGTACACGCGCATGGTGCGAAGTGTGGCACGAACTCGGCGGGGCGACCCTCACGGGGCGGTCGTCAGGGGGGCGCAGACCCCGATTCGATGATTCGCAGGCGTGGTCCCGATTTTTGTGTGGCGAACACCACTCAAGCAATGATCAGGCAAACGATCCGAAAGGGGGGTTCCCCTTCCACCTTGCATCGGGCTTGAATGCGTGGCCTTGTCTTCGCCCACCCCACGGGCAGCACGCCACGGCGGAGCAGGGCAGACCCTCATGCGCGAAAAGGTAAGGAATCCCCCCATGACGTCGCAGACGACGCTGGCGGAGCCGGGCCAGGAGCCCGGTGAGCCGGACCGGCCGGACTCGTCGGGCGGGCTTCAGGCAGGCCTGAAGAACCGCCACCTCTCGATGATCGCGATCGGCGGCGTGATCGGCGCCGGGCTCTTCGTGGGATCCAGCGCGGGCATCGCGGCCGCGGGTCCGGCGATCCTGATCTCGTACGCGATGGTCGGCCTGATGGTCGTCCTCGTGATGCGGATGCTCGGCGAGATGGCCGCCGCCCGGCCCAGCTCCGGCTCCTTCTCCGCCTACGCCGACCAGGCGCTGGGCCGTTGGGCCGGTTTCTCCATCGGCTGGCTGTACTGGTTCTTCTGGGTCGTGGTGCTGGCCGTCGAGGCCACGGCGGGCGCGGCGATCCTGGAGAACTGGATCCCGGGCGTGCCCCAGTGGGCCTGGGCGCTGATCGTGATGGTCGTGCTGACCGCCACCAATCTGGTCTCGGTGGGCAGTTACGGCGAGTTCGAGTTCTGGTTCGCCGGGATCAAGGCCGTGGCGATCGGCGCGTTCGTGGTCGTCGGATTCCTCGCGGTCTTCGGGCTGCTGCCCGGTTCGGACAACCCGGGGTCGGGTCTGGCCCATCTGACGGACAGCGGCGGGTTCTTCCCCGAGGGGCCGGGCGCCATCCTGACCGGTGTGCTGATGGTCGTCTTCTCGTTCATGGGCAGTGAGATCGTGACGCTGGCCGCCGGCGAGTCCTCCGACCCGCAGCGGGCCGTCTCGAAGGCCACCAACAGCGTGATCTGGCGTATCGCCGTCTTCTACCTCGGCTCGATCTTCGTCGTACTGACGTTGCTGCCGTGGAACGACCCGTCGATCCCGGAGAAGGGCAGCTACGTCGCCGCTCTCGACTCGATCGGGATCCCGCAGGCCGGCAACGTCATGGACTTCATCGTGCTGACGGCCGTGCTGTCCTGCCTCAACTCCGGTCTGTACACGGCCTCCCGGATGGCCTTCTCGCTCGGCGAGAGGGGCGACGCGCCGAAGTCCTTCGCCACGGTCAACCGGCGCGGGGTGCCGCAGGCGGCGATCCTGTCCTCGGTCGTCTTCGGCTTCGTGGCGGTGTTCTTCAACTACCAGTGGCCGGACACGGTGTTCCAGTTCCTGCTGAACTCCTCCGGCGCGGTCGCGCTCTTCGTGTGGCTGGTCATCTGCTTCACCCAGCTGCGGATGCGCGGGATCATCCTCCGCGAGACCCCGGGCAGGCTGGTCGTACGGATGTGGCTCTTCCCGTACCTCACCTGGGCGACGATCGCGGCGATCTCCTTCGTCCTGGTCTACATGCTGACCGACGACACCGCCCGCGAGCAGGTCGTGCTGTCGCTGCTGGTCGCGGCTCTGGTGGTGGGCATCTCGCTGGTCCGGGAGATGCGCGGCCGCAAGGCCGTCGAGAAGTGATCCCCACCTGACGGAGGCTGTCACGCTTCCCGGGGAGGCTCATCTTCGTACCGCGCGGAACGCGAGCGAAGGAGAGCCTCCCCTCATGGGTTGCGCACCCGCCGCCTTCCCGGCCGGCTCCCCGACCCGGCCCCGGGCCCGTACCCCCGACGACGGAGGGGGGCCGGGGCATACGCCGCCGGGCTCGGGCTCCGGGCGGTCGGCGAGCTTCTGCCGCGGCGGCGGGGGCCGTACGGCCGGATCGCCCGAGCCGGAAACGGCGAAGAGGCTCGCCGGCCTGGTCTCCCAGTACGATCCGGCGGGCCTCTCCGAAGGGCCTTGCGAGGGCTGAGCGGGGGTCAGCCGCGGTGGCCCAGCAGCTTCCAGGTGGCCGGCAGGACGCCCATGGCCAGCGCCGCCTTGAGGGCGTCCCCGATCAGGAACGGGGTGAGGCCCGCCGCGACGGCGGCGCTCATCGACATCCCGGTGGAGAGCGCCAGGTAGGGCACGCCGATGGCGTAGATGATCGCGGAGCCGAGCGCCATCGTGCCCGCGGTGCGCAGCACGGAGCGGTCGGCGCCGCGGCGGGCGAGGGCGCCGACGACGGTGGCGGCCAGGAGCATGCCGAAGACGTAGCCGAGGGACGGCATGCTCCACCCCGAGGTGGCCTCCGCGAACCACGGCACGCCGGCCATGCCGACGAGGGCGTACAGCGCGAGGGAGAGGAAGCCGCGGCGGGCACCCAGCGCGGTGCCGATCAGGAGCGCGGCGAAGGTCTGGCCGGTGACCGGGACCGGGGAGCCGGGCACCGGGACGGCTATCTGGGCCGCGATACCGGTCAGGGCCGCGCCGCCGAGGACGAGGGCCGCGTCCACGGCGTAGCGGTACCGGGCTGCGGGCAGCAGGTCGGCGAGGACCGCTCCGGAGCGGACGGGGGCGGCAGCAGTGCTCATCGGGACTCCGCGGGTGAGGGCAGGTGGGCCGGGGCGGCCCCCGGCGGTCGGGGTGGGGTCGGGCTCCCGCCGACGTTAGTCCACCGGTCAACGCTCGTTCACCATCAGCCGCCCACAAAGCGGTGGTTGATGGGTTGGTGGGATTCACACAAAGCCCGCGGCGCAATCGCGTTCCCGCGTGACGCTCGTCACGGAGGTCGGGCGGGTGGGGGTCCGTTTTGGCGGGAAAGGGACCCCGGCCCCAGACTGTAGGTTCCCCATAAATCATCCGAGAGTGAACCGCACCCCATGCACGAGGCTCCCCCCACCCCTGCCGCCAATTCGCCCGCCGCCCCCGCCGAGCCGCTGTCGCACGGGCTCAAGCAGCGCCATCTGACGATGCTGGGGCTCGGCGGGGTGATCGGGGCGGGTCTGTTCGTGGGCTCGGGCGCCGGGATCGCGGTGGCGGGGCCCGCGATCGTCGTCTCGTATCTGATCGCGGGGGCGCTCGCGATGCTGGTGATGCGGATGCTGGGCGAGATGTCGGCAGCGATGCCCGCCTCCGGTTCGTTCTCCGTGCACGCGGAGCGGGCGCTCGGGCGGTGGGCCGGGTTCAGCGTCGGCTGGCTGTACTGGTTCCTGCTGGTCGTGGTCCTCGCCGTGGAGGCGACGGCGGCCGCGCAGATCGCCCACGGCTGGGTGCCGGCCGTCGAACCCTGGGCGTGGGTGCTGCTGTTCATGGTGGTGTTCACCGTGGCGAACCTGACGGCGGTGAAGAACTTCGGCGAGTTCGAGTTCTGGTTCGCCTCCTTGAAGGTCGGCGCGATCGTGGTCTTCCTGGTGCTCGGCGGGCTGGCGGTCTTCGGCCTGCTGCCGGACACCGACCCGGTCGGGATGACCAACCTGACCGGACAGGGGGGCTTCCTGCCGAACGGCTGGAGCGGGGTCGTCTCCGGTGTACTGACCGTGGTGTTCGCCTTCGGCGGCCTGGAGGTCGTCACCATCGCCGCCGCCGAGACGGACGACCCGGCGCGCGCGGTGGGCCGGGCGGTCCGCAGCGCGGTGGTGCGGATCCTCTTCTTCTACGTCGGCTCGATGCTGGTGATCGTGACCGTGCTGCCGTGGACCGCGCAGCAGGCCGGGCTGAGCCCGTATGTGAAGGTGCTGGACGCGATCGGGGTGCCGTCGGCCGGGCAGATCATGAACATCGTGGTGTTCGTGGCGCTGCTCTCCGCGCTCAACGCCAATCTGTACGGCTCCTCCCGCATGGTCTTCTCGCTGGCGGAGCGCGGGGAGGCGCCGCGCGGGCTGCTGAAGGTGTCCCGGAAGGCCGGGGCGGAGGGTGGTGTGCCGAGGCGGGCGGTGCTGGCGTCGGTGGTGTTCGGCTTCGTCTCCGTCCTGCTCAATCTGCTGTGGCCCGACACGGTGTTCCTCTTCATGCTCAACTCGGTCGGCGCGGTGCTGCTGTTCGTCTGGGCGCTGATCGCCGCCTCCCAGCTGCGGCTGCGTGCCCGGCTGGAGCAGGAGGCGCCCGCCGCGCTCGCGCTGCGGATGTGGTGGTTCCCGTATCTGACCTGGGTGACGCTGGCCGGTCTGCTGGGGGTGCTGCTGCTGATGCTGACCGACGACGCGGCCCGGCCGCAGGTGCTGTGGTCGGCGGGGGCGACGGCGCTGGTGCTGCTGGTGGCGGTGGGGCGCGAGCGGCGGGACCGCAAGAGGCCCCGGGGGCACGGCCAGGAGCGCTCGGCGTTTACCGATCGATAGCGCGTGTGCACCTTGTGTGAGCCTGGTGACCGTATAGCGGACAGTCGTTCCGTGTGAGCGGTACGGATGTTCAGACTGTGGGTTCATCCCCCCGTCTCAGCTAACGAACAGAGCTCGTCCATGCCTCGGACCTCCGCGTCTCCCCCCACCGCAGACTCCGCGGCTCCCGCAGGGCCCTCGGCGGACTCCGCGCTCACCCACGGCCTCAAGCAGCGCCACCTCTCGATGATCGCCCTCGGCGGGGTGATCGGCGCCGGGCTCTTCGTCGGCTCGGGCGCCGGGATCGCCGCCGCCGGACCCTCGATCATCGTCGCGTACGCCATATCCGGGCTGCTCGTCATGATGGTGATGCGCATGCTCGGCGAGATGTCGGCGGCCAACCCGGCGTCCGGCTCCTTCTCCGTGCACGCCGAGCGGGCGATCGGCCCGTGGGCCGGGTTCACCGCGGGCTGGTCCTTCTGGTTCCTGCTCTGCGTCGCCGTGGGCCTGGAGGGCATCGGTGCCGCGCAGATCGTCAGCGGCTGGCTGCCGGGAACCCCGGAGTGGGCCTGGGTCGCCCTGTTCATGGTGATCTTCCTGGGCACGAACCTGGCCGCCGTGAAGAACTTCGGCGAGTTCGAGTTCTGGTTCGCCGCGCTCAAGGTCATCGCGATCACGCTGTTCCTGGTGCTCGGCCTGCTGGCGATCTTCGGCGTGCTGCCGGACACGGACGCGCCCGGCCTCAGCAACCTCACGGGGGACGGCGGCTTCCTGCCGAAGGGCATGGACGGCTTCATCATCGGGCTCCTCGCCTCCGTGTTCGCGTACGGCGGTCTGGAGACCGTCACCATCGCGGCGGCCGAGTCCGAGAACCCCGTGCAGGGCGTCGCGAAGGCGGTCCGTACGGCGATGTGGCGCATCGCGGTCTTCTACATCGGCTCGATGGCGGTCATCGTCACGCTGGTCCCCTGGGACGACCCGAAGGTCGCCGAGGTCGGCCCGTTCTACGCGATGCTCGACCACCTGGGCGTCGGCAGCGCCGCGCAGATCATGAACGTGGTCATCCTCATCGCGCTGCTCTCCGCGATGAACGCCAACATCTACGGTGCGTCGCGCATGGCCCGTTCGCTGGTCGCGCGCGGCCAGGGCCCGTCGGTGCTCGGCAGGATCTCCTCCGGGGTGCCGCGCAACGCGGTGATGTTCTCCTCGGTCTTCGGGTTCCTGTGCGTGCTGCTCAGCTACTGGCGGCCGGACGACGTCTTCCCCTGGCTGCTGAACATGATCGGCGCGGTGATCCTGGTGGTGTGGATCTTCATCGCGGTCTCGCAGCTGATCCTGCGCCGGCGCACCGAGCGGGAGGCGCCTCAGACGCTGGTCGTGCGGATGTGGTTCTTCCCCGTCGGCACGATGGTCGCCCTCGCGGCCATGGTGGGCATCTTCCTGCTGATGCTGCGCCAGCCGGACACCCGTGACCAGCTGCTGGCCACGGGGGCGCTGACGGTGGTGCTCATCGGCCTCGGCCTGCTGCGTCAGCGCCGGCGGGGCGACGAGGGAGCCGACGACGGTACGGGCACGGGGGCCGATCCCGGGGCGGGCTCCGGGGCCGGACCGGAGGCCGGACCGGAGGCCGGCACCGGCACCGCGGCCGAGATCCCGGCACAGCGGCGGTAGTTACGGCACGACTGCCGCACGCACGGCTCCCGCACGGCCTCCACGCATGCCGGGCTCCTCCTCGTACGATCGGGGCGGAGCCCGGCATTCCGGCGTTTTCGGCCTCTCGCGTTCCGGTGCCGGGCCCCGGCGCGGCGCGCATCCGTGGCCGACAGGACATCGCAGGGCCGGGCGCCGTCCCCCGGGCCGTCACCCGTTCTCGCTTCCGTGATGGCTCACCCCACCCGAGGAGCCGTCATGTCCGTTGCCCCCAGGCGCCGTTCGATCCTCCTGGCCACCGCCGCCGTCACCGCCGCGGCCACCGCCCCGGCGCTCGCCGCCCCCGCCGGGGACCGTCACCCCCACCGCCCTGCGGGCCCCCTGGTCATCGGGCACCGTGGGGCGGCGGGCTGGCGGCCCGAGCACACCGCCGACGCGTACACCTGTGCCGTACGGGCCGGGGCCGACTGGATCGAGCCGGACCTCGTGCCGACGAAGGACCATGTCCTGGTCGTGCGGCACGAGAACGAGATCGGCGGGACGACCGATGTCGCGGACCGTCCGGAGTTCGCGGACCGCCGGACCACCAAGACGGTCGACGGCAAGACGGTGACCGGCTGGTTCACCGAGGACTTCACGCTGCGCGAGCTGCGGACGCTGCGCACGGTGGAGCGGCTGCCGCTGGTCCGGAACCGCAACACGGTCTTCGACGGGCGGGGCCGGGTGCTGACGTTCCAGGAGGTCGTGGACCTGGCCCGGCGGCTGTCGCGGGAGTCGGGCCGACGGATCGCGGTGTTCCCGGAGACGAAGCACCCGACGTACTTCCGCTCGATCGGGCTGCCGCTGGAGGAGGAGCTGATCCGGGTGATCCGCCGCAACCGGCTGACCGCCCGGGACTGCGTCGTCCAGTCCTTCGAGCCCGGCAGCCTGCGCCGGGTGGCCGCCGCCCGCCTGGGCCTCCCGCTGTGGCAGGCGCTGGGCACGAGCGGCGGCCCGTACGGGCACGGGATCACCTACCGGGACATGATGACCCCGGCCGGGCTGCGCGAGATCGCCTCGTACGCCGACTGGATCGGCCCGGACAAGTCCTCGCTGGTCCCCCCGAACACCCTGCTGGCGGACGCGCACGCGGCGGGCCTGAAGGTCGGCGCGTACACGTTCCGGGCGGAGAACCAGTACCTCCCGGCCGCGTACCGCCGAGGCACGGACCCGCACGCGTTCGGCGACGCGTTCGCGGAGTACGCCTTCCACTACGGGCGGGGCGTGGACGCGGTGGTGACGGACTTCCCGGACATCGCGGTGCAGGCCAGGGAGGACCTGCGGGGGTAGCGGGGAGGCCCTTCCGGCGGGCGGGGGCTTGGCTGGGGGGGGCTTCACCGATGGGGCCTGCCGGGCGAGGGCTCGGCCGGTGGGGCTTGTCGGGCAAGGAGCCTGGCCGGTGGGGCCTGTCGGGCAAGGGGCCTCACCGATGGGGCCTGCCGGGCGGGGGGCCTGGCCGGTGGGCAAGGGCCTGGCCGACTCCCCCACCGGCCCTGGGGCCGGCGCCCCCACCGGCCTGGGGCCGTCGGGCCTACCCGGCATCCCCCGTACCGCCGGCCGTCGGGGTCGCGCCGGGCCGCTCCCCGCCGGGCCGGACGGGGCCGGCCGCCGCGCGGACGCTCTCCCGGGCGGCTTCGGCGACCGCGGCGGGCGTGATGCCGAACTCCTCGTACAGGCGCTGGTAGGCGGCGGACGCGCCGAAGTGCTCCAGGCTGACCATGCGGCCCGCGTCGCCCACGATGTCCCGCCACCCCTGGGCGACGGCCGCCTCGACGCTGACCCGGGCCCGGACCCCGGGCGGCAGCACCTCGTCCTGGTACGCGTACGGCTGGTCGGCGAACCACTCGCGGCAGGGCATCGAGACCACCCGTGCGTCGACCCCGTCGGCGGCCAGCAACTCCCGGGCCTCCAGGGCGATATGCACCTCGGAGCCGGTGCCGACGAGGATGACGTCGGGCGTCTCGCCGCGGCTGTCGGCGAGGACGTACCCGCCGCGGGCGGCGCCGGACGCGGGGGCGCAGGAGCCCGCCCCCCGCTCCAGGACCGGCAACGGCTGCCGGGTCAGGGCGAGTCCGGCGGGCCGGTCGTGGTGCTCCAGGACGGTGCGCCAGCAGACGGAGGTCTCGTTGGCGTCGGCGGGCCGTACGACGTCGAGGCCGGGAATCGCGCGGAGGGCGGCCAGTTGCTCGACGGGCTGGTGGGTGGGGCCGTCCTCGCCGAGGCCGATGGAGTCATGGGTCCAGACGTAGGTGACCGGCAGCTTCATCAGGGCGGCGAGCCGGACGGCTGGGCGCATGTAGTCGCTGAAGATCAGGAACGTACCGCCGTAGGGCCGGGTGAGGCTCTGGAGCGCGATGCCGTTGAGGACGGCCCCCATGGCGTGCTCGCGGATGCCGAAGTGGAGCGTGCGGCCGTACGGATCGCCGGGGAACTCGCCCGTCTGCTTCCGCTCCGGCACGAAGGACGGCTCGCCCTCCATGGTGGTGTTGTTGCTCCCGGCGAGGTCGGCCGAACCGCCCCACAGCTCGGGGAGCACGGGGGCCAGCGCGGTGAGGACGTCACCGGAGGCCTTGCGGGTGGCGATGCCCTTGGGGTCGGGGTCGAAGACGGGCAGGCTGTCGGTCCAGCCCTCCGGCAGCCTCTGTTCCCGCAGCCGGTCGAGAAGTGCGGCGCGCTCGGGGTGGGCGGCGCGCCACACCTGGTAGCGGGGCTCCCAGGCGCGGTGGGCGGAGGCCCCTCGCTCGACGACCGCGCGGGCGTGCTCCAGTACGTCGTCCTCGACGGTGAAGTCGGCGTCCGGGTCGAAGCCGAGCAGCTTCTTGGTGGCGGCGACCTCGTCGTCGCCGAGCGCGGAGCCGTGGGCCTTGCCGGTGTTCTGCTTGGTGGGCGCGGGCCAGCCGATGATCGTACGGAGCAGGATCAGGGAGGGTCGGCCGCTCTCGCTCTTCGCGGCCTCGACGGCGGCGAGCAGGGCGTCGACGTCCTCGACGTAATCACCGGTCCGGGTGAAGTCGACCGTCTGGACGTGCCAGCCGTACGCGGCGTAGCGGGCGGTGACGTCCTCGCTGAAGGCGATGTCGGTGTCGTCCTCGATGGAGATGTGGTTGGAGTCGTAGAAGACGATCAGGTTGCCGAGCTCCTGGTGTCCGGCGAGCGAACTGGCCTCGGACGTCACGCCCTCCATCAGGTCGCCGTCGGAGGCGACGACGTACACATGGTGGTCGAAGGGGCTGGTGCCGGCGGGCGCGTCGGGGTCGAGGAGACCGCGCTCCCGGCGCCCCGCCATGGCCATGCCGACGGCGGAGGCGAGCCCCTGCCCGAGCGGCCCGGTGGTGATCTCGACACCCCGGGTGTGGCGGTACTCGGGATGGCCGGGGGTGGTCGAGCCCCAGGTGCGCAGCGCCTTCAGATCGTCCAGCTCCATCCCGTACCCGCTCAGATAGAGCTGGATGTACAGCGTGAGGCTGGAGTGGCCGCAGGAGAGCACGAAGCGGTCGCGGCCGATCCACTGGTCGTCGGCCGGGTCGTGCCGCATCACCTGCTGGAACAGCAGGTACGCCAGCGGGGCCAGGCTCATCGCGGTGCCCGGATGGCCGTGACCCGCCTTCTGCACGGCGTCGGCGGCGAGCACCCGCACGGTGTCGACGGCGCGGACGTCGAGCGGTCCCCAGCCCGCCGCCTCGGCCAGGGGTCGGGCCAGTCGTGGATCGCGGCCACGGTCCGGGCCGTCCGTCGCTTCGGGGGCGTTGGGGGGTGCCATCGAGTCCTCCTGGTCAGCGGGGTGGGCGGGTCTGCGGGCGGCGCGCGCACGCGGTCCCGGCACCGGCCGCCCGGCTGCTGGGCCGGGTCCCCCGGAACGACGGGACCAAACGCGCGACGGCGTACGCAGCGCTGAAGAAGGAGCAAATCACCTTTACGCGACAAAACAGAGGAAGGGCGGGGTCGCTGGTCCTAGGCCGAAGGGCTGATCACTTCGCGGACCGTCCTGCTGTTAGCCTGCTCGTAGATTGCTCCTGCATATAGGTTGCAATAACAACTGGACGGCATTCCCAGCAGTCGGAGGGTTCGAACCATGGCCACGTACACGCTCCCGGAACTCCCGTACGACTACGCGGCGCTCGAACCGGTCATCAACCCGCAGATCATCGAGCTGCACCACGACAAGCACCACGCCGCGTACGTCAAGGGCGCGAACGACACCCTGGAGCAGTTGGAAGAGGCCCGCGACAAGGGGGCCTGGGGAGCGATCAACGGCCTCCAGAAGAACCTCGCGTTCCACCTCTCCGGCCACATCCTGCACTCGATCTACTGGCACAACATGACCGGCGACGGCGGCGGCGAGCCCCTCGCGGCGGACGGCGTGGGCGACCTCGCCGACGCGATCGCGGAGTCCTTCGGCTCCTACGCGGGCTTCAAGTCCCAGCTGACGAAGGCCGCGGCCACCACCCAGGGTTCGGGCTGGGGCGTGCTCGCGTACGAGCCCGTCAGCGGGAAGCTGATCGTCGAGCAGGTCTACGACCACCAGGGCAACGTCGGCCAGGGCTCGGTCCCGATCCTCGTCTTCGACGCCTGGGAGCACGCCTTCTACCTGCAGTACAAGAACCAGAAGGTGGACTTCATCGAGGCAATGTGGCAGGTCGTCAACTGGCAGGACGTGGCCAAGCGTTACGCGGCGGCCAAGGAGCGCGCGGACGTGCTGCTGCTCGCCCCCTGAGCGACGCCGGCCCGCCGGAATCGTCCTGCCTCGTGATCGTCTTCTCAACCTTCACTCCGGCAGGCGGAGGAACGGAGAGCCCCCGCGAGGACGTGACTCGCGGGGGCTTTCCCATGGCCGTTGTTTAGCTGTTTAGCTCATGTGCTAAACATGCACGCATGGATTCACCCGCCGCCCCGCCCTCCGTCCCGTCCTCCGTTCCGTCCGATGACGAGGCGAGCGCCTTCCGCGCGCTCGCCGATCCCACCCGTCGCCAGATCCTGGAGGACCTGCGGGGCGGCGAGCTGGCCGCCGGGGAGATCGCGAGCCGGTTCTCGATCAGCGCCCCGTCCATCTCGCGCCACCTGGGCGTACTCAAGGGGGCCGGGCTCGTCACGGAGCGCCGGGACGCCAACCGCATCCTCTACTCGCTCGCCGAGGAGCGGCTCGCCCTGTGCGTGGGCCGCTTCCTCAGCAGCGTCTGCCCCGAGCAGATCGTGCTCCGCAACACCAAGTGGCGCTCCGCGCCGGAAGGCGACGCCTCGTGATCGGATCCCGGCTGTCCAGCGTCATCGAACGCCGCCTCCTGGTGAACTACCGGGTGGACCCGTACGTCGCGGCGGCCCTGCTGCCCGCGCCGCTGCGGCCCCAACTGGTGCGCGGCCAGGCGGTGGCCGGAATCTGCCTCCTCCGCATCGGCGGCGTCCGCCCCGCCTGGGCCCCGGCCGCGACCGGCCTGACCAGCGAGAACGCGGCCCACCGCATCGCCGTGGAGTGGGACGGCCCGGACGGCGTCGAGCAGGGCGTCTACATCCCGCGCCGCGACACCGCCTCCCGCCTCAACGCCTTCGCGGGCGGCCGGATCTACCCGGGCGAACACGGTCTCGCGGACTTCACGGTGCGGGAGGAGCCCGACGCCGTACGCGTGGCCTTCGCGACCCGGGACGGCGAGGTGGAGGTGGACGCCACGGTGGAACCGGCCGAAGAACTGCACGGCAGCGGCCTGTTCACGGACCTGGCGGAGGCGTCGGAGTTCTTCCGCCGGGGCAGCCGGGGCCTCTCCCCGGGCGCCGGGAGCGATCACCTGGACGTCCTGGAACTCTCCACGGACGCCTGGAAGGTGACGGCGGGCCGCCCCCGCCACGTACGCTCCACGTTCTTCGAGGACCGAGACCGCTTCCCGCCGGGCAGCGCGGTGCTGGACAGCGCACTGGTGATGCGGGGCGTGGCGGCCAACTGGGCGCAGGGGAAGCCGTTTCGGGTGGTGCGCGGGGCGGGCGTGGGGACCGCGTAGGGCGGCGTAGGGGCACGTAGGGGGTTACCGGTCGGCGGGTCCGGAGCCGCACTGGGCGGGGAGGAGGACGGCGGGCGGGGCGGGCGGCCACCAGAGGTGGCGGGGGCGGAAATCGTCAGCGGACCGGCGGGCCCGGATGCCACGATGACGCCATGAGTCCTGCCCCCGCCCCCGTCCCGGCGGACCCCACCGTCCTGCACCCGATGCCCGGCCAGCCGCGCGTGGTGCAGCTGAAGCCGCTGGTCACCTCGGAGCTGATCGAGGTGGGTGACTACACGTACTACGACGACCCCGAGCACGCCACGGAGTTCGAGACCCGGAACGTGCTGTACCACTACGGCCCCGAGCGCCTGGTGATCGGCAAGTTCTGCGCGCTGGCGACGGGGGTGCGGTTCATCATGAACGGCTCCAACCACCGTATGGACGGCCCGTCCACGTTCCCCTTCCCCACGCTCGGCGGCTCCTGGACCGACCACTTCGACCTGCTGACGGGCCTCCCCGACCGGGGTGACACGGTGATCGGCAACGACGTCTGGATCGGCTACGAGGCGGTGATCATGCCGGGCGTCCGCATCGGGCACGGCGCGATCATCAGCGCCCGGTCCGTGGTCGTCTCGGACGTCCCGGACTACGGCATCGTCGGCGGCAACCCGGCCCGCCTGATCCGTACCCGGTACGAGGAGGAGGACATCGCGCGGTTGCTGGCGGTGGCCTGGTGGGACTGGCCTGCGGAACACCTCACGCGCCACATCCGTACGGTGATGTCGGGCACGGTGGCGGAGCTGGAGGCGGCGGCGCCGGGGGGTGCAGGGCGGGGCGAAGAGACACGCAAGCGTTGAGCGGAGTTCGAGGACATCACGGAAGGTCATACGGGAAGACGAACGCGTTTCTGGAGCAGGCGGAGATCCGTCCAGCCATCCCGATCGACCAGGTGCGGTACGTCCGAGCAACGACCACACAGGACAGAAGCACGCGCCTGGCAATCGACCTGATCACGCGCGACGAGAACATCCGGTGGCTCTTCCACGCTGATATCGACCATGCTCAAGTGAACGCACTCGCCGCCGTGCTCGCCGAATCGATGAGGATCCCGGACGCCGAGCGCGAAGAGCTTCAGCGACGTTGAGCAGGGTCCTCTCGCTCGCCGACCCGTCGACGACGCCACACCACCGCGGCACCGGCCATAGCGACGGTGGTCGTCGCGGCAGTCCAGAAGACGAGCTTGGCGTCAGGTCCATTGACTGTCCGCAGCTCCCCGTCCGCGTGGCGGCAGAACGAGTCGGGCGGGAAGTACTGCGAGACCGGAATGCTGCGCGTGCCGTAGCAGGGGGACGTGTCGGGAAACAGGAACGGCTGCGCACGCTGCGAAAGTGACCAGCCGACGAACACGGTCAGCCACCCGGCCAGCAGGAACGCGAGCAGCATCCAACCGGGGAAGCCCGCTCGCCGCCCCAGCAGCCAAACCAGGGCGGTCGGCATGACGAAAACGGGCAATACAGCCAGCAGCAGGAAGACGTGGTTCATGACCGGTGACCCTGCTGTCAGCCGCCGAAGGTACCGGCCTTGATGCCGTCGATGAACGCGCCCCAGTGTTCGGGGCCGTAGAACTGGAGCCCGGCGGCCGGGTCCTTGCTGTCGCGGACGGCCCGGCCTCCATCGGCGGTGTGGGCGACCTCGACGCACTCGGTCCCCTGGCCCCCGGAGGAGTGCGAAGACCTCTCGAAGGGAGTCACTATGTCTTGGCTGCTCACGGTCCCTCGTTCCCTGCGGCGATGTTGTTCGCGACCTTCTCGATGAAAGCCATGCTCTCAGTCCGCGTGAGGGCTGCAGACCTGAGCGTGTCAAACGCGTGCACATAGCTGGCCATGACGTCCCGCTCTTCGAGGATGATGCAGTTGGCGACCGCATCGACAACGATCACTTCGGGCGAAGTCTCCTGGCCGTACGAAAGGCCCACGAACGCGGGTGACACGCGCGCGGCAGCCCATTCGGTATGCGGCAGCACCTGAATCGTCATGTTGGGCTGCTTGGCCATCTTGTCGAGGTGGGCGAGCTGAGCCAGGTGCACAGTGGGTGATGGCATCGGACCGGTGATGGCCGGCTCCCAGATCACGGCGGCGAACCGTGCGCCCGTCTCCTCGAAGACGCGGCGTCTCTCCTGCCTGACTTTGACGACCATGTCGGCCGCTTCCTCACTGATCACATCCGGGCTGGCATCGGTCAACGCGCGCGTGTACTCAGGGGTCTGCAACAGACCCGGGATGAGAACCGGCTGCCACGTACGGATGTATGTGGCATCGGACTCCAGGGACAGGAAGTCGCCCAGAATCTCCCGCACGGGCTGGCCGGCGTCGAAGTCCATCCACCAGCCACGCTTGTTGCTGTCCCGGGCCAACTTCTCCAGAAGCTGACGTTCGTCAACGTCTACCACCTCGTACAGGTCGAGCAGCATACGCACATCACCGACGCGTGCACTGACCGTGCCCGATTCGATTCTGCTGATCTTGGCGGTGGAACACGCCACCGCCTCGGCCGCATGTTCCTGGTCCAAACATGCGTTCAACCTCAGCCGCTTGAGCGCCGCCCCCAACCGCCGACTGCGCACCGTGGGCTTCCCACCTGCGGGCATAGCTCCCCCTCTCCCTCCGGCCAGTCTGCCTGGCAACTGTTCGACCTCGCTAGCGAGTTGCCTCGGACGAGTGAACGCAAACTTGCATCACAGATTCGCTTGCTTTGCATCTCACCCGACCCCTAGCGTGGATTGCGTCACAACGGGTGCCCAATCCAGCACGCCAGGTGATCTCTGATTCCGCCTGCCCACGACCTTGGGGGACGTATGTCCGGGCGCACAGACAGCAAGAGGTTCCGGGTCCGAAGGGACTCCATTCCCGCCGCACGGCGGCACGTCAGAGCGGTTCTGCTCGGCTGGAAGCTCGGCGGTCTCGTCGACGACGAGACCTCCGGCCGGGGCCTGCTCATCGTCGGCGCGCTCGCCGAGCAGTGGGGCGTACGACCGCGTAACCCCGGCAAGACCGTCTGGGCTCACCTGTCCGTCGGGGCCGGCCAGCGGTGAACCGGCTGTCGCGCCGCCCGCGTACGCCTCCCCCGCCATCCCCTTTCGCCGAACGCGTACGTATCGAGACCGACCCCGCCTACCGAGCCCGGTACTACCCCGGGCTGGGTGCCGCGATCGCCCGGCGAGGGCGTTGGCGCTCGGCCGAGGTGGAGGCGCTGGTACGGCGACTGAGGTCGCCGCCATAACGAGCCGTGTGGCAGACGTCAGACAGAGAACAGCCGACCAACACTGGCACGGAGGTACAGCAATGAGCACCTACACGCCCGCACCCTGGGGCACAGGGCGAATGGGACCGTACGAGGACACCGTCGCCGTCCCGCGGTTCACCCCCGTACTCGACCCCGAAACGCAGGTCGCCCTGGTCGTCGACGAGTACGGGCGCACAGTCGAGATGGGCGGCCACGGCACGAGCACCAGCGGATTGACGCCGACCCACACCACTCCGGGGGACGGGGCCGCGCCGGGCGGAGCGACCGATTCCGACAGCACCGAGTCCTACGACCAGGACCAGTCCGCTTGATGGACGGCCCACGCGGGTCGGTGCTGGTTCTGACCCACCTCCACGACGTGACCACGGACATCGTGCTCCGCGTCCTCGCCGCGCGGCGCGTGCCCGTGGTTCGTCTCGACCCCGGCACCGACCTGTTCGCTGGGGCCTCGCTGTCCGCCTCGTACGGCACCGGTGGTCAGCGGGGCACACTGCGCACTCCGAGCCGGGATCTCGATCTCACCCGAGTGCGGTCGGTCTGGGTTCGCAGGCCGTCGGCGTACGACGGGCCCCCGGGGCTCGACGAACACGACCGCCGGTTCGCACGGGAGCAGGCCTTCTGGGGAATCGGGGGCGTCCTCGCGTCTCTCCCCCACGCCCACTACGTCAACCACCCCTGGAACAACCGTGCGGCCGAGTACAAGCCCGCTCAGCTCTCGGCCGCGCAGCAGTCCGGATTCCTGGTGCCCGATACGTTGATCACCCATGCTGCCCGGGAAGCACGGGAGTTCGTTGCCTCCCATGGCAGCGGAGTCGTCTACAAGCCCTTGTGGAACACGCCCTATCGCGTGGCCGGTCGCCCTCACAGTGTGTGGGTGCGCGAAGTACGCGAGCAGGAGATCACCGACGCCGTGGCCGGCTGCCCCCACCTCTTCCAGGCCCGGGTGGACAAGGCGTTCGACGTGCGGGTGACCGCTGTCGGACCGTGACTGTCCGGAGTGCGGATCGACAGCCCGGATCTGGACTGGCGGCGTCGGCAGGGGCTCATGCGGTGCGGGCCTGTGGAGATCCCCGGTGCGATCGTGCAGTCCGTCCGCGCCTACCTCGCTGGCTTCCGTCTCGTGTACGGAGCCTTCGACTTCGCCGTAACCCATGACGGGACCTGGTACTTCCTCGAATGCAACCCCAACGGGCAGTGGGCATGGCAACCGCCCGACGTCACCGACGGCATCGCCCACGCTCTCGCCGACCAGCTGGAGAAAGGCTCCGCCCCATGAGTACCTCCGCTCACCTGCGTACCGTCCTCGCAGACACGCTCACCGGGGGCGGGACGCTCACCGACCCTGCCTGGCGCGAGGCCGCCGCAGCGGTCCCCCGCGAACTGTTCCTGGGCTCCTACTTCATACAGGTCCCCGGCAGCAGCCCGACCCGCTATCTACCCGTTCGCCAGGGTGAGGACGGGTGGCTGGAGGGGATCTACACCGACCGGACGCTCATCACCCAGCTCGACGGCCGCGTCCGGCCCTGTGACGTGACGGACAGCAGCGTCACCGGCGACCCGACATCCTCGTCGACCCTGCCGTCACTTGTACTGCGCATGTGGCAGCAGCTCGGAGTCGAGGCAGGGCAGACGGTGTTGGAGATCGGCACCGGAACCGGATACTCGACCGCTCTCGGTGCGCACCGCCTCGGCGACGACCGGTTGACCAGCATCGAGTACGACCCGGTGGTCGGGCGGGCCGCCGCCTCCGCCCTCAAGGCGGCCGGGTACGCGCCGCGCCTGGTCGTCGGGGACGGTCTGCGGGGCGACCCGCACGCGAGCGTGAACACGTACGACCGGCTGATCGCCACCTGCTCGGTCCGGTACGTCCCCACGGCCTGGCTCCACCAGGTGAAACCGGGCGGGAAGATCCTGGTCACCCTCTCCGGGTGGAGTTACGCGTCCGGGCTGGCGCTCCTCACCGTGACCGGCCCCGGGACGGCGGCAGGGCGGTTCCTGCCCGGATACACCAGCTTCATGATCGCGCGCCCGCACGACCGGCCGCCGCGCCCGACCCTGGCCCTGCTGCCCGGTGCGGAGCGGCCGAGCCGGATCGACCCGGCGGTGATCGGGACGTGGACCGGCGGTTGGGTGGCCCAGCTCGCCGTTCCGGCGGCGGAGCGGATGGGGGCGGGGGCGGAGCAGATCCTCTGGGATGTCTCCACCGGTTCTCAGGCTCGGACCGCGCCGGGGCCCGAGGGCGGGTGGACGGTCGTCCAGCGGGGCCCCGTACGTCTGTGGGACCGCGTCGAAGCAGCGATCCGGCTCTGGCAGGCGGCGGGCGAGCCGCATCAGGAGGGGTTCGGCGTCACGGTTTCGGACGCCCGGCAGCGGGTGTGGATCGGCGCCGAGGGCGGTCCTGGGTGGGACCTGCCGGTGTGAGGTCGCGTCCCGCGTGCCCGCAGGTGCCCGCGGGACGCCGGGGCGACGGGCAGGTCCTGTCGGCCTAGGACGCCCCCGGCAGCCGGCTCCAGAAGTGGTCGACGATGTTCTCGACGTAGCGGCGGCCGTCCTCGCCGGATGCCGTGGAGCCGCCCGCCCGGCTCAGGGTGGCCGCCATCAGGGCCTGGTAGTCCTGGTGCATGGCCTGCAACGGGGCCTTCAGGTCGCGGCGGTCCATCGAGACCAGCTTGGCGATGTCGCGGATGTGGGCCTGCCAGCGGGTGGAGACCGCCTCGGTGAGGAGGCGGGCCAGCTCCTCCTCCAGCCTGGTGATCGCGATGAAGTCGCGGGGAGGCAGACCGAGGACCTCGCCGAGCTTGGCCGACTGCCGTTTGTCGCCGGCCCAGTGACCGGCCTGCTCCATGGACAGGTACGCGTCGAGGGACAGGCCCGTGGCGCGTGCGACGTCCTCGGCCGAGACTCCGCGCGCGATGCGGTGTTCCAGCAAGGTGCCGGGGTGGCCCATCAGTTCACTCGGCCGGCACCACAAAGCGCCTGCCAGGGCGGTCAGTTCACCCGCGTCCGGGACGTGCGTGCCGCGTTCCCACGCGATCACGTGCTCGGGGGTGATGTGCGATGTTCCGAAGGACGCGCGCATGCCGTAGGCGACATGACCGGGGGCCATCCCGAGCTTCTCGCGCAAGGCGCGCGCTGCCCGCGCGTTGAAGGGGAGTGGTGGGTGCACGCCACGGAGAGTAGGGGAGTTGTCACCGCCACTTCCATACCCGCTGTCGGCTGCCTGCCGGTTTGGCGGCAAAGGTCGCCGTCGATTCCGTAGGAAAGCACAGGAGCGAAAGGGCATCAACTGCACGCTCTACGCGGGTAGTTGCGATCCCCTGAGTGCCGCGTATGATCCGCTCGCAAGGTTCCGTATGTGCGTTCGCACAGTGCCTGTCACTCGCCGCGGGGAGCGCCGGCGCCCACCCCGCCCCCTCATTCATCCGCATGTCCAGGAGACTTCGTCATGCACGCCAGCCCGACCAGCCCACCGCCGCCGCCCGACACGAAGACCGCCGCATCGGGGGGCGCCGTCGACCGGTTCTTCCGCATCAGCGAACGCGGCTCGTCCTACATACGGGAGATACGCGGCGGATTCGCCACGTTCTTCACGATGGCATACATCCTCGTGCTCAACCCGATCATCCTCGGCGGGGCCGAGGACAAGTTCGGTGAGCAGCTGGACAGCGTGCAGTTGGTGACCGCCACCGCTCTGGTCGCCGCGGTGATGACGCTGATCATGGGTGTGGGCGGCAACCTGCCCTTGGCCCTGGCGGCGGGTCTGGGCATCAACGCCGTCGTGGCCTTCCAGATCGCGCCCCTGATGAGCTGGGAAGACGCGATGGGGCTCATCGTGCTCGAAGGGCTCTTGATCTGTGTCCTGGTGATGACCGGGTTGCGCGAGGCGATCATGCACGCCATCCCGCAGCCCCTGAAGCAGGCGATCAGCGTCGGCATCGGTCTCTTCATCGCCTTCATCGGCTTCGTGGACGCCGGGTTCGTCACCCGCATCCCCGACGCCGCGAACTCCACCGTGCCCGTCCAGCTCGGCACCGGCACGCTCACCGGCTGGCCGATGCTCGTCTTCTGCCTCGGTGTGCTCCTGACGATCGTCCTGGTCGCCCGGAAGGTGAAGGGCGCGATCCTCATCAGCATCGTCCTGATGACCGCCGTCGCCATCGTCGTCAACGAGATCGCCGACATCAAGGCCTGGGGCCTGACGTCGCCCTCGATCCCCGGCAACCCCGTCGCCGCGCCGGACTTCGGGCTGCTGTTCCAGTTCGACCTGCTCGGGTCGTTCGGTCAGGTCAGCGTGCTGACGGTCGTCCTGCTCATCTTCACCCTGATCCTGTCCGACTTCTTCGACACGATGGGCACCGTCGTGGGTGTCACGGCGGAGGCCGGTCTCCTCGACGAGCGCGGCCAGGTGCCCGGTCTCGGCCGCGTCCTGCTGATCGACGGGGCTGCCGCCGTCGTCGGTGGCGCCACGTCCTCGTCGTCGGCCACCACCTACATCGAGTCCGCGGCGGGTGTCGGTGAAGGGGCCCGCACCGGCTTCGCCAACCTGGTCACCGGCGGGCTGTTCGCGCTCGCCCTGTTCCTCACGCCCGTGCTGACCATCGTGCCGATGCAGGCGGCGGCGCCCGCCCTCGTGGTGGTCGGATTCCTGATGATGACCCAGGTCAAGCACATCGACTGGGACCGCTACGACGTCGCCATCCCGGCCTTCCTCACCATCGTCGTCATGCCGTTCACCTACTCCATCACCAACGGCATCGGCGCCGGCTTCGTCGCCTATGTGGTCATCAAGGCGTGCCTGGGCAAGGCGCGCGAGGTCCACTGGCTGCTGTGGGGCACCGCGGCGCTCTTCCTCGTGTACTTCCTGATCGATCCGCTGGAGCAGGTGCTCGGAATGAAATGACCATCCTCACCCCCGGTGAGTGAGGGCGATCCCCTTCGGCTCGCGTGAGCGGGCTTCTTCAGCTCGCGTGAGCGGGCTTCGGGGTTTCACGCAGCCGCCTCCCGGCCGGTGGTTCAGCGGTTCACTCGCCTGAGAGCAACGGGGGGCGCTCGTTCGAATGGAACGAGCGCCCCCCGTCCTTGGATCGGCGGGCCCCGGCAGCAGTCAGTGGCTGCCGGCGTCCGCCAGACAGAACTCGTTGCCCTCCGGGTCCTTGAGGACCGTCCAGCTCATCCCCTGCATCGACCGCTCGCCAACGACCGTCGCGCCCAGCTTCGCCAGGCGCTCCACGTCGGCCGGGCGGTCGGGCGAGGCGAAGTCGATGTGCACCCGGTTCTTGCCGGGCTTGGGCTCGGGCACCCGCTGGAAGCCGAGGACCAGCGGGGTGGCCGCGAGGACGACGAACGCGTCGTAGTCCTGGATGTCCTCGACGCCGAGCGCCTCGGCCCACCAGGCGGCCAGCGTCTGGGGGTCGGCGCAGTCGATCGTGATCATCTCCGGTGAGATTCGCATGCTCCTCACCGTACGGCGCACCACTGACAACGCCCCGCGGCACAGGGGCTCGTGGGGCCGATCAGACCAGGACGACCTCCAGCAGCGGCAGCTCGCGGCCCGGGATGGAGCCGGACGGCGTGGCGCCGATCCGGACCGCGCCCATGGCCCGGTAGAACGGCTCCGCGTGGGGGTCGGCGTCGATGGTGAGGCGTGTGAAGCCCAGGCGGCGCGCCTCGTCGACCGTGTGGCTGAACAGCCGCCGCCCGACGCCCCTGCCGATGGTGTCCGGCTCGACGAACATCATGCCGAGCGCGCCTTCCGGCGGCTCTCCGTCCAGGGTGGTGAAGCCCAGGATCCTGCCGTCCTCCTCGGCCACCGCCGTCCGCCGCGCCGCCACCTCCGCGGGGAGCATCGTCAGCTCCTCGCGGCAGGCGGCCAGGAACTCGGCGTCGTACTCCCAGTGGCCCTTCGACCGCAGGGCCAGGTCCGTCAGTGCGGCGGCCTCGGCCGCCTCGCCCGCGCGTATCCGCATGGGGGCAGTCTCCCCCATGCGGACACCCGCGCGCTCCCCCATGCGGACACCCGCGCGTCGGTCCGGGGGTCGCGTCAGTCGAAGACCGGGCCCTGCGTCCGGGTCCGCTTGATCTCGTAGAAGCCGGGGATGGACGCGACCAGCAGCGTGCCGTCCCAGAGCTTCGCCGCCTCCTCGCCCTTGGGGGCGGGGGTCACGACCGGGCCGAAGAAGGCGATCTGCTCGCCGTCCGCACCGGGGACCGCGATGACCGGGGTACCGACCTCCTGGCCGACCTTGTCGATGCCCTCCTGGTGGGAGGCGCGCAGCTCGGTGTCGTACGTGTCCTTGTCGGCGTACTCCGCGAGGTCGGCGGGGAGGCCGACGTCCTTCAGCGCGGCGGCCACGGCCTCGGGGGTGGGCCCTTCGCCGTTGTTGTGGAAGCGGGTGCCGAGCGCGGTGTAGAGGGGGCCGACCACGTCGTCGCCGTGGAGCTGCTGCGCGGCGATGACGACCCGGACCGGGCCCCACGCCTGGTTCGCCAGCATGTCCCGGTACTCCTCGGGCAGCTCGTCCAGCTTGTCCTCGTTCAGGACGGCCAGGCTCATCACGTGCCAGCGGACCTCGACGTCCCGGACCTTCTCCACCTCCAGCATCCAGCGCGAGGTCATCCACGCCCAGGGGCAGAGCGGGTCGAACCAGAAGTCGACCGGGGTCTTGCCGTTCGCCGGGGTGTTCTCGGACATGTCTCTCCTCTGCAGGGCGTGTTCCACACCAGGGTGTGGCGCACGGAGGGCGTGTTCACCTTCGGACGAGAACGTCTCGCGGGGGCGACCCATTCCCTGCCTGCCGCCGCGCGAGGACGCGTGCAAGGATCAATGGGTTCGAACACGACACAAAACGCGCGTCACGAAGGAGTGCCCGTGCCCGGTGAAAACCTGTCCCGCGACGAGGCCCAGAAGAGGGCCGAGCTGCTGACCGTCGACGGATACGAGGTCGCGCTCGACCTGCGGTCCGCCGTCGGGGAGCCCGAGGGGACCGGCGGGGACGGCGGTCCGCTGACGTTCCGGTCACTCACCACGATCCGGTTCCGCTCCGCCCGGGCCGGCGCGTCGACCTTCGCCGACCTGGTCGCGCCGGGTGTGGACGCCGTGACGCTGAACGGGAACGCCCTGGACCCGGCCGTCGTGTTCGACGGTGCCCGGGTGGCCCTGGACGGGCTGCTGGAGGGCGAGAACGTCCTCGTGGTCGACGCCCGCTGCGCGTACAGCCGGACCGGCGAGGGCATGCACCGCTTCGTCGACCCGGAGGACGGCGAGGTCTACCTCTACACGCAGTACGAGCCGGCCGACGCCCGCCGCGTCTTCGCCAATTTCGAACAGCCCGACCTGAAGGCCCCCTACCGCTTCCAGGTCACCGCGCCCGAGGGCTGGCGGGTCTGGTCCAACGGGGCCGAGGAGTCGCGGGAGGGCGGGGTGTGGCGGTTCGCGGAGACCAAGCCGATCTCCACCTACATCACCGCCGTAGTCGCCGGTCCGTACCACTACGTGAGTGACCACTACAGCCGTACGTTCGCCGACGGCACCACGCTGGACATCCCGCTCGGCGCGATGTGCCGCAAGGGGCTGGCCAAGCACTTCGACGCGGACGACGTCTTCCTGATCACCAAGCAGGGCCTGGACTTCTTCCACGACAACTTCGACTTCCCCTACCCCTTCGGCAAGTACGACCAGGCCTTCGTGCCCGAGTACAACCTCGGGGCCATGGAGAACCCGGGCATGGTCACCTTCCGCGAGGAGTACATCTACCGCGGCAAGGTCACCTCGGCGGCCTACGAGCGGCGGGCCAACGTCATCCTCCACGAGATGGCGCACATGTGGTTCGGCGACCTGGTCACCATGGAGTGGTGGGACGACCTGTGGCTGAAGGAGTCCTTCGCGGACTTCATGGGCTCCTTCTCGATGGTGGAGTCGACCCGGTTCACCAACGGCTGGATCACCTTCGCCAACAACCGCAAGGCCTGGGCCTACCGCGCCGACCAGCTGCCCTCCACGCACCCCATCACGGCCGACATCCGTGACCTGGAGGACGCCAAGCTGAACTTCGACGGGATCACGTACGCCAAGGGCGCCTCCGTGCTGAAGCAGCTCGTGGCGTACGTGGGGCGGGAGGCATTCCTCGAAGGCGCGCGGCGCTATTTCAAGCAGCACGCGTACGGCAACACCCGGCTCGGGGACCTGCTGTCGGTGCTGGCCGAGACCTCGGGCCGGGACATGACCGCCTGGTCGCGCTCCTGGCTCCAGACGGCGGGCGTCAACACGCTCACCCCGGTGCCCGTGTACGACGCGGCGGGCGTCCTCACCGAGCTGGCCGTCGTCCAGGAGGCCGCCGCCTCGCACCCCGAGCTGCGCCCGCACCGCGTCGCGGTCGGCCTGTACCGGCGTACGCCCGAGGGTGAGCTGACCCGGTACGCGCGCGCCGAGGTGGACGTGGCCGGCGAGCGGACCGTGGTCGAGGCGCTGGCCGGCTCCGAGCGGCCCGATCTGATCCTGGTCAACGACGACGACCTCACCTATTGCAAGGTCCGCTTCGACGAGGGGTCGCTGGCCACGCTCCGCGACCACCTCGGCGGGATCACGGACCCGCTGGCCCGTGCCCTGTGCTGGTCGGCCCTGTGGGGTCTGACCCGGGACGCCGTTCTCCCGGCCCGTGACTTCGTCGCGCTCGTGCTGGCGCACGCCGGGCGCGAGAGCGACATCGGCGTCCTGCAGATGCTGCACGCCTGGGCGCAGTCCGCGCTGGTCAACTACGTCGCCCCCGACTGGCGCGAGGAGGGCGGCCGGGCGCTGGGCGAGGGCGCGCTGCGCGAGCTGCGGGCCGCCGAGCCGGGCAGCGAGCACCAGCTGGCCTGGGCCCGCTTCTTCGCCGCGGTCGCCTCGTCGGAGGAGGACTTCCAGCTGCTGGGCGGGCTGCTGGACGGCACGGCCCGGATCGACGGTCTCGACGTCGAGCAGGAGCTGCGCTGGGCCTTCCTCTCGCCGCTCGCCTCGCACGGGGTGGCGAACGAGGCGGCCATCGACTCCGAACTGGCCCGCGACGACACGGCGTCCGGCAAGCGCCACCACGTACGGTGCCTGGCCTCGCGGCCGTCGGAGGCGGTGAAGGCGCAGGCGTGGGCGGCGGTCGTGGAGTCGGACAAGCTGTCCAACGCGCTGGTCGAGGCGACCATCGCGGGCTTCGAGCAGTCTTCGCAGCGGGAGCTGCTGGCCCCGTACACCACGCGTTACTTCGAGGTGATCGAGCGGATCTGGGCGGAGCGGTCGATCCAGATCGGCATGCATGTGGTGCGGGGGATGTTCCCCGGTCTCCAGGACAGCCCCGCGACCCTCGCGGCGGCCGACGACTGGCTCGGCGAGCACGAGGACGCGGCTCCGGCGCTCCGGCGGCTGGTGCTGGAGGCCCGGGACGATCTCGCGCGGGCGCTGCGTGGGCAGGAGTGCGACCGGGCCGCGTAGGCGGGAGGGCGTGACCCGGGGAGGGCGTGACCCGGGGGGGCGCTCGGGCCGCGTGAGCGGGAGGGCGTGACCGGGGGGCGCTCGGGCGGAGCGTGCGTGCGGCGTGAAAGCGGCGCTCGTACACCCGCCCGGTGCGCCCCTCCCCGATTCCCGGCGCGACGGCCCTTATCGGTTGTCGAACGTCCGTACTTTAGGACGGCGTTGTCCGGGAATGTCAACGGGCCTGTAACAGGGGTTAGGACCCCCTTCGGGGGCGGGAAACCCCGGGACATGACCCAGAACACCCCGCTCTCCGCCCGCCTCCCGCGTCTCCCCCTTCACCCCGACGATGTGACGCAGCGTGTCCTGTCCGCCGCCCAGTTGAGGGCACGGGGCGTGTCCGCCGCACAGACGTCGGCGCAGTGCCTGCCCGGCGGCCCCTGGCAGCACCTGCTGCCCGGGGTCTATCTGCTGCACCCGGGCCCGCCCACCGGCCAGGAGCGGCTGCACGGGGCGCTGCTGTACGCGGGGCGTCCGCCGGTCTCCGCGCGGCGGACCGCGGCGGGCGCCGCGGACGCGGGGTACGGGGAGGCGATGGTCACCGGGGTCGCCGCGCTCGCGCTGCACGGCTTCGCCTCGGCCGGGGAGCTGGGCGCGCTGCACCGGATCGACGTACTGGTCCCCCGTACCCGGCGGTTGCGGTCCACCCGGTTCGTGGAGGTGCTGCGGACCGCCTCGATGCCGGGCCCGGTGCGGGTGGGCGAGGTGCCCGTCGCTCCGGTGGAGCGGGCACTGGCGGACGCGGTGGCGGCCACGGCGGACGCGGCGGACGTCCGGCGGCTGCTGACCGAGGCGGTACGAGACGGTCACTGCGAACCAGCGGCAGTGGTACGTGAGTTGAGCGAGGCGAAGCTGCTGGGGCGGCCCGCCGTGGTGGGTGCGGTGGACGCGCTGCTGGCCGAGGGGCGGGCGGTGGCGGAGGCGCGGCTGTACGCGATGGTGCGCGAGCACGGGCTGCCGGAGCCGGTGTGGAACGTGGAGCTGCGGCTGCCGGGCGGACCGGTCCTCGGCGGGGTCGACGCCTACTGGCCCGATCACGCGGTGGCGGTGGAGCTGGACTCCCGGGCGCCCCGGCACGGCGCGCCCGGGCGGCGGGGCCATCGGGCGCAGGCGGACCCGCAGTGGTCCGCGTACGCCGCGAAGCGGGAGCATCTGGAGCGCCTCGGGATCACGGTCGTCCACCTCACGCCGAGGAAACTGCGCGAGGCACTCGACCAGCAGGCGACGGTGGTACGGACGGCGCTGATGGCGGCGGCGGACCGGGAGCCGGCCGCGTACGTGATGGTGCTGCCTCGCTGAGCGGGTGCGAGGGGCTGCCGCCATGAGTGGTCGCGAGCGGCTGCCGTCATGAGCGGGCGCGCGGGGCTGCCGCACTGAGGGGTCGCGAGGGTGTTGCCGTACCTCGTGGAGGGCAGCGGTCTCGGCTGCTGGTCCGGACCACGTGGCTCGAAATCGCCTATCCAGAGGTCACTTTCACCTCATTCGTCCCTGGTGGCGCATTGCCCTCAGTGGCGGATCCATGCCATGTCGCCAACTCGTCTCCGTCAACTCTCCACAAACCTCTGTCATTTACGACAGGGTGAGCGGTCATCCGGTACCGAATTCCGGACTCTCTCTTTCACTAACAGGGATGCTGATGACCAAGGAATCCCCCAGTTCCATACCGGGCGCGAGACGAGCGGCCCGCATAGCGGCCGCGGCGGGCCTCGTGGCCGCTCTCACCGCCACCGGTGCCGCTCCGGTGTTCGCCGCCGACGACCCGGCTCCGGCCCCCGTCAAACCGGCCGCCACGAGCGACCGGGGCGACAAGCTCGGCAAGGCCGACGCCGACGTCCTGGCGAAGGCCGAGGCCAAGGGCGAGAAGAACATCACCATGATGGTCGCCACCACCCCCGGGGCGACCGAGCAGGTCAGCAAGAAGCTGGACGCCGTCGAGGGCTCCGTGCTCGGCCAGACCTACGACAAGCTCGGCTATGTCCGGGCGACGGTTCCGACGAAGAGCGCCGAGTCCACCATCAAGGCGGCCTCCAAGCTCTCCTCCGTGCTCGGCATCGATCTCAAGCAGGAGATCGAGCTGGACGACCCGACGCCCAAGGGCGACCGGGCCGCCGGGGCCAAGCAGACGAAGGCGACGGGCAGTTACGCGGCGCCGAACAAGAAGACCCCGGCGAAGAACCCGTACAACCCGTCGTTCGAGACCGGTGCGGTCGACTTCGTCAAGAAGAACCCGAAGGCCGACGGCCGCGGGATCACCATCGGCATCCTGGACTCCGGCGTCGACCTCGGTCACCCGGCGCTGAGGAAGACCACCACCGGCGAGCGCAAGATCGTCGACTGGGTGACCGCCACCGACCCGGTGAGCGACGGCGACGGCACCTGGCTGCGGATGAGCGAGTCGGTCAGCGGCCCGACGTTCACGGCCGGCGGCAAGACGTACGCGGCCCCCACGGGCAGCTACAAGTTCGCCACGTTCGCCGAGTCGGCCACCACCGGCGGCGACATGGCGGGCGACCTCAACCGCGACGGTGACACCACCGACGTCTGGGGCGTGCTGTACGACCCGGTCACCGGCACCACGCGGGTCGACCTGAACAGCAACGCGGACTTCTCCGACGACAAGGTCCTCAAGCCGTACAAGGAGAAGTTCCAGGTCTCCTACTTCGGCGAGGACGACCCGCGGACCCCGGTCGTCGAGCGCATCCCGTTCGTCGTCGAGACCCGCAAGGGCGTCACCTACAACGCGGCCGGCGCCAAGGCCGACTTCGTCAACATCGGTGTCATCGAGGGCTCGCACGGCACGCACGTCGCGGGCATCACCGCGGCCAACGGGCTGTTCGGCGGCGAGATGAACGGTGCCGCCCCCGGCGCCAAGATCGTCTCCTCGCGCGCCTGCACCTGGTCCGGCGGCTGCACCAACATCGCGCTGACCGAGGGCATGATCGACCTCGTCGTCAACCGCGGCGTCGACATCGTCAACATGTCGATCGGCGGCCTGCCGCCGCTGAACGACGGCAACAACGCGCGCGCCGAGCTGTACAAGCGGCTCGTCGACATCTACGGCGTCCAGCTGGTCATCTCGGCCGGCAACAGCGGCCCGGGGCTCAACACGATCGGCGACCCGTCGCTCGCCGACCACGTGATCTCGGTCGGCGCGTCGATCTCCAAGGAGACCTGGGCGGCCAACTACGGCTCCCACGTCACCAAGAAGTACGACATGCTGCCCTTCTCCTCGCGCGGTCCGCGTGAGGACGGCGGCTTCACGCCGATCATCTCGGCGCCGGGTGCCTCCATCAACACCACCCAGACCTGGGCGCCGGGCGGTCCGGTCAAGGAGGCGGGTTACGACCTGCCGGCCGGCTACTCCATGCTCCAGGGCACCTCGATGGCCTCCCCGCAGGCCGCGGGCGCTGCCGCGCTGCTGCTGTCGAAGGCGAAGCAGAAGGGCATCGAGCTTCCCCCGGCCGACCTGCGTGTGGCGCTGACCAGCACCGCCGGCCACATCAAGGACGTGCCCGCGCACGTCCAGGGCTCCGGTCTGATCAACATCGTCAAGGCCTGGAAGCAGATCGCCAAGCAGGGCAAGCCCGCCCACGAGTTCTCGGTGAAGGCCCCGGTCGACACCGCGATCGACTTCGCGCTCAAGGACCCGGGCTTCGGCACCGGCCTCTACGACCGCGAGGGCGGCCTGAAGGTCGGCGAGTCCAAGGTCTACGACGTCGTCGTCACCCGCACCACGGGCCCGGACCGCGACGTCCAGCACAAGCTGACGTGGAAGAACAACGACGGCACCTTCGAGCTCAGCAGCCCCCGGTACGTCTCGCTGCCGCTCGACAAGCCGGTCAAGCTGAAGGTCAGGGCCAAGGCCAAGACCGCCGGGGTGCACAGCGCCATCCTCCGGGTCGACGACAAGAAGACCTCCGGCGTCGACCACCAGATCATGACCACGGTCGTCGTCGCCCACGACCTGAAGCAGCCCGGCTACGCCTACAAGACGTCCGGCTCGGTGCAGCGCAACGGCACCACGTCGTACTTCGTGAACGTGCCGGAGGGCGCGAAGACCCTTGAGGTCGCCCTCAGCGCGCTGCGGTCGGGCAGCCAGACCCGGTTCATCGCCCTGCACCCGTACGGGACGCCGGTCGACCCGACCTCCACGATCAACTGCTACCCGAACTACGAGAACCCGGCCAACACCTGCCGCCCGGACACGCGCTCCTACAAGGACCCGCAGCCCGGCGTCTGGGAGATCGAGGTCGAGTCGCGCCGTACGTCGCCGCTGCTGGACAACCCGTACAAGCTGGATGTCTCGCTGCTCGGCGCGGTCTTCGACCCGGCGGTGCGCACCATCGCCGAGGCGAAGATCGGCGCCCCGGCCGCGGTGGACTGGACGGTCACCAACACCGCCGCCGCCCTCCAGGGCAAGCTCCAGGGCGGTTCGCTCGGCTCGGCCAAGGTGGCCAAGCCGTCGATCTCCACCGGTGAGACCCGTGAGACCACGGTGACCATCGGGTCGGGCGTCGAGAAGCTCGACTTCGCCATCGGCGGTACGTCGGACGCCAACGCCGACCTCGACCTGTACGTCTTCCGGGGCGCCACGCAGGTCGGCAGCGCCACCTCCGCCGGTTCCGAGGAGGCGGTCAGCCTGGTGAAGCCCGCCGCGGGCACGTACACGGTGATCGTCGAGGGCTACTCGGTCCCGGCCGGGTCGACCACGTACGACTACCGCGACGTGTACTACGCGGCGTCGCTCGGCACGATCAAGGTCGACTCCACCAAGGCGGTGAACCTGGCCAACGGTGCCTCCGCCCAGGTCGGCGCCGAGGTCGTGGTCGCCGGGGCGGCCCCCGAGGGCCGTCAGTTCTTCGGTGAGGTCCAGCTGGTCAACGCGCGCGGCACCGCCGCGGGCACCGGCAGCGTCGTGATCGAGAAGGTCACGCCGTAACGGATCCCTGCGATACGACGGCGGGGCGGGCGCTCTCACGAGCACCCGCCCCGCTGTGCGTGTTCCTCGTCACAGTCCGCGGGGGCCGCCGCAGATGTTTTCCCACGCGGGCAAGGCCATGGCAGATTCTGCGGTCCTCGCGGGAAGAGTCCGCAGGTCGGACAATGGATTGGACAAGGCAGGCCGGGACATACGCATCATGGTGCGGCATACGGACCGCACAGACGCACAGGTGTACAGAACAGAGGAGTCCTCGTGAAGGTCGGAATCGTCGGCGCCACCGGTCAGGTCGGCACAGTCATGCTCAGCATCCTGGCCGAGCGCAACTTCCCGGTCGACGAGCTGCGGCTGTTCGCCTCCGCCCGGTCCGCGGGTTCCACGATCGACTTCCAGGGATCCGCCGTCACCGTCGAGGACGCCTCCACGGCCGACTACACGGGCCTGGACATCGTGCTGTTCTCCGCCGGCGGCGCGACCTCGAAGGCGCTGGCCGAGAAGGTCGCCTCCCAGGGCGCCGTGGTGATCGACAACTCCTCCGCCTGGCGCAAGGACCCCGAGGTCCCGCTCGTCGTCTCCGAGGTCAACCCGCACGCGGCGAAGGTCCGCCCCAAGGGGATCATCGCCAACCCGAACTGCACCACGATGGCCGCGATGCCGGTGCTGCGCCCGCTGCACGACGAGGCCGGCCTCGAAGCGCTGACCGTCGCCACCTACCAGGCCGTCTCCGGTTCCGGGCTCGCCGGGGTCTCCGAGCTGCACGGCCAGACCGCCAAGGTCGTCGCCGACGCCGAGAGGCTGGTCCACGACGGCGAGGCCGTGGACTTCCCCGAGCCCGGTGTCTACAAGCGCCCGATCGCCTTCAACGTGCTGCCGCTGGCCGGCTCGATCGTGGACGACGGCTCGTTCGAGACGGACGAGGAGCAGAAGCTCCGCAACGAGTCCCGCAAGATCCTGGAGATCCCGGAGCTGAAGGTCTCCGGCACCTGTGTCCGGGTCCCGGTCTTCACGGGCCACTCGCTCCAGATCCACGCCCGCTTCGCCCGCCCGATCGGCGTCGAGCGCGCCTACGAGCTGCTGAAGGACGCCGAGGGCGTCGAGCTGTCCGAGATCCCGACCCCGCTCCAGGCGGCGGGCAAGGACGCCTCCTACGTCGGCCGCATCCGGGTGGACGAGACGGTGGACCACGGCCTCGCGCTGTTCGTCTCCAACGACAACCTCCGCAAGGGCGCGGCGCTGAACACCGTGCAGATCGCGGAGCTGGTGGCGGCCGAGCTGAAGGGCTGACGCACGGCCCTCGCACCGCGTGCGCGCACGGGAAGGGGCGGCCGCCGGGCACACCGGCGGCCGCCCCTTCCCCATGCCCGCCTCAGGGCCGCCGCACCTCGAAGTGGAAGCACCCGTACTCCACCGCACGCACATGCACCAGCGCCACCTCCGGGTCCGCGAACGCCTCGTCCAGGGCCGCGTCGAACCCCTTCGCCTCCTCGGCCGGGATCTCCAGCAGCCGTCCGCCCCCGATGTGACCCCGGGCGTCGTAGCGGCGGACCGTACGCAGGGCGCCGGGGCGCGAGAACGGGTAGCCCTCGCGCTCCGGGTCCGGGCCCGCGCACGCCTCGGCGTGGATGAAGACCGGGCCCTGCTCGTCGTACGCCCCCGGGCTCGCCCCGGTCTCGGCGGCCCAGCGGCGCAGCGGGGCGTAGGAGACGAGGGCGATGCGCTCACCCGGCTCGCTGCCGCGCAGGCAGCAGCGCAGGGGGTGGCCGCCCTCGTCGGCGGCGAACGGCATGCAGGGGTGGCCCGCGTCGTCGGTGGCGCGGAGTTCGCCGAGGGCGGCGGGATCGATGGGGCGGGGCTGGTATCCGGTCATGGTTCGAGCCTGCCCCCCGAGGCCGTCCGCGTCCGGCGGAAAACGGACATCGCGCTGGGAGCCCGGCACGTGGAAGGATGGCCGGAAAGCCGCATATCAAGTCGCACACCTAGGAGATGACCGCGTGCCTGGCACGAATCTGACCCGCGAAGAGGCACAGGAGCGGGCGCGCCTGCTGACCGTGGACGCGTACGAGATCGATCTCGACCTCTCCGGAGCGCAGGAGGGCGGCACCTACCGGTCCGTGACCACCGTGCGCTTCGACTCCGCGGAGGCCGGTGCGGAGACCTTCATCGACCTGGTCGCCCCGGCCGTCCACGAGGCCGTGCTCAACGGTGAGGCGCTGGACGTCGCCGCCGTGTTCCGTGACTCCCGGATCGCCCTGGCCGGGCTGCGCGAGGGCGCCAACGAGCTGAAGGTCGTCGCCGACTGCTCGTACACCAACACCGGCGAGGGCCTGCACCGGTTCGTCGACCCGGTCGACGAGCAGGCCTACCTGTACACGCAGTTCGAGGTCCCCGACGCCCGCCGGGTGTTCGCCTCGTTCGAGCAGCCGGACCTGAAGGCGACCTTCCAGTTCACCGTGAAGGCCCCCTCCGGCTGGACGGTCATCTCGAACTCGCCGACGCCGGAGCCGAAGGACGACGTCTGGACGTTCGAGCCGACGCCCCGCATCTCCACGTACATCACGGCCCTCATCGCCGGCCCGTACCACTCGGTGCACAGCACGTACGAGAAGGACGGCCAGACCGTCCCGCTCGGCATCTACTGCCGCCCCTCGCTGGCGGAGTACCTGGACGCGGACGACATCTTCGCCGTGACCCGGCAGGGCTTCGAGTGGTTCCAGGAGAAGTTCGACTACGCCTACCCGTTCGCCAAGTACGACCAGCTCTTCGTCCCGGAGTTCAACGCGGGCGCGATGGAGAACGCGGGCGCGGTCACCATCCGCGACCAGTACGTCTTCCGCTCCAAGGTGACGGACGCGGCGTACGAGGTCCGCGCCGAGACGATCCTGCACGAGCTGGCCCACATGTGGTTCGGCGACCTCGTGACGATGGAGTGGTGGAACGACCTCTGGCTGAACGAGTCGTTCGCCACCTACACCTCGATCGCCTGCCAGGCGGACGCGGCCGGCTCGAAGTGGCCGCACTCCTGGACCACGTTCGCCAACTCCATGAAGACCTGGGCGTACCGGCAGGACCAGCTGCCCTCCACGCACCCGATCATGGCGGACATCAGCGACCTGGACGACGTCCTCGTCAACTTCGACGGGATCACGTACGCCAAGGGCGCCTCGGTGCTCAAGCAGCTCGTGGCGTACGTCGGCAAGGACGCGTTCTTCGAGGGTGTGCAGGCGTACTTCAAGGCGCACGCCTTCGGCAACACCCGCCTCTCCGACCTGCTGGGCGCGCTGGAGGAGACCTCCGGACGCGATCTGAAGACCTGGTCGAAGGCGTGGCTGGAGACGGCCGGGATCAACATCCTGCGCCCGGAGATCGAGACCGACGAGAACGGCGTCGTCACCTCCTTCACCGTGCTCCAGGAGGCCCCGGCGCTGCCCGCCGGCGCCAAGGGCGAGCCGACGCTGCGCCCGCACCGGATCGCCATCGGCGCGTACGATCTCGACGCCGACGGCAAGCTCGTGCGCACCGACCGGATCGAGCTGGACGTCGACGGCGAGCGCACCGACGTGCCCGCCCTGGTGGGCAGGGCCCGCCCGGCGGTCGTCCTGCTCAACGACGACGACCTGTCGTACGCGAAGGTCCGCCTGGACGCCGAGTCGCTGCGGGTCGTCACCGAGCACCTGGGCGACTTCGCCGAGTCGCTGCCCCGCGCCCTGAGCTGGGCCTCGGCGTGGGACATGACGCGCGACGGCGAGCTGGCGACCCGCGACTACCTCTCGCTGGTGCTCTCGGGCATCGGCAAGGAGTCGGACATCGGCGTCGTCCAGTCGCTGCACCGCCAGGTGAAGCTGGCGCTCGACCTGTACGCGGCCCCGGAGACCCGTCAGGCCGCGCTCAACCAGTGGACGGAAGCGACGCTGGCGCACCTGCAGGCGGCCGAGCCGGGCAGCGACCACCAGCTGGCGTGGGCCCGCGCCTTCGCGGCCACGGCCCGCAACCCGCAGCAACTGGACCTGCTCCAGTCGCTGCTGGACGGCACCGAGTCGATCGAGGGCCTGGCCGTCGACACCGAGCTGCGGTGGGCGTTCGTGCAGCGGCTGGCCGCGGCCGGGCTGCTGGACGAGGAGGAGATCGCCGCCGAGTACGAGCGCGACAAGACCGCCGCGGGTGAGCGTCACGCGGCGTCCGCGCGGGCGGCCCAGCCGTCCGAGGAGGCCAAGGCCCAGGCGTGGGCCGCGGTCGTGGAATCCGGCGAGCTGCCCAACTCCCTCCAGGAGGCGGTCATCAGCGGCTTCGTCCAGCCGGACCAGCGTGAGCTGCTGGCCCCGTACACGGAGAAGTACTTCGCCTCGGTGAAGGAGGTCTCGGACTCGCGCAGCCACGAGATGGCCCAGCAGATCATCGTGGGCCTCTACCCGGCCCTCCAGGTCTCCAAGGAGACCCTGGACGCCACCGACGCCTGGCTGGACTCGGCCGAGCCGAGCGCGGCCCTGCGCCGGCTGATGTCGGAGTCGCGGTCCGGTGTGGAGCGCGCCCTGAAGGCCCAGGCGGCGGACGCGGCGGCGGCCACGGCCTGACCCGTACACCCCCAGGGGCGTCTGCTTCGCCGCGGCGGATTCGTCGCGGCCAAGGGGGCGCCCCTTCGGCGTGCGGTCACGGGCGTCGGCCGGGGTGCGGGCCGCCCGGCTCGGGAGGGCGCCCCTTCGGCGTGCGGTCGCGGGCCGGGCCGCCCGTGCGCTCGCGCGTTCGCCGTACGCCATGACGCTTTTGCCGTACGCCCGCGCGCGGGTGGGTCTCCCGTGGCCTACGGTCCGAAGGGTCGTCGCATGATGCTTCGGCCGCGGGCCACGGGAGGGTTCGGATGCCCGGCTTCGCCGCCGTGCCGGTCGCGCTGGCCCTGTGCGCGGGTCTGCTGACAGGTCCCTCCCCCGCGCCTGCCACCGCCGCGTCTCCCGCCGCCGACTGCCGGGCCGGTCCGGCGGACTGCTACGACCTCTACACGTACGGCTACACCCTGGGGCTGCACCCGTTCACCGGGCCGGACGCCGTGCGGCGGCAGCTGACCCGCCACTTCTGGCTCTTCCCGGTCAGCGGCGGGTGTGCGGGGCGGATCCGGGCGGGGGCGCGCTGCGAGCTGCTGGGCGGCAACCCGGTCGAGGTCGAGCACATCGGGGACGACTTCTTCCAGATCAACACGTTGCCGGGCCACCAGCTGGGCCGGGGCATGCACATCCGCTTCGCGTTCTCGCGGACCCTCGGCTTCCACACCATGACGGTCCGGGCCTGGCAGGACCGGCCCACCGACTGCACGGGCGAGGCCTTCTGCAACGGGGTGAACCGGGCGTTCGCCTGGGTGACCTGGCGGGTGCTGGCCAAGACGCTGCGCTTCACGGCGTACGCGGCCTGAGCCGCCGGGCCGCCGGGTCCGTTGGGTCCGCCGGGTCCGTTGGGTCCGCCGGGTCCGTTGGAAGCCGCCCGGCGGGCGGGCGCTGGTGCGCAACCGTCCGCCGGGCGGGGACCGGGGGCCGCCGGGAGGTTCTACGGGTTACGCGCCCGACTCCTCGTAGCGGCGGGTCAGCTCGGCCGCGCCGGACTCCGTGAGGGTGCCGTGCAGCCGCATCCGGGCCACGCCGCCGTCGGGGAAGGCGTCCAGGCGGACGTGGGTGACGACGGCCTGGGCGCGCAGCACGAAGCGGTGCGGGGTGTCGGGCTGGAGGCGGGTGCGCGGGAGGATCTCGAACCACTCGCCGGTGTCGCCGTTGCGGCCCTGGAGGGCGATCCAGCCGGCGGAGTTGCCCTTGAGGTAGGCGGTGTCGATCTCGATCGCGCGGACCGCGCCCTGGGCGGGGAGGCGGAAGCGCACCCAGTCGTTGGTGTCGCGGACCCTGCGGCGGCGGTTCTCCCAGCCGTCGTCCATCTTGCGGGAGGTGCCCGGCAGGATGATCTGGGTGGGCGAGGAGTAGAAGCGGTCGGACGCGTCCTCGCAGGTACCGCCGTTGAGGACCGAGATCAGGTCGACGGTGCCGAGCGCGGCGAGCCAGGCCGGGTCCGGGACGACCTCGCCGTGCACGCGGAGGCGGGCGATGCCGCCGTCGGGGTGCTGGCAGAGGCGGAGGTGGGTGTAGCGGCGGCCGCTCGTGATCTCGAAGGCGTTGGCGGCGTGGCCGCGTACGGGGGTGGGCGGGAGGATCTCCTCCCACTTCACGTCGTCGGCGAGCAGGTGCCCGGGGCCCGGGGCGCCCTCGACGGAGGCGGCCTGCACGGATACGCGCTGCGGGTAGTTGCCGCGGAAGTGAGCGGTGTCCACGACCAGGCCGCGGATGATCCCGGGGGCGCCGAGGCGGACGATCGCCCAGTCGTGGTCCTCGGGGGCGGGGAAGGGGTGGTCGGCGTCCGCGCCGCGGCGGCGGCGGGTCTCCCAGCCGTCCATGATCTTGCCCTTGTGCCCGAAGTGCTCGGGGTCGAAGACGGCGCGCTCGCGGATCAGCAGGTTCTCGCGTTCGGCGAAGAACTCGTCGTTGGCGGCGATCACGCCCGCGCCCAGGCGGCGGTCGGCGAGGTCGACCAGCTCGGTGAAGGCGAGGTCACCCGCCTCGCGGTAGTCGGCGTACGGGTCGCCGCCGCCGTAGGGCGCGGCGTCATTGGCATGGGGGTCGGTGTCGGGGTTCTGGAATGTCGTCTCGCTCGCGTCGAAGGTCATGTCTCCTACCTTCGCCGCAACGGACACATCAGGTCCATCGAAAGTTTTCGCAGATATCTTTCAGCTCAGCTGAACGATCGAGCGGTTTCGGTGAGCGCCGCGAGGACCCGCGCCACCGCCGGTCCGCTCTCCGCCCCGTGCCGGAGTGCCGCCACCACGTGGCGGCGCGGCCGGTCCGCCTCCAGCACCCGCATCACCACGCCCTCGCGGCGCTCCCTGGCGGCCATCCGGGGGACCAGCGCCACTCCCATGCCCGCCTCGACCAGGGCGAGGATCGCGGTCCAGCCGGCGGCGCTGTGGGCCTGCTCGGGGACGAAGCCCGCCGCCTCGCAGGCGGCGGTGGTGATCTCGGACCAGGGTCCGGAGCCGCCGAAGATCCAGCGGTCGGCGGCCAGGTCCGCGAGGCGCAGTCCGGGCGCGCCGGCCAGCGGGTGGCCGGCCGGGAGGGCGACGTCGAGCGGGTCGGCGAGCAGCGGGAAGAGGCTGAAGCGGGGATCGCGGGCGGTGGGCGCGTGGGCGGCCAGCGAGAGGGCGAGGTCCACCTCGCCCGCGGTGAGCAGCTCGTACGCCTGGGCGGCCTCGGCCTCCCGGACGCGTACGTCGGGCCCCGGGCGGTCCCCGGCGCGCAGCAGCCGGACGGCGGGGACGACGAGGGCGGGCACGGCGGTGGAGAACGCGGCGACCCTGACCTCTCCGGCCTCGCCGCGCAGATAGCCGGTCAGTTCGGCCTCGGCCCGCTCCAGCTGGGCGAAGACCGCCTCGGCGTGGCGCAGGACGAGGTGGGCGGCGTCGGTGAGGCGAACGCGGCGGCCCTGGGCCTCCAGGAGGTCCACGCCGAGCTGCTTGGCCAGGTTCGTGAGCTGCTGGGAGACCGCGGAGGGGGTCATCAGGAGCGCCTCGGCGGTCGCCGTGACCGTGCCCCGGTCGCGCAGGGTGCGCAGGATGCGGAGCTTCTTGACGTCCCACTCGGTCATGGGCGCAACCTACCGGCCCGGCGCGGGCGGAGCGGTACGGAACCGGGGCGGACCGTCCGCGGCCGCACGCGGCACGGGCGGGGCCGTCCGGGACCGCACGCACGGGTGCGCCGCGCGGTGGTTCTCACCGGCGGCGCACCCGTCGAGCGTGCTGTACGTGTCGTACGCGAGTCGAGCGTTCTGTACGTGTCGTACGTGAGCGGGTCAGACCTGCTTCTTGGACTTGTCCAGGACCATCACCAGGGCCGTGATCACCACGAACAGGCCGATGGGCGCGACCACGTAGAGACCGATGGTCTCGATCGCGCTCAGGCGCGGAGCCGGGTCGTCACCGTCGTCGGGCGTGAGCGCGAGCGCCGGGGCCGACATGAGCAGCATCATCAGCGTCGTCCCGGCCGCAACGACGCCGGCGCGCATAGCGTTCTTCTTGTCCACGGTGCAAACGTAGCGAACGCCTACGGGAGGCGCTCGCCCGGGGGTGCCGTACGGGGCTTTCGGGGCCCGAGGACCTCCATCAGCGCGTGCAGCCGGGGCGAGGCGGTGATCTCCTCCAGGGTGACCGGATGGCCCTCGGGGTCGGCGATCGGGAGCCGCCAGTTGGGGTACTGGTCCCAGGTGCCGGGGAGATTCTGCGGGCGGCGGTCGCCCACGGTGTCGGGGAGCCAGACGCCGGTCATCCGGGCGGGGGTGCGGCGCAGGAAGCGGTGGACGGCCCGGACGGCGGCCTCCTCGTCGCCGTCGCCCTCGGGGAGCATCCGCAGCCGGGCCAGGAGGGCCAGCCACTCGGCGGTGTCGGTGGTGTCCTCGGTCAGCTCCTCCTCCAGGGAGCGGGTGAGCAGACCGAGGCGGTGGCGCAGCGTCACATGATCGCCGGTCAGCCGGGCGGCGGTGGACGGCAGATCGTGGGTGGTGGCGGTGGCCAGGCAGTCTTGGCGCCACTCCTCCGGGGCGAGGGGCCGGCCGTCGCCCTCCCAGTCGCGCTCGAACCAGAGCACCGAGGTGCCGAGCACCCCGCGCCGGGCGAGCGCCTCGCGGACCCCGGGGGCGACGGTGCCGAGGTCCTCACCGACGACGGCGGCCCCGGCCCGGTGGGCCTCCAGGACGAGGACGGCGAGCATGGCCTCGGCGTCGTACGCGACGTACGTGCCGTCGGTGGGCGGGCGGCCCTCGGGGACCCACCAGAGCCGGAAGAGCCCCATCACGTGGTCGATGCGCAGGGCTCCCGCGTGGGCCAGCAGTCCGCGCAGCAGGCCCCGGTAGGCGGCGTAACCGGTGGCGGCGAGGACGTCGGGGCGCCAGGGCGGCAGGCCCCAGTCCTGGCCGCGGGCGTTGAACGCGTCGGGGGGCGCGCCGACCGAGATGCCGTGGGCGAAGGCCTCCTGCTGGGACCAGGTGTCGGCGCCGGCCGGATGCACGCCGACGGCGAGGTCGTGGACGATGCCGACGCCCATCCCGGCGTCCTCGGCGGCCCGCTGGGCGGCGGCGAGCTGGCCGGCGGTCAGCCAGGCGAGGCGGCAGTGGAAGTCGACCCGGTCCAGCAGCTCGGAGCGGGCGCGGGAGGTGCCCGGGGAGCGGGGGTCGCGCAGGGCCTCGGGCCAGGTGTGCCAGTCGGGGCCGTGGACCTCGGCGAGGGCGCACCACAGGGCGTGGTCCTCCAGCGCCTGCCCCTGCTCGGCCAGGAAGTCGCAGTAGTCGGCGCGGCGGCCGGGGGTGAGGGGCACTCGGACGACCAGCTCCAGGGCCTGGCGCTTCAGCTCCCAGACGGCGTCCCGGTCGATCAGGGCGCCCTTGTTCAGCACGGCCTCGCTGAGCGCGGCGGCGTCCTGCCGGAGGTCGTCCAGGGTGGCCCGGTCGCGGACGTGGCCGTATTCGGGGATCGACTCGATGTGCAGGTGGACCGGGTCGGGGAAGCGGCGCGAGGAGGGGCGGTACGGGGAGGGGTCGGTGGGCTTCCCGGGAACGGCCGCGTGCAACGGGTTGACCTGCACGAACCCGGAGCCGACGCTGCGCCCGGCCCAGATGGCGAGGTCGGCCAAGTCCCCGAGGTCGCCCATGCCCCAGGAGCGGGCGGAGAGCAGGGAGTAGAGCTGCACCAGGAAGCCGTGGGTGCGCTCGGGCGGCTGCGGCACACGGGGCGGGGCGGCGACGAGGGTGGCGGTGGCCCGGCGGTTGTCCGGCGTACGGACGTGGATGCGGTGGACGCCGTGGGGCGGCGCAATCCACCAGGCGGGGGTGAGGCCCTCGGCGGCCGTCCCGCCCGACGCCGGAGCGGCCCCGCCCGGGGCGTCCGGGGCCGGAACGGCCCCCTCGCCGGCGGCCGGGGCCGGGGCCGCCGCCCGGGCCCGCATGCTCAGCGGGGCGGGCGGGCGGCCCGCAGGGCGTCCCGGGGGGTCGGACGGCTCCGGCTCGACCGTGACGGTCGAGCCGGGGGGCAGGCCGGCCAGAGCGGGCGGCAGGGGCTCGCCGGCCCAGACCACCACGGTCGGCGGCAGCAGGCGCGAGCGGGACTCCGCGGCGGCGAGGCACTTCCGTACGTCCGCCGGAGTGCCGGCGTCGACGCCCAGCGCGGCGAGCACGGCGATGACCGTGTCGTCGGGGACGGACACCGTGACATCCGGCGACGGGGAGTAGGAGGTGGCGACACCGTGCAGTGCGGCGAGCCGGGACAAGCCCATTCAGACTCCTGGGAACTCCATGCCCCCCGCGGTGCCGGGTGCGGTCGGCTCGCTGGTCAGTGGGGCGACGGCGGCGAGCGGCGGCTCGCTCGTGAGAGGTGTGGCATCGGCGAGCGGCGGCTCGCTGGTCAGCGGCGCGGAATCGGCGAACGAGGATTCACCGAGCAGCAGGGGGACTTCGGCGAGCGGCGGCCCGCTGATCAGGTGGGCGACGTCGGACAGGGGAAGTTCGCTGGTCAGGGGCCCGGACGCGGGCTGGGTGGGCACCTGTTTGGAGAGGGCGGAGAGCAGAAGCTGCGCAGCTGCGGGCATGGTGGCCTCCTGGCCATGGGGAACAGGACACAGCAGACCTACCCAGGCCTCGCCCCGGCAGACGTGGACGTGATGTAGGCGTTATGACAACGAGCACAACGTGCTCTGGGTCACACTCCGTTCCCCCGCACGGCAGGTATGGGCCGTTTTCAGCCACTCCCGCCCGTCACACCAGTCCCACAGGACCCGAGGTGTCACGATTTCCGGCAATTCCGGCAGAACGGCCAAGCGCATTGACACCCTTGCGCCCGGGTGGTGGGCTCGGAGCCCGCCAGCGGCAGTGGTGACGTACGGAAGGGGACGCGACGTGCGGATCGGGCGCAGAAGGCAGGCGACGGCCGTGGCCGCCGCCGTGATCGGCGGACTCCTCGGATCCGTCGCCGTCGCTCCGTCGGCGGCGGCCGCCCCCGCCGTCCCCGGCGATCCCGGCAGGTCCGTCGCCGACCGTGCCGACCGTGCGCGGACGCCGTCCGTGTGGCCCCGCCCGCAGAGCATGAGGACCACCGGGTCCGCCGTACCGCTCGGCTCCGAGGCCACGCTCGTCGCCGCGCCGGACGCCGATCCGTACGCCGTCGAACAGGCGCGCTCGCTGCTGCGCTCGGCGGGCGTCCGGACCCTGCACGAGAGCCTGCCGGGCCGTGGCCCCGTGGTCCGGCTCGGCGGCTCGGGGGCGGGCGAGGCGCTGCGGGCGCTGCGCGCCCCCGAACGGGCCGATCTGCCGTCGGGCGGCTACCGGCTCGCGGTCGGCGAGGTCGCCGGGCGGGCCACCGTCGCGCTGGAGGGGCTCGGCGGGGACGGCCTGTTCCACGCCGTCCAGACCCTGCGCCAACTGGTCGTCGGCGGATCGGTGGCCGGGGTGACCGTCCGGGACTGGCCGGGAACCGCCGTACGCGGCATGGCCGAGGGGTTCTACGGACAGCCGTGGACCCGCGAGGAGCGGCTCGCCCAGATCTCCTTCATGGGCCGCACCAAGCAGAACCGCTATCTCTACGCGCCGGGTGACGACCCCTACCGGCTGGCGCGCTGGCGCGAGCCCTATCCCGCGGACACGCGGGCCGACTTCCGGGCGCTGGCCGAGCGGGCGCGCGCCGAGCACGTCACGCTCGGCTGGGCCGTCTCCCCCGGTCAGGCGATGTGCATGGCGTCCGACCAGGACGTCAGGGCGCTGACCAGGAAGATCGACGCCATGTGGGCGCTGGGCGTCCGGGTCTTCCAGCTCCAGTTCCAGGACGTCAGCTACAGCGAGTGGCACTGCGATCTGGACGCCGAGACCTTCGGCAGCGGCCCGAAGGCGGCGGCCCGCGCCCAGGCCCGGGTGGCGGGCGCCCTCGCCCGGCATCTGGCCGAACGGCACCCGGACGGGGCTCCGCTGTCCGTGCTGCCGACGGAGTTCTACCAGGACGGGGCCACCGACTACCGCACCGCGCTGGCGGCCGAGCTGGACGATCGGGTGCAGGTGGCCTGGACGGGCGTCGGGGTGGTCCCGAAGAAGATCACCGGGGGTGAACTGGCCGGGGCACGCGCCGCGTTCCGCCACCCGCTGGTGACGATGGACAACTACCCGGTCAACGACTACGCCCAGGACCGCATCTTCCTCGGTCCGTACACCGGCCGGGACCCGGCCGTGGCGAGCGGTTCGGCGGTGCTGCTGGCCAACGCGATGGAGCAGCCGTCCGCCTCCCGGATTCCCCTCTTCACCGCCGCCGACTTCGCCTGGAACCCCAAGGCCTACGATCCCGCCGCGTCCTGGCGGGCCGCGATCGACGATCTGGCGGGCGGGGACGCGACCGCCCGGGACGCGCTGCTGGCCCTGGCCGGGAACAGCGCGGGCTCGGTGCTCGGCGCGGAGGAGTCCGCCTACCTCCAGCCCCTGTTCGACGCCTTCTGGAGCACCCGCGCCGACGCCGCCCGCCGCGACCGGGCGGCGAAGGAGCTGCGGGCCGCGTTCTCCGTGATGCGGCAGGCCCCCGAGCGGCTGAAGACCCCCGCGGAGGGCCGGCTGACCGACGAGGTGCGTCCCTGGACCGAGCAGCTGGCCCGTTACGGCCGGGCCGGTGAGCTGGCGGTTGACCTGCTCCAGGCCCAGGCCGCCGGGGACGGCGCCGCCGCCTGGCGCATCCAGCTGGCCCTGGAGCCGCTGCGCGAGGAGATCAGGGCGGGCCGGGCCACCGTCGGCAAGGGGGTGCTGGACCCGTTCCTGGACAGGGCGGCGAAGGTGGCCGCCGGGTGGAACGGCACCGACCGCGCCTCGGGCCGGGTCACCAAGGACGCCCGCAGCTATACGGTCCGGCTGGACGCGGCCCGCCCGGTGGAGGCCGTCACGGCGCTCGCCGAGCCCGGGCACGCCCTCGCCGACGCGGTCGTGGAGGCCCATGTGCCCGGTGAGGGGTGGCGTCCGCTCGGGCGGCTCTCGCCGAGCGGCTTCACCCAGACCGAGGCGAAGGGGCTGCGCGCCGACGCCGTACGGGTCACCGTGCCGGAGGCCGCCGGGAGCGCCCGGCCGCCGTATCTCAGCCCGACCCTGCCCGCCGCCCCCGCGGTCGTGGCGGGGGCCCCGCAGGTGCGGGCCCTGGTGCCGTGGTTCGGCGACGAGCCCGCGGCCACGCTCGACCTGAAGCACGGCGAGACCGACGCGGAGATCGGCGGCGAACCCCAGCGGGTCGCGGCACGGCTGGCGGGCCGGCGTCCGGCCGAGGTCAAGGGCAGGCTCACCGCCAAGGCCCCGAAGGGCATCGAGGTGCGGGTCCCGAAGCAGACGACCGTGCCGCGCGGATCGCGTACGGAGGTGCCCGTCGACATCACCGTCCCGAAGGACACCCCGGCGGGCGAGTACGAGGTGCCGCTGGCCTTCGGCGGCCAGGAGTCGACGCTGACCGTGCGGGCCTTCCCGCGTACGGGCGGCCCGGATCTGGCGCGTACGGCGAAGGCCTCCTCGTCCGGCGACGAGACCCCGGACTTCCCCGCGTCGGCGGCCACCGACGGCGATCCGGAGACCCGGTGGTCCTCGCCGGCGGAGGACGGCGCCTGGTGGCAGACCGAGCTGGCGAAGCCGGTGCGGCTGGGCCAGGTGGTGCTGAGCTGGCAGGACGCGTACGCCTCCCGCTACCGCATACAGGTCTCCGCCGACGGCCGCGTCTGGCGCACCGCCGCGACCGTGACGGAGGGCCGGGGCGGCCGCGAGTCGGTCCGGATGGACGCGAAGGACACCCGGTTCGTCCGGGTGCAGGGCGAGCGCCGGGCCACGGAGTACGGCTACTCCCTCTGGTCGGTGGAGGCGTACGCGGTCGCGGACGACTGAGCCGTACCGGGGCAGCCGACCGGACGACCGGGGACGACGAAGGCCCGGTCTCAGGCGGACACGCCGTCGATCCGGGCCATCACGTCGTCCGCGCCGAACGGTTGCAGATACGGCAGCCAGCGCGGGTCGCGGTGTCCGGTCCCGATGATCCGCCAGGCCAGGCCGGTCGGCGGGGCGGGCTGATGGCGCAGCCGCCAGCCGAGCTCGGGCAGATGGCGGTCGGCCTTGACGTGGTTGCAGCGGCGGCAGGCCGCCACCACGTTGTCCCAGGCGTGCTGTCCGCCGCGGCTGCGCGGAATGACATGGTCGACGCTGGTCGCGGCGGCCCCGCAGTACATGCAGCGCCCGCCGTCCCGGGCGAACAGCGCCCGGCGGGTGAGCGGGACGGGGCCCCGGTAGGGCACCCGGACGAAGCGCTTGAGCCGGACCACACTGGGTGCGGGCACGGCACGGGTGGCACTGTGCAGAAAGGCGCCGGACTCCTCAAGACAGATGGCCTTGTTCTCGAGGACGAGGACGAGCGCGCGGCGGAGCGGTACGACGCCGAGCGGCTCGTACGACGCGTTGAGAACCAGGACGTGCGGCACGGTGGATGCCTCCTTGTACGCCGGCGGCGCGTGGCTCGCGCCGGGACGATCCGATCTCAGTCTCTCCTCATGCCTGGTCAAAGCGCCACCACGTACGGGTAACGGGCCGGGAGGATTTTCCTCACCCCGGGCTCCGCGCACCGTCCCGCGGCGTCGAACAGGCGGCTCACCAGGGCGGCCGTCCGTGCTGTGCGATCGGCCACAGCACAGGTGTTCCCGGTGAGACCCGTCTCTCCTCCCGCGACGGCAACGATCCACTCCCCCGGCTTCGTTAATGTTATTGACCAGCCGTCGTCCCCCTGGAGGTCCTCGTCGTGTCCCTGTCCGCCCTCTTGGCCGCAGCCCCGTCTCCCGAGCCGGTCGGCTCGCTGGGCGACGCCGCCGAGCAGGCCGGGAACGCCGCGGGCTGGGTCGAGGAGAACTGGTCCACCTGGCTGAGCACCGGTTTGCGCATCCTGCTGATCGTCGCCGTGGCGATCACACTGCGCTATCTGATCCGGCGTGCCCTGACCAACCTGATAGACCGGATGAACCGCAGCGCCCAGGCCGTGGAGGGCACGGCGCTGGGCGGGCTGCTGGTGAACGCCGAGCGAAGACGCCAGCGGTCGGAGGCGATCGGCTCGGTGCTGCGCTCGGTGGCCTCGTTCCTGATCATGAGCACGGCCGCCCTGATGATCCTGGGCGCCTTCAAGATCAACCTGGCGCCGCTGCTGGCCTCGGCCGGTGTCGCGGGTGTGGCGCTCGGCTTCGGCGCCCGCAACCTGGTCACGGACTTCCTCTCCGGCGTCTTCATGATCCTGGAGGACCAGTACGGGGTCGGCGACACGATCGACGCGGGCGTGGCCTCCGGCGAGGTCATCGAGGTGGGGCTGCGCGTCACCAAGCTGCGCGGCGAGAACGGTGCGATCTGGTACATCCGCAACGGCGAGGTGAAGCGGATCGGCAACCTCAGCCAGGGCTGGTCCACGGCCGGGGTCGACGTCACGGTGCGCCCGACCGAGGACCTGGAGCAGGTCCGCAAGGCGATCACCGCGGCGGCCGAGAGCATGAGCAAACAGGAGCCCTGGTCGGAGCAGCTGTGGGGCCCGGTCGAGGTGCTCGGCCTGGACGAGGTGCTGCTGGACTCGATGACGGTCCGGGTGACCGCGAAGACGATGCCGGGCAAGTCGGTCGGCGTGGAACGCGAACTGCGCTGGCGCATCAAGCAGGCGCTGGACGACGCGGGCATCCGGATGGTCGGCACCCTGCCGCTCCAGGACGACGGCGGGAGCTCGGCCGACCCGGCGGCGGGCGTCGCCGCTCCTTCCGCGTATGCGTCCGCCGTCTCCCCGCAGTCCCTGGCGGCGGCACCGATCCCCCCGCCCAGCCTGAACAAGCAGTAGGAGCCGGCCAGGCACCCGTAACGCCGCGCGTCAGCCGGAGAAGAGGCGCTCCACCGGATCGGTGGGGCGCCTCTTGACGTGTCGGCGACCCGCGCCTTACGGTCCTCCCTGAATAGGAAAGTTTCCTAACAGAGTCCGCGCGGATCCGGCGCAGCTCCTCACAGAGGCGGGTGCATCCACGATGACGGGAACGACCCCGGGCACCCCCCGGGTACTGCGGGCCATGAACGACCGGGCCGCCCTCGATCTGCTGCTGGAGCACGGGCCGCTCTCCCGGACCCGGATCGGCAAGCTGACCGGGCTCTCCAAGCCCACCGCGTCCCAGCTGCTGGCCCGGCTGGAGGCGGCGGGGCTCGTCGTCGCCACCGGGACCAGCGAGGGGCGCCCCGGGCCCAGCGCGCAGCTCTACACGGTGAACCCGCGCGCCGCCCATGTCGCCGGGCTCGACGTGAACGGGCAGCGCATCGTCGCCGCCGTCGCGGACGTGACCGGGGCGACCGTCGGGCAGTTCGAGCTGGCCACCCCGGGGCGGCGCGCCGACAGCGTGGTGCGGCAGGTCGCCGACGCGCTGGACGGGGCGGTGAAGGACGCGGGGCTGACCCGTGCGGACATCCACCGGATCGTCATCGGCACCCCGGGCGCGTTCGATCCGGGCACCGGGCGGCTGCGGTACGCCTCGCACCTGCCCGGCTGGCACTCCCCCACCCTGCTGGACGAGCTGGCCGCGTTCCTGCCGATGCCGGTGGAGTACGAGAACGACGTCAACCTCGTCGCCGTCGCCGAGCAGCGCCTCGGCGCGGCCCGCGGCCACGAGGACTTCGTGCTGCTGTGGAACGAGGAGGGCCTCGGCGCCGCCCTCGTCATCAACGGCCGGCTGCACCGCGGCTTCACGGGCGGCGCGGGCGAGGTCGGCTTCCTGCCGGTGCCGGGCACCCCGCTGGTCCGGCAGGTCGTCAAGGCCAACAGCGGCGGCTTCCAGGAGCTGGCGGGCGCCCAGGCGGTGCCCCGGCTCGCGAAGGCGCTGGGCATCGGCACCCCGCAGCAGCCGTACGCGAAGGTCGCCGCCGAACTGCTGGCGCGGGCGGCCGGCGCGTACGAGGAGGACGAGGCGCTCACCGAGCTGCTGCGCCAGTACGCCCAGCGGCTCGCCACCGGCCTCGCCTCCGTCACCGCCGTCCTGGACCCCGGGCTGATCGTGCTCTCCGGCGGGGCGGTCGCGGCGGGCGGCGAGGTCCTGCGCTCCCTGATCCAGTCCGAGCTGGCCGAACTGGCCGCCTCCCGGCCGCGTCTGGTGGTCGGCGAGATCGACCGCACCCCCGTCCTGCGCGGCGCCCTGGAGCGGGCGCTCGCCGACACCCGCGACGAAGTGTTCGACACCTCGCGCTGAGCCCGTCCCCCTCTTCCCGTCCCCGTTCTTCCCGTCCCCTGCCGTCTGCTCTCTTCCCCGTCCCTGGTCCCTGGGAGTTTCGTCATGCGCACCAGCCGTCTCACCACCACCGCGGTCGCCGTCGCCGCGATATCGGTGCTCGCCACCGCGTGTACCGGCCAGTCGGAGGCCGGCGCCTCCGACGACCCGAACGCGAAGACCGCGATCAACTTCTGGCACGGCTGGAGCGCGCCCGCCGAGGTGAAGGCGATCCAGGACAATATCGACCGGTTCGAGAAGGCCCACCCGAACATCACGGTGAAGGTCTCCGGCAACATCAACGACGACAAGCTCAACCAGGCCCTGCGCGCGGGCGGTTCGGACGGGCCGGACGTGGTCTCGTCCTTCACCACGGCCAACGTCGGCAAGTTCTGCTCGTCGGGCGCCTTCACCGATCTGAAGCCGTTCATCGAGAAGTCGAAGCTGGACCTGGAGAAGACCTTCCCGAAGGTCCTCCTGGACTACACCCAGTTCGAGGGCAAGCGCTGCGCCCTGCCGCTGCTCACCGACGCCTACGGCCTCTACTACAACAAGGACGCCTTCAAGAAGGCCGGGATCACCGCGCCGCCGAAGACGATGTCCGAACTGGCCGACGTGGCGAAGAAGCTGACGGTCGAGAAGGGCGACACCTACGAGCAGCTCGGCTTCATGCCGAACTTCCACGGCTACGAGACCGTCGTCAGCCATTACATGCCCTCGTGGAACCACGCCTACTTCGACGAGAACGGCAAGTCCAACATCGCCAAGGACCCGGCGTTCGCCAAGATGTTCACGTACCAGAAGAAGCTGGTGGACAGCCTCGGTGGTTACGACAGGCTGGAGAAGTACCGGGGCGCCTTCGGTGACGAGTGGGGCGCCAAGCACCCGTTCCACACCGGCCAGGTGGCCATGCAGCTGGACGGCGAGTGGCGGCTCGGGATGGCCGAGGACGCCGGGGCCGACTTCGAGATCGGGGTCGCGCCGATGCCCGTCGCCGACGACGAGGCGGACAGCTACGGCAAGGGCTACCTCTCCGGCACCATCGTGGGTATCGCCCCGGCCAGCAAGAAGCAGAACGCCGCCTGGGAGCTGGTCAAGTTCATGACCAGCGACACGGAGGCGGTCGTCAACTTCTCCAACGGCATCCGGAACGTGCCCTCCACCCTGGAGGCGCTGAAGTCGCCCGACCTGAAGTTCGACCCGCGCTTCAAGACCTTCCTGGACATCGCCCAGCACCCGGAGTCCATGACCTCCGACGGTGCCGTCAACGGGGCCACGTACCAGCTGACCCTCCAGGACTTCGGCTACCAGTACGAGAAGGGCGCGGTGAAGGACCTCCAGGCGGGTCTGGAGAAGACCGCGCGGCAGATCGACACCGACATCGCCAAGGCCAAGTAGCCTCCGATGACGACGCACACCCTCCGTTCCAAGCGCCGCCGGTCGGCGCTGCGGAACGCGGCCTTCATGTCGCCGTGGCTGATCGGGTTCTCGGTCTTCTTCGCCTACCCGATGGTCTCGACGGTCTACTTCTCGTTCACGGACTACGACGGGTTCGGGGCGCCGGTCTTCAACGGACTGACCAACTGGACGTATGTCTTCAGCGACTACCCGATGTTCTGGCCGTCGCTGGGGAACACGCTCTGGCTGGTGGTCGTCGTGGTCACCTGCAGGGTCGTGTTCGGCCTCGGGATCGGGCTGCTGATCACGAAGATCAAGACGGGGACGGGTGTCTTCCGAACCCTGTTCTACCTGCCGTACCTGGCTCCGCCGGTCGCCGCGACGCTCGCCTTCGTCTTCCTCCTCAACCCCGGCACCGGGCCGGTCAACGCGATCCTCCAGGACTTCGGGCTGCCGGCACCGGGCTGGTTCAACGACGCGTCCTGGTCCAAGCCGGCGCTCACCATGCTCGCGGTGTGGGGCATCGGGGACCTGATGGTCATCTTTATGGCCTCCCTGCTGGACGTGCCGGGCGAGCAGTACGAGGCGGCCGAGCTGGACGGGGCGTCCGCCTGGCAGAAGTTCCGGTTCGTGACCCTGCCGAACATCTCGCCCATCGTGATGTTCGCCGTGGTGACGGGCGTCATCCAGGCGATGCAGTACTACACGCAGCCGCTGGTCGCCGGAAAGGTCGCCTCCGGGGTCATCGGCGGCTCCGGCCAGTCCTTCGAACCCGGCTATCCCGACAAGTCGACACTGACGCTGCCCCAGCTCGTCTACAACCTGGGCTTCCAGCGCTTCGACTACGGCGCCGCCTGTGTCGTCGCCCTCGTGCTGTTCGCCCTGGCCATGGCCTTCACGGCGCTGCTGATGCGGGGCCGCAACAACCTGATCTCGGCGGGTGACTGAGCCATGACCGACCTTCTCGACCCTGTCCGCAAAGCCGCTGCCACCGCCCCGGAACGCCCCGTGCGGACGGCCGCCGCACGCACCGCCCGCCGCAAGGCGCTGCTGCACTGGATCGCCGTGCACTCCCTCGGGATCGCCGCCGCGCTCTTCTTCGTGCTGCCGTTCGTCTTCGTAGTGCTGACCTCGCTGATGAGCGACCAGCAGGCGCTGACCCGCGACCTCACCCCGGACACCTGGGAGTGGGGCAACTACGAACGGGTCTTCAACACCCCGGGCTTTCTGACCTGGTGGCGGAACACCCTGCTGTACGCGGGCGTCGGCACCGTCCTCACCGTGGTGTCGTCGATCCCGGTGGCGTACGCGCTGGCGAAGTTCCGCTTCCGGGGCCGCAAGCTGTCGCTGATGCTCGTCATCTCGATGATGATGCTGCCGCCGCAGGTCGTCATCATCCCGATGTACCTGTTCTGGGCGAAGCAGATGGACCTGTCCGGCACCCTGTGGCCGCTGATCATCCCGATGGCCTTCGGCGACGCGTTCTCCATCTTCCTGCTGCGGCAGTTCCTGCTGACCATCCCGAACGAGTACCTGGACGCCGCGAAGGTCGACGGCTGCGGTGAGTTCCGTACGCTGATGAAGGTCGTCCTGCCGATGGCCAGGCCCGGGATCGCGGCCATCGCCCTCTTCCAGTTCTTCGCCGCCTGGAACGACTACTTCGGACCACAGATCTACGCCTCGGAGAACCCGGCCGCCTGGACGCTCAGTTACGGCCTCGAATCCTTCAAAGGCGCGCACCACACCGACTGGAACCTGACCATGGCCGCGACCGTTCTGGTCATGGCCCCCGTGATCGCCGTCTTCTTCTTCGCCCAGAAGGCATTCGTCGAAGGCGTCACACTGACCGGAGTAAAGGGCTGACATGAAGCTCGCAGTAGTGGGTGGCGGGTCCACCTACACCCCTGAACTGATCGACGGATTCGCCCGGCTGCGGGACACGCTGCCGATCGAGGAGCTGGTGCTCGTCGATCCGGCGGCCCACCGCCTGGAGCTGGTCTCCGGCCTGGCCCGGCGGATCTTCGCCAAGCAGGACCACGCGGGGAGGATCACGACGACCACCGACATCGACGCGGGCGTCGCCGACGCCGACGCGGTCCTGCTCCAGCTGCGCGTCGGCGGACAGGCCGCGCGCAACCAGGACGAGACCTGGCCCCTGGAGTGCGGCTGCGTCGGCCAGGAGACCACCGGCGCCGGCGGCCTCGCCAAGGCGCTGCGCACCGTGCCGGTCGTCCTGGACATCGCCGAGCGGGTCCGCCGCACCAACCCGGACGCCTGGATCATCGACTTCACCAACCCGGTCGGCATCGTCACCCGCGCCCTCCTCCAGGCCGGGCACAAGGCGGTCGGCCTGTGCAACGTGGCGATCGGCTTCCAGCGGAAGTTCGCCCGGCTGCTGGAGGTGGAGCCGGGCCGGGTGCACCTCGACCACGTCGGGCTCAACCACCTGAGCTGGGAACTGGGGGTGCGCCTCGGCGGCCCGGACGGCGAGAACGTCCTGCCGAAGCTGCTCGCGGAGCACGGCGACACGATCGCGGACGACCTCCACCTGCCCCGGCAGGTCATCGCCCGGCTCGGCGTCGTCCCCTCCTACTACCTGCGCTACTTCTACGCCCACGACGAGGTGGTGAGGGAGCTGGGCACCAAGCCCTCCCGGGCCGCCGAGGTCGCGGCGATGGAGAAGGAGCTGCTGGAGATGTACGGCGACCCGGCGCTCGACGAGAAGCCCGAGCTGCTCGCCAAGCGCGGCGGCGCGTTCTACTCCGAGGCGGCCGTGGACCTGGCGGCCTCGCTGCTGGGCGACGGCGGCTCCCCGGTCCAGGTGGTCAACACGTACAACAACGGGACCCTGCCGTTCCTCGCCGACGACGCGGTGATCGAGGTGCAGGCCCGGGTCGGCCGCGAGGGCGCGACGCCGCTGGCCGTCCCGACGCTGGACCCGCTGTACGCCGGTCTGATCGCCAACGTGACGGCGTACGAGGACCTCGCCCTGGAAGCCGCGCTGCGCGGTGGCCGGGACCGGGTCTTCAAGGCGTTGCTGGCCCACCCGTTGATCGGCCAGTACGAGTACGCCGAGGGCCTCACCGACCGGCTGATCGCACACAACCGGGAGCACCTGGCGTGGGCGTGAACGTGTCGGTCGTCGCCATCGACGCGGGCAACAGCAAGACCGATGTGGCGCTGATCGGCGAGGACGGCACGGTGCTGGCCACGGCGCGCGGCGGCGGCTTCCAGCCGCCGGCGATCGGGGTGGAGGCCGCGATCGACGTGCTGGCCGAGGTGCTGGAGCGGGCGGTCGCGGAGCTGCCGGCTCCGCCCGTCCTCTCCGGTCATGTCTCCGCGTGTCTGGCCAACGCCGATCTGCCGGTCGAGGAGGCCGAGTTGGCCGCCGCCCTGGAGTCCCGCGGGTGGGGCTCCTCGGTGGAGGTGCGCAACGACACCTTCGCGATCCTGCGCGCCGGGGTGGACGAGCCCCGGGGCGTCGCGGTGGTGTGCGGGGCCGGGATCAACTGCGTGGGCATGACCCCGGACGGGCGGACCGCCCGCTTCCCCGCGATCGGGCGGATCTCCGGTGACTGGGGCGGCGGTTCGGGGCTCGCTGAGGAGGCGCTGTGGTTCGCCGCGCGCGCCGAGGACGGGCGCGGCGATCCGTCGGAGCTGGCCCGCGCGCTGCCGGGCCACTTCGGGCTCGACTCGATGTACGGGCTGATCGAGGCGCTGCACCGGGGCACGATCCCGCTGGGGCGGCGGCACGAGCTGACGCCGGTGCTCTTCGCCACAGCGGAGGCCGGGGACCCGGTGGCGGCGGCGCTGGTGAAGCGGCAGGCGCACGAGGTGGTGGCGATGGCCTCGGTCGCGCTGGACCGCCTGGGCCTGCTGGAGGAGGAGGTTCCGGTGCTGCTGGGCGGCAGCGTGCTGGCCGCCCGCCACCCGCAGCTCAACGACCGGATCGCCGCACTGCTGGCGGCCCGCGCCCCGAAGGCCGAGGTGCGCGTCGTGTCCGAGCCGCCGGTGCTGGGCGCGGCGTTGCTGGGCCTGGACCGGACGGGGGCGGGTCCGGAGGCGCACCGGAAGCTGCGCGCGCGGTACGCCTGAGGAGTCCGGGTCCCGGGTCCCGGGTTCCGGGTTCCGGGGGTCCCGGGTCCGGCCGCTCGTCGCGGAAACGTCCCTCCACGCACACCGCGTGGGGGGACGCTTCTCTTCCCGTTCCTCGTCACGTTCCTCGTGCGTTCCTCGTACGGGTGAACGGCTGGCGCACGAGGGGCGCGAGGGAACCGATCGGGCTTCTGGAACGTGTACCTGATGGGAAGTCCGTTCGCTTATGGGGATGTATCCGGGCACGTTGTGCTGCTTGCCTTGATCGGCCGCGTCCGCCCTGATCGAATGCGGGGACTGATGACGGGGACAGGACGGGGACCCAACTGTCAGTGACCGAGGGGGAGGTCGAGTGACACACCCGCCGAGCGGCGGCTCGCAGACGTCGCGTACGCCGGACCCGGTGTCCGGGCACGTCGGCGTGCCCGCACAGCGCACCGCGTGGGCCGCGCAGGCGCGGCGCCTGCGTGCCGTGGCGACGACCGAGCCCGGCCGGCTCCAGATCATCGGGGCCGTTCTGGCGCTGCTGGTCGTGGCGTTCGGCGCGGTGACGACGCTGGAGATATCGCAGCGGGCCTCCTCGGCCGATGACGTGGTCAGCCGCAGTCAGCCGCTCAGCGCCGACGCGGCGGACATCTACCGCTACCTGGCGGACGCGGACACGACGGCCGCCAGTGGGTTCCTCGCGGGGGCGCAGGAGCCCGAGGCGGTGCAGGAGCAGTATCGGAAGGACATCGAGGAGGCGGCCCGGCTGCTGGTGAAGGCGTCGGGGAGCGCCGGCTCCGCCAGTGCGTCCGGCCGGGAGATAGCCACCCTCAACAAGCTGCTCCCGGTCTACACGGGTCTGATCGAGCGCGCCCGCGCCAACAACCGCCAGGGCCTGCCGCTGGGCGGTGCCTATCTCCGGTACGCGAACCAGAAGATGGCGGGCGAGATGCTCCCCGCAGCCGAGCGGCTGTACGCGGCGGAGACGGGCCGGCTGGAGAGCGACTCCGCCGACGCCCGGCAGTGGCCGCTGTGGTCGATCGGCGCCGGGATCATCGTGCTGGGCGCGCTGGGGTGGATGCAGCGGCGCACCTACCGCCGGACGAACCGGGTGCTGAACCCCGGGCTGCTGGCGGCGACGGCCGCCGCCTCGGTGGTGGTGCTCTGGCTGGCCGTGGGGCACACGGTGGCCCGCGCGGAGCTGCGGTCGGCGATGGTGCACGGCCAGGAGTCGCTGGACGTGCTCAACGACGCCCGGATCAACTCCCTGAAGGCGCGCGCCAACGAGAACCTCACCCTGGTGGCGCGGGGCGCGGTGCTGACGCCCGACGGCTCCGCCGACCAGTACGAAGCGGACTACAGCTCGGGGATGGCGGCGCTGAAGGCTCAGCTGTCGAAGGCCGGGCGGCTGGCGGACGACGCCGGCGGGAGCGCTCCGGTGGCCGAAGCGGCGGACGGCGTGACGCAGTGGCAGGTGCGGCACCGCGAGGCCCGGGCCACGGACGACCGGGGCGACTACGACGGCGCGCTGGAGCAGATCATCGGGACGGAGAAGTCCACCGGGCAGTCCTTCCAGCAGGTGGACGCCGCGCTGGAGAAGGCACTCGCCCATGAGCAGGGCGAGTTCACCTCGGCGGCGAAGGACGGGCGCGGGGCCCTGCGGGGCCTGCCGACCGGGGCCGCGGCCCTGGCGGTGCTGGGGGCCGTCGCCGTGATCGTCGGGGTCAACCGCAGGCTCTCGGAGTACCGGTGAGAGGGGCAGCGATGAGCAGGTCCAACGACCGGCCCGGGCGCGGCCGCCTGCGCGGCTGGGGCGGGGTGACGGGGATGGCGGTGGCGTGCGCGGTCACCGCGGCGGTCACCCTGCTGCCGCTGGCCCACCACAGCGTCGGGCCGGCCGGGGCGGGCGCGTCGGGCGGGGTGGCGACGGCCGACCGGGCCCGGGCCGAGGCGTGCACCGAGCCGGAGGCGAGCCTGCCCGCGTCCGGCGACGACGGGCCGAACATCGACAGGATCAAGGAGCGCGGCAAGCTGATCGCGGGCGTCGACCAGAACAGCTTCCGCTGGGGCTACCGCAATCCGGAGAGCGGGGATCTGGAGGGGTTCGACATCGATCTGGTGCGGGCCATCGCCGACGACCTCCTGGGCGACCCGGACGCGGTCATCTTCCGGGCCATCCCCACCAACCAGCGCATCGCCGCCCTGGAGAACGACCGGGTCGACGTCGTCGTGCGGACGATGACGATCAACTGCAAGCGGCTGGAGCAGGTGTCCTTCTCCACCGCCTACTTCCGGGCGGGGCAGCAGGTCCTCGCCCCGAAGGAGTCGCCGATCACCGGCTACGACTCCTCGCTGAAGGGCAAGCGGGTCTGCTCGGCCGAGGGCTCCACGGCGTACGAGGCACTGGAGAAGAAGTCCTTCGGGGCGCTCTACAAGGACGATTTCGACGGCACCGAGCGCGACCCGGACCTGCTGACCGTGCCCAACCAGCTGGACTGCCTGGTGCGGCTCCAGCTCGGCGAGGTCGACGCGGTCGTCACGGACAACGCCCTGGCGGCCGGGCAGGCGGCCCAGGACCCGGCAGTGGAGCTCAAGGGGAAGGACCCGTTCACCACGGAGTACTACGGCGTCGCCGCGAAGAAGGGCTCCGACGACCTGGTGGCCCGGGTCAACAAGGTCCTCGTCGACTACCGGGCGGGCGGCAAGGACAGCGCCTGGATGCGGTCCTACGAGAAGTGGCTGGCGACGGGCCTGCCCGGGATCACCGCACCGCCCGCCCCCAAGTACCGCACCGACTGACCCTCATACCTCCGGGCGCCCGCGCCGCGGCACCGTGCACCACAGCGGCGTACGGACCGCGACGGGCGGGCCGGAGCAGACCGAAGCAGAACGATCCCGCCGGGCCGACCGGCCCGGCGGGGAGAGCGGAGAGGTGATCGATGGGCGTCGCGGGATCCTTTCCCGGCTACACGGGGAGGTCCTCCGGACCGGTCATGGACCGGGAGGAGGCGGACCGTGCGCTGGCCCGGCTCGGGGCGGAGCACGAGGCCATCGAGACCTCACTCCTCGCGCTCCAGGACCATGCCGGGCGCCGGCTCCTGGAGGGCGCCGAGCTGACCGGTGTCACCCGGGAGCGCTGGGCCGCCACCGAGCAGTCGATCACCCTTCTGTGGGGGTATTTCGACGCGTACGCGGGAGCCCTGTCCGAGGCCCGCGAGATCCGTGCGCGCCGCCGCCACCCGAACCGGGACGATCTCGCCGCGCTGACCGAGCTGCTGCGCGGCGAGTCGGTGACGGTCGCCAACCCGGGTGCGGTGCCACCGCCCTCGGCCGCGGGTCCGGCCCGGCTCTCCGAGCGGTTCTCGCTCCAGGAGCTGGTCGCCCGGATGAACGAGCTGTACGCCAGGTCCCTGGACATGGTCGTCGCCGCCGACTCCGTCTGGTCGGCGCTGCCCGCCCGGATCGACCTGCTCGCGGCCGAGCTGCACCGCACGCGTTCGCTGGCGCACTCGGTGGGGGTGCGGCCCGGTGAGCATCCGGCCGGGGACGATCTGGCGGAGATCACCGAGGAGCTGACGACGCTGCGGGTGCAGGTGATCTCGGACCCGCTGGCGTTCTGGCTGCCGGGTCCCGGCAGCGCCGCGCCCGGCGGCGGCCGCCCCGACACCTCGCGCTACGACCGGGCCGCCCGCGCCCTGGAGGACGTACGGCGCGAGATCGAGGCGGTGCTCGCGGTCCGGCAGGACGCGGAGGCGCGCCTGGTACGGCTGCGGGACGTGCTCTCGCGGGCCGACCGCACCCTGACGGAGGCGCGGGCGGCGCGCGGCGAGGTGCTGGCGAAGATCGCCGCCTCCGAGGTGCCCGCGGTCAGCGGTCCGCCGACCGCTCTCCAGGAGCGTCTGGCGGCCGCGTCGGAACACCGCAGGCACGCCCAGTGGCACCGGCTCTCACCGCTGCTGGAGTCCCTGGAGCAGGAGGCCGAGGACGAACTGCTGCGCGCACGGGAGTCGCTGACCTCGGTGACCGCGCCGCTGGCGGTCCGCGCGGAGCTGCGCGGCCGGCTCGACGCGTACAAGGCGAAGGTGGCCCGGCACGGTCTGGCCGAGGATCCGCTGCTGATCGAGCGGTACGACGCGGCGCGCCGCATGCTGTGGAGCGCCCCGTGCGATCTGCGGGTCGCCGAGCAGGCCGTCCTGCGCTACCAGCACGCGGTCGCGGAGTCGTTGCAGCCGCACCGGCCCGACGCACCGCAGGACGGACGGGACGCGGGCGGACAGGGGGAATCACGATGAGTACGCAGTGCCAGCGCCCCGCGTGCGAGGGCGACTACGAGGACATGGGCGGCGGTGAGCTGTACTGCGACACCTGCGGTCTGGCCCCGGTCGTCTCGCCGACGGGCATGGTCTCCTCGCCGCCGACCGGGATCGCCGGGGGCGGCCGGGCGAGCGGCCGGGACAGCTCCTCGCAGCGTTCCGGCTCCCGCGCCTCCGCCCGGTCCTCGTCCCGTTCGTCGACCTCGCGCCGTTCGGTCTCCGGCCGGCTGTCGCGGTCGCTGTCCGGGGCGTCCGCCTCCCGTTCGGTCTCGGTGCGTTCCTCCGGCTCGACGTCGGCGGCCTCAGCCCGGGGGCGGCTCGGCGTCGGCCTGGTGGAGGTGCCGGACGTCCCCCGGCCCGATCCGCGTACGGCGGTGATGGAGCGGGCGGAGGTGCCCGAGCGCAAGCGGTTCTGCTCCCGTTCGGACTGCGGGGCGCCGGTGGGCCGTTCGCGCGGTGAGCGGCCGGGCCGCACCGAGGGGTTCTGCACCAAGTGCGGCCACCCCTACTCCTTCGTGCCGAAGCTGACCGGCGGCGACATCGTGCACGGCCAGTACGAGGTCGTGGGCTGTCTGGCGCACGGCGGTCTCGGCTGGGTGTATCTCGCGGTGGACCGGGCCGTCTCCGACCGCTGGGTGGTCCTCAAGGGCCTGCTGGACACCGGCGACCAGGACGCGATGGCCGCCGCGATCTCCGAGCGCCGCTTCCTCGCGGAGATCGAGCACTCCAACATCGTGCGGATCTACAACTTCGTCGAACACCTCGACCAGCGCACCGGATCCCTCGACGGCTACATCGTCATGGAGTACGTCGGCGGCAAGGCGCTCAAGGAGATCGCCAACGAGCGCCGCACCCCGGCCGGGAAGCGCGATCCGCTGCCGGTGGAACAGGCCTGCGCGTACGGGATCGAGGCGCTGGAGGCGCTCGGTCATCTGCACAGCCGCAATCTGCTCTACTGCGACTTCAAGGTCGACAACGCGATCCAGACCGAGGACCAGCTCAAGCTGATCGACATGGGCGCGGTGCGCCGGATGGACGACGACGAGTCCGCGATCTACGGCACGGTCGGCTACCAGGCCCCCGAGGTCGCGGAGCTGGGCCCGTCGGTCGCCTCCGATCTGTACACGGTGGCCCGGACGCTGGCGGTCCTCACCTTCGACTTCCAGGGGTACACGAACGTCTTCGTGGACTCACTGCCGGACCCGGACACCATCGAGGTGTTCCGCACCTACGAGTCGTTCTACCGGCTGCTGGTACGGGCCACCGACCCGGACCCGGCCCGCCGTTTCGCCTCCGCAGCGGAGATGGCCGAGCAGCTGACGGGGGTGCTGCGGGAGGTCGTGGCGCTCCAGACCGGCCGGCCGCGCCCGGCCGTGTCGACGCTGTTCGGCGCCGAGCTGCGCGTGGTCGACACGGAGTTGTTCGCCCCGCAGACGGACGACGTCTCGCAGCTGGGCGGCCGGGACACCGGCTCCGGGCGGGGCGGGCCGCTGGGCCGCCGCAAGGGCCGCGGCGGCCGGCCGCCCGGCATCCCCGCGCAGGGTGGCGCGGGGCCAACCCACGGCGGGCTGTCCCACGGCGGTACGGCTCCGGCCGCGCCGGGGGCCGTGACGTCGGCGGTGGCCGGGGCGTTGCCGGTGGGAGCGCAGCCGTCCGGCCCGGCGGGCGGTCACGCGCCGGGTGCGGCGGGGGCCGCCCCGCTGGCCGCGCCGCCGACCCATGTCCGGGGCTCCGCGCCGGGTGCCGGGGCGCCGTTGCCGTACGCTCCCCCGGCGCATGCCACCGTCCCGGCGCCCCGGCCGCCCGACCAGGCCTCGGGCCCTGCGACCGGCCCGTACGCCACCGGCGCGGCGGCCGGCCCGTATGTCCAGACCGCCCCGGCCGGACCGTACGGTCCCGGCGGGGGTGTCCGGCTCGCCCCGTTCGACGCCCCGGCCACCGCGTTGGCGCTGCCGGTCCCCCGGGTCGACGCGCTGGACCCGAACGCCGGTTTCCTCGCGGGTCTGATGGCCTCCGCCCCGGCCGAGCTGATCACCGCCCTGCACACGGTCCCCACCCCCTCGCCGGAGACCCGGCTGCGGGAGCTGCGGGCCCGGCTGGAGATGCGGGAGGCGGATGCGGCCGCCCGTGCGCTGACCACCCTGGAGGGTGAACACGCGGACGACTGGCGGGTCGTCTGGTATCGGGGCGTCACCTCGCTGGTGACCGGCGACCACGAGACGGCGGCGCTCTCCTTCGACGCGGTCTACGACGCGTTCCCCGGGGAAACGGCGCCCAAGCTGGCGCTCGGGATCTGCGCGGAGGTGCTGGGCCAGTTGGACAACGCCGCCGAGTACTACCGCCTGGTGTGGGCGACCGATCCGGAGTTCGTCAGCGCCGCGTTCGGCCTGGCCCGGGTGCAGATCGCCGCCGGGGAGCGGGGGGCGGCGGTGAGCACCCTGGAGTCGGTGCCGGAGGCCTCGATCCACTACACGGCGGCGCGGGTCGCCGCGGTCCGGGCGCGGCTGCGCGAACGCTCGCACCGGGAGCCGCTGCTGGCCGATCTGACGGCCGCCGGGGCCCAGGTGACCGCGCTGGGCGCCTTCGGCCTGGACCCGGTGCGGCACGAGCAGTTGTCGACGGAGGTACTGGGCAAGGCGCTGGACTGGGTACTCTCCGGTAGTCCCGGTGTCCCGGGGCCGGGCGGACCGGACGCCGATCCGTCGGTTGCACGGAAGCTGCTCGGCGCCGAACCGACCGAGCGGGGACTGCGGTTCGGGCTGGAACGCTCGTACCGGATGCTCGCCCGGCTCGCGCAGCGGGGCGAGCAGAGGATCGAACTGGTGGAGCGGGCCAACCGTTTCCGCCCCCGGACGTGGGTGTGAAGATGTCACAGAGCCAGCAGCAGCCCGCCCTGTCGAAGTGCCCCGGCTGCGAGGAGCCGCCGGCTGCGGGCGACCTGTTCTGCGGGGCGTGCGGCTACGACCTCTCCGCGGTGCCCGCGCGCCCCGATGACCGGCCCACGGTGGCCATCACCGTGCCCCCGGCCGCCCCGGAGGCGCCCGCCGCCCCGCCCGCGCGGGCGGCCGAGGCCGTGCGGTGGCCCGCCGCCCCGGAGACCGACAGCTCGGACGTGCCCGCGCCCGTGCACCGCCCGTCGGACCTGCCGGGGACGGACTCGGGCGGCAGGCCCCTGGCGGAACAGGAGCGGGAGCAGGCCCAGCAGCGGGAACAGGCCCAGGAGCCGGGCGTGGCGGCCGAGCGGGGCGCACCGGTCGGGCCGGGGCCGGGTGCGGAGCCCGTCGGCGGGCCGGAGCCCTCGGCCGCCGCGGTGCGCCACGACGACCGGGCGGCCCCGGCGGCCGCCGAGCACCCCGGCGACTTCGCGCTGGCCGCGCCCGATCCCCGTACGGCGGAACACTCCGCCGCACCTGCCGCACCTGCGGCTCCCCCCGCCGGGGGGCAGGTCTGTGTGGCCTGCCGCTCCGGCCGGGTGGACCCCGACGGCTACTGCGAGAACTGCGGGCACGCCCAGCCCCGCGAGCGCGACCACATGGAGCAGGAGCTCGACGCGGTGGCCGCGGTGAGCGACCGGGGCCTGCGCCACCACCGCAACGAGGACTCCTTCGCGGTGTCCTCGACCGCGCTGCCGGACGGTTCGCCCGCCGTCGTCGCGATCGTCTGCGACGGCGTCTCCTCGGCGAGCCGCCCCGACGAGGCGTCGGCCGCCGCCGCGAACGCCGCCAACGAGTCGCTGCTGGATTCCCTGGCGCGCGGTACGCATCCGCAGCAGGCGATGCACGAGGCGATCGTCGCCGCGTCCGAGGCGGTCAACGCCCTGGCGCAGGAGCCGGCCGGGGCGATGGAGCACGACGCGCACCGCCATCAGAACGCCCCGGCCTGCACCCTGGTCGGCGCGGTCATGGCGGGCGAGCTGCTGATCGTCGGCTGGGTCGGCGACAGCCGGGTCTACTGGGTGCCCCAGGACCGGACCCAGCCGACCGCCCGGCTCACCGAGGACGACTCCTGGGCCGCGCAGATGGTGGCGGCCGGCCTGATGAACGAGGCGGAGGCCTACGCGGACGAGCGCGCCCACGCCATCACGGGCTGGCTCGGCGCCGACGCGTACGAACTGGAGCCGCACACCGCCGCGTTCAAGCCGGACCGGCCGGGCCTGGTGGTCGTCTGCACGGACGGCCTGTGGAACTACGCCGAGTCGGCCGAGGAGATGGCCGCAGCGGTCCCGGCCGACGCCCAGGAACACCCGCTGCGCGGCGCCCAGGTGCTCGTCGGACACGCGCTCGACGGCGGGGGCCACGACAACGTAACAGTGGCACTTCTGCCGTTCGCCGTCCGGTCGCAAGGGGCAGGATCGGGCTGCGAAACCGTTTGATCCTCAAGGAGCCGACCAGATGGCCAACTTCTCCAAGTCGCATGTGCCGCAGTTCTCCGTCGAGGTGTACCAGAACGCGTTCCTGCCCGAGGGCGGCCGTGAGGTCAACGCGATCGTCACGGTGACCTCGACCGGCGGCGGCACCACCGGGGGGATACCCCTGGCGGACGCGGCGCCGTCGTCCGCGCCCGGTGCCGGGCAGGGGCCCGGCGCGGCCGTGGTGCTGATGGTCGACTGTTCGGGCTCGATGGACTACCCGCCGACGAAGATGCGCAACGCGCGCGACGCGACGGCCGCGGCGATCGACACCCTGCGCGAGGGGACCCGGTTCGCGGTCGTCGCCGGGACGCATGTGGCGAAGGACGTCTACCCGGGCAACGGGCGGCTCGCGGTCGCCGGTGCGCAGACGAAGGCCCAGGCCAAGGAGGCCCTGCGGAAGCTGAGCGCGGGCGGCGGCACCGCGATCGGCACCTGGCTGCGGCTGGCCGACCGGCTGCTGAACTCCGCCGAGGTCTCCATCCGGCACGGCATCCTGCTGACCGACGGCCGCAACGAGCACGAGTCGCCCGAGGACCTGCGGGCGGCCCTGGACTCCTGCGCGGGGCGGTTCACCTGCGACGCCCGCGGGGTGGGCACCGACTGGGAGGTGAAGGAGGTCACCGGCATAGCCGCCGCCCTCCTCGGCACGGCCGACATCGTCGCCGACCCCTCGGGCCTGGCCGCGGACTTCACCCGCATGATGGAGAACGCCATGGGCAAGGAGGTCGCGGACGTGGCGCTGCGGCTCTGGACCCCGGTGGGCGTGGAGATCCGGTTCGTGAAGCAGGTCGCGCCGACCGTCGCCGACCTGACCGCCCGGCGCACCGAGGCGAACGCCCGCGCCGGGGACTACCCGACCGGTTCCTGGGGCGACGAGTCCCGCGACTACCACGTGTGCGTCGTGGTGCCGGAGGCCGGGATCGGCCAGGAGATGCTGGCGGCCCGGGTCTCGCTGATCCTGCCCGACCCCTCGGGCGCGGGCACGCCGCAGACGCTGTCGCAGGGGCTCGTACGGGCCGTGTGGACGGACGACATGGTGGCGTCGACGTCGATCAACCCGCAGGTCGCGCACTACACAGGTCAGGCGGAACTGGCACAAGTCATCCAGCAGGGGCTGGACGCACGCAAGTCGGGCGACTTCGACGGCGCGACGGCGAAGCTGGGCCGTGCGGTGCAGCTGGCGTCGGCGTCCGGGAACCAGGACACCGCGAAACTGCTTTCGAAGGTGGTCGACGTCGTCGATGCCGCGACAGGTACTGTGCGACTGAAGGCGAAGGTCGCGGAAGCGGACGAGATGACCCTCGAAACCCGCTCCACCAAGACCGTTCGCGTCAAGAAGTAGCACAGAACGATCACTCGCGGTCAAGGCGCCGCGACCGACAGCATGCGGCCTCCGCGGCCGGAAGAGGAGAGGGGGAAGCGCCGACATGCCGACCTGCCCGAACGGACACCAGTCGGGTTCCGAGGACTGGTGCGAGGTCTGCGGACACCGCATGACGACCGGCGGTGCGCCCGCGGGCGCGGTGCCCCCGCCGCCTCCTCCGCCGCCCGCGCCCGGTTACGGCTACCCGCAGCCGGGTTCCGGCACCGGTGGCGGACAGCCCACCATGCAGGCGGAGCTCTGCCCGCAGTGCCGTACGCCGCGCGAGGCGATGGCGCCGTTCTGCGAGGAGTGCCGCTGGAACTTCCTCACCAACACGGCGACCTCCTACACCCCGCTGGCCCCGCAGCAGAGCACGCCCAGCGGCCCGCCGCCCGGCCTCAACCTGCCGCCCGGCTTCCAGGCGCAGACCCCCGGCGGGCCGTCCGGCCCCGGCGGCCAGGGCGGCCCCGGCGGCCAGGGCGGCCCCGGCGGCCAGCCCGGCCCCGGTGGTCCCGGTACGCAGGGCGGTCCGCCCGGTGCGCCCCAGCCGCGCGACCCGTTCGACTACCAGGGCTCGCGGCCCTCGCAGATGAACCGCCCCGCCGAGCCGCTCACCCCCGAGCAGAACGGTCCGCATGGCAACAGCGGTCCGCAGGGCAACGGCGGTCCGCAGGGCAACAGCGGTCCGCAGGGGAACGGCGGTCCCCAGGGCAACGGCGGCCAGGGCGGTCCTCCGCAGTCGTTCCAGCAGGGTCCCCCGCCGTCCTCGTTCCAGCAGCAGGGCCCGCCGTCGACGCGCTCGCCGTTCGAGCCGCAGCAGTCGGCTCCGTCGCCGTTCGAGCCCCAGCAGGCCTCGCCCTTCGCACCGCCGCAGCAGCAGCAGTCGGCGCCGCCCGCGCCGCCGCAGCCGTCCGGGCACACCGGCGGTGATGACGACTGGATGCTGTCGCCGCCCTCCCAGGCGCAGTCGCAGCAGCCACCCCAGCAGTTCCAGCAGCCGGGCCCCCACCAGGGGCACCCGGGCCACCAGGACCAGGGCCGACCGGGTCAGGGCCACCCGGGTCAAGGCCACCCGGGCCAGGGCCAGGGCCAGCAGCACGGGCAGGACCAGGGGTACGACCAGGGCCCGCAGCACGGCGGCGTGCCCGGCCAGAGCGGGCCGCAGCAGGCCGCCACCTGGACCGCCGTGATCGCCCCGGACCGTGCGTACTTCCTCGCGATGATGCAGCGCAGCGGCCCCGAGGCGACCGGGCTGAACCTGCCCGCGTACTCCCCGGAGCAGCGCCTTCCGCTCACCGGCAGCCAGGTCACCATCGGGCGTCGGCGGCAGAGCACCGGCGAGTCCCCGGACGTCGATCTCTCGGTGCCCCCGGAGGACCCGGGCGTCTCGCACCAGCACGCGGTGCTGGTGCAGCAGCCGGACGGCGGCTGGGCGGTCGTCGACCAGAACTCCACCAACGGCACCACGCTGAACGGCGCCGAGGAGCCGATCCAGCCCTACGTCCCCGTACCGCTCCAGGACGGCGACCAGGTGCACGTCGGGGCGTGGACGACGATCACGGTCCGCCGGGACTGAGGCCGCCCGGACCGGTTCCGCAGGCTTCGTACACCCGGCCGTTCACCGCCCGACGGCGAGCGGCCAGGTGCAAGGGCCCTGCGGGTCGTCGAGCCAGGCCCACTGCCGGCCCTGGCCGACCGTGATGCCGTACCTCTCCCGCTGCGGGCGCCCCTCGCGCTCCCAGAGGGAGAGGGCCTCGTGCGGATCGAGGGTGCCCGCGGTCAGCGTCAGGAGGAACCGGAACAGGTCCTCGCCCACCACCTGGCGGGGCAGTCCGCCGAGGTACGGCAGCCCGTCGGCCGGCGGCAGCGCCCCGCGCAGGGGCACGAAGTAGGCCGGGGTGTGCAGGAAGTGCCCCTCGGCGCGCGGGCCGTGCGCCGTCGCGCGGACCTCCAGCAGGACCAGCCCCGTGGCGAGCGGCGCGAGGATCAACGCCCCCGGACGGCACTGTTCCGGCCAGCTCGGCGGTATGGAGGGCAGGGTGCAGGTCGCGATGATCCGGTCGTACGGAGCACGTTCCGGGCATCCCAGGGCCCCGTCGCCGGTGATCACCGTCGGGTGGTATCCGGCCGCGGCGAGGTGGTCGCGGGCCGATGCGGTGATCTCCGGGTCCAGATCGACGCTGGTCACGGCGGGGTCGCCGAGCCGGTGGGCGAGGAGGGCAGCGTTGTAGCCGGGGCCGGTGCCGATCTCCAGGACCGTGTGGCCGTCCCGTACGTCGAGGGCGTCGAGCATCAGCGCCATCAGGGACGGCTGGCTGGAGGACGAGACGAGTTCGCCGTCCTTGAGGCGGGTGGCCAGCGCCCCGTCCGCGTAGACGCCGTGCAGCCATCGTGAGCGCCGGCCGGGGTCCGCGTCCTCGGCCCCGAGGCGTTCGTAGCCCCCGATCCCGTGCACGTAGAAGAACGGCACGAACAGATGGCGGGGCACCTCGGCGAAGGCGGTCCGCCAGACGGGGTCGGTGAGCCCGCCCCGCGCGACGATCTCGCGCACGAGGGCGTCCCGCGCCGCGTCGGCCTCGGCGTCGGGGGCGGACGGGGAGGGGCTCTGCCGGTGTGCACCCATGCCTCCACTCTCCTGCGCCGGGGCCGTGAGGGCGAGAGGGGGCGCGACCCACGAGCCCGGACGATGGTCCTAGGACCGCTGACCTCGGGCTGTGCGTCTGCGACCATGGACGGGTGACTGAGATTCCGCGCGACACGCTTCAGGAGCAGACCTTCTACGAGCAGGTCGGCGGCGAGGCGACCTTCCGGCGCCTGGTCCACCGCTTCTACGAGGGCGTGGCGGGCGACGAGCTGCTGCGGCCGATGTATCCGGAGGAGGACCTGGGCCCGGCCGAGGAGCGGTTCGCGCTCTTCCTGATGCAGTACTGGGGCGGTCCGCGCACCTACAGCGACCGCCGGGGCCACCCGCGGCTGCGGATGCGCCACGCGCCGTTCCGGGTGGACCGCGCGGCGCATGACGCCTGGCTCTCCCATATGCGGGTCGCGCTGGACGAGCTGGGGCTCGCGCCCGAGCACGAGCGGCAGCTGTGGGACTACCTGACGTACGCCGCCGCCTCGATGGTCAACACCGCGGACTGACACGCGAACCAGCGAGGCGGGCCGACGTGTGAACGGTCCGTGACCGGATGTCACCGGAATTCGACGCTCCACCTCCGGATAACGATCACGATCGCATCAAGGTGCACCTGTAAGCGGTTACCGAAACCCCGGTGCCTCTGCAAGCATCACCTGTACGTCGGGGGGCGTGCGTGCGCATGTGATGTTTCCGGGGCTGGGGGATCAGGTGACGGGTTTCGTCCTTCTGCGGGTACGGGCTCATCGCCTGTTGCTCTCCGCGGCCGTCCTCGCCGTCCTGCTGACCACTTCCGTCCTGGCGGCGCTCACCGCGCTCGTGGGTTCCGTCGGAGACGCGGCCCTGCGCCACACGCTCACCCACGGATCGGCCGCGTCCGCCGCCCTCGTCGTGTCCGCGTCGGTGGACCACGACCAGCGCGCGGAGGCCGACGAGGCTGTCCGCAAGGCCTCCCGCGACGCCTTCGACGGGCTGCCCGTGACCGTGGGGAAGCTGGAGAGTTCAGGGTCGTACGCGCTGCCGCGGAGCCTCCAGGACCCGGCCGCCCGGCGCGGCGAACCGGACCTCACCCACTTCTCCGCCCTCGACCGCGACCGGGTGCGGATCACCGAGGGCAAGGCGCCCGCGGCCTCCGACGGCACCGGGCCCGTACAGGTCGCGCTGCCCGTCGTGGCCGCCGAGGCGCTGAAGCTGAAGCCGGGCGCACGGCTCACCGTCACCGACCGGCTGCACGACGACAAGAAGCAGCGGGTCCTCGTCACCGGCGTCTACGAGGCCGCCGACCGGTCCGACCCGTACTGGCAGCTGGACCCGCTCGGCGGACGCGGAGTGCGCAAGCTCGCCTTCACGACGTACGGCCCGCTGCTCACCGACCCGTCGGTCCTCGCTTCGGGCGCGCTCGGCGGAGGGCAGACCTCCTGGCTGGCGTCCGCCGACTTCGCCACGCTGACCACCGGCTCCATGGAGGGGCTGCGGGACGCGTCGGCGGGCGCACCGAAGGCGCTGACGGCCGCGCCGGTGTTCGCGTCGGGTGTCACCGCGCGCATGTCGCTGCCGACCGTGCTCGACCAGCTCGACCGGGCGCTGCTGGTCTCCCGTTCCACGCTGATGATCGTCGCGGTGCAGCTGGTGCTGCTCGCCGCGTACGCCCTGCTGCTCGTGGCCCGGCTGCTGAACAGCGAGCGGGACGGCGAGCGCGAACTGCTGCGGGCCCGGGGCGGTTCACGGGGCCGGATCACCTCGTTCGCCGCGATCGAGGCGCTGCTGCTGGCCGTGCCCGCCGCCGTGGTCGCCCCGCTGCTCGCGGGGCCGCTGACCGGGCTGCTGGCCGAACGCAGTGCCCTGTCCCGGATCGGTCTGGACGTCGGCGAGGCCGCGACCGGGACCGTGTGGCTGGTCTCCGCGGCCGTCGCGCTGGCCTGCGCGCTGGCCGTGGTGGCGCCGTCGCTGGCGGCCGGGGCGGGCGGGCGCCGGACCCGGGCCGCGTCGCTGCCGGGACCGGTCCGGGCGGGCGCGGACCTCGGGCTGTTGCTGATCGCGGCGGTGGCGTACTGGCAGCTGGACCGGCAGGCCGGCGGCGGGGCGCTCACCGGCGACCGGGCCGGCGACCTCGGGATCGACCCGCTGCTGGTCACCGCCCCCGCCCTCGCGCTGCTCGCCGGAACGGTCCTGACGCTGCGGCTGCTGCCGCCCGCCGCGAGGCTCGCGGAACGGCGTGCGGCCAAGGGCCGGGGGCTGCCTGCGGCCCTGGCGGGCTGGCAGTTCAGCCGCCGCCCGTTGCGCGGCGCGGGCCCGGTGCTGCTGCTGGTCCTGTCGGTCGCGATGGGCATGCTGGCGATCGGGCAGAGCGCCTCGTGGAACCGCTCGCAGTCCGACCAGGCCGACTTCGGCTCCGGCGCCTCGGTCCGGCTGGTGGGCGGGCACGGCGGCGGCCCGGCGACGGCGGGGCTCTACAGCGGCCTGGACGGGGTACGGCAGGCGGCCCCCGCTCACCGGACGACGGTGGAGGCCTCCGGCGGGCGCACGGCCGAGATCCTCGCCCTGGACACCGCCCACGCGGACGAGGGGATGCTGATGCGCTCCGACCTCGCCGGCCAGAGCCCGCGCCGGGTGTTCGACACCATCGCCCCGAAGCCGGCCCCGCGCCCCGGGCTCGTCCTCCCGAAGGACAGCACCCGGGTGAAGCTGGACCTGCGGATCACCACGGTGTCGCCGAAGCCCTCCGGATCCGCCGTGGATCCGGACGCGCGTCCGCCGGTGGTCACCGTGCTCCTGGAGGACCGCTACGGCCTCCCCCACCGGTTCCTGGCCGGCCCGGTGCCCGTGGACGGCCGCCCGGTCCCGGTGTCGTTCGCGGTGCCGGCGGCGGGTGGTCTGGCCGTGACCGGTATCGAGGTGGACGACAACCCGCCGTTCGGCCAGGCGCAGAAGCGCCGGATCACGGTGAGCGACGTACGCGTGGTCACCGGCTCCGGCGAAAACAACGCTTCCGGCTCCGGCTCGCCCGATGCCCCGGACGCCCCGGAAGGATCGGACGCCCCGGACGCCCCGGACGCCCCGGACGGATCGGACGGATCGGACGCCCCGGAAGGATCGGACGCCTCGAAGGGATCGGAAGGATCCGAACGCCCGGTGCGGGTCTCCGCATCGGTGCGCTGGGACGCCTCGATGACGCTCACCGAGCACGGTGAGAGCCGCCCCGGCAAACCGCCGGTGCGCAACGGGACACCGGGCCTGCCGGACTTCACGTACGACACCGGCGTGGAGAGCGAGGACGGCTGGGGGCAGAGCACCAGCACCCTGCGGATCGCCGCCGCCCGGCCGAAGGCCGCGCCCCTCAAGGCGGTCGCGACGGACGCCTACCTGAAGAACGCGAACGCGAAACTGGGCGACGAGATCGACCTCACCCTGGCCGGGAACACCGTCCGGGTGACCCTGGCGGACGCGGTGCGCCGGCTGCCGACCACCGGGGCCGCCGAACTGTCGGGCACCGCGGACCCGGCACAGTACGGCGGAGCGCTGCTGCTGGACCTCAAGGCGGTCACCGAGGTCCTCTCCCGGCGGACGACGGCCACGATCGAGGCGACCGAGTGGTGGCTGAGCGCCGCCCCCGGCGACGCCCCGAAGGTCGCCGCCGCCCTGCGCGCGCTGCCGGACACCGACCCGGCGCAGGTCCTCGTCCGGGACGAGGCCGCCCAGCGGTTGGTGGACGATCCGCTGGGGGCCGGGCCGCAGTCGGCGCTACCCGCCGTCGCGGTGGTCGCCGCCGCGCTGGCGGCGGTCGGCTTCGCGGTGAGCGCCTCGGGGTCCCGGCGCGAACGGTCGGCGGAGCTCGGCGTGTTGCGGGCGCTCGGCGCCCCGCGCCGCCAGCTGGCCCGGATGATCGCCGCCGAACAGGGCGTGCTGATCGCTCTCGCCCTGCTGATCGGGCTCGGCATCGGCACCGTCCTGACCCGGGCCGTCGTCCCGCTCATCGTGCTGACCGGACAGGCGGACCGGCCCGTGCCGCCGGTGCTGGTCGAGCTGCCCGCCGGGCAGGTCGCCGCACTGCTGGCCGGGGTCGCCGCCCTGCCGCTCGTGATCGTCGCCACGATGGCGCTGCGCCGCGGCGATCCTGCGGTCACACTGCGCCACCAGGGGGACCACTGACATGAGTGACGGCAAGCGGGCGGCGAACGCCCCCTGGATACGGACCCGGCTGCGTACCGCACCCGGCCCGGCGGTGGCCCTCGCGGTGCTGGTGCTGGTGACGGCGTTCCTCGCCGCGGCGTTCCCCCGGGCCGTGGACGCGTACGAGACGAAGGGGCTGCGCCACGACATCCGGCGGGCCGACGCGGAGCGCAGCACCGTGGAGGTCGCCCGCCCGCAGCCCGGGCTCGAACTGCCGCGCGAGCAGCGGGAGGCCGCGGTCCGCACCCCGGAGTTGGAGCGGATCGGCGGTGCGCTCGTCAAGGCCCTGCCCGCGCCGCTGCGCGTGGACACCTCGTCCGTCGCGTACGGCGTGCGCACCACGAAACCGGTCGTCGCGACCGAGCCGTGGCTGCCGAGGCCCGACACGGTGCCGCCGCAGCTCTCGTACACGGCGCAGACGGGGCTGAAGAAGCACGCCCGGCTGGTCTCGGGCGCCTGGCCGACGACGCCCGCCGAGGTGACGTCCGCCTCGCGTGCGGTGCGGGGCACGGTCACCGAGGAGACGGCCGCCGCGCTGAACATGAAGGTCGGCGCGACCCTCGAACTGCCCACGGCGGTCGGGGACCCGCTGAAGGTGACCATCACGGGCATCGTCGCCCCCCGCGACCCGCGCGGCAGCTACTGGTCCGCCGATCCGCTGGTGCGCACCCCGTCGCTGATCCCGGACCCGACGAGCCGATTCCCGCAGAACTACTGGACCGGCACCGTCCTGCTGGCCGAGGACGCCGGGCCCGCACTCCTGAGCACCGCCACCGAACCGGCTCTCTTCTGGCGGCTGCCGCCCGACGCCTCCGCGCTCACCGGCCCCGACGGCGACCGGCTGGCGTCGGTCATCGCCTCGCTGGAGAGCGGCCCCGGGCTGCTGGAGGTGCGGGCGATCGCCGGGGACACCGCGGTGCTCCTCACCGGGCTCGGTCACATCGTGGAAGGCAATGCGCGGATGCGGGACGCGCTCAGCCCCGTGATCGCGGTCGCCGCCCTCGGCATCGGTTCCGTGGCCGCCGTCGTCCTGGTGATGACGGGCGCTCTGATCGCCGCCCGCCGCAAGGCCGAACTGGCATTGATGCGTTCGCGCGGCGGCTCGCTGCGCGGCATCGGCGGCCGGCTGCTCGCGGAGACCTCGGTGACCGTGCTGCCCGCGAGCGCGCTCGGACTGCTTCTCGCGGTACTGGCCGTGGGCGAGGGCCGCTGGTGGCCGGCGGCCCTGGCGGCGGCGGGCGTCGGGCTGCTCGTCTGCGTCGCGCTGCCGCTGCGGACGACGCTCCAGCACATCCGGCCCACGCTGCACGGTGCCCGCGACGACATGGTGAGCGCCCGGCCCTCGCGTCGGCGGACCGTCGCCGAACTGACCCTGCTCGTGCTGGCGGTCGGCGCGGTGACGGCGCTGCGCCGCCGCGGTACGTCCGGGAGCGGCACCGATCTGCTGGTCAGCGGCGCACCCGTGCTGGTGGCGCTGATCGCGGCGCTGGTGCTCGTACGGCTCTATCCGCTGCCCCTGCGTCTTGCCGCGCGCCCCATGGCCCGGCTGCGCGGGGCGATCGGCTTCCTGTCGCTGGCCCGGGCCGGCCGTTCCTCGGCGGGCGGGGCGCTGCCGCTGCTGGCTCTGCTGCTGGCGCTGGCCACGGCGGCGTTCGGCGGCTCGGTGATCGCCGGGATCGGGGACGCGCGGGACGACGCGGCCTTGACGGCGGTCGGCGCGGACGCCCGGGTGAGCGGCAAGGCCGAGCGGGCGACGCTGCCCGACGAGCTGGTCCGCACGGTGAGCGAGCTGGACGGGGTGCGGAGCGCGGCGCCGCTGCGGATCGAGTTCGGCGTGACCATGCCGGAGACCGCGGCCGCTGACGGCGGCGCGGACGGCAGCGGTACGGACGACAGGGTTACGGGTGCGGGCGCGGGCCCCGGTGGCGGCGGCACGGCCGGGGCGAGGGCCACGACCATGGTGGGCGTCGACCCGGCCTCGTACACCCGGCTGGCCCGTGCGACCGGACTGCCGGTCTTCCCGGACGGCCTACTGAAGGCGACCGGCCCCTCGGCACCGCTGCCCGAGGGCGTGGCGTCCGGACCGGAGCGGGTGCTGCCGGTCATCGCCTCCCCGGCGGTGGCGGCCCGGCTGGGCAAAGAGGCGCACGCGGTCGACACACTCTCCGGGAATTTCAAGATCCGGGTGGTGGGGACCGTCGAGCGGATGGCATCGCTCGCCTCCACGAACTTCCTGATCGTCAACTCCGCCTCCCTGGAGCAGCGAGCGCCCACCACGCTGCTGCTCACCGGCGCCCCCGACCCGGAGAAGCTGCGCGCGGCGGCGGCCGGGAAGGGCGAGGAGTTCGTCGTACAGCTGCGGTCCGAGGAGCGCGCGCGGTATGTGAACACCCCGATGCAGGCGGGGGCCGAGCGGATCTATCTGGCGGCCGTCGCGGCGGGCGCCGGGTACGCCCTGCTGGCCGTTCTGCTGTCGCTGCTCCAGACCGCTCCCGAGCGCAGGACGCTGCTGGCGCGGTTGCGCACGATGGGGCTCACCACCGGGCAGGGCAGGCGGCTGCTGGCCTTCGAGGCGACACCGCAGGCGCTGCTGGCGGCGGGCGGCGGCCTGTTCACCGGCTGGGCGACCATCGTCCTGCTCTCCCCCGGCATCGATCTGGTGCCCCTCGCGCTCGCGGGCGTCGCCGGATCGGACACGAGCCCGGTCACGCTGCGCGCCGACCTCTGGTCGCTGGCGCTCCCGGCCGCCGGGGTGGTGGCACTCGCCGCCGCGGTCGCGGGCGTCCAGGCGTGGTGGGCGAGCCGCCGCGGATCGATCACCGAACTCAGGGCAGGAGACTCCCGATGACCTCGTCCACCTCCACGTCCAGCGGGACGGCAGGCACCCACCGCGCGGCCGAGACGACGCTGGCGGAGCTGGAGCGGCGGGCGGCGGCCCGCCGGGACCGCCCCTCCTACGGGCACGACGCGCTGATCGCCTGCGACCGGGTGGTGCGGATCTTCACCACGGACGGGGTGGAGGTGCAGGCCCTCCAGGGGCTCGACCTGCTGGTCACCGAGGGCGAGTTGATGGCCCTGGTGGGGGCGTCGGGCAGCGGCAAGTCCACGCTGATGAACATCCTGGCCGGGCTGGACGTGCCGACGGCGGGCTCGGCGAAGGTCGCGGGCTGCGATCTGCTGTCGATGGGCCCGAAGGAACGGCTGCGCTACCGGCGGGACGTGGTCGGGTTCGTCTGGCAGCAGACCGCCCGCAATCTGCTCCCGTATCTCTCCGCGATCCAGAACATCACCCTGCCCATGCAGTTGCGCGGCGGTGGGAGCAAGCGTGAACGGGCGGCCCGCGCCGAGTCGTTGCTCGCCATGCTCGACATCGCGGACTGCCGCGACCGGCGGCCCCAGCAGCTCTCCGGCGGGCAGCAGCAGCGGGTGGCGATCGCGGTGGCGCTGGCCAACGACCCGTCCGTGCTGCTGGCGGACGAGCCGACCGGTGAGCTGGACTCCGCCACCGGGGAACAGGTCTTCGCCGCGTTCCGGCGGGCCAACGAGGAGCTGGGCACCTCGATCGTGATCGTCACCCATGACCAGGCGGTCGCGAACGAGGTCCGGCGTACGGTCGCGATCCGTGACGGCCGTACGTCCTCCGAGGTGCTGCGCCGCACGGAGGTGGACGCGGCGACGGGCCAGGAGTCGCAGGTGGCCCGGGAGTACGCGATGCTCGACCGGGCGGGACGGCTCCAGCTGCCCGCGGACTACACGCGGGCGCTGAACATGGAGCACCGGGTGCTGCTGGAGCTGGAGCAGGACCATATCGGCGTCTGGCCGGACGCGCACGGGGCGCCGGAGAACGGTTCGGCGAAGGACGCACCGGAGAAGCAGTAGCGGATCAGGCGTCCGGGCCCCGGTGGGCCCGGGCCGCCGACGGGTACGGCTGCCTCAGCCGCGCCCGACCGAGAGGCTGAGCCCGCCGGGCCCGCCCAGGCCGCCGGCCGCGTCGCGGCGCAGGGCGATGGAGCCGAAGGGCGTCCGCAGCCGCAGCCAGCCGCCGGCCGACAGCAGCGAGACGGGGAAGTCCGGGTCGGGGCGGAGGAATCCGAGGGACTGGGCGGCGTGCACGGCGCGCAGGGGCAGGTCCGTGGCGCCGACCGGCCGGGACCAGATCTCGCGGCCGATCCGGTCGCGTTCGGCGCGGGTGCGCGCCTCCTCGGGCAGCGCCTCGTCCCGCGTACGGAATTCGGCGACGGCCTCGTCGAGAGCGGCGCGCAGGGCGTCGGGACCGGGCAGCCCCGCCTGCTCCAGCCAGGGCCCCCGGGGCGGCAGGACGCCGGTCCAGGGCGGCCCGGTGACGGGCGCGGGCAGTACACCGCCCCGCTCCCCCGAGCCCTCACCCCCGCCGTCGCCGGGGACGTCGAGGGACTCCAGCAGCTCCCCGGCCGACACCGTGACGTCGAGCGTCTCGGGGCGGGCCAGGCGGGCGGTGCGGATGGCGAGGACCTCGAAGGAGGGCGGGCGGCCGAACACGGCCAGCGCGTCGCCGCCGCCCGCCTGCAACCGGACCGCGGCGGCCCTGTCGTAGTGGAGCAGCCGGCCGAGGAAGGCGGCGAGATCCGCCGCCTCCCTCGGGTCGGCGAACAGCAGCGACTGAACGGGCACGGTCATGCCGCGGCGGGCTCCTCTGCCAGGTACTGCTGGAGGAAGAGCTTCTCCTCGGCGGAGATCCGCCGGGGCCGCTCCGCCGCCAGGTCGTACGGCACGACGACGGTCGAGGCGCGTACGTACACCTGGTCGTCGTCCTTGATCTCATAGGCGATCGTCAGGGACGCGGCGCCTATCTTCGTTACCCACGACTCGACGGTCACCGGCTCGTGCCGGTGGACCAGCGGCCGTACGTAGTCGATCTCGTGCCGGGCCACGACGGACCCGCCCGAGAACGACGGGGAACCGTCCCCGGGCGCCAGCCGGAACATGAAGTCGATGCGCGCCTCCTCCAGGTAGCGGAGGAAGACCACGTTGTTGACGTGGCCGAAGGCGTCCATGTCCGACCAGCGCAGGGGGCAGCTGTAGAGGTGACGGGCCAAGACGATCAGCCTCGCGTGAGCTTCTTGTACGTGGCACGGTGCGGGCGGGCCGCGTCCGGGCCGAGGCGGTCGATCTTGTTCTTCTCGTACGACTCGAAGTTGCCCTCGAACCAGTACCACTTGGAGTCACCCTCGTAGGCGAGGATGTGCGTGGCGACGCGGTCCAGGAACCAGCGGTCGTGGGAGATGACCACGGCGGCACCGGGGAACTCCAGCAGCGCGTTCTCGAGCGAGGACAGGGTCTCCACGTCGAGGTCGTTGGTGGGCTCGTCGAGGAGCAGCAGGTTGCCGCCCTCCTTGAGCGTCAGCGCCAGGTTGAGGCGGTTGCGCTCACCACCGGAGAGGACGCCGGCCGGCTTCTGCTGGTCCGGGCCCTTGAAGCCGAACGCGGAGACGTAGGCGCGGGACGGCATCTCGACCTGGCCGACGTTGATGTAGTCCAGCTCGTCCGAGACGACGGCCCAGAGGGTCTTCTTCGGGTCGATGTTGGCGCGGGACTGGTCGACGTAGGAGATCTTGACCGTGTCGCCGATCTTGACCGAGCCGCTGTCAGGGGTCTCCAGGCCCTGGATCATCTTGAACAGCGTGGTCTTGCCCGCGCCGTTCGGACCGATGACGCCGACGATGCCGTTACGGGGCAGCGTGAACGACAGGTCGTCGATGAGGACCTTGTCGCCGAAGGCCTTCGAGAGGTTCTCGACCTCGACGACGATGGAACCGAGCCGGGGGCCCGGCGGAATCTGGATCTCCTCGAAGTCCAGCTTCCGCATCTTGTCGGCCTCGGCCGCCATCTCCTCGTACCGGGCGAGACGGGCCTTGGACTTGGTCTGACGCCCCTTGGCGTTCGACCGCACCCACTCCAGCTCCTCCTTGAGGCGCTTCTGGCGCTTCTCGTCCTTGCGGCCCTCGACCTTGAGGCGGGCGGCCTTCTTGTCGAGGTAGGTGGAGTAGTTGCCCTCGTAGGGGATCGCGCGGCCGCGGTCGAGTTCGAGGATCCACTCGGCGACGTTGTTGAGGAAGTACCGGTCGTGGGTGACGGCGACGACGGCACCCGCGTACTTCGAGAGGTGCTGCTCCAGCCAGTTCACCGACTCGGCGTCCAGGTGGTTGGTGGGCTCGTCGAGGAGGAGCAGGTCCGGGGCCTCGATGAGGAGCTTGCAGAGCGCCACGCGGCGCTTCTCGCCACCGGAGAGGTTGGTGACCGGCCAGTCGCCGGGGGGGCAGCCCAGGGCGTCCATGGCCTGCTCCAGCTGGGCGTCCAGGTCCCACGCGTTCGCGTGGTCCAGGTCCTCCTGGAGCTTGCCCATCTCCTCCATCAGCGCGTCGGAGTAATCGGTCGCCATGAGCTCGGCGACCTCGTTGAAGCGCTTGAGCTTGCCCATGATCTCGGCGGCGCCGTCCTGGACGTTCTCCAGGACGGTCTTCGACTCGTCGAGCTTCGGCTCCTGCATGAGGATGCCGACGGTGAAGCCGGGCGACAGGAACGCGTCGCCGTTGGACGGCTGCTCCAGGCCCGCCATGATCTTCAGCACCGTGGACTTACCGGCGCCGTTGGGGCCCACGACACCGATCTTCGCACCGGGCAGGAAGTTCAAGGTGACGTCATCAAGGATCACCTTGTCGCCGTGCGCCTTGCGCGTCTTGCGCATGGTGTAGATGAACTCAGCCAAGAGAAACCGTCCGGCAGCAATAGAGGTGTGGGCAGATACATCCATCTTGCCTGACACCCGCCCCCGGAAGGAAACCCGTCCGCCCACCGGCACCGGAACCCCGGTCACCACTTGTGGACGGGCGTTCACTCACCGTCGGCGTGCGGCTTCTTCCGGCGGAGGGCGAAGACCGCGCCGCCGCCCACGACGAGCAGGCCGATGGCGACGGCGGCGAGCTTCGGGGTGGCGCTGGAGCCGCCCGTGGCCGCGAGGTCGCCCTCCAGTCCCGACGAGGCGGAGCCGGTCGTGGCCGGGACGGACCGCTCGGCGCTCCGCGTGCCGATGTCGTTGCCCGTGCCGCCCGCCTCCTCGCTCTCCCTCTCCAGGACACTGCCGCTGGTGGCGCAGTCCAGCACCCCGGTGAAGGTGCGGCTGAACCCGGCGGGCCCGGTGATGGTGAAGTCGTACGCCTGGTCCTCGGCGACGGGGACGGTGACCGTGCTGGTCTCCCCGGCGGCGACGGTGTGCTCCTCACCGGCCAGCTCGAAGGTGAACGGCTCGTCGCCCCGGTTGGCGGCCGTGACGTCCACCCCGCCCTTCGCGCAGTTCTTCCGGGCGGTCACCGCCGGGGCGGCGCCGGTCTCGGCCCAGGTGGCGGTGGCCCGGGCGGAGACGGTGGACTCGCTGGAACCGGCCAGGATCTGGGTCTGCGTGCGGCCCGTCCCCACGAAGGCCCGGCCGACCGGCACCGAGGTGGTGGCCTGGACGGTCAGCGACGCGGTGCCGTCGGCGGTGTCCTTCGGCACGGCGAAGTAGAGCCGGTCCCCGTCGGACGCCTTGGTGACCAGGGCGCCCTTCTTGTCGGTGACCCGGACACCGCTGGCCGCCGCGTCGACCGGGGGCGACACCGAGACCTGGCCCGCGGCGGTGCGGACGGTCACCGGACCGATCGGCTCCCCGGCCCGGCCGGAGACGGCGGCCGGCTCCAGGGTCAGCGAGGCCCGCGGCTCCTTCTCCGGGCGCGCGCTGCGCTGGAGCCAGTCGGCGAGCTTCTCCGCCTGCTTGTCCGACGCGGTGATGTCGGCGTTGTCCGAGTAGCGCCAGATGGCGACCTGGGTCCCGGCGGCGGCGGTCCGCTCCGTCAGCGGACCGGTACCGGCCGCCTCGGCGAGCGCGGCCAGGTCGTCGACCTGGGGGTAGGAGTGCTGGAGGATCCAGCGGATCCTGCCCGCGTTCGGGTTGGCGCCGAGCGAGGTCTCGGCCCAGGGGGTCTCCAGGTACTTCGCCTGGTCCTGGGTGGGGTTGTGGAGGTCGACGCAGTAGGTCTTGAGCTTGCCGCCGCCGTCCACGGTCATCTCGAACAGTCCGGCGGGCAGTTCCTGGGTCCGGGCGGGTGCGCCGTTCTCCCCCGCGATGCGGAGCACGGCGCTGTCGAAGGTCTTCAGTCCGTCGAGCACCGCGGCCGCGCCGCCCTGGTGGCGTCCCGGTTCGTCGGCCGCCGCCGGTCCGGCGCCGACGAGCGCGGCAGCCGCGACGAGGCCGGAGACCAGTAGCGCGGCGACCGGGCGGAGGATCCCGCGGCCGGGGCCCGCTCCTGTCGTGCCGGACGACGCAGCGGACGCTGAAGGCGCAGAAAACACAGAATTCCCCTCCGGGCGAGGCCCTCGCGCGTGGTGCGCGTGTGGGGAATGCCTCGCCAGCAGACCCAAGTGACCCATGAGCACTGGGAATCCTAAGGAACGGGCGGAGGTGAGTCCCCCGTACCGCCCTTCGCCAACCATTCCGAATCGGAATCGTTATCGCGGGATCGGACTCGAACGCGTCGCCGAACAGTCTTTTCAGGACACTGCGGCCATTGCGCCGACCTCTTCCCGTTCTTTCCGCGACACCTCCGCGTCGCCGTCCGTGATGCGCTCCGGACGCTCCGTCAGATGGGGTTCCATTCGGGGCGCCCGGCGGAACGCGGCCGTCCCCCGGCTCAGGTCGTGGCCGACGGCGACGGCCTCGACATCCACGAACGTCCGGCGCTGACCGGCCTGTTCTTCCTCGCGCACCTTCAACCGGCCGTGCACGAGCAAGGGTTCTCCGACCGAAACGGAACCGGCGAGATTCGCGGCGAGCGTCCGCCAGGACCAGACGGTGTAGAAGCTGGTGCGGCCGTCGGTCCAGAGCTGTTTCTCGCGGTCCCAGCGGCGTGGAGTGACGGCGAAACGGAATCGCGCCATTCCTCCGGTGGCCGTCTCCCGGAAGTCCACCGCCGTCGCCGCGTTACCCACCAGGGTCACCAACGTCTCGTTCACTTTCCCGCCCCCGCTTTCCTGGTCTTCCGTGTCGCACCGCGTGTACCTCGTCGTACGGCGGTGGGTACGGACTCCATGGTGGGGGCCGGAAGGAAATCGCGTCAGGGCCTGTGGACTACCGGCCGGTTGTGGAAAACTCCGTCACCGTCACGTACCGCTCGCGCACTTCCCGGTAGCGCACCAGCTCGGCCGCGACCGGATCCAGGACCCTCGCCCGGCCGCACCCGGCCGCAGCCTCGCGCAGCCGCCGTTCGGCGTCCTGCCCGTACCGTCTGGCCGGCCCCCGGATGGCCGCGGCGCAGGCCCACTCGACCAACGGTCCGCCGACGACGCCGGCCAGCATGATGAGCGCCGGCGTGACGAGCCCCGGCTCCAGGACGCCGATGATCTGCCCGACCAGCCACAGGCCGCCGAAGATCTGGAGGAGCGTCATCGACGCCTGGGCCAGCACCGCGGCGGGCCACCACTTCGGCCGGGGCGGTTTGGGCGGGCGGCCGCCGAGCCGCTCGGCCGTGCCCTTCCCCTTCCCCTTCCCCGTCTCCGTACCGCCGCCCCGCTTGGCCGCGCCGGACGTCCCGGCCTTGACCGCCAGTTCGTCCAGCGCCTCGGGCAGCCCCCGCGCCCCGGTGAACGCCGCCTCGCGCACCGCCTGCGCCCAGGGCCCGGGCAGCCCGTCGGCGGCGTCGTCCGCGACGATCCGCACCGCCTGCTCGACCCGCTGCCGGGCCGTCAGCTCCTCCTCGGGCGGGGTGAACGCCTGGCCCATCCGGTCGAGGCTGCCGGGCAGGCCCCGGTTCTCGTACCAGCGCCAGAGCCGCAGCCACGGTGTCCCGCAGGCCCGGCTCGCGTTGCGGCGCCACTCCCGCTCGGCGGCCTGTCCGGCGGCCGCCGCGCCGACGGCCTCGGCCAGCCGGTCGGTGAACTCCTCGCGGGCCCGCTCGCCGAGGCCGGGCCGCCCCTCGGCCACGTACACCCTGCGCAGCCGGGCCGCCGCCGCGTCGACGTCGGCGGAGAGGCGGCGGGTGGCGGCGGTGCGGTCCGAGACGAACCGGCCGATCATCTCGCGGAGTTCGGGCACCCCGTCGCCGGTGAGGGCGGACAGGGACATGACGGTGGCGCCGGGTTCGCCGTGCTCGCCGAGCGCGATGCCGTCCTCGTCGAGGAGGCGTCGGAGGTCGTCGAGGACGAGGTCGGCGGCCTCGCCGGGCAGCCGGTCGGTCTGGTTGAGGACGACGAAGGTGACCTCCGCGTGCCCGGCGAGCGGCCGCAGATAGCGTTCATGGAGGGCCGCGTCGGCGTACTTCTCGGGGTCGACGACCCAGATCACCGCGTCGACCAGGGCCAGCACCCGGTCCACCTGGTCGCGGTGCTCGGTGGCCGCCGAGTCGTGGTCGGGCAGGTCGACCAGGACGAGCCCCTGGAGCGCCTCGTCGGACGCTCCGGGGCCCGGGTGGGGCCTGCGCCGCAGCCGCCCGGGGACGGCGAGGCGGTCCAGCAGCCCGGCCGCCCCGTCGGTCCAGCTGCACGCGATGGGCTGGGAGGTGGTGGGGCGGCGCAGCCCGGTGTCGGAGATCGGGGCCCCGGCGAGCGCGTTGAACAGGGTCGACTTCCCGCTGCCGGTGGCTCCCGCGACGGCGATGACCGTGTGCCGGGAGGAGAGCCGCTGCCGGGCCGCCGCCTCGTCCAGGACGCGGCCCGCCTCGGCGAGGGTGTCCCGGTCGAGCCGGGCACGGGAGAGTCCGACGAGTTCACGCAGGGCGTCGAGCCGGGTGGGCAGGGGTCCGCCGGCGGGGGCGTACGCCTCGACCTGCGGCTCCGCGTCGTCGTCGGCGGGCGCGAGGACGGGCACGGGCGCGTCGGTGCCACGGGCCGCGGCCGCCGCCGCGCGCCGGGCGATGAGCCCGTCGTCCCAGCGTCCGTCCTCGCGCCCGACCCCGGCCCCGCCCGGCTCCACCTCGCCGTCGCCCTTGCCCTTGCCCGTGCCCTTGCCGTGGTCCTCGTCCGTGACGGCAGTCATCGCTGCCACCTCTCCTTCTGCAGTACGGAAAGCGCGGCGATCAGTTCGGCCTGGGGTTCGGGGCCCACGTCGAGCGCGTCGAGCGGGGCGAGGCGGCGTTCGCGTTCGCCGGCGAGGACCTGGTCGAGCGTGGCCGTCAGCAGCTCGCCGCCCTTGTCGCGGAGGCGCAGCGCGCCCTGGGCGCCGATGCGTTCGGCGAGCTGCTCCCCCGCCGCACGGGCCCGGCGCCCGCCGAGCAGGGCGGCCGCGAGGAGGGCTGCGACGTTCTCCGGGGCGGGCGCCACGCTGCGGTCGAGCTGACGCACCTCCTCCTCGGCCAGCTCCTCCAGGACCCGGCGCCACCGGCGTACGGCGACGGCGATCCGTCCTTCGACGTCCTCGGCGGGGCCCCAGCCCCCGGCCTCGCGCCCGGCGTCCTCGAAGCGGAACAGGGCCCCGGCGGGTTCGCGGCGCCAGTGGGTGCGGATCTGTTCGTCGGCGGCGGAGACCGAGCACTGGAGCAGGGCCACCAGGCTGTCGACGAGGGCTTCGAGGAGTTCCTCGGGCGAGCTGTAGAGGGGGTAGCCGCGCCACCGTGTCCGCGCGTCCCCGGAGAGCACCGCCCCGTTCTTCAGCCGGCGCCGGATCCGGGTGGCTTCCTTGCCGTACGCCTCGTCGACCGCCCCGGTGAGCCGTACGGACGCGGCGTACTGGGCGGCGACGGCGGAGGCCAGGGCGGGCATCCGGACGTTGAGCGACTCGATGACGCCGGAGGCGGTACGCCCCACCGCCTGCTGCCGGGCGGCGGGGTCCTGGGCCCGGTGGGCGAGCCAGGCGCGCAGCGGGGCGACGGCGCTGGTGGGGAGGAGTCCGCTGCCGCCGCCGGTGGACTCGGGCAGTTCGGGGATGGTGAAGCGGGGTACGTCCCCGAGCCCGGCCCGGGTCAGCAGGGCGGCGTACTGCCGGGAGACCTCGGCGATCACCTGGTGGGGCACCCGGTCGAGGACGGTGACGAGGGCGGCGTCGTACTCCTTCGCGGTACGCAGCAGGTGCCAGGGCACGGCGTCGGCGTAGCGCGAGGCGGTGGTGACCATGACCCAGACGTCGGCGGCGCAGATGAGTTCGGCGGCGAGGACGCGGTTGCGGACGACGAGCGAGTCGATGTCGGGGGCGTCCAGGATCGCGAGCCCACGCGGCAGGCTGACGGCGGTCTCCACCCGCAGGGCGGCCTCCCCGTCCTCGCCGCGCGCGGCTAGATCGTCAAGACCTTCGGGGTCCGGGGCCTGACCCGGTGGCAGCCAGACCCGGGTGAGCTGCGGCAGCACCCGCACCCCCGCGAACCAGTGGTGGTCGTCCGGGTGGCAGACCAGCACCGGGGTCCGGGTGGTGGGCCGCAGCACGCCGGCCTCGCTGACCCGGCACCCCACCAGCGAGTTGACCAGGGTGGACTTCCCGGCCCCGGTGGATCCGCCGATCACGGCGAGCAGCGGCGCCTCGGGGTCCTTGAGCCGCGGCAGGAGGTAGTCGTCGAGCTGGGCGAGGAGTTCGACCCTGGTCTGCCGGGCGCGTTCGGCCCCCGGCAGGGGCAGTGGGAGACGCACGGCGGCGACACGGTCGCGCAGGGCGGAAAGTGCGTCGATGAGCTGAGGCCGTACGTCCATGGTCACCACATGCGAAGAATGCCCAATTTTAGAGCCTTTTTGAAGCGTATAGACACCTCTGCGCGGCGGTTCCACCCTCTGGACAGAGCCAGGACAGAGGGGATGAGTGGGGCAGGGGCATAACGAGTGCACAACACCCGGCGCGCAGCGGGCGAAAAGCGCTGCGGAAATCGTACCTACCTGCGATTATCGGTTCGCTTCACTGAACCTCCACATCGTGCCACGCAGGTGAAGCAACCGGGTCCAGGGGATCGGAGCCCTATCCTTGTCCCGGCACGGCCACGGAACCACCGATCAGGGCTCCCGGCCCCCGTAGCTCAGTGGATAGAGCAGGCGCCTTCTAAGCGCTTGGCCGCAGGTTCGAGTCCTGCCGGGGGCGCACGTTTATGCAGGTCAGAGGCTTTCACGCCCTCCGCAAGATCACTTGCGGAGGGCTTTTTCGTCGCCCGGGAGCACGCTTTGCCCTGTTTTCTACCCTCGTTTTAGGCTCCCCGTCCCACATACGTCCCCCACTCCGAGGGATATTCGACGGTCAGCCTCCAGCCGCGAGAGAGTAATACCTGGTCAGAGCCGTTCTGATGGCCCATCGGACACACACAGAGCGAGCGCCAAGGCGGCGCCGCCCTGTTCGTGGCTGCTGCCTCAGACTGCTCCGTCTCGGCGCCAACCACACGACGTGGCACCGCCACCGAACCACGCAGATCGCGGAGCCAGCGGCTGTGCATCGGCCGCTTACCCGGAGAACCGCTTCGGCCCGGGGCCCCGCCGGAGACGAGCCTCACCCCTCGTCGTCTCCCCCTTCGGGTTCCGTGGTCAGCCCCGCCGCGTCCATGAGGTCCGGGTCCGAATCGTCGTCCGTCGTGCTCCCCTGCTCCTGCTCCACAGTTGGCCCCGCCGTCGCTCCTGTTGAAGCCTCATCACTCTGCACAAGCATCGGGAGGACGCACGCCTGAGCCAGTCCGGCCAGGTAAAGCGGGAGCGGCAGGGACAGCGCCGCCGCATAGTCCGGTGCCTGGCGCAGTTGGTGTACGGCGAGGGCCAGCGCCTCGGCATCGTCCGGCTTTCCCAGGGCAAGGGCGCCCGCGCCGTTGTTCGCGTGGCAGCCGAGCACCGCGATCTCGAGCAAGGTCGGGTTCCAGGCGCTGGTGCCCGCCTGCGAGGTGAGGTTGCCCGCGGCGTTGACCCTGGTGGCCAGGCGGATAAGGGCGGGCGACACGGCGTGGGTACCCGGGCGTTCCGTGGTGCTGTAGAAGATCCGCTCAGTTGCTGGGGTCCCGCCCTGGGACGGGGCGGTCTGGGCCCAGAAGCCGGCCGGCTGGCCGTGCGGCTTACCGGGGTCCGCCAGGCCCCACCACTGCGCGGACTCCCGCCCACCGCATGCTCGGACACGCACAAAGCGGAGTTCGTCGTCGAGTCGGCCCGCGGGGGCGTGGCCCGTCCGGATCAGATCCCGCTCGATCCGGCCGTCCTGCAGTCACCGTCAATACAGCCTGCTGTTCTACGCGTGAGTGATCTCGCACAACGCAACACCTGCCACAAGCCACGCCCCCACCATGCGCACAACGGCATCGGACTCGGCCGCATTCCGTCCCGTCCCCCTCGTACACGGACCACCCCCGTGAGGGGCGAGACCCTGGAGCCGCACACCGCCATATGGTCACAACCGGGCCCTCGCCCGCCCTGTCTGCGAGCAAACGGGGGCTCTGGCGCGCAGCTGTGGCCAGGTGCAGGCGAGGCCGCGAGTGAGTTCCGGCGAGCCACTCGGGCCCCGTAGCCAGGACGATCCGGCTACGGGTACGACTGACGACGGCGGCCTGCTCGCCCTCGGCCTCCTCGACGGCACATGCCTATCGCACCGAGAACCGGTCACGGCAAATATCCGGGACTCGAACCCTTCCGCGAGCAGCCACAGCGCCTCGAACCGTTCCTCCGGCCGCAGCGAGCCGAACGCCTCCAGCCGCACCTTGCCAATGCTGACGCAGGCGGCGGAGGGCGCGACCAGCACGGCGCGCCGCCCGCCGACAACCCGGAGGTGCGTATGAGCGGATCACGGAAGTTAACCAAGGATTTTAGGTACAGGCTCTTTTCCACATGAGATTGACGGCCCGCCAGTTGCCGGAACTGCCCCATCGCCTCGCAGACCCGGACACGGGGCAGCTTGCGGAGCCAGCCCCACCCTGCCAGAAGGCTCTGGGCAATCACGATCCACAGCACTCCCACGTCATTGACTGCGCCAACAGCCCAGAATCAGACAAGCCGTAGCGCGCGCCCCGCACACCAGGTGTTGACAACCCAGCGCGGGACCGTAAGACTTTTTTTCTCGACGAAAGACGGAGAGAAAAAAATACTCCGAGGGAAGGGGGGCCGTGCCCGAGCACAGCATCACCGTTGACGCAGAAGTCTTCGCGCGCCTGCAGCGCGAGGCCAAGCCGCTGATCGACACACCAAACAGCGTGCTACGACGTCTGCTTGCCCTGGACGAGGTGACGGTCCAGCCAGGCGCCCTCGCCAAGTTGATCGCTTCAGGACTGCTACGGCCGGGGCAGCGACTGACCTGGCGCCGCCGCAACCTAGGCCAGGAGCACCGCGCACACATCACCGCCGAGGGAAGTCTTCGGCTGGATGACGGCCGGATCTGCACCTCACCGTCCGGCGCGTGCGAGGCGGCGACCGGGGCAAAGGCCAACGGCTGGGATGCCTGGCACACGGACGACGGCACTTCCTTGAGCACTCTTCGCGGCAGAGCCTGACCACTTCGACGGGGGAATCGACCACGTGGACTTCACTCAGCGCATGCTGGCGCAGCTCACCCTGCGCCAACAGCTCACCGACATGCCAGGCGAGAGCTTCGAGCAGCTGATCCACAAGCTGCTGAGCCTGCGGCACCCCGACTTCGTGCCCGTACGCACACACGGAAATCTCGGCGACATGGGCGCCGACGGGCTCCTCCTCTGGGACCGGGTGCTCTGGGCGTGCTATTCACCGCAGACCGACGACATCGCCCGGGTCAAGCGCAAGTTCGCCTCGGACCTGGAGAAGGCGCTCGTGAAACGGCCGGATGCCTTCGACACGTTCCGCTTCGCGGTCAACGATCTCAAGGGCGTGCACCCGGAGTTGAGCGTGATGATGTCCGAGGCTCAGGAGAAGCTGCGCCCGCGCCGAGTGGAGCACTACGGCTGGCACCGCCTATGGAACGACGTCATGCGACTGGACAGGATCGCCACGGAAGATCTCCTCGGCTGTGAGCTGCCGGTCCAGGACAAGACGTACGGCATCGGACTCACCGATCTCGAGGCGTTGCTTGCCCGGCTCGGTGAGCAGCGGCGCACGTCGCAGCCGCTCGCGGCCCTCCCTGAAGTCAACAAGTACAAGATCGAGTGGAACGGTCTTTCCGGTGACGTCCGCGGCGCGCTGATCCAGGGGATCGGGCACAGCCATATCGTCGAGGGATACTACGCCGGGCTCGGCGCACCGGACGAGGCAGACCGGGTCGCCCAGGGGTTCCGGGTGTACTACGACCAGGTCCGGGCCGATACCGACGACCAGGACAAGCTATGGGCCGCACTGCAGGAGTACATTCTCGGAAACGCCGCACCGAGCCTGAACTCGATGTATTGCGCATGGATTGTCATCGCTCACTCCTTCCAGCGGTGCGACGTCTTCGACGTGCCACCCGACGGCTGGATTCCGAGCGCGGCGGACCGGAGCGCCGCGTGATCACTCCGACGAAGGGGATCTCCCCGGACCGCTCCCTGCTCGCCGTAGGTGCGCAGATCCTGCGGGTCCTCGACATGCCGGTGACCGTTACCCAGACCTGGTCGAGATTCCGCGCCGAACGTGTCCGGCTTGGCCACCACTCTCCGGTCTCTTTCCAGTGGTTCGTCCTCGGGCTCGATGTGCTGTACGCGCTCGGTGTGATCGAGTTCCGCGACGATCTACTGACGAGAAGGCGAGCCGACTCGCCGACCAGAAGGAGGGACGATGCTGCGTCGTCTGAGAAAGTGTTGGGTAAGCCGTTGATCACTCGCGGTTGAGGTCTTCGGTGAGGCGTCGG
>NZ_BMSG01000017.1 GCF_014649035.1 Streptomyces sindenensis
AGCCGCTCAACGATCCTCGCCACAGGCCACAGCCTATCGGGCCAATTGAGATGACTTCTTAATGGGTCGATCAGGCTTCACGCATGAACGCCTCTGCTGGTGACCTTTTCGGACTCCCTCCTGAAGACCGCACGTCGAGCTCGTACACCGGATACACGCGTGCCCACTGGGAGGCGGCCGCCGACGGCCTGCTGGAGGCCGCCTGGAAGTGGGCCACTCCTGGCGGTGCCCGGCTCGACCTGCCGGGGCCCCCGTCGCACTCGGGGGTCCGCAGCGACGGTCTGGAGGGGTACGCGCGTACGTTCCTGGCGGCCGGGTTCCGGGTCGCGGGGGCGGGTGGCAAGGACCCGAACGGTCTGCTGGAGCGGTACGCGGACGGGCTCGACGCCGGAACGCGGACGCCGGGCCGGGACGACGCGGAGTCCTGGCCGCTGATCCTCGACCACCATGTGCAGGGGCAGCCCATGGTGGAGTCCGCTTCCGTGGCCCTCGGCCTGCGGCTCACCCGGCCCTGGCTCTGGGACCGGCTGCCATCCGACGTACAGGACCGGGCGGAGCAGTGGCTGCGGGGTGCGCTGCGGCATGTTCCGGCGGGGAACAACTGGTACCTCTTCCCCTACACCGTCGCCGGGTTCCTGGAGTCGGTGGGCCGGGGTGACGCGGAGACGGCGCGGGCCCGGGAGCGGGCGTCGGAGCTGCTGGAGCGCTGGTACCGGGGCGACGGCTGGTACGCCGACGGGGACGGGCGGGCCTTCGACCACTACAACGGCTGGGCGCTGCACCTGTATCCGCTGCTGGACGCCCATCTGGCGGGCGACGAAAGGGAGTCGGCGCGCCACGGGGCGCGGCTGCGCGAGCACCTGGAGAGCTTCTCGCTGATGTTCGGCGGCGACGGGGCCCCGCTGCACTTCGGGCGTTCGCTGACCTACCGTTTCGCGGCGAGCGCGGGGGTGGGTCTGGGCGCGGTGACCGGGCACACGCCGCTCGCCCCGGGGGTCTCCCGGCGCGTGGTCAGCGGGTCGCTGCGGTACTTCCTGGAGCGTGGCGCCGTCGGGAGCGACGGGCTGCTGACTCTCGGCTGGCACGGTCCGCACGCGGCGACGCTGCAGAGCTACTCCGGTCCCGCGTCGCCCTATTGGGCGTCGAAGGCGTTCGTGGCTCTCCTGGCCCCGGACGGGCATCCTTTGTGGGCGTCTCCGGAGGAGGCGGGTCCGAGCGAGGGTCCCGACCGGGTGTTGTCCGTTCCGGCGGCGGGCTTTCTGGTGCAGTCGACGGGGGCGGACGGCGTGGTGCGGCTGCACAACCACGGCAGCGACCATGTCCGCCCGGACGAGGGCGAGTCGGCGGCCGACGACGACCCGCACTACGCGCGCCTCGCGTACTCCACCGTGACCGGTCCTACCTCGGCGGAGAACACGGCCGACAACCATCTGTCGGTGATCGTCGGCGGCGCGCGCAGCGCCCGGCGGCGTATCCGTCCGCTGGGGTCCGGGCACGGCGACGGCTGGGGCTGGGCGGCCTCCTGGCATCTGCCGGTGTTCCCGGCGGGGCCGTCCACGGTCCCCGGGCTGCGCGTGGAGAGCGTGACCGTGGCGCGGGGCCGCCATGAACTGCGGGTGCACCGGGTGCTGGGCGCGCCGGACGGGGCGCGGGCCGAGCTGACGGGCTGGGCGACCGACCCGGACGGGCCGGTGCGTTCACTGCTGCGGGGAGTGCACGGGTGGGAAGCGCCCGAGGAGGTACGGGCACCGCAGGGCACGGCGTTCGCACGCTGGGCGACCGTGCCTCGGCTCGGCGCCGAGGTGACCGGCACGGCGGTTCTGGTCGCCCTCGCCTCCCTCACCGCCGCTCCGGAGGCCGCCCTGCTGGACGGGGTGGTGGACCGGGTGGAGGTGGCCGGTGACACGGTCATCGTGCGCTGGGCGGAGGACGGGGCGCGGACACGTATCGCCTTCGGCCCTGGCGCGGCAACGGCAACGGCAACGGCAACGGCAACGGCAACAGTGACGGCAACGGTGACGGTCGATCACGGGTAGGGGCTCCCCGGCTTTTACGCGTCCGTGCGGATCACCACCACCAGCGTGCGGGGACCGTGGACGCCCTCCACCCGCTCCAGCTCGATGTCGGAGGTGGCGGACGGTCCGCTGATCAGCGTCGTCGGCCGTTCGGGCACCAGGCGTGCCACCGCCTCCGGCACGCCCGCCTCGACGGTGGAGAGGTCGACGACGCACACGTGCAGATCGGGAACGAGGGAGAGCGCCCGGCGGCCCTGGTCGGGCGAACCGTCCAGGAAGATCGTGCCGGTCTCGGCGCACGCGGCGGCCGATCCCGTGACCACCGCGTCCAGCGCGTCGAGTCGGGCGGGCGGGACGTCGGCGTGGTCCTGCCGCACCTCGCCCTCGTACCCGGCGAGCCAGCGCGCGTCCAGCCCGGCCGGCACGCCGATGCGACGCGCGCCGTGCTCCCGCAGGACCTCGCCGACGACCTCGGCGGTGCGGTCCGCCGTACAGGGGTGCACCCGTGCCTTGTAGTCGAGGAGCCGTTCGGTGAACAGGGCGAGGCGCTCGTCGTCGGGCAGGGCACGACCGGTGCGGTAGGCGCGCGGGACGACGACGGGGGGCGTCGGGGCCAGCGCCAGGGCGTCGCGGATCCGGCCCAGGACGGTGTCGCGGGCACTGCTCATGCCGTCTCCTCGCCTTTCTGCTCGCTGTTCGGGTCGGTGGCCGCCGCTCGCAGGGTGGCCCGGCCCTCCTCGGAGGCGAACCAGGAGCGGAAGGTCTCGCGAGGCGGGGCCGCGGTGTCGCGGCTGTCGCTCCAGCCGCTGAGCGGCGGGGGCAGCCGTGAGATGGTCCCGTCGCGCCCCGCGACGACCCGGCCGAGCGCGGACGCCTTCTGCGCGGCGGCGTACAGGGACGGGCGGCGCATCACGGCGGCAGCCGCCTTCATCGCCAGCTTCTCCGGTGTGAGGCCGGTCTGTTCGGTGTGCTGGTGGCGCAGCTCCACCAGCAGCGAGGGAATGTCGATCTTGACAGGGCAGGCGTCGAAGCAGGCTCCGCAGAGGCTGGAGGCGTACGGCAGGGAGCTGTTGGGGTCGTCCTTCGCCGCGTGCATGCCGGCCAGTTGCGGGGTGAGGACGGCGCCGATGGGGCCGGGGTAGGTCGATCCGTAGGCGTGGCCGCCGGTCCGCTCGTACACCGGGCAGACGTTGAGGCAGGCGGAGCAGCGGATGCAGTTGAGGGCAGCCCGTCCGATCACATCGGCGAGGGCGGCGGTGCGCCCGTTGTCGAGGAGGACCAGGTGGAAGTGCTGGGGTCCGTCGCCGGGTGTCACTCCGGTCCACAGGGAGGTGTAGGGGTTCATCCGCTCCCCCGTCGAGGAGCGGGGCAGGAGCTGGAAGAAGACCTCCAGGTCCTGGTAGCGCGGGAGGACCTTCTCGATGCCCATGACGGTGATGAGGGTGTTGGGCAGGGTCAGGCACATGCGGCCGTTGCCCTCGGACTCGACGACGGCCAGCGTGCCGGTCTCGGCGATGCCGAAGTTGGCGCCGGAGACGGCGACCTTCGTGGTCAGGAACTTCTCGCGGAGGTAGCTGCGCGCGGCGGCGGCGAGGTGGGCGGGGACGTTGTCCAGTTCCGGGTCGACGCCCGGGATCCGGTCGAGGAAGATCTGTCGGATCTCGTCCCGGTTGCGGTGGATGGCGGGCACCAGGATGTGTGAGGGCTTGTCGTCGGCGAGCTGGACGATGAGTTCGGCGAGGTCGGTCTCGTACGGGGTGATGCCGACGGACTCCAGATACTCGTTGAGTCCGGTCTCCTGGGTCGCCATCGACTTGACCTTGATGACCTCGTCGCTGCCGGTGGCCCTCACGAGGCGGGCGACGATCGTGTTGGCCTCGGCGGCGTCGCGCGCCCAGTGGACGGTGCCGCCGCGCTCGGTGACCCTGCGCTCCAGTTGTTCGAGCAGTTCGGGCAGCCGGTTCATGGCGTCGGTCTTGATGGCGGAGCCGGCGTCGCGCAGGGCTTCCCAGTCGGGCAGTTCGCCGGTGACGTTCAGGCGTTTGGCGCGGATGGTCCCGGTGGCGCGGCCGAGATTGCGGCGGAGCTGGTCGTTGCCCAGTTCGTCGCGGGCGGCGCGGGGGAAGGCCCGGTCGCCGCGGAGGTTACCGGTGCCGTACGGGGAGCGGGGCGGCGGGGCGGGCATGCCGAGGAACGTGCTCATACGGAGGCCTCCGTCAGGACGTCGGGGGTGGTGCGGGTCGCGGCGAGGATCCGGGCGAGGTGCAGGGTGCGGGTGCGGGACCGGATCCGGGAGAGGCCGCCGCCGATGTGCATCAGGCAGGAGGAGTCCCCGGCGGTGCACACGTCAGCCCCGGTGGCCGTGATGTTGTCCGACTTGTCGTGGAGCATCGCGGTGGACGTCTCGGCGTTCTTCAGCGCGAAAGTGCCGCCGAAGCCGCAGCAGGAGTCCGCCCCGGGCAGCTCGACGAGGTCGATGCCCTCGACCTCGCGCAGAAGTCGGAGCGGTTTGTCACCGACGCGGAGCATCCGCAGGGAGTGACAGGTGGGGTGGTACGTCACCCGGTGCGGAAAGTACGCGCCGACCCGGGTGACACCGAGGACGTCCACGAGGAGTTCGGAGAGCTCGTACGTCTTCGCGGCGACGGCGTCCACCCCGGCGCGGAGCGCGGGCTCCCCGTAGCGTTCGGCGACGATCGGGTGCTGGTGCCGGACGGAACCGGCGCACGAGCCCGACGGCATCACGACCGCCTCGATCGAGGCGTCCCCGAACGCGTCCGCGAAGTTACGTACCAGGGGCACGGGTTCACGCTGGTAGCCGGTGTTGATGTGCATCTGCCCGCAGCAGGTCTGGCCCGGCGGGAACACCACCTCGTGGCCCAGGCGCGTGAGCAGGATCGCGGTTGCCTTCACCGCGTCGGGGAAGAGCGTGTCTCCCAGACAGGTGGCGAAGAGTCCGATGCGCATGGGGCCTCCCCGGTCGGGTTCCGCTCGCGATTAAGGTTTCTATGGTCGGACCATACTCGGCGCGGGCTGCTGAAGGGAACGACCGGCGACGCGTGGCGTGGCCGGAGTCGGCCTGGGGCGGGACCCGCGCCCAGCCTTCAGGAGCTGCTGGGTCCGACGGGTCCGACGGGGCCGTCCACCAAGGTCCCGTGCAGGCCGCGGATATGCCACTCCACCAGGTCCGCGGCCTCCGGGCCGCTCCCCTCCCGTACCAGAGTGAGGAGCGTCCGGTGCTCGGCGTTGAGAGCGCGGGCGGTGGCCGGCCAGTCCTCGACGGCTTCCAGGGCGCGGAGGATCAGCGGCCGGACGGACTCTCGTACGGCAGAGGTCAGCGTGGACGTCAGGGCGTTGCCGGAGCTGCGGGCGATGAGCACATGGAAGCGGGTGTCCAGATCGTTGAAGGCGCTCACTCCGATCCCCGGTTCCGCCATCCCGGCCACCAGCTCCGCCGCCTCGTCGAGGTCCTCGATCGGGGCGTGGCAGGCGGCCCCTTCGAAGCTGGACCGCTCCAGGACCACCCGGGCCTCCAGAACGTCGTGGAGGCTGTAGCTGCCGAGGGCGAAGTGCAGGCGGAGCAGCCGGCCCAGGGCGTCGTCGGGGTTGCGGACGATCCGGGCCCCGGCGTCGGGCCCCCGGCCGGGCTGCGCCACGAGGACGCCGATGGTCTCCAGCACCCGCAGCGCCTCGCGCAGCGCGGAGCGGCTGACGCCGAGCACCGGAGCCAGCTCCCGTTCGGGCGGCAGCCGGTCACCGGCCCGGAGCTCGCCGGCGAACACCCGTTCCTCGATGCTGCGGAGCACGAGTTCGTGGGTACGCGACTGCTGCACGGGCTGCCATTCGACGGGCATCCGTCACTCCCTGGCTCGGCCGGATCCGGACATGCAGCCTATGTCACCCGGCGATGTGGTCGGACCTCACATCGGACCGTACATGCGTGCGGAGGTGAGTGCATGAACTGGTCGCCGAGGTCCACTCGTCGAAGGAGATCGCCGAGGCGCTCGTCATCAGCGTCAGGACGGTGGAGCGGCACCGCGCCACCCTGCTTCAGAAGCTCGGCCTCAGGGGCCGTCTGGGGCTCATCCGCCACGCGATCAGGGCCGGGCTGATCGAACCCTGACCGGGACCGGACGAGCGCACCCGGTCGGTTCATGTGATTCTCACCCGATCCGCATATGGTTCCCCCGTGACCCAGATGACCCCGCCCGGCTGGCATCCAGACCCCGGGCACTCAGGCAAAGGCCCCGCTCAGGAACGCTGGTGGGACGGAGCGCAGTGGACCGGCCATGTCCGCGCGTCGCCCGGCGCGGCACGCCGTCGCGGGATCCGCATCGGCGTCGGTGTGACGGTCGGCGCGGTGGTGCTGGCCGCCATCGCGGGCGGCATGCACCTCCTGGGCGAGGACCGTGGCGGCGGCCGGCCGGACGCCGCGGCCTCCTCGCCGTCCGCCGCACCCGATCTGCCGGGCGCACCGGACGGCGGGGACAAGGACGGCGGCCGGGGCGGCGGGGGCAACGACGGGGAGAACGGCGGAGGTCAGGGCCCGGGGCAGCAGCTCCCGCCGACCGAACCGGGCTTCGCCACGGACCTGGCCGGCGGGGTCAGCCTGCCGGTGCCCGAGGGGTGGAAGGGAACCTCCGGGGCGGTCGGCGCCGGGCTGACGACCGGTGAGCACGCGTGCCCCGGCGACACCGCCCAGACCTGTGTCCGCGGCGGCGTGTTCTCGGCCCCGGCGGCTGCTCTGAAGCTGAGCGCGGAAACCCCGGAGGAGGCGGCGAAGAAGGACATCACCGTCAACGCCACGGAATCCTACGGCGGCAAGAGCTACGGGAAGATCACCTCGCACGAGGAGCTGAAGTCCGAGGCCGTCACGGTGGCGGGCGGCAAGGGGTACGTCGTGCGCTGGAAGGTGGTGACGGAGAAGGGCGACGACGGTTACGTGGAATCGCTGGTGTTCCCCTCCCCCGTCTCCAAGAACATGCTCGTCGTGGTCCGGTCCGGGTTCGACATCAACAAGGACGCGCCGAAGTTGTCCGTCCTGGACGAGATCACGGGCGGGATCAAGGCCGCGTCCGTCGGCGGCGGAGGCACCGGCGGCGAGGTCTGACCCGGACACCGCACCACCCCGCGCCGCTCAAGACGGACGACGGCGGGCCCCGGACCGCTCCCGGTCCGGGGCCCGCTGTTCCCGTTCTCAGCCGGTGACCGTGGCGGGGTCGCTGACCCCGGTGGCCCCCGTCTCGACATGACCGGCGAAGCGGCGCAGGAAGACGGGGTCCCCCTCGGCCGTGACGGACACGTCGTACCAGCGCCTGCCCGCCCGCAGGTCGATCGTGCGCGACACCGTGGCACCGGCCCGGACGATGACCGTCTGCTCGGTTCCCCCGTAGGCGGCGGCGCCGCCAAGAGTGAGCCGGGCCTCCGTGTCGCCGGGGTTGGTGACGGTCAGGTCGAGGTCGCCGCTCCCTTCGTTGTGCCGGGCGGTGACCTCGGGGCCGACGGTCGAACCCGGGCTCCTGAACGTACGGAGGAAACCGTTCGGGCCGTGGACGGTGAGGTCGTGGGTGCCACCGGAGTACGCGGAGTTCCAGGCGTCCGTGATCGTCCTGCCCGCCTCGGCGGTGTACGTCCACGGGGCGTCGGTGCGGTTGCCGGAGGTGACGTAGAACTGCGCGCCGGCCGCCGTCCCCGGGCTGAAGGTCAGCGCGATCTTTCCGGTCCCCGGGTCGACGGCGCTGTCGACGTACGGGGCGTAGGGCAGCGGCCGGGTGGGGCGGCTGCCCGGTTCCTGCTTCGGCATCGAGCCGACGGCGGGCGGGGTGGGCCGGTAGTCAGGGTGCCGTTCGCGGTCCGGCGGCTCGTAGGCGGCGGTGTCCGGCAGGTCGCCGGGGGCGGGCTCGGTACGGGCGAAGTCGAAGGCGGAGGTCAGATCGCCGCAGACGGCACGCCGCCAGGGTGAGATGTTCGGCTCGCGCACCCCGAAGCGCTGCTCCATGAAGCGCAGCACCGAGGTGTGGTCGAAGGTCTCGGAGCAGACGTAACCGCCGGTGCTCCAGGGCGAGACGACCAGCATCGGGACGCGCGGCCCGAGCCCGTAGACGCCGGGGCCGTACGAGGAGCCGCCCGCGTAGACCTCGGTGGAGGTGTCGGCCGTGGACAGGCCCTGGCTGGCGGAGGTCGGCGGGTAGGGCGGTACGACGTGGTCGAAGAAGCCGTCGTTCTCGTCGTAGGTGATGAACAGGGCGGTCCGGCTCCATACCTCGGGGTCGGACGTCAGCGCGTCCAGGAGGCGGGCGATGTACCAGGCACCGTAGTTGGACGGGAAGTTGGAGTGCTCGCTGAAGGCCTCGGGGGCGGCCACCCAGGAGATCTGCGGCAGCTTCCCGTTCTTGACGTCGGCGGCGATCCCGTCGAAGTAGCCGCCGCCGGCCGAAACGTCGGTGCCGGTGCGCGCCTTGTCGTACAGCGGGTCGCCGGGCTCGGCGTTCCGGTAGTCGTGGAAGTAGAGGAGCGAATTGCAGCCGTAGTTGCCCCGGTAGGCGTCGTCGATCCACCCCCAGCGGCCCGCGGCGTCCAGCCCGTCACCGATGTCCTGGTAGATCTTCCAGGAGACCCCCGCCTCCTCCAGCCGCTCGGGGTACGTCCGCCAGCCGTACCCCTGCTCCTCGTTCCCGAGCACCGGGCCGCCGCCCGCCCCGTCGTTGCCGGTGTGACCGGACCAGAGGTAGTAGCGGTTGGGGTCGGTGGCCCCGATGAACGAGCAGTGGTAGGCGTCGCAGATGGTGAAGCGGTCGGCGAGCGCGTAGTGGAAGGGGATGTCGTCCCGGGTCAGGTAGGCCATGGTCGTCGGCGTCTTGGCCGGGATCCAGCGGTCGTACCGCCCGTCGTTGTACGCCTGGTGGCCGCCCGCCCAGTCGTGGTTGAGGCCCTGGAGGAACTGCATCCCCAGGTCGTCGGCGGTCGGGTGGAACGGCAGGGTCTCCTTCCCCGCCGCATCGGCCTGGTGCCAGACGGACTTCCCGCTCGGCAGCGTCACGGGCCGCGGGTCGCCGAATCCCCGGACGCCCTTCAGCGCGCCGAAGTAGTGGTCGAAGGAACGGTTCTCCTGCATCAGGACGACGATGTGCTCGACATCCTTGATCGTCCCGGAGGCTCGGTGGGCGGGGATGGCGGCAGCACGGTCGATACTGCCCGACAGCGCGGCGAAACCCGCCGTCGCACCGGCTATCTGGAAGAAGCGGCGCCGATTCATATCTGCCATGAGTGAGGGGCCTCTTGGAGTGTGGGCAACGGATTGAGGTGTGGGGAACAGAAGCGAACAGGATGCTCCAAGAGAATCGAACAGAACGGAAGGGGCCGTGACGCATCGGTTAACCCCGGCGGTACGCCGGGCACGTGTCACGTCGCCTCACGGCAACGAGCGTGTGAGCCACGCCACTTCGCCGTTCTCCTCCGTGGAGACGCGATCCCGGTGGAATCCGAGCTTCTCCAGTACCCGGAGCGACGGGGTGTTCCACGTGCCGACGGTCGACCAGAGCCGCTTGCGCCCGGTCGCCGCGGCGGCTTCCAGTACGGCGCCGGCCGCCTCGGTGGCGTAACCGCGCCCGTGCGCGTGCCGGAACAGCTCGTAGGCGATCTCGGGCTCCTCCAACGTGGTGCGGCCGATGATCAGTCCGCAGTAGCCGATGAAATCGGCTTCCTCCCGGCGCTGAACGGGCAGCAGCGCGATCCCCGTGGCCTCCGTCGCGGCGAGAAACTCCGTGATGGATGTCCGGATGCGCTCCACCGGGGGTTTCCCGTTGCCGCGTTCGGCGAGGAGGTCGCAGAACGCGGCGGCGTCGGACTCGGCCCACGGCCGGAGGATCAGACGCTCGGTCTCCAGGTGGAACGGCATGGTCGCGTATGGGGTGGCCATGCGCCCACTCTGCCCCACGGGCTCGTGGCGAACTACGGGCGGTAACCCGGTACGAGCAGTTCCCGCAGGAATCCCACGACGAGTTCGGGGTGCCCGACGAACGGGGAGTGGCCGGTCCCCCACTCGCGCACCTCGGTGCAGCGTGAGGCCATCGTCCGTTGCAGAGCGGGGTCGATGGCCCGGTCCCGGCCGCAGACGACGTACGTGGAGGGGGTGCCCTTCCAGCTGTGGTGCCGCGGAACTCCGCGTCCGCAGCCGGGGGCTTGGGGGCGGAGCAGTCCGACCGCCCGGGCGGCGAGTGGTGCGGGACAGTCGTGGTAGAGGACGTCGGCGGCCCGGTCGGGGCGCAGGCTGGTCGATCCGTCGGGCTCGGACCTGATCGCGTCCCGGAGTTCCGCGGACGCCCCGCCCAGAGCGGCCGCGCTCTCCCCGGCGTCCAGGACGAAGGCCGCCAGATAGACCAGGTGGCGTGCTCCGCGCACTCCGGTGATCACGGATCCGCCGTAGGAGTGCCCGAGCAGCAGCGGTGGTTCGGGCAGCGCGTCGACGGCGGCCTGGACCACCTGCGTGTCGGCCGCCAGCGAGCCTCGATGGAGTTCGGGGACGACGGCTTCGACGCCCGAGGACCGCAGGCGATGCGCCACCGCCTCGAAGTGCCCGGGGCGGTGGTACAAGCCGTGGACGAGTACGACGGCCGGCAGTTGACCCGCCTCCTCCCGATCATTTTCCGGGCTGGTGATCATAGGCGTCGGTCCGCACGGACGGAGAACGGAGGCAGGGGCGGGACGGTGAGGTGTCCTCAGGTGCACCTGTGCGGTGGGGGCCGCCCCAGCCCGTATCCGGGGGTCGGCGCTACTGATCTTCCCTGTGGTCCCCGGCAGGATTTCCCGTGCCGGAACTCATATCGGGGAGTGCTGATGACACCGAAGACGACGTCGAAGCTGCGCACGTGCCTGTTGGTCATAGCGGCGGCAGGCCTGATGGCATCCGCCACCACCGTTTCCGCCGTGGCGCATCCTCCCGAGAGCACGCCAGGGCGGGGCGGCAAGGACATGGCCCTTCAGAAGAGCCTCGACGCTTTGGTGAGCGAGGACAAGTTCCCCGCCGCCCTCGCGTGGGTACGCAAGGACGGCCGCACCTCCTCGCTCGTCTCCGGGTCCGCGCGGCTCGGCGAACAGGCCAAGGTCCCCCGCGACGGATACGTGCGGGCGGGCAGCAACACCAAGACGTTCACCGCGATCGTGGTCCTGCAACTGGTGGGCGAGGGCAAGGTCGCGCTGGACGAGCCCATCGAGACGTACCTGCCCGAACTGGTACGGGGCGAGGGCATCGACGGCAGGAAGATCACCGTACGGCAGCTGCTCCAGCACACCAGCGGACTTCCCAACTACACCGAGCACATCGGCCTGGAGAACTTCGCGAGGATCCAGCACAAGTTCTTCCATCCGCACGATCTGCTCGCCGCGGCTCTGGCCCACCCGGCGGAATTCGCACCGGGCGCCAAGTGGAAGTACAGCAACACCAATTACCTCCTCGCGGGCATGCTGATCGAGAAGGTCACCGAGCGGCCCGTGCAGGAGCAGATCACCGAGCGCGTGATCCGGAAGGCGGGGCTGCGCCACACCTCATGGCCGCAGCCCGGCGACCAGACCCTCCCCAGGCCCCACGCCCGCGGCTACGCGCTCAGCAGCCTGGAGAACGGCAAGGTCATCGACGCCACCCGGATGGACCCCTCGTGGGGCGGAGCCGCCGGCCAGATGATCTCCACGCCGAGCGACCTCGCCACATTCGCCCGCCTCCTCCTCGACGGAAAGCTCCTCGCACCCGAGCAACTGGCCGAGATGCGCAAGACGGTCGACGCGCCGCTCATGCCCGGGTGGCGCTACGGACTCGGCGTCGTGAGCATCCCGCTGAGCTGCGGCGGCGTGTACTGGGGGCACGGCGGCGACATCGACGGCTACGAGACCCGGGGCGGCGCCACGGACGACGGCCGCTCCGTCGGCGTGGCGGTCACCGCGCTTCCCGGAACCTTCGGCGACGCGGAGAAGAGCGCGAATGCGGTCATGTCCGCGACGGACACCGCGTTCTGTTCGGCATGATCGCCGTTGCCCAGCAGCCTTCGGGGCGGGTCCGGAGCGCCCGTCCGATCCGGCCCGGTCGCGGCGGGCGCGCACGGCGCGGGTGAGGCGTGCGATGTCACGGCCGAGCAGCCAGGGCAACCAGGGCAGCTCCGCAAGGCCCCGGCGCATCCGAGAACGCCGTGGGCGACGTCGCTGCTCGGTGAGCTGCCCCCCATGGGCGGTCACCGCGCGCCGACGGGCACCCCGACTGGCCCTGACCAGCCCCAACCGGTCACAAAATGATCAGGGCCGGTTTCGGATTGCTCCGAAACCGGCCCTGATCTACGACTGTCTCCAGTCGGGACGACAGGATTTGAACCTGCGACCCCTTGACCCCCAGTCAAGTGCGCTACCAAGCTGCGCCACGTCCCGTTGCCCGCCTGACCTGGGCTTTCCCCCTGGCCGAACGCGCATGAGAACAATACCGCACTCCGGCAGGTGGTCACCAACACCATTCCACGCTTGACCTCAACCATGGTTGATGTTGAACGCTCGGGGCCATGACGAACACCACTGCCGCACCGGCCGCCGGCCGCCTGGCCGCACCCACGCCCGCGCCCTCGCCCGCACCCGCCTTCCGGGATCTCCCCCGCCTGATCGCCCTGATGACCGGGGCGGAGAAGCACGCACCCGCCGCCCACTCCACGCTGGACGCCCTGTGGGTCCTGTACGACCGGGTGCTCCGGGTCACACCGGACACGGTCGACGATCCGGGGCGCGACCGCTTCCTGCTCTCCAAGGGGCACGGGCCGATGGCCTACTACGCCGTCCTCGCCGCCCACGGCTTCTTCGACCGGGCGCTGCTGCCCGGCTTCGGGTCGTACGACTCGCCGCTCGGCCACCACCCCGACCGGGTGCTGGTGCCGGGGGCGGAGATCGGCAGCGGGTCCCTGGGACACGGGCTGCCGCTCGCCGTCGGGACGGTGCTGGGGCTGCGCGCCCAGGGCCTCACCGATCCCCGGGTCTGGGTCCTGATCGGCGACGCGGAGCTGGACGAGGGCAGCAACCACGAGGCCATCGCCCACGCGGGCCCTGCCGGGCTCGAACAGCTCCACACCCTCGTGATCGACAACGCCTCCGCCACCCACGGCTGGCCCGGCGGGATCGCTTCCCGCTTCGCGTCCGCCGGATGGGACGCGGTGACCGTGGACGGCCGCGACCACGAGGCCCTCTACGAGGCGTTCACGACGCCCCACCCGGGCAGGCCGCTGGCCGTCGTCGCCCGCGTCGAACCCAAGAACTGACCGCAGCAGACCGAAACCGGGGAGGGACCCCTCATGGACACCATGCGTGACCGATTCATCAGCACCGCCTCGCAGCTCCTGGACGAGGAGCCACGGCTGGCCGTCGTGCTCGCCGACATCAGCGCCGACGGCTTCGCTCCGGCCCGGCGCACCCACCCGGACCGGGTGATCAACGTCGGCATCCGGGAACAGCTGCTGGTCGGAGCCGGTGCCGGCCTGGCACTGACCGGGATGCGGCCCATCGTGCACACCTTCGCCAGCTTCCTGGTCGAGCGCCCCTTCGAACAGGTCAAGCTGGACTTCGGGCACCAGGATGTCGGCGGCATCCTGGTGAGCGCCGCCGGCTCGTACGACTGGCCCGCCGGGGGCTTCACCCATATGGCACCCGGCGACGTCGCCCTCCTCGACACACTGGACGGCTGGACGGTGCACGTGCCGGGCCATCCCGACGAGGCCGAGGCCCTTCTGCGGGAGGCCGTGGGCGGCGACGACCGGGTGTACGTACGCCTCTCGCTCCAGGAGAACCGGGAGGCGCGACCGGTCGGCGGCGGTTCCGGGTTCTCCGTGGTGCGTGAGGGGAAGGGCGGGACCGTGATCGCCGTCGGCCCGATGCTCGACAACGTCCTCGCCGCCACCGAGGGGCTGGACGTCACCGTGCTGTACGCGACGACGGTGCGGCCCTTCGACGCGGCGGGGGTGCGGCGGGCCGCCGGTGCGGCCACGGACGCGGACGTGGTGATCGTGGAGCCGTACCTCGCGGGCACCTCCACCGCCGCGGCGGGCGAGGCGCTCATCGATCTGCCCCACCGGGTGCTCGGGCTGGGCGTGGGCCGCGCCGAGTTGCGCCGCTACGGGCAGATGGAGGAGCACCTCACGGCCCACGGCCTGGACCCTCGGGGCCTGCGGGAGCGGATCACCGGATTCCTGCGCCGCTGATCCGGGAACACCCCGGGGGCCCGGACGGGCTGCCGCCGCGCTCAGCCGTCCCCCTCCCCCGGCGCGTCCGGCGCCGGGGCGGTCGGCTCCGGATGCGCCGCCGCCAGCCGACGCGGGGCGACCTGCCGCCAGGAGTCGGCGAGGATGGCGGCCAGCTCGTCCGCGTCCTCCAGCGCCGCCAGCCGGACGCGCATCCACGCGTAGTGGTCGTCGTGCCCCTCACGGATGAAGAATTTCTCCGGCTCGGCGGCGATCAGCTCGGCACGGTCCTCCCGGGGGCACTTCACGCCCATCGACGTCTCGTCGTCACCGAGCGAGGCGAAGACCTTGCCCGCCACCCGGAAGGTGGGCTGCCCCCAGGCGAGCTTCTCGGTGGTGTCGGGCAGGGAGAGCGCGGCCGAGCGGACGTCGGCGGCGGTGATCGTGGCGTCAGCGGTCATACCGGCCTCCGTTTCGAGGGCCCGGCGGTGCGCTGCCGGGATTCGACCGTAGCGCCCGGTACCGACATCCACCCGCGACCGGCGCCGCACCCGACGCCCGAGAACGCGCCTCCGGACCCCGTGCGCCGCGCCCGCAACCCCACGACCACGCCCCCGCACCCGCACCCGCCCCCGCACCCAGCCCGGCATCGCACCCCCTCCGACCGCCCCGCCCCGCATCGCGCCCTCTCCCACCGCCCCGCCCTGCGCAGTAGGCCCTGCAGACCCATTGACCGCGTCGAAGAGCTGAACCTACTCTGAACGGCGTTCAGAAAGCGCTTTCTATCCCCCGCAGTCGGCTTCTACCGCACAGGGAGCGCCCCATGAGACGCCGTTCGTTACGCCGGGCCGGCCGCGTCGGCCGATCCCCCGGCGGCCCGTCCCCCCTCATCGCCGTCACCTCGCTCCTGGCGCTGGTCCTCGCCCTGCTGGCGGCGTCGCCGACCGGCGCGCAGGCGGCCGACGCGTACCGGGTGCTCGTCTACTCCGAGGTCACCAACTCCGACCACCCCTCGATCCCGGCGGGCGTCGCGGCCATCGAGAAGCTCGGAACCGAGCACGGCTTCGCGGTGGAGGCCACCGCCAACTCCTCGGTCTTCAACGACACCGACCTCGGCCGCTTCCAGGCGGTCGTCTTCAACAACACCAACTCCACACCGGAGACGAGTGACTTGCTGAACGCCGAGGAGCGGGCCGCGCTTCAGCGGTACATCCGGGCGGGCGGCGGCTGGGTCGGGCTGCACTCGGCGTCCGCCAGCGAGCGCGACTGGGAGTGGTACGAGGGCCTGGTCGGCGCGATCTTCGACCAGCACCCCGCCCCGCAGACCGGCCGGATCAAGGTCCTCGACCACGCGCACCCCTCCACCCGGCACCTTCCCGACCTCTGGGAGCGTCAGGAGGAGTGGTACAACTGGCGCACCAACCCCACGTCCACGGTGCACACCCTCGCCCAGATCAAGGTGCGCGACGGCATCGACGGGCTCGACGAGGGCGTCGACCACCCGTTCTCCTGGTGCCAGAAATACGACGGGGGCCGGTCCTGGTTCACGGCGGGCGGGCACGACAAGGCCGCCTTCGAGGAGGAGGCGTTCGTCCAGCACCTGCTCGGCGGGATCCAGTGGGCGGCCGGTGCGGCGGAGGGCGACTGTACCGCGACGCGCACCGGTTCGTTCCAGCGGACCCCGCTGGCCACGAGCGATCTGGCGGACCCGTTCGAGCTGGCCGTCGCCCCCGACCGCCGGGTGTTCTTCGCCCAGCGGACCGGCAAGCTGAAGGTGATCGACCAGGAGACGATGAAGGTCTCCACGGCCCTGGACTTCGCGTACACCCCGGAGATGACCAGCCAGTCGGACGGCCTGCTGGGGCTGACCCTCGACCCGGGCTTCGCCGAGAACAACTGGCTGTATCTGCTCTACTCCGACAAGGTCGAGAAGCGGCTGAACCTGTCCCGCTTCACCGCTGACGGCGACACCGTCGACCCTGCCTCCGAGAAACGGCTGCTGACCGTGCCGACGCTGCGCGGCGAGGGGCGGGCCAACTCGCACATGGCGGGCTCGCTCGCCTTCGACAAGGACGGCAACCCCTACGCGGCGACCGGCGACAACACCGACCCGTTCGCCTCGGACGGCTTCACGCCGATCGACGAGGGCGAGGGCCGCCGCGCCTGGGACGCGCAGATGACCGCGGGCAACACCAACGACCTGCGGGGCAAGATCCTGCGGATCACGCCCGAGGACGACGGGACGTACTCCGTCCCCGAGGGGAATCTCTTCGCCCCGGGTACGGAGAAGACGCGGCCCGAGATCTACGCGATGGGCATGCGCAACCCGTTCCGGATCACCACCGATCCGGTCAGCGGGGCGCTGATGGTCGCCGACTACGGCCCCGACGCCCGTGAGGCGAAGGCCGACCGGGGGCCCGAGGGCACGGTCGAGTACACCCGTATCACCGAGGCGGGCAACTTCGGCTGGCCTTACTGCGTCGGCGACAACACCCCTTTCAACGACTACGACTTCGCGACGAAGACGTCCGGCCCGAAGTTCGACTGTGGGGCGCTGGTCAACGACTCGCCGAACAACACCGGGCTGCGGGAGCTGCCGGCCGCCCGGCCCGCCACGGTCTGGTACGCCTACTCCGCGTGGGCCGAGTTCCCGGAGGTGGGCGCCGGGGGCGGCGGCCCGACGGCCGGCCCGGTCTACGACTACGACCCGGACAACACCTACCGCACGAAGTTCCCGGAGTACTTCGAGGGCAAGGCGCTCAACTACGAGCTGACCCGCCGCTGGTTCAAGACGTTCTCGTACCAGAGCGAGGACCAGACCTTCACCGATCCCCGGTTCGGCCCGGTGAAGGCGGGCGACCTCCAGTCGATCAACGGCATCTTCGAGGACATGGAGTGGAACCAGCCCTTCGACGCGGACTTCGGTCCCGACGGGGCGTTGTACGTCATCGACTTCGGCCTCGGCAGCGGTACGGGACGGGGAGGCAGCAACGAGGGAGCGGGGATCTACCGGATCGACTACGTCGGTGACGGCCGACTGCCCGACGCCAAGATCTCCGTCGACCGCGACAGCGGACCGGACCCGCTGACCGTGAAGTTCTCCAGCGAGGGTTCGGGCCTGCCCGGCGACCAACCGGTCACCTATGCCTGGGACTTCGACGGCGACGGCACCACGGACTCGACCGAGGCCGACCCCTCGCACACGTACACCGCGAAGGGGCTGCACACCGCACGGCTCACCGTGGCCGGCCCCGGCGAGCTGACGGCGCTCGCGGTGCGGGACATCACGGTGGGCAACACCCGGCCCGAGGTGACCATCCAACAGCCGCCGGACGGAGGCATGTTCAGCTTCGGTGACACGATCCCCTTCACGGTGAAGGTGACCGACGCGGAGGACAACGAGAGCGGGCCGATCGACTGCTCACGGGTCGTGGTGCAGTCACAGCTCGGCCATGACACCCATCTGCATCCGCTGGACAACTACACCGGCTGCACCGGAGAGATCGTCACGGACGCGGGCGACAGCCACGGCCCGGGACAGAACCTCTACTACGGGATCACCGCCCAGTACGAGGACAAGGGCGCCCCGGACGCCCCGGCACTGACCGGCTCCACCGCACTGACCCTGCGTACCTCCTTCCGTGAGGCCGAGCACCGCACGGCGACCGGCGGCGCCAACGGGGGTGCGGACACCGGGAGTCGCGCCGAAGCGTCCGGCGGGAAGCGGCTGATCGAGATCGAGCACGGCGACTGGGTCAGCTTCGACCCGGTGCATCTGAAGAAGGTCGACTCGGTGACGGTCGGCGCGTCCTCCGGCGGGCTCGGCGGCACGGTGGAGTTCCGGGCCGGCTCCCCCACCGGGGAGCTGCTGGGTTCGGTGAAGATCCCCCACACCGGCGGCTACGACAAGCTGATCTCGCCGACGACGAGGCTGAAGAATCCGGGCGGCTCGACCACGCTGTACGCGGTCTTCACCAACCCGGACTGGGCTCCCGGCAAGGCGGATCTGCTCTCGGTCGACTGGCTGCACTTCAACGGTCCGGGCGTGGAGAAGAAGGGAGGGACGACGGTGGCGCCCGAGGCCGCACCGGCATCCGGCACCGCTCCCCTGGCCGTGTCGCTGAGCAGCACGGTCAAGCCCGCCGCCGGTCGCACCATCGCCTCGTACCACTGGGACTTCGGCGACAACGTGAAGCCGTCCGGCACCGAGGGGCCCACGGCGACGCACACCTACGACCGCAAGGGCGCCTACACCGCGCGTCTGACGGTCACCGACGACAAGGGCGACACGACCACCGGCGCCGTCCCCATCGGCGTGAAGTGAATCGACGCGAAGTGAGGAGTCCCGTGGCAACGCAGCACGCGAACGGAGCCCGAAGAGCCTTCCTCGGTACGGCGGTGGGGGCGGTGGCCGCCGTCGGCCTCGGCGCGGCCCCCGCCGCCGCGACGGCCGGGCGGGGCTGCCGCCGGATCCCGCCGTCGGGGATCGGCATGCATCTGTACACCATGCGGAGCGCGCTGGCGGCGGACTTCGCGGGGACGCTGGAGCAGCTGGCGGACATCGGGTACGCGACGGTCGGCGTGAGCGGCCGGCACGGCCACTCCCCCACCGCCATACGGCAGATGCTCGACCGGACCCGGCTGAAGGCGGTGCTGGAGCACGTCGGCTACGACATCGTCACCGGCACCCGTCTTCCGCAGGCACTTCAGGACGTGCACACCCTCGGCGGCCAGTGGATCGTGGTGCCGAGCCTGCCCGGTTCGCTGCACTCGCCGGACGGATACCGTGAGGTGGCACGGCAGTTCAACCGGGCGGGTCTGGCCGCCCGGGAGTCCGGGCTGAAACTGCTCTACCACAATCACGGCAGCGACCATCAGGTGGTGGACGGCGTCAGCCTGTACGACATCCTGCTGAAGGAGACCGATCCGGAGCTGGTCGGCTTCGAGCTGGACCTGTACTGGGCGGCCGACGGCGGCTCGTCCGATCCGGGCGAACTGTTCGTCCGGCACCGGGGGCGCTTCCCCGCCCTCCATGTGAAGGACATGGCGGCGAACGGGGACTTCGCGGACGTCGGTTCGGGGATTCTGGACTTCCCGGCGATGTTCGACACCGCGCGGCAGGGCGGTGTGAGGCAGTGGCTGGTGGAGCACGACGCCCCGGCCGATCCGTTCGCCTCGGCGCGGGCCAGTTACCGGTATCTGTCCCGGCTGCGCTACTGAGCTGTCGTGTCTGCGGTCCGGCCCCGGGTGTGCGGTACGGCGCCCGGGGCCGGACCGCGCGTCTCAGCGGCGGGCGGCGAGGAACTCCCCGTACCAGGCGAGGGTGGCGTCCAGTGCCGTCTCCAGTGGGGTGGGGGTGAGTCCGTAGGCCTTCTCGATGGCGGACGAGTCGAGGATCTGCGGTTCGGTGTGCTGGTAGAACATCTCGGCGTACTCCGCCATGAAGGTCTCGTCGAACGGGCCGAAGGGGCGGGGTTCGGCGACGACGGTGAGGTCGACGGTCCGGCCCGTGCGCTGTTCGACGAGCGTGAGGATCTCCCGGGTGGTGCGGGCCGGTGCGGTGGGCAGGTGCCAGACGCGGCCGTCGGCGTCCGGGTTTTCGCCGAGGGTGGCGAGCCCGGCCGCGACGTCCTCGATGTAGGTGTAGCTGTGCGGCAGGTCGATGTCGCCGAGCGCGGGCACGGGCTGCCCCGTGAGCGCGGCGGGGAAGACGGCTCCGCCGAGCGTGGAGTTGAGGACCCCGGGCCCGACGAAGTCGGCGGAGCGCCCGAGGACGACGGGGAGCCGGCCCTCGCGGTGGGCGGCGAGATAGCGGGCGTCCAGTTCGGCCCGCATCCGGCCCTTGCGGGTGGTGGTGTTCCACGGGGTGCCCTCGGTCATCACCGCGCCGTGCGTCTCCCCGTACGGGTAGAGCGTGTCGAGCACGACGAGCCGTGCGCCCTCCGCCTCGGCGGCGCCGAGGACCGCCTCCTGGATCTTCGGCATGACCTCCACCTGGAGGTGGTAGCCGACATTGACGCAGTGGTGGACGACGGCGGCCCCGGCCACGGCGGCGCGGGCGCCTTCGGGGGTGGCGACATCGGCGGCGTACCGCTCGACGCCTTCGAGCGCGGGGCCGCTCCCCGACCGGTCGACCAGCCGGACGGGGTGGCCCCGGCGGACGAGTTCGCGGGCGAGGGCGGTACCGGCGGGTCCGGAGCCGAGGACGGTGTGGAGGGGCTGGGCAGTGGTCATGGCGGGTCCTTCAGGGCGGAGGCGACGGTGAAGCGGAAGCAGATCAGCTATAGAGACTCACTTCTGTTAGAGACCATAACTTTCGAGAGCGGTGATCGCAATAACTTTTGTTAGACCCCTTTACACGAATGGCCATCCCTGGTCGATCCGCCGACGAGGGCGAGGAGCGGCTGGTGCCGCCTCGACCGTGCTGTCGAGCCCCGGAGCGTCGGAACTCCCCGTGCTGGCGTTGGGCGAGCAGAGACAACCGGGTCTGTTGCGGACCAGAAGTGGGGGTGAGTTGATGACTGGCGTGGAGACCGCTGCCGTGTGCAGTACCCGCCGGACCGTCCTCACGTCCCGGGCCCCGGTCTGACCTGACGGTCGCCCTCACTGATGACGCCTGGGACGAGGCGTGCTCGCACGCCTGCCACCTCAGCGCGGTACCGGACCGATTCCGTCTCGGATCACGCGGGCCGAACGCGGTGCCGGCGAATCGGCCGAGCGGACCGGCGCTGTTCCGGCATCCTGAGGCATGCCGGAACAGCGCCGGCCCGCATGTCTCGGGCCCTCGCCACGCTCCGGACAGAGACCGCCGTGCGGCACGAGCACGGCGGCGACCACGACTTCGCCGCCCACCGCCAGCCCAGCCCCAGCCCCACGGCCTCGTTCCTCACACCCCCGAGAACGGATCCCCATGACCACCTGGACCGCCCGCCCCGAAACGACGTCCGACATCGCCGCCATCCGCGACATCAACCTCGCCGCCTTCCCCACCTCGGGAGAAGCCGACATCGTCGACGCACTGCGCGCCGATCCGAAGGCATGGATCGACGGACTGTCCATGGTCACCGAGGGCTCCGACGGCACCCTCACCGGGCATGCGCTGCTCACCCGTTGCCACGTCGACGGCGCGCCGGCCCTCGCCCTGGCCCCCTGCGCGGTACGGCCCTCCGCCCAGCGCACCGGTGCCGGCTCCGCCGCCATCCGTGCCGCTCTGGACGCCGCCCGCTCCCTGGGCGAGAACCTCGTCCTCGTCCTCGGGCACCCCGAGTACTACCCGCGGTTCGGCTTCACCCCCGCCTCGCGCTTCGGCATCCGCGCACCGTTCGACGTACCCGACGAGGCCATGATGGCCATGGCTCTGGACGACACCCGCCCGGTCCCCACCGGCACCATTCGGTACCCCGCCGCATTCGGGGTCTGACCCCCGTCCGTGGCGCCCCGGCGGCATCCGCCCCGGGGCGCCCGGGACCCGGCAGACCGGCGGGGCGGCCGGCGGGCGGCCCTCCACCGTGTCGCCCTCAGTCGTGTGCGGACACCGCCCCCAACAGATCGCGGATGTGTGCCGCCGCCGCCCGGAACTCCGGTCGGCCCAGCGTCTCGCCGTAGTCGCGCTCGGCGGGCAGGCCCACCTCGATGATCTCCGTGACGGTGCCGGGGCGCGGGCTCATCACCACCACCCGGTCGGCCAGGTAGACCGCCTCCGAGATCGAGTGGGTGACCAGCAGGACGGTGGTTCCGGTGGTGCGCCAGATGCGGTTCAGCTCGGTGTTCATCTGCTCGCGGGTGAGGGCGTCCAGCGCGCCGAAGGGCTCGTCCATCAGCAGGACCGGCGGTTCGTGCAGCAACGCCCGGCAGAGCGCGACGCGTTGCTGCATCCCGCCGGAGAGCTCGTGCGGGTAGGCGTCCTCGAATCCGCCCAGTCCGGTCATCCGGATCAGCTCGTCGGCCCGGGCGCGCGCCACGGCCGTTTCCATGCGGCGGATCTCGGCCTGGAGCAGGATGTTGCGCAGCGCCGAGCGCCACTCCAGCAGGGCCGCGCGCTGGAAGACGTAACCGATGTCGTGCCGGGGGCCGGTGACGCGCTCGCCGCCGAGCAGGACGTCCCCCGAGGAGGCGGTGAGCAGACCGGCCACCAGTTTGAGGAGGGTGGACTTGCCGCACCCGGACGGTCCGACGATGGCGACGAACTCCCCCGGCGTCACGTCCAGCGAGACATCGCTGAGCGCGGTGACATCGCGCTTCCTGCTCCGGAACCGGACCGCCACGTCCGCGAGCCGGACCCCGGCCGCCGGGCCCGCCCCTGCGGCCGGGGAGCGCGGTGTCGTCTGCTGCTTCGGCATCGTCATCCCTTCAGAGCCGTCTTCGTGTCCCAGTACTCACCGACGGCCTTCGGCTGGGTGACCATGCCCGCCTCGGCGAACACGTCGATGGTCTGCTGCCAGTCCGCCTCGGTGTTGACGCCTGGCGCCTTGCCTTCGGTCGCCGCCGTGTGGAGCAGGGTCAGCGTCGTCGCGAACTGCTCGGACAGCACGGTCTGCGGCGGCAGTTGCTCGGAGGCGCCCTCCATGGCCGCAACCGCCGGCTCGGGCGCCTTCGCGGCGGCCGCCCAGGCCTCGCTGACCGCCTTCACCATGCGCTCCGCCACCTCCGGCCTGGAGCTCAGGATCTTCTGACCGGCCAGCAGCCCGTTGGAGTAGAAGTTCAGGCCGTGCTCGGAGAAGCGGAGGTAGGAGACCGGCTTCTTGGCCTTGTCCTGCATGGTCGGACCCTGATCGCTGGCGTACCCGAGGAGGCCGTCGGTCTTTCCGGAGATCACCGCGGCGATCTTGCCGGCCGGGTCGGTGTTCTGGACGGTGACATCGGAATCCCCGATGCCGTTCTTCTTCAGGAAGATCGGGAAGGTCTTGGACAGCGCGTCCCCCGCCGTCCCGGCGATGGTCCGCCCCTTCAGGTCGGCGGGCCCCTCGATGCCCTTGGCGTCGAAGGACTGCACGGAGGCCGGGGTGGTCTGGAGGAAGACGCCGAGGCTCTTCACCTTGACGCCCTGGTCCACGCCCGCGAGCAGGGCCGGGGTGTCGGCCCAGCCGAAGTCACTCTGCCCTGCGGCCGTCGCCTGGACGGTCTTCTGGGAGCCCTGGCCCGCCCGGATGTCCAGGTCGATGCCGTGCTTCTCGAAGATCTTCTGCTGCTTGCCGTAGTAGAACGGCGCGTGTTCGCCGTACGGATACCAGTTGAGCGTCAGCGTGACCCTGTCCAGCTTCTTGCCGGAGTCACTGGTGCTCGTCGAGGCGTCCTCGCCGCCGCAGGCGGTGGCCACCAGGACGAGGGGGACGACACCGATCAGGAGTCTGCGCGCATGCATGGGCTGGCCCTTCTCACGAGGAGGTCGGTGCGTGGGTCAGAACGTGGTGGTGGCCGAGGTGTCCCGGCGGCTGGCGTGCCACGGCAGGAGCAGCTTCTCGGCGATCTCGACGACGACGAACAGCACGACGCCGATCAGCGACATCACCAGCAGCCCCGCGAAGAGCATCGGTGTGTCGAGGTTGCCGTTGGCCTGGAGGATGACGTAGCCGAGCCCTTCGTTGGCCCCGACGAACTCGCCGACGACCGCGCCGGTCACCGCGAGGGTGACGGCCACCTTGAGCCCGGAGAACAGATGCGGCAGGGAGGCCGGGAAGCGGATCTTCACGAAGGTCTGCCAGGGCTTCGCCCCCATGGTGGCGGACAGTTGGAGCATCTCCGGGTCGACGGCCTTGAGCCCGGTGACCATCGAGATCACCACCGGGAAGAAGGCGATCAGCACGGCGATGAGGATCTTGGGCGCGATGCCGAACCCGAGCCACACCACGAAGAGCGGGGCGATGGCGATCTTCGGCACGACCTGGGCGAAGAGCAGAATCGGGTAGAGCGTGCGCTCGACCGTCGAGGAGTGGACCATCACGACCGCGGCCAGCACCCCGACGACGACCGCGATGGCGAAGCCGAGGAGCGTCTCGTACGTCGTCACCCAGGTGTGCTGCCAGAGGTACCCGGCCTTGGAGGTCAGGACGTCGAGCGTCGCACCGGGCGACGGCACGAGATAGGCCTCGATCAGCTCGGCGGCCGCGATCACCCACCAGACCACCAGGGCGGCCAGCAGCAGGGCGAGCGGCCGCCAGCTCTGTTCCGCCGCGCGGACGAGCCGCTCCCCGGTCGTGGGACCGGCCCTGCGGGCGACCCCCGCCGCATCGGCGGGGCGCTTGCTGAGCGCGCTCTGACTCACGGTGAACTCCCTGAACTTAGGGGCCAGTTGTGAAGAGCTGTGCAATGCTGCGATGCTGCCGTCCGGACCATGAAGGCGCTTTCAGAAAGCGCTTTCTGGTAAGGTGCCGCCACGCTAATGACTGCTCCCGCGCACGGTCAAGAGGTCGTCCCGAAGTTTCGGGGCCCTGCCACCACCGCACCCCTGGGGGTCGAGTTGAGTGAACGGGAAACACCGCTCCACCCCGATACGCGCCGACGGGCGCCCGCCGCCCATGTGACGCTCGACGCGGTGGCGCGCGAGGCCGGCGTCTCGCTCGCCACCGCCTCCCGGGCCCTCAACGGCACGACCCGGGTCCGCGACGATCTGCGCGGCCGGGTGCGCGCGGCGGCCGATCTCCTCGGCTACATCCCCAACGCCCACGCCCAGGCCCTCGCCAGCGCCGAGGGCAACCGTACGGTGGGGGTGATCTGCCACGACGTGGGCGACCCGTACTTCGCGGGCATCGCGAGCGGGGTGATGCGCGCGGCGGCCGAGCAGGACCTGCTGGTGATGCTGGCCTCCACCTTCCGGGAGCCGTCGCGGGAGATCGCCTACGTCTCGATGCTGCGGGCCCAGCGGGCGCGGGCGATCCTGCTGATCGGCTCCGGCTTCCAGGACCGGGCCTGGGAGCGGGCGATGGACGCCGAGTTGGAGCCCTACGTCCGGGCGGGCGGCCGGGTCGCGGTGGTCAGCCGGCACCGGTCCATGCGGGTGGACACCGTCCAGCCGGAGAACCGGGCCGGGGCGGCGGCGCTCGCGGCCTCGCTGGTGGAGCTGGGGCACCGGGACTTCGCGGTGCTCAGCGGGCCGCCCGAACTGACCACGGTGGCCGACCGGTTGGCGGGGTTCCGCGAGGGGCTCGCCGCAGCGGGCATCACCCTGGGCCGGGTGGTGCGGGGCGCGTTCACCCGGGAGGGCGGGCACGCGGCGGCACGGCAGCTGCTGGCCGCCGGGGACGCACGGCCGACCTGTGTGTTCGCGGTGACCGATGTGATGGCGGTCGGCGCGCTGGCCGCGCTGCGGGAGGCCGGGGTACGCGTCCCCGAGGACATGTCGCTCGCGGGGTTCGACGACATCCCCGTCGTACGGGAGGTGTCGCCGCCGCTGACCACGGTGGCGCTGCCGCTCACGGAGATGGGTGAGCAGGTGATCGCCCTCGCCCTGCGGACGCCGTCGCGGGCGGGGCGCTCCCGGGTGCTGCGGATCGAGGGGAGCGTGGTCCTGCGCGGCAGTACCGGTGCGCCGCCCGGGAGTTGATCGCCCGCGTCGCGCCGCCGGGGCGCCCGGGGTCAGACCGTGCGGTGGTCCTCCCGGTCGTCGATCTGGCGGACGAGTTCATGGGCCAGCGACTTGATGGTGTCGAGGCCGGCCCGCCCCCAGGGGCGTGGCACGGTGTCGACGGCACAGACGGTGCCCAGCGCGATGCCGGTGCGGTCGATCAGCGGCGCCCCGAGGTAGGAGCGGATGCCTATGTCGTCCACCACCGGATTGCCCGCGAAGCGCGGGTAGTCGCATACGTCGTCGAGGACGAGGGCCTTGCGCCGGACGAGGACGTGCGGGCAGTAGCCGTGGTCGCGGGCCAGATAGCGGCTGCTGCGGTTGCTTCGGGCCGCGGCCGAACCGAGGTCCTGGCCACCGCGGTTGCCCGCAGGGGTGTGCAGTCCGGCGAAGAACTGCCGGTTCTCGTCGATGAAGTTGACCATCGAGAAGGGCGTGGCGGTGACTTCGGCCACCTTGTCGGCGAAGGCGTCGAAGTTGTCGTAGGAGGCGTCGGGGCGTTCGCCGAGGTCCAGTTTGCGCAGCCGCTTGGCGCGGGCGGGGCCGTGCCGGTCGGTGGGCGTGAGGAGCATCCGGCCGGTGGCGAAGGATGTCACGGGTGGGCTCCGAAGGTCTGGAGTGGGGCGGGCGCCGAGGTGGCGTTGATGAGGTGCTGGACCAGGGTGACGAGGGCGCCCGTGCCGGAGCTGGCGATCCGGGCGTCGCACAGGACGACGGGCACCTCGGGGCCGAGGTCGAGCGCGGCACGGATCTCGTCCGGCTCGTAGCGGTAGGCGCCGTCGAACTCGTTGACGGCGACGATGAATCCGATGCCGCGCCGTTCGAAGAAGTCCACCGCGCCGAAGCATTCGGCGAGGCGCCGGGTGTCAGCCAGCACGACCGCCCCGAGCGCGCCCTGGGAGAGTTCGTCCCACATGAACCAGAAGCGCTCCTGGCCCGGTGTGCCGAACAGATAGAGGACATGCTGCTCGGAGAGGGTGATCCGGCCGAAGTCCATGGCGACGGTGGTGGCCGTCTTGGACTCGACCCCTTCCAGGCTGTCCGTCCCCACGCTGCTCTGGGTCAGCAACTCCTCGGTGGACAGCGGGGCGATCTCGCTGACCGCGCCCACGAACGTCGTCTTGCCGACGCCGAATCCTCCGGCGACCAGAACCTTGAGGGCCACGGGAAAGAACTCGGCGGTTCCGGTGCGGTCAGAGCTGTCGTCGTAAACCATCGAGCACTGCCTCCAGCAGGGATCGGTCGGTGGGCATGTCGTGGAAAGCGGGAGCGTGCGCGGTGACCGCTCCGCAGGCGACCAGGTCGGAGAGGATGACCTTGGCGACGACCGCGGGCAGCCGGAGGTGTGCGGCGATCTCGGCGACGGACATCGGCCCTTCGCACATGCCGAGGGCGATGGTGTGTTCCGGGCCGAGCGGGATGTCCGGCTCGATGCCCGTGGCCATGATCAGGGAGAGCAGGTCGAACGCGGTGGACGGCCGGGTCCGGCCGTTGCTGATCGTGTACGGGCGGATCAGCCGGCCGGCCGCGTCGTCGAGCAGGGGCCCGTCCTGCGGGGCCGGCATCCTCAGATCCCCGGGGTGAACGGCGCGCCGGCCGGCTGCCGCAGCGGGGTCGTCAGGTAGGGGCGGACGCTCTTGACCAGCATCGCCATCTCGTAGCCGAGCACCGCGGCGTCCGCCTCGCGTCCGGCGAGGACGGCGAGGCAGGTGCCGGATCCGGCGGTGGAGACGAACAGGAGCGTGGAGTCCAGTTCGACGACCACCTGCCGGACGTCGCCGTTGTCACCGAACCGGGCCCCGGCGCTGCGGCCCAGCGAGTACAGACCGGCGGCCAGGGCGGCCATGTGGTCGGCGCTGTCGGGGTCCATGCCGTGCACGGATTTCACCAGCCCGTCGGCGGAGAGCAGAACCGCGCTGCGGGTGTAGGGAACACGCTGGACCAGCCCGCTCAGCAGCCAGTCCAGGTCCGAGACCTGACCGGACGGCATATCGCTCGTCATGGTGTCTACTCCTTGAAGGTGGTGTCTTTACGGGGTTGCGGGACGGCCTGGCCCGGCACGAAGGGCTCGCCCGGGAACGCTCCGGGCGTGCCCGTCCCGCGGTCGGGGGCGTCTTCGGCGTGGCTGCCGCGCCGGTACGTGGCGGGGTCGTGCGGGTACGCGTCGGGCGGGTAGCTGTCCGGTACGGGCAGGCCGACGGCGGGCAGCGCGTGGTCCGGCCGCGATGTCCGGGCCGGCCCCGGCCGGTCGTGCGGTGCGGTGGCTCCGCGTACGGGGAGGGGCGACAGGGACTCCAGGGGGGCGTCGAGCGCGGTCTGCGCCCCGCTTCCGGTGGTGCCGCCGGGGTTTCCGTATCCGCCCTCGGGGCTCTCCTCCTCGGTGGTCTGGGCCTCCGCGAGGTCGACGCCGCGCCGGAAGGCGGCCATGAGGCCCGGGTCGTGCAGGGCGTGCTCGTCCTCGACGCGCGGGGCGGGCGCCTCGCGCAGCTGCGGTACGAGGCTTTCCTGGTTCGTCCGTTTGGGCAGTTCGGGCCGGGCGGGAGAGGGGGCGGCGTGGGCGCGCTCGTGGACGGCCCCCGGAGCCGGCCGGTCCTCGCGCTCATCGCCGGCCGCCGCGGGCGGGCCGCCGTGCTCGGGCGGGGAGGCGGGTGGAGCAGACCGGTCGGTGTGTTCGGCGCGCAGCGGGAGGGGCGGGGCCTCGCCCGATGGCGGCCCGGGGCGTGCGTTCCGTGCGGGCCCGGGCGTCCGGTGCGGGACGCCGGTGGACGCCTGGGGCGACGACGGTGCCGTGGCCGCCCGGGGTGCGGGGGTCTGGTCCCCGGAGCCCGGGGCCTCGGGTGCCCGGGTCCCGGCTGTCGGGGCCGGAGCCGTGGTCCGGGGTGTGCCGTTCCGCGGTGCGGTGGCGGCGGGGCTCCCGGCTTCGACGGGCGGGCGGTGGACGGCGCCGGGGGGCGGCACGGGCACGGCGTCGGGCGACGGCGGGGCGTCGGGATCGGTCCCGAGCAGCGACTGCGGAAGGACCAGCACCGCCTGCGTACCGCCGTAGATGTTGCTCTGGAGGCGGACGGCGATGCCGTGGCGGCGGGCGAGGGCCGAGACGACGAACAGGCCGATCCGGCCGTCCTGGAGCAGATGGGCGACGTTGACCTGGTCGGGGTCGGAGAGCAGGGCGTTCATCCGCTTCTGCTCGTGGTCCGGCATCCCGAGTCCGCGGTCCTCCACCTCCAGGGCGAGCCCGGCGGTGACCTGCTGGACGCGCAGCAGCACCTGGGTGTGGGGGGCGGAGAAGACCGTGGCGTTCTCGACCAGCTCGGCCAGCAGGTGGATCACGTCGGCGACGGCGTGGCCGCGCAGGGTGCCGTCCATCGGCGGGACCAGCTTGACCCGGGGGTACTGCTCGACCTCGGCGATGGCCGAGCGGAGCACCTCGGTCATGGTGACCGGGTTGCTCCACTGGCGCCGGGAGACGGCCCCGCCGAGGACGGCGAGGTTCTCCGCGTGGCGGCGGATCCGGGTGGCGAGGTGGTCGACGTGGAAAAGGCCCTTGAGGAGGTCGGGGTCCTCGACCTCGTGCTCCAGCTCGTCGAGGATCTGGATCTCGCGGTGGACGAGGGATTGCAGCCGTCGCGCCAGGTTGACGAAGACCTCGACCTTCTGTTCGTTGCCGGCCCTGCTGAAGAGCTGGGACGCCTGGACGACGGCGGCGACGGAGGCCTCCTGGGCCCGGGCCATCTCCTGTCCGAGCAGGTCGAAGGCGTCGGCCCCGGGAGTGGGGGGCGGCGAGGGCCGCCGCGCGGGAACGGACTCCCCGTTGCGGAGCTGTTCCACCACCCGCTGCAGCTCGGCCTGGCCCTGGGCGCTGGCGCGCCGAAGGGCGAGAGCCCGGTCGAGCACCTGGCCCGCCACGCGGTTGGCGCCGAGGTAGGCGGCCGCGACGGCGGCGACCGCCAGGGCGCCCGATCCGCCGAGCGCCGCCCAGAGGCTGGGCGAGGAGCCGACCCCTCCGGCGCGGGCGGTGAAGATGACGGCCGCCGCGCCGCTGAGCACGGCGGCGACGGCCGGGAGCAGCGCGGTCCGCAGCAGTTGGGGGCGGATCCGGGCGTCGGGGGAAGGCCCCTCGGCGCGCGGCCTGCTCGGGGCCGAGTGGCCGCGCGTGCCGGGGCGGCCGTGCCGCCCGCCCTCACGGCGGTCCGGTCGCGCTTCGGGTGCGCGAAGTTGAGACATCAGCGTCCTCGGTACAGGGGGCACCGGGGATCGGCGGTCGTGCCGGCGTCCATGCGGTGGCCCCTACGGTGGTCGGTCAGGCGCGGGTCATCGGTCGGGCAGGCCCGAACGTCATGAGCCCACCGTTGATCACCGGGCACACACGGTAGTCGTCAATGCCGTATGCGCGACGGGCAGTTGTCGAACTTGCCCGCCATCCGTCCCACTCTGGTATGAGCCCTCGTACGCGCGCCCGATTGCCGAGCCTTGGCCCTGGGTTTACCCGCAGGTAGGGCACCCCCCGAGGAGGCGCGATGGGGGCCGGTTACCATATGAGCGCCGCCTAGCTCGAAAGATAAACTTGTGACTGTCAATGACGACTCGTTCACCAACTGGATGCACCGCGAGGAGATCGCGGAGTCGATGATCCCGATCATCGGGAAGCTGCACCGCGAGCAGGACGTCAATGTCCTGCTGCACAGCCGCTCCCTGGTGAACAAGTCGGTGGTCAGCATCCTCAAGACCCACCGCTTCGCCCGGCAGATCGCGGGCGAGGAGCTCTCGGTCACCGAGACGATGCCCTTCCTCAAGGCTCTGACGACGCTCGATCTCGGCCCGTCCCAGATCGACATAGGCATGCTGGCCGCCACCTACCGGGCCGACGGCCGCGGCCTCTCCGTCGAGGAGTTCACCGCGGAGGCCGTCGCCGGGGCGACGGGCGACAACAAGATCGAGCGCCGCGCCTCGCGTGACGTGGTGCTCTACGGCTTCGGCCGCATCGGCCGGCTCATCGCCCGCCTGCTGATCGAGAAGGCCGGTTCGGGCAACGGCCTGCGCCTGCGGGCCATCGTCGTCCGCAAGGGCTCCGGCCAGGACATCGTCAAGCGCGCCTCGCTGCTGCGGCGCGACTCGATCCACGGCCAGTTCCAGGGCACGATCACCGTCGACGAGGCGACCAACAAGATCATCGCCAACGGCAACGAGATCCAGGTCATCTACTCGGACGACCCGACGACGGTCGACTACACGGCGTACGGCATCAAGGACGCCATCCTGATCGACAACACCGGCCGGTGGCGGGACCGCGAGGGCCTCTCGAAGCATCTCCAGCCGGGCATCGGCAAGGTCGTGCTCACCGCGCCGGGCAAGGGCGACGTCCCGAACATCGTGCACGGCGTCAACCACGACACCGTGAAGCCGGACGAGCGGATCCTGTCCTGCGCGTCCTGCACGACCAACGCGATCGTCCCGCCGCTGAAGGCGATGGCGGAGGAGTACGGCGTCCTGCGCGGGCACGTGGAGACCGTCCACTCGTACACCAACGACCAGAACCTGCTGGACAACTACCACGGCTCCGACCGCCGTGGCCGTTCGGCGGCGCTCAACATGGTCATCACCGAGACCGGGGCCGCGTCGGCCGTGGCCAAGGCGCTGCCCGAGCTGAAGGCGCCGATCACCGGCAGCTCGATCCGCGTCCCGGTGCCGGACGTCTCGATCGCCATCCTCAGCCTGCGGCTGGAGCGCGAGACCACCCGCGAGGAGGTCCTCGACTACCTCCGCAATGTGTCGCTGGCCTCGCCGCTCAAGCGTCAGATCGACTTCATCAGCGCGCCCGACGCGGTCTCCAGCGACTTCATCGGCTCGCGCCACGCCTCGATCGTCGACGCGGGCGCGACCAAGGTCGACGGCGACAACGCGATCCTCTACCTCTGGTACGACAACGAGTTCGGCTACTCGTGCCAGGTCATCCGGGTCGTCCAGCACGTCTCCGGCGTGGAGTACCCGACGTACCCGGCCCCGGCGGTCTGACGCCTCCGGCAGGCCCTTCCGTACGACGCCCGGTGCCCGGCAGGTCCGCCTGCCGGGCACCGGCGTGTGGGCGCGGGCGCGCGTGTCAGGACCCGGTGGGGGCGTCCACCGGGCTCAGCCGTTCGGTGGGCCCGGCGAAGTCGAGGAAGAGCTCCCGCGAGGTGAGGAGCCACCGGCCGTCGTGTTCCCGGAGGGTGTCCTCGTAGCGCCCGACCTGCACGGGGAGACGGGGCGGCAGCATGCCGCCGGTGTGGCCGTCCACGCGGTACGTCGTGAAGTACGTGCTCGCCGTCGCCGTCGAGACCGACGTCAGGGTCACCAGGATGTTGGTGCACAGGCGGCGCGAGAGCCGGTCGGCGGGGCGGCCGGCGAAGTAGGCCCGCAAGGCCTCCCGGCCCTCGATCCGCCGGTCCCCCGCGGCCCACTCCCACACCCCGTCCGGGGTGAACAGCTCGGCCACGTCGCCGGGTTCGCCCAGGTCGAGCGTGTGGACGAACTCGACGATCAGCCGCTCGCAGGCACGCTCGGCGATCAGACGGCCTACGGGGTCCAGGAGATCCAGGCGGCCCAGGGGATCCCGGCGGCCCCGGCCGTCCCGGGGATCCGGTGCATCGGTGATGTCCATCGCCCCATTCCACCAACGCGCCCCGGGGCCGCGCGACTTGTTTCCCGGCAGCTCCATCGCACCCGCGGCCGGGGTTCAGACCTGGCCGAGGTCCGAGCTGACCCAGCGTTCGGGGCGCAGGGTGATCACCACCTGCTCGCCGTGGTTCTCCCAGGCGAAGTCCACGTAACCGGCGACCTTCTCGGCCGGGAGGTAGCGCGCCGACACATGCTCCAGGTCGGCGCGCGTCGCGGGGCGCGTGTCGATGACGGGCCCCTCGACCGAGACGTACCGGACGGTCGGCTCCAGCCGGTCGACGAGCAGCGTGAACCGGCCTGCGGCGGCGATCAGTTCGGCCTTGCGCGAGGTGCGGCCGGTGAGGATCCGGACGTCGCCGCCCGCTTCGTACTCGTACCAGATCGGCACGCTGAGCGGGGCCCGGTCACCGTCTCCCGACGCGACGGCGAGGGCGGCGACATGGGGTTCGGCGAGGAACTGTTCGCGCTCTTCACGGGTCAGTGCCACGGGAGGCTCCTTCTCGTACGGGGATGCGGGGGCTGCCCCAGTGTGCCCCGCGCGCCGGGCCCGGCCCCCGGCACCCGCCGTCGGCGTGTCCTACGCGGTTCCCCGGGCCCGGGCCACCTCCTCGGTCCGCCGTACGACGGCCGCACCGCGTAGGGCGACGGCGCACCAGACGGCCACGAGCAGCAGGCCCACGGCAGCGAGGCCGGCGACTTCGAGAGGCTCCGGCCGCCAGCCGAGGGAGAGCCTCGTCCCGATCAGGACGACGCCGATGGCGGCCTTCTCCGGTTCGTACACGGGCACCTTGGCCGCCACGACGCGCAGGACGGCGGCCAGGGCCAGACCGATCGCGGTCCAGGCGAGCAGATAGGGCCAGAGCGCTCCCGGAGCGGCGGGCGGCAGGCCGAACTCCTCCGGCCCGATGCGGAAGAGCGCGCCCACCCATCCCAGCGCCACACCGGCGGCGGTGACGGCCGCGACCCACACCGCATGACGCCAGAGGGGGCCGGGCCGCACCTCGGCGTCCTCGGATTCGTCGGCGTCGATGGAGCCGGCGGGGTGCTCAGGAAGATCATTCATGCCCGGTCAGACGCGTACGGGGCGGCGATCGTTGCGCGTTCGGGCGGCAACTAGGCTCCGGGGCATGAGCAAGGGCCATGACGACGAGCCGATATTCATCCGCTCGAACTGGGGAACAAGTCGCTATGTCTACAACCCGAGGAACCCGGTCGGGATGGGCCTCATCATCGGGTCCCTGCTGTTCGCCGCCATCTTCCTGTACTCCCTGCGCGCCCGTAGCTCCTGGAGCGAGGGCGAATTGCGCGACGCGGTGCACGTCGCCGTCCGCGACCTGGAGGCAACGCCGCAAACGCTGGGGCCATGGACCGGCAGCTACGGGAGCATGATCCGCGACGCCCTGGAGAAGAGCGGCGAGGGCCCCTCGACCGGCGGCCTGCACGTCGAGGACGCGGACGACCCCTACGACAAGGACGCGGATCCCGCCGTCGACCTGTTCGAGGTCACGGCGGAGGACGTCGACACCACGTTCTGCCTGAGCGTGTCGCCGCCGCAACCGGAGCCGGACATGACGAGTGTCGAGGTCAGCCTCTCCATCACCGTCGCGGAGGGCGAGTGCTGAGCCCGGCCGGAGTCGGTCCCCCGGATCGGCTCCAAGGGCCGGTCCCGGCCGGGCTGAGCCGGCCAGGGCACGAGGGCCGCCGTCGGCGAACCGGCGGCGGCCCTCAGGGCTACGTCCTGCGGGCGGTCAGCGCTCCCCCGCCAGGTCGAGGTCGCCCCGCGCTGCCGGGGCGGGGCCGCGGTCGGCACCGGGATGTTCTTCGGGGAGGCGCCACGGGTGGGCGAGCGCGGGCGACAGCGCTCGCCACCACGGTGCCACGGGCAGGATTCCGGCCGGCTCGAACGGTTCGCCCGGCCGGGGGAACGCCACCGGCTGGTCCGCCTCGTCGCCGGCGTCCTTCGTCCACTCGCCCGGCTCCGCCCAGGCGTGCGGGGCCAGGTTGAACGTGCCCCAGTGGATCGGGAGCAGCACTCCGTGCGGGCGGCCGCCCTGGAGGTCCAGGTGGGCGCGCATGCCTTCGGCGGGGGTCATGTGGATGTCCGGCCAGTACTCCGAGTACGCGCCGATCTGGATCATGGTGGCGTCGAAGGGACCGTGCTCGGCGCCGATCTCCCGGAAGCCGGGGAAATAGCCGGTGTCCCCGCTGTGGTAGATCCGGTGCTCCGGGCCCGCGACGACCCAGGACGCCCAGAGGGTGTGCTGTCCGTTGCGCAGCCCGCGCCCGCAGAAGTGGCGGGCGGGGGTGGCGGTGAGGCTGATTCCGGCGACCGTCGCGGTCTCGTTCCAGTCGAGCTCGTGCATCCGGGCCGCGGGCACACCCCAGCGCTCCAGATGGGCTCCGACACCGAGCGGCACGGCGAAGACCGTGTCGGTGCCGGCCAGGGCACGGATCGTCGGCAGGTCGAGGTGGTCGTAGTGGTCGTGGGAGATCACGACGACGTCGACGGGTCCGAGCGCGGCCAGCGACAACGGGGTGGGGTGCAGCCGCTTGGGCCCGGCGAACGGGAACGGAGAACAGCGCTCGCCCCAGACCGGGTCGAACAGGACGCGTCGGCCGTCGATCTCCGCCAGCACGCTGGAATGGCCCATCCAGGTCAGCCGCAGCCCGCTGACGGGCGGTGCGGCCAGATCGGCGAGGGTGGTGGGGTGGACGGGCACGGCGCCGTCCGGCGTTCTCAGGGCCCGCTGCTCCCTCTGGAAATAGGTCTTGGCGAACTCGACGGTGGACCCGGAGGGCCGGATACGGGCCCCCACCGGGTTCTGGAAGGCTCCGTCGACGAAATGGGGCGAGCGGCGGATGCGCTCCATCCGCGCTCCGGCCGGATCGGCCCCGAAGGACTCGGTACGCATCGAGCGCAGTTTCGTGCGGAGCGGAAGCAAGTAGTCAGCGCCGGTCACAACATCTCCTGAGGGAGTCGGTGTCGTCTCATTATCGTCGGCCTGTACGACAGGGCGAGCAGAAGATGCTGAACGGGGCAGCCGGTCCGGCCGACGGGGGTGTCAGCCACGCGGCTGCCCGTAGACGTGGCCGATGCGCAGGGTGAGCAGCACCCTGCGGTCCTCGACCATGGCCCGGCGGTAGTCGTCCCAGTCGGGGTGCTCGCCCCTGACGTCCCGGTAGAGCGTGATCAGGGCCTCCACGGTGGCGTCGTCGGGGGTCTCGGCGGGGGAAGTCAGCTCGGCGGTGGCGTCGGCGACGGTCCAGGCCCACCGGTCGTCGCTCGTGACGTGGTAGCTCGCCCGGGGGTCGCGCCGCAGGTTGCGGGTCTTGGCCCGGCCCTCCGTGACCGAGACGCGGACCACCTGCTCCTCGGGGTAGTAGGCGTGATTGACGTTGGACAGCTGAGGGCGTCCGTCCTGCTTCAGGGTGACCAGAACCCCGCCGTCCTGCTCTCCGAGGAGGCGGAGCAGCGCTTGCCGATCCGGTTCGATTCGCGTCATGCAGAATGCAACGTCCGGCCCGGCCGGAGGATTCCGGTTCCGGTTCCGGTCCCCTCCCCCGGTCATGTCACAGGTCCCCCGGTCGTGTCACATCCGTCGGCCCCCGCCACGTCCTTCTGGTGAACGTCCGTTTCCCAGGTCGCCGCCGGTCACCGGCCCTCCGCCGTGCCGCCGCTGACCTGGCCCATTCGTTAGGGTGTCCCGGTGGGAAGAGTCCGGTTGAACGTGGCGGAGCGGCGTGAGGAGCTGCTGCGTGCCGCGGTCGAGCAGATCGAGATCCGAGGGGTCTCGTCCCTGCGGATCGCCGATGTGGCCCAGGTGCTGGGTGTGAGCAACGCGCTCGTCCTCTACCACTTTTCGACCAAGGAGAAGCTGGTCGCGGCGGCGTTCGCGTACGCGGCCGAGGCCGATCTCGCCCACCTGCGCAAACTGCTGGCCCGCCGCACCACCGCCGTACGCCGGCTGCGGGCGGCCGTGCGGTGGTACGCCCCGACGGGAACGGCCAAGGGCTGGCGCCTGTGGATCGAGGGCTGGGCCGCCTCGCTGCGCGACCCGGCCCTCCGTGAGGTCGCGGGCGACCTCGACCAGCAGTGGAAGACGGAGCTGGCCCAGGTCATCGACGAGGGTGCCGCCGCCGGAGAGTTCCGGTGCGAGGACCCCCTCTCGGCGGCCTGGCGGCTCACCGCCCTCCTGGACGGGATGGCGGTGCAGACGACCTCGTACGCGGGCCCGCTCTCGCGGACCACGATGCTGCGGTGGACCGACGAGGCGCTCGCCCGCGAGCTGGGCGTCGACCTCGCCGATCTGACCGGTGCGGCCGTCGCGGACGCCTCGGCCGACGGCTGACCGGCCGATCCCTCCGCCGCTCCCCCGTTTCCCGGACGAACCCGGACGGCAGCCGGCCGGCCGCCGCCGTCAGGTCTGGCGCACCGGTGCGTAGGCCGCCCCCTCCAGGCCGAAGGTCCAGGCCACCCCGTCCTTCGCCGTCCGGGTGGCGGGCGGCACCCGCAGCCAGTAGGTGCGACACGTGCCGTCCGGTTCGGGGGTGGAGTTGACCACCTCGACCATCACCACGTCCTCGTCGCCGTCGAGGGCGATGCGCCAGAGGATGCCCGTCTCGTCGCGGTGGACGGGCTCGGCACCCGACTCGGTGAGATACCGGTCGTAGCCGTAGTACTCCAGCATCACCCGGCGCAGCTCCGCGTTCTCCTCGGCACGGATCCGCTCGGGGGTGAGGGAGGGCAGCTCCTCCAGGAACGCGGCGGGCACGGGCATGCCGCGCCAGGCGTGCAGGGCGAACCCGTCCCCGTACGCGAGTGCCGGCCCCTCCCCGTGGTCGAGCCGGCCCGCCTCGTCGCGGTGCAGGACGTCGGGCCGCTCGGTGATGACGACGGCGTGCTCGTAGGGCCACCACCAGCCGGCGTTGCGGGCCACCTCCGCGAGACCCGCGAGCCGGTCGCCGTGTCCGTCGAAGGCCGCGAGCCAGGCGGCGTCGTGCTGGCCGAGCACCGCGTCCAGGAGCACCAGCCGGACGGCCGCCGCGTCCTGGGACCGGGGTGCCAGGTCGGCGACGACACCGGTCCGTATCCGCTCGGCGAGCGCGGCCGTGGTCTCCCACAGCTGGGCCCCGGTGGCGGACCAGAGCGCCGACCAGCCGGCCGGGCCCAGCTCGTCGTACATCCGGCGGCGTTCGTCCGCCCAGGGGCGGGTGCGGACCTCCTCGCGCACCGACCGTCCGGCGTCGGTCAGCTTCTCCACCGTCTCGACGGCGGCCCGGGGCGATGCGGCCCAGATGATCCGGTCCGGCTCGGCCAGTCCGGCGGTGCGGTAGGCGCGCCGCACCCCTGCCTCGGCCGCCGTCCGGTCCGCACGGCCGGTCGCCGCCGCCACGCTCCGCCAGGAATTCACGTTCTGCATCGGTTGTCCCCGTCCCCTGCTGTGCTCGTTCTGTTCCGAAAGGCTGTGTTCGCTGTGTCTACTGCGTTCGGTGCGTTTGCTGCGTTCGGTGCGTTTGCTGCGTTCGCTCCGGGTGTCCGTGCGGGCTCCGGCACGGCCGAAGGGTCAGTCCGCCACGATGCGGACCGCGCCCGGCGCGTACTCCCGCTGGCGCACGACGCGGAACCAGCCCTTGGGCAGCGGGATCACCGCGTGCTCCTCGTGCACCACCCGGCCGCCCTCGGGAAGATGGAGCAGCATCGGCCCGAACTGGCCCGCTTCCCGGATCAGCCGGCCGGGGCCCTGCACGGCGTGCGCGTGTCCGGTGACCTCGCCGAGCGCGAGCACCAGCCGTCCCCGCCCGTCGCGCAGTTCGCCCGGGGCCTCCAGGAAGGGGGCGGGCACCGCCGACTCGTCCAGCTCCATGATCAGTACGTCGCCCTGCCGGTACACAGACGTCTCCCCTCGTCGCGGCACCCGGTGTGCCGACCCTGCGAAAAACGCTACGGGCAGGGTCTGACAACGGCGCCCGGCGACGGCTGTGGCCGGGGTCCCGGTCGCGGCGTTGTCAGTGCGGCTTGATAGACCTTGCGGACAACAGCCGTTCCCAGGATCAGGAGCTCAGGGCCATGTACGGTGCGCAGCATCTGCACGAGTTCGGCGGCCTTCCGGCCGTCGACTTCCGGCACACGACCGACGAGGGCCCCCGGCCCGCCGCAGATGCCGTGGCCTGGCGTGTCTCCGTCGATCCGTACGGCGACGACGAGGACCGGTCCTGGGAGGAGGAGTTCGCCCACTTCCTGGGCGAGGTCGACCCGGCCGGGGTCCGGGCCCTGATCATCGGTCAGTGGGGCGAGGCGTACGAGGAGACGTCCTCGGTTCCGATCGGTCTGGTGATCGCCGCCGCCGACCGGCTGACCTCGCTGGAGGCAGTGTTCGTCGGTGATCTGGAGGCGGAGGAGGCCGAGATCACCTGGATCGAGCAGTCGGACGTGACGGCCCTGCTGGCCGCGTTCCCCGCGCTGACGGAGCTCGGGGTGCGCGGCGGCACGGATCTGGTGTTCCCGCCGACGAAGCACGAGCGGCTGCGGTCGCTGACGATCCAGGCGGGCGGACTGCCGGTGGAGGTGGTGCGCGGGGTGCTGGACAGCGAACTGCCCGCGCTGGAGCGGCTGGACCTCTGGCTCGGGGTCTCCGCCTACGAGGGCAACACCGACGTCGCCGACCTCGCTCCGCTGCTCTCCGGCACCCGCTTCCCCCGGCTGCACCACCTGGGCATGCGCAACAGCGAGATCCAGAACGAGATCGCCGCAGCCATCGCCTCGGCTCCGGTCGTCGCCCGGCTGCGGGTGCTCGACCTGTCGAACGGGACGCTGGGCGACGAGGGCGCGGCCGCCCTGCTCGAAGGGCAGCCGCTGACCCATCTGGAAGTCCTCGACCTCCACCATCACTTCCTCAGCGACGCCATGGAGCAGCGGGTCCGTTCCGCCCTGGAGCCGCACGGGGTGCGGGTCGACCTCTCGGAGAAGTGCGAGCCGTGGGGCGACCGGGGCGTCGAGGGCCGTTACACCGCGGTGTCGGAGTGAGCGCCATGACGTATCTCGGGATCGAGCATCTGGAGCGCTTTCACGGGCTGCCGGTCCACACCCCGGCGCCGTCGTCCGGCGCCCTGCCCGCCGCCGACTCGGTGGCCTGGCGGCTGGAGTGCGACTACGGCAAGGACGCCGGCTTCGCCACGCTGTGGGAGCAGTTCCTGGAATCGGTGGACACGACCCGGGTCCGGGCCCTCGTCATCGGCCCCTGGTGGAACGACGAGTACACGCCGTTCGCTCCGGTGATGGAGCTGATCGTCGCCCACGCCGACCGCTTCCCGGCCCTGCGCGGGCTCTTCCTCGCCGATGTGGTGGGCGAGGAGTGCGAGGTGTCCTGGCTGAGGATGTGCGACATCACTCCGGTGCTCGAAGCGCTGCCGTCGCTGGAGGAGTTCGGTGTGCGCGGCTGCGGCCAGGAGGGACTCGCGCTGCGCCCCCTGCGCCATACGGCGCTGAAGTCGCTGCGCTTCGAGTCCGGCGGGCTGCCCGGCGCGCTGGTCCGGGCCGTCGCCGCGAGCGAGCTGCCCGCGCTGGAACGGCTGGACCTGTGGTTCGGCAGTTCGTGGTACGGCGGCGACGCCACGGTCGACGACATCCGGCCGCTCCTGTCGGGCGGTGTGTTCCCCCGGCTGCGCCACCTGGGGCTGCAGAACAGCGAGATCCAGGACGAGATCGCCCTCGCCGTGGGTTCGGCTCCCGTGGTGGCCCAGTTGGAGACCCTGGCGCTGTCCATGGGCACCCTGAGCGACACGGGTGGCGAGGCCCTGCTCAACGGTCAGCCCCTGAGCCATCTGTCCACCCTCGATCTGCGCCACCACTACCTCACCGGGCCGGTGCTGGACCGCATCAGGACCGCCTGCGCCCCGGCCGTGGTGGAGGGCGGCGAGGCCGAGGACGACTACGCCGACCCGGACGACGAGGACGACGAACCGGAACGCTATGTCGCGGTCAGCGAGTAACGGCAAGGTCCCGGGGCCGCGGTTCGCGGTCGTCGGCAATCCGGGCAACCGGCGGGTCGCCTTCTTCGAGGAGGCCGTGCGGTCCGCCGGTCTGCCGGCGGCCCGGGTCGTGCCCTGGCTCCAGGTGCTGCGCGGGGATGCGGCGTTCACCCCCGGCGAGAGCGTGCGGATCGATTCGCCCGGTGAGGACGCCGAGGTGGACCGGCTGCTTCGCGGGGTCGACGACCCGACCCGGGTGGAGGGCTCCGCCCGGTGGTACGCGCGCTTCACGGCGGCGGTGGACGCGGTGGCCGGTGCGGCGTCGGCGGCGGGGGCCGAGGTGCTGGGCTCCTCCGCCGACATCGCCGTGCTCTTCGACAAGCGGCTGTGCCACGGACTGCTCGACCGGGCGGGGGTCCCCGTGCCCGCCTCGCCGACCTCCGGCCCGGCCGGGGCCCCGGTGCGGGGCTGGTCCGACGTACGGGAGTTGCTGCGCGAGCACCGGATGCCCCGGGCGTTCGTGAAGCTGGCGCACGGCTCCTCCGCCTCCGGGGTGCTGGCGGTGGAGACGGCGGGTCCCGGCCGGGTCCGGGCGAGCACATCGGTCGAACGGGACCCGTCGGGGCGGCTGTTCAACTCACTGCGGGTCCGGCGCTACACCTCGGAGCGGGAGATCGGCGCGGTGGTGGACGCGCTGGCCCCGGACGGGCTGCACATCGAGCGGTGGCTCCCGAAGGCGTCCCAGCGGGGGCGGGCCGCGGACCTGCGGATCGTGGTGGTCGGCGGCCGGGCCACGCACGCCGTGGTGCGGACGAGCACGAGCCCCATGACCAATCTGCATCTGGGCGGCGCGCGCGGTGACCTCGACGAGGTCCGGGGCGCGGTGGCGGCGGCGGGCGGCTGCTGGCGCGAGGCGCTGGCGATGTGCGAGCGGGCGGCGGCCTGCTTTCCCGGGACGCTCTGTGCGGGCGTCGATCTTCTGCCCACGGCCGGCTGGCGGCGCTTCGCCGTCGGCGAGGTCAACGCCTTCGGCGATCTGCTGCCCGGACTCACCGGTCTGCCGGACAGCGGCGCCGAGGGCCTGAACACCTATGCGGCGCAGGTCGCCGCCGTACTGGACCGAGCAAGGAACCACCGTGCCCTCACCGCTTCCTGACCCCGCCACGCCCCCCGGATCCGGCCGGCCCGACATGGGCGAGGTCGTGGGCAGCCACGACCTGCTGCTGGTCACCCTGGACACCCTGCGCCACGATGTCGCCGTCGAGCTGGCGGCCGCCGGACGCATCCCCCACCTCGCCCGGCACCTGCCCGGCGGCGGCTGGGAGGAGCGGCACGCCCCGGGCAGCTTCACCTACGCCTCGCACCAGGCGATGTTCGCCGGGTTCCTGCCGACGCCCGCCTCCCCCGGACCGCACCCGCGGCTGTTCGCGGCGCGGTTCGCGGGCAGTGAGACGACGGCGGACGGCACGTTCGTGTTCGACACCCCGGATCTGGTGTCGGGGCTGGCCGCCGAGGGCTATCGCACGGTGTGTATCGGCGGGGTCGGATTCTTCAACCGTCAGGGACCGCTCGGTTCGGTGCTGCCCGGGATGTTCCAGGAGAGCCACTGGGAGCCCGGCTTCGGCGTCGCCTCGCCCACCTCGTTCGAGGAGCAGGTGGCGCGGGCGGAGGAGGTCGTCGCGGCGCTCCCCCGGGAGCAGCGGCTGTTCCTCTTCGTCAACGTGTCCGCCCTGCACCAGCCGAACTGGTTCCATCTGCCCGGCGCGACCCGTGAAGCGGGCGACTCCCGGGCCACGCACGCGGCGGCCCTGGAGTACGTGGACCGGCACATCGGCCGGCTCTTCGCCACCGCGAGCAGCCGCCGCCGGTGTTTCGCCATCGTCTGCTCCGACCACGGCACCGCCTACGGCGACGACGGCTACACCGGTCACCGGCTCGGCCACCCGGCCGTCTGGACCGTCCCCTACGCCCACTTCTTCCTCGAACCGCCCGCAACACCCGGACCGGGGGCCGCCCGATGACGATCACGACCAGCACCACCGCGCCGCCCGCCGTCCGGCCGTACGAGAGTTACGTCTACGCCTATCCGCACAAGACGGCCTACCGGCCGCTCAAGGACCGCCCGGCCCTGCGGTCACTGTGGGCGGCGGAGCCGAAGGACGCCCTCTCCCTCTACCTCCACATACCGTTCTGTGAGGTCCGCTGCGGCTTCTGCAATCTCTTCACCCGGATCGGCGCGCCCGAGGAGCTGACGACGCGTTATCTGGACGCGCTGGACCGGCAGGCCCTGGCGGTGCGGGAGGCGCTGGGCGACGAGGAGCCGGTGCGGTTCGCGGCGGCGGCGTTCGGCGGCGGGACGCCGACGTTCCTCACCGCCGGGGAGCTGGAGCGGCTCTGCGATATCGCGGAGAAGCGGATGGGCGCCGACCTGAGCGCGGTCCCGCTGTCCGTGGAGACCTCGCCGTCGACCGCCACCGCCGACCGGCTCTCGGTGCTGGCCGACCGGGGCACGACGAGGATCAGCATCGGTGTGCAGAGCTTCGTGGACGAGGAGGCCCGGGCCGCCGTCCGGCCGCAGCGCCGCGCCGACGTGGAGGCGGCGCTCGGCCGGATCCGGGACGCCCGGATCCCGGTGCTGAACATCGACCTGATCTACGGCATCGACGGGCAGACCGAGCGCAGCTGGCTCGCCTCGCTCGACGCGGCGCTGGCCTGGCGGCCGGAGGAGCTGTACCTCTATCCGCTGTACGTCCGTCCGCTCACCGGTCTGCACCGCATCGGCCCTGCCGCGACCGCCCCGGAGGCCCAGGCCCTGGAGGACGCCGCCTGGGACGAGCAGCGGCTGCGGCTGTACGCGGTGGGGCGGGACCATCTCCTGGCCCGCGGCTACGAGCAGGTGTCGATGCGGATGTTCCGGCGGACCGACGCCCCGCGCGAGCAGGACGGCCCGGACGACTACGCCTGCCAGACCGACGGCATGATCGGCCTCGGCTGCGGTGCCCGTTCGTACACCTCCGCCCTGCACTACTCCTTCGACTACGCGGTGGACATGCGGGAGATCCGGTCGATCATCGACCGTTTCACCGCCACCGAGGACTTCTCCCGGGCCGAGGTCGGCCGGTATGTCGACGTGGACGAGGCGCGCAGGCGGCACCTGTTGCAGTCGCTGCTCCAGGCGGCGGGGCTGCCGGTGGCGGAGTACCGGGCCCGGTTCGGCACGGATCCGGGCGAGGACTTCCCGGCCGAGCTGGCGGAGTTCGCGGACCGGGGCTGGCTGGACGCGTCGGCGCCGGACGGTCTGCTCAGGCTGTCGCCGTCGGGTCTCGCCCATTCCGACGCGCTGGGGCCCGCGCTGTTCTCCCCCGGGGTGCGGGCGGCGATGGCCGCGTACGAGAGGAAGTGACCGGGCCGTGGACCTGACGATTCTCTACCGGGGACCGCTCGCCTCCTGCGATTACGACTGCCCCTACTGCCCGTTCGCCAAGCGGCGGGACAGCCGTGCGCAGCTCACGGCGGACCGGGAGGCACTGGAGCGGTTCACCGGCTGGGCCGCGGCGCAGACGGCCGACCGGCTGTCGGTGCTGTTCACGCCGTGGGGCGAGGGGCTGGTGCGCTCCTGGTACCGGCGGGCGCTGACCGAGTTGTCGCACCTGCCGCACATCGGCCGGGTCGCGATCCAGACGAACCTGAGCTGCCGCACCGACTGGCTGGCGGACGCCGATCCGGAGCGGATCGCGCTCTGGTGCACGTACCACCCGGGGCAGACCCCGTACGACCGTTTTCTGGGCAGATGCCGGGAGCTGTCGGCGAAGGGCATCCGCTACAGCGTGGGAGTGGTCGGGTTCGACGAGCATCTCGACGAGGCGCGGCGGCTGCGGGCGGAGCTGCCGGACGAGGTCTATCTCTGGGTGAACGCCGCCGAGGGGCACACGTACACCGACGAGGAGGCGGCGCGGTGGACGGAGCTGGATCCGCTGTTCCCCTACAGCCGTGATCCGCACCGCTCGGCGGGACTGCCCTGCCGGACGGGCGAGTCGGTCGTCTCGGTGGACGGGGACGGCACGGTGCGGCGCTGTCACTTCGTCGAGGCGGAGCTGGGCAATCTCTACGACGGCAGCTACCGCCGGGCCCTCGGCCCGCGGGCGTGTCCTCTCGCCGTGTGCGACTGCCACATCGGCTATGTGCATCTGGAGTCGCTGCCGCTGTACGACGTGTTCGCCGGCGGTGTCCTGGAGCGGATACCGGCCGGGTCCGGCGCGGGCACGCCACCGGGCGGGTTCGTCGCGCCGAACCCGCCCCGGCGGGCGCTTCCCCTGCTGGAGCCCTGAGGGACAGGCCCTACAGCGGCAGCAGGTCAGGGCGCTTGGCCTCGACGTGGTCGCCGGAGGACTCGCCGCGCAGCCGTCGGCCGATCCAGGGCACCAGGTATTCGCGGGCCCACTGGATGTTGTCGCGCCGCTCGTCGAAGGGGCTGCGCTGGGCCTGCGGCGGCCAGGGCTGGTCGGGGTCGGCGGGCACGTCGTGGCCGAGGACCTGGGCGGCGCGGAGCGCGACGCGGGTGTGGCCCTCGGGCGACAGGTGCAGCCGGTCGGCGTCCCACGCACGGCGGTCCTGGACGGAGCGCAGCGACCACAGGTCCAGCACGGGGCACTGGTAGCGGTCGGCGATGGCCCGCAGATGGACGTTGTACGTGGCGATCTTGCCGCGCATGTGGCGCAGCACCGGAACGCCCCGGGTGTCGAAGCCGGTGGTGACCATGACCGTGCCGACGGCGTTGCTCAGATCGGCGACGGCTCGCTCGAAGCGCTCGGCGAGATCGTCGGGGTCGGTGCCGGGCCGGATGATGTCGTTGCCGCCCGCGCAGAAGCTGACCAGGTCGGGGGCCAGTTCCTTGGCACGCGGGACCTGTTCCTCGACGATCTGGTCGAGGAGACGTCCTCGTACGGCGAGATTGGCGTAGCGGAAGTCCCCGTGCGGGGAGTCCTCGTGCGGGGCGCCCTCGGAGCCGGCCCGGTCGGGGGCCGGCAGCCGGTCGGCGAGGAGGACCGCGAAGCGGTCCGCCCAGCCGACGAAGGTCCCGTCGGGGCCGGGGTCGCCGACGCCCTCGGTGAAACTGTCGCCGATCGCCGCGTACGACCCGATGGTGTGCTGCTGGTTGTTTCTCGAATCGTCTGCCACAAGGACTTATCCTGCATCGTCCGATGTGACCTACGCGACCGTAATACGGGGTTGACGGATGGTGAGATAGACCACCCGGTCAGTTTTCGGTAAAGCCGGAATAAAGCGAGGGGCGGTGCGCCGCCGCGCACCGCCCCTCGGACACTTCTCGTCGCCGCTGGGTCAGAGGGAGACGCCGTGCTGGCGCAGGTAGGCGATCGGGTCGACGTCCGAGCCGTAGCCCGGGCCGGTGCGGACCTCGAAGTGCAGGTGCGGGCCGGTGGAGTTGCCGGTGGAGCCGGAGAGGCCGATCTGCTGGCCGCCGGTGACGGTCTGGCCGACCGAGACGTTCAGCGCGGACTGGTGGGCGTACTGGGAGTACATGCCGTCCTCGTGCTTGATGACGACCTCGTTGCCGTAGGCGCCGCCGTTGCCGGCCGAGACCACGGTGCCCGGGCCGATGGCGAGGACGGGGGTGCCGGTGGCGGCCTGGAAGTCCGAGCCGGTGTGGTAGCCGCTGGACCAGCTGGCGCCGGAAGCGCGGTACTGGGTGGTGACGTTGGCGTTGGCCAGCGGGGCGGACCAGCCGGAGCCGGTGGCCTCGGCGGAGCCGGTCCGCGCGGCTCCGGAGCCCTCGGAGTCGTCGGCGGAGATGGTGTCGCCCTTCGGGGCTTCTTCCTTCGGCGCGGCCTTCGGGGCCGGTTCGGCCTTCTTCGGGGCGGCCTCGGGGGCGGCGGACTTCTCGGCCGGGGCGGAGCCCTTGGCGCCGAGGGTCAGCTTCATGCCCGGGTGGATCAGGCTGGGGTTGTCGCCGACGGTGGAGCGGTTGTCCTGGTAGAGCTTCTCCCACCCGCCCTTGAGCTGGTGCTCGGCGGCGATCTTCGACAGGTAGTCGCCGGAGACCACGGAGTACGTCTTCGGGGTGGCCTTCGACGCGGCGGGGGCGGCGGCCGGAGCGGTGTGCGCGGCGGCGACCGAGGCGGCGGCCGGCTTGACGGCCGGGGCGGCCTGGCCGGCGGCGTTCGCGGCGGTGGCGCCGATGAGCGGGAGGGCGAGTGCGGCGCCGCCGGTCCCTGCGGCAAGGACGCCGCGGGAGATCGGGCCGGACTTCGGACGACGGTGCTTACCCTTTGCGGGCATGGGGAAGTTCCTCTCCGGCGCCTGCGAGGTGAGCTGTCGGGTTCGGGCTGGAGATGCCCGGTCGCGTCGCGGCGACTTCACCCCTAGCCGGTCCGGATCACTCCGGCTCGGCGGCTTACCTGGTTCCCCCGCTCCTGCCACACGTGAGTGGGTGGGTGCGAATTCCGGGCGGCGGCAGGATTAGGCGGTCCGTCCGGATTGACGGTGACCGTAAACCGGTCAGGACGGGCGGAACAAGCCATCGGTTGCCCGACGGAATCATCGATTCGATATCGCTCCGGATTTCCCGTCACACTCCGTGGACAACGGATCTTGGATTTCCGTACGGGCAACGGGAATGCCCGGCGGCGCGCCCACCACGGACCGTCACGGATATGATCCCGCTCACCCCCGAAACGCCATCTCCCCCATTAGCGGGGCATGTTCTGCGAAATGGGCCAATACGGACATGCCGCGAGCGGCGCCCCTGACGCCGAGTCAGTCCAGCCCTCCCGGCACTCGCTCCCCGGGGGGCAACCGTGATGATTTTCCGTCGAATCGATGTCGTATCGTCACGGGAGCGCCCTCGCCGGAGAGCCGCGCCGACGCCCGAGAACCGAGGAGTCCCCGTGACGCAGCAGGTGCCGCAGATCCCGCCGACAGAGATCGTGCTGACCGGAGTCCGCAACTTCCGTGATGTGGGCGGGCTCCCCACCGCGGACGGGCGGCGCACCGCCTTCGGCCGGCTCTACCGCAGCGGCCATCTGGCACACGCCACCGCCGAAGACGCGGCCTTCCTCGGCGGTCTCGGACTGCACACGATCTTCGACTTCCGCCACTCCGCCGATCACCGGCTCGACGGGTACGACATCGAGCTGGCCGGTGTCCGCAATGTCAGCATTCCGCTCTCGGACCCGGCCGATGGCGCGGAGTTCTGGCGGCTGGTGGGCAGCGGGAACATCGAGCAGCTGCGCTCGGTCCTCTCCGGGAGCAAGGGCGTCGACCGCATGATCCGGATGTACCGCGCGACGATCGAGGACCGCACCGCCGAGCACAGCCGGGTCCTGCACGCCCTGGCCGAGGACAGCGTCCCGGCGCTGATGCACTGCGCGGCCGGCAAGGACCGGGCCGGCCTCTCGATCGCGGTCGCCCTGCTCGCGGTCGGTGTCGTACCGGAGGCGATCGAGGAGGACTACCTCAAGTCCAACGATCTCCACCGGCGGTACAAGGTGAAGCGCTCCGACCCGTCCGGCGCCGGCATGTCGCCCGAGGTGCTGGAGCTGCTGGACCCGCTGTTCGGGGCGCGGCCCGCCTATCTCGCGGCGGCCTTCGCGGCCATCGAGGAGAACTGGGGGACGACGGACCGCTACCTGTCCGAGGGGCTGAGGATCTCCCCCGAGACCCGGGAGCGGCTGCGCGAGCGGCTGCTCGACGAAGGCTGACCTCTCCCCCGTGACGGCGGCCCGCCCCGGAACGGGCCGTCACTTGCTCCCGGCCACCACGAAGAGCAGGTAGAGGAAGGCCGCGATGATGTGGCCCGCCACCAGATAGGCGAAGAGCCGGATGATGACGCCGCGCGGCATCCGCTTCTCCTGCGGGTCCTCGTTCGCGCGGCGTCCGGGGCCCAGCGGGTCGTAGTGCTCGGAATCGGACATGACGGTCCTCTCTGTCGGCCTCGCGGCCGGTGGCGTGAAGGGCGGGGACCGGCGGGAACGGCCGGTCAGCGCGAGTGCAGTCCGCTGCCGAGGCAGAGCTCGGCGGCGGGACTCTGCAGCAGGGAGTGGACGAAAAGCAGTTCCGCGCCGCAGCGGTCGACGGCCGCGATCCGGTGCGGGGTGAGCGAGTCGAAGTGGGCGCTGTCGCCGGGTTCGAGGTCGTGGACGGTGTCGCCGAGCCCGACCCGCAGCCGGCCCTCCAGGACGTACAGCCACTCCTCGCCGGGATGGACCCGGACCAGGTCACCCTGGGCCCCGTACGGGACGCGCACCCGCAGCGCCTGCATCGCGCGGCCGGAGCCGCCCGCCCGCCGGTACATCCAGCCGTCGGCCTCCGCCCCCTCGAAGCCGCCGCCGCGGATGATCGCGTCCCGTTCGGGCGGCTGCTCGCCGAGCAGCTCGGAGACCGTCGTACCGTAGATGCGGGCGAGGCCCAGCAGCATCGGCAGCGAGGGCTGCCTGCGGCCGGTCTCCAGCCGGGAGAGATGGGCCGGGGAGAGCCCGGCTCGCTGGGCCGCGGCCTCCAGGGTGAGGCCGCGGGCACGGCGCAGATCGCGCAGTCGGGGTGCGACACCGGGGAGCTCGTCCGGCACCCCTTCGTCCGGAGGGTTCATGCCTCTATTGGGCCAGGAGCTTTCCTCTGGGGCAAATAACTTGCCTCAGAGGTAAACGCCGCCGGTTCAGCGGTTGGCCACGGCCTGCTTGACCAGCGTCCGGCCGAAGTCCCACATCAGTCCGCCGCCGCTGTGCGCTTCCTCCATGACGGAGGTGAACGCCGCCACGAAACGGTCCACCTCCGCGTCCCCGATGACCAGCGGCGGGATCAGTTTGATCACTTCCAGGTGGTCGCCGGAGACCTGGGTGAGGATCCGGTGCTTCTGGAGCAGCGGCACCACGACCATCTGGGCGAAGAGCCCCTTGCGGGCCGCCTGGAGCATGGTCCATCGGCTGCGGAGCTTCAGCGAGGAGGGCCGGCCGAACTCGATGCCGATCATCAGCCCCCGGCCGCGCACCTCGTGCAGCAGTTCGTAGCGGTCCACCAGGGCGGCCAGCCGCTCGCGCAGCAGATCACCGGTGCGCCGGGCATTCGCGACGGTCTCCTCGTCCTCCATCACCGTCAGGACGGCGAGCCCGGCCGCCATCGCCTGGGCGTTGGAACCGAAGCTCGCGGAGTGGACGAGGACCCGGTCCATCGAGGAGTAGACCTTGCGGAAGATCCAGTCCTTGCCGAGGGTCGCGCCGACCGGCACATAGCCGCCGGAGAGCGCCTTGGCCACGCACACGAGGTCGGGCTCCACCCCCTCCTCGTGCTGGTAGGCGTAGAAGTCCCCGGTGCGGCCCAGGCCCGTCTGCACCTCGTCGGCGATCAAAAGCGCCTTGTGCCGGTGCAGCAGCTCCTGGGCCTCGCGCAGATAGCCGGGCGGCGCGGGGTGCACGCCCTTGCCCTGGATCGGCTCGACGACCAGGGCCGCGACGTCGCCCCGCTTCAGCTCGCGGCGCAGCGCGTCGAGGTCGCCGAGCGGGACGGCCGTGTCGGGGAGCAGCGGGGCGAAGCCGTCGCGGAAGCCGCTCTCCCCGTTGACGGACAGCGAGCCCGTGGTGAGCCCGTGGAAGGCGTGGTCGCAGTAGAGGACCCTCGGTTTCCCGGTGGCGTACCGGGCGAATTTCAGCGCCGTCTCGACCGCTTCGGTGCCGCTGTTGCCGAAGAAGACGCGGTCCAGGTGCGGGCTGTGGGTCAGCAGCTTCTCGGCGAGCAGTCCGGGAAGCGGCTGGCAGTCGAAGCGGGTGAGGTCGGCGAGCTGGGCGTCGAGCACGTCGTGCAGGGCCTTGGCCACGACCGGGTGGTGCCGGCCGATCCCCATGACGCCGAATCCGGCGAGCATGTCGAGGTAGTCGTTGCCCTCCGCGTCCCAGAAGTACGCGCCCTCGGCCCGCTCGTAGACCTTGTCGAAGCCGATGGTGTGCAGCATGCGCGGCAGCTGGTGGTTGAGATGGCGCGCATGCAGCTCGTACCGCTCGGCCCCGCGCTCGGCCAGGAGCCGTCCCAGGTCGAAGCCGCCCGGCCCGCCGTCCGTCACCGGTTGCCGCCCACGCTCTCCCGCGCCGCGCGCAGGGACTCCTTGAGCGATCCCATGGTGGCGAGCACGGCGGTGGGTTCGTAGCCGCAGTGCGCCATGCAGTTGGCGCAGCGCGGGTCCTTGCCCCGCCCGTACTTCTCCCAGTCGGTCTCCTCGATGAGCTGACGGTACGTCGGTACGTAGCCGTCGCTCATCAGGTAGCAGGGGCGCTGCCAGCCGAAGAGCGAGTAGTTGGGGATGGCCCAGGCGGTGCACGGGAAGTCCGCCTTGCCCTCCAGGAAGTCCAGGAAGAGCGGCGAGTGGTTGAGCCGCCAGCGGGCCCGGTTGCCGCCCGCGAAGGCCTTCTTGAACAGTTCGCGGGTCTGCTCGACGCCGAGGAAGTGCTCCTGGTCGGGGGCCTTCTCGTAGGCGTAGGCGGGAGAGATCATCATCTCGTCGACCTTGAGGTCGTCGTTGAGGTAGTTGAGGACCTCGATGATGGTCTGCGGGGTGTCGGTGTTGAAGAAGGTGGAGTTGGTGGTGACGCGGAAGCCGCGCGCCTTGGCCTCCTTCATCGCGGCGACGGCCTCGTCGAAGACGCCTTCCTTGGCGACCGACTCGTCGTGCCGCTCGCGCAGTCCGTCGATGTGCACGGCGAAGGCGAAGTAGGGGGACGGGGTGAACTTGTCCAGCTTCTTGCGCATCAGCATGGCGTTGGTGCAGAGGAAGACGTATTTCTTCCGGGCGACGAGCTGGCGCACGATCTCGTCGATCTGCGGGTGCATCAGCGGCTCGCCGCCGGCGATGGACACCATGGGGGCGCCGGATTCGAGGACCGCGCCCACCGCCTGGGCGACCGGCATGCGCTGCTTCAGGACACCGGCCGGGTGCTGGATCTTGCCGCATCCCTCGCAGGCGAGGTTGCAGGCGAACAACGGCTCCAGCTCGACGATCAGCGGGAACTTCTCACGCTTGCGGAGCTTCTGTTCGAAGAGATACGTCGCAACCTTGATGGTCTGGCGGAGCGGCATGGCCATCTGGCTCACCTCCTGGGGAGCAGTAAAGATCGGTGCCATTCGTAGAAAGCCGGAAGGGCGGTACGAAGAACGCGGAACGCCGATATTCCACCGCGTACGGTGCCGATCCGGACGAGCTCATGCTCTGGAGCGTCTACGACCACCCGGACGGCCGCAACCGGGCGCGGTCCGTGGCACAGGGCGGTACGCAGTGTCGCGGCGGACTCCATGTCCACGGCGATGGCCCCGCCCGCCCGCAGCGCGGCCCGTTCGGGCCCCCGTACGACGTGGTCGGAGCCGGTCAGCGGGCCGGTGTGGACCCTGCGGCCGGGCAGAGCGCGGGTCAGCGCGGCGACCAGGACGCCGGTGCCCATGCAGGGGGTGGTGCCGTCGGCGTCCCGGGTCTCCTCGGCGACGACGAGGTCCCCGGGGTGCATGCCCGGGGCGAGGCCGGCGCAGAAACCGGAGGCGATGACGGCGGAGTCGGGCAATCCGCCGGGGCCGCCCAGAAGGCGCGCCACGGCCGCCTCCGCCGCCCGGGGGCCCATCCCGGTGCGCAGCACCCGGACCGGGCCCGGGGCGCCCCTGCCGCTGCGCAGGGCCACCTGCTCGATCCCGAGGGCGCAGGCGACCAGCAGCGGCGTCACGGGGCTCCCGGGCCCTCGCGGATCGCCCATCACGCCCCCTCGGCTGCGTCCGTGCGGTCCGCGAACGGGTCGCCGTGCACATACCGCCCGAGCGCGGTCAGGGGGAAGACCTGGCGGTAGAGGTGGTAGTTGATCGAGAAGTCCCAGGGGAATCCGGTGCCGGTGAAATACGGCTCGTCCCAGGAGCCGTCGGCCTGCTGCGCCTCGGTCAGCCAGGTGACGCCCCGGGTGACGGAGGCGGTGTCCCGGCGGCCCGCGGCGAGGAGGGCGAGCAGCGCCCAGGCGGTCTGGGAGGCGGTGGACTCACCGTGCCCGATCCACTTCTCCTCCTGGTAGGAGCGCAGGTCCTCGCCCCAGCCGCCGTCGTCGTTCTGGACGGACTCCAGCCAGTCGACGGCCCGGCGGATCGCGGGGTGTCCCGCGGGGAGCCCGGCGGTGATCAGGGCGGGCACCACGGACCCGGTGCCGTAGACGTAGTTGACGCCCCAGCGGCCGAACCAGGCGCCGCACGCCTCCTGTTCGGCGAGCAGCCATTCGATTCCCTCGCGGGTACGGGGGTGGTTCGCGAGCCCCTCGACGGCGAGCATCTCCACGACATGGCCGGTGACGTCGGCCGACGGGGGGTCGATGACCTCGCCGAAGTCGCAGAAGGGCAGCCGGTTGGGGAAGGGGCTGGTGTTGTCGGCGTCGAACGCGCCCCAGGCCCCGTTGCGGGACTGCATCCCGAGGTTCCAGCGGACCCCGCGGGCGATCGCCGCCTCCAGCCGGGCGGGGTCGGGGTGGCGCACCCGGCGCAGCGCCAGGACGACCTCGGCGGTGTCGTCGATGTCCGGGTAGTTGTCGTTGTGGAACTCGAAAGCCCAGCCCCCCGGGGGCAGTCCGGGTTTGCGGACCGACCAGTCGCCGGGGCGGGTGATCTCCTCGGCCAGCATCCAGTCGGCGGCCTTCACCAGGGCGGGGTGGTCGGGTCTCAGGCCGGCGTCGGCCAGCGCGATGGTGGCCAGGCAGGTGTCCCAGACGGGCGACTGGCAGGCCTCGATCATGCGGGCGCCGTCCTCGCGGTGCACGGCGAACCGGTCGAGCGAGGCCAGGCCGGCCTTCATCACCGGGTGGTCGAGGTCGTAGCCGAGCAGGTGCAGGGCGATGATCGAGTAGACGGCCGGAGGCTGGATCCCGCCCCAGCAGCCGTCGTTCTCCTGGCGTTCGATGATCCAGCGGGCGGCCACGTTCATCGCGATACGGCGCAGCGGGCGTGGGGCGACCTTCTGGTAGAGGTGCAGCCCCTTGTCGAGGCGCTGGAAGAGCCCGTCCCAACTGGTGGGCGGGGCAAGCTTCCTGGCCGGGTTGGGGTGGTCCGGGTCGGTGTGCAGCTCGTCCAGGGCGAAGGGGGCGGGGCGCACGGGGCGCTTCGCGGAGACGATGGTGAGCGGCACGATGGTCTGCCGGGCCCAGCAGCCGAAGTCGTAGATGTTGAGCGGGACCCACTTGGGGAAGAACATCAGCTCGGGCGGGAGTTCGGGGAGGTCGTCCCATTTCCACCAGCCGAACAGGGCCAGCCAGATGCGGGTGAAGACGCGGGCGGCGGCGATGCCTCCCTGGTCCCGGATCCAGCCGGAGGCGCGGGCCATGTGCGGTTCGTCGGGGCGGTCCCCGGCCAGTCGCAGGGCGACGTACGCCTCGATCGTGGCGGAGAGGTCGCCGGGTCCGCCGTAGAAGGTGTTCCAGGTGCCGTCGCCGAGTTGTTCGCCGCGGATGAAGAGAGCGGCGGCTCGGGTGGTCCCGGGGTCCTGGATACCGAGGAACTGGCGCAGGAGCAGGTCCTCGGCGTCCATCGTGACGTTGGTGGCGAGGTCCCCCTTCCACCAGCCCTGCTCGTCCTGTCTGCCGAGGAGGTGCTCCACGGAGCGTTCCGCGGCCCGCCGTGCGACGTCGGTGACATCGTTGGCGGCGGTTCTCGTCTCGGTCGGATCGTCAGCGGGGGCCCCGGTGATGTTCGCGGCCCCGGTCGGTCCGTCGGTCGTCGCTGTCATGAGCTTCCCCTTACGTGCAGTCGGTTCTCTGCTGTGCTGGGGTCTCCGTCGGCCGGCGCCCCGGTGAGGGCGCCGGCCGGCGACTGCGAGTCATATGGAGAAAGTGATCATCTCTTCCGTACCACCACGAAGTCGGCGAGCTCGGTGAGCTGCTCCCGCACCCGGTGGGGCATGTCGACGGCGTGCAGCGCCTCGATGGCGTGTCCGTGCTGACGGCGGGCTTCCTGGGCGGTCCACTCGCGGCCGCCCGCCTCCTCGATGAGCGCCGCGCGGGCGGCGAACTCCTCTTCGGAGAAACTGTCGAAGTCGTTGCTCTTGGCGTCGGCGGCGAGCAGTTCGCCGAGGCGCTCGGAGGCCTCGCCGCCCGCGGCGAGCGCGGCGACGACGGGCAGGGACTTCTTGCGCTGGCGCAGGTCGCTCCAGGTCTGCTTGCCGGTGGACTCCGGGTCGCCCCAGATGCCGAGCAGGTCGTCGACGGCCTGGAAGGCGAGGCCGAGGTGGTAGCCGTACGCCTCCAGGGTGTCGGCGGTGCGGTCGTCGGCGCCGCCGAGCACCGCGCCGATGGAGACGGCGCAGGCCAGCAGGGCGCCGGTCTTGTTGCCCTCCATCTCCAGGCATTCCTCGACGGTGACCCGCTCGCGGTGCTCGTAGGAGATGTCCTGGGCCTGCCCGTCGATGAGCTTGCGGGTGGCGGTGGTCAGCCGGCGGGCCGCACGGCCCGCCTCGACCGTGCCGAGCTCCAGCAGCAGGTCGTAGGCGAGGGCGAAGAGCGCGTCGCCGACCAGGATCGCCTGGGCCGGGCCGTGCACCTTCCACACGGTGTCGCGGTGGCGGCGCTGTTCGTCGCCGTCCATCAGGTCGTCGTGCAGCAGCGAGAAGTTGTGCACGAGTTCGACGGCCACGGCGCCGGGGATGCCGGCCTCGGCCGGGGCGCCCGCCGCCTCGGCGGACAGCAGGGCGAGCGCCGGGCGCACGGCCTTGCCGCCGTCGCCGTCCGAGGGCCGCCCCTCGGCGTCGATCCAGCCGAAGTGGTACGCGGCGACGGTGTCCATGGGCGACGCGAGCCGGTCCACGGCAGCCCGCAGGACCGGCGCTGACAGGGCTCGTCCGCGCTCCAGAAGCGCGGTGACGTCCGCGGTGTCAGCCACGGTGTCGAAAGCCGGATTCGCCGGGGTCACAGACTCTCCTCTTGTTCCGGTGGTACTGCTCATGCCGCCTCCTGCAGCGGATGTCCTGGGGGGCGGCCGAGGTCGTGGAGGGCCGCGTCGGCGGCGGCTCCGCCGCTGCGCACGGCACCTTCCATCGTCGCGGGCCAGCCGGTGTCGGTCCAGGCCCCGGCCAGCTGGAGGCCGGGCAGCCGGGTGCGGGGGCCGGGGCGCAGCCGCCCGACGCCCGGGGCGGGCGCGAAGGTGGCGGTGCGCTCCCGGGTGACGAAGAAGTCGCGGATGCCCGCGCCGCGGGCGGCGGGCAGCAGCCGCTCCAGCTCGGGCAGGTAGCGGGAGCGCAGTTCGGCGACGGGGAGGTCGATCTCGGCCTGGGCGGCCGACTGCGAGACCGCCAGATACTGGCCGGGGCCCTTGAGGCCCGAGGAGTGGGTGCGGTCGAAGACCCACTGGACCGGGGAGCCGATCGCGGCGAAGAACGGCCGGCGCAGCACCTTGCGGTCGTAGACGACGTGCACGTTGAGGATGGGGGCGGATGCGATGTCGAGCAGCAGTTCCGGCTCGTCCAGCGCGCCGGCGGGCAGCAGGTCGTGGGTCTCGGTCTGCGGCACGGCCAGCACGACGGTGTCGGCGATGATCCGCTCCCCCGCGCGCTCGACGCTCCAGCGGCCGTCCTCGGTGCGGGCGAGGGAGCCGACCTTGGCGCGCAGTTCGGTGCGGACGCCCGCGGTGTCCAGGGCCTTGCGGGCAAGGGTGTCGTGCAGGTCGCCGAGCGGTACGGTCGCCCAGCCGATGTCGGCGGCGCCGGCATCGGAGAGCAGGCCGGTCTTGAAGACCTTCGCCGCGAGCGCCATGGAGGCGTCCGGGGCGGTGGCGTTCAGGGTGGCGACGCCGACGAGGTCCCAGAGCGCCTCGATGGCGCGCTCGGACTGGCCGTGCCGGCGCAGCCAGGTGGCGAAGTCGATCCGGTCCAGTTCGGGGTCGGCGGGGTCGAGGCGGCCGAGCGCCAGAGCGGCCCGGCCCACGGCCGCCTTCTCGGCGAGCGAGAGGTGCGGATAGGCGGCGAGGCCGCCCGCCAGGTGCAGCGGTACGGGCAGGGCGGTGCGGCGGATCCGTCCCAGGCGCGGCCCGGCGGCCCGGCCGACGTCCAGCACGGGCACGTCGAGGCGGTCCTGGAGCGGGGCCAGGTGGGTGGCGTCGATCCGGTCGAGGAACCAGCGGTAGCCGGTGCAGCAGCGCAGGTAGACGTGCTGGCCGTTGTCGACGGTGAGGTCGCCGCGCTGGAAGGAGAAGGCGAGACCGCCGAGGCGGGGCCGGCCTTCCAGGAGGGTCACGTCGAGTCCGGCGTCGGCGAGGCGGAGCGCCGCCGTGACCCCGGCGAGGCCGCCGCCGACGACCACGCCGACGGGGCGCGAAGTCTCGTCGCTCATGCCTGCCCCTCCCCCCGGGTCGTGGCTGTCGGCCGGGTCCTCACCCTGCAGATCGTCGCAGTCTGTGACGCGTCGGGCCACCGGAAGGTTGCCCCGGGGCCGGAGCCGCACGGCCGCATCAGGCTCGCCCCCTGGCGGTGAGCCGCGAGATGTGACGGGCGTCGAGACCGGACAGGCCGCGCACCGCGACGTAGGCCTTCTCGTGGCCGGGCAGGGAGACCCGGCCGCGCAGGACGGCCTCGGGGTCGCGCTCGATCCGGTCGAGGAGGCGGCGGTAGATCCCGGCCATCGCGGCGACGCAGGCGCCGCTGCGGCGGTCGAGCATCGGCAGCAGCCGGTAGCCCTCGGCGAACAGGGCGCGGGCGCGGCGGACCTCGAAGTGGACGAGGCCGGCGAAGTCGGACCCGGGGGGCGGGGTGGTGCGGTGGAAGCCGGCCGAGCAGCCGAATTTGGCCAGGTCGTCGGCGGGCAGGTAGGTGCGCCCGTTGCCCGCGTCCTCGCGGACGTCGCGCAGGATGTTGGTGAGCTGGAGGGCGAGGCCGAGGGTGTCGGCGTACTCCGCGGCGCGCTCGGCCCCGCGGGCGCCCGGCGCGGTGCCGAAGACGCCGAGGCTGAGGCGTCCGATGGCTCCGGCGACGCAGCGGCAGTAGGCCTTGAGGTCGTCCCAGGTCTCGTAGGTCGCCCCGCGTACGTCCATCAGGACGCCGTCGATCAGCTCGTCGAGGCCGCCGAGCGGGAGCGGGAAGCGGCGGGCGGCGTCGGCGAGCGCGACGGCCACCGGGTCGGTGTCGTCCTCCTCGACCTTGCCGTGCCGGACCCGGTCGAGCAGCTCGCGGGTGCTCTCCAGCCGGGTCCGCTTGGTCCCGGCGTCCAGCTCCCCGTCGCCGATGTCGTCGACCCGACGGGAGAAGGCGTACAGCGCCGACATGGCCTGCCGCTTCTCGTACGGCAGCAGCCTGATGCCGTAGGCGAAGTTACGGGCCTGCTGTCCGGTGACGGCTTCGCAGTAACTGTATGCGGCCTGCACCGGCGGCGACATGTACGTCGTCTGTCCCTCCACGGTCCGGCTCACCTCTCTCCACGCGCTCTTCGCAAGACGGTTCCCACTTCACGCAGCAGGCTGGGCTTGGTGGCCTTGGGCGGTCCGGGCAGGACGTCGAACCCGGCGGCCGAGATCGCCGTGAGCGCGCTGCGGCCGCCCCCGACGAATCCGGCGAGGAGCAGTTTCAGCCGGCCGTCGACGCTGCCCACCAGCGGGGGGCCCTCGTCCAGCAGGTCGCTCGCTCGCTGGGCCTCGTACGCGATCAGGGCGCGGACGGAGGCTCCGGCGGAGGGCGCGGCCAGGTCGGACTCGGTGACCCGGAAGCGCTCCATGTCCTCGGCGGGCAGATAGATCCGGTCGCGTTCCAGGTCCTCGGCGACGTCCTGGAGGTGCTCGACGATCTGGAGGGCGGTGCAGACCGCGTCGGAGCGGCGGACGCGTTCGGGGCTGGTGGTGCCGGTGAGGGCGAGGACCAGGCGGCCGACGGGGTTCGCGGAGAGCTCGCAGTAGGCGGCGAGCTCGGCGTAGGTGCCGTAGCGGCGGACCTTCTGGTCCTGGCGGTTCGCCTCGATCAGGCCGGTGAAGAGGTCGGGAGTCAGTGCGCGGCGGCGCACCGTGGGGCGCAGATCGCGCAGCAGGGGGTGGTGCGGCTCCTCGCCGGTGGTGGCGAAGACCCGGCGGAGGTCGGTCTCCAGCGCGTCGAGCATGGCGAGGCGGTCGTCGCTCTGCTCCGGCTCCAGGCCGAGGTGGCGGGCGTCCGCGCCGCCGGGGGCGAGATCGCCGTCGCCGATGTCGTCGACGAGCCGGGCGAATCCGTAGACCGCCATCAGGTCGCCGCGCCAGGCGCGGGGCAGGAAGAAGGGAGCCACGGGGAAGTTCTCGTCCGCGGCCTTGCCGAGGGTGGCGCCGCCGATGCGCGCCGTGGGGGTCGAGGTCACTGCGGACCGCCCGGCGCGGGGACGGCGAAACCACGTCGGAGCTGGAGATCTTCCGTCATTGCCGTCACATCTCCCGTTCTACACTGCTGACCCAAAACAACCCTTTTCGGACACGCCGCTCAGTCTTCCGAGTGCACTGCGGCAGAGCGTCGGTGCCGCGGCGTATCGCCCTACTTGCCATGAATCAGCACCGCTCCAGCTTACGTTGTACAGCTCACAGCGGATCGGCGGGGTGGAGCGCCCGCCGCCGCTTCCCGGCCGCACCTGTCAACCTTCCCCGGGCACGGCTGAATTGACGTCATCCGCCGGGAGGAGATCGGCCCTCGGCGCTACTGCGGAGGGCCTGCCCGGCAACGGGCACCGCACGGCCCCCGCCGGACCGGTCCGGCGGGGGCCACGGGATGGGCTCGGGGGGCTCGGGCTACTTGCCCGTCTCGCGCTCGTACGCCTTGAGGACTTCCTCGGTGGGACCGTCCATCAGCAGCTCGCCCTTCTCCAGCCACAGCGCGCGGTCGCAGGTGTCCCTGATCGACTTGTTGTTGTGGCTGACCAGGAAGACGGTCCCCGCCTCCTTGCGCAGCTCGCGGATCCGCTCCTCGGAGCGGATGCGGAACTTGCGGTCACCGGTGGCCAGCGCCTCGTCGATCATGAGGACGTCGTGGTTCTTGGCGGCGGCGATCGAGAACCGCAGGCGCGCCGCCATGCCGGAGGAGTACGTCCGCATCGGCAGGGTGATGAAGTCGCCCTTCTCGTTGATGCCGGAGAAGTCGACGATCTCCTGGTAGCGGGAGCGGATCTCGGCCTGGGTCATCCCCATGGCCAGACCGCCCAGCACCACGTTGCGCTCGCCGGTCAGGTCGCTCATCAGCGCCGCGTTCACGCCGAGCAGCGAGGGCTGGCCGTCGGTGTACACATGGCCGGATTCGGTCGGCAGCAGGCCGGCGATGGCCCGCAGCAGCGTCGACTTGCCGGATCCGTTGGTGCCGATGAGGCCGATGGCCTCGCCGCGGTAGGCGGTGAAGGAGACGCCGCGTACGGCGTGCACCTTCCGGACACCGCGCGGCTCGCCCTTGCCCCGCCGCAGCATCCGGCTCAGCGCGGCGGTGGCGCTGCCCCGGCCGCCGCCCGCGCCGTTGACCCGGTACACGATGTGCACGTCGTCGGCGATCACCGTGGGGATGCGCCCCTGCGCGTTGTCGTCAGCCACGGCCGTACCGCTCCTCCGCCTTCCAGAAGTACACGAATCCCACGACCCCCAGCAGCACCGCCCAGCCCAGGCCGGCGGCCCAGACGTGGTCCGGCAGGTTCTCGGAGCCGTAGCCGTCGATCATGGCGAAGCGGACCAGGTCCATGTAGATCGCCGCCGGGTTGTACTGGAGCACGTCCGCGATCCAGGCCGGCTTGTCCTTCAGCATCACCGGGATGGAGAACATGACGCCCGAGGCGTACATCCAGGTGCGCATCACGAACGGCATCAGCTGTGCGAGGTCGGGGGTCTTGGAGCCGAGCCGCGCCATGACGAGGGCCAGGCCGGTGTTGAAGACGAACTGGAGAAGGAGGGCGGGGATCACCAGGAGCCACGACAGCGAGGGGTAGCTGCCGAAGATGACGGTGACCGCGACCATCACGATCATCGAGAAGAGCAGCTGCTGGAGCTGCTGGAGCGAGAAGGAGATGGGGAGCGAGGCGCGGGGGAAGTGGAGCGCCCGGACCAGGCCGAGGTTGCCGGAGATCGACCGGACACCCGCCATCACCGAGCTCTGGGTGAAGGTGAAGACGAAGACGCCGGTGACGAGGAACGGCACGAAGACGTCGTGGGGGATCCCCTCCCTGGTCCCCAGGATCAGGCCGAAGATCAGGTAATAGACACAGGCGTTCAGCAGGGGCGTGACCACTTGCCACAGCTGGCCCAGTTTGGCCTGGCTGTACTGGGCGGTCAGCTTCGCCCGGGAGAAGGCCAGGATGAAGTGGCGCCGGCCCCAGAGCTGTCGCATGTACGCGAACAGCCCCGGTCGGGCACCGCTCACGGTCAGGCCGTACTTGGCGGCCAGCTGGGCCGCGTCGAGGCCCTCGTCGGCGGACGGCGGGGTCCCGAGGGCTACCCCACCGTCGTGGGTCGTGTCACTCACAAGTTGAGACTCTCGTCTTCACGCGCAGCCAGTCGCGGGCGCGGCTCAGGCGGACAGGTTCCGGAAAGAAAATACGCCTCATGCTCTCAGAGGTAAGCGTCTCAGATGACCGGAGGTCGGCCCAGCCTCGTCAGCCGCCACACCGTACGCCACTTCATCGGGCGCCGGATTCCGCACGGGGTCGTCCAGCCCTCCCGGAATCCGCCGAACCATGCCTTCAGCGCGGGCGGCGAGGGGCGCCTGACCAGGGTCAGCAGCAGCCAGACCCCGGTGTAGAGCGGTACCAGCGGGGCGGGGAGGTTCCGGCGGGCGAGCCAGACCCGGTTGCGGGCGACCATGCGGTGGTAGACCGCGTGCCGGGACGGGGCGGTGGTGGGGTGGTTCAGCACCATGTCGGCGCGGTAGTCGATCATCCAGCCCGCGTCCAGCGCCCGCCAGGCGAGGTCCGTCTCCTCGTGGGCGTAGAAGAAGTCCTCGGGCAGCGGGCCGACTTCGGCGATGACCTTGGTGCGTACGGCGTTGGCGCCGCCGAGGAACGTCGTCACCCGCGAGGAGCGCATCGGGTCGGCGGCGCGCAGCCGGGGCACGTGCCGCCGCTGGGTGACGCCGGTCTCCGGGTCGGCGATGCGGAAGGTGACGATGCCGAGCTTCGGGTCCGCCGCGAAGGCCTGCCGGCACAGCTCGGCGGTGTCCCGGTTCGGCAGCAGCCCGTCGTCGTCCAGGAAGAGCAGCGCGTCCACGTCCGCCCCGCAGGGGCCGAACGCCTCGATGCCGACGTTGCGGCCGCCGGGGATGCCCAGGTTCTCGGGCAGCTCCACCGTGCGCACCCCGGCGGGCACGTCGGGGACCGGGGCGCCGTTGCCGACGACCACGACCTCGATCCGGTCACCGTGCTGGGCGGTGACCGAATCGAGGAGGGCGCGCAGTTCGTCCGGGCGGTTGCCCATGGTGATGATCACCGCGCCCAGTTTCATGGGACGGGTCACTTCAGCCTGCTGGACGCCAGGACGGACACCAGGTGCAGCAGGGTCTGCAGCAGCGCGATGCCGGCCATGACCGCCACGGTCAGGCGGGTGTAGAAGAGGTCGCCCGCGATCGCGTCCACGACGGCCACCACGAGGATCACCAGGGACGCCTCGATGCCGAGGATCAGCCGGTGGAACTTGAGCGCGGCTGCGGCCTTGCGGGCCAGCGCCATCCCGGAGGAGCGCGGCTCGGAGGCCGCCTCCTTCACCGGCGGCAGCCCGCCCTGGTGACGGGCCACGCCCACCAGGTCCGTCTCGGCCTTGATCAGGATCGCGCCGAGCGCCGCGAGCGTCCCGAGGAACGCCCAGAGCCAGTCGATCCGGCCCTCGCCCCAGATGTCGGCGGCCCGCAGGCCGAGGCCCACCAGGACCGCCGCGTCGCACAGATAGGCGGCGACCCGGTCCAGGTAGACCCCACTGAGCGAGTACTGCTTCTTCCAGCGGGCCAGCTCGCCGTCCACGCAGTCGAAGAGCAGATAGAGCTGGACCATCACCACGCCGAGCACGGCGCCCCAGACGCCCGGCACCAGCAGCGCCGGGGCGGCCAGGGCTCCGGCCAGCGTCATGACGTACGTGACCTGGTTCGGCGTGACGCGGGTGTTCACCAGGTAGCGGTCCACGCGCAGCGAGACCTCGCGCATGTACATGCGCCCGGCCCAGTGCTCGCCGCTGCGCCGGTCCTTCACCCCCGGGGGGTGCACGACCGGACGGAGTTCAGCTACTGACGGTCGAGACATAGTCGGCGTACGCGTCCCTGATCTGGTCGGTGGACAGGTTGAGGTGCTCCAGGACCGTGAAGCGTCCCGGACGCGTCTGCGGCGCGTAGTCGACGGCCTTGACGAACTCGTCGACGCTGAACCCGATCTCCTCCGGCAGGACCGGCAGACCGTGGCGGCGCAGTATCGATGCCATCAGGAGGGACTCCTGGCGGGCACCGCGCAGATGCATGGCGAAGCAGGCGCCGAGGCCGACCTGTTCGCCATGGCTGGCCGCGCGCTGGGGGTAGAGCAGGTCGAAGGCGTGGTTGATCTCGTGGCAGGCGCCGGACGCCGGCCGCGAGTCGCCCGCGACCGACATCGAGATCCCGGTCAGCACGAGTCCCTCGGCCAGCACCTTCAGGAAGGCGTCGTCGCCGACGCCGCCCGGGTGGCGCAGCACGGCCTCGCCGGCCTGGCGGGCCATCGCGGCCGCGAGCCCGTCGATCTCCTCACCGTTGACCTCGTGGGCCAGCTCCCAGTCGGCGACGCAGGAGATGTTCGAGATCGCGTCGCCGATGCCGGAGCGGACGTAACGGGCGGGCGCCTCACGGATCACGTCGAGGTCGATGACCACGGCGATCGGGGTGGGGACCCCGTAGGAGCCGCGCCCGTTGTCGTTGTCCAGCGTGGCGACCGGCGAGCACAGGCCGTCGTGCGAGAGGTTCGTCGCGACGGCGACCATGGGCAGCCCGACCCGCGCCGCGGCGTACTTCGCCACGTCGATGATCTTGCCGCCGCCGAGGCCCACCACCGCGTCGTACCGGTTGCCCTTGATGCCGTCGGCGAGCTTCACCGCGGAGTCGATCGTGCCGTCGGAGACCGGGTACCAGTCGGCGCCGGGCAGGACCGGGGCGAGCCTCTCCTTCAGGGCGCGCCCGGAGCCGTCGCTGATCGCGATGGCGAGCTTGCCCGAGGAGGAGATCCGCTGATCGGCCAGGAGACCCGCCAGATCGTCCATGGCGCCGCGTCGGATGTCCACGACGACCGGGGACGGAATGAGCCGGGTCAGTACTGGCACGCGATCTCCCGGCCCTTCTTGAGGTCGTCGTGGTTGTCGATCTCGACCCAGGTCACGGTGCCGATGGGGGCCACGTCGACGGTGAAGCCGCGGTTCACGAGCTCCTGGTAGCCGTCCTCGTAGTAGAGGTCGGGGTCGCGCTCGAAGGTGGTCTTCAGCGCGTCCGCCAGCTCCTCGGCGGCCTCGGCCTCGATGAGGGTGACGCCGATGTACTCACCGGTGGCGGTGGCCGGGTCCATCAGCTTGGTGATCCGCCGGACGCCCTTGCCGTCCTCGGTGATGACCTTCATCTCCTCGTCGGCGAGCACCTTCTCGGTGTCCAGGGCGAGGATGATCTTCTGGCCCTTGCCGCGGGCGTCCAGGAGGGTCTTCTCGACGGAGACCGGGTGCACGGTGTCGCCGTTGGCGAGGATCACGCCGCGCTTGATGACGTCACGGGCGCACCACAGGGAGTAGGCGTTGTTCCACTCCTCGGCCTTGTCGTTGTCGATCAGCGTGAGGCTGAGGCCGTAGGTGGCCTCCAGCTCGGCCTTGCGGGCGTAGACGGCCTCCTTGCGGTAGCCGACGACGATCGCGACCTCGGTGAGCCCGACCTCGGCGAAGTTGGCCAGCGTGAGGTCGAGGACCGTCTTGTCGCCGTCGACAGGGACGAGCGCCTTGGGGAGCGTGTCCGTGTAGGGGCGCAGACGTCGTCCTGCACCGGCTGCCAGTACGAGGCCGATCATGCGAGTTCTCCTTCGTCGTGTACGGCGGGCGCCGAGGAGGACACCCAGAAGCGGATGGACTCCACGAGCACCACCAGAGCCACGGCGACCGCGAGCGCGGTCAGGGCCGTGGTGAAACCTGAGGCGTGGGTGAGTACGGCGGCGAGGACGGCCACCAGCGCGGTACGGCCCTCGTGTCCACCGATCGTCCGCACCAGCCACTGGGGCGGTGCGCCGGTGCCTCCGCGAATGCGGTACACCGTGTCGTAGTGATGGTAGGCGACGGCCGACACCAGCCCGAAGGCCGCCGGAACGGCGTGCGGGACGTCGCTGCGGGCCGCCAGCACGAGGATCGTGACGTACTCCGCGGCCCGGAAGAACGGCGGCACCAGCCAGTCGAGCGCACCCTTGAGCGGGCGGGCGACGGCGAGGCCGGAGAGGACCACGTACACCGCCGCCGCGGCGACCGTGAGCGGGCTGCCGTACGGGAGGAAGAGGGCCCCGCCGATCATGACGAGCGTCCCGAGCAGGGCGACGGCCGGAGCCGTGAACGCGCCCCGGAGTCCGGGGGCGACGGCGGCCACGCCCTGGGCGAGGGGCCCGGAGTCGGCGAGGTCCGCGAGGGCCTGCGCGGCGCGGTCGGTACGGCTGGCCCGGCGGGTGAGCGAGCGCAGCAGGCGGCCCGCGGTGGTGTAGCAGGCGGCCAGGGAGCAGCCGACGAGCAGGGCGTAGAAGACGATGCGCGGGGTGGTGAGCGCGGTGAGGACCGCGATCATGGCCCAGCGCTCGCCGATCGGCAGCACGATCATCCGGCGCGCCCAGACCGTCCAGCCGACGCTGTCGAGCTTGTCGGACAGGGCGGCGGTGGGGCTGGTGTTGGCGACCGCGTCGTGGTTGGCCTCGTTGAACGAGAAGTCCACGACATGGCGGCAGGCCTGGAGGACCATCGCGCCGAGCGCCAGGACCCAGACGTCATCACCGCCGCGTACGGCGCCGATGGCGAGCCCGGCGTAGTACGCGTACTCCTTGGCCCGGTCGAAGGTGGCGTCCAGCCAGGCGCCCATCGTGGAGTACTGGAGCGAGTAGCGGGCGAGCTGCCCGTCGGTGCAGTCCAGCACGAAGGAGACCAGCAGCAGGATCCCGGCGGCGATGTAGCCGCCCCGGGTTCCGGTGGCCGCCGCGCCCGCCGCGACGAGCGCGGTGATCAGGGACGCGGTGGTGACCTGGTTCGGGGTGAGGCCCCGACGGGCGCACCAGCGGGCGATGTAGCGCGAGTACGGGCTGATGGCGAAGGTCGTGAAGAAGCCGTCGTGGGCCTTGACCGCGCTGCGCAGCCGGACCGCCTCGTCGTCGACCGCGTCGCGGGCGCTCTCGGCGGTCGCTCGCGACGCGGCGTCGGTGGGGACGGCGGCGGTGAGCGATCCCAGCTCGGGGCGCTTGACGGCGGTGCCCTCGGCCTCCAGCGCCACGGCGATCCGGCCGGGGACGGTGCGGTCCTCGGGCGCCGGATCGGTGTCGGGGGCGACGACGGGGGCGCCCGCGCCGACGGCCGCCGTGGTGCGCCGGAGCGCGCGCAGCAGGGCGCCGCGCGCCTCGGGCTGGGCGGTGAGGGCACCGGGCACGGTGGCGGCGGCGAAGCGCGGGTCGGTCAGTCCGAGCCGCAGCGCGTGGACGTGGCCGACGAAACGCGGATCGACGAGGGCGACCCGGCGGCCGGCCGGGACGGCGGCGAGGAGGGTCGCGGCGTCACCGGCGTCGGCGGCGGTCTGCACGTCGAAGCCCAGGGACCGCAGATCGTCCGCGAGCGACGACCCGGGTACCGGCGTACCGGTGAGGATGGCGGTCGACAGACGAACTCACTCCTTGGCACTGACGTGGACGGCACGCGGCGGCACGGCCACATGGCGGGCCGGCGGCGTGTCGGCTGAGGCTATCGGATGAACGGAAGCCCGATTTCACCACCCGTTTGTGCGCCGTTCGGGTGGACGTGCGCGGTCGGGCGCCGTTCGCGATCATCATCATCGATCGGGGGCCCGGCCCACAAACCGCGGAGGCGGGCGGCGGGAGCGCTGCGCTTAGGCTGGCGGTCATGACATGGCTGATCACAGGCGGGGCGGGTTACATCGGGGCACACGTGGCGCGGGCCATGGTCGCGGCGGGCGAGCGGGTCGTGGTGCTCGACGACCGCTCCAGCGGCGTCGTCGACCGGTTGCCGGACGCCGTCACGCTGGTGGAGGGGTCCGCCTCCGACCGGGCGCTGCTGGACCGGGTGCTGGCCGATCACGCGGTGAGCGGTGTGGTGCACCTCGCGGCGAAGAAGCAGGTCGGCGAGTCCGTGGAGAAGCCGCTGCTGTACTACCGGGAGAACGTCGCGGGACTGGCCGTCCTGCTGGAGGCCGTGGTCGCGGCGGGGGTGCGCCGCTTCCTCTTCTCGTCCTCGGCGGCCGTGTACGGCGTACCGGACGTGGACCTCATCACGGAGGAGACGCCCTGCCTCCCCATCAACCCGTACGGCGAGACGAAGCTCACCGGGGAGTGGCTGGTGCGGGCCACCGGCAAGGCGCACGGGCTCTCGACCGCCTGCCTGCGGTACTTCAACGTGGCGGGCGCGGCCGCGCCGGAACTGGCGGACACCGGGGTCTTCAACATCGTGCCGATGATGTTCGAGCGGCTGACGCGCGGCGAGGCCCCGCGGATCTTCGGCGACGACTACCCGACGCCGGACGGCACCTGCATCCGCGACTACATCCACGTCGCCGATCTGGCGGAGGCGCACCTCGCGGTCGCGCGGCGGCTGGACGAGACGGGCGCGGGCGACCTGACGCTGAACGTCGGCCGGGGCGAGGGCGTCTCGGTGCGGGAGCTGGCAAACGTGATCGGCGAGGTGACCGGAAGCGGTCTGAAGCCGGTCGTCGAGCCGCGCCGGGCCGGTGACGCGCCGAAGGCGGTGGCGTCGGCCGCGCGGATCACCGGGGAGCTGGGCTGGGCGGCCCGGCGAGGTGTGCGCGAGATGGTCGAGTCGGCCTGGGAGGGCTGGTGCCTGCACCACCCCGAGGCCCGTCCTTGATCGGTTCCAGGTGGCTTCCTCGATCGTGTCCATGCTCTGACCTGCGAAGCGTTTCCGCAGGTCAGAGGAGATGACAACGGTGTTCAGTCCCGTGTTGCCCGATACCCCCCACCCGTAGTTCACTGGGCCTGGCCGGGGCGGTTGGGCCCCGGACGACCTACGGACCTGGAGGCGTTTCCCATGGGGGCTGGCCACGATCACGGGCATGCGCACGGCGGGCCGCCTCCGACGGGAACGGCCGCCGCCGCGTACCGGGGAAGGCTCCGGGTCGCCCTGGCGATCACCCTGAGCGTGATGGTCATGGAGATCGTCGGCGGGGTGCTCTCCGACTCGCTCGCGCTGATCGCGGACGCCGCCCATATGGCCACCGACGCCCTGGGCCTCGGGATGGCGCTGCTCGCCATCCACTTCGCCAACCGCCCGGCCGCACCGAACCGCACCTTCGGCTTCGCCCGCGCGGAGATCCTGGCCGCGCTCGCCAACTGTCTGCTGCTGCTGGGGGTCGGCGCCTATCTGATCTACGAGGCGGTGGAGCGGTTCATCACCCCGGCCGAGACGAAGGGCGGGCTGGCCATCGCGTTCGCCGCGGTCGGTCTGGTGGCCAATATCGTCTCCCTCTCGCTGCTGATGCGCGGGCAGAAGGAGAGCCTCAATGTGCGGGGCGCCTATCTGGAGGTGATGGCGGACACCCTGGGCTCGATCGCCGTGATCGTCTCGGCGGGGATCATCATGGCGACCGGCTGGCAGGCCGCCGACCCGATCGCCTCGCTGGTGATCGGCCTGATGATCGTCCCCCGGACGGTGAAGCTGCTGCGGGAGACCCTGAACGTGCTGCTGGAGGCCGCGCCCAAGGGGGTCGACATGGCGGAGGTACGGGCCCACATCACGGCGCTGCCCGGGGTGCTGGACGTCCATGACCTGCACGCCTGGACGATCACCTCGGGGATGCCGGTGCTCTCCGCCCATGTGGTGGTGCGCCAGGAGATGCTCGACTCGATAGGGCACGAGAAGGTGCTGCACGAGTTGCAGGGCTGCCTCGGGGACCACTTCGACGTGGAGCACTGCACCTTCCAGCTGGAGCCGAGCGGTCACGCGCAGCACGAGGCGCGTCTCTGCCACTGAGCCGTGGGGCCGGGGTGCGGCGCGCCCACGGGCCGGACATGCCCGGCCCCGGAGTGATGACAAGCGGCTTTTGTACGGCAGACTTGACCGGACTCCAGGGGCCCGGCGCACGAGGCCGGGGACCAAAGCGAAGGATGGGTATGCCGACCACACCAGCCACCGCGACGCACAGCTCGTCGAACGGCACCGCCGAACCGATCATGCTCGAACTGGTCGACGAGAACGGCACCACCATCGGCACCGCGGAGAAGCTGGCGGCCCACCAGGCCCCCGGGCAGCTGCACCGTGCGTTCTCCGTGTTCCTCTTCGACGAGCAGGGGCGGCTGCTGCTCCAGCGCCGGGCGCTCGGCAAGTACCACTCGCCCGGCGTCTGGTCGAACACCTGCTGCGGGCACCCCTACCCGGACGAGTCGCCGTTCGCGGCCGCCGCCCGGCGTACGTACGAGGAGCTGGGCATCTCGCCGTCGCTGATGGCCGAGGCGGGCACCGTGCGCTACAACCACCCGGACCCGGCGTCGGGCCTGGTGGAGCAGGAGTTCAATCACCTGTTCGTGGGAATGGCGCAGGAGGCACTGAAGCCGGACCCGGAGGAGGTCGGCGAGACCGCCTTCGTGACGGCGGCCGAGTTGGAGAAGCGGCACGCCGAGGGGCCGTTCTCCGCGTGGTTCATGACCGTGCTGGACGCGGCGCGGCCGGCGATCCGTGAGCTGACGGGGCCCTCGGCCGGCTGGTGACTCTTCGCCCGGTCGCCTACGGGGGCGGCCGGGCCGTCGCGCACGGGGGCCGTCGCCTGCGGAAGAGGCGGCAGCGGGGGTCCGCTGCGTGGGGTTCCGATGCGTGGGGGTTCCGCTGCGTTCGGGGCGGTCAGAGCTGCGTCTTCAACGGCAGCGCCGCCCAGATGATCTTCCCGCCGCTCGCCGTGTGCTCGACGTCGCAGGTGCCGCCCGCCTCCGCGGTGATCACCTTGACCAGCAGCAGCCCCCGGCCGCCGGTCTGCGCGTAGTCCGTCTCCAGGGCGGTGGGGCGGTAGGGGTGGTTGTCCTCGACCGAGACTCTGACCCAGTCGGCGGCGATCGCCACCTCGACGGCCAGCTCGGGCGAGAGGAGCGCCGCGTGCTTGACGGCGTTGGTGACCAGCTCCGAGACGATCAGCAGCAGCCCCTGGAGGACATCGTCCTCGACCGGCACGCCCTGCCGGCCGAGGAGATCGCGTACGGCGTGCCGGGCGCTGGGCACGGACGCCTCCACGGCGGGGGCGGTGAAGCGCCACACCCCCTCGTACGACACGGGATCGGCAGGGGCACTCCCGAGGCTCTCCATCGTCCGGCACCAGCTCTCACTCGCACTGCACTGACCGTCGAGTAAAGAGTGTTGGGAATGGCTTGGTCAGGACCGTGCCACTGATCGGAAGTAGCCAGGTATCGGCGCTATTCGACCAAACCTGTGGATCGTTGGCGACCTAGTGACTACTTCTGCTCGTCTTCCGGTGGCGTGATCCGCTTGTCCGCGGCCGGGACCGTTTCATCGAGCCGCTCCGAGACCATGCTGACAATACGTCGGCCGCCGATGCCGATGGCGATCAGGCCCAGCCCGTCGAACAGCAGGGCCAGCGAGAAGAAGCAGCCGAGCACGTACAGGCTGCTGTGCGGCCAGTCGAACAGCACCAGCAGGCCCAGGAGCAGGCCGAAGGCTCCCTGCAACAGCGTCCACCCCATCTGCGGGCCGCGCACCACGACGCTGCCGACGAGCCGGAAGACCCCGCCGGTCAGGAAGAGCAGAGCGGCGAACATGGTCAGCGCCTCGGCCGTGCCCTCGGGGTGCTTGATGACGACGACGCCCGCCGCGATGTTGAGGGCCGCGACCACCACGCCCAGCCAGAAGTAGCTCGTGCCGCGCGACTCGATCGCGTGCAGCAGCCCGACCAGACCGCCGACGAGCAGCAGCCAGCCGAAGAGCAGCATCGAGGTGAGGGTGGCCACGCCGGTGTAGACGAGCCCGATGATGCCCGCGATCACCAGCAGGGTGCCGAGCAGCGCCAGCCAGCCGAAACTGCGGCTCAGCTTCCTGCCCTCGGTGGTGGGTTCGTTCATCGACAGCTCCTCACGGTGCGTGCCCGTCTCGCGACCCCTTCTTGATCATAGGTTCGAACCGTGGGGATAGCATCCGGCGCATGGACCGTACGGAACCTCGGCTGATCACGTCCGTCGAACGCGGTATCGCCACCGTCGTGATCGCGAACCCCGCCAAGCGCAACGCGATGACCACCGCGATGTGGCGGAGCCTGCCGGAGCTGCTGGAGCGGCTGGCGGCCGATCCGGCGGTGCGGGTGCTGGTGCTGACCGGGGCCGGTGACACCTTCTGCGCCGGGGCCGACATCGCGGCGCTGCGGGAGAGCGCGGACGGCTCCCCGGGGCTGACCTCCGGGGTGACGGTGGAGGCCGAGGAGGCGCTCGCCGCGTTTCCCCGGCCGACGCTGGCGGCGGTGCGCGGCTACTGCGTGGGCGGCGGCAGCCAGCTCGCGACCGCCTGCGATCTGCGGTTCGCGGAGGAGGGTGCCTCCTTCGGGGTCACCCCGGCCAACCTGGGCATCGTCTACTCGGCGTCCTCGACCCGGCGGCTGGTCGCCCTCGTCGGCCCGGGCACGGCCAAGCATCTGCTGTTCTCCGGCGAGCTGATCGGCACGGAGCGGGCGCTGCGCACCGGCCTGGTCGACGAGGTGCTCCCGCCCGGCGGTTTGGACAAGCGGGTCGAGGAGTACGTACGCCTGCTGGCGTCCCGGTCGCAGCTGACCCAGGCCGCGGCGAAGGAGTTCGCCGCGGGCCGGACGGACCGGGACGCCCACTGGGCCGCTGAGGCGCGGGGCAGTACGGACACGGCGGAGGGCGTCGCGGCCTTCCTGGAGCGGCGCGCGCCGCGGTTCACCTACACCACGGGCCCTACCGGGTGAGTCGGTGCGCCGCGGGCCCTACCGGGTGAGTCGGTGCGCCGCGGGCCCTACCGGGTGAGTCGGTGCGCCGCGGGCCCTACCGGGTGAGTCGGTGCGCCGTGGGCCCTACCGGGTGATGTGGCGGCTTTTGGACCGCCACTCCTCGACGAGGACGGCCGGGGCCTTCCGCGGCGAGCCGGAGTCGTAGGGCGGCTGGGGGTCGTACTCCGTGAGCAGCTGCACCGAGCGCGCCACGTCGTCGCCCGCGATCCGGCCCAGCAGGGTCAGCCCCATGTCGATGCCGGAGGAGACCCCGGCGGCGGTGACGTACTTGCCGTCGAGCACGACCCGCTCCCCGGTGGGCTCGACGCCGAACTCCTTCAGCACCTCCAGCGCCAGCCAGTGCGAGGTGGCCCGCCGCCCCTTCAGGAGTCCGGCCGCCGCCAGCAGCAGCGATCCGGTGCAGACCGAGGTGGTCCAGGTGGTGGTGGCGTCGACCGTGCGCAGCCAGCCGAGCAGGGCCTCGTTCTCCATCTGGCCGCTCTGGCCGGGGCCGCCGGGCACGATCACCAGATCGGGCGACGGCACTTCGGCGAGCGTCTTCTCCGCGACGAGCGCGAGGCTTCCGCTGTCGTTGCGGACGGGTCCGGTGCGTTCGGCGACGAAGACGGTCTCGGCGCCGGGGGCACGGCTGAGGATCTCGTAGGGGCCCACCGCGTCCAGGGCGGTGAAACGGTCGAAGAGCAGGATGGCGATCTGCACGGGAACTGCCTCTCGGTTCGGACGGACAGACTGAATGGCTGGATGGATGGATGGCTGGCTGGCTGGCTGGGCAACTGACCGGCGGTACGTCTCGGATGTCAGGTGCCGGCCGCTGGTGTACGGAAGCGGCGGCGGTATTCGGCCGGCGCCGTCGCGAGGGTCTTCACGAAGGCCCGGCGCATGGCCTCCGGAGTGCCGTAGCCACTGGCGCGGGCGATCCGCTCGACGCCGTCGCCGGTGTCCTCCAGGAGCCGGCGGGCGTGCTCCAGACGGACACGTTCGACGTACCGCCCCGGGGTCGTGCCGGTCTCCTCCCGGAACGCCCGGGCGAAGTGCCGGGGCGAGAGCCGGGCACGGGCCGCGAGCGCGTCGACCCCGAGGTCGGCGTCCGGGTGCTGGGTGATCCAGTGCTGGACCTCGCGCAGCGGTTCGCGCCGGGCGGTCTGGGCGCTGAGCTGCGCGCTGAACTGGGCCTGGTTGCCGGGGCGGCGCAGGAACACCACGAGATGGCGGGCGATGGTCAGGGCGAGGTCCCGCCCGTGGTCCTCCTCGACGAGTGCGAGGGCGAGGTCGATGCCCGCGGTGACGCCCGCCGAGGTGGCCAGCCGCCCGTCCCGTACGAAGATCGGCTCCGGGTCGACCCGGACGGCCGGGTGATCACGGGCGAGCCGGTCGCAGTGGTTCCAGTGGGTCGTGACCCGGTGCCCGTCCAGCAGGCCCGCCCCGGCCAGCAGCAGCGCCCCGGTGCACACGGAGACCAGCCGCTCCGCGCGTGGCGCGTGCTCCCGCAGCCAGCCGGTCAGCTCCGGACAGGAACCCCGGGTGCCGTGCCCGCCGGGCACCAGCAGCGTGTGCGGAGCGGGCGCGTCCGCCAGGCTGCTGTCGGGCACCAGGGTGAGGCCGCTGGTCGACCGGACGGGGCCGCCGTCGAGCGAGGCGGTCCGCAGGTCGTAGGAGACACCGGGCGCCCGGGAGGCGCCCGCGAAGACCTCCATCGGCCCACTCACGTCGAGACTCTGAACGCCGTCGAAGAGGACGACCAGGACGGTTCGCTGCTTCACGTCTGCCATCCTGGGCGGCGGGCGGCGATGGCCGCAATGACGCATACCCCTCCTTTCCTGCCATCGGGCTGCCGTCGGCCCGGTTCGGAGAACACCGGTGCTCCCCCGGGGTTCCACGTCGTACCGACCAGTCGGTAACGTGCCCGTATGAGTACTCTCCCGGCCCGCGCGGAGCGCCGCTGCCACAACGCCGTCAACCCGCTGCACTCCTGCCTCTTCTTCTCCCCCGACCTGGGCGCGGAGATGGCGAAGATCGGCATCGAGGACCCCTCCGCCGCCTACTTCGCGACCCGTGCCGCCGCGTTCGGCGCCGTGGGCGCGGGCACCGTCAGCGCCACCTTCTACAACTTCAACCCCGTGCTCGTGGCCCGCCATGTCCCGGCCGTCTGGGAGACCGCCTCCCCCGAGGCGGTTCTCGGAGCCCGGCTGCGGGCGGCGGACTCCACGCTGCGGCGGCTGCTCGGCGAGGAGATCATCGCCTCCGACGCGATGGCGGAGGCGGCCCGGCTCGCATCGCGCGCAACCGAGGCCTGCACCCCGCACGCCCGCCCGCTGTACGCCGCGCACGCGGACCTGCCGGTGCCCGAGGAGCCGCACCTGGCGTTCTGGCACGCGGCGACCCTGCTCCGCGAGCACCGGGGCGACGCGCATCTCGCCGCCCTGCTCGCGGCCGGTCTCGACCCGCTGGAGTCGCTCGTCAGCCACACCGCCACCGGGAAGGGCATGGCGATCCGCTGGATCCTGTCCTCCCGGGGCTGGCGCCGCACGGACTGGGAGGCCGCGGCCGACCGGCTGCGCGAGCGCGGGCTGCTGGAGACGGGCGACGAACTGGCACTGACCGAGGCCGGTACCGCGCTGCGGGCCGAGGTGGAGGAGGCGACGGACCGCATGGACATCGCGCCGTACGAACATCTGGGCGCGGACGGCGTGGAGCGGCTCACGGAACTCGCCCGGGGCTTCCTCTTCACCGCCGCGGCGGCAGGGGCGTTCCCGGCTTCGGCGACCGGCCGGGGCTGAGCCGGCAAGGGCCCCGGCACGGCTCGGGAGCCCCGCGCACCTCGGCGGGGCTCCCGGGCGTGTTGCCCGAGGTCACGCGACACGGCCCCCGGCCACGCGGCACAATGCAGGCCCGGGGGATGCCCCCGGCAAGCAGATACGTGCTCATCGCGACCCGAGCACGGCCAGCACAGCCAGTACGAGAAGGCGAGTCGGGAAAACCGTGACGACGTCCATCGAAGGCAGGATCGCCGAGGAGCTCGGCGTACGTGAGCGACAGGTCAGGGCGGCCGTCGAGCTGCTCGACAGCGGATCGACCGTGCCGTTCATCGCGCGCTACCGCAAGGAGGCGACCGAATCCCTCGACGATGCGCAACTGCGCACGCTGGAGGAGCGCCTGCGCTATCTGCGGGAGCTGGAGGAGCGGCGTACGGCGATCCTCGATTCCGTCCGCGAACAGGGCAAGCTCGACGCGGCGTTGGAGGCGAGCATCCGGGCAGCCGAGACCAAGGCGCGCCTGGAGGACATCTACCTGCCGTTCAAGCCCAAGCGGCGCACCAAGGCGCAGATCGCCCGGGAGGCGGGGCTCGAACCGCTGGCGGACGGCCTGCTCGGGGACCCGTCGGTCGATCCGCTCGCCGCTGCCGCCGCGTTCGTGGACGGCGACAAGGGTGTGGCGGACGCGGCTGCCGCCCTGGAGGGCGCACGCGCGATCCTCACCGAACGGTTCTCCGAGGACGCCGACCTGACCGGCGAGCTGCGTGAGCGGATGTGGACGCGCGGCCGGCTGGCGGCCAAGGTGCGTCAGGGCCAGGAGGAGGCGGGCGCGAAGTTCGCCGACTACTTCGACTTCGCGGAGCCGTTCACCGCCCTGCCCTCGCACCGGGTGCTCGCGATGCTGCGCGGCGAGAAGGAGAACGTGCTCGATCTGGTTCTGGAGCCGGAGGAACCGGAGGCCGCCGAACGGCCGGGCCCGTCCGCGTACGAGAACATGATCGCCCGCCGCTTCGACATCGCCGACCGGGGCCGGCCGGGCGACAAGTGGCTGGCGGACACCGTCCGGTGGGCCTGGCGGACCCGGATCCAGGTGCACCTGGGCATCGACCTGCGGCTGAGGCTGCGTACGGCGGCGGAGGACGAAGCGGTCCGGGTCTTCGCCTCGAACCTGCGTGATCTGCTGCTGGCCGCCCCGGCCGGGACGCGGGCCACGCTGGGCCTGGACCCCGGCTTCCGTACGGGGGTGAAGGTCGCGGTCGTCGACGCCACCGGCAAGGTGGTGGCCACCGATGTGATCCACCCGCACGTCCCCGCCAACAAGTGGGACCAGGCGCTGGCGAAGCTCGCGCGTCTCGCGAAGGAGCACGCGGTCGACCTGATCGCGATCGGCAATGGCACCGCGTCCCGCGAGACGGACAAGCTCGCGGGTGAACTGATCGACAAGCACCCGGAGTTGAAGCTCACCAAGGTGATGGTCTCGGAGGCGGGCGCCTCGGTGTACTCCGCCTCCGCCTTCGCCTCGCAGGAACTGCCCGACATGGACGTGTCGCTGCGCGGCGCGGTGTCCATCGCGCGGCGGCTCCAGGACCCGCTGGCCGAGCTGGTGAAGATCGACCCGAAGTCGATCGGTGTCGGCCAGTACCAGCACGACCTCTCCGAGGTGAAGCTCTCGCGGTCCCTGGACGCGGTCGTCGAGGACTGCGTGAACGGCGTCGGCGTGGACGTCAACACCGCCTCCGCTCCCCTGCTTTCACGAGTCTCCGGGATCAGCTCGGGGCTCGCCGAGAACATCGTGGCGCACCGGGACGCCAACGGCCCCTTCCGTTCCCGCAAGGCGCTCAAGGACGTGGCGCGGCTCGGCCCGAAGGCGTACGAGCAGTGCGCGGGCTTCCTGCGGATCCGGGGCGGCGACGACCCGTTGGACGGCTCCAGCGTGCACCCGGAGGCGTACCCCGTGGTGCGGCGGATGGGGAAGACGGCCGGCGGCGAGGTCGCCTCGCTGATCGGCAACACGGACGCCCTGCGGGCGCTGCGCGCGGCGGACTTCGTGGACGACATGTTCGGGCTGCCGACCGTGACGGACATCCTCAAGGAGCTGGAGAAGCCGGGGCGCGACCCGCGGCCCGCTTTCCGTACGGCGACCTTCAAGGAGGGCGTCGAGAAGCTCGGCGACCTGGAGCCGGGCATGGTGCTGGAGGGCGTCGTGACGAACGTGGCCGCGTTCGGCGCGTTCGTCGACATCGGTGTCCACCAGGACGGTCTGGTGCACGTCTCGGCGCTGTCGAAGACGTTCGTGAAGGACCCGCGCGACGTGGTGAAGCCCGGGGACATCGTGAAGGTCAAGGTCATGGACGTCGACGTGGAGCGCAAGCGGATCTCGCTGACGCTGCGCCTCGACGACGAGCCCGGCGCGGGCGGCGGGCAGCAGGGCCGCGGCGAGCGGGGCGGCCGTCCCCCGAAGCAGCGCCAGGGGCAGGGCTCCGGTGGCGGCCAGGGCCGTCAGGGCGGCCGGGACCGGCGCGGTGGCGGCGGGTCGCAGCGGGGCGGCCAGGGCGCTCCGGCTCCGGCGAACAGCGCCATGGCGGACGCGCTGCGGCGGGCCGGGCTGGCCGATCCGAAGCAGGGCGGCGGCGGCCGGGGGCGCTGAGCCGGTTTTCCCCGGGGAGGCCGGGCCGCCGGGTGCGGCCCGGCCTCCCTCCTCACTCCCTCGCGGGTTACGGGGGTTGAGCGCGGGCCGCGTTCAACCCCCGCAACCGCGCTCAGACTTCCTTGATCTGCCCGTCCGCCACTTCGATGCGGCGGGTCGTGCGGACCGCCTCCAGCATCCGGCGGTCGTGCGTGACCAGCAGCAGGGTGCCCGTGTACGTCTCCAGGGCCGCCTCCAGCTGCTCGATGGCGGGCAGGTCGAGGTGGTTCGTCGGCTCGTCGAGCACCAGGAGGTTCACCCCCCGGCCCTGGAGCAGGGCGAGGGCCGCGCGGGTGCGCTCGCCCGGGGAGAGACTGGTGGCCGGGCGCGTCACGTGGTCGGCGCGCAGCCCGAACTTGGCGAGCAGGGTACGGACTTCGGCCGGCTCGGTGTCCGGCACGGCCGCGCAGAACGCGTCCAGCAGCGACTGCGCCCCGAGGAACAGCTTGCGAGCCTGGTCCACTTCACCGACGACGACGCCCGAACCGAGCACGGCGTGGCCGGAGTCCAGCGGCAGCCGCTCCAGCAGGGCGGCCAGCAGCGTGGACTTGCCCGCGCCGTTGGCCCCGGTGATGGCGACCCGGTCCGCCCAGTCGATCTGGAGCGAGGCGGGGCCGAAGGTGAAGTCGCCGCGCGCGACGCGTGCTTCGCGCAGGGTGGCGACGACGGATCCGGAGCGAGGGGCGGAGGCGATCTCCATCCGCAGCTCCCACTCCTTGCGGGGCTCCTCCACGACATCGAGGCGTTCGATCATGCGCTGGGTCTGGCGGGCCTTGGCGGCCTGCTTCTCACTGGCCTCGCTGCGGGCGTTGCGGCCGAGCTTGTCGCCGTCGGTGGCCTTGCGGCGGGCGTTCTTGACGCCCTTGTCCATCCAGGAACGCTGCATATGGCCGCGGGCTTCGAGGGATGCCTTCTTGTCGGCGTACTCCTCGTAGTCCTCGCGAGCGTGCCGGCGGGCGGTCTCGCGCTCCTCCAGATAGGCCGCGTAGCCCCCGCCGTACAGGTTGATCTGCTGCTGGGCGAGGTCCAGCTCCAACACCTTGGTGACCGTACGCATCAGGAACTCGCGGTCGTGGCTGATGACGACGGTGCCCGCGCGCAGGCCGGACACGAAACGCTCCAGCCGCTCCAGGCCGTCCAGGTCGAGGTCGTTGGTGGGCTCGTCGAGCAGGAAGACGTCGTAGCGGGAGAGGAGGAGCGAGGCGAGTCCGGCGCGGGCCGCCTGTCCGCCGGAGAGCGCGGTCATGGGCCGGTCGAGCCCCACGGTCAGGCCCAGCTCGGCGGCGACCTGCTCGGCCCGCTCCTCCAGGTCCGCGCCGCCGAGGGCGAGCCAGCGCTCCAGGGCGTCGGAGTACGCGTCGTCCGCGCCCGGGACTCCGGCGACCAGGGCCTCCGTCGCCTCGTCCATGGTGCGCTGGGCGTCGGCGACGCCGGTGCGGCGGGCCAGGAAGGCGGCCACGGTCTCGCCGTCGCGGCGCTCGGGCTCCTGCGGGAGATGGCCGACGGTGGCGGTGGGCGGGGAGAGCCGCAGCTCGCCCTCCTCCGGGCGGTCGAGCCCGGCGAGCAGGCGGAGCAGGGAGGATTTGCCCGCCCCGTTGACTCCGACGAGACCGATCACGTCACCGGGGGCGACGACGAGGTCGAGCCCGGCGAAGAGCGTGCGGTCGCCGTGTCCGGCGGCGAGGTCCTTGGCGACGAGAGTGGCAGTCATCAGGGGGCCGATCCTAGCCGCCGGTGCGCGATGCCCCGGCCGGGCGCTGCCACGGTGGCCGATGCCCACGGCGGCCCCGCCCGACCGCCCGGCGGGAGGCCAGGCGCCCGAACGCCGGGGCCCGGGGCCCGGGAGCGGGGCCCGGCGGGGTGCGTCCCACCGGGCCCGGGAGCGGGACGGTCAGCTGAAGCCGTCGAGCGTGATCAGCGCCTCCTGCGGGTCGCCGTCGTGGACGAGCGACTCATGGGCGCCCACGTCGTCGAAGGCGAAGCCGTACGCCTTGCCGTCCACCATCTGCGCGTGGATGAGGCGTGAGTAGTGGTTGGTCACGGAGTCCTTGTAGAAGTTCGCCGCGTTGTTGTCGGGCTGGTTCGCGCTGGTCAGCAGCGTGGAGCGGTTGAAGCCCGCGCACAGGGTGCGGGAGATCGGGCCGCGCACCTGGTCATTGGGCGCGTCCAGGTGCTTGTAGCAGCCGAAGACGCTGTCCGAGTCCGGCTTCTGGAACGAGGTCACGACGGCACCCGCGCCGTTGGTGAAGTTCATGACGTTGCCGGAGACCCGGCCGTAGTACTTGGTGTTCGGCTCGTGCGCGAACGGCGTCACCGTCAGTACGGAGCCGCTGTAGCGGCTCCACACCCGGTCGATGTAGTCGTTCATGATCCCGGACGGCAGGGCGCCGCTCCCTACGCCGTGCCCCGGGGACAGGGCGCGCAGCACCGTTCCGTCGGGCCGGGTCTGGATGAGGCCGGACCAGCCGCCGGACTGGTTCCTGAGGTTGTTGAGCACCGCGTTGTAGCCGCCCTGCTTGAGCTTGCCGGTGCTCTTGACGGACCCGCCCGGAGCCTTGACGCCGACGGAGTAGGGGGCGGAGAACATGTCGACCTGGGTGCTGTTGATCCACAGGCCCGCGTCGTTGAGCGTGTACTCGGTCCAGTTGAAGAGGATGTTCCGGTTCGGGTCGCTCGGGTTCTGGACGGCGGGCTGGACCAGACCGCCGGTGGTGACCTTGAAGACGAGCTTCTGACCGTACGAGAAGTAGACGCGTCCGGAGAACTTCGGCATCCGGATCGTCACCGACTGCCCGTTCCGCGGACCGGCGATCGACGCGTCCGGGGCCGGGGTGGGCGGGTTGCCGCCGGCCGGCCAGGGGTGGAAGGTCCCGTTCGCGTCCGCCCAGCCCTGGCGGCCGGTGGAGAGCTCCGTTCCGAGGTTGTAGACGTAGATCCGGTCGGCGCGTCCCGAGTCGTTCTTGATGGTCAGCGGGATGGTGGCGGGGACAGCCGCCTCGGCCGGCGGCTGGCCGATGCCGGTGGTCAGACCGAGGGCGAGGGCCAGCGTGGCGGTCAGCGCGCCGAGGCTTCTCCTTGCAGCGGGCATGCTCGTTCTCCTCATTCGGGCGGATGCGTGGGCGGAACGCGGGGGGACATCACGGCACTTCACCTGAGCATGAGAGCGCTCTCAGAATCCTGCCGGGGATGACTGCTGTCAACGAGCCCGTCTCGACTTGTTGAACCCGACCGGTGAACCTGCGGGGCCCCGCGCCCCGCCGCGCGGTCTGCGTCCCGCCCTCCGGTCCGGGATTCCGGTTGCTCTGGCCGCGGGATTCCGGTTTCGGTTAGCGTCCGGGCAGCGGCGGGCGAGGGTTGAGACCGAGGGATGGGAGTGGCCGTGGTGGCGGATGTGATCGTGGTGGGCGGCGGGGTCGTCGGGCTCACCACCGCCGTGACGCTGGCGGAGCGCGGACTGCGGGTGCGGGTCTGGTCACGCGATCCGGCCGGGGCCACCACGTCGGCGGTGGCCGGGGCCCTGTGGTGGCCCTACCGGATCGAACCGGCCGCGCGGGTGGGCGACTGGTCGCTGGAGACGCTGGCGGTGTACGAGGAGCTGGCCGGCGCCTCGGAGGAGACCGGCGTACGGCGGGTGGCGGGGCTGCACGGCGGGGAGCGGTTCGCGGCACTGGGCGCGTGGGCGGCCGGGCTGAAGGACGCCGTGGAGGTGCCCGAGGGACTGCGGGTCACGTTGCCGCTGCTGGACATGCCCGTGCATCTGGAGTGGCTGGAGCGACGGCTCGTGGCGGCGGGCGGTGCGGTGGAGCGCCGGGCGGTGGCGGGGTTCGCCGAGGCGGCGGCGGTGAGCCCGGTGGTGGTGAACTGCACGGGGCTCGGGGCGCGTGAGCTGGTGCCCGACGCGAGAGTGCGGCCGGTGCGGGGGCAGCTGGTGGCGGTGGAGAACCCGGGGATCGAGGAGTGGTACACGGAGGCGGATCCGGCGTCGGCCGCGACGACGTACTTCTTCCCGCAGCCGGGACGGCTGGTGCTGGGCGGTACGGCGGAGGCGGACGATCCGCGCACGGAGCCCGATCCGGACACGGCCCGGGAGATCGTGGCGCGGTGCGCGCGGATCCGGCCGGAGATCGCCGGCGCCCGGGTGCTCGACCACCGGGTGGGGCTGCGCCCGGCGCGGGAGGCGGGAGTGCGGATCGAGCCGGAGTCCCTGCCGGGCGGCGGCCTGCTGGTGCACAACTACGGGCACGGTGGCGCGGGCGTGACGGTGGCCTGGGGCTGCGCACGCGCGGCGGCGGCGCTGGTGGGATGACGGGAGAAGGGACACGCCCCGGAGCCCGCGACCGGGTTCGGTCGCGGGCTCCGGGGCGTTTGTGCGGCCGCGCTGCTCAGCACCGGGCGGCTGGCGGCCGCGCGGTCGGCGGCCGGCGGTCAGCCGTCAGCCGTCAGCCGTCAGCCGGACGGTCGCTACTCCGTGGGGTCCGCGGGGCGCTTCTCCGTGGAGACCTGCGTGGCCGTCGAACCCGAGCCGCCCGACTCGTGCTTGTGGCGCTCGTCCGTGACCGACGTGGTCCCGGGGCCGATCCGGATCTCGAAGTCGCCGTCGTACTTGGCGTGCCCCTCGATCACCGCGGACTCGACCGCTTCCACGCCGAACTCCTGGCGGACGATCTGCGGGTCCCTGCGCAGGTCCCGCATCAGGGCCACGCACATGCCGATCATCACAATCGTGAAGGGCGCGGCCACCAGGATGGTGAGGTTCTGGAGCCCTTGGAGGGCGTTCTCCTTGCCCTCCCCGATGAGCAGCATGATCGCGGCCACGGCCCCGGTCACGACACCCCAGAAGACGACGACCCACCTGCCCGGCTCAAGGACGCCCTTCTGCGAGAGCGTGCCCATGACGATCGAGGCGGCGTCGGCTCCGGAGACGAAGAAGATGCCGACCAGGATCATCACGAGGATGCTGGTGACCGTGGCGATCGGGAACTCCTGGAGGACGCCGAACAGTTGAGCCTCCGGGGTGTCGGCACCCTGGAGCTTGCCGGCCTCGTCCAGCTTCATGGCCGAGCCGCCGAAGACGGCGAACCAGATCAGGCTGACGGTGCTGGGCACCAGGATGACGCCGCCGACGAACTGGCGGATCGTACGGCCGCGGCTGATGCGGGCGATGAACATGCCGACGAAGGGCGTCCAGGAGATCCACCAGGCCCAGTAGAAGACCGTCCAGCTGCCGAGCCAGTCGGCGACGCCCTCGCCACTGGACGCCTCGGTGCGGCCGACGAGCTGCCCGAGGTCGCTGAGGTAGGCGCCCAGGGAGGTGGGCATCAGGTCGAGCACGATGATCGTGGGGCCGGCGATGAAGACGAACACCACGAGCAGCAGGGCCAGCACCATGTTGGTGTTGGACAGCCACTGGATGCCCTTCTCGACACCCGAGACGGCGGAGACGACGAAGCAGATGGTCAGCACGGCGATGATGGCGACCAGCAGGCCGGTGCCGGTCTTCTCCATCCAGTCCAGCTCCTGGAAACCGCTGCCGATCTGGAGCGCGCCGAGGCCCAGCGAGGCCGCGGAGCCGAACAGGGTGGCGAAGATGGCCAGGATGTCGATGAAGCGGCCGAAGCCGCCGCGGGCGTGCCGCTTGCCGATCAGCGGCTCGAAGACCGCGCTGATCGTCTGCCGCCTGCGCATCCGGTACGCGCTGTAGGCGATGGCGAGGCCGACCACCGCGTAGATCGCCCAGGGGTGCAGCGTCCAGTGGAAGAGAGTCGTGGCCATCGCCGTTCCCATGGCGTCGGCCGCGTCCGCGGGGTCGGTGCCGGGCGGCGGGGTACGGAAGTGGGCGAGCGGTTCGCTGACCCCGTAGAACATCAGCCCGATGCCCATACCGGCGCTGAACATCATGGCGACCCAGGAGATGGTCCGGAACTCCGGCTCCTCGCCCTCCTGGCCGAGGCAGATCTTGCCGTACCGGCTGATGGCCAGCCACAGCGCGAAGACGACGAAGCCGGAGGCGGCCAGCATGAAGGCCCAGCCGCCGTTGTGGATCAGCCCGTCGAGCAGTGTGCTGGAAACGCTCTCCAGGGAGTCGGTCGCGGTCGCCCCCCACACGACGAAGGCGAGGGTGAGGACCGCCGTGACACCGAACACCACTCGGTCGGTGGTGGGGGTCCTGGTACTGACCGGTTCGGGGGGAAGGTCCGCCGTGACCGCCAGCCCCTCCCGCCCCTCCGCTGTCTGGTCGTCCTGGGACACAAATGGCACCTTTCACCGAGTCTGAAAAACGCTCTCCGTAGGCAGTACCACACCTGCCCCGGATCTCGAAGGATCAACAGCCTGTTCCGGCTTGACCGTTTGTGAGGGGATATGCCGCCCGCTGGTCGAGGAGCAGGGGAATCAAGCTCCGGGCCGACTGTCGCAACGGCACGAATGCGCCATCTCGCTCCGGCCGGGCCCTGACCCCGTGCAGAGCCAGTTCGTCCTTCACCGCCGCGTACTGGGCGGTGTTCAGCCGGTAGCCGCACGGCGGATCGACCAGCACCTCGGACGGCTCGGCCGGGTCGTTGTCGGCGCCGCCCAGATAGACGGGCCCCCGGTCGACGAGACCGGCCAGGCGGGAGAGGGCGGTGGCCGTCCGGAGCCGGGCGCGCTGCTCGTCGGCGAAGTCGAGGAGGCCGCCGAGCGCGGTCCTCTGGGAGTCGACCCTGCGCCGGTGGTTGAGCGCCGGGTCGGCCTTCTCCGCGTCGCTCAGCGCGTCGACCCGGGATTCGATGAGCAGGCCGACGGCGTGCTTGAGGCCGGAGGCGTTGCGCAGGATGCGTTCCTGGCCGTCCCCGGCGACCTGCTTGACCGGCTCCCCGGTGGCCGGGTCGGTCCAGATGCCGTAGTGCCCGCTGGTGTAGCCCTCCGCCGTCGCGGCGGGGCGGACGTAGCGCTCGGAGAGGGTGCGCGAGGCGTCGTGGACCCCGTCGTGGACGTTCAGGTTCCGCGGCCACAGGGTGAACAGGTCCTTGTCGTAGTACGGCGGGGTCGCGCCGTACTCGTGCAAGTCGTAGATCACCTCCGGCCGTTCGTCACGGACCACGGCGGCAATGGTCCGCGCCTCGGCGGTCTCCAGGGCGATGTGGTCGCGATTGATGTCGGCCCCGTCGGCGTTGCCCCGGGTGTCGGCGGCCCGGCCGTCGGGGTTGGCCGTGGGCAGCACGAGCAGGGTCGTCCGGGCCAGGAACGCGCGGGTCGCCCGGTCCTCGGCGAACGCCAGGTCGCGGACCGTCGTCAGACAGGCCTCGCGCCCGGCGGGTTCGTCGCCGTGCTGACTGCAGATCAGCAGGACGGTCGTGGCGCCGGGACGCTCCTGGCCGACGCGTACGAGCCGCAGGGCGCGGCCCTGGCCGGTCGTGCCGACGCGGTCCACCAGGACCCGGTCGCTCCCCCGGTCCACCGCGGCCAGGAAGTCCCGTTCCTCCGCCTCCCCGGTCCATCGGGCACCCTCGCTCGTCTCGAACCCGGTGCGCGGCGGGCGGTGCGCGGCCTCGGCGGGTGCGATGGCGAACGGCAGGGCGAGTGCGGCGAGCGTCGCCGCCACGGCCGTCCTGCGCACCGTCCGTGCGCCGCGGGGCACGCCGACGGGCTCCGGCCGCGTGAGCGCCTCGACCGGTGCCAGCCACGGGTGCGGGCTGAGCACGTGGAGTGCGCGAGCGACACGAAGGGTCATCAGCGGCTGCCTCCGGAACGTGTGGGGCGGGCGCCGTGGCGCCCGTCGGTCTGTCGGCGATGTGCGGACGTTACCCCGGTCAACTCCTGTGCAACAGGGGGCGATCACTGCCATTCGCAGGTTCGCGCACCCTGCCGTCCGTGGCGACGGAAGGAGCTGTCCCGCTTCGACCTCGATTTCGGGCTCGGAGACCCAGGAGCGACCCTTGTACAGCCCGTGGCTCTGGTCGGAGAAGCAGGGCGAGGGCCCCGCGCAGGAGCCGGCGGACTCCCCGTACGCCCAGCACCCGGCCGACGACCCGTTCCGGAAGGTGAAGCCGGGCGGTCCGGGTCCCGACAACCAGTTCGCCCTCGCCGTCTGCGACCGGGGCGCGCCGGCACTCCAGGCACCGCGCAACGAGGTCGGCGACGACACCTTCTTCGCGCTGCTGAAGGGCTGGCCGGCCGAGCACGCGGGCCGGGATCGCTCGGGTCACCCGGGTCACGACCACGGGTGACGACCGTACACCCGGGAGCCGAGTGATCGGGGCCGTCGGAGCGGCGGGAGTTCGGCCGCTCCGAGAGCCCCTCGGCCTCCGCGCACGGCCGTACGCCGGGGCGCGGGCCCGGTCAGCCGTTGGGCGCAGCCGTGCGGTGGGCCGCACGGGCCGCCCGCGCCCGGGGCAGATAGCGCAGCCGCTCCGGCAGGACGGGGACGACGACCCGCAGGACCGCGCACATCCGGCGCAGCCGCCTCTCCTGCTCCGCGCTCCACGGCAGGCCGACGGCCGCGCGGGCGTCGGGCGGCATGAGCCCGATGGTGACGAACCGCCGGAAGCGGGCCAGCGGCGGCAGGAGCACCGGCCACAGCGCCCGCAGGACCACCCGCAGCGGCCACGGCCCCCGGTCCGGCGGGGGGACCGGCTGCGCGACGTCGACCAGTTCCCGCACGACGGGGGTCGCCTCGATCTCCTCGGCGAGCATCTTCTTCCAGTACGGCCAGAACTCCTCGATGGTCTGCGGCATGTCCCGGTCGTGGATGCCGAGGATCCGGCCGACCTGGAGCCACTCCGCGTACAGGGCGCGCTCCTGGGCCGGGGTCATGGGCCGGATCAGATAGCGGGCCGCGTGCTGGTAGACGGGGAAGCCGGTGGCGTGCACCCAGGCGTAGTTGGCGGGCGTCAGGGCGTGGTAGCGGCGGCCCCGGGTGTCGGAGCCCTGAATGGTGCGGTGCAGCACGCGCAGCCTGCGGCCCTCCTCGGCCGCCTCCGTGCCGCCGTACACCCAGAGCTGGAGCGAGCGCAGCGAGCGTTCGCCGCGCCCCCAGGGGTCCGTGCGGAAGACGGAGTGCTCGTCGACTCCCGCGCCGACGGCCGGGTGGGCGACCTGGAGGGTGAGCGCGGCGGGCAGCATCAGCAGGGCGCGGATGTCGCCGGACAGGTTCCAGAGCACCCCGCCGGGCGACGGCGGCTCGGGGTCGGCGCGGCTGAACGCGGGTGACTCGGAGTCCGAGGCGGACGCTGCCTCCGGTCCGCCGTCCCGGGGGCCCCTCACATGCTTCGCGCTGCTCATCCGGTGCTCCCGCGGTCCCGGCGGGCCTGCCGTGCGCTGCCCGTCCCCTTCCCTCCATGATCCCCCCGGGCGGGAGAGCCGGGATGGCGGGCCCCGGTCCCCCGTGACCGGCTCAGTCGTGGTCGTAGACCGTCACCGGCACGCCGGCGGCTATGAGGCGCCGCTCGATCAGCGGCTCGATCCGGGACCACGTGCCGCCCGCGAGCCCGCAGCCGATCCGGGGCATGTGCACGGACGCCCCCAGCTCACCCGCCCTGGCGGCCACCGCACCGAGCGCCGTGTCGATGGCCTCGTACCGCACGGGCACCCCCTTGCTGCCGGTGCGTATACCGCGCTGGCCGACCATGTTGGCCACCCAGAGGCGGGAACCCACCTGCACGAACTGTGCCGCGCCCAGGGCGAAGTCGTTGCCCGCGCGCTCCCGGTGCCAGCGGCGGTAGGCGGCCTCGGGCTCGGGCCAGCGGCGGGAGAGGGCGAGCACGAAGCCCTTGCCCCAGCCGCCGAGGTCGTTGCAGACATGGGCGATCAGCTTGAGGCCCTTGCCCTGCGGGGCGGTGGCGTCCCCCCGTACGTAAGTGATCTCCGACATGACCTCACCGTACGGGCCGCCACTGACAACGGCCCCGGGCTGGACGGCAGCGCGATGGTGCCGGAGACTTTCGCAGTAGTGGTGAGACAGCAGAACTGTCCGATACCAGGGTTCGACTGCGGGGAGCAGAGATGGCGACGGGGACCGACGAGCCGACGCTCACGGTGGACGAGCTGGCGGCCCGGGCCGGCGTCACCGTGCGCACCGTGCGGTTCTACAGCACCCGGGGCCTTCTGCCGCCCCCGGTCATCGGTCCGCGCCGGGTCGGGCACTACGGGCCCGACCATCTCTCGCGGCTCGCGCTGATCGAGGAACTCCAGCAGCAGGGCATGACGCTGGCCGCGATCGAACGCTATCTGGAGCAGCTGCCGCCCGACCTGAGCGTCCATGATCTGGCCATCCACCGGGCGCTGGTCGCGTCCTGGGCGCCGGACAAGACCGAGGACTTCTCCCGCCCCGATCTGGAGCGGCGGGCCGGGCGGGGGCTGTCGGACGCGGATGTGGAGCGGCTGGCGGCGATGGGGGTGCTGGTGCGCCCGGAGGAGGACGGCGGGCCGTACCGGGTGGATCTCGGGCTGCTGCGGCTCGGCGTGGAACTGCTGGACGTGCCGATCGCCCACGAGACGATCCTCGCGGCCCGGACCGTGCTGCTGGAGCACACCCGGTCGGCGGCCCAGGAGATGACCCGGCTCTTCCGGGACGAGGTGTGGAATCCGTACCGGGAGCGGGAGGGCGATCCGGAGCATGTGGCGGCGATGAAGTCGCTTTCGGCCCACATGCAGCCGATCGTCGTACAGGCCCTGGTGACGGCCTTCCAGCGGTCCCTGAAGGAGGAGTTGCGGGCCGCGTTCACCGCCGAGTGACGGTGAACGCGGCGCCCCGCGGCCTCAGTCGTGGAAGGTCTCGCCCTTCTCCGCCTTCTCCACCAGCAGTGCGGGCGGCAGGAAGCGATCGCCGTAGCGCTCCGCCAGCTCCCGGGCGCGGGCCACGAAGCCGGGCAGGCCGCCCTCGTACCCGTTGATGTACTGGAGGACGCCGCCCGTCCACGGCGGGAAGCCGATGCCCATGATGGAGCCGATGTTGGCGTCCGCGACGGAGATGAGGACGTTCTCCTCCAGGCAGCGGACGCTGTCCAGGGCCTCCGAGAAGAGCATCCGCTCCTTCATGTCCTCGAAGGGCACGTCCGCGTCGGCCTTGGTGGTGAAGTGCTCGCGCAGGCCCGGCCAGAGACCGGCGCGCTTGCCGTCCTCGTCGTAGTCGTAGAAGCCCGCTCCCCCGCTGCGCCCCGTCCGGCCGAACTCGTCGACCATGCGGTCGATGACCCCGTCGGAGGGGTGCCCGGGCCAGGTGCCGCCGGCCTCCTCGACCGCGCGCTTGCTCTCGTTGCGGATCTTACGGGGCAGGGTCAGCGTCAGCTCGTCCATCAGGGAGAGGACCTTGGCCGGGTAGCCGGACTGGGCGGCGGCCTGCTCGATGGAGGCCGGCTCGACGCCCTCGCCGACCATCGCCACGCCCTCGTTGATGAACTGGCCGATGACGCGGGAGGTGAAGAAGCCGCGCGAGTCGTTGACGACGATCGGCGTCTTCTTGATGCGCCGTACGAGGTCGAAGGCGCGGGCCAGCGCCTCGTCGCCGGTCCGCTCGCCCTTGATGATCTCGACCAGCGGCATCTTGTCGACCGGGGAGAAGAAGTGCAGGCCGATGAAGTCGACGGGGCGTGAGACCCCCTCGGCGAGGACGGTGATGGGGAGGGTGGAGGTGTTGGAGCAGAGCAGGGCGTCGGGCTCGATGACGTCCTGGATCTCCTGGAACACCTTGTGCTTGAGCGCGGTGTCCTCGAAGACGGCCTCGATCACCGCGTCGCAGCCCGCGAGGTCGGCCACGTCGCCGGTCGGGGTGATCCGGGCCAGCAGTTCATCGCGCTCGGCCTCGGTCGTACGGCCCCGGGAGAGCGCTTTGGCGAGCAGCTTCTCGCTGTACGCCTTGCCCTTGGCGGCCGCCTCGGTGGAGACGTCCTTGAGGACGACGTCGATCCCGGCCTTGGCGCAGGAGTAGGCGATGCCCGCGCCCATCATCCCGGCGCCGAGCACGGCGACCTTGCGGACCGGGCGCTCCGGGACGTCCCCCGGCCGGTTGGCACCGGAGTTGACGGCCTGGAGGTCGAAGAAGAACGCCTGGATCATGTTCTTGGATACCTGGCCGGTGACCAGCTCGGTGAAGTACCGGGCCTCGATGGTCAGGGCGGTCTCGAAGTCGACCTGGGAGCCCTCGACGGCCGCCGCGAGGATGTTGCGGGGCGCGGGCATGGGCGCGCCCGCGAGCTGCTTCTTCAGGTTGGCGGGGAATGCGGGGAGGTTGGCGGCGAACTTGGGGTTGGAGGGGGTGCCGCCGGGGATGCGGTAGCCCTTGACGTCCCAGGGCTGCTGGGACTCGGGGTTCGCGTCGATGAAGGCGCGGGCCTTGTCGATCATCTCCTCGCGGGTGGCGGCGACTTCGTGGACGAGGCCGTTCTCCAGCGCCCGCCGCGGGGTGTACTGGGTGCCCTGGAGGAGCACCTTGAGCAGGGCGTCCGCGATGCCCATGAGGCGTACGGTACGGGTGACGCCGCCGCCCGCCGGGAGCAGGCCGAGGGTGACCTCGGGCAGGCCGATGCGGGAGCCGGGGGCGTCGAGGGCGACGCGGTGGTGGGAGGCGAGGGCGATCTCGTAACCGCCGCCGAGGGCCGCGCCGTTGATGGCGGCGACGACGGGCTTACCGAGGGTCTCGATGCGGCGCAGCGAGTTCTTGATCTCGGTGCCGGTGTCGAAGGCGGCCTGGGCGTTCTCCGGGCCGACCTTGATCATGTCCTTGAGGTCGCCGCCCGCGAAGAAGGTCTTCTTGGCGGAGGTGTAGATGATGCCGCGGATGGAGTCCTTCTCGGCCTCGGCGCGGTCCGCGACGGCCGCGATGGAGTCCTTGAAGGCCTGGTTCATCGTGTTGGCGGACTGGTTGGGGTCGTCGAGGACGAGGGTGACGACGCCGGTCTCGTCCTGTTCCCAGCGGATGGTGGTGCTCTCGGTCGTCATGTCGGTGTCTTCTTCCGTAAACAGGTGGGCCGGGAACCAGTCAGATGCGTTCGACGATCGTCGCGACGCCCATGCCGCCGCCGACGCAGAGGGTGACCAGGCCGAACCGCTGGTCGCGGCGCTCCAGTTCGTCGATGACGGTGCCGAGGATCATCGCTCCGGTCGCGCCGAGGGGGTGGCCGAGCGCGATGGCGCCGCCGTTGACGTTGACCTTGTCCAGGGAGAGGCCCATGTCCTTGACGAAGCGCAGGACGACTCCGGCGAAGGCCTCGTTGATCTCGACGAGGTCGATGTCGTCGATGGTGAGTCCGGCCTTGGCGAGCGCCTTGCGGGTGGCGGGGGCGGGGCCGGTGAGCATGATGGTGGGCTCGGAGCCGGAGACGGCGGCCGAGACGATCCGGGCGCGCGGGGTGAGACCGTAGCGCTCGCCGACCTCCTTGGAGCCGATGGCGACGAGGGCGGCGCCGTCGACGATGCCGGAGGAGTTGCCCGCGTGGTGGACGTGGTCGATCTTCTCGACCCAGTGGTACTTCTGGAGCGCCACCGCGTCGAAACCGCCCATGTCGCCGATGGCGGCGAAGGACGGCTTGAGGGCGGCGAGGGAGTCGGCGGTCGTGCCGGGGCGCATGTGTTCGTCGTGGTCGAGGACGAGGAGGCCGTTGCGGTCCTTGACGGGGACGACGGAGCGGGTGAAGCGGCCGTCCTTCCAGGCCGCGGCGGCGCGTTCCTGGGAGAGGGCGGCGTACTCGTCGACGTCGCGGCGGCTGAAGCCCTCGATGGTGGCGATGAGGTCGGCGCCGATGCCCTGCGGGGCGAAGCCGGTCTCGAAGCTGGTCATCGGGTCCATCGCCCAGGCCCCGCCGTCGGAGCCCATCGGCACCCGGGACATCGACTCGACGCCCCCGGCGAGCACCAGGTCCTCCCAGCCCGAACGGACCTTGGCGGCGGCCAGGTTGACCGCTTCCAGGCCCGAGGCGCAGAAGCGGTTCTCCTGGACGCCCGCGACGGAGTCGGGCAGGCCGGCCGCGATGGCGGCGATCCGGGCGATGTCGGAGCCCTGGTCGCCGAGCGGGCTGACCACGCCGAGGACGATGTCGTCGATGGCGGCCGGGTCGAGGTCCGGGAAACGCCCCTGGATCTCGTGGATGAGGCCGACGACCAGGTCGATCGGCTTGGTGCCGTGCAGGGCCCCGTTGGCCTTGCCGCGGCCGCGGGGGGTGCGGATCGCGTCGTAGACGAATGCTTCGGTACTCAAGACAGCTGCCTTTCGAGGGTGGTGTTCCGGCGCGGTGAGGGGGCGTCAGGCGAGCAGCGAGCGGCCGATGATCTCCTTCATGATCTCGGTCGTGCCGCCGTAGATGGTCTGGATACGGCCGTCGGTGAATGCCTTGGCGACCTTGTACTCGCTCATGTAGCCGTATCCGCCGTGGAGTTGGAGGCAGCGGTCGGCGACGCGCTTCTGGAGTTCGGTGGCCCACCACTTGGCCATGGAGGCGTGGACGGCGTCGAGGACGCCGTCGGAGTGGTCGACGATGCACCGGTCGAGGAAAGTCCGGGTGACGGCGCACTCGGTGGCCATCTCGGCGATCTCGAAGCGGATGTGCTGGAGCTTGGAGAGCGGACGGCCGAAGGCCTCGCGCTCCTTGACGTACCGGGTGGTGATCTCCAGGAGGTGTTCGGCGGCGGCGATGCCGGCGACCGCTATGCCCATCCGCTCCTGGGCCAGGTTGGTCATCAGGTGGATGAACGCGCCGTCCGGTTCACCGAGGAGGTTCTCCTTGGGGACGCGTACGTCGTTGAAGAACAGCTCGGCGGTGTCCTGGGACTTCTGGCCGATCTTGTCGAGGTTGCGGCCGCGCTCGAAGCCCTCGGCGCCGCGCTCGACGACGATGAGGGAGAGCCCCTTGGCCCCGCCCTCGGGGGTGGTCCTGGCGACGACGATGACGAGGTCGGCGAGGATGCCGTTGGAGATGAAGGTCTTGGAGCCGTTGAGCAGCCAGTGGTCGCCCCGGTCCTCGGCGGTGGTGCGGATGCCCTGGAGGTCGGAGCCCGCGCCCGGCTCGGTCATGGCGATGGCGGTGATGGTCTCGCCGGAGCAGAAGCCGGGGAGCCAGCGCCGCTTCTGCTCGTCGGTGGCCAGGCCGGTGAGGTAGGGGCCGATGATGTCGTTGTGCAGGCCGATCGCGAGTCCGGCGGCCCCGGCCCGGGTGAACTCCTCGGCGAGGACCGCGCTGTAGCGGAAGTCGTCGCTGCCGCCGCCCCCGTACTCCTCCGGGACTGCGAGACCCAGCAGTCCCGCCCGCCCGGCGGCGAGCCAGGCCTCCCGGGAGACGATGCCGTCCTGCTCCCACTGCTCGTAGTGCGGGAGGACCTCCTTGGCCAGGAAGGCCCGGACGGTCTCGCGGAACGCGTCGTGTTCCTCGGTGAAGATCTGCCGTTGCACGGGGTCTCCTAGTCTCGGGGGGTGGGCCGGAGCCCCGGTACGTCCCAGTCGGCCGCCACGGCCTCCGTGTCCGCGCCGGGCAGCGCGGGCCCGGTGCGTACGGAGACGGGGGTGGCCGAGAAGCGCGGGGCGGGGGCGGGCTGGGTCCGGCCGCCGTGCTCGACGAAGGTGGAGCGGGCGGCGAGGTGGGGGTGGTGCGGGGCCTCGGTGAGCGAGAGGACGGGGGCCACGCAGGCGTCGGTGCCGGCGAAGACCTCCGTCCACTCCTCGCGCGTACGGGTCAGGAAGCGTGCGGCGACGGCGGCGCGCAGTTCGTCCCAGCGAGCGAGGTCCCACCGGTCGGGGAAGGCGTCGGCGATACCGAGGAGCCGGACGAACTCCGCGTAGAACCGGCCTTCCAGCGGGCCGACCGCCATGTGGCCGCCGTCGGACGTGGCGTAGGTGCCGTAGAACGGGCAGCCGCCGTCGAGGAGGTTCGCGCCGCGCCGGTCCTGCCAGCTCCCGGCGGCGAGCATGCCGTGGATCATCGTGGCGAGGTGGGCCGCGCCGTCCACGATGGCGGCGTCGACGACCTGTCCCTCGCCGTGGGCGCGGGCGTGCTGGAGGGCGGCGAGGACGCCGACGACGAGGTAGAGCGAGCCGCCCGCGTAGTCGCCGACCAGGTTGGCGGGGACGGTGGGCGGTTCGTCCGGGCTGCCGATCATGGACAGGGTGCCGGTGAGCGCGATGTAGGCGATGTCATGGCCCGCGCGGTCGGCGAGCGGTCCGTCCTGCCCCCAGCCGGTCATCCGCCCGTAGACGAGCTTCGGGTTGCGGGCGAGGCAGGCGTCGGGACCGACACCGAGCCGTTCGGCGACGCCGGGGCGGTAGCCCTCGACGAGGATGTCGGCGCGTTCGACGAGGTCCAGGACGCGGGCCGGCCCCTCGTCGCTCTTGAGGTCCAGGACGACGGAGCGCTTGTTGCGGTTGGTGAGGTCGTGCGCGGGATCGATGCCGAGCCCCGCGCCGCCGGGCCGGTCGACGCGGACGACGTCGGCCCCGAGGTCCGCCAGCAGCATCGCGGCGAACGGTCCGGGGCCGATGCCCGCCAGCTCGACGACCCGGACACCGGCCAGCGGACCGTGCCCGGGTGTTGGGCCTTTCGCCATCTGTGAGCCCCCAGGGGTGTGACACAACCGATGTAACACCTGTGATGCTAAGAACGTCCCCGGCTCCGCACAACCCCTCGGGCCGAGCAAGCGCTTAGCTCTTTCCCCCGATCCTCTCGCACGGGGCCCGCCCGGCCGCACGCCGCCACGGCGCTCTCCGCTACCCTCTGGCTGCCACGTCGGCACCCGTCTTGCAGCCGGAGGTACTCGTGAACAGGCAGAACGACGCGACACGCCCCTGGGACGTGGTTCTCTTCGGTGCCACGGGCTTCGTCGGGACGCTCACGGCCGAGTACCTGGCGGCCCACGCCCCCGCCGGTCTGCGCTGGGCGGTGGCCGGGCGCAGCCGGACCAAGCTGGAGAAGCTGCGCGAGCGGCTCACGGCGATCGCCCCGGCCTGCGCGGAGCTGCAACTCCTGGAGACCGACGCGGACGACACGGAGGCACTGGCCGAACTGGCCGCCTCCACCCGGGTGGTGGCCACCACCGTGGGGCCGTACATCCGCTACGGCGAGAAGCTCGTCGCCGCCTGCGCGGAGGCCGGGACGGACTGCACGGACCTCACGGGCGAGCCCGAGTTCATCGACCGGATGTATCTGGAGCACGACGCCCGGGCCCGCGAGACGGGGGCGCGCCTCGTCCACGCCTGCGGCTTCGACTCCGTACCGCACGATCTGGGGGCGTACTTCACCGTCAAGCAGCTGCCCGAGGACGTCCCTCTGACGGTCGACGGCTTCGTCCGCACCAACGCGGTCTTCTCCGGCGGAACGTTCGCCTCGGCGCTGACCGCGATGGGCCGGGGTCCGCAGATGCTGGCCGCCGCCCGGGAACGGCGGCTGCACGAGCCGCGTCTGGTGGGCCGACGGGTCCGCACGCCCGCGGGCTCCCCGCACTTCAGCGGGCCCACCGGCACCTGGGCGCTGCCGCTGCCGACGGTCGACCCGACGATCGTGGGCCGCTCGGCGCGGGCCCTGGAGCGGTACGGCCCCGACTTCCGCTACCGCCACTTCGCCTCGGTCAAGACGCTGCCCATGGCCCTCGGCGCCCCCGTGGCGATCGGCGGGCTGGTCGCGGCCGCGCAGGTGGAAGGCGTACGGGAGTGGCTGATGAGCCGCTACGAGCCGGGGCAGGGGCCGGACGAGGAGCGCCGCGGGCGGAGCTGGTTCACCGTCCGCTTCGTCGGCGCGGGCGGCGGGCGACGCGTCTTCACCGAGGTGTCGGGCGGCGACCCGGGGTACGGCGAGACGGCCAAGATCCTCGCCGAGTCGGCGGTGTGCCTGGCCCTGGACGAGCTGCCGGAGACCTCCGGGCAGGTCACCACGGCGGTGGCGATGGGCGACGCGCTCCTGGACCGGCTGACGGCGGCGGGGCTGCGGTTCCGGGTCGCGGCGGTGCGGTAGCCGACGCCCTCGGCGGGCCGGCGGGCCCTAGAAGATCCAGCCGGCCAGCGTGTAGAGCATCGCCCCCAGCCAGACGAGACCGGCGGCGCTGCCGAGGAGCATGCCGAGGGCCATGCGGCGCCGGGCGGGGTCGAAGGGCGCGGAACGGACAGCTGTACGAGAGGCGTTCATGCGTTCAGCCTGCCCAGCCCTACGGATTCATGCCATCCGTACGGGTACTCAGTTGCAGGACTGTTCCACGGTGTTCCACGCCCGGGACGATCACGTGCGGGGCGGCAGCTGTCGGCGTACCCACGCGGGGTCCGGGTTGATGTGCGGCCGGTCCGCGACGACGACGGTCGGCACGGTCTCGTCCCCGCCGGTGGCGGCCCGCACCGCGGCCGCACCCGCCGGATCGCCCCAGATGTCCACCCAGTGCAGCCGGGAGGCGTCGCGGCCCAGCCGGAGGCGCAGCCGCAGGCAGTACGTGCAGCCCGGCCGCCAGTAGACGACCGGGCGGCCGTCGGCCGCCGCCCGGCGCAGGGCTTCGGCGGCGGGGACCGGCCCCGGGAAGATCAGGGGCGAGTGCACGACGGCGAACAGCGTGAACAGCACCAGGAGTACGGCCGCCATGACGGGGTCGCCGCCGAGGGCGAAACCCGTCGCGGCGACCGCGCCACTGAGCAGGAACAGGGCCGGCACCCTCCATACGCGTCTCATACCGAGGCACGCTACCGCCGCCCCGTGCCGCTCCTTCGGGCGGGCGGTCCCCCGGTCTCCTCAGGCGGTCGCTTCCCGCAGGGTCTGCCGGCACAGGGCGTCCGCCCGGCGGGTGCTCTCGGGCTGGCGGTAGCGGCCGGCGAGACGGAGGGTGTGGGCGCAGGCGTTGTCGAGGCTGATGCGGTGGCCCACCGAGACGAAGACCGGGCTGGTGTTCTCCCGGGTGCGCAACGCGCGGCCGACCACCTCGTCGCCGTCCAGCAGCGGGGAGGAGTCGCCGCGCCGGGGGCCGGGCGCCTCGTAGCTGAACGTGAACGGGTTCTTGCCGACGCCGATCACCGGCAGTCCGGTGAGGACGCCCAGGTGGCTGGCGAGTCCGAAACGGCGCGGGTGCGCGAGGCCGTAGCCGTCGCAGACGACGAGACCGGGGTCGACGCTCAGCTCCTCCAGCGCCTCAAGGACCGTCGGGATCTCCCGGAAGGCCAGCAGCCCGGGGACGTACGGGAAGGCGATCGTGCCGACGGCGGTGGCCTCCTCGACCGTCTCCAGCGTCGCGGCGTCCAGCACCACGGCCGCCGCGACGACGACGTCCTTCTCGTCGTCGTAGGCCACGTCCACCCCGGTGACCAGGCCGGTTCCGGGCTCCGGCCCCGCCTCGTCCAGGATCACCCGGTCGCGCAGCCGGTCCTGGATCGCCCGGCCCTCCGCTTCGTCGGCGGGGGTCTCATGGGCGGGGGCGGGTGAGCTCGTCATACCCGGGAGCTTATGCGGTGGCACGCCCCTGGCTGTCGGCCGGTGGGCTTCGAGACCCGCAGGTCGGGCCGGAAGCGCGGCAGCCATGGAGGCCATCCCCGCGACGGCCGGGATCCCGTAGCCTGACGATCATGTTCGTACTCGAATTGACCTACACGGCACCGGTCGAGCGCGTCGACGCGCTGATGGCGGAGCACATCGCCTGGCTCGACGAGCAGTACGCGGCAGGCGTCTTCATCGCATCGGGCCGCAAGAACCCCCGGGACGGCGGCGTGATCCTGGCCGTCGGGGAGGACCGGGCGGCGATCGAGACGATCGCGGCGGCCGACCCGTTCGCCGCGCACGGCGTGTGCGCGTACCGGATCACCGAGTTCATCGCCACCAAGACGGCGCCCGCGCTCGCGCCGTACCAGCAGCGGTTGCCGTAACGGGCGGACGGCTCCCGGAGGTCGCCGCCGCCACCGATGACTTTTGGGGGCGGGGCCGGTCTGCAGGGGTATGGAGACCTACACACTGACCACAGCCGGCGCCGACCTCGTGTACGACGTCCGGGGGCCGCTGCCCACCACCGACGGCCGCCCGCCGCTGTTCCTGATCGGGCATCCCATGGACGCGAGCGGGTTCGTCGCGCTGGCGGCACGCTTCCCTGACCGGACCGTCATCACGTACGACCCCCGGGGGCTCGGCCGCTCCACCCGCGGCGACGGGCGGGTCCACTACACGCCCGAGGTCCTGGCCGACGACGTGCACGCCGTCATCACCGAGCTCGGTGCCGGGCCTGTTGAGATGTTCGCCAGCAGCGGCGGGGCGGTCACCGCTCTCGCCCTCGTGGCGCGCCACCCCGGCGACGTGACCACGCTCGTGGCGCACGAGCCGCCGCTCATCACGATCACCCCGGACGGCCCGGCGGCCGTCCGGGCGCGGGCCGGGGTCCGGGACGCGTACGAGAAGCGGGGCTGGGGCGCCGGAATGGCCGCGTTCGTGGCCATGACCTCGTGGGAGGGCGAGTTCACCGACGCGTACTTCGCCCAGCCCGCCCCCGACCCCGCCGCGTTCGGGATGCCCGCCGAGGACGACGGCTCCCGGGGCGACCCGCTGCTGTCCGACCGGTCCTGGGCGGTCAGCGACCACCGCCCGGACGTCGACGCCATCGCCGCGGCCCCCACCCGGGTGGTGATCGCCGTGGGCGAGGAGTCCCGGACCGTGCAGACCGGGCGGACCTCCGAGGCGGCCGCCGAACTGCTCGGGCAGCGGGTGACCGTCTTCCCGAGCCATCACGCCGGTTTCGTCGACGGGGAGTCCGGCTATCCGGGCAAGCCGGACGAGTTCGCGGCGCGGCTGCGGGAGGTGCTGGACGCCTCCTGAGGCCGCCCGGGCGTCAGAACCCCAGCCGGGCCACCCGTCCCTTCTCGCCCGCCGCCCAGCAGCCGAGGTCGGGGGTGCAGTCGACGGTGTCGTACGAGCCGGAGTCGACCGTCCGCCAGGTGCGCCCGCCGTCCAGGGTGAGGTCGGTGCCCGTCGGGCCGACGGCCAGGGCGGCGGAGCGGCTGTGGGGCAGCCAGGTGACGCCGGAACGGTAGGCGGGCGGCGGGGTGGCGGACTGCCGCCAGCTCCGCCCGCCGTTCCCGGTGACGGCGGCCGCCTGCGGGGAGGCCTGGTCGGAGCGGTAGTCGCCGCCGACGGCGATGCCGTGGGCCCGGTCGCGGAAGGCCGCGGCGAAGACGCCCCGGGCCGGGTCGCCGGCCGGGAGGGTCGACGCGCTCGCCGTCCAGGTCAGGCCCCGGTCCCGGGAGTGCAGGACCCGGGCGGTCTCCGCTCCCCCGGTGGTCAGCCAGACGTCCTTGGCGCCGGAACTGACCAGGCACTGGCCGCTCGCCGCGAACCCCGCCTCGCCGGGCAGGGCGGCGGGCATCCCGGCATCCGGCAGGACGCGCCAGGAACGGCCGCCGTCCGCCGTGGACAGGACCCGGAACTTCCCGTCCACCGGATCGCCCGCCGCGAGGCCGTGCCGGCTGTCGAAGAACGTCAGGCAGTTGAAGAACGCCCGGGGATCGGTGTTGCGAAAGGACTCGGTCCAGGTCGCTCCGCCGTCCTCGGTGCGCAAAACCCGCGAAGCCTCGCCCTCGCCGATGGCCAGGGCGACGGCCCGGCGGCCGTCGAACGCCTCGATGTCCCGCAGTTCCAGTTCGGCGGCGCCCTGCGGTGACACGTCACGCCAGGTGAGGCCGCCGTCCGAGGTACGCAGGACCGTGCCCTTCGACCCGGCGACCCAGGCGGTGGTGCGGCTCACCGCGGCGAGCCCCCGGAAGCGGGCGTCGGTGCCGGTGTCGGTGAGCTTCCACCCCGGCAGGAGCCCGCCCACGGCGGCCTCCTGAGGGACCGCCTTCCCCTCCGTGCTCGGCGCCGCGTGTGCGCCCGGGGCGACCAGCGCGGCCGCCAGGGCCGCCCCTCCGGTCACCAGTGCCATCAGCCTTCTCGTCTTCCCCATGGCCTTCATGGCGCTGGAAGCTAGCCCACGGACCCAGACCCGTCCAGGGTGCGTCGCCGTCGAGCGGGCAGGAGAGCGGGAGTGCGCGGGGATACGGGCGGTAGCCGGACGTGGCCGGTGACGCAGCTCACGCCGCGCGCCGGTGCACGAAACGAGGAGTTCCGTCGTCTACTCCAGTGCCGGGAACCGTTCACCCAGCCGCGATAGGGAGCAGGTCTTGTCCAGCGTTATCGAGCAGTCCGTGCAGGCTCGCATGGTCGCTTCCGCACCGCGGATGGAGACCTTGCCCGCCCTGCTCAGTTACGACCGCCAGTACCCCTTCGCCGTACGCATGGCGTTCCCGGCCCCGGCGACCCTGGAAGGCACCGAGGTGTCGTGGGAGTTCTCCCGCGAGCTGCTGACCACCGGGGTGGACTCCCCCGCCGGGCAGGGTGACGTCCGCGTACGCCCGTTCGGGTACGAGCGGACCGTGCTGGAGTTCCACGCCCCGGAGGGCATCGCGATGGTCCATGTGCGCACGGAGGAGCTGCGCCTCTTCCTCCAGCGGGCGCAGGAGCTGGTTCCGCTGGGCGACGAGCACCGGTATCTGGACCTGGAGCGGGGTCTGACCGATCTGCTCGGCGGCCCGTGCTGACGCCCCGGCCGTAAATCCGGTTGCCGGGCCCGCGCCCCGGCCCTACCTTCGAGGACGTTCCTGTTGTCGTCGATCGGAGTAGGACGTTGCTGATCTGAGGTCCTGTGCACACCGTGCAGCGCCCGCCGCGCCCTGTCGTGGCCCGGAGCGCCCGTGTGCGATCTCAGCTTCCTTCAGCCGTCCTCGCTCCGTTCCCCGACGTACGACGGGAGTCCCGTATGTCATCCGCCGACACCCATATCAGCTGTACCTCCCTCTCCTTCTCCTGGCCCGACGGCAGCGAGGTCCTCACCGACTTCGATCTGGCCGTGGGCCCCGGCCGCACCGGGCTCATCGGGCTCAACGGCTGCGGCAAATCCACCCTGTTGCGGCTGATCGCCGGTGAACTGGCCCCGGCCTCCGGGACGGTGAGGATCCGTGGCGAGGTCGGCCATCTTCCTCAGTCCGTGGTCCTGGAGACCGCGCTGCGGGTCGACGAGGTGCTCGGCATCGCCGAGCGGCGAGCTGCACTCGACGCCGTCGAGTCGGGCGATGTCCGCCCGGAGCACTTCGCGGTGATCGGCGACGACTGGGACATCGAGGAGAGGTCCCTCGCCGCACTGGACGGGCTCGGCCTCGGTCACATCGGGCTCGACCGCACTGTCGGGGAGATGTCCGGCGGCGAGTGCGTCCTGCTGCGGCTGGCCGCGCTGCTGCTGGACCGGCCCGGGGTGCTGCTGCTGGACGAGCCGACGAACAACCTGGACGCGTACGCCCGTCGGCGGCTGTACGACGCGGTCGACGCCTGGACGGGGGCGCTGCTCGTGGTCAGCCACGACCGGGAACTGCTGGAGCGGGTGGACCGGATCGCGGATCTGCGCGAGGGCTCGGTCACCTGGTACGGCGGGAACCTGTCGGCGTACGAGGAGGCGCTCGCCGTCGAGCAGGAGGCGGCGCGGCGCACGGTGCGGGCCGCCGAGTCCGACGTACAGCGGCAGAAACGCGAACTGTCCGCGGCACACGTCACGTTGGCCCGCCGCAAGCGGTACGGGCAGAAGATGTGGGACACCAAGCGGGAGCCCAAGGTCGTGATGGGGCAGCGCAAGCGCGCGGCCCAGGTGTCGGCCGGCAAGCACCGCATCCTGCACACCGAGCGGCTGGCGGCGGCCGAGGAGCGCCTGGACGAGGCGGAGTCGGCGGTACGGGAGGACGAGGAGATCCGGATCGAGCTGCCGGGCACCCGGGTCCACCCGGGCAGCGAGGTGCTGCTGCTGCGCGACCCGGTTCCGCCGTACGGGCCGCCGCTGCACGGTGAGTTGATGGTGCGGGGCCCCGAGCGGATCGCGCTGACCGGGCGCAACGGGGCGGGCAAGACGGCGTTGCTGCGGACGATCGCGGGCGAGCTGAAACCCCTGTCGGGAGAGGCGTCCCCGCTGGTCGCGACGGGGTTCCTGCCGCAGCGGCTGGACGTGCTGGACGAGGAGTCGTCGGTGGCGCGGAACGTGGCGCGGGCGGCCCCCGGCCGTACGGAGAACGCCGTCCGGGCCCGGCTGGCGCGGTTCCTGTTCAAGGGGGCGGCGGCGGACCGCCCGGCCTCGACCCTGTCGGGCGGGGAGCGCTTCCGGGCGACGCTGGCGATGCTGCTGCTGGCCGATCCGGCACCCCGGCTGCTGCTGCTCGACGAGCCGACGAACAGCCTCGATCTGGCGAGCGTACGGCGGCTGACCGAGGCGCTGGAGGCGTACGAGGGAGCGTTGATCGTGGCGAGCCACGATGTGCCGTTCCTGGAGTCGATCGGGATCACCCGCTGGCTCCGGCTCGACGGCGAGCTGCGGGACACGACGGCGGAGGCGGTGCGCGGGGGCCGCTGAGGCGGTGTGCCGGTGGCTACGGCGGCCCGGCCGGGGCCCGCTCCGCCGGCCACGCGATGCCGTCGATGGCGAGCCACGGGGCGGCGGCCACGGCCGTGGGCGTCGCCCCGGTGAACGCCTTGACCTCGCGGTGGAGATGGGCCTGGTCGGCGTAACCGCTCACGGCCGCCACCCGGGCGGCGGGGTGGCCGGCGGCGAGAAGATGGGCGGCGTGGTCGAACCGGACCAGCCGGGCGGCGTGTTTGGGGGCGAGGCCGATCTGGGACCGGAAGCGGGACCAGAGACGCTTGCGGCTCCAGCCGACCTCGCCGGCCAGGCTGTCGACACCCATCCGGCCCCGGCCGGTGAGCATCAGCTGCCAGACCGCGGCCACCTCCGGGTCCGGCGACCGGCGGACGTCCAGCCGCCGGCCGATGGCGTCCGCCGCGATCGCGAACCGTTCGTCCCACGTCCCGGCCGCCCGCAGCCGGTCCTCGGTCCGCTCGGCGTCGCGGCCCCAGACGTCCTCCAGGGAGACGACCGCCCCGGTGAGACCGGCCGACGTGCCGAGCACCGCGACCGCCAGGGGCGGCGACAGCCGGATCTGCAGGCACTCGATCCGCCCGGCCGCCCGGCCGCCGAGCCGCAGGGGTCCTGGTACCAGCCCCGCTACCGTGCTGCCGCGTGCGCGTCCGCCGTCGGAGTCGTGGACGATGCCGCTGCCCTCGCTCAGGTCCACGAACAGGGTGACCGAGGGGTGCGCGACCATGGCGATGTCCACGTGGACCGGCGCGAGTTGCCGGAAGCCGGCCATGTCGACCCCGGGAAGGCGGCCCGGGCGCCGGGGCACCGCGACGTCCACCGCCGACCAGTCGGGGGGCGATCCGGTGAGCGTCACGGTGCCAGGCTAGGTCCTGTCGTGGCCAGGAAGGCCAGCAGCGACTCTCCCGTGTCCCCGGGCGCTTCGAGCATCGGGAAGTGCCCGACGTCGGGCAGCAACTCGACCCTCGCGTCCGCCGTCGTGCCGTAGAGATGCGCCGAGGACGGGTCCCACCGGGGATCGGCGGCGCCGAAGAGCACCAGAACGGGGACGTCGAGTGCGCTCAGGCGCAGGGGGACGCTCCGCTCCGCGATGTACTCGGTGTTGCGGCGCAGCACCGTCCTGAAGGTGCGGTAGCTGATGTCCCGTACGTCCTCGACCAGGTCGTCCGGGACGGTCACCGGGCGCTTGCAGACCGCGGTCACCCCTCGGCGGAGCATCGCGTCGGAGCGGACGCGCCACAGCAGCGGGCCGAGCGGCGGGGCGATGAGCGCCCGGAGGACGGCGGGCTGCGGGAGGAGCGCGTCGGGACTCGGGCCGCTGCTGATCAGCGCGAGGGATCTCACCAGGTCCGGGCGCTGCTCGGCGAGGGCGGTGGCGATGTAGCCGCCGCTGGAGTGCCCGGCCGCGGTGACGGAGGTGAGGGCGAGTTCGTCGAGGGCCGCTGCCAGGGTTGCCGCCTGTCCGGGCACGTCGTAGGACGCCGCGGGCGGGGACTGGCCGTGGCCCGGCAGGTCGACCCGGATGACATGGTGCCGCCGGGCGAGGGCCGGCACCACCGGGCCCCAGGAGCTGCCCGAGGCGCCCGATCCGTGGACGAGCACGAGCGGCGGCGCCTCCCGGGGGCCGTCGTGGACCATGTGGATTCCTTGCACGTACGTGCTGTCATCGATACCCATGCGGGCGAGGATCGCCGAGCCGTCCCTCCCCGGTCTTGTACGAATGTCACCCGCCGCGGATCTCCCGTGCCGCCCGGCGATCTCCCGGAAAAAAGCAGACACAAGCTGTCCGGTATCCCGCTTAGCGTCGCGCTCATGGACCGCATTCCCGACCGCGACGCGGAGCCGTACACCCCCGGCACCGCCCACCGCGACATCGTCATCACCGGCGCGCGCGAGAACAATCTGCGCGATGTCTCCCTCCGCGTCCCCAAGGGCCGGATCACCGTCTTCACCGGTGTATCCGGTTCCGGCAAGTCGTCGGTCGTCTTCGACACGATCGCCGTGGAGTCGCAGCGGCAGCTGAACGAGACGTTCACCTCGTTCCTGCGCAACCGGCTGCCGAAGTACGAGCGGCCGCACGTCGAGTCCGTCGAGGACCTGACGGTGGCCATCGTGATCGACCAGAAGCCGCTGGGCGGGAACGTCCGCTCGACGGTGGGCACGGCGACCGACATCTGGTCACTGCTCCGCGTGCTGTTCTCCCGGTGCGGGACGCCGAGCGCGGGCGGGGCGACCGCGTACTCGTTCAACGATCCCGCCGGGATGTGCCCGGAGTGCGACGGGGTGGGGCGCACGGTCCAGCTGGATCTGGACCGGGCGATCGACTGGTCGAAGTCGCTGAACGAGGGGGCGCTGCTGCTGCCCGGTCTGTCGGTGGGCAGTTGGGAGTGGAATCTGTACGGCGGGTCGGGGCGGTTCGACAACGACCTGCCGCTGGCCGAGTTCGGCGAGGAGGAGCGCCGGCTCCTGCTGCACGGTTCGGGGTTCTCCGTCCGCCTCGACCTGCGGACCGGCTCGGCGGACATGAAGTTCGAGGGGGTCGTGACCCGCTTCGAGCGTCTGTATCTCAAGCGCGACACCGCCTCCCTCTCCGAGAAGCGCCGTGAGGCGGCCGCGCGGTTCACCGTGGAGCGGGTCTGCGGGGCCTGCGGTGGGGCACGGCTGAACGCGGCGGCGCTCGCCACCAGGATCCACGGGCTCTCGCCCGCCGACTTCGGGCGGATGGAGGTCGCCGATCTCGTCGGCGTACTGGAGCGGATCGACGATCCGGTGGGCGGGCCCATCGCCGCCGCGGCGCGCGAGCGGCTGGAGCGGCTGGTCGGCATCGGGCTCGGCTACCTGAGCCTGGACCGGGAGACCACGACCCTGTCGGGCGGCGAGGGCCAGCGGCTCAAGATGGTCCGGCACCTGGGCAGTTCGCTCACCGGGCTGACGTTCGTGTTCGACGAGCCCAGTGTCGGACTGCATCCGCGCGACGTGGGCCGGCTGGGCGATCTGCTGGTACGGCTGCGCGACAAGGGCAACACGGTGCTGGTCGTCGAGCACGACCCGGATGTGATGGCCGTCGCCGACCATGTCGTCGACATGGGGCCGCGGGCCGGCGCCGACGGCGGTCACGTCGTCTTCGAGGGGCCGTTCGAGCGGCTGCGCGCCGCCGGTACGCTCACCGGCCGGTCGCTGCGCCGCCGCACCCCGGTGAAGGGGACCGTACGCTCCCCCACCGGTCAGCTCCCGGTGTACGGGGCGGATCTGCACAACCTCAAGGGCCTGGACGTGTCGTTCCCCGCCGGGGTGTTGACCGCGGTGACGGGGGTGGCCGGGTCCGGCAAGTCGACGCTGGTGTCGCGGGTGTTCACGGCGGCGTACCCGGACGCGGTGGTGATCGACCAGAGCGCGATCACGGCCTCGTCCCGCTCCACCCCGGCCTCGTACATCGGCGCGCTGGACGCCATCCGCAAGGTGTTCGCGCGGGAGAACGGTGTGGACGCGGGGCTGTTCAGCTTCAACTCCGCCGGGGCGTGCGCGGTTTGCTCGGGCCGTGGCGAGATCTCGACGGATCTGGCGTTCATGGATCCGGTCACCACGACCTGCCCGGAGTGCGAGGGCCGCCGGTTCCACGACGACGTGCTGAAGCACCGGGTCGGCGGCCGGTCGATCGTGGACGTCCTGGAGATGACGGCGGCGCGGGCGGTCGGGCTGTTCGAGGACCGCGCCCTGCTGCGGAAACTGCGCACGCTCGACGAGGTCGGCCTCACCTATCTCACGCTCGGGCAGCCGCTGAGCACGCTCTCGGGCGGTGAGCGCCAGCGCATCAAGCTCGCCACCCAGCTGCATCGCACCTCCAGCGTGTACGTCCTGGACGAGCCGACGACCGGACTGCACCTGGCGGACACGGGCACCCTGGTGGACCTGCTGGACCGGCTGGTCGACGCGGGGAACACCGTGATCTGCGTCGAGCACAACCTGGAGGTGGTCAAGCGGGCGGACTGGGTGATCGACCTCGGTCCGGAGGGCGGCAAGGGCGGCGGGGAGGTGGTCTTCGCGGGGACGCCCGCCGAGCTGCTCACGCATCCGACGTCCGTGACGGGCTGCTATCTGCGCCGGGACCCGGGGGTGGAATCACCGAATCCGGAAAGCTGAGAGCCGCCGGAACGGAGGCCTCACCAGGCCCCGAGGCACCCTTCACACACCCGTTCAGCTGGGGATATGACCCTGTGTAGTCCGGCGCTGCCGGTGGCGGGCTTGGCTTTGCCCTTACGGTCGCCTTAACCTACGGTCTCGTAACCTACGAAGCCGTAGGTAATTCTCCCGTCCCCAGGAGCTCCCCGTGACGATCACCTCTCCCCACCTCGGCAGTTCGAAGGCGTGGACCGACGCCCAACTGCTGTTCGCGCTGGAAGAGGTGGTGGAGAAGGAACTCAACCGTCATCTCAAGGTCGCCAAGGACTGGATGCCGCACGAGTACGTCCCGTTCTCCGACGGCCGGAACTTCCCCGGCGTCTTCGAGGACGGCGAGGCCTGGGCGGCGGACCAGTCCAAGGTCACCGACATCGGCAAGATCGCCCTCGTGGTGAACCTCCTCACCGAGGACAACCTCCCCAGCTACCACCACGAGATCGCCTCCCTCTTCGGCCGCGACGGCGCGTGGGGCACCTGGGTGCACCGCTGGACCGCCGAGGAGGGCCGCCACGGCATCGTGATGCGCGACTATCTGCTCACCTCGCGCGCCGTGGACCCGGACAAGCTGGAGCAGTTCCGCATGGCGCACATGGCGGAGGGCTTCGAGTCGGACAACCGGCACTCGATGCTGCACTCCGTCGCGTACGTCGCCTTCCAGGAGCTGGCCACCCGCGTCTCGCACCGCAACACGGGCCACCAGTCCGGCGACCCGGTCTGCGACCGGATGCTGGCCCGGATCGCGACCGACGAGAACCTCCACATGGTCTTCTACCGCAATCTCCTGGGCGCCGCCTTCGAGCTGGCCCCGGACCTGACCATGCAGGCCGTGCGCGACGTCGTCGTCAACTTCCGGATGCCCGGGCACGGCATGCCCGGCTTCGAGCGGGCCGCCGCGCAGATGGCGATCGGCGAGATCTACAACATGCGCATCCACCACGACGACGTGATCCAGCCCGTGCTGCGCTTCCTGAAGGTCATGGACATCGACGGGCTCGGCCCGGAGGGTGCGCAGGCGCAGGAGGAGCTCGGTCTGTACATGGGCGGGCTGGACAGCGAGGCGTCGAAGTTCGACGAGAAGCTCGCCGCACGCAAGGCCCGGATGGCGGCGCGCGGCCGCGCCTGACCCCTCCACCTCCACCGTCCCGGGCGCTCCGGTGCGCGCCCCGGGGCGGTCAGCCCCGGGCGCGTCCTTCTCTGCGCAGCCGCTCGCGCTCCTTCTCCGACAGTCCGCCCCAGACGCCGAACCGCTCGTCGTTGGCGAGGGCGTACTCCAGGCAGGCCAGCCGTCCTTCGCAGGCGTTGCAGAGCTGCTTGGCCTCACGGGTCGAACTGCCCGGGGCCGGGAAGAAGAACTCGGGCCCGGCCTGCGCGCACAACGCGGTCTCCTGCCAGGCGAGTGCGTCGTCGGTCACGGTGTTGATCAGCATGGGGCACACGCTGCCCGGTGGCGATAAACAACCGATCAACGATTCATCAATCCGGCGATGCCGTCCCGCTGGTGGGTGCCGCCTCGGCGCTACTGCCGCGGTTCGGGCTTCATGACCGCGAAGACCGCCCCGTACGGGTCGGCGACGTTGGCCATCTTGCCGACGCCGGGCACCTCCATGGCGGCCAGGGTCTCCGTGCCGCCGAGCCGCTTCGCCTCGGCCACCGTCGCGTCGACGTCGGTCACGGCGAAGTACGGCAGCCAGTGGGGTCCTCGGGCGGCCTCGGACGGAACGTCGCCCATCCGGACCAGACCGCCGAAGGACGCGTCCGGGCCGGCGCCGGCCGGGTGGACCGTGGTGTACGTGTAGTCGGAGCCCTCCACCTTCATCTCGTCGGTCCCCCAGCCGAAGACGCCGGCGAAGAACGCGGCCGCCGCCGGGACGTCGGGGGTGTAGAGCTCGGCCCAGAGGAACGCGTTCGGCTCCTGGATCACGCCGAAGCCGGGGTGCTCCTTCGGCTGCCACACCCCGAAGTACGCGCCGGCCGGGTCCGTGAAGCCGCCCATGCGGCCGAAGTCGAGGACGTCCATCGGCTCGAACGCGGCGCTGCCGCCCGCCTCGGTGACCGCCCGGGCGGTGGCGTCGACATCGGGCGACTTGAACGACACCGACCAGGCGCTCGGCGCCTCCTCCTCGGAGACCGTCATCACCCCGCCGACGTACCGCCCGTCGAGGGTGAGCATCCCGTAGCCCCCCACCTCGGGGCCGCCGGGGGTCAGGTCCCAGCCGAACAGCCCCCGGTAGAAGGCGGTGGCCCCGTCGAGATCGGGGGTGCCGAGATCGACCCAGTTGGGTGCTCCGTCGAGGAAGGTGGGGCTGATCATGGCGTGCTCCTCAGTCGGTCCGGGGGTCCTGCTCGTCGTGTACGGCCGGGTGGTTCCTTCCGTTCCGAGTCTTGCACCGGGCACCGGTCACCGCAGTCCGTGCGGGGCCGGCCGGGGCGCGGTCCACCGGCGGTGGTCGCGTCCGCCGTGCGGCCCAGGGTAGGCAGCGTGTGCCCGCCGGGACGAAGCGTTGGACCGGCGCGTCGCGCGGCGGCCGGGGCGGAGCGGAGCGGACGGTCCGGGCCGGGAGTGGCGGCGGGGCGTGGCACGATGGCGGGAGGCCGGCAGGCCTGAGGAGCGGGGCCCCGGGGCCGGGTGGGACACCCCTCGGGAACAGAAGGACGTACATGAACCAGAGCGGGGCGGCGGGCGGCTCGGCCGACGGAGCACTCGCGCGCGGAGCTGCCGGAAGCCCGGTGCCGGCCGGCGGCGCGGCTCGTGAGCTGCTCGCACGGGCGGGACGGCTGCTGGAGAGCGCCCGTGCCGTGCCGGCGGACCGGGCGAACGCCGTGGCGGCCGTACGGGCCGTGCTCGATCCGCTCCTCGACTCCCTGGTGGGGCAGGAGCTGGCCCACATCCCCGTCTCCCGGCTCAAGGACGTCACGGAGGGGCGGCTGCGGCTCGGGGCGCTGGAGCAGGCCGGGCTCGCCACGGTCGGGCAGGTCCACGGCACGGACCGTTACGAGCTCCGGCAGATCCCCGGGGTGGGGGCGCACACCGCCGACCAGGCGCTGGCCGCCGCCGCGCAGATCGCCCACGCGGTGCGCGACACCGTCTCGGTGCGGATCGACGTGGACGTCCCGGACGAAACGAGCACCGCGCTGGTGATCGCCCTGCACCGGCTGGTCGTGGCCGGTGCGGACGCGCGGCGCGCGGTGGACGCGGCCCGTCGGCTGGCCGAACTGCTGGGCCCTCCGCTGGAGACGGCCGCGCCGGGCGGGAGCCGGCTGCGGATGCTGTTCGCCGGGCGGCGGTCCCGGGCCCGGGTGCGGGAGGCACTCGACGCGGTGCGGTCGGCCGTGGCGGACGCGGCGCACCGGGAGCTGCCGGTGCTCTTCGCGCAGGCGTCGGCCGATCTGTTGCGCTCGCCGGCGTCGCCCGCCGAGGCCTGGGTGGACTTCGAGCTGCGGTCCGCCGAGTACTACAGCCTGCTCGCCGAGCTGTCGGGCAGCGGCCCCGACCGGGATGCCGCCGAAGGGTTCCTGCCCGCCGGGATCGCGGACCGGGTCCGGGCGCTGCGGCTCGACGACACCCGGCTGCGGGTGTCCCTGCGCGGCTACCAGGCGTTCGGGGCACGCTTCGCGGTGGCGCAGAAACGGGTGATCATCGGGGACGAGATGGGCCTCGGCAAGACCGTCCAGGCCATCGCGGCCCTCGCCCACCTCGCCGCCCGGGGCGAGACCCACTTCATCGTGGTGTGCCCGGCGAGCGTGCTGATCAACTGGACCCGGGAGATCCGGGCCCGCTCCACGCTGCGCGCCGTTCCGGTGCACGGGGCGGAGCGGGTCGCGGCGTTCGCGGACTGGCGTGAGGCGGGCGGGGTGGCGGTGACCACCTTCGACGGGCTGCATCTGCTGCCCGAGGGGGCGGCGGCCGAGGTGCGGCCCGGGATGCTGGTGGTCGACGAGGCCCACTTCGTGAAGAACCCCGAGGCCCGCCGGTCCCGGGCGGTGGCGGGGTGGACGGAGCAGGTGGAGCGGGTGCTGTTCCTGACGGGCACCCCGATGGAGAACCGGGTGGAGGAGTTCCGCAGTCTGGTACGCCAACTGCGCCCCGAACTCGCGCCGTCGGTGAGCACGACGCACGGCGCGGCCGGTTCGCGGGCCTTCCGCCGCGCCGTCGCCCCCGCCTATCTGCGCCGCAACCAGGTGGACGTGCTGGCCGAACTCCCGGCGCTGGTCCAGGTGGACGAGTGGGAGGAGTTCGGGGCCGAGGACCGGCGGGCCTACGGCGAGGCGGTCGCCTCCGGGCTGTTCATGCGGATGCGCCGGGCCGCCTACGCCGTGCCCGCGACCTCCGCCAAGCTGGAGCGGCTGCGCGAACTGGTCGACGAGGCCCGGGACAACGGCCTGAAGGTGGTCGTCTTCTCCTACTTCCGCGAGGTCCTCGCGGCGGTCGGCGACGCCCTGGGGCCGGACGTCTTCGGACCGCTCTCCGGGAGCGTCCCGCCGGCCCGGCGGCAGGAGCTGGTGGACGCCTTCTCCTCGGTGGAGGGGCACGCCGTGCTGCTGAGCCAGATCCAGGCGGGCGGCACCGGGCTGAACATGCAGGCCGCCTCCGTGGTCATCCTCTGCGAGCCGCAGATCAAGCCCACGCTGGAGCACCAGGCCGTCGCCCGCGCGCACCGGATGGGGCAGGTGCGCACGGTCCAGGTGCACCGGCTGCTGGCCACCGACAGTGTCGACCAGCGTCTGGTGGAGCTGCTGGCCCGCAAGGACCGGCTCTTCGACGCCTACGCCCGGCGCAGCGATCTCGCGGAGACCACCCCGGACGCGATGGACGTCTCCGACTCCGAGCTGGCCCGGCGCATCGTGGAGGAGGAGCAGCGGCGGCTGGCGGGCGGCACGGACAGGGCGTGACCGGGCCCGCCTCCTCCGCGGCCTCCGTGACGTGCCGGGCCCGGGACAGCCGGCGTCCGTGACGGCCGGGCTCCGTGACAGCCGGGCTCCGTGACAGCCGGAGTCCGTGACGGCCGGGCTCCGTGACAGCCGGAGTCCGTGACGGCCGGGCTCCGTGACGTGCGAGCCCCATGACGTACGAGCCGCGAGGCGGACGGGGTCGGTGACGGGCAGGGTCAGTGCTGGTGCTCCCCCGCGGCCGCCCCGGAATCCTTCGCGGCGGCCTTCTCCGCGCTCTTCTTCCCGGCCCTGTCGCCCGTGCTCCCGCCCGCCTTCTCCCCGGTCTCCTTCTCCGTTCCGCCGGCCGTGTGGTGGTGGGGTTCGTAGCCCGGGATCGTGCCGTCCGGCTTCTTGATCAACAGGAGTCCCGCCATCCCCATGTCGGAGTGGCTCTGGACGTGGCAGTGGTACATCCACGCGCCCGCACCCACGCGTTCACCCGCGATGATCTGGAGGCCGAAGGAGTCGGCGGGGCCGCAGATCTTGTTGTCGATCACCCGGCTGGGGTCATCGGGGCCGGTCAGCAGACCGGTGCGGTTGTCGGCCCAGCGGTGACCGTGGATATGGAAGGTGTGGTAGTACTCGCCGTGCGTGATCATCACGAATTCGAGCCGGTCCCCCACCGTGGCCTCGAAGTTGACGCTGTTGTGGGCCGTCTTGTTGTTGATCATCATGTCGTTGAAGACGACCGTGCAGGTCTGGTCGGGCAGGATGTCGCCCTTGCGGCGGACCACGACCGGCCCGTAGAGCCCCTTGCGGATGCCCCCGGTGCCGTGGTCCGTGCCGACGACGTGGTCGTGGTAGTGCCAGTAGCCCGCGCTGCCCGGCTCCCAGGTGCCGTCCTTGCGGACGCCCGGGGCGTGGGTGCGCCAGGTGTAGGTCCGGGTGCCGCCGGGCTCGACGTGGCTCCTGTTCATCCGCGTGCCGTCGTTGGCGATGTCGTAGTCCACACCGTGCACATGGAGGCTGGCGTCCCCATCGGTGAGGTTCTCGAACTCGATGTGGACCGTGTCGCCCTCGTTCAGCTCGATGAGGGGGCCGGGGATCGATGCCTTGCCCTTCTCAAAGCCGTAGCCCAGCTCGCCGTTCGGCAACTTCTCGGCGTACATCTTCAGCCGGCGTGTGACACCGCCCGCCGGCGCCGTGCGCGCCGGCTTCTCTGCCGAGCTTGCCTCCACCGCCCCGAGCGACAACGATGTCACCCCCGTCGCGGCCACCGCCGCGCCACCGGCCAGCATCCGTCGGCTGAAAGTCCTTCGGTCCATGTCGAACTCCCCACTGCGATAAGGAAACCGGCGAGGCCGCCGGGACGGAACAGGGCTCACGGGACCCCGGGACGGGCCACACCGTAGCCGGGGCCACTCCGTTTATCCACACTCAGGACAAAGTTCGTGCGATTGCTGCCGTAGCTATTGGCGGACCGCGGAAAGAGGTCTAGCTTCGTGCGCTGTCGCAGGGAATCAAGAGCCAGTGCACCCACGGCTCCTGACGATCAGTGAGCAAGCCACAGTCACCGAGAGATGCAGTGACCACAGAGGGGTGAGTGACCACATGCAGCGCGCATCACATCACCGGTCCAGATCACGACGCGGCCTCGCGGCGGCCGTGGCGGCCGGTGCCCTGACCGTGTCCATGCTGGGCAGCGGCGGCCCGGCCAGCGCGGACACATCGCCGGATCGGGCCCTGGTGGAAAGGATGGCGACAACGTTGTCGCTACCGTCTCCGCCGGGGGCCCGGAGCCAGGTGAAGGTGCTGGTGTTCCATGCCTCGGCGGGTGAGGAGGCCCCGTACACCGACGCCGGGATCGCGGCGATCGAGAGGATCGGGCTCACCGGCCCGGAGGCCCAGCGGTTCACCACCGTGGCCACCGCCGACCCCAAGGTCTTCACCAACGGCAAGCGGCTCGGCTCCTTCCACGCCGTCGTCTTCCTCACCGGCGGGGGCGATGTCCTCGACCCGGAGCAGGAGGCGGGCCTGGAGGCGTACATGGAGGCGGGCGGCGGCTTCCTCGGCATCCATGACGCGGCGCGCACCGAGCCGTACTCCGACTGGTTCACCGGTCTGGTCGGGGCCCGGCCGGCGGCGAACAGCCCGGCGTCCGTACAGCGGGCGACCGTCGAGATCGGGGACCGGGTCCACCCGGCCACCAAGAGCCTGCCGCTGGAGTGGAAGCGCCCCGACAAGTGGCTGAACTGGACGAAGAACCCGTCCGGAGACGTCCACACCGTGGCGCGCGTGCGGGAGTTGACGTACAAGCCGGGTGAGAGCGCCAACGGGTGGGACCACCCGGTCTCCTGGTGCCGCGACTACGACGGCGGGCGGTCCTTCTACACGGCGATGGGCGGTACGGCGAACAGCTTCGCCGAGACCGACTTCCGCGACCACCTGCGCGGTGCGCTGTCCTGGACGAACCGGACGTCACAGGCCGACTGCAAGGCGACGATCACCTCCAACTACACCGCCGAGCGGGTCACCCAGCCCAACCAGCCGGGCCAGAACGACCAGATCGGCGAGCCGCACGGACTGGTGACCGCACCGGACGGGCGGGTCTTCTACATCGGGCGCGGCGGGGCCGACAGCTCGCAGCCGGTCGTCACCGACTGGGCCGACCCGGACATCGGCAAGGGCAAGGGGGAGATCCACGTCTACGACCCGAAGACCGGAAAGGTCGCCCTGGCGGGTGCGCTGGACGTCTTCGGCAACAAGGGCGGGGGCGACGAGCTGGTCAAGAACGAGGAGGGGTTGCTCGGCATCGAGCTGGACCCCGGCTTCGCGTCCAACGGCTGGGTCTATCTGCACTACACCCCGCACGCGAAGATCGACCGCGACCGGCGCATGGCGACCCGTCAGGTCTCCCGCTTCACCTTCGACTCCGCGACCGGCAAGCTGGATCTCGCCTCGGAGAAGGTGCTGCTCGGCTGGCCCGTGCAGATCAACAGCTGCTGCCACGCGGGCGGCGGCATGGCGTGGGACTCGAAGGACAACCTGTACATCGCGACCGGCGACAACAACTCCTCCGGTTTCAGCGACGGTTACTCCGGCAACAACCCGCAGCCGAACTACAAGGGCGTCTCCTTCGCCGACGCGCGCCGCACGGCCGGCAACACCAACAACCTCAACGGGAAGATCCTGCGGATCCACCCCGAGGACGACGGCACGTACACCCTGCCGTCCGGCAACCTCTTCACCGGCGAGGAGCCGGACGAGGGCGGCGGCAAGACGCGCGGCGAGATCTATGTGATGGGCGTGCGCAACCCGGCCCGCATCTCGATCGACCCGGCGACGGACACGCTGTACGCGGGCTGGGTCGGCCCCGACGCGGGCGCCCCGTCGACCACCTGGGGCCCGGCGAAGTACGACACGTTCGCCGCGATCACCAAGGCGGGCAACCACGGCTGGCCGTACTGCATGGGCAACAACCAGCCCTACCGGGACCGCAATCTGCCGGACCCGTCGAAGCCGCTGGGCTGGTACGACTGCAACGCCCCGAAGAACGAGTCGCCGAACAACGACGGCCTGGTCAAGCTGCCGCCGGTGACCCCGAACACCATCTGGTACTCCCCGCAGGGCGGTGGGGTCGACTACCCGCGCGACGGGAACGGCATACCGAGCTACAAGGCGGAGGAGGGCAAGGAGCTGCTGCCCTGGCTCAAGGGCGGCGGCCAGGCCACGATGAACGGCCCGGTCTACCGGTACGACGCGCGGAGCGAGTCCACCGCGAAGTGGCCGGCCTACTGGGACGGCAAGTGGTTCGTCGGTGACTTCTACGACGGCGCACAGCCCCGGCACGCCGTGCTCACCGACCCGAGGACGGCCGGCAAGGGCGGGCTCCCCACGCACGCCGAGTCGTTGAAGAAGATCATCCCGGTCGGGGCGGACGGCATCCGCAACCTGATGGACTGGAAGTTCGCACCCGACGGGTCGCTGTACGTCCTGGACTACGGGCGCGGATTCTTCACCTCCGACTCCAAGTCCGCGCTGTGGCGCGTGTCGTACAAGGGCGGCGGCGCGACGCCGGCCGCCGCGGATCTCGTGGACAAGGCGGCGGTGAAGTGAGAGCACGTCCCTACCTCGCACGCAGGCGGCATCGTCCGCCGAGCTTCTGGGTGGCCCTGCTGGCCTCCCTCCTGATGGTCCTCGGGCTGACCTCGACGGCCGCGTACGGCAAGGGCGGTGACGGTCCCGGGGCGAGCGCCGCCGACCAGGTGCTGACCTGGACCGCGGGCGACCCGATCGACCGCTATCTGTCCGCGCCGAAGACGGCGGTGGCGGGCAGGGCGACGATCGTCTTCGAGAACAGCACGGCGACCGGCAACACGACGAGCATGCCGCACACGCTCACGTTCAGCGTGTCGGACCCGGAGTTCAACAACGACGTCCAGCTGAACATCCTGGCCAATCCCGGTGACTCCGAGGGCGGGAAGCACAGCGTGGAGGTCACGCTGTCGCCCGGCCGGTACTTCTACCACTGCACGATCCCCGGGCACGGCCAGATGCAGGGCATCCTGACCGTCACCGAGGGCAGCGGCGAGGACACCGAGGCCCCGTCGACCTCGGCGAAGGTCGACGGCGACCGGAACGGCGACGGCGCGTACATCGGCCAGGCGACGGTGACCGTCGAGGCCACCGACGCGGGGTCCGGCGTCGACACCGTCGAGTACGCGCTCGGCGCGGACGGCGAGTGGCAGCCGTACACCGCACCGGTCGTGGTGAACGAGGTCGGCGACCACACGGTCCGCTACCGGGCCACCGACAAGGCGGGCAACGCGGCCGGGGAGAAGTCCGTCGACTTCGCGGTGGCGGCCCCGCCGACCGACGACGAGACGCCGCCGGAGACCTCGGCGACCGTCTCCGGCGAGAAGGACGACGCGGGGGCGTACCTGGGCATGGCCACGGTCACCGTGACCGCCTCCGACACCGGGTCCGGCGTGAACACCATCGAGTACGCGCTCGGCACGGACGGCGCGTGGCAGCCCTACACCGCTCCGGTGATGGTCCACGAGCTGGGCGAGCACACCGTCCGCTACCGGGCCACCGACCGGTCGGGCAATGTCGCGGACGAGAAGTCCGTCGACTTCACCGTGGTCGAGCCGCCCTCGCAGGACCGGACGGCTCCGGAGACCTCGGTGACGGTCGAGGGCGACAAGAACAGCGACGGCGCGTTCATCACCAGCGCCAGGGCCACCGTCTCCGCGACCGACGACGACTCGGGCGTGGACAAGGTGGAGTACAGCCTCGACGGCGGACCGTACCTCGCGTACACCGCCCCGGTGATCGTGGACCGGGTCGGCTACCACTCCATCTCCCATCGGGCCACGGACAAGGCGGGCAACACCTCCGAGGCGAAGAGGGTGTCGTTCACCGTCGCCCAGGGAGGCGGGGTCCCCGCGCCGAACTGCGCGGAGTTCGACGAGCGGCACACCGTCTTCGTCGGCACGATCGACACGGGCGTCCCGAACCGGATCACCCGGAACCGCTGCACGATCAACGAGCTGATCGAGGACGAGAAGGACTGGTCCTCCCACGCGCTGTTCCTCAAGCACGTGACGTCGGTGCTCGACAGGCTGAAGGCCGACGGTGTCATCGACCAGCGGGAGCGCAGGGCGATCTACCGGGCCGCCAAGCAGTCGGGCATCGGAAAGCCGGGCCAGGTCGAGGGCTACACCAAGCTCTTCGACGGCACGGCGGCCTCGCTCGCCAAGTGGGAGCACGTGGGCGGCGGCAAGTTCGAGCTGAACGAGGAGGAGGGCTCCATCACCAGCTCCACCACGGTGGACGGGATGGGCATGCTGTGGCTGCCGAACCGGGCCTACGGCGACTACTCGCTCAAGCTTCAGTGGCGGGACGACGCCCCGGGCTCGGGGAACGCCAACGGCGGGGTCTTCGTCCGCTTCCCGAAGGTGCACGACCACCCGGAGGAGTCGCGTCCGGAGTGGGTCGCCATCAAGTACGGCCATGAGATCCAGGTCAACGACCGGCCGGACGGCGACATGTACAAGACCGGTTCGGTGTACGGCTTCGACCGGGTGGGGCTCGGCGGCGCCGGGGTCACGCCCAAGGGCACCTGGAACGACTACGAGATCAAGGTGGTCGACCAGCACTACGAGATCTACCGCAACGGTGTCCTGATCAACGAGTTCGAGAACAACCGCGGTCAGCTCTTCGAGCCGCCGCGGGGCGACGACCCGGGCACCGACGGCCGGCGGTTCGCCTCCGGTTACATCGGGCTCCAGGTGCACGGTGTCACGGACGTCATCTCGTACCGCGACATCCGCATCAAGGAGCTGTAGACCCGCGGGGAAGAGCCTCAGGTGGCCGCGGCCGCATGCTCCGGTGTGCGGGCGCGGCCACCCGGGTGCCGGTGCCGCCACACCCAGAAGACCGTGCAGGAGACCAGCGCCCAGGCGGCGAGGACCAGGTACGGGAAGACGAACTGGTGGCCCTGGTAGTACACGGCGGTGTGCTGGGCGTTGACCGAGGCCCCCGGCGGCAGCCAGCGGCCGATGTGGCCGAGCGCGGACGGCAGCAGCGGCCAGGACACCGCCCCGCCGGACGACGGGTTGCCGAGCAGCACCATCACCCCCCAGGTGGGGATCATGGCCCACCGGCCCATCAGGGTGTTGAACATGGTGAAGACCATGCCGGAGGTGAACATGGTGAACGCCAGGATCAGCCAGGACTGGACGAACGGCAGGTCCACCGCCCCGAGCCACCAGTCCACGGCCGCCGCGATGGCGAAGCCGCCGAGCAGGGCGTAGGCGGCGGTGAAGGCGATGCGCTCGGCCGGGTTCAGGCCGTGGGCGTGCACGCTGAGCTGGATCGCGCCGAGGAAGCCCATGATCACGGCGGCCAGCGAGATGTAGAACAGGGCGAGCCCGCGCGGGTCGCCCTTCTGGAGCGGTTTGACGTCCCGGACGGTGACCTCGACGCCGGTGGCGTCCCCCACCTCGATCCCCGCCTTGGCGATCAGCTCGGCCACCGAGGCGCCCGAGGCTCCGGCCACGTCGAGCGCCACCCCGTCGTCGGAGGCGCGGACGATGGTGAAGACCTTCTGCTCGTCCAGGGCGCGGCGGGCGTCGGCGACGTCCGGATAGTCGTGGAGCTCGAGCGAGGCGTCGAGGGCCTTCTCCATCCCGGCGACGAACGCCTCGCCGCGCTCCACCTCCGGCTGGGTGACCAGGGCCGCCGGGATGCGGTGCGGGGTGGGGTTGGCCATCGCGTACGTGTAGGAGCCGGCGAAGAGACCGGCCGCGGCGGCGACGATCAGGACGAGGACGGTCGCGGGCAGGAAGGGGCTGTTCTTGTACGCCTCCCAGCGCTCGCGGAGGGTGCGCGGCCGCCCGTGCGCGCCGTGCCCCTCGCTGCTCGAACTCACGTCGTCCCGCCGCCGTCGTCATCGTGGCGGGCGCGGCTGGGCTGGACGCGCTTCGGTTCGCCGGGCATCTTCGGGTACTCCGGCGGGTAGGGCAGGTCGCCGAGCCCGCGCTCCCTCTCGTCCCGGTCGGCCAGCTCCAGCAGCCCGTCGAGCCGGAACGCCTCCTGGTCCATGTCGGCGTGGACGTCGCCGAGTTCGGCGTACCGCCCCGGCATGGTGCTCAGGTCGAAGTCGCGGGGTTCGGCGTCGTCGATCTCCTCCCAGCGCAGCGGTGCGGAGACCGGGGCGTGCGGGAAGGGGCGTACGGAGTAGGCGGAGGCGATGGTGCGGTCGCGGGCGGTCTGGTTGAAGTCGACGAAGATCCGCTCGCCGCGCTCCTCCTTCCACCATGCGGTCGTCACCCGCTCGGGCATCCGCCGCTCCAGCTCGCGCCCGGCGGCGATGGCGGCGCGCCGCACCTCGACGAAGGTCCAGGCGGGCTCGATGGGCACGAAGACATGCATCCCGCGCCCGCCGGAGGTCTTGGGCCAGCCGCGTACGCCGTGGTCCTCCAGGACGGAGCGCAGCTCGTGGGCGGCGGTGACGGCGTCGGCGTAGTCGGTGCCGGGCTGCGGGTCCAGGTCGATGCGCAGCTCGTCCGGGTGGTCGGTGTCCCCGGCCCGCACCGGCCAGGGGTGGAAGGTGAGGGTGCCGAGGTTGGCGGCCCAGATCACCGCGGCGAGCTCGGTCGGGCAGATCTCGTCGGCGGGGCGGCCGCTGGGGAAGGCGACGCGGGCGGTGGGGATCCATTCGGGGAGGTTCTTCGGGGCGCGCTTCTGGTAGAAGAAGTCGCCCTCGACCCCGTCCACGAAGCGCTGGAGCGTGGTCGGCCGGTGGTTCAGGGCTCGCGTGATCCCGGGGCCGACGGCCAGGAAGTATTCAGCCACGTCCCTCTTGGTGTAACCCTTCTCGGGGAAGTACACCTTGTCCGGGTTGGACAGCCTCACGGCCCGTCCGCCCGCGTCCAACTCCACCGCTGATCCCATGTCGGCCACCGTAGGCCGCTCGCACATATGCCGCACATCGGGCGACATGGGCGGGTGCGGGGTCCAGAATCGGGCCATGGACCTGCCGGTGATGCCGCCCGTGAAGCCGATGCTCGCCAAGTCGGTGGCCCGGATCCCGCCGGGCATGGCGTACGAGGCGAAGTGGGACGGTTTCCGGGCGATCGTGTACCGGGACGGCGACGAGGTCGAGATCGGCAGCCGGACGGGCAAGTCGCTGACGCGCTACTTCCCCGATCTGGTCGACGCCGTGCGGGACAACCTCACGCCGCGCTGTGTGATCGACGGGGAGATCGTCATCGCCCACGAGGGGCGGCTCGACTTCGAGCGGCTCAGCGAGCGCATCCATCCGGCGGACTCCCGGGTGCGGATGCTTGCCGAGCAGACCCCGGCGAGCTTCATCGCCTTCGACGTCCTCGCGGTCGACGACACCTCCCTGCTGAGCACCCCGCAGGCGGACCGGCGGGCGGTGTTGACGGCCGCCCTCTCCGGGGCCTCCGCGCCCGTGCACCTCGCGCCGTCCACCACGGACATCGAGGTCGCGCGGCAGTGGTTCGACCGGTACGAGGGGGCGGGGCTCGACGGGATCGTGGCGAAGCCGCTGGATCTGCCGTACCGGCCCGACACCCGGGTGATGTACAAGATCAAGCACGAGCGGACCGCCGACGTCGTGGTGGCCGGCTACCGCGAGCACAAGAGCGGCCCGGTCGTCGGCTCTTTGCTGCTCGGGCTGTACGACACCGGGGGCGTGCTCCAGCACGTCGGGGTCTGCGCGGCCTTCGCGATGAGGCGGCGCGCCGAGCTGGCCGAGGAACTCGCCCCGCTGCGCTGCGAGTTCGCCGAGCACCCGTGGGGCGCCTGGGCGGACGCGGCGGCGCACGAGAAGTCCCGGCTGCCGGGCGCGCAGAACCGGTGGACCGGCAAGAAGGACCAGTCCTGGGTGCCGCTGCGGCCGGAGCGGGTGTGCGAGGTGGCCTACGACCACATGGAGGGCGACCGGTTCCGGCACACCACCCAGTTCCGCCGGTGGCGGCCGGACCGGTCCCCCGCGAGCTGTACGTACGCGCAGCTGGAGGAGGTCGTCTCCTACGACCTGTCCGAGGTGCTGTCAGGCGGCTGAACCCGGCTCACCGGTCGGCGTGGCGCAGGGCTCGTCCGCCCCGCCGGAGCCGGGCGGGGCGGCGGCGTCGGACGGGGAGGGCGACGAGGTGTCGTCGGAGCAGCCCGGGCCGCTCTCGCCGGGGTCGGGCGGGGTGGTGGGCCCTGTCGGGTCGGGGCCGGTGCCCGGATCGGTGGGATCAGGGCTCGGGCCCGGGCCGGTCGGGTCGGGGCTGGGCCCCGGGCCGGGGTCGGTGGGCCCGGGGTCGGTGGGCCCGGGGTCGGTGGGCCCGGGGTCGGTGGGCCCGGGGTCGGTCGGGTCGGGGTCGGTCGGGTCGGGGGTGGGGCTCGGGGAGCCGGGCTTCGTGGGGCGCGGAGGGGTGGGGATCGGGCTCGGCGGCCTGGTGGGCTGCGGGCCGACGACGACGCCTCCGTCGTCCTTGCCGGGGCTTTCCGGAGCGCCGGGGCGTTCCGGAGCGCCGGGGCCGCCGACCGGGGACTGGGGGCGGGTCTTCCCGCCGGGGCCGGGGCTGACCGGGAGGACGCCCTCGCCGTCGGCGACCGGATGGCTGCCCTGGCGGTAGAACTCCAGCCAGGACAGCACCATCCGCAGATAGGTGTCGGAGCGGTTGTAGCCGAGGATGGCCCGGTCCAGGTCGGCGCGGCGGGTCAGATCGCGCGAACCGGCGCACAGGTAGTGCCCGGCGGCGAGCGCCGCGTCGTAGATGTTGTTCGGGTCCTTGCGGCCGTCGCCGTTGCCGTCCGCGCCCCAGGCGGCCCAGGTGGACGGGATGAACTGGAGGGGCCCGACGGCCCGGTCGTAGGTACTGTCGCCGTCGTACGCCCCGCCGTCGGTGTCCCGGATCAGGGCGAAGCCGTTGCCGTCGAGCGCGGGGCCGAGGATCGGGGCGAGGGTCGTCCCGCGCGCGTCCACCCGCCCGCCGGACGCCTGGCCGGACTCGACCTTGCCGATCGCCGCGAGCAACTGCCACGGCAGCCCGCACCCCGGATCGCTGCGGCCCACCGCGCTCTCGGCCTTGCGGTAGGCGTCCAGCACGGTGGCCGGAATGCCCGCCTCGTGCCAGGCACGGACCACGAGGGGGTCGGGCTGCTTCCCGGGCTTCAGGAGTTCGGGCGGCTTCGGGGACCGCAAGGGCGGCAACTCCGTGTGGTAGACGTCGTCCCCCGGCACCTCGGTCCACACCACGTCGTCGGAGGCCGCCGCCTTCTCCTTCCGGGGCTCGGGCACCGCGAACCCCGGGGCCTGGGACGCGGTGAGCGCGGTCATCGCGGCCAGGGCGGTGGCCGTGGTGCCGAGCCGGCGGCGCACCGTGCGGTTGAAGCTCATGCGGATTCCCTTCGCTCAGCGGGTGAACGTGTCGATGGCGGCGATCAGCCAGGTGTCCCCGCGGCGGACGGCGTCCACGGCGAACATGGCCGCCGCGTACGTCGTCTCCTCGTCCTTGCCCGTACGGGTGTTGCTCTGGTCGGCGAAGATCAGCAGCCGGGCGCGGTCGCCGTCGAGGAACTCGACCCCGCTCTCGGTGACGGTGGTGGTCAGGACGAGTTTCTGCTCCGGGGCCTGCTCCCGTACGTCGGCGAGCATGTCCTTGTGCTGCTGCACGGCCCGGCCGGTCAGATAGGTGCTCGCCGCGCGGTCGGACCGGGCCGGCGAGGCGTAGTCGTAGCTGAACACCGCGCCGACCGCCTCGCTGATCCGGCCCTTCACCTCACTGGTGCCGGCGATGTCGGTGAGCGCGGCGTTCTGCCGGGCGGGCTCGTCGCGGAGACCGCTCGCCGAGGCGAACGCCCAGACGGCGACGGCCCCGAGGAGCACGGTGAGCGCGCAGAGCACGGCGGGCAGGGTGATGCGGAGGCGGGAGTCCCGGCGGCTGGGGACGTCGTCGGGGCTCCCGCCTTCGGCCCGGCGGCCGGGGCCGTCGCCGGGGTCGCTGCCACCGTCGGGGTCGGGTTCGCCTTCCGTCGTCTCCGTGACAGGGGCGGGCTCGGTCGTGGTGGCCGGGGCGGCCGGCGGGCCGGGCTCGGTCGCGGTGGCCGGGGCGGCGGTGACCCCGGCCAACGGCTCCGGTCCGTTCTCCGCCGTACGCGAAGGGGTCGTGGCCAGCCGGCGGCGGCGGTTGACGAGATGACGGGTCGTCGACATGGGTGGGTCCTCTCCGGGGCGTACGGGTGGGCGGGGCGCGGCGCGGAGATCAGCCGCCCGTGGAGCCGACGGGCGCCTGGCCCAGCGCGCTGAGCTTCCACCCCCCGGAGGTCCGGGTGAGGGTGCCGAGCAGCCGGCTCTCCTTCACCGCCGGTTCGCCCTTGGGCGCGGTGACCGTCACCCTGAGCGCGACCATCACCCCTGCCCGTCCCGCCCGCTGGTCCAGTTCGGTCACCGCGCCGGAGAGGACCTTCGCCGTGCTCACGGTCTTCGCCTCGGCGATCTGCTTCGCGAACGCGTCGCGTCCGTCGACGAGTTGGCGGTGGAGGTCGCCGGTGGTCGACTGCTCCCAGCTGTCGAGCCCCTGCTCCAGCGCTTTGTGGTTCAGGGTGTTCATGTTCTGCACCGCCTGCTCCCCCGCCGCCAGTGCGTCGTCCCGCGCCTGCGCGAAGGACGCCGCGTCGTCGTGCGAGGCCGCGTAGCGCTGCCAGCCGCCCCAGCCGGCGGCTCCGGCCGCGCAGACCACCAGGGCCAGAGCGACGAGCAGGAGCGGGTTCCTCGTCCCGGTGGTCCTGCGCGTCCCGGTCTTCACTGTCGTCGTCCGCCGCCGTGCCATCTGCTGCCTCTCCCCTGCCTGCCGAACCGGGCCCGTCCGCCTTCGTCTCCGGGCCGCCGTCATGTGGAGCCGATCTCGACGATCCACCAGCGCCCGTCGCGCAGTTCGGCGACCACCGTGAGCTGCGCGGAGGCGGTGGTGGGGGCGCGGCCCCGGCGTTCGTGGACCTGGTCGAGGAAGACCAGGAGGTGTGCGCTGTCGTCGGTCAGCCGGGTCACACCGGCCCGGACGACCCCGGTGGTGAGCGTCAGCTTCTGGTCGGCGGACTGCCGCTCGACCTGGCCGAACAGTGCCGCGTACTGCTGGAGCGCCTTGCCCGCCAGGACCTCCTTCGCTGCCGCCCGCGTGGTCGCGGTGGCCCCGGGCCCGTACGAGAAGATCTTGCTGAGCGCGCTGCTGACATCGCCCGTGACGCGGGTGGTCGCCTCCGCGTCGGTGAGTGCCCGGTTCGCCGTGGCGGAGGTGTCGCGCAGCTGGCGCCCTTCGGCGTACAGGGCGCCGCCCGTGGCGAGCAGGGCGACCGTCAGCAGGGCGCCGAGGACGCGCGGCCACCGGCGGCGGACCACGTCCGCACCGTCGTGCGGGTCCGGCGCCCGCGTCCCGGTCTCCTCGGCCCCGGGGCCGAGGTCGGGGTCGGGGGCGACATCGCTGTTCACCGTCGTCGTTCCTCCGCTCGCTCTCATCGGCCGCCGCCCGTCCCGATCGCCGTGAGCGCCTTGACCTTCCAGCCGTCGGCCGTACGGGCGAGGGTCGCCCCGAACCGCTTGCGCTGGGTGCCGGCCGCGCCGGAGCGCGGGGTGACCTCGACGTCCACGGTGGCGATCAGCTCGGCCGTACCGGTGCGCTCGTCCAGTGCGGTGAGCGCCGCCGAGGTGACCTTGCCCCGGGCCGTGTCGCCCGCCGTCGTGAGGGACTTCGCGTCGGCCTTGCGGGTCCGCGCCAGCTCGTCGTGGAGCGGCCCGGTGGAGGAGTCCAGCCAGGCGCGCAACCCGTCGTCGACCCGCCGCGCGCTCTTGCCGTCCAGGGTGTTCAGCGTCGCGAGGTGCCGTCTGCCCTCGGTCAGGGCCGTGTCGCGGGCCTTCGCGAAGGAGAGGGTGCGGTCGCCGCGCGCCTGCCCGTACGACCAGGCGCCCAGCCCGCAGACCAGGGCGGCGACGAGCAGGACGGCCCAGCCGCCCAGGTGCCGGGTGCGGGAGGTCATGAGCCGCCTCCCAGACCCAGCAGCCCGGCCATGTCCTCGATCGGCGGCTGTGTGTCCGCGGCAGTGCCGGCCACGGCTCCGGACAGCTTCATCCAGCCCGGGACGGCCGGTTTCGGCACGGGGCCGCCCTTGGGGGCGTTGGCGCTGCCCCGGACGTTGATGCCGGTGCCGGGCGAGGACGTGCAGCGGGCGGCGGTGTTCACGGCGGGTCCGGCCGAGGTGTCGAGCCCGTTGCGGTAGACCGTTCCGCCGTAGCCGGAGGTACAGGGCAGCGGTTCGAAGAAGGTGACGGACATCCCGAACCGGGCGCCGTCGTCGTCGACCGCGCTCGCCCCGGCGGCGGCGACGGCGGGGAGTTTCACGAGGAGTTCCTCCAGGCCCCGTTGGCGGGTGACGGCCACTTCCGATGTGGTGAGGAGGTTGGCGACGACGACGCCGAAGGCCGGGTCCACGTCGCGCAGCAGTCCGCTGATCTGTACGGCGGCGTCCGGGGTGGTCGCGATGAGGCGGCGCAGGTCGCCGTCGGAGCCCTTGAGTTCGGCGGCCAGTTCCTTCGCACCCTTGGCGAAGCCCTTCAGTGCCCTGCCCTGTTCGGCCTGGGTGCGCAGGACCTGCTCGCCGTCGGCCATCAGCCGGGTGGTGACCGGCAGGGCCTTGTCCGCGGCCTCGATGAGGTCGCCGCCGGTGTCCAGCAGGACCTGGAGGTCGTCGCCGCGCCCTTCGAAGGCCGCCCCGAACTCCTCGACGACGGTCCGCAGGCTCTCCAGGTCCACCGAGCTCGCCAGGTCGTCGACGCTGGTGAGGACGTCGGTGGGGGGTGCGGGGATGGTGGTGTCAGCTTCGTCGATGACGGAGCCGTTGCCCAGGAAGGGGCCTTCCGAGCGGGTGGGCCGCAGATCGATGTACTGCTCGCCGACCGCCGAGAGGTTGGCGACGACGGCCGTGAGGCTGTCCGGGATCCGCGGGGCGTCCTTCTCGATCCGCAGCTCGGCCTCGACGCCGTCCTCGGTCAGCTCGATGGGCCCGACGCGGCCCACGGAGACGCCCCGGTAGGTGACGTTGGAGTGGGTGTACAGGCCGCCCGTCTGCGGGAGTTGGACCGTGACGGTGTAGTAGCTGCGCAGTCCGACGTAGTGGCCGAGGTCGGCATAGCGGACACCCAGGTAGCCGAGGACGAGGACGGCGATGACGAGGAAGGCGAGGTTCTTCAGCCGGACGGCGAGGGTGATCACGGTGTCGCCTCCTTCGTGGTCTTCGGCGTGCCCGGAGCTGTGGACGTCGGCGTGCCCGGAGCGGTGGTCTTCGGCGTGCCCGACACGGCGGGCAGCGGCAGCGGGAGGGGCAGCGCGCCCTTGGCCGAAGCGGCCGGTTCCTCGCCCTCGGCCGGGGGCTGGGGAATGCCCGGGGGGTCCGGGGTGAGGGCCGGGATGATCTGCGTGCCGGGCATGGCCGTCACGTCCAGGTAGACGTTGAGGTAGTCGCCCTTGACGCCGCGCAGCACCTCGTCCGTGAACGGGTAGGTCAGCAGCACCTGGAGCGAGTTCGGGAGGTCCTGACCGGAGTCGGCGAGCGCCTTCAGGGTCGGGGCGAGCGCCTTGAGGTCGGCGATCATGTCGGCCTTGCTCCGGTTGATGGTGTCGACGGCGACCGTGGACAGGGTGTCGAGGGAGCGCAGCATGGTCAGCAGGGAGCCGCGCTGTTTCTCCAGGACCTTGAGTCCGGGGCTGAGTCCGGTGAGAACGGTGCCGACGTCCTGTTTGCGGGTGGCGAGCGTGGTGGCGAGCCGGTTGACGCCGTCGAGCGCCCGCGTGATGTCGCCCTTGTTCTCGTCCAGGTTGGTCACGAGGGTGTCGACCCGGTTGAGCACGGAGCGGATCTGCGGTTCCTGCCCGGCGAGCGCCTTGTTGAGTTCGGTGGTGATGGTCTTGAGCTGGTTGACGCCGCCCCCGTTGAGGAGCATGGACAGGGCTCCGAAGACCTCTTCGACCTCGGGGTTCCGGTTGGTGCGGGAGACGGGGATGCGGCCGCCGCTCGCGAGCGTTCCGTGGGCGGTGCCCTCGGGGGGCGGGGCGAGCTGGATGAACTTCTCGCCGAGCAGGCTGGACTGTTCGAGCCGGGCGTAGGCGTTGGCGGGAAGCTTGACCTTGCCGTTGACCTGCATGGTGACCCGGGCCCGCCAGCCGTCCGGGGCCAGCGCGATCTTCGTGACGCGTCCCACGGAGACGTCGTTGACCTTGACCGAGGACTGCGGGGCGAGGCTGAGGACGTCGCCGAACTCGGCGGTGACCTCGTAGGGCCGGTCTCCCAGGTCCGCGCCGCCGGGCAGCGGAATCTGCTCGATGCCGGTGAAGGAGGGGGCGTCGGGGCGGACCACGACCAGGGCGATCAGCGCGCCGGTGGCGAGCAGCGCGACCGTGCCGACGGCCGCGCGTGCGGCGGGTCTGCGCCGGATCTCGTCGTTCATCGCCCTGCTCCCTTCTGCCGGCCGGTCCCGCCGGACGTGCCTGACTCGCCGGCCTTCTCCGCCCTGCCGGCCTCGCCGGGCCGCTTCTCGGGGGTGCCGTAGACCGTGCCGACCTCCGGCAGTGGCAGGACGGGCAGCGCCTTGCGGCGGGTCGCGTCGACGGGGGCGAGTCCGGTGAGCCGGCTCGCCGCGGCGGCGGCCCCGGGCTCCACGAGCGGCCCGCCCATGGACAGTTCGTTGAGGTTGGTCCGCCCGTTGAGGGTGCGGTGGGCCGGGTCGTAGGCGTTGAGGACGTTGCCCGCGGCAAGCGGCAGGGTGTCCATCGCCTCGGCGAGCGAGGCGCGCTGGTCGACCAGCGCCTGGGTGACCGGCACCAGGGCCTCGACGTTCTTCTTCAGCGAGCCGCGGTTCTTGGCGATGAACGTCTTGACCTGGCCGAGGGCGGCGCCGAGCTCCTTCAGGGCCGCGCTGAGGTTCTTCTTGTCGTCGGCGAGGAACGTGGTGACGGTGTTCAGCTGCTGCTCGGCGCTGCGGACGTTGCCGTCGTTCTCCTTGAGCATGGTGGTGAAGCCCTGGAGGTACTTGAGGGTGTCGAACAGGTCGCCGCTGCTCTTGTCGAGTGTCTTGGTGGCCTTGCCGAACTGCTCGATGGAGTCCCCGATGGCCTTGCCGTTGCCGTCGAGGTTCTTCGCCCCGGTGTCCAGGAGCCGGGCCAACGCGCCGTTGGCGTTGGCCCCGTCGGGGCCGAGCGCGGTGGAGAGTTCGGTGATGGAGGCGTACAGCTCGTCGACCTCGACGGGGGTGGCGTTGCGGGCGGCGGGCAGCACCGCGCCGTCGGCGAGCCGGGGGCCGCCGTCGTAGGCCGGGGCGAGCTGGATGTAGCGGTCGGCGACGAGGCTGGGGGCGACGACGACGGCGTGGGCGTCCTTGGGTACGTCGATCCCCTTGTCGAGGCGCAGGACGACCTTCACCTCCTTGCCGCGCGGTTCGACGGAGTCGACGGTGCCGGCCTTGACGCCGAGGATCCGCAGGTCGGATCCGGCGTAGACGCCGGTGGCCCGGTCGAAATAGGCGGTGACGGTTCTCTTCCCGTCCTCCTCCAGGGCGCTCACGCCGGTGGCGGCCACGACGGCGACGACGGCGAGTCCGGCGCCGATGCCGGTGATACGGGTGCGTCTCATGTCAGCGGCCCCCTTGCTGCCGGGGTGGCATGCATCCGGTCGCCGGGGGTGTGCCGGCGGGGAGGTAGTTCCTGGGCACGACGCCGCAGACGTAGTTGTCGAACCAGCGTCCGCTGCCGAGGGTGTTGCCGACGAGGCGGCTGTAGGAGCCGGTCGTGGCGAGGACCTTGTCCAGGCTCTTGCGGTTCTTCACCAGGACGGCGGTGACCCGTCCGAGGGAGGCCAGGGTCGGTCCGAGCTGCTTTTCGTTGTCCTTGACGAGTCCGGTGAGCTGGGTGCCGAGGTCGCGGGTGCCGGTGAGCAGCAGATGGATGGAGTCGCGGCGGGCCTGGACCTCGCCGAGCAGGAGGTTTCCGTCCTCCAGGAGCGTCTCGAAGCTGCTCTTCTTGCCGTCGAGGGTCCGGGTCAGCTTCTTGCTGCTGCTGAGCAGGGTCGCGAGCTGGGCGTCGCGTTCGGAGACCGTACGGGAGAGTGCGGAGAGCCCGTTCGCGGCGTTGCGGACGTGGGGCGGGGAGTCCTTGAAGGTGGCGGAGATCGTCTCGAAGCTCTTGGCGAGCTGGTCGGTGTCGATCTCGCCGATGGTCTCGCCCAGCCCGTTGAACGCCTGGGTGACGTCGTACGGGGAGGTGGTGCGGCTCGCGGTGATGCGGGAGCCGGGGTCCTGCGGGGCGTCGCCGAGGGGGTCGACGGCGAGGTACTTCTCGCCGAGCAGGGTCTTGATGGCGATGCCGACGGTGGAGGAGTCGCCGATCCAGGCGTCCTTGACCCGGAAGTCGACGCGGACCCTGGCACCGTCCAGAGAGACGCCGGTCACCTCGCCGACCTTCACTCCGGCGATGCGCACCTCGTCGCCGTCGTCGAGTCCGGCGGATTCGGTGAAGTCGGCGCTGTAGGTGGTGCCGTTGTCGACGAAGGGCAGCGAGTCGGCGCGCCAGGCGGCGAGGCCGACGAGGGCCAGGACGAGGAGCCCGACGACGGCGACGGCGACCGGGTTGCGTTCCCGGATGGGGGTGAGTCTCATGCCAGGCACCTCGGTTGGGTGATCGCGATGCCGGTGGGCGGCTTGCTGCCGTCGTCGTGGGTGACGCCGCTGACCTTCGCCTCGCAGAGGTAGAGGTTGAGCCACGATCCGTAGGACGTCAGCCGGCTGATGGCCGCCATCTTGGCCGGGGTCTTCTGGAGGAAGTTCTCGATCTGCGGGGTGCCCTTCTCCAACTGGCCGCTGAGACGTCCGAGTTGACGGATGTCGTCCTTGAGGGGCTTCCTGCCGTCCTGGAAGAGGTCGGCGGTGACGGTGGTGAGCGCGCCCATCGCGGTGATGGCCTCGCCGAGCGGTTTGCGGTCGCCGGAGAATCCGGTGACGAGCTTCTGGAGAGTGACGACGAGGTCGTCGAAGCCCTCCTCGCGGTCGTTGACCGTCTTGAGGACCGTGTTGAGGTTCGTGATCACCTCGCCGATCACCTTGTCCTTCGCGGCGACGGTCGTGGTGAGCGAGCCGACGTGCCGCAGGATGCTGTCGACGGTTCCGCCCTCGCCCTGGAGGACCTGGACGATGGAGCCGGCGAGCTGGTTGACGTCGGGCGGCGACAGTCCTTCGAAGAGCGGCTGGAAGCCGTTGAAGAGCTGCGTGAGGTCGAGGGCCGGGGTGGTGCGGGAGAGCGGGATGGTGTCGCCGGGCGCGAAGGTCCGGCCGACGGGTCCGGCACCCTGGTCGAGGTCGACGTACCGCTGGCCGACCATGTTGAGGTACTTGATGGACGCGGTCACGGAGGCGGGGAGGTCGCGCCCCTTGCGTACGGCGAAGGCGACTTCGGCGACGCGCCGGTCGGCCACCCGCACGGATTCGACCTGGCCGACCTTCACCCCGGCGATCCGGACGCTGTCGCCGGGGATGAGGCCGGTGGCGTCGGTGAACCGCGCCTTGTACATGCGGGTGTCGCCGACGCCCTTGTTGGCGATGGAGAGTCCGAGGACGGTGGTGGCCAGCACCGTGACGACGATGAAGACGAGGGACTTGGTGATCGGTCCCGCGAGCGAGCGGCGTTTCACTTGAGCTTCACCTCCGCACCGCGGAAGGCCGGGCCGATGAGCACGCTGCTCCAGTCCGGCAGGTCCCCCGGCCGGACCTTCAGCGAGGGGGCGACGAGTTCGTTCACGAGCTGGGACTCCTGGGGCGAGTTGGGCAGTCCGAGCGCGGTGTCGGTGCCTCCGCCGTCGTGGTCCCGGATGGGCGGGGGCGCGATGACGTCGGCGGCCCGGCGGGTGTCGGCGGTCGGGGCGTGCTTGCCGACGTACGGCACCGAGTAGCACCGGGGGCCGCCCGTGGCGTCGTAGGCCGGGGTGTCCCTGCCGGGGATGTACTTCCCCTTCGAGGGCACGGACTTGACCGACACGTGCAGCCCCGGCTCATTGGTTCCCTTGCCCAGCGCCTTGTCCATGGCGGGCACGAAGCCGGCCATGGTGCGCAGGGTGCAGGGGAACGAATCCGCGTACTCCGCGAGGAGTTCGAGGGACGGCCTGCTCGCGGCGGAGAGCCGGATGAGGTTGTCCTTGTTCTCCCGCAGGAAGGTGGTGACGTCCTGGGCGGCGGCCGTGGTGGTGCCGTGGAGAGCCGCGAGCCGCGCCTCCTCGTCGGCGAGGGTGGAGCTGGTGACCGTGGCGTCCCTCAGCGCGTCGAGGACGTCCGGCGCGGCGTCCGCGTACAGCGTGCTCACCTTGACGAGTTCCTTGATGTCGGCGTTGAGGGTGGGGAGTTGCGGGTTGAACTTCTTCAGGTGGTGATCCAGCGTGGTCAGCGTCTCGCCGAGGCGGTCACCGCGTCCCTCCAGCGCCCGGGAGACGGCGTTGAGGGTGGCGGAGAGCTTCTCGGGCTTCACGGCGGTCAGCAGCGGCAGGACGTTGTCGAGGACCTGTTCCAGCTCGATGGCGTTGCTGGAGCGGTCCTGCGGGATGACGGCCCCGGCCCGCAGGGTGGTGGCCGCGGGGATGCGGGGCGGGACGAGCGCGACGAACCGGGCGCCGAAGAGGGTGGTCGGCAGCATCTGGGCGGTGACGTCGGCCGGGACCTGGCCGAGCTTGTCGCGGTCGACGGCCAGGGTCAGGCGGGCGCCGTCGTCGTCGGTGGCGATGGAGCGGACCTGTCCGACGACGACGCCGCGGAGCTTCACGTCGGCGCCTTTGTGCATCTCGTTGCCGACCGGTCCGGTGCGGACGGTGACGGTGGCGTCGTCGGCGAAGTCCTTCTGGTACACGGAGACCGAGACCCACACCAGGACGGCGGGCACCAGCAGGAAGGCGACTCCGGCCAGGCGGCGGCGGATGGTGCGGGTGCTGGATGTACGCATCAGCCGGCCACCTTCACCGTTGTCGTGGCGCCCCAGATGGCGAGCGAGAGGAAGAAGTCGGTGACGCTGATGAGCACGATGGCGTTGCGCACCGAGCGGCCGACCGCCACCCCCACGCCGGCCGGTCCGCCGGTGGCGTGGAAGCCGTAGTAGCAGTGGGCGAGGATCACCAGCACGCTGAAGATCAGCACCTTGAGCACCGACAGCAGGACGTCCTGCGGGGAGAGGAAGAGGTTGAAGTAGTGGTCGTAGGTGCCCGCCGACTGGCCGTTGAAGAGGATGGTGATCCAGCGGGAGGCGACGTACGAGGAGAGCAGGCCGATCGCGTACAGCGGGATGATCGCGACGACTCCGGCGATGATCCGGGTGGTGACGAGGTAGGGCATGGACCGGACGCCCATCGCCTCCAGGGCGTCGACCTCCTCGTTGATCCGCATCGCGCCGAGCTGGGCGGTGAAGCCCGCGCCGACGGTGGCGGAGAGGGCGAGCCCGGCGACCAGGGGGGCGATCTCCCGGGTGTTGAAGTAGGCGGAGACGAACCCGGTGAACGCCGAGGTGCCGATCTGGTTGAGGGCGGCGTACCCCTGGAGTCCGACGACCGTGCCGGTGAACAGGGTCATCGCGATCATCACGCCGATGGTGCCGCCGATGACGCCGAGTCCGCCGCTGCCGAAGGCGACCTCGGCCAGCAGCCGTTGCACCTCGCGCAGATAGCGGCGCAGGGTGCGCGGTATCCAGACAAGTGCTTTTACGTAGAAGGTGAGTTGGTCGCCCGATCGGTCGAGCCAGTTCAGCATGGCCATCGGTCAGCTCCCCTTCGCGGGGACGATCTGGAGGTAGATCGCCGTGAGGACCATGTTCACGAAGAACAGCAGCATGAAGGTGATGACGACTGACTGGTTGACCGCGTCGCCGACCCCTTTGGGGCCGCCGCGCGGGTTGAGGCCCCGGTAGGCGGCGACGATGCCGGCGATGAAGCCGAAGATCAGGGCCTTGAACTCGCTGATGTACAGGTCGGGCAGCTGGGCGAGGGCGGAGAAGCTCGCGAGATAGGCGCCCGGGGTGCCGTCCTGCATGATCACGTTGAAGAAGTAGCCGCCGAGCGTGCCGACCACCGAGATCAGCCCGTTGAGCAGGACGGCGACGAGCATGGCGGCGAGGACCCGGGGGACGACGAGGCGCTGGATGGGCGAGACGCCCATGACCTCCATCGCGTCGAGTTCCTCGCGGATCTTGCGGGAACCGAGGTCGGCGCAGATCGCGGAGCCGGCGGCGCCGGAGATCAGCAGCGCCACGATGAGCGGGCTCGCCTGCTGGATCACCGCGAGGACACTGGCGCCGCCGGTGAAGGACTGGGCGCCGAGCTGCTGGGTGAGGGAGCCGACCTGGAGGGCGATGACCGCGCCGAACGGGATGGAGACGAGGGCGGCGGGCAGGATCGTGACGCTCGCGACGAACCAGAACTGCTCGATGAACTCCCGCACCTGGAACGGTCCGCGGAAGATGGCCCGGGCCACGGCGACGGCGAGCGCGAACAGCTTCCCGGTCTCGCGGAGCGGGGCGAGCAGCCGGGACGGGCGGCGCTGCACGGGGGCCTTCTCGGGGATCCCCCCGGCGGTCTTCCCGAAGGCGGCAGGCGGGGGCTTCTCGGGCGGCTCGGGCGGCCGCACCGGCATCGGGGCGGTCACGCGCGCGCACCTCCCGCGGCCGGGGCGTAGCTGTCGAGGATCGCCGTGCGGGCGGCCTCCGGCAACTGGCCCATCATCGACATGACCCGCTCGCGTCGGCGCAGCGCTCCCTGGCGTACGGGCATCCCGGGTGAGGGCTCCAGCTGGGGGACGACGGTGCGGGGGCCGGTGGGCAGCGGGACGGTGTCGGCCTGCTGCTCGGCGGCGAGGGTGGCGGCGTCCTTCTCCTCGGACATGCCGATGGGTCCTTCGCGGCGTCCGGCCAGGAACTGGGAGACGACCGGGGTGTCGCTGGTGAGCAGCACCTCGCGCGGGCCGAAGGTGACGAGGTTGCGGCAGAACAGCATGCCCATGTTGTCGGGGACGGACGCCGCGATGTCGAGGTTGTGGGTGACGATGAGCATCGTCGCGTCGATCTGCGCGTTGAGGTCGATGAGGAGCTGCGAGAGGTAGGCGGTGCGGACCGGGTCGAGGCCGGAGTCCGGCTCGTCGCAGAGGATGATCTGGGGGTCCAGGACGAGGGCGCGGGCGAGGCCGGCCCGCTTGCGCATACCGCCGGATATCTCGCCCGGCAGCTTTCCCTCGGCGCCGAGGAGACCGACGATGTCGATGCGCTCCATGACGATGCGGCGGATCTCGGATTCCTTCTTGCGGGTGTGCTCGCGCAGCGGGAAGGCGATGTTGTCGAAGAGTGACATCGAGCCGAAAAGGGCCCCGTCCTGGAACATGAGGCCGAAGAGTTTCCGGGTCTCCATGATGTCGCGTTCCGGGCTGTTCACCATGTCGACGCCGTTGATGAGGACGCGCCCCTGCTCGGGCTTGAGAAGCCCGATGATGGATTTCAGGAAGACGGTCTTTCCGGTCCCGGAAGGTCCGAGCATGACGCTCACTTCACCGGCGGGAAGGGTGAGGCTGACGTCCTGCCAGATGTTCTGCTTGCCGAAGGATTTCGTCAGGCCTTCGACGACTACTTCGATTCCCATCGACCCTCCCTCGAAGTGGCGGTGAACGTTTTCATCGGTTGACGCTCCGGCTCTGAGAAAGGCACTGGCGGCTCGTCACACATGCACCAAGGGGCGCACGTTATGTCCGCCGAAACCGCCAGTGCAAGCCGTTGAACAGCGGTTTTCGGTGAACCGGGGGGTGACGGTCGGAGCACTTGTCATTCGGTGACAAGGTCGGTCTCCGGCCTTGTCGAAATCTGCGCATGCAGCCGGGCGTTCCCGATCGGCACGTCTGGGACGCTACGGGCCGGTAACCTGACTTCGCAATACTGGGTACAGATTTTCCTCGGCGAGAATTCATGCGCCGCGAAGGATTGTTACCGGGTGAGCAATCCGCCCGTCAAACCTGTCGGATGATGAGGAAAAGCATGCCCGCCGGACCGGTCCGGCGGGCATGAAAGGAGCCCTTCCGGTCCCGTGGGACCGGAAGGGCTCGGAGGCTTTTCAGGTCATCGCTCGGGGTCGGGCACCCTCGGCGGGCAGTCGGGACCCTCCGGGTTCGTGGCCACGCACAGGGGCGCCTGGGTCATCTTCGTGTAGTTGTCGGCCTTCTTGCCCGGGCTGGAGATGGCCGAGGTGAAGATCGGGTCGAGGTCCTCGGTCGCGCCGCACCCCTCGAAGGGCGGGATGTGCGCGTACCCGGTCAGGCTGCCGCCGTACGCCACGAGGTAGCCGGCCGGCGGGTAGCTCTGGCCGTACCCCTTCAGCACCTGCTCGAAGGGGCGTTCGGTGCGGCAGTCGGGGCCCACGTCCAGCGGCACGCCGTTCACCTCGACGTCGGAGAGCCGCATGACCAGCCGGGCCGTGACCGTGGTCTCCTCCGGGTAGGTCGGCGTGTTGGTGACCGTGTGGGTGTGGATCGCTGCCGGGGGGCCCACCTGCTCCAGGGTCATGGTGGCGGTGGTCGGCATGAACCCGTAGCTGAGGAACGTGGCCTTCGTCGGCGGGAGCTGGCGCTTCCCCTGGTAGTCGAAGTCGACCTCGGAGCTGACGTCGACGGTGGAGGCGCAGGAGTCGTTGATGTAGCGCTTGTTCAGCACCACCTTCATGAACGCGGGCCCCAGCGCCGCCGCGCCGTCCAGCTTGGCGGCGTTGGCGTAGCCGGCCGCGTAGGTCTCGGCGGTGGTCATCACCCACTCGGGCGGGATCTCGATCGGGCAGCTGCCCGGGTCGTCCTCCAGGGCTTCGCGCCGCTTCTCGGTGAGGGCGTCGATCTTCTCGCGTGCGGTGGGCGGCAGCCCCTCGGCCGGGCGGGTGGGCGTCGGCTCCGGTGCGGGGTCGCTCTCGCCGGGCCGGGGTGCGGGGGCGGTGGGGTCCTGGGCGCCGCGGATCGCGATGGCGGCCAGTTCCGGCTCCTGCCCGGGGGCGGGGGCGCAGGCGACGTCGAGTCCCGGGGGCGTGGTCGGCTCACCGGCCTCCGTGAGTGAGGTCAGTGCGAGGGTGAGCGCGTCGGGGGCGAGGGTCGCGCGTCCCGGGCTGCCGAAGGCGACCGTCGGCACGTCCCCGGTCGCGGTGAGGGTCAGCGCGCCGTCCTCCCCTTCCCCCTCGGCTTCTCCGTCGGCTTCTCCGTCGCCTGCTTCTTCGCCCCGCGTGGGCAGGTCCGCCGGTGGGGCGGTCAGGTTCTGCCAGGAGGCATCGGCGGACCGGTCGCCGACGGTGTTGCGAACGGTGAGCCGGGCGACGGCCGACAGGGTGGCGGCGTCCAGGTCGGCGAACCGGGCGAGCGCCGTCGGCGGCAGGGTCACCTCGACCGCCACCCGGTCGGGGCGGATCTCCTCGCCCGTGCGGGCCGAGGTGGGGAGGACCGCCGAGACGACGACGTCGACCTCCTCGGGCCCGGAGGGGAAGGGGCAGGCGTAGCGGAGGGATACCTCCGACTTCTGCTCCGCGGCGGCCGATTCGGCGCTGGGAACGAGTGCGGTGGCGACGACGAGCGCCCCGCCCACGGCCCAGTGGATCGGTCGTCTCGCTGCGGCGCGTGCATCGACGGTCATACGGGTGTGTCCTTCCGGCGCGCGTGGGCCCAGGGTGGGCGGCTGCGGAGCGGGTCCGGTGGGTGCGGCGGCGGCTCTGCGGGCGGCGGCCGGGCGGGCCGCGGGCGGACTTCGGGGCGGAGTCGGACGTCGGACGGCCCCTACCGACGGGTACGGTACGCACGCCGACGACGCTCTGGGAAGGGTCGGGTTCGCGATCGGATCAGCGGCGGGCGGACTTTGGCAGCGGGTGACAATCCGCCGCCGCGCCGCTTGTCGGCGGGTGCGCGAAATCGTGCCCGGCCGTCGAGTGCGCACGGCCGGGCACGACGTTCGGAAGCGGTACGTCAGCGACGCGGGATCAGCCGCTGATGACCGGGGACTTGCCCGTTGCCGCGTTCACGATGGTGTACAGGCCCTGGAAGCTGGCGTTGGTGCCGACGATGCCGCAGCCGCCGCCGACCTTGTTGGTGATGGACAGGGTGAGTCCGCCGCCCGCGGTGTTCAGGGTGCCGTTGCTGCCGCCCGCGGACGGGTTGTTGTACTTGGCCGCGACCTTGCCGGTCACGTCGAAGGTGCAGGGGCCGAGGATGCTGCTCCCGGACACCTTCGCCTTGATCGCTCTGATCTCACCGGTCACCTGGCCCGTGGAGTTGGTGCCGGCGCCCGCCGCGTAGTCGAGGCCCCAGATCTGCCACGGCGGCGTGGTGGTCACCGTCCAGGTGGAGCTGAACGGCCCGGTGCACGGCGAGTTGAACGAGATCGCCGAGATGGACGCGAGGTTGGCCGGGCTGCCGGCGACCGGGGAGGTCGGCGCGTTGCCCGAGGCGGCGGAGGTCGCGCACTGGATCTTGTTGCCGTTGTTGTCGGTCAGGACGGTCACTCCGGCGCTGCCGTTGAAGTTGCCGGTCGGGGTGATCGTCCAGCTGGTCGGCGCGGCGACGGCCGACGGGGCCGCCAGCACGACGGATGCCGCGGCGGCACCGATCGCGGTGAGGAATCCGGTTCGCTTGAACATGGGGGTACTCCCTTTTCTCGTCCCGTTGGGGATGGGCTGAACGTGACTGGAGAGAGGCTCGTGCGCTGTGCTCGCCGGGCCGGACGGCGCGGCGTGCGGCGGGTCCACGGGGTGCCGGACGGTGCGGCACGCGGCCGGGGTCCGCGAGCAGGGGCCCGCGGTTTGCGGACCAGGACGTGGGGACGGGTGGCCGCATCACCTCCTCGTACGGGTGGGGGCGGGGACGGCCTACCGCTTCGCGGAGTGCCAGAATTCGGACAGCTTCCGGCCCTCGTTCGGCGCGAGGCCCGCGGGGTCGTAGGGGCTGCCGAAGTACGTGGTGGTGGCGTCGAGCGTCACACTGTTCTTCCCCGCGGCGGACGGGAGACCGGTCTTGAGGTTCACCGCCCAGTTCAGGAGCCCGGCGCCGCAACCGCTTGCGCCCGGTACGGCGAACGTGGCGTCGCCCTGGTCAGCGCCGTCGAAGGTGTAGCGCCCCATCTCGCCCTCGTCGTCGTTCGGCGTCCCGTCGGCCGAGAACCGCTGGAGCGAGAGGGTCGGTGCCGTGACGTTCCGCGGCTTGAGGAGCACCGGGTCGGCGGTGGTCCCGATGTAGCACTTGTCACCCAGGAACGGATTCTTGAGGTGGATACGGACCGGGATGGTGAGAATGGGCTCACCGGTGGAGAAAGCCGCGCTCATATTGAAGTCACGTGGCGCTCCGGCCGGTTCGATGGTGGCGGTCACCCGGTTGAGATCGTTGTCCGTCAACTGACGGCAGATTCCCGATACGAAGGGAATTCCGCTGGGGCACATCAGCCCGAGCAGCCCGCCGGGTATCTCGGCCGGATCCGCCGTCAGGGCCCCCTCGGGCGGGGCCACCAGTGAGGCGGTGCCGTCGGCGCGCTGGACGACACCGAGCTGGAGATCGGTGTGGCCGGTGGAGACCACGCTCTTGCCCAGCGTGATGGATCCGGTGGCCGAACTCGACGCGATGCAGGTGGCGATGGTGTTCACACCGTCGGCGGCCAGCATGGCGGGCGCGTCGACCGGACAGCGGTCGAAAGGCGCCCAGTCGCCGTTGAGCTGGGTGGCGGCGGCAGCCGAGCCGGTGGAGAGCAGAGCGCTGAATGCCGTGAACGCCGCGAGCAGACCTACGCGGGTTCGATTGGAAACGGATCTCATGTCGTCCCCTCTGTCGGCCGCGGTGGCGCGGCCTCGTGCACGAAGTTGACCGGTTCTGCAACGCATGCCCGCACCGCGACGACCGTCGGCGGCGGTGGGGCCCCGGGCGGCCCGGGGGCGGAGGATCGGAGCATCAAATTTCGGGCAGATTTCATGACCGAATTGACCGAGGCGTGATGTTACTCGCGGGAAACAGGGCGACACAATCCGTCCGGCTAAGATTCTTTGCACCGCACTCTTTTTGATCCGTAAATGAGTATCGGGGCATGCTCCTCTTATCAAGGAATGCGCACCCGAAGGCAGGGAATTACGTACCGTCGACCGGAACCCCGCACGCGGCGCGCAGGCGGAGCCGGCCCTCCGGGACACGCGGAAGTCCGGCTTCCACTCCCCGGCGAGTGGCATGGGATTCGGCCACGCGGCTCGAAATCTCCCCCCAGAGGCGGGCGTTCACCCGCGTTCGCCGTGGTGAGCCGCCCGTACGCCCGGCCGCTCCCCGGTCCGGCCGACTCAGGCCGGACCGCGCGGGGAACAACTCGGCGTCGGCGGAACCGCTTTGTTGTCACCGTCCGAGCGGGCGGCCGAAATTCATTGTCCGAAAGCGCGTAGCAGCGCCCGACCTGCACGGAAGTCGCACAGTGCGGCCGAGATGTGTGCCCCTTGCACGCCGATCTTGTCCAAGTGGTGTGCAGTGCCTGTTCCTTGGTCTATCTTCGTCGCGAACTTGGTACGCACCTGTCGGTTCGTGGGAGCGCTTTCCCCCACCGCCTCACCCCACCACCGGGCGCCGGGAGCAAGGGGATCTGTCATGCCACATCTCATACAGCCATTGGACACCGAAGACCCGCTCGGGCCGCTCCCACAGGAATTCGCGGCGATCATGCGGCCCGAACTGCCCAGCCTCATCAAGGAAATCGGTGTCGAGGTCACCCGGGCTTATCCGGAATACGCCCGGCTGCTCGACGGGCCGAACGGGCAGGCCATCAGGGTGGGCGTGGAGCAGAGCCTCGCCGCTTTCGTGGATCTGGTGGCCGAGCCCTCCTCCCCCACCACACTCCGGGACGACATGTGCCGGCGCTTCGGACGGTTCGAGGCGTACGAGGGCCGGAGCATGGACACCCTCCAGGGGGCCTACCGGCTGGGCGCGCGGGTGGCGCTGCGGCGCGCGAAGAAGGTCGGGCAGAGCTACCACCTCTCCCCCACGCTGATGCTGAGCTTCGCCGACGCGCTCTTCGCCTACGTCGACGAACTGGAATCGCTTTCCCGGGAAGGTTTCCTGGAGGCGCAGTCCCAGTCGGGCGAGCACAGCGAGGCGCTGCGCCGCCGGCTGCTCCATCTGATCCTCGCCGGGCGGCCGGCCCCCGGCAGCGCCATCGCCGATCTGTGCGAGCAGACCGGGTGGACGCTGCCCGAGGAGGTCACGCTGATCGCCGTACGGGCCCCGGCGGAGCTGGACCGGCTGAGCGCGGACCGGGACCTGCTCGTCGACCTCAGCGTCCCGCAGCCGCACCTGCTCGTCCCCGGAGCGATGGACGACACGCGAAGAGCCATGCTGACCCAGGCCCTGCCGGCCGGGCGCATGGCGATCGGGCTGACCGTCCCCACGGCGCTGGCCTGCGAATCGCTCCGCTGGGCCCGCCGGGTTCTGGAGCTCGTCGACTCCGGCGTGATCGACGACGCTCCGCTGATCCCGTGCGAGGACCACCTCCTCACCCTGTGGCTGCTGTCCGACCCCGCGCTGCTGGACCAGCTCGCCCAGCGGGAGTTGGCCGCCGTCGCGGGGATCAGCACGACCCGCCGGGAACGGCTGGTCGAGACGCTGCGGATCTGGCTCGACACCCGGGGCACCGCGGCGCAGATGGGTGCGCTGCTGGATGTCCACCCGCAGACCGTGCGCTATCGCATGCGCAGCCTGGAGACCATCTTCGGTGACCAACTCGTCGATCCGCAGAGCCGCTTCGCCACCGAGGCCGTGCTGCGCGCGCTGCGGCTGCGCTCCCGCGCCACCGGCACATCCCCCTGATCCGGATCACATCCGGCGCGGCCGGTCAACTTACCGACGCGTAAGGGGAAATAGACGGTCAGTCCCAAACGGTTGCGACACGGAGACGTATCCGGCGAGAAACCCGGAACCACGTCCCGTACACAGGAGGGAGCCCGCCGCCCACCAGGCGACGGCTCCCGTGCACCGCCTCCTGGCCAACCAGCGAAAAGGGAAGCCTCATGACCGCCTCGCACCTGCTCGTCCCCGTGCCGATCCCGGACCGGGTCGCCGCGCTCATCGGTTCGTGTATTCCGCCGCACATCCTCCAGGCGGAGTTCGACGCCGACTGCGCGGCCCGGGAGGTCCGCAGGTTCCGCGGGCCACGGCTGGGCGTCGAGGACCAGGCCGACCGTGAACAGGCCCTGGCCGAACTGGCACGCGCCAACAAGGTGCTCGCCGCGCACCACCCCCACCTCGCCGTACTGCCCGGCTCACCCTGCTGACCGGCCTTGCGGGACGCCACCGGCCCCATTACCTTACTCTCAAGTAAGTTTACTTCGGAGTAAGGAACTGGCGTGGACGGAATCAGCAGCGGCAACCTCACCGGCGACCTGTCCTCGCTCGACTTCGCCGCGGTCGGCCCCGAGGAGTTCGCACGGATCGTCAAGGGCCTGTCCGCCAAGCAGCTCGCCGAGGTCATGCGGGGCGACCTGCGCACCCGGATCCTCGGCGAGGTCTTCGGCCGGATGGAGCAGCAGTTCCGGCCCGAGTCGGCCGGCGGCCTCACCGCGCTGATCCGCTGGAAGATCACCGGGGAGAGCGACGCGGTCTACGAGACCGCGATAGCCGACGGCGCCTGCCGGGTCACCGCGGGCCGCTCCGACGCCGAGCCCCGCACCACGCTGGTGATGGCCGACGCGGAGTTCCTCAAGCTCGTCTCCGGCAACGGCAATCCGGTCACGATGTTCATGACGCGCAAGCTCAAGGTCGCCGGTGACGTCGGCCTGGCGTCCGGCCTCACCCGCTACTTCGACATCCCCAAGGCGTGAGGGCATGAGCTTCTTCTCGCTGGCCCTGACCGAGGAACAGCAGGACCTGCGCGACTGGGTGCACGGCTTCGCCGCCCAGGTGGTCCGCCCGGCCGCCGCCGAGTGGGACGCCCGGGAGGAAACCCCCTGGCCGGTGATCCAGGAGGCCGCCCGGATCGGCCTGTACGGCTTCGAATCGCTCGCCGATCTGTACGGGGACCCCACGGGGCTCTCCCTCCAGATCGCCAACGAGGAGCTGTTCTGGGGCGACGCGGGGATCGGCATGGCGCTGTTCGGCACCTCGCTCGCGGTCGCCGGAATCTTCGCGTCCGGCACTCCGGACCAGCTGGCCGAGTGGGTGCCGCAGTGCTTCGGTGACGAGGACGACCCGAAGGTCGCCGCGTTCTGCGTCTCCGAACCGGGCGCGGGCTCCGACGTCTCCGCGATGACGACGAGGGCCCGTTACGACGAGGCGGCCGACGCGTGGGTCATCTCCGGCCAGAAGGCGTGGATCACGAACGGCGGCATCGCCGAGGTCCATGTCGTCGTCGCCTCGGTGGACCCGTCGCTCGGCTCCCGGGGCCAGGCCGCGTTCATCGTCCCGCCCGGCACGAAGGGCCTGACGGCGGGCCGCACGGTCAAGAAGCTCGGCCTGCGCGCCTCGCACACCGCGGACCTCTTCCTCGACGACGTCCGCGTCCCCGGTCACTGCCTGCTCGGCGGAAAGGAAAGGCTGGACGCCCGCCTCGCCCGGGCCCGCGAGGGCGGCCCCGCCAAGGGCCAGGCGGCCATGGCCACGTTCGAGGTCAGCCGCCCGACGGTGGCCGCCCAGGCCCTCGGCATCGCGCGGGCCGCGTACGAATACGCCCTCGAATACGCCGGTGAGCGCGAGGCGTTCGGCAGGCCGGTCATCGAGAACCAGTCGATCGCCTTCGCGCTGGCGGACATCCGCACCGAGATCGAGGCCGTACGCCTGCTGATCTGGCAGGCGGCCTGGATGGCTCGCAACGACCGCACGTTCGACGCGGGCCAGGGCTCCATGTCCAAGCTGCGGGCCGGTGAACTCGCGGTCGCGGCGACGGAGAAGGCGGTCCAGATCCTGGGCGGCGCGGGCTACAGCCGGGAGCACCCGGTGGAGCGGATGTACCGCGACGCGAAGATCTACACGATCTTCGAGGGGACGAGCGAGATCCAGCGCCTCGTCATCGCGCGGGCGATCTCGGGCCGGCACATCCGCTGAACGAACTCCACGCTCCTCCTCCACCCTTTGGTCACAATTCCATCACCACCGGAAGAAGTCGCTCCCCCGGTCCCCGCCGGGTCGCTACGGTCGGCCCTCCACACAGCACCTCGGGGGGACCATGGACTGGAACAGTTCGCAGCACCCGTCACGTCAGCCCGGCTGGGGCCAGGGGGGCGACTTCACGCCACAGCCGCCTTCGGCAGGGGGGCCGCGGTGGGCACGGAAGCGTGTCGTGCTCCCGGTCGCCGGCGTGTTGTTCCTGCTCGGTGTCGGGATCGGCGCCACGGGTGAACAGCCGCAGGAAGTGCGCACGGTCGCGGCGAAGACCAAGCCCGGGCCGACGGTCACGGTCACGGAGACGGCGACGGTCACGGTGACCGCGACGCCGGAGCCGGCCCCGACCGTCACGAAGGTCAAGAAGGTACGGGTCACGGTCACCGCCGCTCCCCCGGAGCCGGAGCCCGCGGAGAAGCCCGTGGCGCGGGACGACTCCACCGGCAGCAGCGGAGGCTCCGGCGGTACATCGGCGTACTACGCGAACTGCGATGCGGTCCGTGCCGCCGGTGCCGCGCCCATCCGGTCCGGCCAGCCCGGCTACGGGCGGCACTTGGACCGTGACGGTGACGGAGTGGGCTGCGAATAGGCTGCGCCCGGGGTCCGCGAGCATGTGATTCTCGTCGCCCCGGACGCGCACGCCGCCGCCGGACGGGAAGCCCGCGTACCGCGTTCCCGGCCGGGCGCCCCCGGGCCGTCACAGAGCCCGTCGGGACGTGCGCCGTGGACCACCGCACCCTGTCACACGCCGCCCACGTGCGGCGATGACAGTTCGGGGGCGCTCGGTCGCGGCGGGACGTGGCGACGGGGTGAAGAGGTTCACCGGGCGGCGGGACAGCGCCCCGGCGCCGCTTCGCCGCCGGGGCGGCGGCGGCCCGTGGCGGGCCCCACACGTTCGACCGGCAGCCGGACCGGCTCCGGGCCACTAGCCTCTTCACATGACCTCCACTTCGACCCAGCCGACGCCTGCCCGCCCGATGGTCGAGCTGAACGCGGAGATCCGCGCTCTGGTCGCCGACGGCGGTGTGGTGTCGCCCGAGGGCCGCCGGGAGTACGAGCGGCTTCTCGTCGAGTGGGTGGCGGCCGTACGGGGCACCTCCGCGGAAGCCGTCTGACCGTACGGCGGCGGGTGCGCCCGCCGGAAGACCGTGCAGTCTCCACTGAAGAGGAACCACCCCCTCCGCGAAGCCCGGCCCGGGTGTCGGCGATAGTGATCGTCCGTCCGCGTCCTCACCCCGGGAGCACCTCATGACCGCCGCGTCCCCCGCCGGCGCACGTCGCCCGTCCCTCCTGTTCGTCACCGATCTCACGTACGAGGCGCGCGGCCGCCGCTACTGCGACGAGGACATCTACCTCTCCTCCCGGCTCCGCGAGGCGTTCGACGTCGCGCTCTGCCATCCCCGGAACGCGGCCGCGCTGCTGGCCGGGTTCGACACCGTGCTGGTCCGCAACAGCGGGCCGGTGCTGCACTACCGGGAGGCCTACGACGCCTTCCTCGTACGGGCCCGGGAGCTGAGGGCGGCCGTCTACAACCCGCTGGACGGGCGCGGCGACATGGCGGGCAAGGAGTATCTGGTCGAGATGTCCGCGGCGGGGCTTCCGGTCATCCCGACGGTGGACCGGGCAGCGGGTCTGGCCGAGCTGCCGGACGCCGCCCGGTACGTGGTGAAGCCGAAGCTGGGGGCGGACTCGGTCGGGCTGCGGTTCGCCACCGCGGCGGAGGCCCGCACCGAGCTGGACGGGGCGGCCGAGGGGTCCCTCCTCGTCCAGCCGCGGATCGACTTCCGGCACGAGGTGTCGTTCTACTTCGTCGACCACGACTTCCAGTACGCGCTGTACGCCCCCGACCCGGAGCGGCGCTGGGTGCTGGAGCCGTACGCGGCGAGCGCGGAGGACCTGGAGTTCGCCCGGCGCTTCATCGCCTGGAACACCCTCGACCACGGGATCCAGCGGGTCGACGCCTGCCGGACGGCGGACGGCGCCCTGCTGCTCGTCGAGCTGGAGGACCTCAATCCGTACCTGTCGCTGGACCGGGTCGGGGAGGACGTCCGGGAGGCGTTCGTGGCCCGGCTGAAGGCGTCTATCGCCTCGCTGCCCCGCTGACCTCCCGTTCGGCCCGCCCCCGCATGCGAGGGCGGGCCGCCGGTGTGAGGGTGCAGGGGTGACGACTGCCAGCGAGCAAGCCCCCGCCACACAGAGTGCCGCCGCGCCGCCGCCCGTCCTCGACCGGCGGCGGCGCAACATCGTCTTCACGACGATCGTGCTCGGCATGCTGCTCGCGGCACTGGACCAGACGATCGTGGGCACGGCTCTGCCGACGATCGTGTCGGACCTGGGCGGCGCGGCGCACATGTCGTGGGTGGTCACCGCGTACCTGCTGGCCGAGACGGTGGCCACCGTGCTGGTCGGCAAGTTCGGCGACCTGTTCGGGCGGAAGCTGGTCTTCCAGGTCTCGGCGATCATCTTCATCACGGGTTCGTTCCTGTGCGGACTCGCCTCGGACATGGTGCTGCTGATCATCTGGCGCGGGATGCAGGGCATCGGCGCGGGCGGCCTCATGGTCACGTCGATGGCGCTGATCGCGGACGTGATCCCGCTGCGCGAACGGGGCAAGTACCAGGGTGCGATCGGGGCGGTCTTCGGTATCTCCACCGTGATCGGGCCGCTGCTCGGCGGGCTGTTCACCGACCATCTGACCTGGCGCTGGGCGTTCTACGTCAATGTGCCGATCGCAATCGTGGTGGTCATCGCCGCCGCCCGCAACATCCCCTCGGTGAAGGCGGCGGGCCGGCCCTCCATCGACTACACCGGAATCGCGCTGGTCGGCGTCGGGGCCAGCGCGCTGATCCTCGCGACGAGCTGGGGCGGCAACGAGTACGCCTGGGGCTCTGCCGTGATCATCGGGCTCTTCGTCGGCGGCCTGATCGCGCTCGCGCTGTTCTGTGTCGTGGAGACGCGGGCGAAGGAACCGATGCTGCCGATGCGGCTGTTCCGGAACCCGGTCTTCACGGTCTGCTCGATCCTCAGCTTCATCGTCGGTTTCGCGATGCTCGGCTCGATGATCTTCCTCCCGACCTATCTCCAGTACGTGGACGGCGACTCGGCGACGCTGTCGGGAGTGCGGACGCTGCCGCTGGTCGCCGGTCTGCTGGCCGCCTCGATCTTCAGCGGCAACGTGGTGAGCAAGACGGGCCGCTACCGCGTCTTCCCGATCGTGGGGACGCTGGTGATGGCGGCCGGGCTGTTCCTGCTGTCCCGTATGGGGCCGGGGACCGGCGTCTGGCTGGAGTCCCTCTACATGGTGGTGCTGGGGCTCGGCATCGGCCTCGCCATGCAGGTGCTGACCATCGCCGTGCAGAACACCGTCGACTACGAGGACCTGGGCACGGCCACCTCGGGCGTGACGTTCTTCCGTACGCTGGGCAGCGCCTTCGGCACGGCGGTGTTCGGCACCATCTACGCCAACGCGCTGAAGCCGAACCTCACCGACGGCGTCGCGCAGGCTGTCGCCGCGGGCGGCGATCCGGCGGTCCTGGCCAGAGCCTCCGAAAGCCCACAGGCCCTGCACGCGCTGCCCACCGCCCAGTCGGAGCCGCTGGCACAGGCCTACGCGGACACCCTGCACACGGTGTTCCTGTGGACCGTGCCGGTCGCCCTGATCGGCTTCGTCATCGCGCTGTTCCTCAAGGAGGTGAAGCTGCGGGACTCGGCGCGGCTCGGGTCGACGGACATGGGCGAGGGCTTCGCCCAGCCGGGCAGCGGGGACTCGGCGAAGGTCCTGGAGTACGCCGTGGCCACGATCCTGCACGGCGCGGGTCCGGAGACCGCCCGGCGGATCACCGCCGAGTCCGACACCCGGCTCGACATGGCGGGGGCCTGGGCGGTGATGCAGGTGGACCTGTTCACCAGGATGGTCGGCCACGCGGGCCTCGGGCTGATCGCGGCCCGGCACCGCATCCCGCCGGAGGTCCTGGTGCCCGTCTTCGACCGGATGATCGAGGAGGGCTATCTGACGGGCGACGGCCGGATCTTCTCGCACACGGCGGCGGGCAGGCGGGAGGCGGCGGTGATCTCCGACGCCTGGGGCCGTTGGCTCAACGACCGCCTGGCCGAGGACGGCGCACGCCCCGACGACCGCCAACTGAAGGCCACCGTGGACGTCATCGCCAAGCGGCTACTGGCGGAGGACCTGGCCCAGGAGCTGTCCCCCGCGGCCGGACCGGGCGGCTCTACGCGGGTGGGGGCTCCGGTCTGACCCATCCGCCCCGGGCCGGCCGAAGCTGATGTGCACGCCCCCTGCTCAGTCGACGAAGACCGCCGTCGTGTAGACCCAGGCTCCGTCGATACGGGCGAATCGGCTCTTCTCGTGGAGGGAGTCGGGACGTCCGTCGTCGGTGTAGTGGGCGCGGAAGGTGACCGTTCCGGTGGAGTGGAAGGCGCTGCCCTCGGTGGTCTCCAGGATCTCCAGGCCCACCCAGCGCATCGACGGGTCGAAGTCGACGCCGGGCGGCCGGGTCTCGGGGTGCCAGGTGCGCAGCAGGTAGGCCGCGTCCCGGACGACGAAGGCCGCGTACCGGGAGCGCATCAGGGCCTCACAGGTCGGCGCGGCGGCGCTGCCGGAGTGGAACCGGCCGCAGCACTCCCCGTAGGCGGCGGGCAGGCCGCAGGGGCACGGGGAGGCGGGGGTGATCCGCGGGGCGGCGGTTGCCCGGGGCCGGGAGGTGCGTCGTTCCATGGGTCCATTGTGACGCGTGGTGGCGGGCGCCCGCGTACGAGCGCCCGCGTACGAGCCGTGCCGCACCGCCGTCGGCCCGCCCCGCGCGTGGACCGACGGTGACGCGGCACGCGTCAGGGCTTGCGCGCGACGCCCGCGTAGCCGGGGATCGGCTCCTCGCCCGGTACGTCGATGACCTCGCCGAGTTCGGGGTGCCAGTCGGCCGAGAGCGAGACGCCCGGTTCGACCAGTTCGAGGCCGTCGAAGAACGCCGTCAGCTCGGCGCGGCTGCGGGGGCGCAGGGTCATCCCGCGCGCCTTGTACATGGCCCGGGCCTGCGCGGCGCCCTCCGGGTCGAAGTCGCCGGTGGTGTGCGAGAGCACGAGGTAGCTGCCGGAGGGAAGCTGTTCGACCAGCTTGTCCACCAGGGCGGCCGCGCCGTCCTCGTCGTCGATGAAGTGCAGCAGGGCCAGCAGGGAGAGGGCTATCGGCTGCTCGAAGTCCAGCACCTTGCCGGCCTGGGCGAGGATCGTCTCCGGTTGGCGGGCGTCCGCCTGGATGTACTCGGTGGCTCCCTCGGGCGTCGACCGGAGCAGGGCCGCCGCGTGGGCCAGCACGATCGGGTCGTTGTCGCAGTAGACGACGCGCGCCTCGGGAGCGGCCTGCTGGGCGATCTGGTGGAGGTTCGGCTCGGTGGGTATGCCGGTGCCGATGTCCAGGAACTGGCGCACACCGTGCTCGGAGAGCCAGCGGGTCGCGCGGTGCATGAACGCCCGGTTGACCCGCGCCATGTCGCGGCCCCGCGCGTCCAGGGTGAGCAGTTGTCGCGCCATCTGTTCGTCGACCGGGTAGTTGTCCTTGCCGCCGAGGAACCAGTCGTACATACGGGCCGGGTGCGGCTTGCTGGTGTCGATCTCGATGGAGTGGCGTTCTTGCCCGGTCATGGCGCGCTCCGTGGTCAGAGGTCCGTGGACGATGAGGTGGGGCTGTCAGGTGAGCAGGAAGTCGGCCTGGCCGGCCTTGGCGCCCTGGATGAACGCGGCGATCTCGCCGTTGGAGTAGATGAGAGCCGGGCCGTCGGGGTCGGCCGACTGGCGGACGGCGACCCGCCCGTCGGCGAGCTTCATGGCCTCGATGCAGTTGCCGCCGTTCCCGCCGCTCCACGGCTTGTACCAGCCCTCGGAGCCCAGGTCACCGGCCGGCATGCCGTTGTATATGTGGTTCATCACAGCTCCTTGCGGAAGCCCCGGAGGATTTCCTTCGTGCGTTGTGCAGTTGCGGCCTGAGCCGCCATGCGGTCCATGACTTCGAGGTAGGAGGCCACCTCGGGGCGGGCGTCGAAGTAGACGGCGCCGGTCAGGTACTCGCTGTAGACCATGTCGGGGAGTTCGGGGACGGCGAACCGGAAGAGGACGAACGGGCCGTAGGTTCCCGGGTGGTGGCCGGATGCGAACTCCGCGATCTGCAGCGTGACATGGGGAAGCTCCGTGGCCTCCAGCAGCTTGTCGATCTGCCCGCGCATCACCTGCGCGCTCTCGACGGGCCGCCGCATGACGGTCTCGTCCATGATCACCCAGAGCCGGGGGGCGTCCTCCTTGGCCAGCAGGGACTGCCGTTCCATCCGCAGCGCCACATGGCGCTCGATGTCCTCGGGCCGGGTCTGGCCGACCGCCCCGTTCCGCATCACGGAGCGGGCGTAGTCCTCGGTCTGGAGCAGGCCGGGCACGAAGTGCGGCTCGTACATGCGCAGCAGGCTCGCGGCGCCCTCCAGGCTGACGTACATGCTGAACCAGTCGGGCAGCACGTCGTGGAAACGCTGCCACCAGCCCGGCCGGTTCGCCTCCTCGGCCAGGTCGACGAAGTCCTCGGCCTCCTGGTCGGCGACGCCGTACGCCTTCAGCAGCAATTGGACGTAGGGGATCTTCAGGCCGACCTCGGCCGTCTCCATCCTGCGTATCGTCGCGGGGGCGACCCGGAGGACCTTCGCCGCCTGGTCACGGGTCAGACCGACACGCTCGCGCAGATCCTGCAGGCGCTTGCCGAGAACGACCTGGCCCACGGTCGGGGCGGACCGCGGTTCGCTCACTTCAGACCTCCCCATGCGCTGTTTTGCGAGCAGTGTGCCATGCGTGCGCCCCCAACGACACAGTCACTCTGTAAATTTCAGAGTGCCCCTTGCCAAGTGTCATCGTCAGGGGGAGAGTTGACTCCCGAACCAGTTCGCTCAGTCATGCCCGCCCCCGAGCACCCGGGGAACGAAGCGTGACGCAGCCCCCACTGTGAGGAATCGGTCGTGGCACCTGGCAGTGCGCTCATCCCCCGGCTCATGGACCTCAGCCCCGGGACGGAGGCGCTTCGTTACTGCTTCGCGCTGCCGGCGCACCCCGAGTCGGTGGCCGGTGCGCGGGAGCTGACGCGGGCCCGGCTGGACGCCTGGAAGCTCGGCCGGGACGCCTGTGACGCGGCGGTCCTCATCGTGTCCGAGCTGGTGACCAACGCGGTCGTGCACACCGCGAGCACCCGGGTGGTCTGCGAGCTGAGCCGGTTCGGCAGACGCCTGCGGATAGCCGTGCAGGACCAGGGCCACCAGCCCTGCGGTCCGCGGCTGCGCCCCTCCTCCGACGACGAGCACGGCCGTGGTCTGCTCCTCGTCGACGCGATGAGCAGCGCCTGGGGGTCGCACGACGCGGGGGACGCCTCCGGGCGCATCGTCTGGGCGGAGCTGCCGCACGGCGCCGAGCAGTTGTCCGGCGCGGAGCGGGCGTGTTGAGGAACGCGCTGGCCCGGCTGCGCGCGGCACACCGGGGCCGGACGCCCGAGCAGGTCCGCGGTGGCCCGGTGCGGCTGGCGCTGCCGGCGTCGATGTCGGCCACTCTGGGGTGCGACGCGGTCGGCGTGCCCGCCCGGCACGGCTTCCGCCTGATGTCCCATCTGCCGCGCACCGGCTGCGTCTTCGCCGACGCTGACCGCTGGTGGTGGATCGTCCCGACCGGCTCCGACCTGGATCTGGACTGGCCCGAGCAGGTGACGTACGCACGCGACGCGGCCGTGCCCGGCGGACGCCCCCGGTTGATCCACTCACCGGACGCCCTGACTCCCTACACCCCGCCCATTCCGCTGTTCCTGATGGTCTGCCAGGTGACGGGAGTGGTCCCGAGCTGGGACGCCCCGGGTACGCGGAGCGTCGTGTCCGCGCCGTAGCCGCCCCGGTGACCGGGCACAGAGCCCGCGACCGAACGAGCCGGGCCCGGTCAGGTCGGGCCCGTCTCGTTCGGTCGTGCTGCCGGCCGGGTACTGTCGGGCGTCGCACGGCAGACGGCAGTTCGACGACAGGGTCTAGGGGTCGTCTTCAAAGGGGATCGGGTGGTGAGAGATGATCCTGGTCATGGTGCGTCGT
>NZ_BMSG01000018.1 GCF_014649035.1 Streptomyces sindenensis
GCTACCAAGGTTCACCTCCCGTCACAGCAGCGGCTTGACATCACGATTGGGAAGTCCTTTCCGGTGCTGATGTCGCGGAGATTCGGTCTCCGCACCGTCGTGCTCCTGCACCCGCCCGGCTGCCGACCGTCCATGGAGACAGCCGGGCGGGGGTCTGTGGGGTGAACCCGGGGCTGAACGTGCGCGCCGGTCAGGGGCGCTGCGAGCCGAGGAGCGCCCTCGGCTACCTGCCCGAGCACACCGCCGCCACGATCGACGAGCCGATGGCGGCGAGGCAGACGACATACGCGATCTGCCGGGCCCGTTCGCTCATCCGTCCTTCTCCGGGAAGGGTGGAGCGAGTCCGCTAGGCACCACGTACGTTCCGGTGCGCTCGGTGAACTCTGGTGCGCGGCTGGGCCGGGGCCGAATGGGGAGCGGAGGGCGATCTGCGGTTGCACCGGCAGACGGCTCCTCGGGCTGCCGCTTCATGGCGAGGAGTTTCCGCAGTACCCGTGCCTGAGCGCGGACGTGTGCGTAGACCTCGTGAGAGTAGGCAGCTCGACGCGGCGGGTTGTCGACGAGGTGGGTTACTTCGAGTCGGAAACTGCGATCCGACGAGGTCAGTTCTGCTTCCACGGCGAAGACTTCGTCTGCGAAGGTGACGATCTTGCGACGCAGCAAAGAGACTGCCTCGTCCAGCGTTGAACGGGTCGTCGTACCCAACCGGAACGCAAGGGCGCGGCGTACGTCGAGCTCCGCGCTGATCACGTCCTGAGGTAATCCTTCGGCTCCCGTATTGCTAGCCGCCTCCGGTGGACTGTTGACCGGTTGGTGAGTCATCACGATCTCCTGTGCCCAGGCGCGTAGCGCTCTCGATATGCGCACATGGGTGGCGAGTTCAGTTCGCGAACACCTGTGCGGGGACGCAGTGCAGCCGTGTAACGCCGTCACCAAGCTTCTGTGCCAGCCCAGTTCAGCTGTCGGCTGCTACTTCTCAACAGAATGCACCCAACTGGGAGCTGTGTGCAACATGAGTGGGCTCAACGTTGAGATTTCTCTAGCATTGGGAAACTCAACAGGCATATGACGAAACCCTGAACGGGCCCATGCGGCACACTGGTCCGCGGCGAAGGAGGGGAGTGACGGGTGGCACATCCGGAACCGAAGGTGCGAAAGAAGCGGCTCGGGTCTGAACTGCGCAGGCTCCGGGAGGAGGCCGGCATCAGCCTTCAGCAGGCCGGTGAGACCGTCGATGGCGACAAGACGAAGATGAGTCGCATCGAGAACGGGCGGCAAGGGCTGCGGCCTCTGGAGCTGAAGACCCTGCTCGACATGTACCAGGTTGATCCGCCCATGAGGGAAGCGCTGCTCGCCCTTCAGCGGCAGAGCAAGCAGAAGGGCTGGTGGTCGCAGCACTCGGACAAGCTCAAGCCAGACTTTCAAGAACGACTCACGCTGGAGTCGGACGCTGTCCGGATCTACGCCTACCAGAGTGTGGTGGTCCCTGGCCTGCTTCAGACCGATGCGTACGCCGAGGCGGTCATCCGCGGTACGGTGAGCAAGCGGATGAGCGACGAGGAAGTGCGGACACTCGTCGACCTTCGCCTCGCCCGACAGGCGATCTTTGATCGAGATGACGCGCCTCAATACCTCTGCATACTGGACGAATCGGTGCTTCATCGGCAGGTGGGTGGTCCTGCCGTCACAGCTGCACAGCTACGCAACCTCGTCGAAGTGTCCGACCGCCCTGGCATCGCGGTACAGGTGATCCCCTACTCGCAGGGCGCGTACGTAGGCATGGACGGTCCGTTCACCGTGTACTCGTATCCGGACCCGATGGAGCTGGACGTCGTCGGTCTCGACAATCTCGACGGCGGCCTGTACCTCGAAGAGACGGGGGCTGTGGAGAACTACCGCAGTGCCTTTGACCAGCTACGTGCGGCCGCTCTATCTTCGCGACAGTCCATGGATGTGATCTCACGCGTTGCGCGAGATCTTGAGAACGAGTAAGAGGCTCACGATGATGCGGCACGATCTTCCGACCGAAGCATGGATCAAGTCGTCCTACAGTGGCGACACTCAGGGCCAGTGTGTCGAGTTCCAGGTAGCACCGGGCGGAGCTGTCGCTGTGGGCGACTCCAAGGACCGCGATCGTGGAGCCTTCGTTTTCCCGCCTGCTGCGTGGGGGGCGTTCGTGGCCGGAGTGAAGAGCGGCAGCGGCATCTAGTTCGTACCCGCAGCCCTGGCGGGCTCAGCCGGGCGGTCACTCCGTGCAGCAGAACGTGGCTGCCCGCTTGCCGCCCCAACCCCCGAAGTGTGGAACTGCTCAGCGGGCGCGGCCCGCCCGAGCCGGGACGGCAGGAGGCAGTCAGCCGGCGGCGATCGCCGAGTAGGTCAGCACGTCGGCCGGGATTTGATGGAAGAGCTTCCACTCGATCGCCATCGGGTTGCTGCCCGTGTGCTTGACGTACTCCGCCGGCCCCATGAGCATCCACGGCTGGGGTCCACCGATATCCGTCTGCTTGTATCGGCGGACGAAGAGCAGGACGTGCGTGCCCTTCTCCTTGTGGGTCTGGTAGCGGACACCGGTGGGTGAGCGCTCTGAAGTCTGGTTCTGTGACTCCCAGTGGAACAAGGAGTCATTGAGGGCGTAGTCCTTGTAGCGGGTCTCGGGTGAGAAGTCCTTCTCGTCCTTCTCCAGGGTCACGAACAGGGCATCGGTCTGGATGTTCTCGCACCATTTCACGCCTTCGCGGAAGTGCCCGGGCTTTCGGCCGTCCACGGAGGCCTGGCCCAGTGCGGGCAGAATCTCTTCGCGGCTGTACGAAGCGTGGATGGTCAGTGGGATGGCGGCGTGAGCCCCGAGGAGCGGCACGGGTACGTGGTCGGCCTGCTGCAGCACGTGAGCGAGCACCTGACGCAGCTCGTCCCGGAACGCATGCTGGGGGCGCAGTGAGTCCAGCCCGGCTTGGTAGCTTGTGAAGTCTCCACCCAGCGGCCAGAGCGAGAAGAAGAACATGCGGGCGTAGCTTTGTTCCTGCTCGCTGAGCTCGTCGTAGTGAGGAGCGTCATCGGCCAGCAACTTGCTGTACGCGGCAACGCGCAGCGGGTCATCGACGTGCAGGAAGGCCGAGACCCGCTTGAGGAGGGCCAACTCGCCTTCAGGTCCGACTGCGTCTAGGAGATTCGCTCGACGCAAGAGGCCTGTCCATGAGTTTCCGCTGCCTCGGTAGAGCTCCTTGAGCTCCCGGCCGCTCTCCTTGAGGAAGTCCGCAAGGCGTGGCTCCGCGTAGGAAGCCACCTCGCGGGCCAACTGCGTGACATTGACCGCGATCTGTGCGCGGATGTTGTCGATGATCAGGTCCTTGGCCTTCGTCTCAAGGATGATCTGGCAGCCCGAAGGAAGCTGGGGGAAGTCCTGCTCGACGCTGTCGAGAAGGCGGTTCCGCGTCAGGTTCGTCAGCGCACGGAACTGTTCTTCGAACCGGAACTCCTTGCGGTGCTGACCGATGAAGTCGAGGACGGTGAGGACCGCCTTGTTCTCCGTGCGACGCAGCCCCCGCCCCAACTGCTGGAGGAAGATCGTGGCACTGGAGGTGGGGCGCAGCAGGAGCAAGGTGTCGACGTCGGGGATGTCGAGACCTTCGTTGAACAGGTCGACGGAGAAGATGACTTGGAGTGCACCCGAGCGCAGGTCATCAAGTGCTGCCTTGCGGTCGAGTGCTGGAGTCTCACCAGACAGAGCCACCGCGTTCAGGCCGGCCCGTCGGAAGAAATCGGCCATGAAGTGTGCGTGCGCGACCGACACGCAGAATCCCAGGGCACGCATCGAGTCAGGGTCGGTGACCTTGTCCTTCACCGCTTGCACCACGAGGCGAGCCCGTGCGTCGTTGCCCGTGAACAGGTTGCTCAAGGCTGTCGTGTCGTAGGCTCCGCGCTTCCATGTGACAGCGCTCATGTCCGTGTTGTCAGTGACGCCGAAATAGTGGAAGGGGCTCAGGAGCTCGTTCTCCAGTGCCTCCCAGAGACGCATCTCCGCCGCGATCCGACCGTCGAAGAACTCGTCCTGGATGTTCAAGCCATCCATGCGTTCCGGAGTCGCTGTCAGCCCCAAGAGCTCCCGTGGCTGGAAGTGGTCCATAATCTTGCGGTAGGTGGGCGACGTGCCGTGATGGAACTCGTCGATCACGATGACGTCAAAGTGATCCGGGGCGATACGGTCCAAAGTCTGCGCTGTGAGCGACTGGACGCTGGCGAACACGTGGGTCCATCGGCTGGGGATCTCGCCACTGAACAACAACTCACCGAAGTTCGCATCGATGAGAACGTTCTGGTAGACGCGCAAGGACTGCTCCAGAATCTCCTTGCGATGCGCGACGAAGAGCAGGCGTGGGTCACGGCCGAGGATCTGACGCAGACGTTTGAAGTCCAGCGCCGCCATGACGGTTTTCCCCGTGCCCGTAGCCGCGACGAGAAGATTGCGGTGCCGGTCTTGCACCGTGCGCTCGACTTCGAGGCGTTCGAGCATGTCCCGCTGGTGCGGGTATGGGCGTACCTCCAGGCCGGAGAGGGTGATGCCCGTAGATCCGGGGCGGCCATTGCCACCGGCGCGGGACAGGGCATCGTCCAGCCGCTGGGCGTCCCTGGCCGGGTCGTACGACTCGAAGGCCGGCTCACTCCAGTAGGCGTCGAAGGTCGCCTCGAACTTGCGGATCACCGAGGGCGTCGCGACGGAGGACAGTCGGACGTTCCATTCGAGTCCATCAAGGAGGGCGGCCTTGGAGAGGTTCGAACTGCCGACGTACGCCGTGTCGAAACCGCTGTCACGGCGGAAGAGCCACGCCTTGGCGTGGAGGCGGGTCGAGCGAAGCTCGTAGTTGACCTTCACCTCGGCGCCGAAGTCTCGCACCAGCCGGTCCAAAGCGCGACGTTCGGTGGCGCCGATGTACGTCGTCGTGAGTACACGGATGGGGATACCCCGCTCGCGTGCCGACGACAGGGACTTCTCCAAGACGCGGAGTCCGTGCCACTTCACGAATGCGCAGAGGAGGTCGACTCGGTCGGCGGTGGCCAGCTCGGAGCGCAGCTCGAAGCCGAGGCTGGGGTCCTCGGGAGAGTTCGTGATGAGCGCCGTCTCGGCCAACGGGGTCGCTGGACGTATGGCATACACGCCGGGCGCCTCCTGCTCCGCGACCGCCAGCAGCTGCCGCGGCCCGTCGGCGACGAGGTCGACCCACTCTGTTGCACCCTCAAGCGTATTGAGCGATTCCAGGATGTGATTGGCCGCAACCACCTGCTCGGCGGGGGAGAGTCCTTGGAGCACCCGGCGCACTGTTGCGCCGATATGGCGGGAGAGGACATGGGGCGCCGATTCTGTGCCGACTGAGGCTTCGATGGAGTGCCAGCCTGCGGAGTCGAGCTGTTTCATCCGCTCAGCGAGCCGATGTGTGATGAGCGATTCATAGAGCCCAGCAACCGGCGCTTCAACCGAAAAGTCGTTGGGCATGCCCCGAGTCCCCCTCATTTGGCTGCGTTCTGCATATGCAGTTGTATCAAGGAGGTCTGACATCCGGGCCCGATGGCTGGCGAAAGCAGCAGGGGCCACCGCCCCAGAAGTCGTGGGCGGCGGCCCCTGCTAGGGATGTGACGCCGGCGGCCTCAGCCCCCGTGGCACCCCCCGTAAGCCTCCCCCGACCCGCACCAGCAGGCAGCCGTGCGCGCCGGAGGCCACGGGAGCGCGCGGCCCCGGGCGGCGAGGGTGGTGGCGTACTGGGGGAGGAGGCCCGGGTCGGACGGGGAGGCGGACTCCGAGGCGGCGAACGCCTCGTACGAGGGGACCGTGCCCGTGACGATGCCCAGGTTCGGGGTGCCCGTGGCGTGGAGGTCGCGCAGGGACGCCTCCAGGCGGGCCAGGTGGGTCGGGCGGTCCACGTACTCCTCGGTCAACTCCGGGTACGACGTCAGTAGTTCGCGGAGCTCCTGCTCCGGCCAGTGCAGTACCGCCACCGGGAACGGCCGGGACAGCGCCGTGCGGTACGTGCCCAGCTCCGCGCGCAGGCGGGCGATCTCGGCCTTCAGCTCCACCGGATCCGAGGAGCCCAGCGACCACAGGCGCTTCGGGTCGTGCAGCTCGTCCAGGGGCACCGGGGCCGTGTGCAGCTCGCCCGCCAGCTCGTCCCAGGCGTCGTGCTCCAGGCCCATCAGCCGGCGCACCCGGTGGCGGCCGGTCAGCAGAGACTGGGTGGCGTACGGGACCTCCTCGCCGGGGGCCAGCAGCAGGGTCAGGGCGGTGGAGAGGAAGTCGTGCGCCTTCTCCAGCTCGTCGTGTGCCTCCAAGGTCTCCGCGGCCACCTGCCACGGCGCGGCGTTCAGCGGGCCGGCGGCTCGGATGCCGTCGATGATCGCCCGGGCCTCGGCCTCGTGACCGTACTCCCAGAGGTTGGCCGCCTTCAGGGCCTTGATCAGGTGCGGGTTGTCGACGGTCGCCTCGGGGGCGGCGAGCAGGCCGTCGTAGAGCGTGCTCGCGCGGGCGCGGTCGCCCGCGAGTTCCAGGTGGGCCGCGGCCTGGAGGACCAGCGGTTCGTGGTCCTCGGGGTACTGCGCCGCGGTGCGGAGCAGACGCTCGGCTTCGGTGGTGTGGTCGGCAGGCGTGTCGGGGCGCATGGACCACACGGTACTGCCGGACGGTGACGGCGGGGAGAAGAGGGCGGGGGAGGAGAAGCGGGAGAAGTCTGGAGAGTTGTGAGGTTTGCCCCTACCGTGCGCTCCGAGTCCTCAACGGTGTGCGGTCGTGCGCCCCGAGGCTTGCGGTGCGGGAGGGCGACGGTGACGGTGACGTCGATACGGAGGCGGGGAGCCGGGCGAGGGCGTGCGGCGTTGTCCGGAGTGTGTGGCCGTGGTCGTGGCGGAGGGGTGTTGTCCGGTGGGCGTGGCCGTTGCCGTGGTCCTGGCCGTTGCTGTGGCCCTGGCCCTGGCCGTGGTGGTTCGTATCTTCTTGCCCGTGGGCTCTGGGTGTCCGCCGAAGTCGTCGTCACCCTCGGTGTCGTCCTACTCCTCCTCGTCGTCCATCAGCTCTGGTGGACCAACCGCGAGGCCCGCGCCGACGCCGGGCGCACCGTCCGGAGCCTTCAGCGGGAGTGGGAAGAGCCCGCCCCCGCGCCCGTGCCCGCCCCCGGCCCGGGTGGTGGTGAGGGCGCGGTCGACGGGGGGCCTCGTCCCTCGGCCTCCGGTCGTGGGGCCGAGGCCGCGCCCGGCCCGGCCGCCCGGCCCCGTACCGCCCCCCGCTGGGACCAGGCCTACGCGGTCCTGCGTATCCCCCGGATCGGGCTCACCGCCCCCGTCGCCGAGGGCACCAGCAAGGGCGGGGTGCTCGACCGGGGGTACGTCGGGCACTACACCCGTACCGCGCAGGCCGGACAGGCCGGGAACTTCGCGCTCGCCGGGCACCGCAACACCCACGGCGAACCCTTCCGCCGCATCGACCGGCTGCGCAGCGGCGACCGGATCACCGTCGAGACCCGGGACGCCGTCTACACGTACACCGTCGGCAAACGCCTCGCCCGGACCGCGCCCTCCGACAGCGGGGTCATCGCGCCCGTACCGCGCAGCAACATCACCACCTCCGCCGGCTACAGCGAACCCGGCCACTACCTCACCCTCACCACCTGCACCCCCGAGTTCAGCTCCCGCTACCGCCTCGTCGTCTGGGGGAAGCTCACCGCCATGCGCCCCGGTGACGATCCCGGGAACCCGAAGGCCGCTCCGGCGCATCGTGTATAACGAAAGAGTGCCGTTCACTCCGATGGGCGGCACCCCGCAGGAACGGCACAAGGGCCTCCGCACGAACGGCACGAGGGCCTGCGGAACGGTTCGAGGAACGGCATTCGAGGAACGGGAGGTGCACATCGTGCGGGACGCCAACGCCCTGCGCCGCGCCTTCGCCCGGCTGCTCCGGCCCGCCGGACTCGTCCTCCTCTTCCTCACCGAGGTCCTCCTCGCCGAAGGCGGCAGCCTCTCCGCCGCCGTCGCGCTCGCCGCCACCGCCGCGGCCGGGTCCGCCCTCCTCGCCTGCGCCGTCATCAGCGCCCGCTGCGCGGCCCCGGTGCCCCGCACCCGGGTCCGTACGGCCATCAGGGACCGGGAGCGGCGCACCGCGTTCCTCCCTCAACGCGACCCCGACGCGCGGGGGCGCACCAGGCCCCGGGCACCCGGGTACGCCCTCCTGACGGCCGCCGCGTAGCGCAACCCCGCACCTCCCGCCCGCACCGCGCGTACGTGCGCCGCACCCGGGACGGGTGCGCCCCGCGCCGGTCGTCATGCCGAGTGATCACCCCCGTACCTCCTCGCAGGTACCTCCCGGCACGACGAGACCCCCGGAGGGCTCACCCATGTCCGCCTTCATGTCCGCTTTCGCGAACCTGGTCGGCTCCCTCGCCGATCTGCTCGAACCGCTCTTCCAGACCGCGTCCACCGCCGCCGCGATCATCCTGTTCACCGCGCTCGTCCGGCTCGCCGTCCACCCGCTCTCCCGGGCCGCCGCGCGCGGGCAGAAGGCCCGCAGCCGGCTCCAGCCGCAGATCGCCGAACTGCGGAAGAAGCACGGCAGGAATCCCGAGCGGATGCAGAAGGCGATCATGGAGCTGCACGCCGCCGAAAAGGTGTCGCCGCTCTCCGGCTGCCTGCCGAGCCTGCTCCAGATGCCCGCGTTCTTCCTGCTCTACCACCTGTTCTCCAGCAGCTCGATCGGCGGCGAGCCCAACGCGCTGCTCAGCCACGACCTGCTCGGCGCGCCGCTCGGCGGGCGCTGGCACGACGCGCTCGCGCACGGCGGCCTGTTCGGCGGCCAGGGGCTGGTCTACCTGGGGCTCTTCGTGATCGTCGCCGCCGTCGCCACGTTCAGCTACGGACGCACGAAGCGGCAGATGGCCGCCAATCCGATGACGCCGGCCGCCGGCCCGGACGGACAGCCCGTGCCCGGGATGGGCGCGATGACCAAGCTCATTCCGTTGCTGTCCTTCTTCACCCTGATCACCGTGGCCGTCGTCCCGCTGGCCGCCGCCCTGTACGTCGTCACCACGACCACCTGGACCGCCGTCGAGCGGGCCTGGCTCTACCGCGACATGCCGGTCGCCGGTGGCGCCATGGCCACCGCGGCGTAATCGGCGCGGCCGATGCGCCGGTCCAGTGTGTGAACGAGGTCTTGCGGAGTGATCCGATCTCTTGGACGATCAGCCAAGCCCCTCGGCGGCCGCACCCCGCCGAAGGGCTCTCCACCTCGATCAAGAGGAGTTGGACCGTTGAAGCTGCTTCGAGTCGGTACGGCGGGCGCCGAGCGTCCCGCACTTCTCGACCGCGACGGGACTCTGCGTGATCTGTCGGGAATCGTCCCCGACATCGACGGCGAACTGCTCGCCGACGCCTCCGCGCTCGCCCGCGTACGGGCGGCCGCCGAGACCCCCGGTGTGCTGCCCGCCCTGGACGCGACGGGGCTGCGGATCGGTCCGCCGGTCGGGCGCATCGGCAAGATCGTGTGCATCGGGCTGAACTACTACGACCACGCGACCGAGACGGGAGCGGAGATCCCGGCCGAGCCGATCCTGTTCTTCAAGGCCCCCGACACCGTCGTCGGGCCCGACGACACCGTCCTCGTACCGCGCGGCAGCCGGAAGGCCGACTGGGAGGTCGAGCTCGCCGTCGTCATCGGGCGCACCGCCCGCTACCTGGGCTCCGCCGAGGAGGGGCTCGCCCATGTCGCCGGGTACGCCACCGCCCACGACGTCTCCGAGCGCGAGTTCCAGATCGAGCGCGGCGGCACCTGGGACAAGGGCAAGAACTGCGAGACGTTCAACCCGCTGGGCCCCTGGCTCGTCACCGCCGACGAGGTGCCCGACCCGCAGGCCCTGCCGCTACGCCTCTGGGTCAACGGCGAGCTGAAGCAGAACGGCACCACGGCCGAGCAGATCTTCCCGGTCGGCGAGGTCGTCCGCTACCTGAGCCACTTCATGACCCTCTACCCGGGCGACATCATCAACACCGGTACGCCCGCCGGGGTCGCCATGGGGCAGCCCGAGCCCAAGCCGTACCTGAAGGCGGGCGACGTGGTGGAGCTGGAGGTGGAGGGGCTCGGACGGCAGCGGCAGGAGCTCAAGGACGCCTAGCCGGGTGGCGGGGGTGCCGTCGTCGTCCCGCGTACGTACGTGTGACGGCGCCCCCTTTCCCGTACGGGCTGCTCAGCCGCCCGGCCCGCCTCCCCGTACGGCCGGATCAGAGCCCCGGCGTCGCCGTGAACTGCTCCAGCGCCTCGACCACCATCGCGTGGTCCTCGGCCTGCGGCAGCCCGGAGACCGTGACCGTGCCGATCACGCCCGCGCCCTCCACCGCGATCGGGAACGAACCGCCGTGCGCGGCGTACGTGTCCGGGTCCAGGCGCGAGGACTCCTCGAACGTCGTGCCCTTCGCGCGGAACCGGGTGCCGACCAGGTACGAGCTTTCGCCGTACCGCTCGACCACCTTGCGCTTGCGGTCGATCCACGCGTCGTTGTCCGCGCTCGAACCCGGCAGCGCCGCGTGGAACAGCTGCTGCGCCCCGCGCCGGATGTCGATCGCGACCGGCGCGTGCCGCTCCCGGGCCAGCTCGACCAGCAGGCTGCCCAGCGCGAACGCGTCGTCGTGGGAGAAGCGCGGGAGGGTGAGCCGGCGCTCCTGGGCGATCAGCTCGGCGATGGTGGGGGAGGGGGAGGTGGTGGTCATGCGCGCCGCTCCTCTGCGTCGTGGTGCGGTCCGTTGTGGTGGGGGAGAAGGGTGACCGAGACGCCTTCGCGCGCCGAGCGGCGGGCGGCCTCCAGGACGTCCAGGGCCGCGGCCGCCTGGAGCGCGGTGACCGGGTTGGCGCCGGTGCCACGGACGGCCGCGGCGACGGCGGCGTAGTACGCGGGGTAGTCGCCGGGCAGCGTACGGACGGGAGTGCCGCCGCCGGTCAGCGTGGACTCGCCGGAGCCGATGCGGCCCCACAGCTCCTCCGCCTCCTCGCCCCACGGCTCACCGGCCACCGGGCGCAGCCCCCCGCGCAGGGCCGCCTCCTGCGGGTCAAGGCCGTACTTCACATAGCCCGCCGCCGAGCCGAGCACCCGGAAGCGCGGGCCGAGCTGGGCCGTGGTGGCGCTGACGTACAGATGCGAGCGGACCCCGTTCTCGTGCGTGATCGCGATGAACGTGTCGTCGTCCGCCGCCGCACCGGGACGCCGTACGTCGGACTCCGCGTACACCTGGACGGCCGGGCCGAACAGCACCAGCGCCTGATCGACGACATGGCTGCCCAGGTCGTACAGCAGACCGCCGATCTCGTCCGGGTCGCCCGACTCGCGCCAGCCGCCCTTCAGCTGCGGCCGCCAGCGCTCGAACCGGGACTCGAAGCGCTGCACCTCGCCCAGCTCGCCGTCGGCGATCAGCGCGGCCAGGGTGCGGAAGTCGTTGTCCCAGCGGCGGTTCTGGAAGACCGAGAGCAGCAGCCCGCGCTCCTCGGCGAGAGCGGCCAGCTCGCGCGCCTCGGCGGCGGTCCCGGCGATCGGCTTGTCCACGACGACGGGCAGCCCGGCCTTCAGCGCGGCCGTCGCCAGCGGGACGTGCGTCTTGTTCGGGGAGGCGATCACGACCAGGTCCAGCTCGTCCGCGCGCTCCCACAGCTCGTCCGGCGAGGCGGCGAACCGGACCTGCGGATGGGCGGCACGGGCCTCCGCCCGGCGCTCCTCGTTCGACGTGACGACCGTGTCGAGGACCAGGCCGTCGGTCGCGGAGACCAGCGGGGCGTGGAAGACGGAGCCGGCCAGGCCGTACCCGACGAGGGCGACGCGGAGAGGGGCGCCGGAGGCGGCGGGGGCGTTGGGGGTCATGCGATCCACTTAAGCAACGCTGTTGCCAAAGTGCAAGCGACCGGCACAATGGGGTGGTGAAGGGGAGTGAGCGGTGAACAGGAGCAGAACGAAGGCCCCGGCGGGGGTGAACCTCCCGGCGCTGCGCCACCACAACGCCGCGCTGGTGCTGGACCTGCTGCGGGCCGCCGGGGCGGAGGGCATCAGCCGGCTGGAGCTCGCCGAGGGCACCGGCCTCACCCCGCAGGCCGTCAGCAAGATCACCGCCCGGCTGCGGGAGGACGGCCTCGCCGCCGGCGCGGGCCTGCGCCCCTCCACCGGCGGCAAGCCGCGCACGGTGCTGCGGCTGGTCCCCGACGCCCAGTTCGCCGTCGGCCTCCACCTGGACCGCGACGGGCTCACCGCCGTCCTGGTCGACCTCGCGGGCCGGCCCGTCGCCGTCGCCACCGCACCCCTCGACCTCGGCGCTCCGGCGGAGCGGGTCCTCGCGGACGCGGCCGACGCCGTACGGGACCTGTGTGCGGCCGAACCGCACAAGCCGGTGATCGGGGTGGGCGTCGCGGTGCCGGGACCGCTCGACCACCGGGACGGCGTGCTGCACCGGGTCACCGGATTCCCGCGGTGGGACGGCTACCCGCTGCGCGCCGCCCTCGCCGAGCGGACCGGGCTGCCGGTGGTCCTGGACAAGGACACCAACGCCGCCGCCCTGGCCCTCGCCCTCGGCGGCGCGGGCGGTGGCGACTTCGCCTACCTCCACCTCGGTACGGGTCTCGGCGCGGGCCTGGTCCTCGGCGGCGAGGTGCACCGGGGGGCGCGGACGGGGGCCGGCGAGTTCGGGCACCAGACCCTCCAGCTGGACGGCCCGCTGTGCGGCTGCGGCGGGCGTGGCTGCATCGAGGCCCTGTGCCTGGCCGCCGAGGCGCGCGGCGACCGGGGCGAGGCGGCCCGGGTGCTGGGCACGGGCGCGGCGAACCTGGTCGGCCTGCTCGACATCGACCGGGTGGTCCTGGGCGGCCGGACGGTGGCCGCCGACGAGGACGCGTACGTACGGGGCGTCCGGGCCGTGATCGAGGAGCGGGCCGCCCGGGGCGGAGCGGGCGCGGGCGTGACCGTCACGGTCGCCGGGGGCGGAGACCGGCCGGTCGCGGAGGGCGCGGCGCAGCTGGTGCTCGCGCCGGTGTTCGGGCGGGTCGGGGAGGAGAAGCGGGTGGGGGAGGAGAAGGCGGATCGAGGGTAGGGCCTCGCCGGCCGTTGCTCCTCCTGCTCCCGCTGACCCAGGGAGATGCAGTCGGGTGATCCTATTAACCGTGTCGGCATGTCGACTCTCTGAGTTCGCGCGCGCGTGATGACGTCGGAGGTCACCACCGGCGGCCCCCGCCAGGGCCCCGGTCGTCCCGCGAGCAGCGAAGGGTGACCCCCATGCCCCCCACCTCCGGCGCACGACCACGTGACGGCCGTACGCTTGCCGCCCTCGGGCTGGTCGCCGGGATCACGGTGCCCGCCGCGCTCCTGGGCGGACCGCAGGCGACGGCCCTGTCCGCCCCGGCGGTCTCCGCCTCCTTAGCCGCAGCCGCACCCGCGGATGTACGAGCCGTACGCGCCGCGAACGCGGACGACGAGCAGCCCGTGTGCGGTGACCCCAAGGCCAAGGACTTCCCCATCGAGGCCCGGATCCAGGACGCCCCGGACCGGTACGCCTCCGGCGGCGGCTACGGCACCTGGTTCCTCGACCTCACCAACACCACCGACACGTCCTGCCAGGCCCTGCACCCGGTCCTCGTGCTCGCCGACCGCGACCGCAGGCTGACGTCGGACCAGATCCAGCTGGAGTTCTCCGAACCCGGCAGCCCGGAGAAGGAGCACCGCGTCACCTGGGAGTCCACCGACCACGACGAGCAGATCGGCGTCTTCGGCGACCCGTTCCCCGGGTTCACCGTTCCCGCCGGGGAGACCGTCTCCGTACGCGTCCGGATGGCGTTCACCTCCGACACCGCCCCCGGTCCGGTCACCGCGCACGCGGCCGTCGTCCAGCGCCGCCACCAGGACAAGGGGAAGGGCGGCGCGCGCGAGGACGGTGAGTGGGTGGGGGAGTCGGAGGAGTACCCCTTCGTGATCGTCGACGGCGCCACGGGCGGCATCCGCGAGCCGGACGGCCCCCGCACCGAGCGCCCCGAACCGGAGCGCACCGCCCCCGCCACCGGCACCCGCACGGACCGGCCGCGCGATCCCGACGGCCGCCGCGAGGACCCCCGTACCGACTCCGGCACGGGCCGGGACCCGGCCCCGGACAGCGACTCCGGCCCCCGGCCGCCGGCCCGCCCGGACGGGAACGACTGCGGCGAGGAGAGCCCCGGGCTGCCGGCCCGCGACGGACTCGGCCGCCCGCTCCCCGAACTCGCCCGCACCGGACCGGTGTCGACCGCCTGGACCGGAGCCGCTGCCGGGGTGTTCCTGCTGGCCGGGGCCGCCCTGCTGCGGCACGCCCGCCGGGCCCGCCGCACGGGGGACTGAGCCGGAGGGCCCGGGGCGGTGGCCCGCCGCCACGGCTGACGGTACGGGCGAGGGGCCGCGACCCGTGCCCGTACCGGTCCGTTCACCCGCGTCTGCCACCATCGGGCGGTGGACTACCCGAACGACCAGGCACCTGGCGCACCGATCCGCTCCGGCATCCCCGAGCACGGCCGCATCCCGAAGTACTACGCGGTCAAGGCCCGTATCGCGGTCCTGCTCGACGAGTTGGGCGAGGGAGGACTCCTGCCCACCGAGCGGGAACTCGCCCAGCTGCACGAGGTCTCGCGCGAGACCGTCCGCCAGGCCCTGCGGGAACTCCTCCTGGAGGGGCGGCTGCGTCGGCAGGGGCGCGGCACCGTCGTCGCCGGGCCCAAACTGGAGCAGCCGCTCTCGCTGGCCAGCTACACCGAGGGCGTCCGCCGCCAGGGGCTGCGGCCCGGACGCAACCTCATCGGCCTGGACTGCTTCCCCTGCCCCGAGGCGCTCGCCGCCGAGGTCGGCGTCGAGCGGGGCGAGCCCGTCTGGCACCTGGAGCGGGTGCTGCTCGCCGACGACGAACGCGTCGGCCTGGAGAGCACGTACGTCGGCGTCGCCCGCGTCCCGGACCTGGACACGGCGTTCGACCCGGACTCCTCCTTCTACGCCTACCTCCGCGACGCCCTCGGGATCGCCTTCGGCGACGCCGACGAGCGGATCGAGACGGTGCTCGCGACCCCCCGGGAGGCCCTGCTCATCGGGACCCCGCCCGCCTTGCCGATGCTCCTCATCCACCGGCTCTCCCGGGACACCGACGGCCGGCCGCTGGAGCGCGTGCGGACGCTGTTCCGGGGGGACCGCTTCTCCTTCTCCGCGCATCTGCGGGGCTGAGGGCTGAGGGCTGAGAGGGGCGGATCGCGGCCCGCTGTCCCACGTCCGCCGCACGCCTCCTTTGGTCACGAAAACATAACGGGTCTGGTCCAAGCTTGCGAGGCCGTTCACCGTCCCGTCGATGACCGGACGTGTCCGGGCCACCCGCCCCCAGGAGCGTGGCCGCCGTGAGAGTCATCGTCGTAGGAGCCGGCGTGGTGGGAACCATGCACGCCTGGCACGCAGTCAGCCGCGGCCACGAGGTCGTACAGATCGAGCGTGAGAGCGAGGCGCGCGGGGCTTCGCTCCGCAATTTCGGACAAATATGGATCAGCGGGCGGGCCGGGGGCGAGGAGCTGGAAACCGCCCTGCGTGCCCGTGAGTTGTGGGAGGCCATCGGGGAGCGGGTGCCCGGGCTCGGCTTCCGGGCCTGCGGTTCACTCACCCCGCTGCGGACCGCGCGCGAGGTCGCCGTCGCCGAGGCGGCCGTCGCCCGGCCCGACGCGGCGGCGCGCGGCTACAAGCTGCTCACCGCCGACGAGGCCCGGGTCCTCAACCCGGCCCTGCGCGGCGCGTTCACCGCCGCCCTGTGGTGCGAGCGGGACGCGGCGGTCGAACCCCGCACCGCCCAACTCGCCCTGAAGGAAGAGCTGCTGACCTCCGGGCGGTACACCTACCTCGGCGGCCGTGAAGTGCGGGAGGTCGTCGGGACCGCCTCGGTGCGCGACGACCACGGGGACGTCCACACCGGTGACGCCGTCATCCTCGCCACCGGCGCCTGGCTCGGCGGGCTCGTCCGCGAACTCGCCGGGCCCGAGCTGCCCGTGCGCCGCGTCCGCCTCCAGATGATGCAGACCGACCCGCTCGGCGAACCCCTCACCACCTCCGTCGCCGACGCCGACAGCTTCCGCTACTACCCCGCCTACCGGGGCGAGGCGCTCGACGCCCTCAACGCCGGACAGGCCCAGGACCCCGTCGCCGCCGAGCACCGCATGCAGCTCCTCATGGTCCAGCGCCGCGACGGCGGGCTGACCATCGGCGACACCCACGAGTACGAGCACCCCTTCGCCTTCGACACCGTCGAGGAGCCCTACGAGCACCTCACCCGGGTCGTCGAAGCCTTCCTCGGCCGCCCGCTGCCGCGCATCCGCCACCGCTGGGCGGGCGTCTACGCCCAGTGCACCGACACCGCACGCGTCGTCCACCGGCAGCAGGTGCGCGACGGGGTCTGGCTCGTCACCGGACCCGGCGGGCGCGGCATGACGTGCTCGCCCGCCATCGCCGAAACGACCGCCGACCAACTGGGCTGGTGAACCCCATGAATTCCCCGACCGACATCACGCGCGACCCCTACAACCTCGTCGTCCTCGACATGGCCGGCACCACCGTCGCCGACGACGGCCTCGTCGAGCAGGCCTTCTCCGCTGCCGCCCAACGCCTGGGCGTACGCCCAGGATCCGACGAGCACACCCGGCAACTCGCCCACGTACGCGCCACCATGGGCGAGTCCAAGATCTCCGTCTTCCGGCATCTGTTCGGCGACGAGGACCGGGCGCAGTACGCCAACACCGCCTTCGAGGAGGCGTACGGGGAGCTCGTCGACGGCGGCCGCATCGCCCCGCTCCCCGGCGCCCGCGAGGCCGTGGAACGTCTCGCCGCCGAAGGCCGTACCGTCGTCCTGACCACCGGCTTCGCCCGCACCACCCAGGACGCCATCCTCGCCGCCCTGGGGTGGCAGGACCTCGTCCCGCTCACCCTCTGCCCCGCCGACGCGGGCGGCCGGGGCCGGCCCTTCCCGGACATGGTGCTGGCCGCCTTCCTGCGCACCGGGGCCGTGGCCGACGTCCGCCGGACCGTGGTGGCCGGCGACACCTCGTACGACATGCTCAGCGGCGTACGCTCCGGTGCCGGGATCGTCGCCGGGGTCCTCACCGGCGCCCACGACCAGGACCGGCTCGCCCGGCACGGTGCGACCCACGTCCTCGGGTCCGTCACCGAACTGCCCGGCCTCATCGCGCGGGCCGAGGCGTGAACCCCGGGACCGCCCCCGGCGGCATCCGCTTCGACGGCGTCACCGTCGCCTACGGCGGCACCGTCGTCCTCGACCGGCTCGACCTCACCGTCGAACCCGGCGAGTTCATGGCCCTCCTCGGACCCTCCGGCTCGGGCAAGACCACCGCCCTGCGCGCCGTCGCCGGGTTCGTCCGGCCCGCCGCCGGGCGGGTGTTCCTCGGCGGCCGGGACGTCACCGCCCTGCCTCCGCACCGGCGGGGCATCGGCATGGTCGTGCAGAGTTACGCCCTCTTCCCCCACCTCAAGGTCAAGGACAACGTGGCCTTCGGGCTCAAGGCCCACCGCACTCCGAAGGCCGAGATCCCCGGCCGGGTCACCGAGGCCCTGGAACTCGTCGGCATGGCCGCGTACGCGGAACGCCACCCCCGCGAACTCTCCGGCGGCCAGCAGCAGCGCGTCGCGATCGCCCGCGCGCTCGCCATCCGGCCCGGCGTGCTGCTCCTGGACGAACCGCTCTCCGCCCTCGACGCCCGCCTCCGCTCCGGAATGCTCGCCGAACTGGCCAGACTCCACCGCGAGTTGCCGGACGTCTCGATCCTGTACGTCACCCACGACCAGGTCGAGGCGCTCACCCTCGCCGACCGGATCGCCGTCATGGACCGCTCCCGGCTCCAGGACTGCGGCACCCCCGAGGAGCTCTACCGCCGGCCCCGTACGGAGTTCACCGCCTCGTTCGTCGGCAACGCCAACCTCCTCCCGGTCACCGTGACCGGTGAGGGGGCCGTCCGGCTCGGCGACCGCCCCCTCGGTGTCCTCGCCGAGACCGGCACCGCCGCGGCCGGGGCCACCGCCACCCTCTGCGTCCGGCCGCATCTGGTCGGCCTCGGCGACGGGCCCAACGCCCTCACCGGCAGCGTCACCGAGGTCCAGTGGCGCGGCTCCACCCACCGCGTCCACGCCGACGTCGACGGCCACCGCGTCATGGCCGACCTCCGCGAACTGCGCGAGCCCCCGGCCATCGGCGACCCCGTCACCCTGCACTACGCCACCGAGGACGCGGTGCTGCTTCCCGCAGGCGCGGGAGCGGGGGCGGGAGACCCGACGGAGGCCGGCCCATGACCGCCACGGCCGCCACCGCCGCCACCACCGCCCCCGCCCGGTCCCGTACCGTCCCCGCCTGGGTCTGGGCGCTGCCACCCGTCGCCGTCCTCGCCCTCGCGTTCCTCTACCCGCTGGTCCTGGTGGGCCGGCAGTCCGTCACCCCGGACGACGGCGGCGGCGTCTCCCTCGACCCGTACGCCGACGTCTTCGCCTCCGAGGTCTTCCGCGACGCGCTCACCACCACCGTGTGGCTCGCCGCCGGATCGACCGTGGGCTGTCTGGTCCTCGGGTTCGCCCTCGCGCTCGTCATCGCGTTCGTCCCGTTCCCCGGCGGCAGGACGGTCGCCCGGTTCGTCGACGTCTTCCTCTCCTTCCCGTCCTTCCTCATCACGCTCGCCCTGCTCTTCGTCTACGGCTCGGTCGGCATGGCCAACGGCCTGTGGACCGACGTCACCGGGGCGGCCGACGGGCCCTTCCACTTCCTGACCACGCCCTGGGGAGTCCTGCTCGCCGAGATCACCTTCTTCACGCCGTTCGTGATGCGTCCGCTGCTCGCCGCGTTCTCCCAACTCGACACCGGGCAGCTCGAAGTAGCCTCCTCGCTCGGGGCCGGCCCCGCCCGGATCATCCGGCAGGTGATCCTGCCCGAGGCGCTCCCGGCGCTCGCGGCGGGCGGCAGCCTCGTGCTGGTGATGTGCCTCAACGAGTTCGGGATCGTCCTGTTCACCGGGGCGAAGGACGTCACCACGCTGCCGATGCTCGTCTACAGCAAGGCGATCCTGGAATCGGACTACCCGGCCGCCTGCGTCGTCGCCGTCGTCAACATCGCCCTCTCCGTGGGCCTTTACAGCCTCTACCGGGTGGTGAGCCGTCGTGCTGGTGCATAGCCGGGCCGGGAAACGGGCCACCTGGGCCGTCTTCCTGCTCCTCTTCGTCCCGCTGTTCGCGGTGCCGCTGCTCGTCATCCTCGCCGCGTCCCTCGCCACCCACTGGTCCGGGGCCTTCCCCTCCGGGCCCACCGTCGAGCGCTACGCCGCCGCGACGAGCGGCGACTCGCTCCAGGCGCTGACCACCAGCCTCGCCACCGCTCTCGCCGCGAGCGTGCTGGCCCTCACCCTCGGCGGCTGGGCCGCGCTCGCCGCAGCCTCTCTCCGCAGCCGCGGAAGGCGGCTCCTGGACGCCCTGTTCATCCTGCCGGTCGCCGTGCCCTCGGTGGTCGTCGGACTCGCGGTGCTGGTGGCCTACAGCCGGCCGCCCGTGCTGCTCAACGGGACGCGGTGGATCGTGATCCTCGCCCACACCGTCCTCGTCACCGCCTTCGCCCACCAGTCCGTCGCCGCCGCCGTACGCCGTCTGGACCCGATGTACGAACAGGCCGCCGCCGGTCTCGGCGCGAGCCCCGCACGGGTTCTGTGGCGGGTGAAGCTGCCGCTCCTGCTGCCCTCGCTCACCTCGGCCGTCGGGCTCTGCTTCGCCCTGTCCATGGGGGAGTTGAGCGCCACGATGATGCTCTACCCGCCGGACTGGACCCCGCTGCCGGTGCAGATCTTCGCCGCCACCGACCGGGGCTCGCTCTTCACCGGCGCCGCCCTCGCCGTGGTCCTGATGACGTCGACGCTCCTCGTCCTGGCCGCCGTCTCCCGCATCCGGACCCGCGCCTCCTACCGCTGATCCCCGCCAAGACCTCCCGGAGAGAACCCATGCGCATCCCCACCCGCACCCTCGCCCTCCCCCTGGCCGGCCTCACCGCCCTCACCCTCACCGCCTGCGGCTCCTCCGCCGCGTCCGACGCCAAGTCCGTCACCGTCTACAGCGCCGACGGCCTCAAGGGCGAGAACGGCGACGGCTGGTACGACAAGGTCTTCAAGGACTTCGAGAAGCAGACCGGCATCGAAGTGAAGTACGTCGAGGGCGGCTCCGGCGAGATGGTGCAGCGCGCCGCCCGCGAGAAGTCCAACACCCAGGCCGACGTCCTCGTCACCCTCCCGCCCTTCATCCAGCAGGCCGACGAAAAGGGGCTGCTGACCGCGTACGAGCCCCAGGGCGCCGACCAGGTCGACGGCGCCGGCCGGGCGGCCGACGGCACGTGGACCTCCGTCGTGAACAACTACTTCGGCTTCATCCACAACAAGAAGGAGCTGAAGGACCCGCCGCGCACCTGGGAGGAGCTGCTGGACCCCGCGTACAAGGAGAAGGTCCAGTACTCCACCCCCGGCGTCGCGGGCGACGGCACCGCCGTCCTCATCAAGGCCATGCACGACTTCGGCGGAAAGGAGCCGGCCATGGCCTACCTGAAGAAGCTCCAGACCAACAACGTCGGCCCGTCCGCCTCGACCGGCAAGCTCGCCCCCAAGGTCGACAAGGGGGAACTCCTCGTCGCCAACGGGGACGTCCAGATGAACTTCGCCCAGTCCAGGGACATGCCCAACCTCGCCATCTGGTTCCCCGCCCGGGGCGACGGAAAGCCCACCAGCTTCGCCCTGCCGTACGCGGCCGGGCTCGTCGCGAAGGCCCCGCACGGCGAGAACGGCAAGAAGCTGCTCGACTTCATGCTCTCCGAGCAGGCCCAGCGCGACGTCAGCGCGGTCGGCGGGGGCTTCGCCGCCCGCAAGGACATCGAGGCCACCGACGCCAACGCCGTCGAACTGGCCGGGCTGATGGAAGGCGTGGAGATCTTCGAGCCCGACTGGGCCGACATCGGCGCCAACCTGGACACGTACATCGACGCCTGGAAGTCGGCCACCGGAAGCTAACCGGCCACTTCCCGGCCACGGATTCCTGCGAACGTCTGGACCCGGCCCGCATATCTCGTAAGAGTAACGGGTCTGGTCCAAAAGGCAGTTCACGTCCCGTCCCCGCTCGGCCCGCCCTCTCCCTGGAGGATCACGTGTCCCGGTCCCTGTCCCGGCGCTCCGTGCTCGCCACCACCGCCGCGGCGGCCACGGCCGCCGCCGTCGCCCCGCTCACCACCGCCACCGCCGCGTACGCCGCGCCCACGCTCCCGAACGGCACCAGCAAGGACAAGGTGCTCGTCGTCGGCATGGACGGGCTGCGCCACGACGTCATCGCCGCCGCCGACGCCCCGCACCTGACGTCGATGATGGCGAACGGGACGTACGGCACCTCCCTGCTCTACGCCAACCCGATGGCCGCCACCTCGTCCGGTCCCGGCTGGTCGACGATCTCCACCGGCGTCTGGCCCGACAAGCACGGCGTCAAGGAGAACTCCTTCGCCGGGAAGAACTACGCCCAGTACCCCGGCTTCCTCGCCCGCCTCGCCCAGGTCCGCCCCGAGCTCTCCACCTACGCCGCCGTCGACTGGAAGCCCCTGGACGCCCAGGGCACCGTCACTCCGGGCGCCGACGCCAAGCTCGTCCTCGACGGCGACCGCGACGGCTACACCGGGCACGACGCCACCATCGCCGCCGAGACCGAGTCGATCCTGCGGAACCAGAACCCGGACGTGCTCTTCGTCTACTTCGGCCAGACCGACATCGTCGGCCACAACTCCGGAGCCGCCAGCGCCGCCTACCGCCGGGCCATCGCCGTCCAGGACGGCCACCTCGGCCGCCTCCTCACCGCGATCAGGGCCCGGCCCTCCTACTCCACCGAACGCTGGACGATCATCGTCACCACCGACCACGGCCACACCGACTCCGGCGGCCACGGCGGCAGCGCGATCGAGGAACGGCGCACCTTCGTCCTCGCCCAGGGGCCGGGCATCGCCCCCGGCGCCCGCCCCGCCGACACCCGGCTCGTGGACGTCGCCGCCACCGTCTTCAAGCAGCTCGGCATCACACCCGATCCGGCCTGGGGCCTGGACGGCAAGCCGATCCAGGAGCGCTCCACCGACCCCTTCGAGACCCTCCACCCCGCCCTGTCCGGCCGCGTCGACGAGACCGGCATCCCGGCAGGCGTCCTCGGCTGGACCCACACCGCGCCCAGCGGCTGGTCCGTCGTGAACTCCGCGATGGGCACCGGGGGCGTCACCGAGTGGCGCGGCTGGTCCTTCGCCACCGACGAGTTCTGGAGCCGCACCCAGCGCGACCAGTCCCGCGAGCTCAACGTCCGCTCGCGCGGTGTCTTCGCGGTCGCCGACTCCGACGAGTGGGACGACAAGGCGTCCTCCGGACCGTACGACTCCACACTCGTCACCCCGGCGTACGCCGTCGCGGGCAAGTCCACCGTGACCCTCGGCCTCACCACCCTCTACCGGCAGGAGGGCAGCCAGAGCGCCCGCATCCTCGCCTCCTGGAACGGCGGCACGCCCGTCGAGGTGAAGCGCTACACCTCCGACGTGATCTCACAGCCGCAGTCGCTGACCCTGAACGTCCCGTCCGGGGCCGCCAACGTGAGCTTCCGGTTCCACTACACCGGCAGCAACAACTGGTACTGGGTGATCGACGGGGTCAAGGTCACCACCTCGTAATTATGCTGGGGGTGCCGGGACGGCGTGGTCCGGGCACCCCCAGCACGCAGTGCGTACGGCAGGAGTCCCGACACATGGCAGAGCGCAAGCCCATCACTTCCTGGCTCACCGACATGGACGGCGTCCTCATCCACGAGGGCACCCCCATCCCCGGCGCCGATGCCTTCATCAAGCGGCTGCGGGATTCCGGGCTGCCCTTCCTCGTCCTCACCAACAACTCCATCTACACCGCGCGCGACCTGCACGCCCGGCTGAAGCGCATGGGCCTGGACGTGCCCGTGGAGAACATCTGGACCTCCGCGCTCGCCACCGCCCAGTTCCTGGACGACCAGCGCCCCGGCGGCACGGCGTACGTCATCGGCGAGGCCGGTCTCACCACCGCCCTGCACGACATCGGGTACGTCCTCACCGACCACGACCCGGACTACGTGGTGCTCGGCGAGACCCGTACATACAGCTTCGAGGCGCTCACCAAGGCGATCCGGCTGATCAACGCGGGCGCCCGTTTCATCTGCACCAACCCCGACGAGACCGGCCCGTCCGCCGAGGGCCCGCTGCCCGCCACCGGCTCCGTCGCCGCCCTCATCACCAAGGCCACCGGCAAGGATCCGTACTTCGCGGGCAAGCCCAACCCCCTGATGATGCGGACCGGGCTGAACGCCATCGGCGCGCACTCCGAGACCAGCGCCATGATCGGCGACCGGATGGACACCGACGTCCTGGCCGGGCTGGAAGCGGGCATGCAGACCTTCCTGGTCCTCACCGGGCTCACCACCGTCGCCGACATCGACCGCTACCCGTTCGGCCCGTCCCACGTCGTCGAGTCCATCGCCGACCTGGTCGACCTCATCGACCTGCCGGACCAGGCCGACCAGGCGGAGAAGCCCGCCCCGGCCGAACGCGGCTGACCCGCGCGGCCCGCATCCGCAGCCGTCCGGGCGCCCCCTCGGCGTCGCCCGAATGGAGGACTGCGGATGCGGGCCGCCACCGCAGCCGTGAACCTTCCCGTAGGAGGTTCACGATGCGTTCCATACCCCTCACGTTCTGTGCAGCGGCGGCGGCCGCGCTCATAGCCGTGCCCGCCCCCGCCGCGCTGGCCGCCCCGGCCGCCCCGGCCGGGGACGACGACCGGCGCACCGGCACCGTCTCGATCACCCCGTCCACGATCGCCCCGGGCGGGCAGGTGGAACTGTGGGTCGACGTCTGCGGCAAGGGCCGCCGCGCCAAGGGCAACTCCGACGCCTTCACCTCGGTCGCCCACTTCCGCCCGGCCGACGACAAAGGGCTCTTCGCCGAGGCCCGGATCCGGTCCGACGCCGAACCCCGCTCCTACGACGTCTGGGTGACGTGCGAGGACAGCGGCGGCAAGGCCACCGGCACCCTCACCGTCATCCACCACAACCGGCCCTCGCCCGCCGCACCCGTCAAGGCGGGCGGCGGAGGCACCGCCACCCTCGCCGAACGGTCCGCCGAGGAACAGGGCCCCGGCACCCGGCACGCGGTGACCGGCCTGGTGCTCGCCGCCGTCGCGGCCGGCGCCGTCGCCCTGCGCAGCTCGCGCCGGCGCCGCGGCCCGGCCGGCGGCTGACATGGCAGCCCCGGACCGCCCGGCAGGCAACGGGCGACTGCTCACCGGAGTGACCTGGGCCGTGCTGCTGCTCGGCCTGTGGCTCTGGGGCAAGGAGGCCGGCGGCGGGCTCGGCGGTCTGTCCGGCCCCACCACCGGCGACGTGGCCGCGGTCGGCCGCCCCTTCGGGGCCTCGCTGCCCCCGGCCCACGAGCCGCTCGACGGGGCCGCCCCCGAACGCGTCGAGGTCCCCTCCGTCGGGATCGACGCCCCCGTCGTCGCACGCGGCCTCGACGGCGACGGGGCCATCGACCCGCCCCCGTACGGGATGCCGAGGACCGCCGGCTGGTACGGCGACGGCACCCGGCCCGGGGCGCAGGGCACGGCCCTGTTCGTCGGCCACGTCGACACCGACACCAAGCCCGCCGTGTTCTACGGGCTCAGCGCGGTGGAGCCGGGCGCCCGCATCGAGGTCACCCGGACCGACGGCAGCGTCGCGGAGTTCACCGTGGACGACGTCCAGCTCGTCACCCGGACCCGCTTCGACGCGCAGAAGGTGTACGGGCCCCGCGAGGACGGCCGGGCCGAACTGCGGCTGATCACCTGCGGCGGGACGTACGACCACACGACCCGCTCCTACACGGCGAACGTGGTCGTCTCCGCCTACCTCACCGGCGCCCGGAACGCGCAGGGTGCGGCGGAGGACGGCGGGGAGCGCGCGCAGGCGGTGGCCCACGGCCGTCACTGACCCGGCGGGCCCCATCGGCTCAAACCCGGCCCGGCGGGCCGCCTCTCCCGGGCGCACCCGCCGGGCCGGTCCTCGACCGCGTGCGCCCGGCCGCGGGAGTCGCCCGGCGCGGTACGGGAGGTCGGTGCGGTGGGAAAGCCCCGGCCCTCGCCACTGTAGGGGGACCGGCCGGGCGGATGACCGGCTTTCGAACAGGATGTCCGGAACCGGTGCCCGGGCGTGAGCGTTGTACGGGTGCGAGCGTGGAGGCCCGGCCGCTGTGCCAGGATGGATCGGACCGGCAGCACATCGGTGCAACCAATGACGAAAAGCGCGGGCAGTGCACCCAAGGGGGAGTGGATGTACGGCAGTTACACCGGCCGGTCCCGGACGCGCAGGCGCGTGGCGGGCCTGCGGACGACCGGTACGGCGGCGGCGCTCGGAGCGGCCCTGCTGCTGGCGGGCTGCTCCGGCGACGGGGACGGCGGCGACAGGAAGAGCGCGCCGACCGTCGAACAGCAGCCCAAGGACAAGGATCCGTACTGGGTCAACCCCGACGGCAACGCGGCCCGCCAGGTCGCCGCGTACACCGAGGACGGCGACGACGAGAAGGCGGCGCTGATCCGGAAGATCGCCCAGCAGCCGGTCGGCGAGTGGGTCACCCCGGACAACCCGGAGTCCCAGGTGCGGGGCATCACCGAGGCCGCCGCCGCGGCCGACCGGGACGCCCTGCTCGTCCTCTACAACATCCCGCACCGCGACTGCGGCCAGTTCTCCAAGGGCGGCGCCGCCGACGGCAACGCCTACCGCTCCTGGCTGGACGGCGTCGCCAAGGGCATCGGGGACCGCAGCGCCACCGTGATCCTGGAGCCGGACGCCCTGCTCCACCTGGTCGACGGCTGCACACCCCAGGAGTTCCACGAGGAGCGGTACGACCTCCTCAAGGGCGCCATCCAGCGGCTGAAGCAGCAGCCCGCCACCAAGGTCTACCTGGACGCGGGCAACGCCGGCTGGCAGTCGCCCGACGCCCTGTTCCAGCCGCTCCAGCGGGCCGGGATCGCCGAGGCCGACGGCTTCTCGCTCAACGTCTCCAACTTCCAGACCACGGCCGTCTCCACGGAGTTCGGCAAGAAGCTGTCGGAGAAGATCGGCAACAAGCCCTTCGTCATCGACACCAGCCGCAACGGCAACGGCCCCTACACGGGCGGCGACCCCGCCGAGAGCTGGTGCAACCCCCCGGGCCGCGCCCTGGGCGAGGTCCCGACCACCAAGACCGGCGACGAGCTGGTCGACGCCTACCTGTGGATCAAGCGCCCCGGCGAGTCCGACGGCGACTGCAAGGGCGGCCCGAAGGCCGGCGACTGGTGGCCGGAGTACGCCCTGGGCCTGGCCGGCGCCACGAAATAGCGGGAACGGCCGAAGGCCGCACACCGGAGACCCGATCTCCCGGTGTGCGGCCTTCGCCGCGTCCGTACGCGCTCGCGCCCCTACTCGGGCACCTCCACCCACATGCCCTCGGACGGGGTGCCCTCCGCGTCGGTGACGAACAGCATGTACCAGCCGGCCGGCACCAGCGCCGGGTTGTCCGGCACCGTGACGGTGACCCCGTCTTCCGACTTCTCCATCTCCAGCGCGATGGTGCGCTGGTCGGTGTCGGTGACATGGGTGACCGCCGAGGGCCGCATCAGCTTCGCCGAGGTGATCTTCGAGGCGTGCTGGGTGGTGAACAGCCCCGTGGAGCCGCGCTCGATCTTCTTCGGCCCGGCCGTCAGCTCCGGCCGGAAGTCCCGGTAGAGGTAGGGCGGGGTGTAGATCTCGATGCGCTGCTCGAAGACGCCGGGCCGGGTGTTGGCCTTGTCCGAGAACAGCGAGTCCGAACCGAAGATCATGACCCGCCCGTCCGGCAGCAGCACCGAACCCGAGTGGTAGTTCCGGCCGACCGCCGGGTCCGCGACCCTCTTGTACGTGTCGGTCTTCGCGTCGTACAGCCGGGCCTGGAGCACGTCCGAGCCGCTGCGCCCCCGGTAGTCGCCGGAGCCGCCGGTGACCAGCAGCGAGTCGTCGGGGAGCAGGGAGGCGCTGGGGTAGCGGGTGCCCTCGGAGAGGGACGCGCCGTCGGTGAACTTCGGGTTCTTCTGCTGGAGGTCGACCAGCCGGGACTTCTCGCTGGACTTCTCCGACTCGCCGACGCCGCCGCCGCCGATCACCATGAACCTCTCGTCCTGGGCGGGGGGCAGCCGCACGGTGGCGGAGGTCTCCATCTGGTCCGGGTCGCTGAGCCCGGGGATCTTCTTGAACTTGTTGGTCGCGAGGTCCCAGACGCCCGGGTCGCGGCCCACGTCCGCCGGACCGTATCCGGCGTTGGAGCCGGAGTAGAACAGCTTGCCGTCGTTCAGCAGGAAGACCGCCGGATAGGTGGGGAAGCGGCGCTCGATGCCGGTGTACTCCCACTTCTTCGTCGCCGGGTCGTAGATCTCGTCCTTGCCGGGGACGATCTGCCCGATCTCGTCCAGCCCCGACAGGGCGAGGACCTTGCCGTCCTCCAGCGTCGTCAGGGTCGGGTACCAGCGGGCCTCGTTCATCGGGTCGACGGGTATGTACTTCTCCGCGACCGGGTCGAACTCGAAGGCCTCCCTGATCCCCTGGAAGTCCTTCTTGTCCAGGGCCAGCTTCTGCGCGATGCCGTAGACGTTGCGGGTGTCCGAGCCGGAGAGGCCCGCCACCCGGTAGTTGTCCTCGGTGCCGGTCTCGTACTTCTTGCCGGTCTTCTGCGCCTCGACGTAGATCCGGCCGAGCCCGGGGTCGTTGCGCAGGAACGCGCCGGTCTCCTTGTCGAAGACCTTGGTGGCCTTCTCGACGAGGACCGGGTCCTTCGAGAGGTACGTCTTGCCGTTCTTCTTGCCGGTGAACCGGGTGCCCGCGGGCAGGGTGATCGGCTTGTCCGGGTCCTCGTTGTGGACGATCATCAGGCCGCCGGCCTTGGTGACGTCGCCCTGGAGCTTTTCGTACCGCTTGGTGCCGCCGGCTATGAGGAGCTTGCCGTCGGGCAGCTGCGTGTGCCCGGCGCAGAACATGTCCTTGGGGGTGGGGATGTCCTTGAAGACGTTCGTCTTCGGGTCCCACAGCACCGACCGGAAGCTCTTCGCGTCGAAGTTCTTCTGGTTGTTGCCGGAGCCCGCGACGAGCAGCACCTTGCCGGTGTGCAGCAGCGCCGCGTGGATCGTGTTGATCCGGTGCTCGGAGGGGACGTCCAGGAAGTCCCAGTGGCCGTTGGCCGCCTTGTACTCCGGCTGGTTGATCTTGTACTCGTGATAGCGCTCGGTGCTGAAGCGGTACAGCCACGGCCCGTTCGCCCCCGCGAGCGCGAGAACCACCGCCGTACTGATCGCCAGGCGGCGGGTACGGCGGCTCGGACGGTACTTCATTTCTTACGTCCCCCAAGGGCGATCTGAGCGATCTGCATGGTCTGGTCGTTGCCCGGCGCACCGGGCAGGGGCTGCGGCCTCGGCTCGGGGGCCGGCCCGCCGCTGCGGTGCGATCCTCCGCCCGACCGGCGTTTCTTCTTCTCGGCGCGGATCGTGTACCGCCAGCCGATGATCGGCGCCGCGGTGATGAGCAGCGCCAGCGTGGCCCAGGTGACCATCGCGGGGTGGCTGTGGCCGAGGAAGAAGGAGGAGATCATCGAGGCGCCGAACACGACGATGAAGAACAGATGGATGCGGAAGGTGCCGAAGAGGGTGTCCGGGCTGGACGAGTCGCCCTTGGGGGTCACCACGAACGAGCTCTTGCGGCGCAGCACCGCGTCCATCAGCGAGCGGGCGTAGATCGGCGCGGAGAGCGCGGACATCACCATGCCGGCCAGACCGCCGGAGCCCTCGGGCTCGTGCGGCGAGACGTTGTGGCGGCGGTTCCAGATGTACAGGCCGATCTGGAGCGCGGAGGCGTTGCCGTACAGCATCATCCAGATCGTCGGGTCGATCTGGACGCCGGAGGCGCCCATGCCGAGGAAGAGCGCGCAGCTGAGGGCCGCGAGGATCCAGTTCAGCGCCGACATCGGGTAGAAGATGATCATCATCGTGTAGTTGAAGAGCTTGCCGGGCGGCATGGTCCCGAAGCCCTTCCAGAACTGCCCGATGATCGTCTCGTACGTCCCCCGCGACCAGCGCAGCTGCTGGGTGAAGAAGTCCGTCCACGCGGTCGGGCCCTCGCCGACGGCCAGCACGTCCGGGGTGTAGACCGAGCGCCACTTCCTGCCCGTGGCGGGGTTGCGGTGGCGGTGGATCTCGAAGCCGGTGGCCATGTCCTCGGTGATCGAGTCGTACAGACCGCCGATCTGCTTCAGCGCCGAGATGCGGACCGCGTTGCTCGTGCCGACGAACATGGGGGCGCCGTAGCGGTTGCCCGCGCGCTGGATGAGCGCGTGGAAGAGGAACTGCTGCGACTCGGCGGCCTTGGTGACGAAGGTGTCGTAGTTGCCGTAGACCTGGGGGCCGATGACGAAGCCGACGTCCGGGTCGCGGAAGTACCCGAGCATCCGCTCCAGGTAGTTCGGCAGCGGGATGTGGTCGGTGTCGACGGAGGCGAAGAAGTCGTAGTCGCCGCCGTGCGCGTCCAGCCAGGCGTTGTAGTTGCCGTGCTTGGTCTTGGCGCGGTGCGGGCCCTTGGCCTGGTTCCAGTGCGCGACGCCCTTGCGGGAGAAGTGGTGCACGCCGAGCCGGGCGCAGACCTCCTTGACCGCCGGGTCGTCGCCCTCGTCGAGCAGCCAGACGTGCATCAGACCGCGGTGGCGGATCCTGACGGCCGCCTCCAGGGTCTTCGTCACCATCTCCAGCGGCTCCTTGCCGGGGACGAAGGAGGTGAGGAAGGCGACCCGGGTGCCGGACTCCGGGACCACGGGGACCGGGTCGCGGGCGACGAGGGTGGCGTGCGCGTTGGAGAGGACGTTCATCGTGCGGAACAGCTCGATCAGACCGATCGAGACGAGCATGATCACGTCGAGAACGAGCAGCAGGTCGTTGTCGAGGTTCGGATCGCGGTCGGTCCAGTGGCTCGGCTGCATCAGCCAGGCGAAGAGACCGAGCGAGACGAGGGGAGCCGCGCCGAGCAGGAGCGCCGCGCGCACGCGGTGCGGCTCCTGCGATATGAGCGAGCGGTACTGGACCTTGTACGGCTTGCCCGCGGGGGGCTGCGTCAGCGGTCCGGCGAGCCGGCTGTAGTGCTCGTAGTCGTAGCGGGGCAGCTCTTTCTTGGCACGCCGCCGCGCCGCTCCGGCCCGCAGCTGTGCCGGTATCCGGAGCTGCGTCGTCCGGGAAGCGTCGTTCTCCTGCCGGTCGCCTGGCGGCGTCGACGTCATGGGTACATCCCCCCGCACGCATGCTGGTGCGTGACTGTTCGGTCTCTCTCGTCGTGCGCGGTGGGTCCCCGTTTCTTCACCGGGCACGCACACAGTGGCAGGCCACCGTTCCCACAGACATGGTTCGGCCACCTTCCGGTTGCATGATGCCCCCTCGGTGTCCGCTCCCGAGCGGGACCCCCACCCCGCGGTACGGACAACCGGAACGTCACGCTCTGCTGTGCCAACTGTACGGATCAGCAGCCCCCTTGGTGCCCCGTCGGGCCCCCAGACAGATTGTCCGACACCGAACACGATCGCAAGGGTGAAACGGACTGTTTACTGGTCATACGCACGATTTGGTCCCAGGTTGTGGAGGGGGTGTGACGAAGTGCGTAGGCGCGCTCGCGCCCCTGGGTGTCGTCGCATGTCGGGCGGGGAATGATCAAAGCCCCCTCACGTTCCGTGAGGGGGCTTTGACTGTGCGTGCGCCGTCAGGGACTCGAACCCCGGACCCGCTGATTAAGAGTCAGCTGCTCTAACCAACTGAGCTAACGGCGCCTGCTGACCTGAAGAACTCTACCCGACGCGCCGGGGTGCTCCGAACCATTTACCGGCCGCCACGCCCTGTCAGATAGTCGTTTTTTTCCTTTGTTCCGTCAAAATGCGATATGTCAGGAGAGTTAAAACGCCGACGTCCGTTGCGGCTGCGCCCAAAGATCTTGACGAATGACGAGTGCGGAGGGGAATCGCATGTCTGTTCCGGTCTTCGAGGAGTACGAACCCGCCATCGACTGCGCATGCGCGGGGTGCGCGGTGCGGCGGCGCTCCGCCGCGCGGGCCCTGCCGGTGCGGCGCGGCGGCCATCCCGCCGCGCACGGCGCGCGACGCGCCCTGGTGCTGGCCACGGCCGCCGGGGTGGTCCTCTCGTGCGGGGCCGCCGGCGCGGCGGCCGCCGCGGGCCACGCCCCCTGGGCCCCGCGCGCCGACGGGGACGCCGGCCCGGAGCCGGCCCCCGCCAACCCGCAGGGCGAGAAGGGGCCGCTACGGGGCGCCGGGGCCTCGGGCCCGCCGTCGGCCGGAGCCGCGGCGCCCAGGACGACCCGGGCGGAGATCATCGACCGGGCGCAGCGGTGGGTGAACGCGAAGGTTCCGTACAGCATGGAGAAGTACTGGTCCGACGGCTACCGCCAGGACTGCTCCGGCTATGTGTCGATGGCCTGGAACCTCGGCGCCAACGAGTGGACCGGCAGCCTCGCCGCGTACGGCACCCGGATCGCCCGCTCCGACCTCCAGCCCGGCGACATCCTCCTCTTCCACAACCCGGCCGACCCGGCCAAGGGCTCGCACGTCACGATCTTCGGCGGCTGGACCTCCGGCGCGCGCACCCACTACGTCGCCTACGAGCAGGCGCGCCCCCGGACCCGGAAGCAGTCGACGCCCCTGGCGTACTGGAACAACTCCGACCGCTACGTCGCCTACCGCTACAAGGGGGTCACGGGCGGATCGCCCGGCTCCGGCTCCTCGACCGCCTTCCCCGGGGCCGAGCGGTTCGGCCCCGGCGCGAACAACAAGTACGTCACCCAGCTCGGCCGGATGCTGGTGCAGCGGGGCGGCAAGCGGTTCTACGCGGTCGGACCCGGGCCCGTGTGGGGAACGGCGGACAAGCGCGCGACCCAGGCGTTCCAGCAGGCCCAGGGCTGGAAGGGCAAGGAGGCCGACGGCATCCCCGGCCCGCACACCTGGCGGCTGCTGACCTCCGGCGGCGGCCGGAACATTCCGGCCGCCGGTGCGGGCGGCAGCCCGAACACGGCGGTCCCGTTCCCCGGGCGCGGCTATTTCCAGCCGGGTCAGTCCAACAGCCATGTCGACCGGCTCGGCAAACAGTTGGTGAAGAAGGGATACGGCAAGCACTACGTGTCGGGCCCCAGCCCGCTCTGGACCGAGGCCGACCGCCGCAACGTCGAGGCGTTCCAGCGGGCCCAGGGCTGGCGCGGCGGTGCGGCCGACGGTTATCCGGGGCCGGAGACCTGGCGCCGGCTCTTCGCGTGACGGACGCGCACGACGTGACGGAAAGGAACAGGGAACCGGTGACTCCCAACGACGACCAGACCCCCCGCACCCCGGACAACCTGGACGACCAGCTCCCCCCGTCCCTCTTCGCCCCACCGGGCAGGGGGACCCCGCCGCCGCTGTTCGGCCCGGTCGCGGAGAAGACCCCGCGGCGGGTCCCGGAGCCCGCGCCTGTGCCGCCGGAGAAGAGCGGGGCGGGCGGTACGCCGCCGCCGTTGTTCCGCCCGGTGGGTGACGGTGCCCCGCTGCCGGAGGCCGAGCGTGTGCCCGTGGCGCCGGAGAAGCGGGGCGCGGGCGGCACGCCGCCGCCGTTGTTCCGCCCGGTGGGTGACGGTGCCCCGCTGCCGGAGGCCGAGCGCGTACCTGTGGCGCCGGAGAAGCGGGACGCGGGCGGCACGCCGCCCCCGTTGTTCCGCCCGGTGGCCGACCGGACTCCGCCGCCGGACGCCGAACCCGCGCACGGGCCGGAGCAGAAGCCCGCGCGTGGGCCGGAGGGCGGGCTTGCCCGGGGGTCGGAGGGCGAGCATGGCCGGGTGGTGCCGGCGGGTGACCAGGCCCCGCCGCCCGGGAACGGCAAGGCCCCGTCCGCCCCGCCCCGGACCGTCGCCCCGGAGCCCCCGGACGTGAGCCGGCACCCGGGGCCGGCCGCGGACCGCCCGGCCCCCGCCTCCCCTGTCGCGAAGGGCCCGGCGGCCGACGGCCCGGCCCCCGCTCCGGTGCGCCCGGCGGCCGAGGGCTCCGCTTCCGCTCCGGTGCGCCCGGCGGCTGAGGGCTCCGCTTCCGCTCCGGTGCGCCCGGCGGCTGAGGGCTCCGCCTCCGCTCCGGTGCGCCCTGGCGTCGACGGCCCGGCTCCCGCCCCCCTTGCCGCGAAGGGCCCGGCGGCCGACGGCCCGGCCCCCGGCCCCGTGCGCCCGGCCGCCGAGGGCCCGGCCCCCGGCCCCGTGCGCCCTGGCGTCGAAGGCCGTGGCCCTGCCCCTGCCCCTGCCCCTGGCCGCCCGGCTGCTGATGGGCGCGGTTCCGCCTCGGGCCGCCCGGCAGCCGAGCGGCCCGCTCCTGGCGCTGACGGACCCGCTCCCGCCTCTCCCCGCCCGGCCGCCGGAAGCGCCTCCCGCCCCGTCCCCCTCGACGGCAACCTGCATCTCAAGCCCGTCCGGCGTTTGAGGACGGAACCCTCGGCGGAGTGGACCCCGCATCCTTCTTACGGGGCCGAGCCCGAAAGCCCGAAGCGTGAGGCCGGGGGCACGTCCGTCAAGGGGACCGGCCCCGGGCCCGACACCGAGTTGGACCTCGTCCTGGACCTGGCCCCCGGCGACCGCGCCGCCTCGGCCACCTTCTCCGTGCCGGCACCGGCCACCGCACCGGCCACCGCCCCGGCCGCCGCGACCACCGCGACGACCGCCGGCCCGGGCCGCCGCCACTCGGTCATCGCCAACGAGACCACCGCCTCCATCCCCGTACACCTCCTCTTCCGGGACGACCAGGAGCCGGCCGACGGCGCGGCGGCGCTGCCCGGGCCCGGGGCCGTCGTCCACCGGCCCGCCGGTGACCGCGCGCCCGCCACCCGGCGGCCCCCCGAGCCGCGGTCGCCGCAGACGCGGGTGCGGCCCTCCACCCGGCCCGCCCCGGTCGCCGACCCCCGCCTCGCCGAGCGGCCCGGGCCCGCCCTGTCCGGTTACGCCGCCCTCCTCGCCGGTGCCGCCGGAACCGCGGGCGCGCTGGCCGTCCTGTGGTGGCGCGGCGCGTTGCCCGCCGGCTGGCAGAGCGCGGTCGGCCTCACCCCCCGGCCCGACCTCGGCATCGGCATCGGCGCCTGGGCCGTACTCGCCCTCCTCGCCACCCTCGTGCTCCTCGCGCTCGGCGGCCTCGGCCGGGGCCGGGTCGGCTACGCGTGGGTGCTGACGCTCTTCGGCGACTACCGGGGCAGCGTCCGCCGCACCGGCCTGGTCTGGGTCTCACCCCTCCTGCTGCGCCGCCGCGTCGACGTACGCCTGCGGCACTGGCGCAGCGAACCGCTGCCCGCCGTCGACGCCAACGGCACCGCCCTGCGCGTGGTCGTCCTCGTGGTGTGGCGGATCAAGGACACCGTCCGGGCCGTCCTCGGCATCGAGGACCACGAGGCGTATCTGAGCGCCCAGGTCGAGGCCGCGATGGCCCGGGTCCTCTCGCAATTGCCCGCCGACGCGTTCCACGAGGACGCCCCGACCCTGCGCGACGCGGAGGCCGTCGGCGACGCGCTGACCCGGATGCTGAAGGCGGACTGCGAACCGGTCGGCGTCGAGGTGTACTCCGCACAGCCGACCGGCATCGAGTACGCCCCCGAGGTCGCGGCCGCCATGCAGCGCCGCCGGATCGCCGCGATCGACTCCCGGCACCGCGACAGCGTGCTCACCTCCGTGGTGGACGCCGTCGACGACACGGTCAACCGGCTCACCACGCGCGGCATCGTCGAGCTCGACGACTACGAACGCAAGGCGCTCGTCAAGGACTTGACGGTCGCCTTCTACACCGGACGCAGTGGGGGAGGGGACGGGGCCTGAGAGCCCGGGGAGGCGCCGAGGAGGTTGCCGGGCGGCTCGCAGGGCCGCCGGAATATGACGCTCATTGGTCTGGACATGTTCACGGCGCGTCAATAATCTAAGACTTGGTCTAGACCGCAGCACCGTGTCACGCACAGCACTCCGTACCAAGCGCGCAGCAGTCGAGCAATGCTCATGGAACCTCCCCCACGTTCTAGAGGAGCGACAGCCCATGCGGAAAAAGGCAAGCGCGGCCGTGATCGGCCTGGCGATAGCGGGCGCTTCGGTGCTCGCGGCCCCCAGCGCCAGCAGCCACGGCTACACGGACTCCCCGATCAGCCGTCAGAAACTCTGTGCCAACGGCACGGTGACCGGCTGCGGCAACATCCAGTGGGAGCCGCAGAGCGTCGAGGGCCCCAAGGGCTTCCCGGCGGCAGGACCGGCGGACGGCAAGATCTGCTCCGGCGGCAACGGACAGTTCGCCCAGCTCGACGACCCGCGTGGCGGCAACTGGCCCGCCACCCAGGTCACCGGCGGACAGGGCTACAGCTTCCGCTGGCAGTTCACCGCCCGGCACCGGACCAGCGACTTCCGCTACTACATCACCAAGAACGGCTGGGACCCCACCAAGCCGCTCACCCGTGCCGCGCTCGAATCGCAGCCCTTCATGACCGTGCCCTACGGCAACCAGCAGCCGCCGTCCACCCTGACCCACCAGGGCACGATCCCCACCCAGAAGAGCGGCAAGCACATCATCCTCGCCGTGTGGAATGTCGCGGACACCACCAACGCGTTCTACGCCTGCTCCGACGTCAAGTTCTGACGCTCCGGTGGTCGTGCGGCGCCATGAGGAGTACCGGCACCGTCGCGGAGCTCGTACGCCGTCAATGGGGTGACCACCGGTCCGCCCTGAAGCACGGCCCCACCGTGCTCAGTCATCACCAGGTGGTCGAGGGCGCCGCCGCGCGGGCGGCGCTCCTCGCGGATCTGCGGCCACGCGGCGGCGTACCGCACCCCGGCGTCCTGCTCGACCACGCCGTTTCCGGCCGGAACGCATGAGTGGGTCTTGGACCCGCTCATGCGTTCCGGCCGACGGGCGGACAGGGACCGGAGGTCTCGGTGCCCGCTCACCCGGTACGAGGAGGAGGGCGGAGCGTCATGAGCGCGGGAAACACAGTGGGCGGTCTCCGCGAAGGAGACCGCCCACTGTGTGTCGTGCGCCGTCAGGGACTCGAACCCCGGACCCGCTGATTAAGAGTCAGCTGCTCTAACCAACTGAGCTAACGGCGCCTGCTGACTCGAAAATAATACCTGGTCCCGAGGGGTGCTGATGACACCCTCCGCCCGGGACCCCCCGGAGCCCGCCCAAGCCCCGCCTAAGCCGTCCTGTGCCCGCCCACCGCGTCCGGGATCAGCGGCCCGATCCAGGCGGCGAACGGCTCCCGCAGCTCCTCGCCCGCCGACCGGGCGATCTCGTTCGGATCCTCGGCGGCCTCCAGGCCGAAGCGGTCGCGCAGCCAGGCCCGGAACGCGGGGTTCTCCGGGCAGCGGCCGTTCCCGTCGCCGCCGCCCTCCTCCTCGCGCTCGTCGAAGTAGTCCAGGCGGTCCCAGCCGCACATCGGCTCCCAGCCGGAGGCGAGGATGCGCAGCAGCTCGGGCAGATCGCGGGCCACCACATGGACGCCCCCCTCGTCGCCGAGGAGGAGCACCGGCAGCGTGGCGAGGTCGGTGCGCTCGTCCCGCAGCCAGATCGCGTAGGTCGAGCCGGAGTCGTTGGCCTGCGCGAAGGGCCGGATGTGGTCGGAGAGCTGCGGATATCCGGCGTCGTCCTCGCCGAACGGGATCAGCTCGAAGCCGGGAGTGAAGTAGTCGTCGACGCTGTCCTCGAACTCCTTCAGGAGGTTCAGCGCGGGTACCGGTGCGTACATGACGGTGAGGTTACTGCCTGCGCCGTCCGGTGCCCGGACGCTACAGCGCCAGCGACAGCAGGACCGGCGCCGCCCGGCGGCTCAGTGTCTCGGCCGCCGACCGCAGTCGGTGCGCGTCCTCGATCGGCAGCGACAGGGCGAGGCAGCCCGCGGCGGAGCCGGCCGTCAGCGGCACGGCCGCGCAGACGGTGCCCACCGCGTACTCCTGGAGGTCCAGCACCGGAACCGTGGCGGACTGGGCGTCCAGCTGGGAGAAGAGGATCTTCTCGTCGGTGATCGTCCGCGAGGTGAGCCGGGCCGTCCGGTGCCGGGAGATGTGGTCGCGCCGCCCGTCGTGGTCGAGCTGGGCCAGCAGGCACTTGCCGACCGCGCTGGCGTGCGCCGAGGAGCGGAAGTCCACCCACTCGTTGACCGCGGGGGTGAGCGGTCCGTCCGCGACCTGGGTCACACTGACCTCACCGTCCACATAGCGGCTGAGGTAGACGGCCGCGCCGACGGAGTCGCGCAGCTCGGACAGGGTGAGCCGGAGGCGGTCCTCCAGGGCCTGGCGGCGGGCCGCCCCGGAGCCGAGCAGCAGCAGGGACGCGCCGATGACGTACGCGCCGTCGCCGACCTGCTCCACATACCCCTCGCGGCGCAGCGTGAGCAGGAGGGAGGCGAGGTGGCCGGTCGGCAGCCCCGTCTCGCGGGAGATCTGGGCATCGGTCACACCGTTGCCGTGCTTGGAGACCGATTCGAGCACGCGCAGGGCGTACTGCACCGAATGGAACGGCGCGGTCGGCTCGGGCTTCAATGCCACGGTGTCCCCCTACCAGGTTGTGACCGCAAGCTTTCGCCCCACGATAGCCGCCGGGAGGCCCCCGTGGGGCGGCAGTTGACGAGTCAGTAGGGGCGCCCCGGAGCTGTCATCTGGGGCGCACCCGTCTGGCATATGCCACCGTCATGGGCGGTGGGGAACCGGCGAGGTCACAGCACCGCGTTGAGGAACTCGCGCGTACGTTCGTGTGACGGATCCGAGAAGATTTTTTCCGGGGATCCGGACTCCACGACCCGTCCCGCGTCGAACATCAGCACCTTCTCCGAGACGTCCCGGGCGAAGTTCATCTCATGGGTCACACAGACCATGGTGATGTCGGTGTTGCGGGCGATGTCCTCCAGCAGCTCCAGCACGCCCGCCACCAGCTCCGGGTCGAGCGCCGAGGTCACCTCGTCCAGCAGCAGGATCTCCGGCTCCATCGCCAGCGCCCGCGCGATCGCCACCCGCTGCTGCTGGCCGCCGGAGAGCTGGGAGGGGTGGGCGTCGACCTTCGCCGAGAGCCCGACCAGGTCCAGCAGCTCCCGGGCCCGGACCTCCGCCTCCTCGCGGCTCTTGCCGAGCACGCTGACCGGGGCCTCGGTGATGTTCTCGATCACCTTCATGTTCGGGAAGAGGTTGAACTGCTGGAAGACCATCCCGATCTTCTTCCGGGACTCGCGCAACTGCTTCTCGCCCGCCGGCTTCAGCGAACCGTCCGGGGTGCGGACGTGGGTCAGCGGTGAGCCGTCGACCCAGATCACGCCGCCGCTGACCTTCTCCAGCGTCATCAGCAGCCGCAGGATCGTGGTCTTGCCCGAGCCGCTGGGCCCGATCAGGGTGACGTGCTCGCCGCGGTCGACGGTGAAGTCCAGCTCGTCCAGGACCACATGGTCGCCGTAGCGCTTGACCACCTTGTCGAACCGCACCAGCGGCTCACCGGTGCGGGCCGCGGCCGGTACGGCGTCCTCGGGAGCGGCGGCCGGCCCGGACGACTCCGTCTTCTTCAGGGGGAGGGGTTCAGTGGCCAAGGCGCTTCTCCAGCTTTCTCATCAACAGCGACGTGGGGTAGCTCGCGACCAGGAAGATCAGGCCGGCGAGGGTGAACACCTCGGTGTAGGCGAAGTGGTCGGCCCCGTACTTCCGGGCCTCGAAGACCATCTCCTGCACCGTGATCACGGCGAGGAACGGCGTCTCCTTGAACATCGAGATCGCGTAGTTCCCGAGCGCGGGCAGCACATTGCGCACCGCCTGCGGCAGGATCACGGCCTGCCAGGTGCGCCGGGGCGAGAGCGACAGCGCGCGGCACGCCTCCCACTGGCCCTTCGGCACCCCGTCGATCCCGGCCCGGTAGACCTCGGAGGTGTACGCGGCGTAGTGGACCCCCAGCACCGCGATGCCGATGTACAGCGGCTCCACCGTGTTGAACAGAGCCGCCGCACCGACCAGCTGCACCAGCAGCGGGGTGGAGCGGACGAACTCCGTCACGACGCGCACCGGGACCGTCACGAACCTGCTGGGCGCCCGCCCGGCCATCGCGACGACCAGCCCCAGCACGGCCGCCACCAGGGTGCCGAGGACGGTCGCGAGCAGGGTGACCCGGAACCCCTCCAGCAGGAGCGGCAGGGACTCGCCGGCGGCGTCCCAGTCGAAGCCGTCGTTCATCGGGTACCTCCCACGGCGGTCGTGGACGCGCTGCGGCTCTTGAACAGGCTCTTCGCGCCGGTGGCCAGGCCGAGCCGCCGCTTGGCGCTCCGCTCCAGCAGGTTCATCAGCATCGTCAGCGCGTAGGCCAGCACGAAGTAGGCGGCCAGCAGGGTCAGATAGGCGGTCACCGTCTCACCGGTACGGTCGCGCAGCTGCTGCACCACCGTCATCAGATCGGCGGCCGAGATCAGCCACAGCAGCGGGGTCGCCTTCAGCAACTGGATCAGCAGGTTGGTGAAGCTCGGGATCATCTGCACCCACGCCTGCGGCAGGATCACCTTCCACAGCCGCCTGGCCGGACTCAGGTTGAGGGCGATCGCCGCCTCGTACTGCCCGCGCGGTACGGAGTTGATGGCTCCCCGCACCACTTCGGCGCCGTACGCACCGAAGTTGAGGCCGAACGCGACCACCCCGCAGATCAACGGCTCCAGTTCGTAGCCGGTCAGCAGCGGCATCGCGTAGTAGAGCCAGAACAGCTGGATGTAGAGGGAGGTGCCCCGGAAGAACTCCACGACCACCCGGGAGAAGCCGCGGGCCAGGAGCAGCCTGCTGCCCGCCATGAGCCCGAGCGCGAAGGCCAGCACTCCGGCCAGCAGCGCGCCCAGGACCGTGGCCTGGAGCGTCACCCACAGGCCCGAGCGGACCTGGGGGAGCTCCTCGACGAGGAGGGAGAAGAAGTCATTCATGCGTGCGTCCCCGCCCGCCCCGTCAGCCCTTGCACAGGTCCGCCGTCTTCAGGTCCGCCGGCGGGATCTCCGTCTCCCCGAAGCCGTACGGCTCCAGCAGCTGCACATAGCGCGAGCGGTCGGAGACGATCTTCTTCAGCTCGCGGTTGAAGGAGTCCCGCAGGTCCTCGTTGCCCTTGCGGAACACCGCCCCGCCCGGCGAGAACTGCTCCTTGCCGTCCAGCTTCGGCACGAACGCCTCGGTGACCTCGGTCTCCGGGTTGGTCTTCGCCAGCCAGCGCAGCGAGATACCGGTGAGCAGGAACGCGTCGATCCGGCCGCCCTTGACCGCGTCCGCCCCGTCCTGCGGCTTCTGGAGCGTCTTGATCTTGCCCTCGGGGATGCCCGCGCCCTTGGCGTAACTGCCCTCGACCGCACCGGACATCACGCCGATCGTGACCCCCGCCTCCTTCGCCGAGTCCAGGTCGGTGAGCTTCTTCGGGTTGCCCTTCTTCACCATCAGCGCGGTCGGCGAGATGAACTCCGGCTCGGAGAAGATCGCGTTGCCGCAGCGCTCCGGCGTGATGGCCATGCCCGCGCTGACCACGTCGTACTTCCCGGCCTGGAGCCCCGGGATCAGCCCGTCCCACTCGGAGAGCGTCGGCTTGAGCTCGTCCACCCCGAGGGCCTGGAAGATCTCGCGGTGCAGCGTCGGGGCCTCGCCCTTGAGCTCCTTGCCCTCCAGGTAGCCGTACGGGGCCTCGTTGGCGTACGCCACCCGCACGAAGCCCTGCTTACGGAGCTTCTCCAGGGCGCCCTCGCCGGTCGCGGAGCCGGAGTCGGTCTTGCTGCACGCGGTGAGGAGGCCGGGAACGACGAGGAGGCCGCCCACGGCCGCCGTTCCGTTGAGGAAACCCCGGCGGGACAGGTTCGGGAATTCAGCCATGGTTCGCAATCTCCTGGAGGTCGAACAGTCCGGACAGGGTGAGCGCCTGCCCGCTCCCGTACGTCTATGCGGGTAGCCGGATGCATGTAACCCAACAGTGGCCGGAAGGAGACCTTCCCGTGCCCGGAGAAGGCGGAGTGCGACCGGAGATGCGCGGGGCGTGTTCCCCGCGGCGGAGGATTCATGACGCCGCGTCCGCCACTTCTGTGATCAGCTGGGGCCATGGTCGCCATATGGACAAGCGTCGTCGCGGTCGGGGGAACGCTCCTGGGAGCCGTGGTCACGCACCTCTTCCAACGCCTCACCGCCGCGCGCACGGAGAGGTTCTCCCGGTCCGAGGCGCTCCGGCAGGAACGCACGGCCACCTACAGCGCGTTCGCCGCCGCGGCGGAGGAGTACCGGCACGGGCAGGCGGGCCGCTGGTATCGCCGGGGGCAGAGCCACGTCTCCGACGCGTTCGTCGAGGCGCGCGACGAGGCCCACCGGCTGCGCACCGCCACCCGGCAGGTGCTCTACCGGGTCAAACTGCTCACCGACGACCCGGAGGTGGCCGGCGCCGCGGAAGAGGCCTACCGGCGCACGCGGGACGTCTCGACCGCCCAGGACCAGGCCGAGCACGACGCGTTGGACGCCGCGGCCAGGGAAGCCATCGAGGCGTTCGTCGTCCGGGCCGCGCCGCTCACCCGGTGAGCCCGTCGGGCGCGTTGCCGAGTTCGTCGGGGCCGGGGGGCCGGTCGAGGTCCGGGGAGGGGACGTAACCGCGTTCCTTGTCGACGACGTTGGGCAACGGCTCGCCGCGCGCCCAGCGTTCGTACAGCGCGACGAACTGCTCGCCCAGCCGGTCGCGCCACCCCACCGTGTCCCCGCTCAGGTGCGGTGAGACCAGCAGCCCCGGCACGTCCCACAACGGGCTGTCCGGGTCCAGCGGTTCGTCCTCGAACACATCGAGCGCCGCGCCCGCGAACCAGCGGCGGTTCAACGCGTCCACCAGGTCGGCCTGCACCACGCTCGCCCCGCGCCCCACGTTGATGAAGCGCGCCGACGGCTGGAGCAGCCCGAAGAAGCGGGAGTCGAACATCCCGCGCGTCGACTCCGTCAGCGGGGCCGCCGCGATCACCCAGTCCGCCCGCGCCGCCAGCCGGTCCAGATCCTCCGCCCCGTGGATGGTGCGCCGGGCGGTCCGCCCCACCAGGGCCACGGTGACCCCGAGGCCGTGCAGCAGCCGGGTGATCTCCCGGCCGATGGGACCCGCGCCGACGACCACCGCCCGGGAGCCGGCCACGCGCTGCCCCTCGCGGTGGTGCCAGCGCCGTTCCCGCTGGAGGGCGAGGGTGCCGGGGAGGTCCTTGGCCATCGCCAGCACCAGGCCCGCCACGTACTCCGCGATCGGCCGCTCGAAGATCCCCCGCGCGTTGGTCAGGACGGTGTCCGAGGCGACCAGCTCCGGGCAGAGCAGCCGGTCCACCCCCGCGCTCGCCGTGTGCACCCAGCGCGGCCGCCGCCCCGGACCCGGCCAGGCGTCCCGTACGGCGTCCGACGTGAAGTCCCACACCAGCAGCACATCGGCCGCCGGGAGCCGCTCGGCGAGCGTGGCGGCGTCCGCGTACCGCACGTCCGCCCGGCCGGTGAGCCGGCCGAGCCGCGGGGAGGGGTCGGCGTCGAGGACGAGCAGGACGGGATCCGGCATGGGTGGTCGGCCCTCCGCGGCGGAACGGACAAGACGGAACGGACAAGATCGACCGCCCACGCTCGCAGTAGCTCACCGCCGCGTCAACGACGCCCGGCCGCGCGCCCCGGTGGCCGCCCGGGGGAATACTGGGAACAAGTCGGGGCAAGAGTGACCGGTCGCGCGGTCACGGTCGCCGGAGCGTCCGGAGGGTCGCGGCGGCCTCCGGGCCGTCCCGTGACGGGGCGCCCGCCGGGAATCCGCGATGGGGCCCGCCCGCCGCGATCCGGCGAGGGGACCCGCCCGCCGCGCGGCGAGCCGTCGACGTACAGGAAGGGTGGACATGACGACCGTAGGACTTCTCTACCCGGGCCACGCCGCCGAGGACGACTTCCCACGGACCGAGATCCTGCTCGACACCGACATCCGGCTGCCCCTGTTCTCCACCGAGGCCGGCGAGGACGTCTACCGCGCCGACGCCCTGCGTGAGCAGGGCGACCCCGACCGGCTCGCCGAGGGGGTCGAGGAGCTGCGCCTGGCCGGGGCCGAGGCGCTGATCTGGGCCTCCAGCGGCGGGAGCTTCGGGCAGGGCTGGGAGGGTGCCCACGAGCAGATCGCCACGCTCGCCCGGGCGGCCGGGCTGCCCGCCTCCAGCACCTCCGTCGGCTTCGGCCACGCGGTACGGGAGCTGGGCGCCCGTCGGGTCGCCGTCGCCGCGCCCTACCCGGACGACGTCACCGGGCTCTTCGCCGCGTTCCTGGCGTCGGCGGGCATCGAGGTGGTGGCCACCGCGTCCGGCGGGGCCGACTCGTCGGCCGAGGCCGGATCCTGGGGTCCGGACGAGGTGAAGCGGCTGGTGCGCGAGGCGGACCACCCGGACGCCGAGGTGGTGCTGGTCCCGGACACCTCCCTGCACACCACCGCGTACCTCCCCGAGCTGGAGGAGCTGATCGGCAAGCCCGTGCTCACCGCGAACCAGGTCACCGTCTGGGAGGGGCTGCGCCTCGCCGACCGCCGGACCTGGGCGCCCCCGCTCGGCACCCTGTTCGCCACCCGCGAGCCGGTGCTGCGGCAGCTGGAGCCGAAGGGCATCGAGGTACGGGAGTAGCGCGCCGCGTCCGCCCCGGACGCATCGGGAACGTGCCGCGCGAGCCCGGGCCCGACGTGAGCGCGCCGGGGCGACCTTGCGCCCGTAGGGAACGCGCCGTGGCGGGCTCGCGCCGGGGCGAGCTTGCGCCCGTCGGGAATAAAGCGGAGTCGGCCTCCTGTTGTACTCCTCCGATATACAGACGTACGGACGACAGCAGCACCGGGAGAGGCCGACAACGTGGACGACATCCGACGCGACGAGACCAGCGGCGACGGGAGCGGCCGGGCGGCCGACGGTGACGGGATCCGGGGCGCCGCAGCCGGGACGGCGACCGTTCCGCTGTCCGTCCTCGACCTGGTCACCGTGGGGCAGGGCCGCACGGCGACGCAGGCCCTGCGCACGAGCGTGGAGATCGCGAAGCTCACCGAGAGCCGCGGCTTCCACCGCTTCTGGGTCGCCGAGCACCACTCCATGCCCGGGGTCGCCTCGTCGTCCCCGGCCGTGATCCTGGCGCACATCGCCGCTCACACCGAGCGCATCCGCCTCGGCTCCGGCGGGGTGATGCTGCCCAACCACGCCCCGCTGGTGATCGCCGAGCAGTTCGGCACCCTGGAGGCGATGGCCCCGGGCCGGATCGACCTCGGTCTCGGCCGGGCCCCGGGCACGGACGGTGCGACGGCGGCGGCGCTGCGGCGTACGGACCGGCTCAACGAGGGGGCCGATGATTTTCCGCAGCAGCTCATGGAGCTGATCCGCTTCCTGGACGACGACTTCCCGGACGGGCATCCGTACGCCCGGATCCACGCCGTACCGGGCCCGGTCCAGGCGACGTCCCCCGGCGGGGTGCAGTCCGCGCACCGGCCGCCCGTCTGGCTGCTGGGCTCCTCCGGCTTCAGCGCGCGGCTGGCCGGGACGCTCGGGCTGCCCTTCGCCTTCGCGCACCACTTCTCGGCGCAGAACACCGTCCCGGCGCTCGACCTGTACCGCGAGTCCTTCCGGCCCTCCGCCGTGCTGGACGCCCCGTACGCCCTGATCGGGGTCTCGGCGCTGGCCGCCGACGACGAGCGCGAGGCCCGCCGCCAGGTGCTCACCGGGGCCCTGTCCATGGTCCGGCTGCGCACCGGCCGCCCCGGGCTGATCCCGAGCCCGGAGGAGGCGGAGGCGTACGACTTCTCTCCGATGGAGCGGGAGTTCGTCGACGGCTGGCTGGGCAACGTCGTCCACGGCACCGCCGACGAGGTCCGCAGCGGCCTGGACGCCCTGGCCAAGCGCACCGGCGCCGACGAGCTGATGATCACCGCCAACGCGCACGGCGGGGACGCGCGACTGCGCAGCTACGGCCTGATCGCGGACGCGTACGGCCTGCCCACAGCCTGATAGGAACCGCCCGCCGCCTCGTAGGACCTGCCGACCGCGCCGTGGACCGTGGGGGTCCCCGGTCAGCCCTCCAGCGGCCGGGACCCGATCAGCCCGGCGATCTGCTCCGGCGCCACGGCCCGCGAGTACAGCCAGCCCTGCCCGGTGTCGCAGCCGATCCGCCGCAGCCGCTCCGCCTGCCCGGCCGTCTCCACGCACTCCGCGGTGACGGTCAGGCCCAGGCGGTGCGCCAGCTGCACCATGGCCTCCACGATCGTTTCGTCGGCCGGGCTCGGATGCGTACCGTCCTCGTACCGGAAGCCCTTCACGAACGCCCCGTCCAGCTTCAGTACGGAGACGGGCAGCCTGCTGAGGTAGGCGAGGTTCGAATAGCCCGTCCCGAAATCGTCGATGGCGATCCGGACGCCCATGTCGCTCAGCGCCTGGAGTGCTCTCAGCGGGCGCCCCCCGGAGCCCATCACCGCCGACTCGGTCAGCTCCAGCTGGAGCAGCCCGGGGGCGAGCTCGGTCTCGGCCAGGATCTGCGCCACGTCGGCCACCAGGTCGGAGTCCCAGACCTGCCGTACGGCGACGTTGACGCTGATGAACAGCGGCGGCTCGTCCGGGTGGTCCAGCTGCCAGCGCCGCGCCTGCCGGCACGCGGTGCGCAGCACCCACCGGCCGAGCTGGACGATCGAACCGTCCTCCTCGGCGATCTGGACGAACCGATTCGGCGGCAGCACGCCGAACTGGGGATGGTTCCAGCGCACCAGCGCCTCGACCCCGCGCAGCACCCCGTCCGCCATCCCGACCAGCGGCTGGTACTCCAGCGTGAACTCGCCGCGCTTCACGGCGGGCCGGAGCGTCGAGGAGAGGGACTGCCGGGTCATGCGGTGGGCGTTGCGCTCGGGGTCGAACAGGGTCCAGCGGGCCCGGCCGTCCGCCTTCGCCCAGTACAGCGTGGTGTCGGCGGCCTGCATCAGCCCGGTGGGCGAGGTGCCGGCCGCGATCCGCTCGACCACGCCGATCGACGCGGAGACCGAGAGCCGCTGGCCCGCCAGGTCGAACGGCTGCTGGAGCGCGGCGAGCACGGAGCGGGCCAGGTCGGTCAGCTCCTGGGTGCCGGCCGAGTCCTCGACCAGGATCGCGAACTCGTCGCCGCCCAGGCGCGCCACCAGCCGGTTGCCCCCGGCGTTGCGGGAGGCGTCGTTCTCGGCGCAGTCGGTGAGCCGCGCGGCGACGGCCGCCAGCAGCCGGTCCCCGGTGCGGTGGCCGAGGGTGTCGTTGATCGCCTTGAAGCCGTCCAGGTCCAGGTAGCAGAGGCCGATCCGGGTGTGCTGCCGGGGCGGCAGGGAGTCGTCCTGGTACGGCGGGGTCTCCAGGGTCGAGGCGAGGCGCTCGAAGAACAGCGTCCGGTTGGGCAGCCGGGTCACCGGGTCGTGCATCTGGAGGTGGCGCAGCCGCTCCTGGAGCTCCCGGCGGTCGCTGACGTCCGCGACCGTCAGGAGCACCCGGGCGGACTCCGCCGCCGAGGCCCCCGTCATCGGTACGACGGTGATCTCGGCCCACAGGGAGCGCCCGTCGGGGTGCTTGAGGCGGCGCGTGCAGCGGAACCGGGAGCGGCGGCCGAGGAGGACCTCGCGGTACGCGTGCCAGGTGCGGTCGTCGGTGGCGAGGTCGAGCAGTTCGTACGCCTGCCGCCCGGCGAGGACCGCCGCCGGGGCCCCCAGCAGTCCGCCCAGCGCCTCGTTGGCCCGCACGATCTGGCCCCGGCCGTCGACGACGCCCATGGGCAGCGTGGCGGCGTTGAACGCCGCGCGGTAGTCGCGCAGCTCGGAGGCGATGGAACCGGCGTCGCCCGCGCCGGGACCGGTCCGGGCGGAATCGGTCCGGGTGGAATCGGTCCGGGCGGAACCGGTCCGGGTGGAAGCGGTCCGGGCGGGACCGCTCTCGGCGGGGACGGCCGTATGACGCTCCGTGACCGCCGGGGCGGGTGCGCCCGGGGCCGTGCCTGCCGAGGCCCTCGGCCCTTCGGAGGTTCCGCTCACCGCTCGCTCCCGCTGTGAAGGTCGTTGTGAACTGGTGGGGTCGGACTGGCCACCGGGTGGTGGTCCCGTGAAGGGGCCCGTTCCACGCGGGAAAGCGTGGTGAAGCATAGAGGGTGGCGCGTCGGGCGTTCCAGCTCGCGGTCCGGTCCGGGCCATCGCGCGCGGCCGGAAGTGAGCGGGAGCGAGCATTCCGCTTTGCCCGATCCTGGTCGTTTCTGTGCGGATCTGTTGTATCGGTCGACCGGACCGACCGACGGTGACGTTCCGTGAAGGTGTGGGTGGTGATTTTTGCCGCTGACCCGTGTGGGGCAGCACAACAGGGCGTGGCGTGGTGATGCGGCACAGGGTGGACGGGATGGACCGAGTTTCCTCACCCGGAGGTCGATGTGCCGTGCCGTCGCGGACCCGGGGGAGACCCGCGGCCGCCCCTGCGCAGTCTGGCCGCCGCCGCGACCTCCCTCCTGGCGCTCGCCGCCATGTCCCTCGTCGCGGGTCCCGCCGCGGCCGCCCCGGGCGACGCCACGCCCTGCGCCCTGCCCCGGACGGCGGCCCACCACTCGCTCGGCCTGCACACCTGGAACGCGGCCTATCCGCGCCCCGACCGGGGTCTCGACGCGGTCATGATCTTCCTGTCCTTCCCGGACTCCGAGCCCGTGCTCACCCCCGAGGAACTCACCGCCGACCACTTCCCGTCCACCACGCGCTTCTTCGAGCGCGCCAGCTACGGCCGGTTCACCCTGCGCCCGCATCCGCAGCGGACCTGGACGCAGATGCCCCGCGACTCCACCTGGTACGCCATAGAGCGCGACTGGAACGCCGAGCGGCGCACCGCCTATCTGCGGGACGCCGTCGCCGCCGCCGACCCCGAGGTGGACTTCTCCCGGTACGACGTCGTCTATCTGGTGGCCGACCCGGACGCCCCCGGCGTGGACTCCGACGCCACGAAGGTCGTCAACTTCGACCGGCCGCTGCGCGCCGACGGCCATGACATCCGGCGCGTCGTCACGGTCTTCGAGCAGCACCCGCCCGACCGCAACGTCCTCGCCCACGAGACCGGGCACGTCTTCGACCTCGCCGACCTCTACCACCGGCCCACCGACGGCAAGGGCGACTGGGACACCTACGTCGGCGACTGGGACGTCATGGGCAGCCAGTTCGGCCTCGCCCCCGACCTGTTCGGCTGGCACAAGTGGAAGCTCGGCTGGCTCGGCGGCCGGCAGGTCGTCTGCGTCCAGGGCTCGGCCGACCTCACCCTGGAACCGGTCGCCGCCGCCCCGGTGCCCGGCGGGTCGATCGGGACCCGGCTCGCCGTCGTCCGTACCGGAGCCGAGAGCGCCCTGGCCATCGAGGCCCGCAGCGCCACCGGCAACGACCGGGAGACCTGCGCCGAGGGCATCCTGATCTACCGCGTCCGCAGCGGGACGGCCTCCGGCGGCGGACCCGTCGAGGTCGTCGACGCCCACCCCGAGACCGGTGCCTGCTGGGAGCGCTCGGTCTACCCGCCGCTGGCCGACGCCCCGCTCCGGGTCGGCGAGACCTTCACCGTCCCGGGCGCCGGCACCCGCGTCGAGGTCGCCGACCGTACCCTGTCCGGCTCCTGGACCGTCCGGATCACCACCGGAGTCTGAAGCCTCTCCGCCGGTGCCGCACACGAAGAAGCCCCCCGCTTTCGCGAGGGGCTTCTTCCGTCTGTGCGCCGTCAGGGACTCGAACCCCGGACCCGCTGATTAAGAGTCAGCTGCTCTAACCAACTGAGCTAACGGCGCCTGCTGACGTCGTAGACATTAGCACCCGGATCCGTCCGAGGAAAAATCGACGGTGCGGCAGCCCGCGAGGAGGCGGACCGGCTCACCCGCACACACGCCCAGAGCAGCACATCGGGACCCGGCAGCCAGGGGTTGCGGGTGTCGGGGGCGACCACCCAGCGCGGCCCGCCGTCCGACGACCCGCAGGTCAGCGGCGGTACGGTCACGGCGTCCCCGGTGCCGTGGCAGAGCAGGGGCGGCACCGGCCCGCGCCCGTCCCCGGCGCCTCCGGACTCCTCGAAACCGCCGGTTCCCCACTCCTCCCAGGCGAGCAGCGAGGGCAGTCGCTGGGCCGTTCCCGGGGCCGCGAACAGCAGCATCCGGCCCCGGTGCGTGGCGACCGGACCGGAGCCGGGACCCTCCGCCCAGAGCCGCTCCAGCATCCGCCGACCGAACAGCGCGGGTACGTTCACCACGTCGAAGGCGGAACCGCAGGGCAGCACCCCGGGGGCCGTGGGGCGCTCCTCCCACTGGGCGAGCGTGCTGCGCGGGTAGGGCGTCGCCCCGGCCAGCCAGGCGGCGCCGGCCGCCGTGACCTGGGCGGCCTGCGATCCGGTCTGGTCCCGCAGCAAGGCGAAGATGTCGACGCCGTGGTGCGCGACGGCGGCACCGGCCTGCAGGGTCGTTGTGTCTTTCAGCCATGCGCTCATGGAGCAAGGTCTACCGGGAGTGACGGAACTGATTCCGAGAGTTGCCGGAATCCGGGACAGGCGAGGAGGGGGAGGGGTATCTTGCGCGCCGGAATATGCCACGGGACCTGACCCCCGGCCTTACGGCGCAACACCTGCCCCGGCCGCCCCATGGACCACATCAGTCCCGCAGGACCCGCAGACCCCGGAGGACTCGCAGACCCCGCAGGACCCGGAGCGCCTGGGCCCGTCCCGTCCCGTACGGCAGGCTCCGGGGCGTCCAGCGCGTCAGGCTCTCGGGGAGTCCAGCAGCGAGCGGCCGAACTCGATCATCTTCTTCGCGTAGTCCTCGGTCCACTCCGCGCGCTCCGCCACGTCCGCCGCGGTCAGCCGGTCGAACCGGCGCGGGTCGGCGAGCTGCGCCGCCGCCATCGCCTGGAACTCCACCGACCGGTCCGTCGCCGCCCGGAACGCCTGCGTCAGCTCGGTCGCCCGGGCCAGCAGCTCACGGGGGTCCTCCATCGACTCCAGGTCGAAGAAGTGCTCCGGGTCCGCCGTGGCCTGAGACGGCTCGAAGAGCAGCGGCGCGGGGCGCAGCCGCTGCCGTTCGTTCCGCTCGGACTCTGTCATGTGCTGTTCCTCCCTCGCACGGCCAGGACGGCCACCCTCCATTGTCCAACCCCGCGCAAGGGCACCCCGGGCCCTGAGCTCCGTCGGCCGGCCACCTCTCACGGCTCACGGCTCACGGCTTCCAGCGCACCTTGTGTTCCGCGAGATGGGCCAGCACCGCGTGGTTGGCCTCCCAGCCGTCGGGGAACTTCACCGTGACGCCCAGCTGGACCGGCTCCGTGGACGGGTGCTCGTCCAGCAGGTCCGCCACCCCTTCCCGGCACACCACGACGCAGGCGTGCCGGTGCCGGGACGCCAGCACGCACAGGCGGCCCGTCTCCAGGTGGAAGGCCGTGGCGTCGGGGCGGCCCGACAGGGGGTGCAGGACGACCGTGACGTCGAACTCGCGGCCCTGGAGCCGGTTCGCCGTGTCGACCGCGACCCCCGTGACGCCCAGCTCCGCGAGTGCCGCCCGCACCGCCGCCGCCTGGTCCCGGTGGGCCGTGCCGACCGCCACCCGGTCCGCCGTCACCGGCACCGGCTCCTCGGCCCGCTCGCTGGTGGCGACGCCGCCCCGGTCCAGCAGCCGCCGGACCACCAGCGCCACCGCCCGTACCGCCTCGGGGTCGGTGCGCGGGGTGTGCCGGGCGGGCAGCTCCAGCAGCCCCCAGCCGGACTCCGCCGCCTCGTCCAGCACCCGGTCGGGCCCCGAGCCGTCCGACGCCACCCCGAAGGAGAGCTTCCGGTCCCCGTGATCCGTACCGCTGCGGAACGGCGTGTACGGGTAGAACGCGTCCGACACCAGCGGGGCCGCCGACGCCGGGAGCCGCCAGGAGACCGGCAGCCGGTGCTGCGGCAGCTCCGGATTGTGGGCGAGCAGCGTGGACACCGCGCTCGCCGAGGGGTCGTAGCTCAGCCCCGCCCACTGGTCCGCGCCGACGATCGAGAACGGGTCCAGCTGACCCGGGTCCCCGACGAACAGCGCCCGCTCGAACAGCCCGGCCACGGCCAGCAGCGCGTCCGAACGCATCTGGTACGCCTCGTCGACGATGGCGTGCCCCCACGGCTCCACGTTCTTCACGTGGGCCCACTTCGCGGCCGTCGAGATCACCACGTCGAGCCCGGCCAGATCCGCCGCCTTCGCCGACTTCGTGACGTTGGCGAGGCCGTCCAGCACCTTGTCGTACGGGTCGGAGTCGCTGCTGTGCAGCCGCCCCACCGGCAGCTCCGGGTCCTTCTCCGCGAGCCGTACGACCAGATCGTCGACCTGGGCGTTCGTCTGGGCGATCACCATCAGCGGATGGCCGGCGGCGGCCAGCTCCAGGGCCGCCCGGACCACCAGCGTCGACTTGCCGGCGCCCGGGGGCGAGTCCACGACGACGCCCCGGCTGCCGCCGTGCAGGGTGTCGTCGAGGATCGCGCCGGTCGCACGGGCCGCCGCCGCGCCCGGATCGAAGACGGTGCTCACGGAAGGTCCTCCCGGATGGCAGTGGTCACAGCAGGTCCTCCGGGGTCACGGGGTCGGGTTGCTCCGCACGCGTCGCGGCGTCCGCGCCCGGCGGCCCGCCGTGGGTCCACGGCGTCTCCTCCGGGTCCGGCAGCTTCGGCCCGCCGCGCTGGTCGTGCTCGAACAGCGTCCAGGCGATCCGCTCCCCGGGCTCCGGCACCGAACCCGGCGCGGGCTCCTTGCCCCGGCCCATTCGGTCCAGGATCCGCAGCACCAGCAGGACGTCGCCGTCCTGGTCCGCCTCCTCCTCGGCCCGCACGAACTCCGCCGTCTGCGGCTTGCCCTCCAGCGAGCGGTAGACCTTCGTCCGCTCGCCCAGATGCGGCCGCTCGTCCGTGCGGACGGTGACCAGCGGGCGCGGCGAGGGCCGCTTCGACTCGGTGTACGTCATCTCCACATCCGTCACCGTCGCGACGAACGCCTCGCCCGCGAGCCGCCGCCCCGCCAGCACCAGCGGGTCGTCCAGCGCCTCCTGCGCCTCCAGCTGGGCCTGGGCGGTCTCCCGGGAGGCCAGCTTCTGGGCCGCCGTCACCGCGTCGTCGCGGCGCGGCTGCGGCGGCTCGCCCGAGCGCACCCGGTCCCGGTGCGCGGTGAACGACCAGCGGTCCCGGGTCCAGCGGTCCTCGGCCCGGGACCCCTCGGGCAGCTCCCGCAGCAGGTCGAGACCGCGCCAGACCGCGTCCCAGGTCGGCAGCATGACCCGTGCCAGCAGCGAACGGATCTCCCGCTCGGCGCCGCTCAGCTCACCCAGGCGGGCATCCGCCGCCAGCCCGTCCTCGGCGGACGCGAGGGCGGTGCGCGCCCGGTCGTACCGCTCGATCGCCGGGGCGAGGAGCCGGTTGTCGAAGTCCGGGTCGGTCGCCGGACCGGCCGGCGGACAGAGCAGCTGGCCCTCCCCGTCCCGCGCCAGCTCCGCCCGCAGCGCCGCCTCGGCCCCGGAGGAGCCGGCCGGCGGGTCGATCCAGGACAGCAGCGCGCCCAGGTGCTGGTCCTCCAGGCTGCTCTGCCCGGTCGCCCAGTGCCGGTTCAGCAGATCGGTGGCGGCCAGCAGCAGCGAGGAGCCGGGCACCCGGGCCCGCTCCCCGTAGTGCGTCAGCCAGCGGCCGAGCAGCGGCACCCGGGCCGGGGCCGGATACGGGGTGTCCGGGTCGTCCTCGGCGGTGCGGCGGAACCGCATGGACCGGCCCAGCAGCCGGACGAACTCGACGCCCGCCCGGCTCGGCACGATCAGCTGGCCCGCGTCCGTGCACAGCTCGACCTCGACCTTGGTCTTCTTGCCGGTCGCCGGATCCGTTTCGTTGCGCTCGGCGGGCTCGACGACGTCCGCGTACGCCTCGATGTGCGGCAGGACCGCCTCCGCCAGCTCGGCCAGGAACGCGAACCGCAGGTCCCGGTCGCGCGGCTGGGCGACGGCCAGCAGCCGGGGCGCCTCCCGGTCCGTGCCGACGAGCGCCCCGAGCGGGGCTCCGGCCTCGCCGGCGGTGGTCAGCGGCACCAGCACCAGCGGCCGGTCGGTGAGATGGCGGTGGCGGACGGTCGCGAGCGGCTGGGCGCGGCCGGTGTCGACGGCCTCCAGCCGGGCCAGGGTGGTGATCAGCGACATACGGCCGCACCTTCCGGAGCCCCGGCGCCGGGGTCGGAGGCGGCTTCCCGCGCCCCGGCCCGCAGGGCGGCGGCGCTCTCCAGGGCCTCGGCCCGCAGCGCGGCGGCCCGGCGCAGCGCCGCGACCGTCGGATCGGCGGGATCGCCCTCCTTGCCCGCGGCGGCGGCCAGCACACCGGCCACCGTCGTCAGCCCGCCCAGTTCACCGCGCACACTCCGGCCCAGCGTCTCCACCGCCCCCTCGGCCCGGGACTTCGCCCGGCAGTGGAAGGCCAGCTCGCAGGCGGCCAGGCACTCCGGGGCGTACGCCGGGGGCACCGCCGCCACGGCCGCGTCCAGCTCCTCCGACGGGCACGCCGGGTCGAACGTCGTCCCCTCCGGCAGCTCCGCCGCGATGTCCTCGATCCGGGTCAGCCGGGTCAGCTGCCGCCTGGTCACCGCGCGCTGCTTGCGTACGTCCACGACGGAGGCGGTCGGCAGGTTCGAGAAGTCCCTGGGGCAGACCAGCAGCACCCGCTGACCCACCTCGGCACCCTCCGTGACCGCCGCGACCCGCTCCAGGGCCAGCACGTACACCGCGGCCTGCCGGGCGGCGGCGCCGACCTTCGACGCGTCGGCCGACGCGTCGATCATGGGAAACGACTTGATCTCGACGACCGTCCACCGGCCGTCGGGGTGCACGACCACCGCGTCGGGCTCCAGATAGGCGGGGGAGCCCGCCACCTCCAGGGCCAGCATCGGATGGTCCAGCAGCGCCCAGCCGCCCGTCGCCGTGGCCTCCCGCAGGGCGAGCGCGGTGCGCGCGGCGCGGCCCTCGGGGCCGGCGGCGCTCAGATCGGGGGTCGCGACGTCCGGGCCCGGGGCGACGGAGGAGCCGCCCAGGCGCTCGTACAGCAGACGCAGCAACTCCGCGCCGCCGTCGGCCTTGACCTTCGCCTCGAAGGCGTTGCCCCGCATGAAGGCGAACTGGGACTGCCCGAAGGGGGCGGGTGAGCCCAGCGCGGTGGCCAGCACGCCCTTGTCCACCCCGGCGCCGTCCAGCAGGGCCCGCCGCTTGCAGCCGGGATTCGCGGCGAGGGCGGCCAGGGCTCTCGCGTCGAGCGGATGCGGTGCGACGGACGGGCCGCGCAGCTCAGCGAGCCGCTGCCGGAGCGTCGTCGCTCGTGTCCGCGCCGGCGGCGTCTCGGGCTGCCGGGCCGCCGACTGCCGTGCCGGGGGGATCTGCGGAGGTGGTCCGCTGGCCGGGGATTCGCTCACCCGTGGAAGTCTTGCACCCGGCACTGACATCCGGGGACACGGTCGCCGGAATCGACGCGGCGGCGGTGCTCGCGCCGCCCTGCTTCCGGCCGCCGGCGAGGCCGCCCGGCAGCACGCCGGCCAGCCGGGCCTTGACCCCGTCGGCGAACCGGATGACCGGCTTGACCAGCAGGGCGCCGAGGCCCATCACGGCCGCGCCCGCGACGGCGTCCAGGAAGTAGTGGTTGGCGGTGCCCATCACGACGATCGTGGTGATCAGCGGATAGGCGATCCCCGCCGCCCGTGTCAGCGGGTGCCGACCGTGCCGCCACAGCAGGATCCCGCACCACAGCGACCAGCCCACGTGCAGGCTCGGCATCGCCGCGTACTGATTGGTCATCCCGCTCAGCCCGCGCGGCGCGCTCGCGCCCTCGCCCCACCAGCCGTACGCGCTGTACTGCGCCATCGTGTCGACGAAACCGTGGCTCGCGTCCAGCAGCCGGGGCGGGCAGGTCGGCATCAGCGAGAAGCCGACGAGACCCAGCAGCGTGGAGTTCATCAGCCAGACCCGGGCCGCCCGGTACGCCGCCGACCTGCGCCGGAACATCCAGACGAGGACGGCCGGAGTGACCACGTAGTGCAGGGAGGCGTAGGCGAAGTCGGCGGGTATGCCGATGGACGGGGTGCTGGTGAAGAGACGGTTGAGCGGGTGCTCGGCGTTGAGGTACAGCGCCTGTTCGAACCGGAGGATCGCCAGGCCGTGGTCGACCGCCGTCGACACGTCGCCGCGCACCAGGAGGCGGCCCACGGAGTACAACGCGTACACCACCGCGATCAGTGGCAGCTCCGTCCACCAGCGGGGCCGATGACCGGTCGCGGGCGGCGCGGTGGCGTGCGGCATCCGGTAGCTCTCCCCATGTTCATGCGGCCGACGACGAACGTTCAACCGTACGGCGGCACCGTGCCACCGCATCCCCCGGGGGTCCCCTTCCGGACGTCCCGTACGCAGCGGTCCTGCCGTGACCCGTTCCGGGGCGCGGGGGACTGCGCAGGGTGGGACGCCTGCCGGGCCCGGGAGGTTGCCTGGCGGGCCGGTACGGGATGATGGACAACCCAGCACCAGCGTTCCAGGGAGAGCCTTCATGGCACCGCGCATCCTGCTCGCCCGGCACGGCCAGACCCAGTGGTCGGTCCGGGGCAACCACACCGGCAGGACGGACATCCCGCTCCTCGACAGCGGGCGCGAGGGCGCGAAGCTGCTCGGCGAGCGGCTGCACCGGGCGCCGTGGGCCGGGCTGCCCGGCGTGGAGGTCCGCACCAGCCCGCTCGTCCGGGCCGCCGAGACCTGTGAGCTCGCCGGGTTCGGGGAGCGGGCGGAGCGCTGGGACGCGCTGATGGAGTGGGACTACGGGGCGTACGAGGGGCTGACCCCGGCCGAGATCAAGGCGGACCGGCCGGACTGGCTGATCTGGCGGGACGGGGTGCCGGGCGGGGAGTCCGTCGCCGACGTCACCGCCCGGGCGGACGAGATCGTGGCGTGGGCGCGGTCTTCGGACCGGGATGTGCTGGTCTTCGCGCACGGGCACATTCTGCGGGCGCTGGGGGCGCGGTGGCTGGGCGAGGACCTGTCCTTCGGCGCTCGGATCCGCCTGGAGCCGACGTCGTTGTCGGTCCTGGGCTGGGCGTACGGCCGGCCGGCCGTGGAACGCTGGAACGACACGGGCCACCTGGACCGCTGACCGGCTGACGCGACCGTCCGCCGGTGGGCGGGAACCTCGCGGGCCCCGGGGCGGGGGAGACCCTGATGGGCACCCGGGAACGTGCTCAGCGGTTCCGTCCTCAATCGCCGGACGGTCTGGGTGGGCGAGTGCCGCTCGACGGGCTGGGGGTGGCGGCCCCGGCCGTCGCTCTACGGGGTCGATTCGCGGCGGGTCAGGAACGACGACACCTCCGGCGCCCCCGCCCGAGGGCCCAGCACCCGCGCCGCGCCCGCCAGCATCCCCCGGATCCGCGACGACTGCACCCGGGTCAACAGGTCCAGCACCTGGTGCCCCGTCGCCGCCGCCTCGTCCGCCCGGCCCGCCCGGGCCAGGTCACCCGTGAGCTGGGCCCGGTACAGCGCCAGGTTCCGGGTGAAGTGCGCGTCCTGGAGCACCACCGCCCGCCGCCCGTGCCGCGCCGCCCGCGACCAGTCGCCCAGCGCCGACCAGCACTGCGCCTCCAGCAGCTCCAGCTCCGCCTCGCGGAAGAAGCTCATCCACTCGGGGTCACCGGACGCGGGCCCCCGCTCGAACGCCGCCCGGGCCCGCCCGATCGCCCGGTCGCACCCCGTACGGTCACCGAGTCCCGCCCGGCCCCCCGCCTCCCGCAGCGCGAGCAGCGCCAGCAGCCGGGGCGACCCCAGCGTGCGGGCCGCCCGTTGGCCGGCCTCCGCGGCCCGTACCGCCTCGCGCGGCCGCCCCGCGTCCCGGGCCAGGAACGACGTGTTGCAGAACGCGTGCGCCTCCAGACCCGCGTCCCCCGCGAGACGTGCCGTGGCCAGCGCCTCCGCGTAGTGCGAGCGGGCGTCGTCGAAGCGGCCCGAGTCGTGGGCGAGCCACCCCACCGAGATGGCCAGCTCACCCGCGCCCGCGTGCAGCCGGTCCGAGGTGGCGCGCCGCGCGGTGCTCCCGGCGTCCAGCAGCTCGTACGCCGCGCGCAGCGGCTGTGCGGCCCGCCGGTAGAGCCCGTCCGCGCCGTGCCGGTCGTCCAGCAGCCGGATCTGGCGTACGGCCTTCTCGACGGCGGTCACCTCCGCCTCGCCGACCCGGCGCTGCGTGGGCAGAGAGACCCGGGCGGCGGAGGCGGGCGCCCCGCCGAGGCCCAGGGAAGCGGCCGCCACCGTGACGGTGCCGCTCGTCATGAACACGCGACGCAGCACGTCGCTCTCCTCGGGGATGTCGTCGGGATCGGTGTCGCGGGGCGATGGGGCGGCCGGGGACGGAGGCGGGGGTGGTGAAACGACCCGGGCGCTCCGGCCCCGTACGCTCTCGCGGGCCGAGAACCCCAGGTCGGTCAGGGAGGCGCCGGGGAACATGTGCAGGAAGACGCGTTCGTAGGCGTAGTTGGGGCAGCGGATCTCCCCGGACTCCACGCGCCCGATGTACCGGGCGTCGCACGCGACCTGCTCCCCGATCTCCCGGGCCGCCCTGCGGACGGCCGCCGCGAACTCCCCGGCGGAGCGCCGGCCGCGCAGCCGACGGAAGGCGAGGTTGGGAACTGCCCCTGTCGACGCCATGCCCGGCCCCTCTCTGGTGCAGCCGGGGGTCGTGCCACCCGGCGTCCCCGGGCCTCCCCGGTCGCTCCGGCCTTCCCGGAGTCCCGGTGTCCCGGCGGAGCAAGAACGTACCTGCTGTGACGAGCCGCACACACAGCGTTTCGTTGCGAAACCGGTCATACCGCCCGTGATCCGCCATGAACTGCCACCCTTTGCGGCGGTGTGAGCCCGTAGCCCTTGACGCGCCCGCGCGTTGGTCCCTGTGGAGACGGAGTGTGGCTCCGTTCGGCGATGAGAGGAGGGGTTCCCTTGTTGCACCTCGGCAGGGAGACCGGCTCACGGACGACCGCGACGACCCCCGCCCCGGCGGGCCCGCCCCTGGACCTCGTCACGGTCCCGGCCCGGCAGGGCCTCGAAGCCGTCGACATCCTCCGCCGCGGCGGATACCAGGAGGCCGTCGGCCCGGTCCTGCACGACGGGACCTGCGACACCCTCGGCTTCCTCGTACCGCCGGGCACCGCCGACGGCTGGGACGTACCCGGCAGCGCCTGTACGCGGACCGACGGCCGCGGGCTGCGCGTCCCCGCCGAGCCGCCGGTCTCCGGATCCGGCTGGCTGCTCCCGCCCGCCGAGGACGCCCCGGTCACCGATCCGGCCGTGCTGCGCGCCGCCCTCGACCAGGCCGCCCGGCTGATCAGGGCGGCCGACAGCTGCCGCTGAGCCCATAATGGCCGGACGGGCGGAACACCTCCGCGCGTCTCCGCCAGGCCGGCGACCCCGGGCCCCCACCAGCAAGGACCAGCGAACGTGGCACGTCGAGGAACGCCGGGCCGGGGCAGGGGGAAGGGCGCGGACAAGGCCGCCACCGGGAGCGCGAAGGCCAAGGGGCGCCAGGAACGCCCGGGTTCCGGGCGCGGTGCGGGCCGGGGCGAGCGCGAAGCCGTCTCCCGGCCGGTCGGCGGCGGCGTCGCCGAGCTCCGTCCAGACCGCGAGCGCCCGCGCGGCTGGACGCTCCTGATCGACAACGCCCCGCAGTCCCACGTCGACCTCGACGACCCCACGCACCTCTCGTTCGCCTACCAGCGCCGCCTGGGCCACATCATCGACCTCGCCGCGCCCCCGCTCCAGCCGCTGCACGTCCTGCACCTGGGCGGCGGCGCGTTCACCCTCGCCCGGTACACCGCCGCCACCCGGCCCCGCTCCACCCAGCAGATCGTCGAACTCGACGCGCCCCTCGTCCAGTTCGTCCGCGACCACCTGCCGCTGGACCCCCAGGCCCGGGTCCGGGTCCGGGCGGCCGACGCCCGCGAAGGGCTCGGCAGATTCCCCGGCGGCTGGGCCGACCTGGTCATCGCGGACGTGTTCGGCGGGGCCCGCACCCCCGCCCACCTCACCTCCGCCGAATTCCTCGGCGAGGTGCGCCGGGTGCTGAAACCCGACGGGTGCTACGCCGCCAACCTCGCCGACGGGCCCCCGCTCGCCCATCTGCGCGGCCAGGTCGCCACCGCCGCCGCCGTCTTCCCCGAACTGGCCCTGGCCGCCGACCCGGTGGTGTGGCGGGGCCGCCGCTTCGGCAACGCGGTCCTCCTCGCCTCCGCCCTGCCGCTCCCGGTCGCGGAGTTCACCCGGCGGGTGGCGAGCGATCCGCACCCCGGCCGGGTCGAACACGGCCGCGCGCTGACCGACTTCACCGGCGGCGCGGCCGTCGTCACCGACGCGGCGGCCAAGCCCTCGCCCGCGCCCCCGCCGTCGGTCTTCGAGAACCCCTGACCGGGCCGCCACGGCCTACGGTTCGACGATCTGCACCGTCGGCGGCGTCCCGTTCCAGGTGCAGAACACCGAATACGTCGTGCCGTTCGTCCCGCCCCCGTCGCTGAAGTCCACCCGGATCCAGGCGTCGTTCGTCCACACCTGCATCGACCAGCCCGGCTCGGGCGTCGCCGAGACCAGCTTCGCCGACTCGGCGCCCAGCTCGAACACCACCCGGCCGCCGTCGGTCCGATAGCCCTTCACCCGGCCCGCGGCCTTCGCCGGAGTCGTCCGCGCGGGCGGCTTCGCCGACGGCGTACGCGTCGCGCTCGGGGCCGATTTCGAGGGGCCTGCGCCGCCGGTGCTCGGCGAGGCGGAGGCGGAGGGGGAGGGGGACGTCCGGTGCGTCGAGGAGACGAGCGGTGCCTCGGTGCTCCGCCCGAGGCGCTGAGGGGCCCCCGCCCCCACCGAGATCGGCACGGCGCGGGGCGGGTCGTACGCCGTCCCCGTCATGACCGTGTGCACACCCCACCACGAGAGCGTGACCGCCGCGCCGGTGGCGAGCGTCCACGCCAGCGCGTGTACGAGTCCTCGTTGCATCGGGCACATCCTGCACCACCCGGCCCGCTCCTGGAACCGCACGGTCCGCTCCGGCCCCCCCGGCAGGCCCGGCACGGACCGCCTCGAATGTGACGGCCAGGTGCACGGCGGTGGCGGCTCCCAGATCGGTCGCGCCGACGGGGCAAACGCCCTTCTCCGGCCTTTGCGGAGGATTCCGACGGGGCCGGGACCGGGCCCCTCGCCATGGCGTACGGTGCCGCCCATGGCAAGTGTGCTCGTGGTCGAGGACGACCAGTTCGTACGTTCCGCCCTCATCCGGCACCTCAGTGAGGCCTCCCACACCGTACGGAGCGTGGGCACCGCGCTCGAAGCGCTGCGCGAGGTCGCGCACTTCCGCTTCGACGTGGTCATCCTCGACCTCGGGCTGCCCGATCTGGACGGGGCGGAGGCGCTGAAGATGCTGCGGTCCATCACCGACGTCCCCGTCATCATCGCCACCGCCCGGGACGACGAGAGCGAGATCGTCCGGCTCCTCAACGACGGCGCCGACGACTACCTGACGAAACCGTTCTCCGTCGAACACCTCTCCGCCCGGATGGCCGCCGTGCTCCGCCGCTCGCGCGCCGCCGGGAGCGAGGCGCCGCCGCCCCGGATCATCCGCGTCGGCGGGCTCTCCATCGACCCGCTGCGCCGCAGCGCCGAACTGGACGGGGCCGAACTCGACCTGACCCGGCGCGAGTTCGACCTGCTCACCTTCCTGGCCGGGCGGCCCGGCGTGGTCGTCGCCCGCAAGGAGCTGCTGGCCGAGGTGTGGCAGCAGTCCTACGGCGACGACCAGACCATCGACGTCCATCTCTCCTGGCTGCGCCGCAAGCTCGGCGAGACCGCCGCCCGCCCGCGCTACCTGCACACCCTGCGCGGCGTCGGCGTGAAACTCCAGCCGCCGGCCGACGCCCCGGACGCCGGTGCGCCGGCCGCGGAGCCGCCCGCATGAGATGGGCCCTGGTCAAGGTCTGCCTGGCGGTCACCGCGATGGTCGTCATCGCCTTCGCCGTACCGCTCGGACTCGTCATCCGGGAGATGGCCGGCGACCGGGCCCTCTCCGACGCCGAACGCCAGGCCGGGACGATCGCCCCGACCCTCTCCATCACCACCGATCGCGAGGAGCTGACCCGGGCCGTCCTGTCCACCGAACCGGGCGACCGGGGCCACCTCGCCGTCCACGTCCCGGCCCCCGGGAAGGCGGCGGACGGAACCGGGGGCGAGGCGCTGGACATCGGCACCCGGCGCGCCACCCCCAAGGACGTCGAGACCGTGCGCAAGGCCGGGCGCGCCTCCCTCACCGAGGTCACCGGCGGGTTCGCGCTCCTCCAGCCGACCGCGCTGAGCACCGGCGAGATCGCCGTCGTCGAGGTGTTCGTCCCCGAGGGCGAGGTCTCCAACGGGGTCGCCACCGCCTGGCTGATGCTGGCGGGCGTCGGCGTCGCGCTGATCGTCGGCTCCGTCGCGGTCGCCGACCGGCTCGGCGTACGCATGGTGCAGCCCGCCCAGCGCCTCGCCGGGGCCGCCCAGGACCTGGGGGAGGGGCGCCTCGGCACCCGGGTCCCCGAGGAGGGGCCCACCGAACTGCGGTCCGCCGCCGTCGCGTTCAACTCCATGGCCGACCAGGTCGTCCAGCTCCTGGCCAACGAACGCGAGCTGGCCGCCGACCTCTCGCACCGGCTGCGCACCCCGCTCACCGTGCTCCGGCTGAACGCCGCGTCCCTCGGCGAGGGACCGGCGGCCGAACAGACCCGGGCGGCGGTCCAGCAGTTGGAGCACGAGGTCGACACGATCATCCGCACCGCCCGCGAACAGCGCCCACAGACCCAGGGCGGGCAGGCGGAGGCGGGCTGCGACGCCTCCGAGGTGATCCGCGAACGCATGGGCTTCTGGTCGGCGCTCGCCGAGGACGAGGGGCGCGAGGTGCGCCTCGCGGGAGTCGGCCGTACGGTACGCATCCCCGTCGCCCGGACCGAACTGGCGGCCGCGCTCGACGCGTTGCTCGGCAACGTCTTCCGCCACACCCCCGAGGGCACCGCCTTCGCCGTCGACGTCCACCACAGCGGCGACGCGGTCATCGTCCTCGTCTCCGACGCCGGCCCGGGGATCGACGACCCGAAGGCGGCCCTGGCCCGGGGCGCCAGCGGGCGCACCGGGGCGAGCGGCTCCGTCGGCTCCACCGGCCTCGGCCTGGACATCGTGCGCCGGGTCGCCGAGTCCACCGGCGGCGACCTGCGCATCGGCCGGTCCGTCCTCGGCGGCACCGAGGTCCGGATCTGGATCGGCCTGCACGGCAACCGTCCCGAGCGCGGCCGGCGTGGCCACGGCCGCCGGGTGGGCCGCCGGATCGGGTGGCGGGGGCGGAAGGGGGCCCGGACCACGACCGGTCCGGGGGCCCAGCATTAACCGGCTCCGATGCGTTCCTTAAGCGGAACCTAAGAACACCCACCCCTGTCCGTAACGCCCGCTTCGCCCGTTGCGCAGGCGCTAGCGTTCTTCCTGAAGCAACCCCGGGAAGTCGTCGAACCCCCACCTCCCCCGGGGCCCCCACGTCGGCCCCCGCCGCCACCGTTCGCCCCGGTGGCGGCGGGGACACCGGCTCCCCGACCGCCGTACCGGACAGGCAGCCCCCACCTCGGTACCGAACCTCCACACCCCCACCTCCGTACCGAACCCGCACACCCCCCACCGCGCGTCCCGGCCGGACCCCACCCCACCTCCGGCCGGGACGCGTTCCGCCCCGCGCACGACGAGGCGTCCTCAGACGCCGGACGGGCCGGCGGTGCCACCCGCCCGCCACTCCTGCGCGTACGCGTCGAAGATCGCCCGCAGATGGTGGCCGATCTTCAGATAGTCCAGGTCGTCCAGGTTGGCCAGCGACACCCGTACCGACCACTGAGGCCCGTCGAAGCCGCCGCCGTTGAGCAGGACGACCGAGGTCTGCTCGGCCAGCCGGAACAGCGGGTCGACCGGCTCGTAGTTCCGCTCCAGGAATTCGGCGAACGCCTTTCCGTGGACCCGCTCCGCCTCGGCCAGCAGATCCAGCTCGATGTAGTACGCCGCCCGCTTCGGATCCTCCGAGATCTTCATGTGCGCGCCCTCCAGCAGGAGTTCGAGCCGCTGCCGCACGATCGCCCGGATCCGGTGCTTGTATTCCTGCCCCTCGTCCAGCATGTCGAAGAGCGAGAACAGCGCCATCATCACCTGCTGCGGCAGGGAGAGCCCCGCCGTGTGGTTCAGCGCCACCTGCCGGGAGTCCGCCACCATCCGGTCGATGAACCGCATCTTCTGCGGCTCCAACGACAGCGAACCGTACCGCCTGTTGAGCTGCTCCTTCTGCTCCCGGTCCTGCTCGGCCAGCATCGCGTCGATCACGTTGTCGTCGTGCAGCGCGATCACCCCGAGCCGCCAGCCGGTCGCCCCGTAGTGCTTGGAGTAGGAGTAGACGAGGAGGGTGTTGCGCGGCAGGTCGGCCGCGAGCGAGCGGAAGCCCTCGACGAACGTCCCGTACACGTCGTCGGTCACGACGATCAGGTCGGGGTTGTGCTCGCTCACGACGGACACGATCTGCTCGGAGACCCGTGAGGAGAGCGCCAGCGAGGGCGGGTTGCTCGGATTCACGCAGCAGACCAGCTTGACCGAGGGGTCCGCGAGCTTCGCGATCTCCTCCTCCGGGTAGCGCCACTGCCGCACCCCGGTCTCGGTGAACAGGCTCGCCTCCACGTGCACCACGTCGAAGTCGTACGTGTCCAGCTCGGGGATCTCCAGGTACGGGGTGAACACCGGCACCATCAGGGCGATCCGGTCGCCCTTCTCCAGGATCCCGTTCTTCATCAGCGAGTCGAAGATGTAGCACATCGCCGCCGTGCCGCCCTCGGTCGCGAACAGGCTCAGCGTCTGCCCCTCGGGCGGCCGGTGGTCGAACATCTCGTCCGCGACATAGCCGCGCACGATCTCCTCGGTGTGGCGCAGGATCCGGTCCGGCACCGGGTAGTTGTCCCCGATCGAGGAGTCCGTCAGTTCGTGCAGGAACGCCTCCCGGTCGAAGCCGAACCGCTTCACCGCCAGGTCCACGCTCGCCTTCAGCAGCTCGATGCCCGGCAGCTCCGGATGCGTACGGACGAAGTGGTCGAAGCGCTCCGCGCACCCCGCCTCCTCCGGCATGCCGCCCAGGTTGTCGGCCGTCCACACCCGCCGGGACTCCGAGATCGCGAAGTAGCCGAGCGCGTGGTACGCCTCGCGGGGGCCGGTGGCGACCCAGTTCGGGTTGCCCCGGCCGGCGTTGAGCATGGCCCGGGTCGTCTTCCCCTTCTGGCCCGGCCGGTCGCTCTGCGCGTCCGTCGCGATCCGGATGAACGTGTCCTTCAGCTCGAAGGGGGAGAGCTGGGCGTAGGACCGGATCTGGTCACGGCTGAGTTTGGTCTTCGGCATGGTGCAGTCCGTTCCGTACGGGGCGGGGGCGCGAAGGGCGGTCACGTCAGGCCCCCAGGACGCCGACCAGGATCGGCCCGGTCAGCGGCAGCAGGAAGTTGGAGAGCGTGTACGTGATCGTGTAGCCGAGCAGCGGGACGGAGCTCTGGGCCACCTGGGTGATGGAGGTGATCGCCGGGGTCGAGCACTGCTGGCCGGCGATGGCGCCGATCAGGAGCGGTTTCTCGATCTTCAGCAGCTTGGTCCCGACGATCAGCGAGATCGTCGCCGGGACCAGCACCATGGCGATGCCCGCGAACGGCAGCAGCGCCCCGTACTCCTTCAGCAGCGGCCAGGCCTGCGGGCCCGCCGCCAGTCCCGTACAGGCGATGAAGACGGCAAGGCCCATGTCCTTGAGCGTGGTCGCGGCCTGCGGCGGGAACGCCCCGAAGGTCTGGCTGCGGGAGCGGAACCAGCCGAAGACCAGCCCCGAGACGAGACAGCCGCCGCCGGTGCCGAGCGACATCGGCACATCGCCGAGCCTGACGACGATCTGGCCGAGCAGCGAGCCCGCCACGATGCCGAAGCCGAGGTAGACGAAGTCGGTGGCGTCGTTCTTGACCACCGCGCCGAGCTTGGCGACCAGCCGGTTCAGTCCGCCGCGGGCGCCGACGAGGGTGAGGACGTCGCCCCGGGCGAGGACCGTCTCCCCGCTGGCGGGCAGATGCTGGTCGTTGCGGAGCACATCGGTGATGTACACGCCGTCCTTGCGGAACTCCGGGTGCCGCTTCTCCAGCCGGTCGATGGTCGCGCCGATCGTCTCCTTCTCGGTGACGGCGACCTGGCTGGTGGCCAGCGGGGCGTCGAGTCCCGGCACGGCCGGGGTCTCCGGGCCGATCTCCCGGCCCGCGTCGATGATCGCCGCCCGCTCCCCGACCACCTGGACCAGGTCGCTGAGCGTCAGTTCCAGGCCGGGGGAGGGGGTCAGCAGCTTGCTGCCGCGCTTGACGCCCTCGACGGTGATCCGGCCGCCCATGGCGCTCTGGAGGTCACCGACGGTCCGGCCGTCCGCCCGCGTCACCAGATACGTGCGGCCGACCATGCCGGGCAGCGCCTCGCGCTCGTCGGACTCCAGGCCGGCCTGCCCGCCGCGCATCTTCTCCCACAGCTCGCGCGAAGCGTCCGCCAGGTTGATGCGCAGCAGCATCGGCATGATCTGGCTGGTGAACAGCACGATGGTGATCAGGCCGAAGAGATAGCAGACCGTGTAGGCGGTGGCCACATGCCCCTGGTACTGGCTGATCTGCTCGGAGGTCAGATCGCTGAGCTTCCCGATCGCCTCGGAGGCCGTACCCACCACGGCGGACTCCGTGGCCGCGCCCGCGAGGATGCCGGAGGCCGTGCCCACGTCCAGGTCGAAGGCCTTGGCCAGCCCGAACGCGATGCCGAGGACACAGACCAGCTCGATCAGGCAGAGCGTGAAGAAGCGCAGGCTCCTGCGGTTCAGGTTGGCGAAGAACTGCGGCCCGGCCAGATATCCGAGCGAGAAGATGAACAGCGCGAAGAAGACCGTTTTGACGTCGTCGTCGACGCTGACGCGCCGCGTGCCGATCAGCAGCGACACGATCAGGGTGCCGCAGATACCGCCGAGCGTGATCGGGCCGACGCGGAGCTTGCCGACGAGATAGCCGGCCGCGAGGCAGAAGAAGAGAGCCAGTTCGGGATGGTCGCGCAGGACGCCCATCCTGTCTCACTCACCGGGGCTGGAGTCGGCGACCGGAATGATCAAAAGGCGCATAAGGGAGAAATTAACAGGGGCGGTGTCCACCGGCACCTCATTCGGCTCGGAGTGCCCCCGTTCACCTTCCGACGGGAGGGTCACCCAGGACCCCCTCCGTGACGCCCCGGACATCCCTTGGCAACGGAATCGTCTTCAACTCTTGACACCCACCCCCTGGAGGCAGCAACCTTCCGGCATCGATGCATGGGAGCGCTCCCATGCGCCATTGCCGGATCCCCGGAACAAGGAGCAGTGGAATGCGCATCACCCGCAGCGTTGCCGGTCGACGCCACAGAACCGCCCTCGTGGCCACCACCGGCCTCACGGTCTCAGCCCTCCTCCTCACCGGGTGCGGCGGCTCGTCCGACTCGGACAAGGGAGCCGACGCGAACGGCAACATCACGCTGACCGTCGCCGACTTCGGGCAGTTCGGCTACAAGGAGGCCGGGCTCTTCGAGAAGTACCACGAGCTGAACCCGAAGATCACGGTCAAGGAGGACACCACCGCCGAGGAGAAGAACTACTACCCCAAGCTCCTCCAGCAGCTGAACTCCGGCAGCGGTCTCGCCGACGTCCAGGGCATCGAGGTCGGCCGGATCAAGGAGATCGTCGACACCAAGGCGGACTCCTTCGCCGACCTCTCCAAGGTCATCGGCGTGGACGAGTGGGTCTCCTGGAAGGCGAAGCAGGCCACCGCCCCCAGCGGCGCGGTCATCGGCGCGGGGACCGACATCGGCCCCATGTCCCTCTGCTACAACCGCGAACTCTTCGAGAAGGCCGGGCTGCCCACCGAGCGGGACGAGGTGGCGAAGCTGACCGAGGGCGGCTGGGAGGCCTACCTCGCCCTCGGCGAGCAGTACAAGAAGAAGGCCCCCTCCGGCACGTACTTCATGGACTCCGCGAGCGCCATGTTCAACGCCGTGGTCAGCTCCAGCCCCGAGCAGTACTACGACGCGGACGGCAAGCCGGTCTACGAGACGAGCGCCAGCGTCCAGAAGGGCTGGGACCTCGCCGCCCAGGCCGCGTCCAAGAAGCTGACGCAGGGCCTGGCCCAGTTCGAGGACCAGTGGCAGGCGGCCCTGCGCAAGAGCACCGTGGCCACCGTCGTCTGCCCCGCCTGGATGGCCGGCCAGATCTCCACCTACGCCGGTGACGCCAACAAGGGCAAGTGGGACATCACCAGCGCCCCCGGCAACACCTCCGCCAACTGGGGCGGCTCCTTCCTCGCCGTCCCCAAGTCCGGGAAGAACGTGGACGAGGCCGCCAAGCTCGTCAAGTGGCTGACCGCCCCCGAGCAGCAGGCCGCCGTCTTCAAGGCGATCGGCGTCTTCCCGTCCAACAAGGGCGCGTACGAGCTGCCCGACGTGAAGAACGCGACCCTGCCGTACTTCAACAACGCCCCCATCGGCCAGATCTACGCCGACGGCGCGAAGTCCATCCCCGAGGCGGTCCTCGGCCCGAAGGACGGCGTGATCAAGGACTCCATCTCCACCCAGATCAACAACATGGAGCAGCGCGGCACCAGCCCCGACAAGGCCTGGGACGCGGCCGTCCGGACGATCGAGAAGGCCATCGGCTGACCTGATCCGGGCCCTCACCGCCCCCCGGGGCGGGCGGCAGCTGTCCCGCCCCCGCCCGCCCCGGCCCGCCCGCCCGACTCCCCAGCCGTCCCCAGGGAAGGACTCCCCGCCCGTGGCAACCTCGACCCCCACCCGGGACGCGGACGCGCAAGCGCCTCGCACATCGAAGAAGGAACCGACCGCCGAGCGGCGGCAGTTGTGGCGCAGCCGGCTGTGGCGGTTCGACGACAAGGCGTCCCCGTACGCCTACATCGCCCCGTTCTTCCTGATCTTCGGGGCCTTCGGCCTCTACCCGCTGCTCTACACCGGCTGGATCGCCCTGCACCGGGTCTCGATGACCGGCCTGGACTCGATGGAGTGGGTGGGCTGGGAGAACTTCGACAAGATCCTCAACGACCCCGAGTTCTGGACGTCGGTCAGCAACACCTTCCTGATCGGCGTCATCTCGACCGTCCCGCAGCTCCTGATGGCCCTGGGCCTCGCCCATCTCCTCAACTACCGTCTGCGGGCAAGTACGTTCTGGCGCACGATCATCCTCACCCCGTACGCCACCTCGGTCGCCTCGGCGGCCCTCGTCTTCGCCCTGGTGTTCCGGGCCGATGGCGGACTGCTCAACTGGACGCTCGGCCTCGTCGGCTTCGACCCGGTCAACTGGGCCAACGGGCACTGGACGTCCAAGCTCGCCATCTCGATCATCGTCATCTGGCGGTGGACCGGCTACAACGCGCTGATCTACCTGGCGGCCATGCAGGCGGTCCCCAACGACCTCTACGAAGCGGCCTCGTTGGACGGGGCGTCGCGCTGGCAGCAGTTCCGCAAGGTCACCATCCCCTCGCTGCGGCCGACGATCCTGTTCACCATCGTCATCTCCACCATCGGCTCCATGCAGCTCTTCGGTGAACCGCTGCTGCTGGAGGGCGGCGCGCTGGGCGCCACCGGCGGCAACGAGAACCAGTACGAGACGCTCAGCATCTACCTCTACAACTACGGCTGGAACCTCGGACATCTCGGCCCGGCCGCCGCCGTCGCCTGGGCGATGCTCGCCCTGCTGCTTCTCATCGCCGCGGCCAACTGGATCGTCGGCCGATTCTTCCGCACGTCCGCGGTCCGACCGGGAGCGCCCTCATGACCCTGACCAGCCCCACGCCGACCACCCCCGTGAAGCTCGCGCCGACTCCGAGGAGCGGCGGGCCCTCCCGTCCGAGCCGCTTCCGGATGGGGGCCGGACAGCACCTGAAGGGCGGCCCGTTCGCCTACGCCGCGCTCGCCGTCGTCGGCTTCGGCTCGCTGCTGCCGCTGTACTGGACCCTGGTCGCGGCCTCCCGCACCCAGGACGAGGTCCTCGCCTCCACCCCGCCGTTCTTCCCGGGCGGAAAGCTGTTCGCGAACCTCCAGACCGCCTGGGAGCAGGCCAACCTCGGCAAGGCGATCGTCAACAGCATCATCGTCTCGTCCTCGATCACCCTCGCCACGCTCTTCTTCTGCACGCTCGCCGGCTACGCGTTCGCCAAGATGCGCTTCCGGGGCCGCGGCTGGCTGATGACCGCGGTCATCGCCACCCTCACCATCCCCCCGCAGCTCAGCGTCGTCCCGCTGTTCATGATGATGTCCGGTCTCGGCTGGGGCGGTCAGCTCGAATCGGTGATCTTCCCGACCCTGGTGAGCGCGTTCGGCGTGTTCTTCATGCGCCAGTACCTGATCGAGGCCCTGCCGTACGAGCTGATCGAGGCGGCCAAGATCGACGGCGCGAACAACTTCCGCATCGTGCGCAGCGTGGTGCTGCCGGTGGCCCGGCCCGCGATGATGGTGCTCGGGATGCTCACCTTCGTCCAGGCGTGGAACGACTTCTTCTGGCCCTACCTGGCCCTCAACCAGCAGAACCCGACCCTTCAGGTGGCCCTCGGCCAGCTCAGCGCCTCCTACACCCCCGACCAGTCCATCGTGATGGCGGGCGCGCTGATCAGCACGCTGCCGCTGCTGGTGGTGTTCGTCCTCTTCGGCAAGAAGATCGTCGGCGGCATCATGTCCGGCGCGGTCAAGGGCTGACCTTCCCCCTGCTTTCCCTCTTCCTTCACCCCTCACCTTCCTCCAGGGAGCGCTCCCGCATGACAGCCGTCCGACCCGACACGGTCCCGCAGCAGGCATCCCCCGCCCAGGCCCCCTTCCCGACCGGCTTCCTGTGGGGCGCGGCCACCGCCGCCTACCAGGTGGAGGGCGCGGCCGCCGAACGTGGCCGCACCCCCTCCATCTGGGACACCTTCAGCCACACCCCCGGCAAGGTCCAGAACGGCGACACCGGGGACGTGGCCGCCGACCACTTCCACCGCTACCGCGACGACGTCGCCCTGATGAAGCGCCTCGGCCTCCAGGCGTACCGCTTCTCCGTCTCGTGGTCCCGGGTCCAGCCCACCGGCCGGGGCCCCGCGATCGAACGCGGCCTGGACTTCTACCGCTCGCTCGTCGACGAGCTGCTGGACGCCGGCATCAAGCCCGTCGCCACCCTCTACCACTGGGACCTGCCGCAGGAGCTGGAGGACGCGGGCGGCTGGCCCGAGCGGGCGACCGCCGAACGGTTCGCGGACTACGCGGCCATCATGGCCCGCGCGCTCGGCGACCGGGTCTCGATGTGGACGACGCTGAACGAGCCCTGGTGCTCGGCCTTCCTCGGCTACGGCTCCGGGGTGCACGCCCCCGGCCGCACCGAACCGGCCGCCGCGCTGCGGGCCGCCCACCACCTCAACCTCGCCCACGGCCGGGCGACCGAGGCGCTGCGCGCGAACCTCCCCGCTGCCGCGCAGACCTCGGTCACCCTCAACCTCCACCAGGTGCGCCCGCTGACCGACAGCGCGGCGGACGCGGACGCGGCCCGCCGGATCGACGCGGTCGGCAACCGGGTCTTCACCGGCCCGATGCTGAAGGGCGCCTACCCGGAGGACCTGCTGACCGACACCGAGCGCATCGTGAACTGGGCCGAGCTGATCCACGAGGGCGACCTCGCCGCCATCGCGGCCCCGATCGACGTCCTCGGCGTCAACTACTACACGCCCACCATCGTCTCGACCCCCGCCGACGGCTCCGGGGACACCCGCAACGACGGCCACGGCAGCAGCGACCACTCCCCGTGGCCCGGCTCCGAGCACGTGGCCTTCCACCTGGCCGAGGGCAAGCCGCGTACCGCCATGAACTGGTCGGTCGACCCGAACGGTCTGCACGCCCTTCTCATGGACGTCGCGCGCGAACACCCGGAGCTGCCGCTGATGGTCACCGAGAACGGGGCCGCCTTCGACGACGCCCCGGACGCGGACGGCCGGGTCCACGACCCCGAGCGGATCGCCTATCTGCACGGCCACCTGGAGGCGGTCCGCCGGGCGGTGGCCGACGGGGCCGATGTGCGGGGCTACTTCCTCTGGTCCCTGATGGACAACTTCGAGTGGGGCTACGGCTATGCGAAGCGCTTCGGCGCGGTGTACGTCGACTACGCGACCCAGCGCCGTACACCGAAGTCCAGCGCCCACTGGTACGGCGACGTGATCGCCCGTCACGCGCTGCCCCCGCAGGCCTGACGCTCCCGGGAACGGTGGGCCCGGTCGTCCCCGCGACCGGGCCCACCGCCGTTTCGCCACCCCCTTTGGGAGCGCTCCCAATACTCTGTCCGTAGGCTCGTCGAGGTGATCGAGCCAGGACTTGGATTGACGTTACGGCTGTGAGAAATTGACCGGGAACGGGGAGGCGGCCATGGCGGCAGCGCGAGTACGGAGCGGCGGGCGGCCCACGCTCGAAGAGGTGGCGGCACGGGCCGGCGTCGGCCGGGGCACCGCCTCGCGGGTCATCAACGGCTCGCCCCGGGTCAGCGACGCGACCCGGCAGGCGGTCGAGGCGGCCGTGGCCGAGCTGGGATACGTCCCCAACCGCGCCGCCCGCGCCCTGGCGGGCAACCGCACCGACGCCATCGCCCTGGTGGTGCCCGAGCCGGAGACCCGCTTCTTCGCCGAACCGTACTTCTCCGCCATAGTGCGCGGCGTCGGGGCCGCCCTGGCCGACACCGAGATGCAACTGCTCCTCACCCTCGTCGGCAACGACCGCGAGCGCCGCCGCCTCGCCCAGTACCTCACCGCCCACCGCGTCGACGGGGTCCTCCTGGTCGCCGTGCACGCGGACGACCCGCTGCCGGAACTCCTGGAGCAGCTGGGCATGCCGTGTGTGATCAGCGGCGCCCGGCACGCGGCCGAGACGCTGCCCTCGGTCGACTCCGACAACTTCGAGGGCGCGCGGGCCGCCGTGGAGCACCTGGTCTCCCGGGGCCGCCGCCAGGTGGCCACGATCACCGGCCGCCTGGAGGTGTACGGGGCCCAGCGCCGCCTGGACGGCTACCGCGCGGCGGTCGCCGCCGCCGGGCTGGCCCCCGACGAACGCCTCATCGCCCCCGCCGACTTCACCGAGGAGGGCGGCGCGGGGGCCATGCGCGACCTCCTGGCCCGCCGCCCCGGGCTGGACGCGGTCTTCGTCGCCTCCGACGTGATGGCCGCCGGTGCCCGCCAGGTCCTGCGCGAGGCGGACCGCCGCATCCCCGAGGACGTGGCCCTGGTCGGCTTCGACGACTCCGTCGTCGCCCGCCATATGCACCCGGCCCTCACCAGCGTCCGTCAGCCCATAGAGGAGATGGGCCGCCGCATGGCCCAGCTCCTCCTGGACGAGATCGCGGGCCGCGCCCCGGGCGACGAGCGCCCCTCGGTGGTCCTGCCCACGGAGCTGGTGGTCCGCGACTCGTCGTGACGCGGTGCCGGTACGCCGGGGCTCGCGCTCAGCGGCCGGTCACCGGCCGCCGTCGCCGGGGTGGTCGCCCGCTTCCAGCGCCAGGAGGTACTTCTTGGCGTCGACCCCGCCCGCGTATCCGGTGAGCGTTCCCGTCGATCCCACGACGCGGTGGCAGGGCAGCACCACGCACAGGGGGTTCGCGCCGAGCGCGGTGCCCACGGCCCGGGCGGCGCGCGGCCGGTCCAGCGCCCGGGCCAGCGCGCCGTACGTCGCCGTACTCCCGTACGGGACGAACGCCTCCAGGCTCGACACCGTCTCCCGGCTGAACGGAGTGGCCAGGCACAGGTCCAGCGGGAGGCCGAACGAGCGCAGCCGCCCGGTGAGATACGCGTCCAGCTGGGCGCCGGCCTCGTCGAGGACGGCCCGGCGCGCACCCGCGCCGTCCTGACCGTCCTGTCCGGCCTGACCGTCCTGTCCGGCCTCCCGCAGACCGGCACGGGCGAGCCGGCTCCGGACCACGGCCAGGGGCTGGAAGCCGCAGTAGACCAGCGCGTCCGCGGTGGCGGCGAGTCTCAGGTCGCCGAGAGGGGTCGGGAGGACGGTGAGCGACACGGCGCTCGTGCCGGTCCGTCCGGCTGCGGAAGCGCTCCTGGGCATGGTGGGTACTCCGTGGGTCGTCGGGGGTGGTGCCGGCCCGGCCGGGCCGGGTCAGGCAGCGACCGGGCGGCAGCTCTTGCACGCCCGGTAGCCCGCACGGTGGGCGTCCCTGGCCGTACGGAACGGGACGCGGTGCGCCGGGGTGATCCGCCGGGCGTGCGCGCAGGTGGGATGGCAGTAGATATGGGTGGTGTCGCTGCCGAGGAGCGTGTCGCCGCCCCGGGCCCACTGCCGCACCGTGACCATGTCGATGCCCTCCGCGCCGCGCAGCGCGTCACCGGCCTCGCGGGCGTACGCCGCGTCGCACGGCGTGCCGTCGTCGTGGGTCGCGCGGTGGCACGGGACGAGCACGGTCGCCGGGTTCCTCGCGAGGGAGCGGACCACCGCCCGCGCGTCCGGCCCCGGTGGCAGCCCCGCCTCCCGCGCGATCCAGCTGACGGGGCGCAGCTGGCCCGGCGGAATGGAGCGCACCGCCTCCAGCACGGCACGTTCGTCCACGGGCAGCCCCGACAGGTCGATCGCCAGGTGCCGGGCCCGGCCGGTGCGCAGGGCCGGCCGCAGACCGGCCGGCGCCCGGTCGGTGGGGATCGCGGAGCGGCCGACGCGACGGCGGTGCGACTCCTCGAACCACTGCGGCGTCAGACGCTCCCGCCCCGGGCCGTGCCGGGCCTCCAGCTCGGCGCCCGTGACGGCCTCCGGACCGAAGGCGACGAACAGCCCGCCCGCGGCCGTCTCCAGGCGTACGTACGTGTCGTAGCGGCTCCGCGAGATGCCCGCGCGCCGCAGGACCCGCAGGGCGAAGTCCTCCGGAGTGGTCGCTCCACGCGGACCCAGGGCGGCCAGCCGGAGCCCCAGGTCGCCGGACGAGGAGAAGGCCTCCTCGTTGTCGTGGTTCACATCGCCACATCCTTCCGCACCGCTTCCTGCGGTTCGAGCAGCCGGCGCAGGTGACGCAGACCTCGGGACACCTGTGCCTTCGCCGTGCCCACCGGGCACCCCTGCACCTGAGCCATCTCCCCGTAGCTCAGGCCCATCACATGCCGGAGCACCACCGGTACGCGGTAGATCTCCGGCAGCTGGGACAACGCCTCGACCAGCCTGCCGCGGTCCTCCGCCGTCGCGGCCCGCTCCTCGGGCCCGGGCCTCCCGTCGCTCCACAGGTCTTCCGCGTCCTCCACCCGCATCGCCGAGACCGGGCGCCGCACGCTGGTGCGCACGTGGTTGCGCCACACGTTGGCCGCGATGGTCAGCAGCCACGCCCGCGGCAGCAGGGCCCTCCGGCGGTCGCCGGAGTAGCCCCGCAGCGCCGTGTAGGCACGCAGGAACGTGTCCTGTCCCAGGTCGTCCGCCTCCGCGGCGGACCCGGTCACCCGCAACAGGAAGATGTGAACCACTTGCGCGTGGATCCGGACCAGCTCGGTGAAACCGCCGTCCAGATCCGTGGCGAGTAATTCGGTCAGCTGCTTCGCCTCGTCGTCCATCACTGAGGAAACACCGTCCCGATGAAGAGGGTTGCCAGGGTGGCGAAGCCGCGGGCCCGGAGCGGCCGTGGAGTGCTCACACGATCCGGGGGGTGAGCGCCGGAACGTCCAGTTCGGGGGCGCCGGACTTGATGGCCTCGTAGAGGTCCTGCATGCGCGGGGTGGGCTCTATGCCGAGGGTGTCCCGCAGCGCGCTGCTCAGCATGTGGTGGACGGTGACCGCCCGCGGCCGGTACCCTGACCGGTGCAGGGCGAGCATGTACTGGGCGTGGATGTTCTCGTGCGTCGGGTGCTGGACGGCCAGGGCGGCGAGTTCGTCCAGGAGCTCACGGTGCCGGCCGACCCGCAGGTCCGCCTCGATGCGGCGTTCGAGCACGCACTTGCGTGTCTCCTCCAGCTCGACCAGATGGGTCCGGCTGAGGGGGCCCGTCCGCACGTCCTGGAGCGCGGGGCCCCGCCACAGGGCGAGGGCTTCGGAGAACCGGTCGGACGCCTGCTGGAAGCGGCCCGCCGCCGCGGCCTCCTGGCCGAGCCGGTCCATGTACGCGAAACGGAACCGGTCGAAGGAGTGCGGTGCGACATTCAGTTGGTAGCCGTGGTTCTGGGTGACCAGGGTCCGGCCGTGGACTTCGGCCGCTGTGCAGCGGAGGGCCTGTCTTATGTGGAGTACGTAGGTCTGGAGCGTGGACATCGAACTCTTCGGAGGATGGGAGTCCCATAACTCCTTGATGCAGTCGCTGGCCCGCACCATGCGGTTCGCGTTGAGCATCAGGAAGGCGAGCAGCTGGCGCGGCTTCGGCGCGCTCGGGGTCAGGTCGACCCGGCCGCTGACCAGCACCAACGAACCTAAAACGCCCATTTCCATTGCCTTCTCCGTATCTTCGGGAGACTCAGGTACTCGCGATGGCCGACGTTAGGTACCCGGTTTCGGGCACGTCAATTCCATGGAAACGAATCGAGCCGTTCTGAGCCGGCCGCCGTCGGGGTGTTGCCCCGGCGACGGCCGGCAACTCACGCGCGCACGCAGGCCAGCCGCTCCTCGATCTCCGACGCGGCTGTCGGCCCGTACGCCTGTCCGATCCCGTGGAGGAGGCCGGCCAGGGAAAGCGTGTACTCCTGCGGCCCCACCGCTTCGAGCGCCGTGGTGGCCATCGCGCAGCCGAACTGGGCGGCGCGCTCGTACGGCCAGTGCCAGCCCACGCCCGCCAGGAACCCGGCGCGGAAGGCGTCGCCCACCCCGGTCGGGTCGGCCGGCCTCTCGGTGGGGACGGCGGGGATCCGCAGGGCCGGCCCGCCGGTGCGCGCGACGGTGGCGCCGTCGGCACCCCGGGTGGTGATCCAGGTGCCGACCCGGGCGAGGACGTCGCGGTGGGACCAGCCGCTCCGCTTCAGGAGCAGGGCGGCCTCGTACTCGTTGGTGAAGAGGAAACGCGCCCCGTCCACGAGGCGGCGGGTCTCCTTCCCGTCCAGGCGGGCGAGTTGCTGGGAGGGGTCGGCGGCGAAGTCGAGCCCCAGCCGGCGGCACTCGTCGGTGTGGCGGCGCATCGCCTCGGGGTCGTTGGGCGCGATCACCACCAGGTCGATGCCGCCGACCCGGCGCGCGGTCGAGGCGAGGGTGATCTCCCGGGCCTCGGCCATCGCGCCGGAGTAGAAGGCGGCGATCTGGTTCTGGTCGGCGTCCGTCGTGCAAACGAAGCGCGCGGTGTGCAGCGACTCGCTGATCCGCACCAGCTCGGTGTCCACGCCGTTGTCGTGCAGCCAGGCCCGGTAGCCCGCGAAGTCCGCGCCGACCGCGCCGGCCAGCACCGGGCCCAGGCCCAGCCGGCCGAGGGCGACGGCGATGTTGGCGGCGGAACCGCCCCGGCGGATCTCCAGCGAGTCGGCGAGGAAGGACAGCGAGACCCGGGCCGGGTGCTCGCTGACCAGCTGATCGGCGAAGCGTCCGGGGAAGACCATCAGATGGTCGGTGGCGATGGAACCGGTCACGGCGATGCGCACGGCGGCTTCTCCTTGGACCTCGCGATGCGGTGCGTCGGGAAGGGGTCGGGAACGGAAAGGGCTGGTGGGGCTGCCGGGTGCCCCGCAGGTCAGGCCGGACCGGCGGGACGCTCCAGCGCCCGGTCGACCAGCGGGCCGGCCGCCCCGGTGTAGCCGAGCGGATCCAGCAGGACCGACAGCTCCCGGGGGTCCAGGCACGCCGCCACCCCGGGAAGCGCGGCGAGCACCTCCGCCAGCGGGCGGCCGGTGTGCCGGGCCGTCGCGGAGGCCTCGGCCAGCAGTTCCTGGGCCCGGCTTCGGCCCAGCCCCGACGCCAGCGCGGCGGCGACCCGTTCGGAGGCCATCTGGCTCCCGGTCAGCCGCAGGTTGCCGCGCATGCGTTCCGGCCTGACCACGAGCCCTTCGGCGAGTTCGACGGCGGTGTGGGCCGCACCGCCGGCCAGCCGCAGACAGGCGCGCAGCAGCGGCCACTCCGCGTGCCAGACACCCGCCGAGCGCTCGTCCTCGGCGAGCATGCACTGGGTCAGCCCGGCCGCGAGCGCCGGAACCTGGAGCGCCGCGCTGCGGATCAGAGTGGCGAGAACCGGATTGCGTTTGTGCGGCATGGCCGACGAGCGGCCCCGGCCCGCTACGGCCGGTTCGGCCACCTCGTCGACCTCGGTGCGGACCATCGACTGCACATCGACGGCGATCTTCCCGAGCGCGCCCGTGGTGAAGGCGAGCGCGGCGGCCAGGTCCGCGACCGGCGTACGCAGGGAGTGCCACGGCGTCCTCTGCCGCGCCAGGCCGGTCTCCGCCGCGAACGCGCCGTTCAGGGCGTCGAGATACCCACCGCGATCGAGCCCGGCGGATGTGCCGCCCGCCGCCGCGATCGCCGCGTACTCCAGATAGCCGGCCAGGGTGCCCGCCGCGCCGCCCAGCGACACGGGCAGCCCGCCCGCCAGCACCCCGGCCACGCGGTCGGCCGCGTCGAGCACCAGATCGCGCCAGCCTGCGGCCTTGAGGCCGAACGTGGTCGGCACCGCGTGCAGGGCCAGGGTCCGGCCGGCCATCGGCGTGTCCCGGTGCGCGGCGGCCAGCTCGTACAGCGCGTCGGCGGTGCGCCGCAGATCGGCCAGAAGCAGTCGCGCCACCCGGGCGGACACCAGCATCGCGCCGGTGTCGAAGACGTCCTGGCTCGTCGAGCCGCGGTGCACGTACTCGGCGGCGGCCGGGTCGCTCAGTGCCACCAGCCGGGTCAGCTCGCGCACCAGCGGCACGACGGGGTTCGCCGTCTCCCGCGCGGCCAGCGCCAGCGCCCGTACGTCGAAGAGTTCGGCCCGCGCCGTTTCGGTGATGACGGCCGCCGCGCCGGGCGGCACGGTGCCCAGCGTCGACTGCGCGCGGGCCAGGGCCGCTTCGGCGTCCAGCATGGCCTGGAGCCACGCCCGGTCGTCGACGGCCGCCTCGACGGGGGTGCCCGCGCACACCGGAACGAGCAGTCCGGCGTCCGGTCCCGGCTCGGCCGCCGTCATGCCAGCGCCTGCGAGAAGTCGCTGTCCTCGGCCGGAGCGTCCGCCGCGCCGCCCGCCGGCTCCAGCCGGAGCACCGTCCGGGCCAGGGCGTCCGCGTCCCCCAGGATCGCCGAGTTGACGCCCGGCCGGATGCCCGCCGCGGTCACCCAGTGGACGGCCTCGGTGGGCACGCCGTACGCGAACCGGCGCGGATGGGCCCGCCCCTCGGCGTCCACCACCCGGTAGGGCCGCTCGGTGACGGCCAGGCCGCCCGTCTCGTACCGCGTGCCGCAGGCCCCGTCGATGCGGTAGGGGCTCGCCTGACCGGTGGCCATCAGATAGGCCAGCAGCGGGTCGCGGGTACGCCGCACGTCCGGCTCGGGCAGCCGGGCCTCGATCAGCACGGCGGCCCGCACCGGTGGTCCGCCCACCCGGTCGGAGGCCGCCACGAAGGACGCCCCGCCTCCGGATTCCTGGCTTCCGCTCTCGATGACCACGCTCATCCCGGGCCCCAGGACGTCCAGGACCCCGGCCTCCAGCAGCGCGATCATCTCCTCGATGCGCGAGAGGGGCGGGCCGATCGACAGGAACGCGTTGAGCGGCGTGTACCAGCCCTGGAGGTCGTCGCGGTAGGAGTTGCCCTCGACGCGGCCGTGGTCCACCGCGATCCGTATCTCGTTGCGCAGGTCCCGCAACACGTCCAGCGCGGCCTTCAGCGGCCCGCTCACATTGCCCGCACGGGCCTGGCTGACATCCCGGGCCAGGTGCCCGAGCAGCCAGTCGCGGAAGTCGTCCCGGCCGGCGAACACCCGGTCGCCGTAGGGCCGGGAGATCCTCTCCCAGTCCCAGCGATCGCCGGGAGCGACGGCGTACGCGTCGAGCAGCTCCTGTTCGGCCCGGCCCGGGGGAGCCGCCAGATAGCGGGCGGTGAACTCCTCGACCCCCGGCCGGCCCCCGGACCAGGCCCCCGGCCGCTCGCCCCGCGCGCGCAACAGAGCGGTGTAATACACGCTCTCCACCTCCTTCGCGATCAACGGCCACAGGTCGGTGCCGAAGTGCAGACGCTCACCGTCCACGGCACGCCGGTGCAGCCGGGCGATCGCCTCCTCGGTGAGGAGCACCGGCAGATGGCGGCCGTGCGCGCCCTTCTCGTTCTCGCCGCGCGCGTGGTACGGGACGCCGCGCCGGGAACCCGCGTACAGGCGCGGCTCACGGCCCGAGGGCCGGTAGACCAGACGGGGGCCGGAGCGTTCGAAGCGTCCGCCCCGGCCGAGCGTGAGGAGCGCCATGTGGTCGAAGAAGTTCAGCCCGAGACCGCGCAGCAGCACGGCCTCGCCGGGCCGGACGGCGGACAGGTCCACGTCCGCGGGGTTGGCCGGCAGGATGTGGACGAGGCCGCGCGCCCGCGATTCGCGGGCCAGGCGTTCCTCGACCGGCGAGTTCTCGGCCGGGACATGGCCCTGGGCGAGCACCACGGCGTCCAGGCCGGTGATGCGGGTGCCGTCCGCGAGGGTGAGCGTCTGCGCCTCGGAGTCCGTGCTGTCGTCGAGCGCGACGGCGAGGGACCGGTGCGTCACGACGCGGACGTGGCCGGGGGCCGTCGCCACCGTACGGTCGAAGGCCTCCTCCAGATAGCGGCCGTACAGCGCCCGGCTGGGGTACGAGTCCGGGCCGAGGGACGCCGCCTCGGCCAGGAACCCGGCCTCACGGCCGGACGCGGCCGACCGCGGACTCCCGTTCTCCGCGAGGGAGACGGCCCACTCGTACAGACTCGGCCCGGCCCGGACCGGCCCCTCCATCGCCACGCTGGCGTCGGTGTGCGCGGTGACCTGCGAGGCCACCGTGTTCATCAGCAGATGCGGTGACTGGTCGGTCCGCCAGACCCGCCCGGGCCCGGGTCTGGCCCGGTCCACGACGTGAACGGTCACCGCCGTGCGGGCGGCGGTCTGCCGTTCGTTGGCGCAGATCCTCTCCAGCACGGCCAGGCCGCGGGGCCCGGCACCGACAATGCAGACTGCGAGGTGCCCGCTGCTCATCCGGATTCTCCGTTACGTCTCGAAGGGGCCGCACAGTCGGTCCGCCGGGCCGGGCCTCCAAGGTCCTGTCGTCGAACTGCCGTCGTCGCGCGGCAGGCGGCAGTTCGACGACAGGGCCTAGGCCGGGGCGGCGACCAGGAGGCTGGTCTCCAGTGCGAGGGGGTGCACGGACTCCGTCCGGAACCCGGCCGCGCCGAGTACGGCCGCGTAGCCCGGCCCGGTCCGCTCCCGGCCGCCGGCCGCCATCAGCAGATGGAGGTCCCACAGCAGCGGCAGCAGGTGCGATCCGTCCTCGGGGATGACCCGCTCGACGATCAGCAGCCGCGCGGAGTCGGGCATGGCCCGGCGGACGGTGGACAGCAGCCGTACGCAGTGCTCGTCGTCCCAGTCCTGGAGGACCCGCGAGAGCAGATAGACGTCGGCGCCGCCCGGCACCTCGTGGAAGATGTCGCCGCCCCGTGTCGCGTAGCGGCCGGGGCCGACGGCCTCGTCGAGGTACCGGGTGGCGATCGGCAGCATGTGCGGCTGGTCGAAGAGGACGCCGTGCACCCCGGGGTGGGCCCGCAACACCGTCGCCAGCAGCGATCCGCTGCCGCCGGCCACGTCCACGACGGTCCTCGCCCCGCCGAAGTCGAAGGCGTCCAGGACGTCGGGGAAGAACACGTTGCCCGCGTTCATCGCCCGCTGGAACTTCGGCCCCGCGCTCGGCTCGTCGCGCAAGTACGCGTGCAGCGTGGTCCCGAAGGCGTGGGCGAACCCGGACGTGCCGCTGCGGACGGCGGGGACCACCGCCCCCCAGGCCCGGTGGAACTCCTCGCCGTAGATGCGGACCATGTCGCTCATGGACTGGTCGGCGCCCTCGCGCAGGCACTCGCTGACGGCGGTCGGACGGTAGCCGTCGCGCCCGTTGCCCCCGAAGACCTCCATGGCCGTCAGCAGCCGCATCAGCCGTGTGACGGCGTCCTCGTCGGCTCCGGCCGCCGCCGCCAGCTTCTCGTCGGTGAGGTGTCCGGCGGCGATGTGGTCGGCGAGGCCCAACGCCACGGCCGCGTACAGGGCTTGGGACTGCCAGGCGCCGGTGACGATGTCGATGACCCGGCGGGCTGCGCTCCGGTCGGCCATGGGGGAGGGCCTTTCTGTGGGACGGGACGGTGAAGGGCCGTTCGGAGGGGTCAGCCGGTGTGCGCGGAACCGTCGGCCACGGCCACGGCGCCGGTGGGCGGCTCGTGGAGCAGTCGGCGGTGCTTCTCGCGCAGCCGGCGCTTGAGGACCTTGCCGGTCACCCCGACCGGCAGTTCGTCCCGTCCGGCGGCCAGCACCAGGCCGTGCAGCCGGGCCAGGCCCGCCCGGTCCAGGGCCTCGTTGCAGACCCGCAGCACATCCGCGGGCACCCGCTCGACGTCGTCGGCGTGGTAGACGACCGCGACGGGCACCGACGCGTCCGCCGGGCCGGGGCCGTCGACGGCCACCACCGCCGCGTCCAGCGCCCCGGTGGTCAGCAGGACGACCTCTTCCAGCGGAAGGCTGTAGACCTCGCCGTCGGCGGACTTGATGACGTCGGGGGTGCGGTCCAGGTGGTACCAGCGCCCCTCGGTGTCCCGGCGCACGATGTCACCCGTGAGGAAGTAGCCGTCGACCAGCGATTCCTCGTTCAGCCGGGGGTCGTCCCAGTAGCCGGGCGTGACGCTGGGGGTGCGGACCCCCAGGCGCCCGGCCTGACCGGCGGGCGCCTCGCGGCCCGACGCGTCCAGCACGGCCGCGCCGCGCACCACCCGGGCCGGGGTGCCGATCAGTCGTCCGTACCGCGAAGTCTGCGCCGTGTAGGCCTGCTTGAAGAGGACCATGCCCATCTCGGAGGAGCCGAGCCCGTCCAGGTAGACGGAGCCCGCGGTCCTCTTCGCCCCGTGGCCCCGGCTGCCGAGTGCGACCAGCGGACGGACATGGCGTTCGTGCGAGGCGTCGCCCATGCCGTTCCAGAGCCGGATGTGCTGGGCCGCCTCCGGACGGATCCGGTCGGCGTCGATCTCGGCGAGCGTCAGCGGGAAGCCGAGCACGGTGCTGGGGTGGAAGGCGTTGATGGCCCGGACGACCTTCTCGCCGTCGGCGTTGTCCAGGATCAGGGTGGGGATGCCGAGCAGGATCGCCATGCTCAGGTAGCTGATGCCGGCCGAGTGGCTGTGCGGCAGGGCGGTCAGCAGCCGGTCGGAGCGCAGCGACGGGAAGGTCCACAGCCGCTCCCGCTTGCCGACGAAGAACGAACCGTGGTGGAACACCGGCGCCTTGGGCCGCCCGGTGGTGCCCGACGAGTGGGAGATCATCACGAGGTCGTCGGCGGAGTGCCGGTGCGGGAACCCGGGCAGCGGCCGCGCGGGGAAGCGGGCGGTCGCGTCCAGGACGTGGATGTCCTGGAGCCGGGGCGTGTCCTTCGCCCCGGCGGCCTCCCACGCCTCGGCGCACGCGTCCAGCAACACGGTGTCGCCGACCACAAGTTGTGACTCGGTGCGCAGGAAGTACTCGGCCGCGGTGGCCGGTTCCATCCGCGGATTGCAGTGCACGGCCGCCGCGCCCAGTCCGGTGAGGGCGATGTGGTGGATCAGTCCGAACAGCCCGTGCCCGGTGATGACGCCGACGTGGCTGCCGGCCGTCACCCCCCGCGCGCGGTACCAGTTCGCGTACCGGATCGCGGCGACGCGGATGTCGTCGAGGGACAGGCCGACCAGCTTCTCCTCCGACCAGGAGGGGGAGGCCACGTCGGGGTGGAAGAGCAGCGGCCGGTCGCGGTCGGACGCGACCTTCCAGGCATGCCAGAAGAAGTTCCCGGCGCCCAGCCCGCGGTCGGCGAAAAGCCGCAGGCGCTGGGCCGGGGACCGGTGTGTACCGAAGAGGAACATAGAACTACCTCTCGCTCCGCAGGGAGAGCCGCATTATGGAGGGCGGTGTTCCGGGGTGCCCGGTGGACGATTGCCACCCCGGCCCTGGGAAGTCTGTGAGATCCTTCTAAAGATTCGGTCCACGGACGCGATTTCGCAGGTCGTCAGGTAATCGGCAGTACCGGTGCCGGGTGATCTCGCTCCATCCTTCAGGCACCGCTGGGAGTCTGTCCGACGGCAGTTGGGCAAAGGCCCTGAGCATAACCACCGTGCAAGGACGCATTCGTACGGCGCATTCGCCGTACGCACCGGGACTACGGCTGGAGGATTGCCGGATGGAGCGATCGTCGACGACCTCGATCGTCATTGTGGGGGGCGGTCCCGTCGGACTCCTGCTCGCTCTCCTCCTCGACCGGTACGGCGTCGGGTCGGTGGTCCTCAACTCCGGGGAATCGGTGCCGGACACACCGCGGGGCAGCACGCACAACGCCCGCACCATGGAGCACTACCGGACCCTGGGCCTCGCCGACCGCGTCCGGGCCCTGGGCCTTCCCGCCGGGCACGACGCCGGGATCTCCTTCTCCACCCGGTACGGCGGCCACGGCCTGTGCCTGCTGCCGTGGCCCGGCTCCGGACAGGTGCGGGCGCGGACGGCCACGGCGGCCCGCACCGACCAGGTGCCGGAACCGATGCACCGGGCCAACCAGATGTACGTGGAGCGCCTGCTGCTCGACCACGCCCGCACCCGTCCCCGTATCACCCTCGGCTTCGGCACCACGGTCACCGGCCTCGAACAGCGGGCGGACCGGGTCGTGGTGAGCGCCGAGGGTCCCGCGGGCCCGCGTACCTGGCACGCCCGGTACGCGGTCGGCGCGGACGGCGGCCGCAGCTTCGTCCGGCGGCGCCTCGGCATCTCGTACAGCGGGCAGGGCGCCCTCGACCAGGATGTCCTCGGCCGCCGGGCGACCGCCGCGCACCTGCGTGTCCCCACCCTGTACGGGGAGTTCCTCGGGGACCGCGCGGCCTGGAGCAACTGGGTCTTCAACGGCGAACTGGCGCTCAATCTGATCGCTCTCAACGGCGTGGACGAGTTCTTCCTGCTGACCAGCTCCGTGGACCCGGACACGGTGGACGCCCCGGAGCTGGTGCGGCTCGTGCGGCGGGCGGCGGGCGCCGACCTGCCGGTGGAGGTGCTCGGCCACCGGCCCTGGACGGCCGGGGCGGCCCTGGTCGCCGAGCGGTTCTCCGACGGCCGGGTCCTGCTGGCGGGCGACGCCGCCCATCTGTTCACGCCCAACGGCGGCTTCGGCATGAACACCGGCGTCGACGACGCCGCCAACCTCGCGTGGAAGCTGGCCGCCGCCGTCCAGGGCTGGGCGGGCCCGCGCCTGCTCGACTCCTACGAGGCAGAACGCCGGCCGGTCGCGCTGCGCAACACCGCCGCCGCCCGCGAACTGGCCGTCGGCCTCGGCGCGATCGAGCGGCCCGCCGCCCTGGAGGACGACTCGGCCGAGGGCCGGGCCGCCCGGGAGAAGACCGGGCTGGCGCTCGCCGAGTACGGCCGACGCACCCTGGACACGCTGGGCGTCCAGCTCGGGGCGCGCTACGACGGCTCGCCGGTCATCGACGCGGGCGGCGGCACCCCGCCCCCGGACGCGTTCGTCTCGTACACCCCCTCCGCCGTACCCGGCGGCCGGGCGCCGCACCTCTGGCTCGACGACGTACACGGCCCCGGCAGCTCGCTCTTCGACCGGTTCGGTACCGGCTTCACCCTGCTGCGGGTGGGCGACCGGGTGGCGGACTCCGGCGCCCTGGCCCGCGCCGCGCGGGACCGCGGGGTGCCGCTCACCCGGCTGGACCTCCCCGACGGGGCGGCGCGCGAGCTGTACGGGCCGGGGCTGGTGCTCGTCCGGCCCGACGGGCATGTGGCCTGGCGCGGCGAGCGGCCGCCCGCCGATCCCGGAACCCTGCTGGATCTGGTGACGGGGCATGGCCGGCGTGAAGCGTTCTGGTGAATTCCGCTGAAATCCGGTCCGGAGCGGGCTGATCGCGCCGCGCCCACGTTTGTTGAAACACGGAAATATTCTCGGGAAACACGGCGGAACGGCCTCCGCGTACCGACCGCAGAGGTTTTCGCTACGACCACTTACGGGATGATCTCCCGGCGGCCGCGACGAATACGAGGATCCATGGATTTCTGTGTGCTCGGCCCGCTCTCTGTTGTCGACGACGGAATCGACCGGACTCCCAGCGCCCCCAAGCAGCGCCAGATGCTGGCGCTGCTGCTGATGAACGCCAATCATGTTGTGTCCATGTCGCAATTTGTCGAGGAGCTCTGGGAGTACAGCCCGCCCTCCAGCGCCGTCGCGGCTGTGCACACCTACGTCATGCAGTTGCGCCGCACACTCGGCGGACGGCCGAACAGCGCCTCGCCCGGCCCGGCCGGACCGGGCCAGCTGACCACCCGCGACCAGGGCTACGTCCTGCGGGTCGAGCCGGGCGAACTGGACCTGGACGTGTACGAGGACGAGGTCCGCTCCGCCCGGAACAGCCTGGACTGCGGTGCGCTGAGCCGCGGTGCCCGGGAACTGCGCGCCGCACAGCAGCGGTGGCGCGGTCAGATCCTGGTCGACGTGCCCATCGGGCCGCTGCTCCACGCGGCCATCGCGGTCGTCGAGCGCAACCGGCTCGACGCGCTCAGCAGACGCATATCCGCCGACCTGGACCTGGGCCGCCATCACACGCTGATCGGCGAACTGAGCTCCCTGTCGCTGGAGCACCCCGCCGACGAGACGCTCGCCGCCCAGCTGATGCTCGCCCTGTACCGGTCGGGCCGCCGGGTGGACGCCCTGACCGTCTTCCACCGGCTGCGGCACGCGCTGCGCGACGAGCACGGCGCATCGCCCTCCGCCCGTATCCAGCAGCTCAACACCGACATCCTCGCCGCCCATCCGCGCCTCGACGCGCCGTCGATGCCGCGATGGCGGCTCTCGCTCGACCTCGTCGACCCCCGCCCACCGGCGGGGCCGTCCGTACCCACGTGGAGCGGGGCCGGGCTCCCGGGGTGAGCCGGGGCGTGCAACCCCTTCGGGGGGCGCGGTGTTCAGACCGATGAGAGTGCAAGAAACGGCTCCGCCCGGCCCCCGGACGCGAGCCCATCACCAGAAGGACATTCATGGACCTGAAGCTTTCCGGCCGTGTCGCTGTCGTCACCGGGGCGTCGAAGGGCATCGGCCTGGCCGTCACCCGCTCCCTGATCGAGGAGGGGGCACGCGTGGTGGCCGCCTCCCGCAAGATCACCCCGGAGCTCGAGAAGCTGGCCGGCCCGAACCTGGTGCATGCCTCGGTCGACCTCATGGACCCCGAAGCGCCCGGTCAGGTGGTCGAGCGCGCCATCGCGGAGTTCGGCCGGCTCGACATCCTGGTGAACAACGCGGGCGGCCCGCCGCCCGGCATCACGCTGCCCCGTACGGGCTTCTTCGACGCCGACGACGCCGAATGGCGCGCGATCTTCGAGTTCAACCTCTTCGCCGTCGTCCGGGCGATCCGCGCCGCGATCCCGCAGATGCTCCAGCAGGGCGAGGGCTCGATCATCAACGTCTCGACGGGCCTCGCCCGTCAGCCCGCGCCCGCCAACCCCGAGTACGGGGCGGCGAAGGCCGGTCTGACCAACCTCACCCAGGTCCTTTCCGAGGAGTTCGGCCCGCAGGGGATCCGGGTGAACACGGTCTCGCCCGGCCCGGTGCTCACCGCCTGGTGGACCGACGAGGGCGGCGCGGCCGACGTGATCGCCGGGATGGCGGGAACGGACCGGGACAACGTCATGGAGAACGTGGCCCCGGAGATGATGAACCTGGTCACCAAGCGGCTCGTCACGCCGGAGGAGGTCGCCGACGCGATCCTCCTGCTCGCCTCGCCGCGCTCGGCGAGCACGACCGGCGCCGACTTCGCCGTCGACGGAGGGTTCCTCAAGAGCGTCTGATCCCGGCGGCCCGGGATCGGTGGCACGGGCCGCGTGGTGGGCCCCCGGCGTACCGCTGGAGGCCCGCCACGCGCTGCCGTGCCATCGAATCCCGCGCCGGACCCACCGTCCCGGGCTCCACGGCCCCGGGCTTCTCATCGACCTGAGCGGAGACCTCTCATGGAGACATTGAAGGGCAAGACTGCTGTCGTCACCGGGAGCAGCCGGAGCATCGGCCGTGGAATCGCCGAGCGGCTGGCCGCCCGGGGCGCGCTGGTCGCCGTCCACTACGCGACCAACGCCGCGGCCGCGCAGGAGGTCGTCGAGACCATCGGCAAGGCGGGCGGCCAGGCCTTCGCGTTCGGCACCGAACTGGGCCACGAGGGCGACGCCGAACGGTTCTGGGCGGAGTTCGACGTCCAGCGGCGGGCCTTCTCCGACGACGGGGACACCGGGGTGGACATCCTGGTGAACAACGCCGCGGTGGCGCTGCGGGACCACTTCCAGGACGCCACCGTCGCCGACTTCGACCGGATGATCGCCGTGAACATCCGTGCGCCGTTCTTCATCGTGCAGCACGCGCTGGACCGCCTCCGTGACGGCGGACGGGTCATCAACATCTCCTCGGCGGTCACCCGCCTGGGCCTGCCCGAGGTCATCGCCTACGGCGCGACCAAGGGAGCGCTCGACAGCTTCAGCCGCATCCTCGCCAAGGAGCTGGGGTCCCGGGGCATCACGGTCAATGTGGTCGCCCCCGGATACGTGGACACCGACTCCAACGCCGACTGGCTGCGCCACGACAAGGACGCGTGGGAGGAGACCGCGGCGAAGTCCGTGTTCGGCCGGGTCGGGGAGCCCGAGGACATCGGCGACGCGGTGGCGTTCCTCGCCACCGACGCCGGGCGCTGGATCACGGGTCAGCACATCGACGCCAGTGGCGGAACCCGCATGTGAAAGAGCAAAGAATGGCGGTGCCAGGAAAGGGCGGCTGCGAAATCCTCTCTGTGGGGAGTGCGTGACAACCGGCTCCACGACAGTGCTCGGACCACCGAATTCACTGGAGGAACGCCATGACTGTCCACCCGGGCGAGGCCTACTACAACCCGCTGTGCCGGGAGAAACTCGTCATCCGGACGCCGGCCGCCAGCACGAAGGGCGAACGCGCCGTGATGGACATGTATGTCGAACCCGGAGGATTTGCAGCCGGATATCACACGCACCCCTACAGCTCGGAGCGCTTCATTCTCGTACGGGGAGAATTGCGCGTGCATGTCGCGGGCCGGGACATCGTTCTCGACAAGCTCGGGCAGAGTGTTCTCGTGCCTCCCGGCACCGTCCACCGCTGGTTCGCCCACAGCGAGACCGAAGAGACGTTTGTCGTCGTCGAGTTGAACAACCGGGCCGACCGTTTCGAGCAGTTGATATGCCGGCAGCTCTTCGGTCTCGCCCAGGACGGCAAGACGAACAAGGAGGGGCGCCCCAATATGCTCCAGAGCGCCGTCACCATGAGCGAGTTCTCCGATGTGCTCCGGTTCACCGACCGGCCCTGGCCGGTGCAGCGGGTGATCAACGGTGTCCTTTCCCCCGTCGCGCGGCTTCTCGGCTATCAGGGATGCAATCCCGAATATCTTGAGCGCCGGCCCTTCGAGACGGCCGAGCTGGAGGAGCTGCCGGAAGAGGTTCTGGCGCACCTCCACGGCGGCGAGCCGGCCCAGGGGCATCGCTGACCCGTGCGCGCTGTCGTGCCCGGCCCCGGCGCACCGGGCCCGGGCACAACAGCAGGGGACGCGGCGCGCGGGCTAGTTCGGCAGCTCCACGGACTGCCGGTGCCTAAAGACGTTCCTGGGGTCGTACGTCTTCTTGATCCGCTGCAACCGCGGGTAGGCGTCCTTGTAGTACAGCGCGTGCCACGGCACACCGGACGTGTTGTACTGCGGATCGCTCAGATCGGCGTCCGGATAGTTCACGTAGCAGCCGTCGGTGACGCCGTCGGGCACCGGCACGCCGCCCGTCCTCGCGTACACCTCCTGATAGCTCTCCCTGGTCCACGCCACGTATGTGGCGTCGTCCGCCGGGTCGTTCCACTGCGCCGACCAGAGCATCTTGAACGCGGCCTCCCGGTGCCCGGCCGCGGTCGCGTCGTGGCCCACCCCGCGGACCGCGCCACCGAACGGCGTCAGCTGGATGTTCAGGTTCGGGCTGGCGATGTCGGTCCGGGTGAGGTGCTTGTGCATGGCGTCGAGGTGGGCCCGGGGGAACTCGGCCCGCATGTAGGCCGACTTGTACTCGGCGCGCAGCGTCGGGTCGTTGAGCAGCGGATTGGTCGTCCCCACGAAGCGGGTGGCCTGGAGCCACGGCAGCCGGCGCGCGGCGGAGAACTGCGGCATCGGGCCGATGTCGCCCATCTGCCGGGTGAGGGCGCCCCGTCCGATGCGGATGCCCCGGCCCATGTACGCGAGGTACTCCTTCAGCATCCTCTGCGCGCCGGGTGCCGCCGCGTCGACCTGGGTGACCAGCCCGATCTGGCCGTTGGCCTGGTGGTTGAGGATCAGGAAGCTGGTGAGGAAGCGCTGCGGGCTGTCCGCCGCCCCGTGGGCGACGTGCCAGGAGGCGTAGTTCTGGGCCAGCCGCGCGAATCCGTCCCCGCTGAGCCCGGCCCAGGGCCACGAGACCGCGCTGAGCAGGACTTCGGCCGGCGGCTTGGGCAGCAGCGTGCGGGGGTCGGCGCCGACGGCGTCCGGGGAGCGGAAGAAGTAGCGGGTGACGACACCGAAGTTGCCGCCGCCGCCTCCGGTGTGCGCCCACCAGAGCTCCCGGTGGGGGTCGTCCTTCTCCCGGGTGGCCAGTACGGTTCTGGCCCGGCCCGAGGCGTCGACCACCACGACCTCCACCGCGTACAGGTGGTCCACGACCAGGCCGTCCCGGCGTGCGAGCATGCCCCAGCCTCCGCCGCTGACATGGCCGCCCACACCGACGGAGTAGCAGATGCCGCCGGGGACGGTGATCCCCCAGGCCTGGTAGAGCGTTTCGTACAGATCGAGCAGCGTGGCGCCGGACTCCACCGCGATGGCCCGGCGAGCGGGGTCGTAGTACACGCCGTTCATGTGCGAGACGTCGATCACGGCCCGGACATCGGCGTTGTAGACGAAATCCTCCAGGCAGTGTCCGCCACTGCGTATGCTGAGCCGCTTCCCCTCTCTCACGGCCCGCTCCACGATGGCCGGTATCTGCTCGGGGGCGTCCACGAAGTGCACCGAATCGGGGCGCGCCACATACCGGGCGTTCAACGCTCTGACGGAATCCTGGTACTGCTGGTCGGCCGGGGTGACCGTGACCGGACCGATCGACGGATCCGCCGCGCGCGGACCGGGCTTCGCGGTGACGGCGAATGCGTTTCCGCCGCCCGAGAGTAACGCCGCCCCGCCCAGGCCGGCCGTGGTGCCGGTGAGGAACTTCCGCCGCCCGAGACCCGTTGACCGCTTCATCGTTTTCACCCTTCTCGAAGCCGAAAAAGACATTGCTGGTTTCCAGGGACGCCCTGATGTCCCCGGTGGTTCCGCGGGAATGAGCGGAACGTAAGGTTCTGAGGGGGGATGTCGGCGGGGCACCCGATTGCATACGCAAGGGTGGAGTCGCCTCCGGCGAGGGGGGATTGCCGGTGCCCACGGACGTTTTGTCGTGGGGCCGGCGGGCTCGCGTCATGTTTCGGCCGACGTGGCGATAATTAGAGCCAGGCGGCCTCGGCCTGTCAAGCGTGTTCATCTTTCCCCCGGGCCGGCCGAAAGACCGCAAGAATTGGAGTTCCCCGCCCCGGGACGGCACTTAGCATCATCCGCACCGACGCGTGGGAAGGGCTTGAGAAGTGCGTGATACAGACGGTTTTGAACGGCGCAGATTCCTGACGGCCGGCGCGGGCGTGGCGGGCGCCGCCGTCATCGGAGGGGCGGCGACCGCGGGCACCGCGACCGCCGCCGAGCCGGTCGCGGGCGCCGCCCCGGCCGCCCGCCCCGCCTCGGCCGTGGCGGTCACCCCGGCCGACAAGCGCTACCCGGACCTGGTGCGCGGCTGGAACCAGCGGTGGGTCGGCGCGCCGGACGCCGTCTATGTGGTCGAGACGACCGAGCAGGTGGCCCAGGTCGTCCAGCTGGCGGTGGACAAGGGCAAGCGGATCACGGTCCGGGGCGGCGGCCACTGCTGGGAGGACTTCGTCTTCAACGCGGACGTCGACGTCATCGTCGACATGTCGGAGATGGCCACGGTGGGGTACGACCCCCGGATGCACGCGTTCTCCGTCGAGGCCGGCGCACGTCTGCTGGACGTGTACGAACGGCTGTACCGGCCGTGGGGGGTCACGATCCCGGCGGGCACCTGCTACTCCGTGGGTGTCGGGGGCCACGTCAGCGGCGGCGGCTGGGGCATGCTGCTGCGCAAGCACGGTCTGGTCATCGACCACCTGTACGCGGTGGAGGTCGTGGTGGTCGACGCCTCCGGCAAGGTCCGGACGGTCGTGGCCACCCGGGAGCAGGACGACCCCAACCGCGATCTGTGGTGGGCGCACACCGGGGGCGGCGGCGGCAACTTCGGCATCGTCACCCGCTACTGGTTCCGCAGCCCCGGCGCGCCGGGCCGCACCCCCGAGAGCCTCCTGCCCAAGCCGCCCGCCGAGGTGCTGATCAGCGCCGCCGCCTGGGCCTGGAAGGACCTGACGGAAACCGACTTCGTCCGGCTGGTGAAGAACTTCGCGGACTGGCACGTGGCCCACAGCGAGCCGGACGACCCCAATTCCGCCATATGCAGCCTGCTCTCGCTCAACCACCGTTCCAACGGGGCCGTCAATATCGTCACGCAGGTCGACGCCTCCGTCCCCCGCGCCGAGAAACTGCACGCGGACTTCATGGCCGCGGTGACCAGAGGTGTCGGAGTCAGAACCGGACCGGCCGTGACGCCGATCGGCGAGTTCAAGCCCATGCCGGAATTCGCGGAGCCGCGCCGCCTGCCGTGGATGCAGGCGACCCAGTACATAGGAACGGCGAACGCCACGACCAACAACCCCACTCTGAAAGGCGACTTCAAGTCCGCCTACATGCGTGCTTCATTCCCCGCCCGGCATATCAGGAAGCTCTACAAACACCTGTCGCGCGAGGACCTCGGCAACCCGACCGCCTCCCTGATGCTGAGCTCCCACGGCGGGCAGTCCAACGCCGTTCCCGCCACCGCCACCGCCTACGCCCACCGCGACTCGGCCTTCAAGATGGCCTGGATGATCTGGTGGACCGACCCGGCGGACGAGGCCGCGTCCGTGCGCTGGATCCGGGAGTTCTACGAGGACCTGTACGTCGAGACGGGCGGCGTCCCCGTCCCCGACGGCGTCACCGACGGCTGCTACGTCAACTACCCGGACGTCGACCTCAGCGACCCCCGGCACAACACGTCCTCGGTCCCCTGGCACGAGCTCTACTACAAGGGCAACTACCCCAGGCTCCAGCGGATCAAGAAGGCGTACGACCCCAGGAACGTCTTCCGCCACCGGCAGTCGATCGAGCTGCCGTCCTGACCGTCGTGTGAACGGACCGCGGCCCCCGCACCACGCAAGCGGGCGAGGGCCGCGGCGACCCGTGACGGCGACGGCGTCAGCGCTTCAACGCGAAGGTCAGACCGTCCGCGAACGGCAGCAGGCTCAGCTCCACGCGCTTGTCGTCGTGCAGCTTGGCGTTGAACTCGCGCAGCGCCCGCGTCTCCGAGTCCTGCACCTCGTGGTCGATGACCGCGCCGTGCCACAGCACGTTGTCCACCACGACCAGGCCGCCCGGGCGCAGCAGCTTCAGGGCCGCCTCGTAGTACTCGGCATAGCCCTCCTTGTCCGCGTCGATGAACACGAAGTCGAACGAGCCCGGCGCGCCCTCCTCGCGCAGCAGTGCCGCGAGGGTCTCGCGCGCGTCGCCGAGCCGGAAGTCCACCTTGTCGGCCACGCCGGCCCGCTCGCAGAACTCCAGCGCCGTCGCCGCCCAGCCCTCGTCGAGATCCAGGGCCACCACGGAGCCGTCCGCCGGCAGCGCCAGCGCCGTCGACAACAGGCTGTAGCCCGTGAAGACGCCGACCTCCAGCGTGCGCCTCGCCCCGATCGCCTTCACCAGCAGCGACAGGAACTGACCCTGTTCGGGCGATATCTGCATCAGATGCAGAGGCAGTTCGGACGTCTTCTCCCGCAGTTCGGCCAGCAGGTCGGGCTCACGCAGGGAGACATCGGCGACATAGTCCTGAATGGCATCGCTCAAATCGACCTGGATTCTCACACCTGATCCCTTCGATGAAATACCTCTGCTGTTCGGTCATCTAAACTGCGGCCGGTATTCCTGTCAAGTGCGAAAAGGGGTGCGGTACTTCCTTGATTGATTCTTCAGGCGCCCCTGCGACACTGGTCGTGTATCGCTGGGGAATGTGCAGCGCATTTCCTTTGTGTCTCACATTTCGATGTACTCGCATTCCCGATGTGGAGGAATTCTCGTGAGCGCAGGCGAGCGAAGTTTCCGGGACTGCCTGGGACAGTTCGCGTCCGGTGTCACCGTCGTCACCATCCGGCACGGCGACCTGGGAACGGTGCACGGTGCCACCGTCAGCTCGTTCACCTCCGTCTCGCTCCGGCCGCCGCTGGTCATGGTGTCCCTGGACCGGCGCTCCAGGCTGAGCGCGCTCCTGGCCGGCGGGCCGTTCGGGGTGAACGTCCTCGCGGCGGACCAGGGCGACCTCGCGCTCCGCTTCGCGGGCAGGAGCGATGCGCCCCACGAGGACGTCGAGTGGCAGGACACCGGCCCCGCGCCGCGGCTGGCCGGATCCGTCGCGCACTTCGCCTGCGGACCATGGGCCTCCTACGACGGCGGCGACCACCTGCTGTACGTCGGCGAGGTGCTGAGCTTCGACGCCCCGGGCGGCGAGCCCCTGGTCTTCCACAGCGGCGCCTTCCACGCCCTGCGATCGTCCGCCGGTCTCGGATCCGCCCGCCGCTGACGCCGGGCCTCCTTCACCGCCCGCCCCCGACGGGGACTCATCGACCCGAAAAGGAAACCGACATGACGCTTGAGCAGGGCGAGTCCGCAGAAGCGGCGAAAGCGGCCGGCGGCCCGGACACCCCGCGCCGGGTGACGCGCCCGCTGACCGGCGACGAGTATCTGGAGTCGCTGCGCGACGGCCGGGAGATCCACCTCTACGGCGACCGGGTCAAGGACGTCACGTCCCACCCCGCCTTCCGCAACTCCGCGCTGATGACCGCGCGGCTCTACGACGCCCTCCACGACCCGGCCCGGCGCGACGTCCTCACCGCCCCCACCGACACCGGCTCCGACGGCTGGACCCACAAGTTCTTCCGCACCCCCCGCAGCGTCCAGGACCTCGTCGAGGACCGCGAGGCGATCGCGGAGTGGGCGAGGATGACGTACGGCTGGATGGGGCGCAGCCCCGACTACAAGGCCGCGTTCCTCGGCACCCTGGGTGCCAACAGCGACTACTACGCGCCCTACCAGGAGAACGCCCGGCGCTGGTACCGCGAGTCCCAGGAGAAGGTCCTCTTCTGGAACCACGCGATCATCCACCCGCCGGTCGACCGCAACCGGCCCGCGGAAGAGGTCAGGGACGTCTACGTCCACGTGGAGAAGGAGACCGACAACGGGCTGATCGTCAGCGGCGCCAAGGTCGTCGCCACCGGATCGGCGATCACCCACTTCAACTTCGTCTCGCACTACGGACTGCCGCTGAAGGACAAGGAGTTCGCACTCGTCGCGACCGTCCCCATGGACGCGCCGGGACTGAAGCTGATCTGCCGCCCGTCGTACGCCGCGACCGCAGGGGTCATGGGCACCCCCTTCGACTACCCGCTCTCCAGCAGGTTCGACGAGAACGACACGATCTTCGTCATGGACAAGGTCCTCATCCCCTGGGAGAACGTCTTCCTGTACGGGGACGTGGACCGGGTCAACGGGTTCGCCCCGCAGTCCGGCTTCCTGGAGCGCCTCACCTTCCACGGCGCCATCCGCCTCGCCGTGAAGATCGACTTCATCGCCGGGCTGCTGCTCAAGGCGGTCGAGATGACCGGCACCAAGGACTTCCGGGGCGTCCAGGCCCGGGTCGGCGAGGTGCTGGCCTGGCGGAACATGTTCTGGGCCCTGAGCGACGCCGCGGCCCGCAACCCCCAGGAATGGAAGAACGGCGCACTGCTGCCCCGCCTCGACTACGGCATGGCCTACCGCTGGTTCATGACGATCGGCTACCCCCGCATCAAGGAGATCATCCAGCAGGACGTCGCCAGCGGACTGATCTACACCACCTCCGGCGCCGAGGACTTCAAGAACCCCGAGATCCGCCCGTACCTGGACAAGTACGTACGCGGCTCGGGCGGCCACGACGCGGTGAGCCGCGTCAAGCTCATGAAGCTCCTGTGGGACGCGGTCGGCACCGAGTTCGGCGGCCGCCACGAGCTGTACGAGCGCAACTACTCGGGCAACCACGAGGCGGTGCGCACCGACATCCTCCAGGCGCAGGAGGCCAGCGGCCAGGTGGCCGCCTACAAGGGCTTCGCCGAGCGGTGCCTCCAGGAGTACGACCTGGACGGCTGGACCGTCCCCGACCTCGACTCGTTCGAGGGGTTCACGGGCGTACGCGGGAACCTCGGCAGCTCCGGCTGAGTCAGGACGGGCCCGGCGCCGCGCCCCGGACGGCCGCGCCGGGCCCCGAAAGCTCCCGGCGCACCCGCTCGTGCAGGCACACCTCCAGCAGATCCGCGGGCAGCAGGGCCCGGCCGGCCGCCGGCGGCTCCGCGCGGCGGACCGCGGCGAGCACCCGCGCGGCGAACCCGGTGTCCCCCGCCGTCAGCCGGGCGAGCGGGAACCGCCGGGCCAGGACCTCCCGGCCCGGCGCCCCGGCGGCGGCCAGCACCGCGCACACGCCCTTGCCCGCCGCCGCGACCAGCACCGGGCCCAGCGACGACGGGGCGCAGGCGTACCGGATCACGGTCCCGCGACCGCCCGAGCGGAACTCCTGCGGAGTCATGCCGAGGATCGCCGGGGACGCGGAGTAGAAGTGCCCGTTGGAGTTGAAGCCCGACCGGTAGATGGCGTCCGACACCGTGGGGGCGTGCGCCAGTTCGTGGCGGACCCGGCGGGCCCGCACGACCGCCACGTACGCGTGCGGGGTCACCCCGGTGAACGTCTTGAACATCCGGTGGAAGTGGAACCGGCTGTATCCGGCGGAGTGCGCCAGTTCCTGGAGGTTCGGCGGGGCCGCGGACTCGTCCATCAGCCGGCAGGCCCGCGTGACCGCCAGGGCGTGCAGCCTGTTGGGGGCGGCCTCGTCCGCCCCGGTGACGTCCCGTCCGTACGCAACGGCGCCTGTCATCGTCGCTCCCGTCTCTCTTGTCGCCGCCCGTCCTGCCGCGCGGCAGGACGGCTGAACCAACTGCGCCCGTTCAGCCATTCGCGGTCGCGCAGCACCTTCCCGCCGGCCGTGCGGGGGAGTTCGGGCACCAGGTGGAAGCGCGGCGGGACCCCGGACGGGCCGAGGAAGCGGTGGCACCAGGCGGCCAGGTCCGTGCGCGTCAGCCCGTCCCCGCACGCGACCAGGGCCTGGGGAGGGTCGGCCCCCAGCACCACGGCGTCGGTGACGTCCTGGTGGGCCCGGAGCACCGCCTCGATCCGCAGCGCGTCGACACCGCCCGGCGTGAGGCTCTCGACCCGCCCGCGCAGGTACAGCACGCCGGTCGCCGGATCACGGGCCACCAGGTCCTGCGTGGACAGCCAGCCGTCGTGCGGCGGCAGATCCTCGTACAGATAGGGGGACTCGGGGAGATGGACACCGAGGACGCCACCGAGGAGGCGGATGCGGACACCGGGCACGGGCGTACCGATCGCCCCCGGCCCGGCCGCGCCGGACAGATCCGTGGACACCATGCCGGTCTCCGTCGTCCCGTACCCCTGGCCCACCAGCACGCCGTAGCGCCGGGCGAAGGCCCCGGCGTCCCCGGCGTCCAGCACGTCCCCGCCGGAGACGGCGAGCCGCAGATCCGGCAGGGTGAGCCGCTCGTCCGCGTGGGCCAGCGCCGCGAAATGCCGGGGGCCGCCCATCACCACCCGCGCCCCCCGGGCCGCGTCGGCGAGCGCCCCCGGCGTCTGCGCCGTGGGGAAGACCACGGTGGCGCCGGCGTCGAGGGCGTACAGGACCCCCGCGACCAGGGAGAAGGAGTGGGCCACCGGCCCCAGCACCGCGACCCGCTCGCCTTCCCCTGGCATCCGGGGAAGGGACCGCAGCCGCTCCAGTTCGGTCAGCAGCGACCGCGCGGTACGGCCCACGGCCTTGGGACGCCCCGTGGTTCCGGAGGAGAACTGCACGAGGCAGTGGCCGGTGCGCGCCGGGCGGCCGGTGCGCCTGCGGCGTACCAGCACCTCGCACTCACCGACGAACAGGTCCTCGCGCCCGTACAGCTCGCCGAAGGTGATGACGTACTGGGGAGCGCACAGCTCCAGCAGCGCCTCGCGCTCCGCCCGCCCCGATCGCGGCTCCAGCAGCACCACCTGGGCGTCCAGCGACCAGAGCGCGAACAGCGACCACAGCTGGGTGAAGCTGGGTGTTCCGTGCAGTGCGACGGTGCTGCCCGGCCCGATGCCGTGACAGCGAAAGGTGTGCGCCAGCCGGTCCGTCCGGGCCCGGAGCGCGGTCGCGTCGACCTCGGAGCCGGGCCGCCCGGCCTGGGCCCACACCGGGCCCCGGGCGCGGCGTACCAGCGACGACAGCGGAGCCGGCCAGGACTGTTGCGACATGGTCCCCTCCCACGGGCCCGACGGTCCGTCGTGCGACGGCGTCCGGTCCCGGGCGGCCCGCGCGGCGGCCCCGGACCGGACCCCGGTCCTACTTCTCGACGCAGAACTCGCCGACCGGCCAGCCGACGTGCCGCTTGTCGGTCGCGACATGACCCAGCACCTGGTCGCCCTGTTTCAGCTCGGTGACGTTCAGCACGGCGGCACCGGGGCCGAGCACCCGCACATGCCAGTCGTCCTGGACGATGAGGTTGACCTCGACGCCCTCCGCCGAACGGGCCCTGATGCTCAGCAGCGGCCGGGACTCCAGCTTGATGCGGCCCACCACGATGCGACGGGTGCGGCCGTCGGCGCCGACCGCGAGGACGGCGCTGCCCGCCTTGAGCTCGCTGAGGTAGTTGGTGCGGTTGTCCTGCCCGAAGACATAGCTGTGCAGCGCACCCGCGTTGATACGGAACGGGCGGGTCGGCATGTACGGCAGGGGGTGGGTCTCGCTCACGCACAGGATGAACCCGTGGGCGTACGAGCCGATGAGCATCCCCTCGTCCTTCTCGAAGTGGGTGCAGGTGTCGATGCACACCCGGTCCCCGAGCCCGAGATGCTCGATGGACTCGACGGTCAGCGTGGACAGCTGGAGCGCCGGGGTCTTCACCTGGAGCATCTCCACCAGGGCGAAGACGTCGTTGGCGTCCCGGGGCGCCAGGAGCACGCCCTCCGAGCCCTTCTCCAGTACGTCGACGATGACCTGGGCCTCTTCGAGGTCGTCGGCCCGGCAGATCAGCTGACCCGGCGAACTGTCGGCCGCCGCGATCACGATCTCCAGCGGGATCTTCGTCGGGTCCTTGAACTCCACGACGGTGTACGGCAGCGCGATCGCGGTGTCGCAGGCCAGCGTCAGGGACGGGTCGTCGACCACGTTGACCAGACCGGCGGTGTCCTTCTGGCCGTTGCGGTGGAGGGCCTGGAGCTCGCCCAGCCGCCCGCTGTCGGTTATCTCGTTGAGGACGATCACGTCGTCGAGGGGCTGATCGGCCGGGCGCGGGGCGCCGGCCAGTACCCGCTTGACCGTGTTCGGCAAAGTCGCCAGCGTGGCGGCATCGCTGTCGACGACGGCGTCGACCCGGGCGTGGATGGCCGCGTCGATCACCGATTCCCGGTGCTCGGCGCGGACGGTGCGGATGTCGATCCAGGCGAATTTCACAGCACACCTGCCATGTGTGAGGGCGGCGTCGGCTCGGTCGCGAGCACCCGGCCATGGACGATTTCGGCAAGCTCCCGGACCGTCTGCCGGGGGGACGGGCCGGCGAAGACCCGACGCCCGACAGCCAGTCCGCTGCATCCCGCGGCCAGGGCCGAGGACGCGAACTGGTGCAGGGGACGACCACTGCCCCCGCCTCCGGCGACCAGCACCGGCAGCGGGGAGTTCGCCACGACCTCCGACATCCGGGGCGTCGGCGAGGCGAAGACCGTTTTGACGAGATCGGCGCCGAGGTCGGCGGCGATGCTGGTGACGTGCGAGACCAGCTCCGGCTGGCCGGGATCCTCCACCCGCGGCCCGCGCGGGTAGATCATCGCCAGCAGGGGCATGCCCCACCGGTCGCACGCCGAGGCCACGGCGCCGAGATCGGCGAGCTGGGCCGCCTCGGTGGGCGAACCGATGTTGACGTGGACACTGACGGCGTCCGCGCCGATCCGCACGGCGTCCTCCACATCGCCGACCAGCACCTTCGCGTCGACGTCCGGGGCATGGGCGGTACTGGCGCTCAGATGCACCACGAGCGCGGTGCGGGTGAGCAGCCCCGGAGGGATCATCCGTGCCCGGCCCTTGTGGACGACGACCGCGTCCGCGCCGCCCTCGCTGATGCCGCGCACCAGCTCGCGGAAGCCCGCACCGCTGACGAAGGGGCCGTCGGACACGGAGTGGTCGAGGGGGACGAACAGATAGCGCCCGTCACCCCGCCTGGACAGCCGTGCCAGGCGCAGTGCCTTGCCACTCAGCGGCATGCTTGACATGACACACCTCTTCCATCGTGATCTCTGCGCGACCGGAGAGGAACAGGTCGAAAGCCGTGGTGGCCGCTCTCCTCGCTGCACTGTCGCAGCGGCCGCTGAAGAATCGAGCCAGAGAGCCGCGCCGGCGTCCGCCGCGAGAATCGGCCATCGGCCCCCCCGCCCGCGCAACCCGGACTGTTCACCCGGGGTTTGACCCTGCGCCCCCCACCACCGACGACAGACGGAGCAGCCATGCCCGCGAGCCCCCGGGAGACGGTGCCCACCACCGTCGACACTGAAGTCGCCGTGGTGGGCGGTGGTCCGGTCGGCATGCTGGTGGCCAGAGAGCTGGCCCTCCTGGGGGTCGGGGCGACGGTCTACGAGAAGCTGCCCACCCCCTCGCCCGTCTCCAAGGCGAGCACCCTGCACGCGCGGACCGCGCAACTCCTGCACCGGCGGGGCATCCTGGACGCGGTCCAGCCCGGACCCCCCGCCCGGCGGGACGAACGGGGCCGGGTCCGCTTCCACTTCGGCGCGCTGTTCGACCTGGACCTGTCCCGGGTGGTCGACGAGGGCCCGGCCATGATCGCCAGCCCGCAGGCCTGGGCCCAGGAGGTGTTCGCCGGACACGCCCGTACGCTCGGCGCCCGGATCGAACGGGACAGCGAGCTCATCGGCATCCACCAGGAATGCGGCCACGTCCGGCTCGTCCTGCGCGACACGGCCGGCGACACCCGTACGGTCACGGCCCGCTGGGTCGTCGGCGCGGACGGCGCGCGCAGCGCGGTCCGCAGGCTCTCCGGTATCGCCTTCACCGGCACGCCCGCCACGGTCTCCGCCCTCATGGGCGAGGTCCGCCTCCTCGATCCGTGGAACGCCCCCTCGGGGTGGCAGCGCACCCCCCACGGCTGGACCCTGCTGTGGGTGCTGCCGTCCGGCCGCAGCCGTGTGTGCACGTACGACTTCCGCGGCCCGCACCCCGACCGGCACTCCCCGGTCACCCTGGAGGAGCTGCGCGGGGAGGTCGCGCGCATCGCCGGCCGCGAGGTCCCCATGGACTCGCCGGCCTGGCTCACCCGCTTCAGCGATGCCGCGCTCCAGGCAGAGACCTACCGCCACGGCCGGGTCCTGCTCGCCGGGGACGCGGCCCATGTGCACTTCCCGGCGGGAGGACAGGGCGTCAACCTCGGTCTCCAGGACGCCTTCAACCTCTGCTGGAAGCTGGCCGCGCAGCTGCGCGGCGGCGCCCCGGCCGACCTGCTGGACACCTATCAGGCCGAGCGCCACCCCGACGCGGCCGCCGTCCTGCACAACGTGCGCGCGCAGGTCGCGCTGATGGACCCGGCCCCGCGCACCGACGCGCTGCGCGAGCTCTTCTCGGAGCTGATGCACTTCGACGAGGTCAACGACCACCTCAGCAGCATGATCACCGGCACCTCGCTGGTGTACGACATGGGGCTGCGCCGGGACGCCCCGCTGGTCGGCCGGCTCGCCCCCGACATCACGCTGAAGACCGCCGGGGGCACCACCACCCTCGCCGGACTGCTGCACACCGCGCGCCCGGTGCTCCTGGACCTCGCCGACGACGCCGGGCTGCGCGAGGCGTCCGCTCCCTGGCAGGACCGGGTGGACGTCGTCACCGCCACGGCCGACGAGCCGCTCGGCACCACCGCCGTGCTCGTGCGGCCCGACGGCTACACGGCCTGGAGCGGGCGGGGCGACCGGCGGGACGGGCCCGAACTACGGGACTCGCTGACCCGCTGGTTCGGACCCGCCCGCTGACCGGGGAGGCGGGCGGGCTCAGCCCCCGGCCGGACCGCCGGTGCGGAGCGCCGAGCCCCGGCGATGGCATTCCAGGAGATGGGTGTCGACCATCCCGATGGCCTCCATGAGGGCGTAGCTCGTCGTGGGGCCGACGAACCCGAACCCGTGCGCCCGCAGCTCACGGGCCAGCGCCTGGGAGCCGGGGGTGCTCGTCGGCACCTCGGCCGCCGTGCGCGGCCGAGGGGTCTCGGCGGGCCGGTGCGACCAGATGAGCCGGTCCAGGCCACCCTTCTCGCGCAGCGCCAGGACGGCCCGGGCGTTGCGGACGGTCGCCTCGATCTTCGCCCGGTTGCGGACGATCCCGGCGTCGGCCATCAGCCGCAGCACATCGGCGTCCGTGTACGCCGCCACCTTCTCCGGGGCGAATCCGTCGAACGCCGCACGGAACGCGGGCCGCTTGGCGAGGATCGTCAGCCAGCTCAGCCCGGCCTGGAACGCCTCCAGCGTGATCCGTTCGAACAGCGCCTGCTCGCCGTGGACGGGCAGACCCCATTCGCTGTCGTGGTACGCCAGATTGAGCGGGTGGCCGGCGGCCCACGGACAGCGCCTGCGCCCGTCCGGACCCAGCACCGGCCCACCCTTCGAGACCGCGGCGGCCGGGGCGGGGGGAGGCCAGCGGTTACTGCGGCCGTCGTCGATCTGCCAGGTGCCGCCGTCCGCCGTGGCACCGCGCAGCCCGTCGAGGACCGCGACCCCGGCGAGCTCCGCCAGCCGCGGGGAGTCGAGCGAGGCGAAGGCGTACGTACGCTCCGCCGCCCAGTCGGTGCTCTGCGCCAGCCGCCGGCTCATCCGCGCCCAGCCCGGCGGCGCCCCGGCCACCACCCAGGCGTCCGGGGCCCCGGCGGTGAACCGCCGCGCGGGACGGAGCCAGGAGGCGGCCTCCTCGGGCCAGTCCACGACCGCCGTGACCGTGCGCCCGGTCGCCTCCCACGCCGTGACGAAGGCCTCGGCGGCGGCCCGGTGGGCGCCGTCCCCGTCCCGCCCGTGCCCGACGGCGACGTCCCGGACCGTGGACGGGATGAGCCGCAGGAGCGCTTCCAGCTCGGCGGCGGTGTGCCGGGCGTCAGGCGGCGTCATGGAACACCAGCCCGAGCGTGCGGCGGAGACCGGAGCGTACGGTGCTCACCCCGTGCCTCATGGGCGCGGCCGACCAGCCGCGGGCCGAGGCCACCGGCCGGTCACGGGTGGTGAAGATCAGCCCGCCGCCCTGCGGGAGGACCGCCGAACTGCCCCGGGACTGCGCCCGGGGCCGCTGCTCGACCATGAGGAACTCGCCGCCGGTGTAATCGCTCGCGTACGTGTCGAGCCCGATGACCACCTGGAGCGGGAAGACCAGGTCCCCGTACAGATCCCGGTGCAGCGCGTTCCAGTCGCCCTGCCCGTAGCGCAGCAGGATCGGCGTCGGCCGGGTCTGCCCGGCCTCGTGGCACATCGCGAGCCACTCCTGGAGGCTGTCGGGCCAGGGCGCGGGCCGTTTCAGCTTCTCGGCCCACTCTCGGGCGATCGGCAGCAGCCGGGGGTAGAAGGCCTCGCGCAGCTCCGCGACCGGCTCGGGGATCGGGTGGTCGAAGTACCGGTACTGCCCGGCTCCGAACCGGTAGCGCTGCATGTCGATCGTGGCGCGGAATCGTGTCGTGTCGTCGTATAACTCGGCGATGCTCCGGCACTGCTCGGGGCTGAGGAGGGGCGGGGTGACCGCGAAGCCGTGCGCGTTCATCTCCTCGGAGACCCTCGCCCAGTCGGTCCCCTCGATCGGGGACGGACGGGGACCGGACGGGTTGACGTCGTGGGATGGCATGGCCACCACCGTATGTCCGTCGCCACGGGGACCCGCCGCGGACGGCGAACTTCCCCCAGGTTTCCGCGCCCCGCCCGCCGCGCGCACGAAAAAGCCCCTGATCTGCGTTTCCGCAGATCAGGGGCTTTCCCTGAAGGGTGAGTAACGGGACTTGAACCCGCGACATCCTGGACCACAACCAGGTGCTCTGCCAGCTGAGCTATACCCACCATGTCGCCCGGTCGTTTCCGACCGGCCGAGAAAAAGTGTACAGGGTCCGGGAGGGTGCTCGCGCCCCCGTTTCCCCGGGCCGGTCCGCGGGCGCTCGCACGCCCGTGACCAGCGGGTTCCTACGGTGCGGCCGGGGCCGCCAGGCGTGCCGCGATCTCCTTGGCACGCTCCGAGTCCGGGCCGGGCTGCGGGACGAAGACCGCCTCCCGGTAGTAGCGGAGCTCCGTGATGGAGTCACGGATGTCCGCCAGCGCCCGGTGGTTGCCGTTCTTGTCCGGGCTGTTGAAGTACGCCCGGGGGAACCAGCGCCGGGCCAGCTCCTTGACCGAGGACACGTCCACGATCCGGTAGTGGAGGTAGCTCTCCAGGTCCCGCATGTCCCGCGCCAGGAAGCCGCGGTCGGTACCGACCGAGTTTCCGCAGAGCGGGGCCTTGCCGGGCTCCTTCACATGCTCGCGGACGTAGGCCAGGACCTGCTCCTCGGCCTCCGCCAGGGTGGTGCCCCCGGCCAGCTCGTCGAGGAGGCCCGAGGCGGTGTGCATCTGCCGCACCACCTCGGGCATGGTCTCCAGGGCCGCGTCCGGCGGGCGGATCACGATGTCCACCCCTTCGCCGAGCACGTTCAGCTCCGAGTCGGTGACCAGGGCGGCCACCTCGATGAGTGCGTCGTCCGTCAACGAGAGCCCGGTCATCTCGCAGTCGATCCACACCATGCGGTCGTTCATGGGCCCCACCCTACGGGGCACTCCGCTGTCCCGGCAGGGCCGGGCGTCCGGGAACGAACGCGTCAGGACCCGGCAGGGAGTGCTCCCCGGGCCCCACCGACGCCGCCACGGCGACGGGTGCGGCGGACACGGGCGTGCCCCGGCGTCCGGGCGGCGGCCCCTGGCTGGGCACCGTCGTCTCGACCACCGTCGCGGCGCTCTCCGCCACCCCCTGCGGACGACGGGCCCGGTAGGCGGCCCGGTACGCGGCGGGGGAGGAGCCGAGCTGGCGGCGGAAGTGCCCGCGCAGCGCGACCGGGGAGCGGAAGCCGCAGCGGCCGGCGACCTCGTCGACGGAGTAGTCGGAGGTCTCCAGCAGCCTCTGTGCCTGAAGCACCCGCTGGGTGATCAGCCACTGGAGCGGTGCGCTGCCGGTGAGCGAACGGAACCTGCGGTCGAAGGTCCGCCTGCTCATGTAGGCGCGCGCCGCGAGCGTCTCCACGTCGAACTGCTCGTGCAGATGCTCCAGGGCCCAGGCCACGACCTCGGCGAGCGGGTCGGACCCGATCTCCTCCGGTAAAGACCTGTCCAGGTAGCGCTCCTGCCCGCCACTGCGCCGCGGCGGCACGACGAGCCGGCGCGCGAGCGCCCCGGCGGCCTCCGTGCCGTGGTCGGTGCGGACTATATGGAGGCAGAGATCGATGCCCGCCGCCGTTCCGGCGGAGGTGAGCACGTCGCCGTCGTCCACGAACAGCTCGCGCGGATCGACGTGCACCGACGGATAGCGCTTGGCCAGCGTCGGCGCGTACATCCAGTGCGTGGTGGCCGGCCGGCCGTCCAGCAGGCCGGCGGCCGCGAGCACGAAGGCTCCCGTGCACAGACCGACGATGCGGGCGCCCTCCTCGTGGGCGCGCCGCAGCGCGTCCAGTGCCTCGGCGGGCGGCGGCGAGGTGATCGACCGCCAGGCGGGCACCACCACGGTGCCGGCCCTGCTGATCGCCTCCAGGCCGTACGGCGTGGTGAGTTCGAGCCCGCCGGTGGTGCGCAGCGGACCTTCCTCGCCCCCGCAGACCAGCAGGCGGTAGCGGGGAACTCCCGCGTCCTGCCGGTCGATCCCGAAAACGGAGAGCGGGATGGAGCTCTCGAAGATAGGGCCGCCGCTGAACAGCAGCACGGCAACGACTTCCCGGCGTCGCCGCCCGGTCAGCTTGCGTGCGGCCTCCGTCGCGGTGGCGGAGTCCTGGCTCATGACGCTAAGCCCCCCTCGGTGTTCGCGTCTTTCTGGTCCTTACGGGCCTGCCGCTCCTGCACGTTTCCCCTCGGTTTCGCACGGTTCCCCAGCCCCCGATTTTCAAGATCGAATCTACTGCGTCGCGTGGTCCTGCCGTGACACCTTCCCCCACCAGCTCAATGTCGATAAGGAAACGTGGCGTGAAGCGTTCGATCACGAAGCGTTTCACCTGCGAAGCGCACAGGGAAGTGCCCTTCGCCAACGTGGCCCGTCCGCGTCGGGTGAAAGCGTACCGCGCGGTCCGTTCCTGCCTGGTGGGCGGTGGGTTGTCCGGCCATCCGGTGAAGGGGTCACCCCTCGGCTGAAGTTGGCTGAAAATCATCGGTTGTGTGTGCTGTATCCAGTCACGCCGGGCGCACAACCGACGCGGGGCGACCGCGCCGGTGCGCTCCCTCGCGGCCGTGGCCGCATGGCGTGTTCGGGTCAGGGAGGGCGGGTGTGGCGGGTGTTGTGGCGCGGACGGGGCCGAGGCTCCGCGGGTTCCCGCCGCCGGTCGATGTGCCGGGGAACACACGAACGACGGGTTTCGGGTGGTCCTCGGCGACGTGGCCAACGGGGACCGGGTACGGGCTCCGTCACCGCCTCCGGCGGGTGGTCGGGAGACGTCGCGAAAAACAGGACGCCCGACGGTGTTCGCCGTCCCGAAGGCCCGTGTACGACACAACCGGCATTGCCATACCGGACGGGCTCGTGCATGCTCCCTCAAGCGTCAAGCACGCTTTTGCGGGGGTCTGGGCGATGGAGGAGTGACGCCGTACCCTTGGGGGTATGGGGTTGGGAAGATGATTCCCGGACAGAGCTTCACCGTCAGCCGACGCACCTGATGCACATCGAAACCGTTCCCTCCTCACGAGGACTCTCTTCGCCGAGACACCGATGGCCGGTCACGAAATCCCTGAACCCAAAGACCGCAAGCCGCTGGCCGACCCAGGGTCGGAGCCGCGCACGGTCGACGAAGCACGCCATGCGTGCGATCCCGCCTTCCGGCACGGAGTCGTGGTCGGTTTCGACGGCTCCACGTCCAGCGAGCGGGCCCTCGCCTACGCCATCGGCATGGCCGGCCGCTCGGGCTCCGGCCTGATCATCGTCCACGTCGCCAACCGCCTGCCGACCACCGTATGGGCGGGCTGCGAGCCCCCTGTCTTCGTGGACGTCCCCGACCACCGCACCGAGGTCCTCGGCCTGGAGCTGGCCTGCGCCGACTATCTCTCCGAGGTCCCCTGGGTGCTGGTCGAGCGCGGTGGCGACATCTGCCACGAGCTGGAGGAGGTCGGCCGGGAGTACGCCGCCGACGCCATCGTCGTGGGTTCCACGCACGGCATCGTGGGCCGGATCTTCGGATCGGTGGCCGGCCGCCTGGCCCGCCGCGCGCAGCGCCCGGTCGTCGTCATCCCCTGATCGTCCGCGCCTGCTGAGGGGCCGCCAGAAAGCCCTGCGGGAGCACGCGTCGGGCCCCGTACCGCGATGGAAGCGGTACGGGGCCCGACGTCGTGCCGGCGGTCGCGCGCCGCCGTCTACTCGACCGTCACGGACTTCGCCAGGTTGCGCGGCTTGTCGATGTCCCGGCCCATCGCGAGGGCCGTGTGGTACGCGAACAGCTGGAGCGGGATGCCCATGAGGATCGGGTCCAGCTCGTTCTCGTTCTTCGGCACGACGATCGTGTGGTCGGCCTTCTCCTGCACCTGGTGGGCCACGGCGAGGATCCGGCCGCTGCGGGCCTTGATCTCCTCCATCGCGGCGCGGTTCTTCTCCAGCAGGTCGTCGTCCGGCACGATCGCCACGGTCGGCATCGCGGGCTCGATCAGCGCGAGGGGGCCGTGCTTCAGCTCGGATGCCGGGTAGGCTTCGGCGTGGATGTACGAGACCTCCTTCAGCTTCAGCGAGGCCTCGCGGGCCACCGGATAACCGCGCACCCGGCCGATGAACATCATCGACTTGGCGTCCGCGTACTCCGCCGCCAGCCGCTTGATCTCGTCCTCGCGTCCCAGGATCTCGCTGATCTGCTCCGGCAGCCGGCGCAGCCCGTCGATGATCCGCTTGCCGTCCGCGACCGACAGGTCACGGATCCGGCCCAGGTGCAGCGCGAGCAGCGCGAAGGCGACCACCGTGTTGGTGAAGCACTTGGTGGAGACCACGCAGACCTCCGGGCCCGCGTGGACGTACGTACCGCCGTCGGCCTCGCGGGCGATCGCGGAGCCGACCACGTTCACCACGCCCAGCACCCGCGCGCCCTTGCGCTTCAGCTCCTGGACGGCGGCCAGCACGTCGTACGTCTCGCCCGACTGGGAGACCGCGACGTACAGGGTGTCGGGGTCCACGACCGGGTTGCGGTAGCGGAACTCGGAGGCCGGCTCGGCGTCGGCGGGGATCCGGGCCAGCTCCTCGATCAGCTGGGCGCCGATCTGGCCCGCGTGGTACGAGGTGCCGCAGCCGAGGATCTTGATCCGGCGCACCCCGCGCGCCTCACGGGCGTCCAGGTTGAGGCCGCCCAGGTGCACGGTGGAGAACCGGTCGTCGATCCGGCCGCGCAGGACCCGGTCCACGGCGTCGGCCTGCTCGGAGATCTCCTTGTGCATGTACGTGTCGTGGCCGCCCATGTCGTACGACTCGGCCTCCCACTCCACGGTGGTGGGCGTGGCCGTCGTGGTCGAGCCCTCGGTGGTGTACGTACGGAAGTCGTCGGCCTTCAGGGTGGCCATCTCACCGTCGTCCAGCGTGACGACCTGGCGGGTGTGGGCGACCAGGGCGGCGACGTCGGAGGCGACGAACATCTCCTTCTCGCCGATGCCGAGGACGACCGGCGAGCCGTTGCGGGCGACCACGATGCGGTCGTTGAAGTCGGCGTGCAGCACGGCGATGCCGTAGGTGCCCTCGACGTGGCGCAGCGCCTCGCGGACCTTCTCCTCCAGGGTCTCGGCCTGGGCGCGGGCGATCAGGTGGGTCAGCACCTCGGTGTCGGTCTCGGAGAGGAAGACGACGCCGTCGGCGGTGAGCTTGGCGCGCAGCTCGGAGGCGTTGTCGATGATCCCGTTGTGGACGACGGCGACCTTGTTCTCCGCGTCCAGGTGCGGGTGGGCGTTCTCGTCGCTCGGGGCGCCGTGGGTGGCCCAGCGGGTGTGGGCGATACCGGTGGTGCCCGCGAACCGCTTGGGGACCTTGGCCTCCAGCTCGCGGACCCGGCCCTTGGCCTTGACCATCTTCAGCGTGCCCGGCTTGCCCGCCGCCGCCTTGCCGGTGATCACGATGCCCGCGGAGTCGTAGCCCCGGTACTCCAGCCGCTGCAGCCCTTCCAGCAGCAGCGGAGCGACGTCACGCTTCCCGATGTATCCGACGATTCCGCACATGGATTTCTCTGCCCCTCCATCGACGTACACGTACACACGCGGTGCGGCGCCCCGCGCACGGGCGCCCGGCCCCGCTCAGCCGTAGACGATGCGGCGCAGCTGGCGGAGCGAGAGCTCCGGCGGCGCCACGGCGCGGTGCGGCAGCTCGGCCGCGATCCGCTCGAAGATCTCCGTGTTGACCAGGCCGCCGGACTGCAGTTCGCGGTGGCGGCGCCGGACGAAGTCGTCGGTGCTCTCGTCGAAGTACGCCAGCACGTCGAGGACCACCCGGGCCGCCTCGCCGCGCTGGAGCGCGGTGGAGCGTACGAGGTGGTCGATGAGGTCGTCGTGCGACGAGCGGCGTTCAAGCACCCGTCGATATTGCGTGCCGGGGCGCGCTTACGCAAGAAATCTGCCCGATATCGGGCAGGGGATGTGGGGAAGCTCGCCCGATCGCGTCACATGCTGCGCAGAACGGCCTGCTTCGCGGTGCTGAACTCCTCATCGGTGAGGACTCCGGCCTGGTGCAGTTCGCCCAGCTCCCGCAGCCGCCGCAGCAGCGCGTCGTGGTCGCTCGCGGGCGGTGCGGCGGGCTCCGGCGCCTTGGTGAGGGCCGGGGGCGCCCCCGGCGCGTCCAGGGCCGCACGGGCCCCGGGCAGCCGCATCAGCACCGCCGCCGCGACCAGGACCGCCGTGTGCTCCTTCTTGGACATCCCCCACAGGTCCAGGGCGTACGGGTCGTACTTCGGCGGCGAGGAGACGGGCCCCTCCACCGGCTCGAAGCGCAGATAGCCGTTCTCCAGGCCGATCGCCGGCAGCCACCGCACCGCCGCGATCCGCGACAGCGGGAAGGTGGACGCGCCCCCGGCGGTCTTGGCCTCCTCGGCCTTCCAGTTCCAGGTCAGCCGGACGGTCTCGCCGTCGAAGGACGCCGTGCCGTCGCCGCCCCCGCCGGAGACCGGCAGCGTCGGCCCCGGCAGCAGGAAGCGGTCCACCGGAGTGTCCGGCACCTGCTCGATCAGCAGCGCGTTGCGGACCTCGTCGACGAAGTACTCCGCGACCCCCGTGCGGTCCTTCTCCACGGTCAGCGCGTAGGGGTCGGCGCCGTCCTTGAGCCGGCCGTCGGCGGCCCGCAGCACCGGGCAGGCGCCCCCGCGCAGCCGCAGCCGCAGCCGCCCGCCCTTGCGGTCCGGTTCGAACGAGACGCCCGCCACCGCCTCCAGCGGGACGGCGGTCTCACCCAGCTCCTGCCGGACCGGGTGCGCCTTTCCGCCCGGCACGATGCGCACGGTGTCCCCGTCGAACGTCCACGTTCCGTCCCGCTGGATGATTTCCGCCATGGCCCCGATTCTGCCAGCCGGCCGCCCCGGAAAAGGGGTGAGTGCCCGAGGGACCGTCCTCGGACACTCACCGTCCGGGGGGCCGCCGCACCGCGGCGGCCGGGCTCAGAACCCGGCGATCGGGTTCTGGAGGCGGCCCACCAACTGCAACGCTCCCGCAGGGTCGTTGAGGTCGACCATCTGCTGGTTGTTGCGCAGCTGGAGGCGGTTGAGGCAGGAGAGCGCGAACTCCGGCTCGAACAGGTCGTACTGCGCGAACTTCTCCGCGAGATACGGCACCGACTCCTGGTAGTCGCGCGCACAGGCGGCGACCGTCCGCCAGAAGGTCTCCTCGTCGAGGATGCCCTCGGTGGCCAGGCCCGCGCCCAGGAAGCGGAAGAAGCAGTCGAAGACGTCGGTGAACACCGACAGCAGTTTCATGTCCTCGGGCACCTCGGCCCGGATCCGGTCGACCTTCGGCGGCAGCACCGCGTCCGGGTCCATCACCGCGATCTCCTCGGCGATGTCCTTGAAGATCGTGCGGGTGACGACCCCGTCCTCCACGACCAGGATCACGTTCTCGCCGTGCGGCATGTAGACCAGGTCGTAGGCGTAGAAGCTGTGCAGCACCGGCACCAGGTAGGCGTCCAGGTAGTGCCGCAGCCACACCTGCGGGTCCAGGCCCGACTCGGCGATCAGGACCCCGGCCACCGAGGTGCCCTCGTGGTCGGTGTGGAGCAGCGAGGCCATCGTCGCGACCCGCTCGCCCGGCCGGAGGCCCGGCACCGGGCTCTCGCGCCACAGGGCGGCGAGCATCTTGCGGTACGGGGAGCCCTTGACGGTGGCCGCTTCGTAGGAGCGGTGGTGGTAGCCGATCGCGGCCCGCTCCCGGATGATCGAGAACCGGGCCCCGCGCAGCAGGTCGTCCCGTTCTATGATCCCGGCCAGCCAGTCGTTGATCGCGGGCGTCGCCTCCATGTACGCGGCCGAAAGCCCGCGCATGAAGCCCATGTTGAGGACCGAGAGCGCCGTTTTGACGTAGTGCTTCTCGGGGTGGTCGGTGTTGAAGAAGGTGCGGATCGACTGCTGGGCGAGATAGCCGTCCTCGCCCTCCCCGAGCACCACCAGATGGCGTTCGGCCAGCTCCCCGGCGAAGGTGACGGCGAGCTTGTTCCACCACTGCCAGGGGTGGACGGGCAGCAGGAAGTAGTCGTCCGGGTCGAGGCCGAGCCCGCGCAGCGCGCCGGCGAACCGCTCCCGGGTGGCCTCGCTCAGCTCGTCCTTGATCAGCGCGTCGTAGTCGAGCCCGGCGCCCGCCGTGAAGGTGGCCCGCTCCCGCCGGGCGGCCAGCCACACCAGCCGGATCGGGGACGCCGCCTCGGGGGCGTACGCCCGGTACTCGTCCACGCCGAAGCCGAGGCGCCCGTTGTTGGCGACGAAGCAGGGGTGGCCCTCGGTCATCCCGGTCTCGACGGACTGGAAACCGGCGGCGACGAGCTGGCCGGAGGTGGCCGGTTCCTTGGTGAGTTTGTAGGCGGTTCCGGCCAGGGTGGAGGAGATCTCCTCCAGGTAGACCGGCAGGATCTCCTCGGAGATTCCCAGAGTGTGCCGCAGCTCGATGAAGAACTCCACCGCGTCCAGCGGAAGTTCGGAGCCGTGCCGGTGCCGGGTGATGGTCTCGGCCTCGACCTGCCAGTGGTCCAGGGCGAAGAGGCGCGCGGTGAAGCGGTACTCGGTGGAGGCGTCGTCGCTACGGACGGTGTAGCGGTCGTCGCCGAGCGGCGTGGGGGTCAGCAGCCGTTCGTGGCTGAATTCCGCCAGTGCTTTGCGGACCAGCAGTCGGTTTGCGGTGGCCCAGCGCCCGGGGGAGAGGTGGGCGACGCTGTCGGTGAGGGCGGTCGTCATCGGTCGTTACCTCCGGTTGCTGCTTCGAACTGCTCACGGGTGCAGGCGCTGAGCAGAGCGTCCTTCTCCGGTTTGGCGATCTCGCGCAGCACCTCGAACCCGACGGCCTTGTTGAGGGCCTGTACGGCGCTGTTGGTCACGTCGGGCTCGACGACGACGCGGCGCACCGACGGGTCGGCGAAGAGGAAATCCATCACGGCGGTGATCACGGCCCGGGTGAAGCCGTGCACCGGGGTGTCGGTCGGGGCGACCAGGAAGTGCATCCCGACATCGCCGGGCTCCGCCTCGTACAGCCCTTTCAGCTCGACCTCGGTGGGGTCGTACCGCTCGATCAGGAAGGCGGGCTCGCCGTCGTGCAGCCCGATGAACGCGTCGTGGTGCGGATGGGCGGCGATGGACCGGTACTCCCGCTCCACGTCGGCGAGTTCGGCGTCACCCATCAGCCAGAACGCGGCTTTGGGGTGGGTCACCCAGCCGTGCACCAGCTCGGCGTCGGCGGCGGGGTCCAGCGGCCGGACGGTGAACGCGCCGATGGTGCCGGGGCGCTGTTCGTCAGGACGCTGTTCGTCGGGGCGGCTCATACGGCGAACTCCTGGAAGGCGATGGACTTCTCGACCGGGTAGACCTCACGGCCGAGCAGCTCGCCGATGATGTACGCGTTGCGGTAGGCGCCCATGCCGAGGTCGGGCGAGGTGATCGAGTGGGTGTGCACCGAGGCGTTCTGGAGGAAGACCCCGCGCCCGGTGGTGTCGATGCTGTAGTTGCGGGCCACGTCGAAGCGGCCCCGGCTGTCGTGGCGCAGCCGCCCGCTGATCGGGGCGAGGAAGGCGGGAGCCTCGTACCGGTAGCCGGTGGCGAGGATCAGCCCCTCGGTGGTCAGCTCGTACTCCTTGCCCTGCTCCTCCTGGCGCAGCCCCAGGGAGTACGCACCGCCCTCCTCGTCGTAACGCGCGCTGACGAGGGCGGAGTTGGTGAGCAGTCGGGTCGGCACGGGGCCCGGCAGGTTCTTCTGGTAGAGCAGGTCGAAGATCGCGTCGATCAGCTCCCCATCGATGCCCTTGAACAGCCCCTTCTGCCCGGTCTCCAGCCGGTAGCGGGTCTCTTCGGGCAGCGCGTGGAAGTAGTCGATGTACTCCGGGGAGGTCATCTCCAGCGTCAGCTTGGTGTACTCCAGCGGGAAGAACCGCGGGGAGCGCGTGACCCAGTTGAGCCGGTAGCCGTACGTGTCGATCTCGGAGAGCAGGTCGTAGTAGATCTCCGCGGCACTCTGCCCGCTGCCGACCAGGGTGATCGACTTCTTCTTCTGGAGCTCGGCCTTCCCGTCCAGGTAGCGGGAGTTGTGGATGAAGTCCCCGCCGAGTCCCTGGCAGGCCTCGGGTATGTGCGGCGGCGTGCCGGTGCCGAGGACGAGATGCCGGGACCGGAACTCCCCGCCGGACGCGGTGCGCACGGTGTAGAGCCCGGTGCCCTCGTCGTACGTCACCGTCTCCACGGTCTCGCCGAACCGGATGCTGCTCAGCTTCCCGGCGGCCCAGCGGCAGTAGTCGTTGTACTCGGTCCGCAGCGGGTAGAAGTTCTCCCGGATGTAGAACGAGTAGAGCCGGCCGCGCTCCTTCAGATAGTTGAGGAAGGAGTACGGCGAGGTCGGGTCGGCCATGGTGACGAGGTCCGACATGAACGGCGTCTGGAGATGGGCGCCTTCGAGGAACATCCCGGCGTGCCACTCGAAGTCCGGCTTCGACTCCAGGAAGACGCCGTTCAGTTCCTCGATCGGCTCGGTGAGGCAGGCGAGACCGAGGTTGAACGGGCCGAGGCCGATTCCGATGAAGTCGTGGGGGTCAGGAAGCGCGGTCAAGGGAGTCTCCCAGGTACTTCTCGGCGTGGCCGGAGATCAGGTCGAGGACCGTGGCGATGTCGTGCACGGTCGTTTCGGGGTTGAGCAGGGTGAACTTCAGGTACTGGCGGTCGCCCATCTTGGTGCCCGCGACGATCGCCTCGCCGGAGGCGAACAGCGCCTTGCGGGCGTGGAGGTTGGCGCGGTCGATCCGGTCCGGGGACGCGCCGCCGGAGGGGATGCAGCGGAAGACGAGCGTGGAGAGCTGCGGCTGGACCACCACGTCGAAGCGCGGGTCGGCGGCGAGCAGCTTCCACCCCTCGGCGGCCAGGTCGCAGACCTCGTCGAACAGCTCGCCGATGCCGTCGGCGCCCATGACGCGCAGCGTCATCCACAGCTTGAGCGCGTCGAACCGGCGGGTCGTCTGGAGGGACTTGTCGACCTGGTTGGGTATCCGCTCCTCGGCCATCCGCCGCGGGTTCAGATACTCCGCGTGGTACGTGGCATGGCGCAGGGTCGCCCGGTCACGGACCAGGAAGGCGGACGAACTCACGGGCTGGAAGAAGGACTTGTGGTAGTCCACGGTCACCGAGTCGGCGTGCGCGATACCTTCGAGCAGTCCGTTCCGCCGGCGGGAGGCCAGCAGTCCGCAGCCGTACGCGGCGTCCACGTGCATCCAGGTGGCGAACCGGTCGCAGAGCGAGGCGATCTCGGGCAGCGGGTCGATGGACCCGAAGTCCGTGGTGCCGGCGGTGGCGACGACGGCCATCGGGACGGCCCCCTCGGCGACGCACTGTTCCAGCGCGCGGGCGAGCGCCACGGTCTGCATGCGCTTGTCGCGGTCCACGGGGACGGGGACGACGGCGTCCGCGCCGAGTCCGAGGAGTTTGGCGGACTTCTGCACGCTGAAGTGGCTGCACTCGGAGGTGAAGATCCGCAGCCGGGTGAAGTGCTCCGGCCGGACCTTCGCCTCCTCGCGCGCCAGCAGCAGGGCCTGGAGGTTGGACTGCGTGCCCCCACTGGTGAAGATCCCGTCGGCGGCCGGGCCGAGCCCGATCCGCTCGGTGGTCCAGTCGATCAGCCGGCGCTCGATGAGGGTGCCGCCGGCGCTCTGGTCCCAGGTGTCCAGGGAGGAGTTGATCGCCGAGAGCACGGCCTCGCCGAGCACCGCGGGTATGACGACCGGGCAGTTGAGGTGGCCGAGGTAGCGGGGGTGGTGGAAGTAGACGGCGTCGCGGAGGTAGACCTCGCCGAGTTCGTCGAGGGCGGCGGCGGCGTCGCCGAGTGGCCGGTCGAGGTCGATCGCGTCGACGACGGGGGAGAGCTCGTCGACACCGATCCCGCTGAAGGGGCGCTCGGTGGCGGCGAGAGTGGCCGCGACCCGATCCACGCCCGCGGAGACGGTGCTCCGATAGTGCTCCGCAGTCGTGTTGTTGAGCAGGTGGGAACGCATGAAGGGGTCCTCCCGGGTGAGGGGAACTTCATCGCGTCCCTCCGGGCAGGAAGAGGGGACGAGGGGCGCGATCTAAGAGTAAGGGGAGCCTAACCTAACTGGGAATGGGTCATTCCCCTCACCCCCGGCGGGTGTGCCGGTTGTCCGCTTTACCGCCTCTATCGAGCCACTTGGCCGATCCTCCACGCTTTGGGGTGGTCCGGCGCACCACTTCCGGCGGCCGGGGCCCCCGATTTCGCCGCGCGCGTCCGTTCCTCGCCGTGTCCGCGCGTCCAGTACGTGGTGGATGTCACCCGCTCCGGGGCGAATCCGCGCTCCCGGACGGGGGTGGCGCAGCGCCCGCGCCCCGGACGCCTCACCCGCGATCAGGACCCGATCCCGGCGGGCTGCTCGACCCCGCCCGGAGCGTCGCCCCTCTCCGGCCCGGCCCCGGGGCCGTCGGCAGGGGGACTGCCCGCCCCCGCCCGCCGGACGCGGAGACCGGACGCGCTGACGGCGGCGGCGATCAGGGCGGCGGCCAACGGGACGGCCAGGGCCGCCCGGTAGCCGTCGAGGAGGGCCGCCGGTGACGTCCCGTCCGTCGCGGTGACGTTGACGGCGGTCACGGCGGACAGCCCCAGCGCGGCACCGAACTGGAACGACGTGTAGAGCAGTCCGCCGGCCACGCCCTGCTCCTCCTCGGCGACGCCGTCGGTGGCCACGATCGTCAGCGGCCCGTAGACCAGGGAGAACGCCGCCCCCAGCAGGAGCAGGCCCGGGAACATCGCCGCGTACGTCCAGTCCGCGCCGAGCGGCAGGAACAGGGCGTACGCGAGCGACGCGACGAGCAGCCCGCCGAAGATGACCCGGGCATGGCCGAACCGGGCCACCAGCTTCGGAGTCAGCAGCGGCGAGAGCACCGCGTCCACGCCGACGACGAGCAGCGCGAAACTGGTCTGCAGGGACGACCAGCCGCGCAGCTCCTGGAGGTAGAGCACGGCGATGAACTGGAAGCCGAAGAACCCCGCGGCGAACAGCAGCCCCGACACATTGGCGCGGACCAGCGACCCGCTGCGGAAGATGCCCAGGCGCACGAGCGGCGAGGACGAGGAGCGCTCGACGACGACGAACGCGAGGAAGAGGAGCAGCGCCGTGCCGACCGTGCCCACGGTCCACGCGGCCGCCGCGTGCGTGGCCCGCTCGACACCGAAGACGAGCAGCAGGATCCCGGCGGTCACGGTGACCGCTCCGGCCACGTCCACGCCCTGCCCGGGGCGGTCCGGGCGGGGCGAGGCGGGGATGAGCGCCAGCGCGGCCAGCAGGATGCCCAGCGAGAGGATGACCGGGGCGAAGAACACCCAGCGCCAGTCGATCGCGGAGAGCAGCCCGCCGACCACCAGGCCGATCGAGAAGCCCCCGGCGGCGGTGCCCGCGTAGACGAGCAGGGCCTTGTCGCGCTGCGGCCCCTCCGGGAATCCGGTGGTGATGATCGACAGCCCGGCCGGGGTCATGAAGGCCGCGGCGATCCCCGTCACGAAGCGCGCGAGGATCAGCATCCAGCCCTCGGTGGCCAGTCCGCCCAGCCCGGAGAAGAGCAGGAACACCACCAGCCAGAGGACGAACATCCGGCGCCGGCCGAAGAGATCGGCCGCCCGTCCGCCCAGCAGCATGAATCCGCCGTAGCCGAGGACGTACGCGCTCATCACCCACTGGAGGGTGCCGGTGGACAGGTCCAGATCCTCCCGGATCGAGGGCAGGGCCACGTTCAGCATCGCCACATCGATGCCTTCGAGGAAGATCGCGCCGCACAGGACGAGCAGCACGCCCCGGGCGCGCCCGGTCACGCGGTCGCTGCTCGGTCCGGACGGTGACGGTGATGCGGACATGAAAATGCTCCTTGTGCACGGACGAAATGGGCATGACGAGCCACCGCAACAGCGGCGGAACAAAGCGGAGTTCGCGTGCGGAGGCCTCAGACAGCGCGAAGGGAGAGCGAGTTACCGGACCGGCGGTCGGTTCCCTCTTGTAACCACTCGAAGCTTGCGGCACCGTGGGGCGGTATGGAAGAAGGCACTTCGAAGTCACCGAGTCACTGCGCCGATACCGGAGTCGGCCCTGACTACGACATCAGCCAGTGGGACGTCCGCGAGGGCTGCGAGGTGCGGCAGATCCTCGACCGGGTCGCGGACAAGTGGTCGCTCCTCGCCATCGCCCACCTGGAACGCCGCACCCTGCGCTTCTCCGAGCTGCGCCGGCTCATCGAGGGCATCAGCCAGCGCATGCTGACGGTGACCCTGCGCCAGCTCGAACGCGACGGCCTGGTGCGGCGCACGGTCTACCCCGTCGTCCCGCCCCGGGTCGAGTACGAGCTGACGGAGCTGGGCGCGACCCTGCACACGACGATCAGGTCGCTCGTCGACTGGACCGAGAGCCACCAGCAGGAGATCGCGAAGGCGCGGAGCGACTACGACGCCCGGCAGAGCCAGCCGGCGTCGGCCTCCTGAGGCGCATGGGTGCTCCATGTGTGCTCCATGTCCGGGGAGTTGGTGCGGCGCTAAGGTGAACCGGTGACCTCACCTCAGCGAAACGCCTCGACGCGTGTGGGCGAAGACGATCGCGAGAACGCCGTACGCCGGGTGCGGGAGGCATACGCCGAACAGCGCATCACGCACGAGGAGATGGACGTCCGCCTCGACCGGGTGCTCGCCGCCACGACGTACGGCGATCTCGCCGCGGTCCTGAGCGCGCTCCCGGCGGAGGACCCGGGGGCGACATCGACGATCTCGGTGGCCGGGGGGCGGATCAAGCGGCGCGGCGTGTGGCAGGTGCCCAGGACCCTCAAGGTGGAGTCGGCCTACGGGCGGGTGCGCCTCGACCTGTCCCGGGCGGTCATCGCGTACCCGGTCGTCGACATCGAGCTGAGGCTCGGCGTCGGCAACGCGGGCGTCACGGTGCCGCGGGACGCGATCGTCGAGGTCGAGGGCCTGACGACCGGGTGGAAGGACCTGCGCTACCAGCCCCGGCAGCCGTCCCGCCCCGGCGCCCCGCGCATCCGCATCTCGGGGGAGATGGGGTACGGGCGGCTGAAGATCCGCCACGCCTGGCGCTGAGGCACCCGGACCGCCCGGCGCACACGTGACGGAGGACGGGGTGGCGGTGCCGGGGGCGCGGTGAGTCCCTGAGCGAGAACGGATGCGCACCCCGCTTGAGTACGGGTACTCAAGCGGGGTGCGCGGGCCCGCCGGAGACTCGGCGCATGACACATATCCGAGGCCCCGTCAGCAAGTCGACCTCCGGCGGGCGCGTTCTCGCGGCAGCCGCCCTCACCGCCGTCGCCGCTCTGGCGCTCAGCGCCTGCGGAACGGAACAGAACGACGGCGGAGGGAAGGCCGGGAGTGCCGGTTCCTCGGCGGCCTCCCAGCGGCCTTCCCCCGAACAGGCAGCCGCCCAGGCGCTGTTCGACAGATTCGCGAAGGCGTGCCCGGAGCGCGGGGTGAACTCGCGGAGACCCACCGGCGCGAGCAAGCCCGGTCCGGAGGAGCCGGAGAGCATCGCCCCCGGGGAGACACCCCCGGCCGAGCCGATCGAGCCCGCCCCTCCGACGGGGCCCGAGGCGGAGTTGGACGACCGTGACTGGTGTGTGAGCGCCCACCACGAGCAGCGCGTCATCGCGGCGTTGCAGATGCTCGCGGATCCCACCCCCGCCAAGGTCCGGAAGACCCTGAACGGCCTCGGCTACACCGACGAACGCATCCACCACCTCAAGCAGGACGGCAAGAAGACCCGCTTCCACCTCGACCTGCGCGAGGACGGCGGCCGGCTCTGCGAGTCGGGTGTGGCGGCTGGCGCGTCATCGGACGCCCTCCCGTGCGTGGCGGACGCCGAGGGGCCGTTCGAGGTCACGTCGGAGACCCGCCGGTGACGCCGGGCGGGCCCCGCCCCGGCGAGGGCCCGCCGCCCGCGCGGCATGCTCCCGGCCGCCCGGCCGGGACCGGGGAGTGATCACGACTGCTCGCCCCTCGCTATCGTCTCCACCGCGAATACCGGGTTGAGAGGCTCCACGAGCTCCCTGGTGGCCACGGCCACGAGATGCGCGGGTGCGTCCCCCGCCGACAGCGCGCTGACGTAGGCGAGGGCCTCCGCGGGCGAGAGCACGGGCAGCCTCCGGCGCAGTATCCGCGCCGCGTGCATGCGTCCGTGCGCGGCGGCGGCTTCGCAGAGCGCATCGTGCAGGTCGTCCACCGCGGTGCGCACCGGCAGCCCGCGAATCCGGGCCCGGTAGTCGGCCTCCCACTCCCCGGTCACCGCGGAGACGACGCCGATCTGATGCAGCCCGCCATCGACACGGTCGACCAGGTACGGTCCGTTGCCGGCCAGCATGAACTCCGGGTTCCCGGTGCGGACGTACTCCTCGGAGGTCCAGGAGACGATCCACACCAGCTCGTGCTCCTCGACGTCGACCACGGCCATCCGCAGCGCGTCGACTCCGGTGGCCCGCCGCCGCAGGCGGTCGCGCTCCAGCTCGGCCTCGACGGTCCGGATGGCGGCTTCTCGCTCGATCACCCGTGCAGCCTCCCGCACGGACCCCCCTCCCGGACAGTGAATTCTCCGGGACCGGGCCGGGGCGGGGCCCGGCACGAGCGGCCCGACGGGCGCTCCTCACCGACACGACCGCCCCGGCCGCCGTGGGCGATTCCACGGCGGCCGGGGCGGCGAAGACCAGGTCAGGGGGGAGTCAGCGCATCGGCCGGCGGATCAGCCCGGCAGCCCCAGCTCCCGCGCGATCAGCATCCGCTGGACCTCGCTCGTCCCCTCGCCGATCTCCAGGATCTTCGAGTCGCGCCACATCCGGGCCACCGGGTACTCGTTCATGAAGCCGTACCCGCCGTGGATCTGGGTGGCGTCCCGGGCGTTGTCCACCGCGACCGTCGAGGAGTACAGCTTCGCGATCGCCGCCTCCTTCTTGAACGGTTCGCCCGCCACCAGGCGGGAGGCCGCGTCACGCCAGCCGATGCGGGCCATGTGGGCGCGCATCTCCATGTCGGCGATCTTGAACTGTATGGCCTGGTTCGAGCCGATCGGCCTGCCGAAGGCGTGCCGCTCGGCGGCGTACTTCACCGACTCGTCCACGCAGCCCTGCGCCAGGCCCGTCGCCAGGGCCGAGATCGCGATGCGGCCCTCGTCCAGGATGCGCAGGAACTGGGCGTAGCCCCGGCCCTGTTCGCCCAGGAGGTTCGCCGCCGGGACACGGACGTCCGTGAAGGACAGCTCACGGGTGTCCGAGGCGTTCCAGCCGACCTTGGAGTACGGGGCCGCGACCGTGAAGCCGGGGGTGCCCGCCGGGACGATGATCGCGGAGATCAGGGGGCGGCCGTCCTCCTTGCGGCCCGTCACGGCGGTGACGGTCACCAACTCCGTGATGTCCGTGCCCGAGTTGGTGATGAAGCACTTCGAGCCGTTGATCACCCACTCGTCCGTCGCCTCGTCCAGCACCGCCGTCGTGCGCGTGCCGCCCGCGTCCGAGCCGCCGTCCGGCTCGGTCAGGCCGAACGCGCCCAGCGCCTCGCCCGCGCACAGCTTCGGCAGCCACTGGCGCTTCTGCTCCTCCGTGCCGAAGAGATGGAGCGGCATCGCGCCCAGCGAGACCCCGGCCTCCAGCGTGATCGCCACCGAGGAGTCGACCCGGGCCAGCTCCTCCAGGGCGATCCCGAGCGCCAGATAGTCGCCGCCCATGCCCCCGTACTCCTCCGGGAACGGCAGCCCGAACAGGCCCATCCGGCCCATCTCGCGCACGATCTCGTACGGGAATTCATGGCGCTCGTACAGGTCGCCGATCTTCGGCGCGATCACATCGTGCGCGAACGCCTCGACCGTGCGGCGCAGTTCCTCGTGTTCGGCGGTCAGCCGGTGGTCCAAAGGCATGGGTTGCTCACTCCTTGTGGGAGGCGGAAGAAGAGGGAGGGGTCAGGGCGCGGACCGTGCGGGACGGGCTCGGCCGGCCCAGGTGTCCGGCCAGCCAGACGCTGGTGGCGGTCAGTTCGGCCAGATCGACGCCCGTCTCGATGCCCAGGCCGTCGAGCATCCAGACCAGGTCCTCGGTGGCGAGGTTCCCCGTGGCGCTCCTGGCGTACGGGCAGCCGCCCAGGCCGCCGGCCGAGGCGTCCACCGTGCTCACACCGTGCTGGAGCGCCGCCAGGGTGTTCGACAGCGCCTGGCCGTACGTGTCGTGGAAGTGGACGCCGATCGACGGGGTCGGGACTCCGGCCTCGTTCAGCGCGGTCAGCAGCGCCGTCACGTGGCCCGGCGTCGCCACCCCGATCGTGTCGCCCAGCGACAGCTCGTCGCAGCCCAGGTCCATCAGGGCCTTGGCCACCCGCACCACCTGGGCGACCGGGACCGCGCCCTCCCACGGGTCGCCGAAGCACATCGAGAGGTATCCGCGCACCTGGACCTTGGCCGCCTTCGCGCGGGCCACCACCGGCTCGAACATCGCCAGGGACGCGTCGACCGTACGGTTCAGGTTCCGCGCCGCGAACGTCTCCGTCGCCGAACCGAACACCGCGATCGACCGCGCCCCGAGCGCCAGCGCCCGGTCCAGGCCGCGTTCGTTCGGCACCAGGACGGGGAGGGCTACGTCGCCCACGTCGGCGATGTCGCCGAGGAGCGGGAACAGCTGCTCCGCGTCCGCCAGTTGGGGCACCCACTTCGGGTGCACGAAGCTCGTCGCCTCGATCGTGGTCAGGCCCGCCACCGCCAGGCGGCGGATGAACTCCGCCTTCACCTCGGTCGGGACGGTCTCCTTCTCGTTCTGGAGGCCGTCACGTGCGCCCACCTCGTGGATCCGGACCCGGGCCGGGAGGCCGGGGGCCGGCACCTTCATGGGGAGTCCTGGTGCGCTCATGCGTCCTCCCCCTCCGCCGCCGGGACCACGACCGCCAGGACCTGGTCCATCGCCACCGTCGCGCCCGCCGTGACGTCCAGCTCCGTCACCGTCCCCGCGTGCGGGGCCGAGATCACGTGCTCCATCTTCATCGCCTCCACCACGAGCAGGCTCTGGCCCGCCTCGACCTCGTCCCCGACGGCCACCTTCACCACCGTGACCGTGCCGGGCATCGGGGCCGCCAGCGTGTCCGCCCCGCTCCGGCCCGCCCCGCTCAGGGCCGCCTCCACCGGGTCGTGGTCCTGGACGTGCCAGGTGTCGCCGTCCCGGCCGAGCCAGTCGCCGGAGCGGTGGAAGTGGCCCACCGTGCCGTCGAGTTCGACCGTCACCCGGTCGGGCCCGACCACCGCTCCCGCCGGAGCCGCGTACGTCACCGGGTCCGCGCCCGGCACCCGCAGCGGGAACACCAGCGGCGCCCGCACACCCCCCGTCCGCCATCCGCTCGGCACCGAGAACGGGTCCGTCCAGCCGCCCGCGTCCGGCCGGGGCGCCAGCGCGTCGAGGCGGACCGCCGCGCCCGCCGCGTACACCTCGTCCGGGACGCCGTCCGGCACCAGTCCCTCCGCCTCGCGCTCCACCAGACCCGTGTCCAGGTCCCCCGCGACCACGTCCGGGTGGGCCAGCAGGCGGCGCAGGAAGCCCGCGTTGGTCGGGACGCCCAGGATCACCGTGTCCGCCAGGGCCGCCCGCAGCTTGCGCAGGGCCGTCGCGCGGTCGGGGCCGTACGCGATGACCTTCGACAGCATCGGGTCGTACAGGCTGCCGACCGGCACGCCCTCACTGAGCCCCGAGTCCGTCCGGACCCCGCCGCCCTGCGGTTCGCGCAGCGCCAGCACCGTACCGCCGGAAGGCAGGAAGCCGCGGGACGGGTCCTCGGCGCAGACGCGCGCCTCGATCGCCCAGCCGGTCAGGCTGATGTCCTGCTGTGCGTACGGGAGGTGCTCGCCCGCCGCCACCCGCAGCTGCCACTCCACCAGGTCCAGGCCGGTGATCAGCTCGGTCACCGGGTGCTCGACCTGGAGGCGGGTGTTCATCTCCATGAAGTAGTACGAGGACGGGTCGTTGCCCGGGACGATGAACTCCACCGTCCCCGCCCCGACATAGCCGCAACTGCGCGCCGCCTGGACCGCTGCCTCGCCCATCGCCGCCCGGGTCGCCTCGTCGAGCAGGACGGACGGCGCCTCCTCGATGATCTTCTGGTGGCGGCGCTGGAGCGAGCACTCGCGCTCGCCCAGGTGGATCACGTTGCCGTGGGCGTCGGCCAGCACCTGGATCTCGATGTGGCGCGGCCGGTCGATCCACCGCTCGACCAGGAGCGTGTCGTCGCCGAAGGAGGCGCGGGCCTCCCGTCGCGCCGCCGCGATCTCCTCGCCCAGCACCGCGGCGTCGCGGACCAGGCGCATGCCCTTGCCGCCGCCGCCCGCGGAGGGCTTGAGCAGCACCGGGGTCCCGATGTCCCTCGCGGCCTCCTCCAGTTGGGCATCGGTCAAGCCGCTGCCGGACGACCCCGGGACCACCGGGACCCCGTACGCCGCGACCGTCTCCTTGGCCCGGATCTTGTCGCCCATGAGCGCGATCGCGGCGGCGGGCGGGCCGATGAAGACCAGCCCGGCGTCCGCGCACGCCTGCGCGAACTCCGCGTTCTCCGCGAGGAATCCGTACCCCGGATGGACCGCCTGCGCGCCCGTGCGACGGGCCGCCTCCAGGAGTGCCGGTACGTTCAGATAGCTCTCGGCGGCGGGCGGCGGGCCGATCCGTACCGCCGTGTCCGCCTCCCGGACGTGCCGGGCGTCCGCGTCCGCGTCGCTGAAGACCGCGACCGAGCGCACGCCCTGCTCCCGCAGGGTCCGGATCACCCGGACCGCGATCTCGCCGCGGTTGGCGACCAGAACGGTGTCGAACATCGTCGTCATCTGTTCCTCACATCCGGAAGACGCCGAAGCCGGGCCCGGCCGGGTCCTTCTGGGGCAGCGGGGCATTGGCGCAGGCGGTCAGGGCGAGGCCGAGGACCTGCCGGGTGTCCACGGGGTCGATCACACCGTCGTCCCAGAGCCGGGCGCTGGCGTAGTACGCGTTGCCCTGGGTCTCGTACTGGGCGCGGATCGGGGCCTTGAACGTCTCCTCGTCCTCGGCGCTCCAGTCGTCGCCCAGCTGGTCGCGCTTGACGGTGGCCAGGACGGAGGCCGCCTGCTCGCCGCCCATCACGGAGATCTTGGCGTTCGGCCACATCCACAGGAAGCGGGGGCTGTAGGCCCGGCCGCACATGGAGTAGTTGCCCGCGCCGTACGAACCGCCGACGACGACCGTCAGCTTCGGCACCCGGGTGCAGGCCACCGCCGTGACCATCTTCGCGCCGTGCTTGGCGATGCCGCCCGCCTCGTAGTCGCGGCCGACCATGAAACCGGAGATGTTCTGGAGGAAGACGAGCGGGATGCCGCGCTGGTCGCACAGCTCGATGAAGTGCGCGCCCTTCTGGGCCGACTCGGAGAACAGGATGCCGTTGTTCGCGACGATCCCGACCGGGTGGCCGTGGATCCGGGCGAAGCCGGTGATCAGCGTCTGGCCGTACTCCGCCTTGAACTCCTGGAAGCGGGAGCCGTCCACCACGCGCGCGATCACCTCGCGGACGTCGTAGGGGGTGCGGGAGTCCACCGGGACCGCCCCGTACAGCCCGGCGGGGTCGACCTTCGGCTCCTCGGCCGGCTCGACCGACCAGGGGAGCGGGGCCCGGTCCGGGAGGGTCGCGACGATGTTGCGGACGATCCGCAGCGCGTGCGTGTCGTCCTCCGCGAGATGGTCGGTGACCCCCGACGTACGGGAGTGGACCTCGCCGCCGCCCAGCTCCTCGGCCGTGACCACCTCACCGGTGGCGGCCTTCACCAGCGGCGGGCCGCCGAGGAAGATCGTGCCCTGGTTGCGGACGATGACGGCCTCGTCGCTCATCGCCGGGACGTACGCCCCGCCCGCCGTGCAGGAGCCCAGCACCGCCGCGATCTGCGGGATGCCCGCCCCCGACATCCGGGCCTGGTTGTAGAAGATCCGCCCGAAGTGGTCCCGGTCGGGGAAGACCTCGTCCTGCATCGGCAGGAACGCGCCGCCCGAGTCGACCAGATACAGGCAGGGGAGACGATTCTCCAGCGCCACTTCCTGAGCGCGCAGGTGCTTCTTCACGGTCATCGGGTAGTACGTGCCGCCCTTGACGGTCGCGTCATTGGCGACGATCACGCACTCCCGCCCGGAGACCCGCCCGATGCCCGCGATGACGCCCGCGGCGGGTGCCTGGTCCCCGTACATCCCGTTGGCCGCCAGTGGGGCCAGCTCCAGGAACGGCGAGCCCGGATCGAGCAGGGTGTCCACCCGGTCCCGGGGGAGCAGCTTGCCGCGCGCCTCGTGGCGGGCCCGTGCCTTCTCACCCCCGCCCAGCCGTGCCGTGGCGAGGCGTTCCGCCAGGTCGTCGGAGAGCGCGCGATGCGCCGCCTCGTTGGCCTGCCAGGCCTCCGAGGCGGGATCGGCCGCGCTCGCCAGGACCGGTGCCTGCTGCATCGTGTCGAGCCCCCTTACCCGTACCGCAGTGGTGAAAAGCGTTGACGTGCTGTTGAGCCGTGCTGTTAATGAGCGTTAACGCGTTTCCCTCAGGTTAACGACCGCTAACGACCCTGTCTAGAATGAATCCTCATGAGCACCCATGCCGCCGCCCGCGTCGCGGCCCCCACCCGCCGCGAGCAGATCCTCCGGGAGGCCGCCCGCCTCTTCGCCGAGCGCGGCTTCCACGGTGTCGGCGTCGACGAGATAGGCGCCGCCGTCGGCATCAGCGGCCCCGGCCTCTACCGCCACTTCCCCGGCAAGGACGCGATGCTCGCCGAACTGCTGGTCGGCATCAGTGAACGCCTCCTGGAGGGCGGACGGCTGCGGGTGGCGGAGGACGAGGCCCGGGGCGACGGCTCCCCGGAGGCCCTCCTGGACGCGCTCATCGAGGGCCACATCGACTTCGCCCTCGACGACCGCCCCCTGATCACCCTCCACGACCGGGAGCTGGACCGGCTGCGCGACACGGACCGCAAGCGGGTGCGCCGGCTCCAGCGCGAGTACGTCGAGGTCTGGGTCGGCGTCGTCCGCGCCCTCTACCCGTCGCTGCCCGAGAACCGGGCCCGCGTCACCGTGCACGCCGTCTTCGGCCTGCTGAACTCCACCCCGCACCTGGCCCGCCCCGACGCCCTGCCCGGCCGCGCGGCGACCGCCGCCCTGCTGCACCGGCTGGCCCGGGGCGCCTTCGCCGCGGCGGAGCCCTCCTGAGCAGCGGTTTTCCCCACCCGGGCCCCGGGGGTGCGAGCAACCACGGACGGGGTACGTACGTCTGTCCGGTCAGGACGCCACGACCGGTCCGCACGCTACGACATCGGGGAGCCGCACCATGACCGTCTCACTGGGCGAAGAGATCATGCTGCTGTCGCTGGACGACGAGACCGGCGCGGCGAAGGGGGAGAGCGCCGCCCGCTGGGGCGTGGCGGCCGGCATGCTCCTGGAGCTGGTCATGGCCGGGCGCGTCACGGTCAAGGGCGGGCGCGTCGAGGTCTTCGACCCCACCCCGACCGGCGACGCCCTGCTGGACGGCCGCCTCGACCGGCTCACGCGCTGGGTCCACGAGGCCTCCAGCAGCCGCAAGGTCGTCGCCTGGCTGACCCGGGACCACGCCAAGGGCTCCCAGGACGTCGTGGACAGCCTCGTCGCCCGCGGCCTGGTGACCGAGGAGAAGCACCGGGCCCTCGGCGTCTTCCCGGTGCGCCGCTACCCGGAGGCCGACGGAACGGTCGAGCGGGAGCTGCGCGCCCGGCTGGCCGCCGTGGTGCTGGAAGGGGCCGAGCCGGACATCCGCACCGGCGCGCTCGTCGCCCTCGTGCACGCCACGGGCATGCACCGCCAGGCTTTCCCCGGCCTCCCGAAGAAGCAGGTCGCCCCGCGCACGGCCGGGATCGCCGAGGGCCACTGGGTGGGCGCGAGCGTGGGCGAGGCGATCCGCGACCTCCAGGCGGCGATCTCCACGGTGACCGTGGTGACGGTCCTCTCCGCGGTGCCGTAGGACGCCCCGCCCACCGTCACCCTGTGGGGCCGGCCGGCTCCCCGGGGCCACCGGGAGCGTTGACCGCCAGCGCGCCCGACTCCGTCAGCAGCCTCTCCAGCCTCGGCGCCAGGACGACGGCCGCCGCGTTCGTCAGATGGGTGTCGTCCCGGTAGAGCAGGATCCGGTCCCGTACGGCGGGGCACGTCGGGCCGTCGCCCGGGCACAGCACCGCGTTCACGCCGACGGACCGCACGCCCGGCACCGCGCCCGCCGCGATCCGCCGCGCCAGGGGATCCGGGGGAAGCGCCGCCGCCCGGTCGAACGCGCAGGCCGCCGTCGCGGCCGGAGCGCCGGAGACGCACGCAGGGATGTCCGCCCCCGGTACGGGCGTGCCCTCGATGTACACGATCGGCGCGCCGGTCGCCCGGAGCCGCTCCAACGTCTTCTCCCAGGCGGCGGTGAGGAGCCGCGGGTCGGCGGTGTACCGGTTGAGCGAGGCGATCACGATGAGCCGGGGCCTCGGCCCCGTACGCAGCCGGTCCAGGGCATCGTCCCGCCAGCTGTCGCACTCCCGGTAGGCGCGCCCCAACTGGGGGCTCCGCACGGACAGTTCCGGCAGCGGGCAGCCCTGCTTCACCAGCTCCTGGAGCGCCCAGCCGCGCCGGGAGGCCAGGGCGAGCAGCGGGGAGAACCACTGGCCCGCGTGCGAGTCGCCGAGCAGCACCACGCGGTCCGGGCTGTCCACCGCCCCGAACAGGCACGGCGGGCTGCTCGTCACCGCCGGGGCGACCTGGCAGCCCCCGTCCGGCGGGAAGTCCTCACGGGCCTGGGCCGGTTGCGGCACCACGGGCCCGGACGCGAGCGCGGAGCCGTCGGCACGGGCCAGCAGGGACGGCCCGGCGGCCGCACCCGGCGGGAGGCTCCCGACGTCGACGGGGGTGGCCGGGCCCAGCAGACGCAGCGTCGTGGCGCCGACGACCAGCGCGAGCACGACCGGCAGGACCACGGCGGAGATCCCCACCGCCAGCCCCCGGCGCGGGAGTTCGGAGACCGTACGGCTGCGGCGCAGCGGCTGCTCGACCCACCGCATGGTGGCGAGCGCGGGCAGCACGGCGGCCAGCGTCCACGCGGTCTTCGCGGGCCAGTCGAGCGCCCCGAGCCGGGCCTCGGCGAACACGAGCACGGGCCAGTGCCACAGATAGAGGGTGTAGGAGAGCCGCCCGACGGCCCGCGGCGCCCGGCCTGCGAGCAGCCGGCCCACCCCGTAGGCGCCCTGGACGTCCCGTTCGCCCCGCCCCGGTATCGCCGCCAGGATCACCGCGGCCGTCCCCAGGGTCGGGACGAGCGCCGCGTAACCGGGGTACGGGGTCGACGCGTCGTAGGACACGACGCACCAGACGATCGCCGCGGCCCCCGCCCACCCGCACACCAGCCGCAGCGGACGCGGCCCGCGCAGCAGATGCCAGGGCAGCAGCGCCAGCAGCGCCCCGACCGCGAACTGCCAGACACGCGACGGCGTTCCGAGGTACGCGAGCGGGACCGAGTCCCGCGTCCAGTGCAGGGACAACGCGAACGAGGCGACGGCCGCCCCGGCGGTGACCAGCGCCACGACCGCCCGCACGGCCCGGCCCCGGCGGACCGCGCGGGCGGCGGTCAGCACGATCACCGCCAGCAGCGGGGCCCAGACCAGATAGAACTGCTCCTCGACGGCGAGCGACCAGAAGTGCAGCAGCGGACTCTGGTCGTGCCCGGCGGCGAGATAGTCGGTCCGCTGCGAGACGAACCGCCAGTTGGCGACGGACAACGCGGCGGCGAGGACGTCGTGCTCCAGGTCGGTACGGAGCAGCGGAACGGTCAGCCACGCCCCGGCGACCGCGACCGCCGCGAGGACGACGGCGGCGGAGGGCAGCAGCCGCCGGGCCCGCCGGGAGAAGAAGTCGCCGAGCCGGATCCGGCCGGTGGTGATCGCCTCCCGGACCAGCAGCCCCGTGATCAGGTAGCCGGAGATGACGAAGAAGACGTCCACGCCGACGAAGCCGCCCGCCGCGCCCGGTATCCCGGCGTGGAAGGCGAGCACCGCGAGGACGGCGACCGCGCGCAGCCCCTCGACGTCGGGCCGGAACGCGGCCCGGTGGGGGCTGGGCCCGGACTCACCGGCCGGGCGGTGGTGAGCGGTGGACGGGGTGGTCGGGGTGGCGGGCCGCTTTCGGCGGTGGCCGGGGGCAAGGAGGAAGGGCATCGGGTGGCGCCTTTCGGGAGAGCTCAGCTCAGCCACGGCAGCATCGGGTCGACCCACCCCGAGGCGAGCAGACCGGTGAGCAGGAGGACGGCGGAAGCGGCGAGGGCCTCGGGCCAGCGGCGGGGCAGCAGGTGCGTCCCGGCCCGCGAACGGAGACCGGCGAGCCGCTTTCCGGCACCCGCAGCGGCCCCGGCAGCGGTCCCGGCCCCGGCCCCGGCGGGTGTGCGTCCGGCCGGACGCAGCTCGGCCGAAAGGTCCCGGATCAGGGGCACGTTGATGTGCAGCTGGACCAGGACGTAGAGGCCGAGTCCCCAGGCGGGCGCCCAGCCGATACGGGCCACGGTCAGCGCGAGGCCCGTTGCGGCGGCCGCGTTGGACAGCACCAGCCAGACCAGCGAGACACCCATGACCCGGCGGGCCATCGATCCCGGACTCCCGTTGCTCCGCACCCCCGTGGGCACCCAGGCGGCGCTGCGGCCCCGCAGTGTGTGCCAGAACGCGGTGGCGGCGGCCACGCTGGTGAGGACGCCCGCGCGGATCACCTCGACCCGCCACCGGGTCCGGCTGATCCGGGGCAGCAGCACGTGCCACAGCCACAGCGGGGCGAGCAGCGGCAGGACGTGCCAGGGGCGGACGTCGTCCGGATATCCGAACATCATCACCAGGGGCGGCAGCGGGGCGGCGAAGGTGTTCACGGCCGTGGTCAGGTAGCCGACGACGCCCTCGTAGAAGCACAGCCGCATCCGCCAGGGCGCGCCCATCCGCTGCAGCACCGGGGTGCCGAGGAGGTGCAGATTGCCCATGGCCCACCGGTACTGCTGGTTGAGATACGAGGTGACGGTGTCCGGCGAGGTGCCCTTGGCGACCAGGACGGGGACGTACTGGGTGCGGAACCCCCGCTCGTGCAGGGCGAGTCCGGTGTACAGGTCCTCACTGTGGTCGAGCCGGGCGAAACCGCCCGCCAGGTCGATCGCGGAGCGCCGGTAGACGGCGTTGCTGCCGCAGCAGATCGCGGCGTCGGCGGCGTCCCGGGAGGGCTGGATCCAGCGGAAGAACCATTCCTGCGCGGCCCCGGCGGCGCGCTGGATCCAGTCCATGCCCGCGTCGGTGTCGAAGCACTGCGGGCTCTGCACGATGCCGACGGCCGGGTCCGCGAAATAGGGCACCAGATGGCGCAGGAAGTCCGGCCGCGGCGCGAAGTCCGCGTCCAGGATCGCGATGAACTCGGCGTCGGAGTCGGAGAGGGAGAGGGCGTGGTTGAGGTTCCCCGCCTTCTTCAGGTGTCCTCGGTCCGGCCGTACGACGTACCGGTAGCCGTGTTCGGCCGCCAGGGCCGCCACCTCGGCCCGGTCGGCGTCGTCCAGCACCCGGACGGTGAGCGCGCCGGGCCAGTCGAGGGCGGCGACCGCGCGGTAGGCGTTGGCGAGGACGGGGAGGGGTTCGCCGCAGGTCGGCAGGTAGAGGTCGACGGTGGGCAGCGCGGCCGGCCGCCAGGCGCGGACCAGCGTGTCGTGCGAGGCCCGGGTCAGCCGGCGCTGTCGCAGGCTGTTCGCCGAGGACAGCAGCAGCGCCACCACGTTCAGCCCGAGGACCGCGAGGAACGCCCAGAGCGCCGGGGTCCGTAAGGCGAAGGTGAACATCGTCGCCGCCGTGAAGACGAAGGCCAGGGAACTGCTCACCAGCACCCAGCGGCGTTGCGGTCCGAAGTACCAGTACAGCTCGTCGTCGGACGGTGGTTGCGGAAGATGACGCACGGTCATAAAGCCCCCCACGGCTGTGTATGTGCCCGTTTTTCGGTTCCCTTTTCCGACGGCCCACCTTAATGCCAAAGGTATAGACCACTTGCCCGAAGTGGCGCACCGAAGGGAATCGGACACCGGTTTTGGCGCGACTCGATTGGTCCAGACCTCTGGGTGCTCCCATTCGAGCCCGGCGCCCGCCCGGCGAAGGAAGGGCCAGGTCACGCGGGGGTGAACAGTCCCGGAAGAGTTACGGGGGTGGGTGCGGGCCGGGAGGTGGAGTGGCCGACGGGCCCCAGGGACGAGCGTTCGCCGGCTTCGGGGTGCGCCCGCTCGCCGGACCGTTCGCCCGATCCGGCCTGTCCGTTGATCAGGACACCGGGCACACCCCGCACACCGGACGGCACAATGGGTCCATGCCGATACCCAGCCGCGCCGCCCTCGTCGAGCACCTCGTCCGTACGCGTATCGCGGGGGACGTCGCCACGCCACGCGACAACAACCTGTCCCACTACCGCAAGCTCGCCAACGGCGACCGCCACTACTGGCTCGGTCTGGAGCTCGGCGACCGCTGGGCCGACGAGCAGGACGTCCTCGCCGTGATGGCCGAGCGCTGCGGGGTGATCGACGACCCCGCGCACCGGCAGGGCCAGGACACCATCGACCCCGAGCTGACGGTCGACGCCCTGGAGCGGATGGCGGCCCGTCTGCGCAAGGCCGCCGACGGCCGGGAGCGGGTCCTGTTCGCCACCGGGCACCCCGGCGGCCTGCTGGACGTGCACCGGCAGACGGCGGACGCGCTGCGCCGGGCGGGCTGCGAGATCGTCCGCATCCCGTCGGGGCTGATCGCGGACGAGGGGCTGGTCGTCCAGTTCGCCGATGTCGCCATGCTGGAGCGCGGGGCCACCCTCTGGCACACCCACTCCCCGGCCCCGATGGCGGCCATCCTGGACGCCATGGCCCACCTGGGCCGCCCGCTGCCCGACCTCGTCCTCGCCGACCACGGCTGGGCGGGGTGCGCGGGCCAGCGGGGGCTGGACGCGATCGGTTACGCCGACTGCAACGACCCGGCCCTCTTCCTCGGCGAGTCGGAGGGCACCCTCCAGGTCACGGTCCCGCTGGACGACCATGTCACCGACCCGCGCTTCTACGACCCGATGACGGACTACCTGCTGCACGCGGCGGGGCTGCTGGAGGACGAGCCCGCAGAACCGGTCGTCGGGGAGCCGGCCGCGTAGGGCCGCGCCGGCGATGAGTTTCCGGCGCGGCGGACGTCTGTACTGACAACAGCCGACGGAGACGCCGACGGAGACGAAGGGTGCGGGCCATGAAGTTCAGCACGACGATGTTCCAGACCGGGAACAACACGGGTATCGAGGTTCCCGAGGACGTGGTCGAGGCACTCGGCGCGGGCAAGCGCCCCCCGGTGAACGTCACGGTGAACGGTTACGCGTACCGCTCGACGATCGCTCCGATGGGCGGGCGGTACCTGATCCCGTTCAGCTCCGACAAGCGCGAGGAGACCGGCATCGGCGGCGGCGACGCCATCGAGGTGGAGCTGACCCTCGACACCGCGCCGCGCACGGTGGAGCCGCCCGAGGACCTGGCGGCCGCGCTGGCGGCGGCCCCCGGGGCGGCGGAGGCGTTCGCCGCGCTCTCGCCCAGCCGCCAGAAGGCGTACGTCACCTCGGTCGAGGGCGCGAAGGCGCAGGAGACACGGGAGCGTCGGATCGCGAAGGCGGTGGCGGAGCTGACGCCGTAGGTCTCAGGAACCGCCGCGCCGCAGCCGCTGCGCCCGCCCCGGCGTCGGGTCCAGGTACACCCGCCGGACCGAGGGGAACCGCTCGCGCAACTGGGCCTCCGCCTCCTCGCAGGCCCACTCGACCTCCGCCGCGGTGGCCATGTCCCGGAAGTCGATCTTCGCGGCGATCAGGATCTCGTCCGGCCCCTGGATCAGCGTGGTCAGCTCCAGGACCTCCACGATGTGCGGCACCGACAGCAGCTCCTCGCGCACCCCGGACCGCACCGCCTCGGGCAGCGGCCGCCCGATGAGCAGCTGGGCGTTGGACCGGCCGAGCACCCAGGCCACGTACACGAGCAGCAGACCGATCAGACAGGACGCGATGCCGTCCCAGACACCCGAGCCGGAGAGCTGCCCGCCCAGCAGTCCGCCCGCCGCCAGCAGCAGGCCGATCAGGGCCGCGGAATCCTCCATCACGACGGCTTTCACGGCCGTGTCGGGGGTGTGCCGCAGATAGTAGGTGTCCGGCACCCGCAGCCGGGACGCCTCGCGCCGCACCTGCTTGACCCCGGTGCGCAGCGAGTAGCCCTCCAGCAGGAAGGCGACGGCCAGGACGATGTAGGAGATGAGCGGGTCGCCCAGCTCCTCGCCCGCGACCAGGGTGTGCACGCCGTCGTAGACCGAGAAGACGGCCCCGCCGACGAAGGTGGCGATGGAGGCGAGCATCGCCCAGATGTAGCGCTCGGGGCCGTAACCGAGGGGGTGGTCCTCGTCGGCGGGCTTCTCGCTCCGCTTGAGGGCGGTGAGGAGCATGACCTCGGTGACGGTGTCGGCCACCGAGTGGGCCGCCTCGGAGAGCATCGCGCTGGAGCCGCTGATCAGCCCGGCGACGGCCTTCGCCACGGCGATGCCGAGGTTGGCGAGGGCTGCCACGATCACGGTGAAGGTGGACTCCCCACCGTCGGTTTCCTTGTCCGCCCGCGCGTCGCTCATGGGGGGAGTATGTCGGAATCGCGGCTTCGGGGGCCGTTCATCCTCGCGGGCTGCCGGTCATCCTTGCCGGCTGCCGGTCATCCTCGCGGGATGCGGACGACGCCCTCCTGGATGACCGTGATCGCGAGGCGGCCGTCGGCGGTGTAGATGCGGGCCTGGCCCAGTCCCCGGCCACCGGAGGCCGAGGGCGACTCCTGGTCGTACAGCAGCCACTCGTCCGCCCGGAACGACCGGTGGAACCACATCGCGTGGTCCAGGCTGGCCCCGACCACGTCCCCGACCGCCCAGCCGCCCCGCCCGTGGGCGAGGAGCACCGAGTCGAGCAGGGTCATGTCGGAGACGTACGTCGCCATGCAGACGTGCAGCAGCGGGTCGTCGGCGAGTTTGCCGTTCGTCCGGAACCACACCTGGGAACGGGGTTCGCGCGGCTCGCCCACCGTGCCGAACGGCGGCGCGTCCACGTACCGCAGGTCCACCGCCTGCCGCGCCTCGATCAGCCGGTCCACGACACCGGGGTCGCTGAAGCGGTCCGCGTACCGGGGCAGCATCTCGGCGGCCGTCGGCAGGGTCTCCGGGTCCGGGGCGGCGGGCATCGGGGCCTGGTGCTCCATGCCCTCCTCGTGCGCCTGGAAGGACGCGGAGAGGTGGAAGATCGGCTGCCCGTGCTGGACGGCGACGACCCGGCGGGTGGTGAACGACTTCCCGTCGCGGATGCGGTCGACGGTGTAGACGATGGGCGCGCCCGGGTCGCCGGCCCGCAGGAAATAGGAGTGCAGGGAGTGGGCCCCCCGGTCGGCGGGGACGGTGCGGCCCGCGGCGACGAGCGCCTGGGCCGCGACCTGGCCGCCGAACACCCGGGGCACGAGCGCGCTGCGGCTCTCGCCCCGGAAGATGTCCCGCTCGATCTGCTCCAGGTCGAGCAGGTGGAGCAGATCGAGCAGGGGATCGGGACTCTCGTTCATGGGGGAAAGGTAATCCCTTACAGACCCATGGACTTGGCGATGATCGACTTCATGACCTCGCTGGTGCCGCCGTAGATGCGGTTGACCCGGTTGTCCGCGTACAGGCGGGCGATCGGGTACTCGTTCATGAAGCCGTAGCCGCCGTGCAGCTGGAGACAGCGGTCGATGACGCGGTGCGCGACCTCGGTGCAGAACAGCTTCGCGGAGGCGGCTTCCGCCGCCGTGAGCTCCCCGGCGTCCAGGGCCTCCAGCGCGCGGTCGGCGACGGCCTGGGCCGCGTCCACCTCGGCCTGGCAGGCGGCCAGCTCGAACTTGGTGTTCTGGAAGGAGGCGACGGTCTTGCCGAAGACCGTGCGGTCCTGGACGTACTCCTTGGCGAAGCGGACGGCCGCCGCGGCCTGGGCGTACGCGCCGAAGGCGATGCCCCAGCGCTCGGAGGCCAGGTTGGTGCCGAGGTAGCCGAAGCCCTTGTTCTCCTCGCCCATCAGGTCCTCGACCGGGACCTTGACGTCGACGAACGCCAGCTCGGCGGTGTCGGAGACCTTCAGGCCCAGCTTGTCGAGCTTGCGGCCGACCGAGTAGCCCTCGGACTTCGTGTCGACGGCGAAGAGGGAGATACCGAAGCGGCGGTCGTCCTCGCGAGGGGCGGCGGTACGGGCGCAGACGATGACGCGGTCGGCGTGGACGCCGCCGGTGATGAAGGTCTTCGCACCGTTGAGGACGTAGTGCGTGCCGTCCTCGGAGAGCTTCGCGGTGGTCTTCATGCCCGCGACGTCGGAGCCGGTGCCCGGCTCGGTCATCGCGAGGGCCCACATCTCCTCGCCGGTCGCGAACTTCGGCAGCCAGCGCTTCTTCTGGTCGTCGCTGGCGAGCATCTTGATGTAGGGGAGGCCGAGCAGCGTGTGCACCCCGGAGCCGCCGAAGGAGACGCCAGCGCGTGCGGTCTCCTCGTAGATGACGGCCTCGTACTTGTGCGAGTCGATGCCCGCGCCGCCGTACTCCTCGTCGACCTCGATGCCGAAGACGCCCAGCTCACCGAGCTTGAGGTAGAAGTCGCGCGGAGCCTGGCCCGCGGCGAACCACTCGTCGTAGACCGGCACGACCTCGGCCGCGATGAAGGCGCGGATGGTCTCCCGGAACGCCTCGTGGTCCTCGTTGAATACCGTACGGCGCACGGAATGCCTCCTAGATCGGCGGTCGATTCGCGGAAACTCGCGGAACATGGCTAAGCGCTTGCTCAGACTCCCTTCGAAGTTACCCGTCGGTTGTGGGCGCTGTCCAGGGTGATGCTCGGCACGCGACGGACCGGCGCAGGCCGAGGGACGGCCCGATTGTCAGTGGCGTGGGGGAGTATCGGAAGCAGACGGCGAGGGCGGCGGGAGGAAGGTGAGGACGTGCGGGTGGAGGACCTGGTCCGGCTGCGCCGGGCCCGCGACCGTATGGACCGCGAGTACGCCGAACCGCTCGACGTCCCCTCGCTGGCCCGCGACGCCCTGATGTCGGCGGGCCACTTCTCCCGCAGCTTCCGCGCCGCCTTCGGCGAGACCCCGTACAGCTATCTCATGACCCGCCGCATCGAGCGGGCCAAGGCGCTGCTGCGCCGGGGCGACCTGTCGGTCACGGACGTCTGCTTCGCCGTCGGCTGTACGTCGCTGGGCTCGTTCAGTTCCCGCTTCACGGAGCTGGTCGGGGAGAGCCCCAGCGCCTACCGGGCCCGCCCCCACGAGGCCGGCGAGACCATCCCCGCGTGCGTCGCCAAGATGCTCACCCGACCGGTCAGGAATGGAGAAGCGGATCGAAAGCCCCACCCGTAGCGTGAAACCCATGGACATCAAGCTCTCGCAGTGCTTCATCGCCGTCGACGACCACGACAAGGCGCTCGCCTTCTACCGCGACGCCCTGGGAATGGAGGTGCGCAACGACGTCGGATTCGAAGGCATGCGCTGGGTGACCGTCGGATCCCCCGCACAGCCGGACGTGGAGATCGTCCTGGAGCCCCCGCTCGCCGACCCGAACGCCCCCGCCGCCGACCGGCAGACCATGGCCGAGCTGCTCGCCAAGGGCATGCTCCGCGGCGTCATCCTCACCTCCGACGACGTGGACGCGGCCTTCGAGCAGGTCCGCGCCGCGGGCGGCGAAGTCCTCCAGGAGCCGATCGACCAGCCGTACGGCGTCCGCGACTGCGCCTTCCGGGACCCCTCCGGAAACATGCTGCGCATCACCCAGGCCAAGAAGTAGCACCCGCACCCGCCCCCGGGGGCCGGAGCCAGTCATTCAGGCCCCGGCCCCCACGCACGGACAGTAGGCTCCGCGCACCAGCAGTCCAGCAGTCCAGCAGTCCGTGATCCAGCAATCCAGCGCGCACCAGTAATCCGGTAATGGAGAGACGACGAGCATGGCTCCGAGCACGAAGACCCCGCAGCCGCCCGCGCCGCACGCCGCCGACAGCCACGACCTGATCCGCGTGCACGGTGCGCGGGAGAACAACCTGAAGGACGTCAGCATCGAGCTGCCGAAGCGCCGGCTCACGGTGTTCACCGGGGTCTCCGGCTCGGGCAAGAGCTCGCTGGTCTTCGCCACCATCGCCGCCGAGTCCCAGCGGCTGATCAACGAGACCTACCCCGCCTTCGTCCAGGGCTTCATGCCCACCCAGGCACGCCCCGACGTCGATGTGCTCGACGGGCTGACGACCGCGATCATCGTGGACCAGCAGCGCATGGGCAGCGACCCCCGCTCCACGGTCGGCACCGCCACCGACGCCAACGCCATGCTCCGCATCCTCTTCAGCCGCCTCGGCAAGCCGCACATCGGCCCGCCCGGCGCGTTCGCCTTCAACGTCCCCTCGGTGACCGCCAGCGGCGCGATCACCGTCGAGCGCGGCAACAAGAAGGCGGTCAAGGCGACCTTCAGCCGCACCGGCGGCATGTGCCCGCGCTGCGAGGGCCGGGGCACGGTCTCCGACATCGACCTCACCCAGCTCTACGACGACTCCAAGTCGATCGCCGAGGGCGCGTTCACCATCCCCGGCTGGAAGTCGGACAGCTGGTGGACGGTCCGGATCTACGCCGAGTCCGGCTTCCTCGACCCGAACAAGCCCATCGCCAAGTTCACCAAGAGGGAGATGCAGGACTTCCTCTACAAGGAACCGACCAAGGTGAAGGTCGAGGGCTCCACCCTCACCTTCGAAGGGCTCATCCCCAAGATCCAGAAGTCGTTCCTGTCCAAGGACCGCGAGGCGATGCAGCCCCACATCCGGGAGTTCGTCGACCGTGCGGTCACCTTCGCCACCTGCCCCGAGTGCGAGGGCACGCGGCTCACCGAGGGCGCCCGCTCCTCGAAGATCAAGAAGATCTCCATCGCCGACGCCTGCTCGATGGAGATCCGCGACCTCGCGGAGTGGGTCCGGGGCCTGGACGAACCCTCGGTCGCCCCGCTCCTCGAAGCCCTCCAGCAGACCCTGGACTCCTTCGTCGAGATCGGCCTCGGCTACCTCGCCCTGGAACGCCCCTCCGGCACCCTGTCCGGCGGCGAGGCCCAGCGCGTCAAGATGATCCGCCACCTCGGCTCCTCCCTCACCGACGTGACCTACGTCTTCGACGAGCCGACCATCGGACTCCACCCGCACGACATCCGGCGCATGAACGACCTCCTGCTGCGCCTGCGCGACAAGGGCAACACGGTCCTGGTCGTCGAGCACAAGCCCGAGGCCATCGCCATCGCCGACCACGTGGTCGATCTCGGCCCCGGGGCCGGTACGGCGGGCGGCACCGTCTGCTTCGAGGGCACCCTGGAAGGGCTCCGCGCCTCCGACACCGTCACCGGCCGCCACCTCGACGACCGGGCCGTCCTCAAGGACGAGGTGCGCAAGCCCACCGGCGCGCTGGAGATCCGCGGCGCGACGGCGCACAACCTCCAGGACGTCGACGTCGACATCCCGCTCGGCGTCCTCACCGTCATCACGGGCGTCGCCGGCTCCGGAAAGAGCTCGCTCGTCCACGGCTCGATCCCGGCGGGCGAGAACGTCATCTCGGTCGACCAGAGTCCCATCAAGGGCTCCCGCCGCAGCAACCCGGCGACGTACACGGGCCTCCTGGAGCCGATCCGCAAGGCCTTCGCCAAGGCCAACGGCGTGAAGCCCGCCCTGTTCAGCGCCAACTCCGAGGGCGCCTGCCCCACGTGCAACGGCGCGGGCGTCATCTTCACCGACCTCGGCGTCATGGCGAGCGTCTCCAGCCCGTGCGAGGACTGCGAGGGCAAGCGGTTCCAGGCCTCGGTCCTGGACTACCACCTCGGCGGCCGCGACATCAGCGAGGTCCTCGCCATGTCGGTCACCGAGGCCGAGGAGTTCTTCGGCTCCGGCGAGGCGGCCCTCCCGGCCGCGCACAAGATCCTCGACCGCCTCGTGGACGTCGGCCTCGGCTATCTGAGCCTCGGCCAGCCGCTCACCACCCTGTCCGGCGGCGAACGCCAGCGCCTGAAGCTGGCGACGCACATGGGCGACAAGGGCGGCGGCGGGCAGGTCCTCGTACTCGACGAGCCGACCACCGGCCTGCACCTGGCGGACGTGGAGCAGCTCCTCGGCCTGCTGGACCGCCTGGTCGACTCCGGAAAGTCGGTGATCGTCATCGAGCACCACCAGGCGGTCATGGCCCACGCCGACTGGATCATCGACCTCGGCCCCGGCGCGGGCCACGACGGCGGCAGGATCGTCTTCGAGGGCACCCCCGCCGACCTGGTCGCGGCCCGCTCGACCCTGACGGGCGAACACCTCGCGGAGTACGTGGGGGAGTGAGGCGAGGGCGCCGGCCCTCGGACCCCTTTCCGCCTGTCTTGCGGGTCAGGCGGAAAGGGCCCCGCGCTTGACCGCGTCCACGAAGGAGGTCCACCCGGCGGCGGGGATGAGCAGGGCGGGCCCACCGGGGACCTTGGAGTCGCGGACGGGGACGGCGGTGGGGTGGTGGTCCTGGACTTCGAGGCAGCTGCCCGACTCGCTACCGCTGTAGGAGGACTTGCGCCAGCGGATGGGCGAGAAGTCGGTCGGGGAGTTCCGCCTGGCCATGTTCTCTGTAGCCCTTCGCTGTTGCCTTCACCACTGCCAAAGAGTCGTCTCGTGACAGGGAGTCGCTCAGGGCAAGAGCGTAACGGCTCTGAAGTGCCTCGACTACGGCTGGCGAGTCGTGCAACTTCCCTACCCGCACTCCTTCGCTGTAGGCGACCGGCGGCTGGTCATCGAACCACATCAACGTCAGCATGCTTTCCAGCAACGAGTGGAACCCGGTCGCCATCGGAAGCACGTGCGTGCGGATGAGCTTCGCTTCGGTGAGCTCGACGATGTGCTCCAGTTGCTCCGCCATGACCTTCGGTCCACCGATCGGACGTCGGAGCGATGCTTCGTCCAGGATCGCCCAGACCACAGGTGGCTTGGTGCTCTGGAAGATCTCCGCGCGCTTCAGCCGTGCGACGACGGCCTTGTCACACTCCGTCGGACTCAACGGTGGGAACGCCATGCCGAGGACGGAGCGTGCGTACGCCTCGGTCTGGAGGATGCCCGGGAGGAAAGACAGGGCGAACTCCCGGATCATCGTCGCCTGCTGTTCGAGATGCCGCGCCGCGCCGAAGTGGTCCGCGAGGACTCCGTCGTCCTCCGCTCCTGGTCGGAAACTCGTGAGCACATTGCCCGTGCCCAGTACCAAGTCCAATCGCCGGGCATCCTCCTCGCTCGGCATGCGACGCCCCGCCTCGATGTGCGAGATGTGCGACCGCGTCATCAGCGCCAGGTCCGCGAGCTGCTGCTGGGTCAGGCCCGCCGCTTCGCGCTGCGCCTTCAACCATGTGCCATAGGTATTACTCACAGCCAACTCCCGTGCGACGAACGCGGTGTCACCACAAACCCCCTGGCGAGCCTAGCCGCGCCGCTCGCACGCTGTGAGTGGATCGCTACGCAGCGAAGAATTCACCCCCACTGCTCACGGAGTTGACGCCCCCATGAAAGAACAGCCGATGAACACCGTCCGCCTGCTCCCTTGGGCCGGCACGGCAGGCAGGCCCTGCTACGTCGTCGGTAACGGCGACGGCAAGGTCTCGCGTGAGGCCGACAAGGTCGAGGCCATGCAGCTCGGCATGGCGTACGACCTTCTCGATCACGCCGACGACCTGGTCGCGGACGACGGGTCCACGGCCGTCCAGCTCCGCCATGTCGCAGCCGCCCTGGCGCACTCGCTGCGGGACGTGCACCGGGTCGCCCGGAGCCGTGGCCTGCGGCTGGGGATTCCCGACGCCTTCGAGCCGGATCACCCGTCGGGCCCGGGGCTGGTCCCGCTGCGGCCCTGAGGCGTCGCCGTCGACCGGCCCGGCCGCACGGCTTCCGGTACGGTCGCGGCATGCCGTTCTACGTGTACGCCCAGGACCAGCCCGATGTCGCGGACCAGTTGATGGAGTGGTGCGAGGAGCACTGGTCCTACATGGACCGGTTCGACGACCGGCTGATACTCCGGGGTCCGACCGTGTCCGACGACGGGGAGGAGCACACGGGGAGCGTCCACGTCGTCGACCTCGCGGACCGGGCGGCGGCAGAGGGGTTCGCGCGGGAGGAGCCGTTCTGGAAGGCGGGCCTCTACCGCGACCTCACGATCGTCGCGGCGGACGTGCTGGTGAGCCGTGAACCCGAGGCGGACGTCCCCTACACCCTCGTCACCGCCCAGTGGCCGCTGTCGGCGGGCGCGCCGGGTGATGCCGGGCCCCGAGGGCTCTCGGGTGCGGAGACGGACAGCCGGCTCATCTTCGTGGCCGCTCTGGTCGACGACGGGGGGACCGGCACGACGGGCGTGGTCGCGGTCGTGCGGGCGCTCCCGGACGAGGCGCGGGACCTGGTCCGGCCGCTCGCGGAGGGGTGGGCCGGCGGACTTCCCGCGGCTCTCACGGCGCAGCGCTGGGAGCGCGGCGGACGGAACTGACGTACCGGCCGGGGCTGCTGGGACTGCCGGGCCCGTGACCTTGACGTACCGGTTCGTCGGCAGGCGATCATGACGCCATGCACCGTACGTTGTCGACGCCGCCCACCCTCGCCCCCGGCTGCCTCGCCGGAGCCCCGCAACCCGTACTCCCGGTGGCCGGCGGCGGGCTGTTGCTGCGTCCGTGGGAGCGGGCCGACGCGCGGGCGTTCTTCTCCGCGTACGAGGACGAGGAGACCCGCCGCTGGCACACGCACCGGCCCTCGACCGTGGCCCAGGTGGAGGAGTGGTTCGACGGGTACCGCCGGGACTGGGAGCGGGAGAAGGGCTGCCACTGGGCCGTCGCCCGCGACAGCGGCGAGGTGCTCGGCCGGATGGCCCTGCGCGGCGTGGACTTCGCCGACGGTGTCGCGAACGCGGCGTACTGGGTGCTCCCGGCCGCACGCGGCGCGGGGGTCGCCTCCCGCGCGCTCGCGGCGGTCAGCGCCTGGGCGCTGGACGATATCGGCTTCCACCGGCTGGAGTTGGACCACTCGACGCGTAACGCGGCCTCCTGCCGGGTCGCGACCAAGGCCGGCTTCCTGCTGGAGGGCACCCAGCGCAGCGCGGCCGTGCACGACGACGGCCGGCACGACATGCATCTGCACGCCCGGATCAGGGGCGACCGCTGATTCGTGCGCTCAGCCGAACCGCTCGCTCAGCCAGGAGTTGAGGCCGTCGATGGCGGTGGCGGCCAGAGCGGTGGGGTGGCCGGTGAAGCCGTGGGGCGAGGCGGGGTAGACGCGCAGCTCGACGTCGTTCCCGGCGGCCGACAGCCGCCCGGCCATGGTCAGGTTGTCCTCCAGCAGGATGTCCTCGGCGCCCACGACGAGCAGTGCCGGGGGCAGACCGGTGAGGTCGGCGTAGAGGGGCGAGATGTCGGGAAGGGTGCGGTCGGCATCCGGCACGTGGCCGACGTACGCCTGGATGAAGTACTCGTCCGCGATGAGGCGGCCGCTCGGGGTGTGCGCGCTCAGATCGTAGGTGCCGAAGCGGAGCGCGGCCCCGGCGAACCGGTCGGCGACGCCCCGGTCCCGCAGCCGCAGGAGGGTCGCGAGGGCGAGGGTGGCTCCGGCGGAGCTTCCGCCGATCGCGAGCCGCGTGGTCCCGAAGCGGGTTTCGGCCTGTTCGGTGAGCCAGAGAGCCACCGCTTCGCAGTCGTCGGGGGCGGCGGGCCAGGGATGTTCGGGCGCGAGCCGGTAGTCGACGCCGATGACGGCGATCCGCAGGGCGTCGGCGAGTGCGCGGTGGCGTTCGTCGCCCTGGGCGGCGGTGCCCATGTAGAAGCCGCCGCCGTGGATGCCCAGGTAGACGCCCCGGGGCGGGCCGTCGGCGGGCAGGAAGACGCGGACCGGGACGCGTACGCCGGCGGCCTCGACCGTCTCTTCGAGGGGTGGCGGAACGACGGCACGGGGCGCGGGCTTCTTCGTCCGGGCCTCCTCCAGCTCCGCGAAGTCGGCGGGCCCACGGCCTGCCGCGCGCGACCGGTAGAACTCCCGGGCCTCGGCGACCTGCTCGGCGGGCACGTCCACGAACAGTGCTTCCAGGGCGAATCGCATGGGTCGGCTCTTCTCCTCGGCTCGGGTCTCCCCGGATGCTAGGTGTATTGATCACGAGCGTTGTTAACGCTGTCCGGGCTTGATCATGGCGAAGACCTC
>NZ_BMSG01000019.1 GCF_014649035.1 Streptomyces sindenensis
CGCACCATGACCAGGATCATCTCTCACCACCCGATCCCCTTTGAAGACGACCCCTAGGTCCTGTCGTCAAACTGCCGTCGTCGCCCGGAGGGCGGCCGCGCGGCGTCCGGTGCGTGCGATCGCAAGGCGCCTGAATGGTCTTGTAGCGGAGCTACCAGGGCATTTGGGCAACGCCGCGAGCGTGCGTGCCGGGCGTCGCGCGGCAGACGGCAGTTTGACGACAGGACCTAGCGTCGCTTCCATGACCAAGGGACACGCATGGGTGCTGGGAGCGACGGGGCAGATCGGGCGGGCCGCGGTCCGCGCACTGGCCGCCGACGGCTGGGAGGTCACGGCGGCCTCGCGCGGCGGCGGCCGGGACGCGGGGTGGGACGCCGGGGTCCGGGCGGTGGCGCTCGACCGGGACGAGGAAGGGGCGCTGGAGAAGGCGCTGGGCGACGGCTGTGACGTGCTGGTCGACATGGTGGCGTTCGGCGGCGCGCACGCCCGGCAGTTGACCGGCCTGGCCGACCGGATCGGCTCGGCGGTGGTGATCTCCAGCGGTGCGGTGTACGAGGACGAGCGGGGCCGCAGCTTCGACACCCAGGCCGAGCCGGACGGCTTCCCGCGCTACCCGGTCCCGCTGCGGGAGAGCCGGGCGACGGTGGCCCCGGGGGACGGCACGTACGGGACGCGGAAGGTCCTGCTGGAGCGGCAGTTGCTGGCGGCGGGCGAGGCGCTGCCGGTGACACTGCTGCGCGCGGGCGCGGTCCACGGCCCGTACTGCCGCACACCGCGCGAGCTGTACGTCGTGAAGCGGCTGCTGGACGGGCGGCGGCGCCGGGTCCTCGCGTACGGCGGGAAGAGCCGCTTCCACCCGCTGCACGTGTCCAACGCGGCGGAGCTGATCCGGCTGGCCGCCGGGAAACCGGGTTCGCGTGTGCTGAACGCGGCGGACCCCGAGGCGCCCACGGTCGCGGAGATCGCGTCGGCGATCGACGCGGTGCTCGGGCGGGGGACGGAGACGGTGCTGATCGACGGCCCGGCGCCCGAGGGGCGGGTGGGCGAGACACCGTGGAGCGGCGCGCACCCGGTGGTCTACGACATGACGGCCGCGGGGGAACAGCTCGGCTACCGCCCCGTGACAGGCTACGCGGAATCGCTGCCGGAGACGGTCGAGTGGCTGGCCGGGGAGCTGACGGGGCGCGACTGGCGGGAGGCGTTCCCGAAGATGCTCAAGAACTACGGCGAGGGTCTCTTCGACTACGCGGCGGAGGACGCCTGGCTGGCGGCGTACGACCGGGGCCGCCGCTGAGCGCGGGCCCCGGTCGTACGCCTCGGGGGCGTCCTACGGCTTGGGCGTGGCGTGCGGGGTGCACGTCACGTCGCGCCGGTCGGTCTTCCCGGTGAGCAGGTAGGCGTCCACCCGCTCGTTGACGCAGGGGTTGACCAGTCCGGTGACGCCGTGGGATCCGGCGTCCTTCTCGGTGATGAGCCGCGAGCCCTTGAACCGCTTGTGCAGCTCGACCGCGCCCGCGTACGGGGTGGCGGCGTCACGGGTGGACTGCACGATGAGGACCGGCGGCAGACCCTTGCGGGTCTTCACGTCCAGCGGGGTCCGCTGCTTGGCGGGCCAGGTGGCGCAGGGCAGGTTCATCCAGGCGTTGGCCCATGTCATGAACGGGTACTTCTCGTGGAGCCGGGTGTTGTCCCGGTCCCAGGTGCGCCAGTCGGTGGGCCACGGGGCGTCGGCGCACTCGACGGCGTTGTAGACCGCGTTGCCGTTCTCGGAGGCGGCGTTGCCCGCGAGGTCGCTCATGTCGGGGGCGGCGGCGTCGATCAGCGCCTGGGTGTCACCGGCCCGGTAGGCGCTCCAGGTCCTGGCGGTGCGGGCCCAGGCGGAGTCGTAGTACGGGGCGCCCTGGAAGAAGCCGATGAGCTCGGCGGGCCCGACGACGCCTCCGATGGGCTTCTCCTTCGCGGCGGCCCGCAGCTCCAGCCAGGCCTTCTCGACCTTCTGCGGGGTGTCGCCGATGCCGTAGACGTCGTCGTGCTTCGCGACCCACGCCTTCCAGTCGTCCCAGCGCGTCTGGAAGGCGATGTCCTGGTTGAGGTTCGCCCGGTACCAGATGTTCTTCCGCGACGGGTCGACCACGCTGTCGAGGACCATGCGCCGGACGTGGGCCGGGAAGAGCGTGCCGTAGACGGCGCCCAGGTAGGTGCCGTAGGAGACGCCGAGGAAGTTGAGCTTCTTCTCGCCGAGCGCGGCCCGGATGACGTCCAGGTCGCGTGCCGTGTTCGGCGTCGTCATGTGCGGCAGCATCTCACCGCTGCGCTCACCGCACCCCTCGGCGTACTCGCGGGCCAGCTTCCGCTGGGCGAGCTTGTCCGCCTCGCTGCCGGGGACCGGGTCGGCCTTCGGCGCCTTGACGAACTCCTGCGGATCGACGCAGGAGATCGGGGCCGAGTGGCCGACGCCCCGGGGGTCGAAGCCGACGAAGTCGTACGCCTTCGCGGTCTTCGTCCAGAGCGGGTTCTCGGCGGTGATCCGGGCGGGGAACCGCAGCCCCGAACCGCCGGGCCCGCCCGGGTTGTAGAGCAGGGCGCCCTGCCGCTCGCGCTTCGTGCCGGTACTGACGTGCCGGTCGACGGCCAGCTCGATCGTCTTGCCGTTCGGCTTGGCGTAGTCGAGCGGTACGGTCACCCAGCCGCACTGGATGGGGGCGGTCAGACCCCAGTCCGCCGGGCAGTCCTTCCAGTCGATCCCGGCCTTCGCCGCCCGCTGCGCCGCGACGGCGACCCCGCGCGCCTCGGCGTCGCCCCGGCCGTGGTGGCGGCCGTGGGCACTCGCGGCGGGTGCGGCCATGGCCCCCGCTATGAGCGTGCCCGCGACGAGAGCCCCGGCCGAGCCGAGGACGGTCGTACGTCTCACGTGAATCCCCCTTCATCCGATCCGCCGCCGAGGGGGCGGCGTGGTCATCGGTACGTCGCGGGGATCCTTTCGTCTGCGGGGCGCCCGGGGCCAGGGCGTACACCTGTTTCTTTACCGAACCCATAACCGGTGAAGGAAGTTCGCTGAGCGGACTCAGCCCGGGGAGCCTTTCCCGAAGCCGCCCTCGAAGCCGTCCTAGAAGCCGTCCTTGAGTCCGCCCAGCAGTTCGCGCGTCGCGTCGTCCAGGATTGCGCGCAGCAGGCGGGCGTCGGCGGCCACGGCGGTGACCAGGACCGCGGGGCCGGCCAGGGGGGTGAGGGCGGCGGTGGGGCCCAGCAGGCGGGCGGGGAGCGGGGCGTCCTCGAAGGACGGGTCGGCGAGGAGGAGTTGACCGGTGGCGCGGTGGCCGGCGAGGACCGCGGGGCCGTCCCAGCCGGCGGGGGCGTCGGGCCCGTAGGTCAGTTGCTGGTCGAGGAGGGGGCCGCCCGCGCGGTGGACGGTGAGGCGGGTGGTGAGGGCGCCGGGGGGTTCGCCGTGGCGGCCGAGGATCTGTTCCTCGCGCAGCAGGAGGCGTGCGGTGGAGGCGAGTTGGACCCGGGTGGTCTGGTGCAGGCGGCTGCCGCGGGCGGAGACGAGCTGTTCGGGGAGCCAGTGCAGGGCCGCCCCCTCCCCCACGGTCAGGTCCACCGCGTACGTGGACGGGTCTGCGTCCGGCCGTGGGCCCGGGAGGGCCACCGTGGCCGCCGCCGCGTCCACGGTGAGGCGTGCGCCGTCGGCGGCCTCGGCCTCGACGGCGAGGCGGTCGCCGTTCAGCGGGGCGCTCATCGCGCCGACCACGGTGACCCGGGCGTACCGGGAGTGCGGGGAGCGGGTGCGGCGCAGGGCGAGCGGGCCGTCGCTCTCCAGGACGGGCAGGGCGGTGCCGCCCCGCCCGTCGGGCTCGGCGCGGAGCCGGGCCCGCGCGTGGACGCTCACGCGGTCCAGGCGGCGAGCTGGGCGCGCACCCAGTCGGCGACCGGTCCGACGCCCTCGGCCGAGGTCAGCGAGGTGAAGGCGACGGGGAGTTCGCCGCGCTGCTTCTCGGCGTCCAGGGCCATCCGCTCCAGATCGGAGCCGACGTACGGGGCGAGGTCGGTCTTGTTGATGACGAGCAGGTCGGCGGTGGTGACGCCGGGGCCGCCCTTGCGCGGGATGTCGTCGCCGCCCGCGACGTCGATGACGAAGATCTGCGCGTCGACCAGGCCCTTGGAGAAGGTGGCCGTGAGGTTGTCGCCGCCGGACTCGACGAGGATCAGGTCGAGCGGGCCGACCGCGTCCTCCAGGTCCTCGACCGCTTCGAGGTTGGCGGAGATGTCGTCGCGGATCGCGGTGTGCGGGCAGGCGCCGGTCTCGACGGCCTGGATCCGCTCGGGCGGCAGGACGGCGTTGTCGAGGAGGAAGTCGGCGTCCTCGCGGGTGTAGATGTCGTTGGTGACGACGGCGATGGAGAGCCGGTCGCGCAGTTCCCGGCAGAGGGCGGCGACGGTGGCCGTCTTGCCGGAGCCGACCGGGCCGCCGAGCCCGATGCGCAGGGCGCGCCGGGTGCCGTCGGGGCGCGTGGCGTCGGCGCTGACGGCGGCGGGGCCGTCGTGGGTGTGGCCGAGGTGCATGAGGCTGCTCCTGCTTCCTGGAGGGTTACGAGGCGAAGAGGCGGACCGGCCAGGCGGCGTGCGCCTCGGCGGTGATGTCGAGGAGCGGGGCCGAGGCGGCGGGCAGGGCGTCGATGCCCCGGCGGGCGGCCTCGGCGGCCTGTTCCGCGACCCGGTCCAGCTCGGGGGCGAGCCGGGCGAGGACGGCGGTGGCGTGGAAGGGGTCGAGGGAGAGGAGCCGGACGACCGCGGTGGCGGGTCCGCTGACGGTCTCGTACGCGACACAGTGCGCGGCGTCCTCGGGGCCGAGGCCCGCCGACCGCGCGGTGAGCCCGAGCACGACGGGCTGGTGGGCGCCGCGCGGCCGGGCCGAGGCGAGCGCGTCCAGGTCGGGGCTCGGCCAGGTGGCGCGGGCGGCCCGCATCATCTGCCGGCCCAGCTTGCGGGCGGTGGCTCTCAGGGCGGGCGAGGGCGTACGGGCGTCGGCGGCCTCGTCGAGGGCGAGCGGGTCGACGCCGTGGGCCGCCGCCGCGGCGAGGGCGGCGGCGGTGAGGCCCGCGGTGTGCAGGCGGCCCCGGCAGAAGGAGGCGAGGGAGTCGGCGTCCCGGATGCGTCCCTCGGCGACGGCCGGTTCGGCGCCACCGGAGTGGGCGTGGCCGCCGGCGGGGAACCGGCCGTCGGCGAGGACGAGGAGAGCTGCGCGTGACATGGCGGCGACCGGCGCTCAGAAGAGGAAATAGCGCTGGGCCATGGGCAGTTCCGCCGCCGGGGCCGGCTCGACCGGGTCGCCGTCGATGGTGACGGCGAAGCTGTCCGGGTCGACGTCGACGCGGGGCACGGCGTCGTTCTCGCGCATGTCCGCCTTGGTGGTTCCCCGGGTGCTGGTGATCGGCGTGAACGGCTTGTCCAGGGCGAGCCGTTCGGGCAGTCCGTCCTCGATCGCGGCGGCGGAGACGAAGTTGAACGAGCCGCGCGCGGCCGCCCGGCCCAGCGCGCCGAACATCGGGCGGGGCATCACCGGTTGGGGCGTCGGGATGGAGGCGTTGGCGTCGCCCATCTGCGCGTACGCGATCTGGCCGCCCTTGATGACGGTCTGCGGCTTCACGCCGAAGAACGCCGGGTCCCAGAGCACGAGGTCGGCGAGCTTGCCGGTCTCCACGGAGCCGATCTCGTCGCCCATGCCCTGGGCGACGGCCGGGTTGATGGTGTATTTGGCGACATAGCGACGGACCCGGTGGTTGTCGGCCCGGCCGTCCCCGGGCAGGGCTCCTCGCCGCTTCTTCATGACGTGGGCGGTCTGCCAGGTCCGCAGGATCACCTCGCCGATCCGTCCCATCGCCTGGGAGTCCGAGGAGATGATCGAGATGGCTCCGAGGTCGTGGAGGATGTCCTCGGCCGCGATGGTGGAGGGCCGGATCCGGGACTCGGCGAACGCCAGGTCCTCGGGGACGGCGGGGTTGAGGTGGTGGCAGACCATCAGCATGTCGAGGTGTTCCTCGATGGTGTTGACGGTGTGCGGCCGGGTGGGGTTGGTCGAGCTGGGCAGGACGTAGGGCTCGGAGACCACGCTGATGATGTCGGGCGCGTGCCCGCCGCCCGCCCCCTCGGTGTGGTACGCGTGGATCGTACGGCCGGCGATGGCGGCGAGGGTGTCGGCGACGAACCCGGCCTCGTTGAGGGTGTCCGTGTGGATGGCGAGCTGCGCACCGGTCCGCTCGCAGACGGTGAGGCAGGCGTCGATCACGGCCGGGGTGGCGCCCCAGTCCTCGTGGATCTTGAATCCCAGTGCTCCGCCGCGCAGTTGGGAGTACATGGCGTCCTGCGACATCGTGTTGCCCTTGCCGAGCAGCCCGATGTTGACGGGGAAGGTCTCCAGCGCCTCGAACATCCGGGCCAGATGCCAGGGGCCGGGCGTGATGGTGGTGGCCTTGGTGCCTTCGGCGGGGCCGGTGCCGCCGCCGACGAGGGTGGTGATGCCGCTGGAGAGCGCCTGGTCGACGAGGGTGGGTGAGATGAAGTGGACGTGGGCATCGACCGCTCCGGCCGTGAGCAGCTTCCCGTTGCCCGCGATGACCTCGGTCTCGGGGCCGATCACCAGGTCGGGGTGGACGCCGTCCATGGTGTCCGGGTTCCCCGCCTTGCCGATGCCGGTGATCCGGCCGTCCCGGATGCCGATGTCGGCCTTGACGATGCCCCAGTGGTCGATGACGACGGCCCCGGTGATGACGGTGTCGGGCGCGCCTTCGGCCCGGGTGGTGCGAGCCTGGCCCATGGACTCGCGGATCACCTTGCCGCCGCCGAACACCGCCTCGTCGCCCGCGTTTCCGGGGCCGCCCGAGCGGTCCTCCTCGATCTCGACGAGCAGATCGGTGTCGGCGAGCCGGATCCGGTCGCCGGTGGTGGGCCCGAACAGGTCGGCGTACACCGCGCGCTTGAGGTCAGGCATCGAGGGCACCTCCGGTTTCGCCGCGCAGGCCGGGGACGACGCGGCGGCCGGCGAGGGGGACGAGTTCGACGTCGGCGGGGATGCCGGGTTCGAAGCGGACCGCCGTACCGGCGGCGATGTTCAGCCGCAGGCCGTGGGCGGCGGCGCGGTCGAAGCGCAGCCCGGGGTTGGCCTCGGCGAAGTGGTAGTGGGAGCCGACCTGGACGGGCCGGTCGGCGGCGTTGAGGACGGTGAGGCGGGTGACCTCACGCCCCTCGTTGAGGGGGATGTCCCCGTCCCCGTACAGGATTTCTCCGGGAATCATCGGCGCTCCCCCGTCAGACGATCGGGTCGTGGACGGTGACGAGCTTCGTGCCGTCGGGGAAGGTGGCCTCGACCTGGACGTCGTGGAGCATCTCGGGGATGCCCTCCATGACGTCGTCCCGGGTGAGCAGCTTCCGGCCCGATGCCATGAGTTCGGCGACGGTGCGGCCGTCCCGGGCGCCTTCCAGCAGATGGGCGGTGATCAGGGCGACGGCCTCGGGGTGATTGAGCTTCAGCCCGCGTGCACGGCGCTTCTCGGCCACGTCGGCGGCCACATGGATGAGCAGACGCTCCTGCTCGTGCGGGGTCAGTTGCACGCTTCCACCTCATCGTCTTCCGCCCGGTTCCTGGCTCCGGACGCAGCGGGACCCTATCCGTGTTCAACAGTTCGTTGAACACAGAAGGAGCCCTCGCGACCAGGCATTGCACGTTAGGGCGGAAGTTTTTCCGTTGCGTTAACTGATCTTTTGCGGGGTGATGGACATCAGCCCGCACAACCCGTTCTCCAGGACCTCGGGGCGCACGTCCCCGAAGAGCGCCTCCTGCACGATGAAGCCCTGCGCCGTCGCGATCATCGTGCGCGCCACATGGTCGCCGGGCACGTCGCTGCTCAGGATCCCGGCGGCGCGGTAGGCGTCGACGAGCTTCCCCCAGGCGACACGCATGGTGGCGTACCCCTCGTCGAGGAGTACGGCGAGCCGCTCGTCGCGCAGCGTCTCGGACCAGAGCTGGACCACGAGCGCGGCGAAGACACGGCGTTCCAGTCCGTGCACCTGGCCCGAGAGCACCCCGCCGAGCACCCGGCCGAGCAACGCGTCCGGGGTGGGGGGCGGCGTCATGCGGGCGGCCTCCTCGAAAGCGCCGCGAATGACCGCGAAGGTCTCCTCGGTGATGGCCGCGATGATGTCCTCCTTGCCGGAGAAGTAGCGGTAGACCGCACCGGCGGAGAGCCCCACCTCCTTCAGGACGTCCTGCATGGACGTGCCGTGGAATCCGTTGCGGGCGAAGCAGCGGGCCGCACCGTCGAGGATCTGACGGCGGCGGGCATCGAGGTGTTCCTGGGATACGCGGGCCATGGTCTCAATCTAAAACGAACATTCCTTCTTGACAATCGAACGAGACATGCCGACAGTGGAGGGCGAGCGTAAAACGAACGATCCTTCTTTTTGGGTTCCCGCCCGCCGCACGAATCGAGGCCCCTCATGTCCACCGCACCCAACCGCCGCGCGGTAGCGGTGATCCTGCTGATCCCTCTGATGGTGACCTTCGCCCTCTGGGCCTTCGCCTGGCCCGCCGCCCGGGTCGCGCCGCGCGACCTCCCGGTCGGCGTGGCGGGCGCGGCGCCGGCCGCACAGCAACTGGAGCAGCGGTTCGAGCAGCGCGACGGCGCCTTCGAGGTGCACCGTTACGCCGACGAGGCCGCCGCCCGGGCCGCGATCGAGGACCGGGTCGTATACGGAGCGGTCGTCGCCACCCCGCAGGGGCCGCACCTGCTCACCGCGTCGGCGGCGAGCCCGGTCGTCTCCCAGCTGCTGCGCGAGGCCGTGACCGCGTCCGCCCCGGAGGGCACGCGGGTCGAGGTCACCGATGTGGTCGCCGCACCGGCCGGGGACCCGCGCGGCAGCGCGCTCGGCGCGAGCGTCCTGCCCTTGGCCCTGGCGGGAATGGCCGCCGGAGCCGTCGTCACCCTTATGGGGTTGCGCGGGGCGCGCGGCGCGTTGACCCTGCTGGCGGCATCCGCACTGGTGGGGCTCGCCGCCACGGCCGTGACCCACAGCTGGCTGGGCGTGATCACGGGCGACTGGTGGACGGAGGCGGGAGTGCTCGCACTCACCGTGCTGGCCATCGGCTCGGCGGTGGCGGGACTCGCCGCCCTGTTCGGACAGCGCGGTATCGGACTCGGCGCCCTGCTGATGGTCCTGCTGGGCAACTCCTTCTCCGGGGTCACCAGCGCACCGCACCTGCTGCCCGAGCCCGTCGGGACGATCGGTCAGTGGCTGCCGCCGGGCGCGGGCGGCTCCCTGCTCCGCTCGGTCGCCTTCTTCGACGGGAGCGCGGCGGGCGGGCCCCTCCTGACGCTTTCGCTGTGGTCGGCCCTGGGACTGGCGACGGTGCTGCTCGCCCGGCGGACGCCGAAGCCCGTCGAACCGGCCCTCACCGAGCCCGCCGAGCCCGCCGATCCGGCCCGGGAGTCGGCCCTGGCCGGCTGAACAGCGGGCCTGGCGCGCCGAGCCGGGTGCCCCTCCGCAGGGAGGGGCACCCGGCTTCGTGCTGTGCGGTCAGGTCGCGGTCCCGGGCGTCCGGGCGGGGGTTCCGTCCGGTCGGAGCGTCAGCCATCCCGGCCGTTGCCGTCACCATGGCCGCCGTGAGGGCGGTGCTCGGCGGCGATGCCGAACCTGCGCCGTTCGCCCTGAGCGGAGGGCGCGGAGCCGATCGAGGAGACCGAGCTGATCACCTCTTCCTCGGCCGCGGACTCCTCCGCTTCGAGTCGTTGCAGGTCAGCGGAGGAGACCAGCGCGATGAGCGGCTTGCCGTGCCGGGTCACCACGACGCGTTCACCGCCGTAGACGACGCGGTTGATCAGTTCGGCGAGCTCCGCCCGTGCTTGCGTCACCGGAATCTCGTAGGCCATAGTCACCATCATAACCTTCTGTACGTCCTGTACATTTTTTACGGATGGCCGGACGCCCAGCCGGATGGTCAGCTCCAGGAGAGAGGCACGCCATGATCCGCCCCGCCGCCCGCTATGTCCTTCCCGAGTTCACCGAGCGCACCGCGACCGGGACCCGGACGCAGGACCCGTACTCGAAGCTGCTGTCCGAGCGGATCGTCTTCCTCGGGAGCCCGATCGACGACACCGCCGCGGGCGATCTCGTCGCCCAGCTCATGTATCTGGAGCACGCGGATCCGGACCGGCCCGTGTCGCTGTACATCAACTCCCCCGGCGGTTCGTTCCAGGCGATGGCGGCGGTCTACGACACGATGCAGTTCCTGACCTGCGAGGTGGAGACCTTCTGCCTGGGGCAGACCGGCTCCTACGCGGCGGCTCTGCTGGCGGCCGGGGCGAAGGGGCGGCGACATGCGCTGCCCGGCGCGCGGGTAGTCATCCAACAGCCCGCACTGGAGGAGCCGATGCGGGGCCAGCCGTCCGACCTGGAGATCCACGCGCGCGAACTGGTGCGCACCCGCGAGATGTTCGCGGCCATGCTGGTCCGGCACACGGGCCGGACCGCGGAGCAGATCACCGCCGACATCGAGCGCGACACCATCCTCGACGCGAAGGCCGCCCTTGCCCACGGGCTGGTCGACCACGTCGTGGAGAACCGCTGACCCACCCGGGGCCGCCGTCCGACCGGCGCCGCACGACGCGAGGTGAAACGCCGATGGAGCCACCCGAGTTCCCGCCCCTGCCCGCGCTGACCCGCGCCGAGGGCGAGTTCGTCGACCGCTATCTGGCCGTGCTCGACCAGGTGGGCCGGATCAACCCGGCGCACGGCGGCGACACCTACAGCGCGCTGCGGGCCGCCCAGGCCCTGGCCTCCGGGGCGGCGGCCCTGCGCGACGCCCTGGCCCTGATGCACGAGCGCGGCGAGTCACGGCTGCACGCGGCCACCCTGGCCCGGGCCCTGCGCGTCCTGGACGGGGAGCGCCGGGCGGGGCGGGTCGCGATGCCTCCACCGGCGGACCGGCCGCCGGTGAACTGACGGCTGGTGAACTGACCCGCCCCGCGCGCCGGGAGCGCCTTACGGGAGTGAACCGGTCGGCACGCCGCACGACACGCCCGATCCGTCGATCAATTCTTCTCGCTCGTTCGGCGTAGGAGATCACCCGCGCGAGCGACGGCCCAACTTGCGTTCACAGCGCGACCCGTACTCGAAATACGTCCTTTCGTCCCTGGTGCGAGGGGGGTGCGCCCGGCTCGTGGGCGAGCGCGAATCCGGCCTGTCCACCTGAATGGATCAGTGGTGAGGAGACTCACAAATCGCCGTTTCAGCTCGGAAATCCGGCACGGAGTGCGTCAAGATCCCTGGGACGACAAGCCCCCGCCGCCGCGGCGGGGCGGTCCGGGCGGACGCCGAGTCCTGCCGCCGCCCGGATGACTGGTCGACAGAAGTGGATCGGCAGGAGTGGAGGACCCGAGCACAACGGGCCGACCGGGAGACCGGGAAGCCCTCGGGGTGAAGCCGCGACGCGGCCGGGCAACTTCGCCAGCCCGAACCCGACAGGTCATCCTTCACAGGCGGCTGACGAAGGGTTGCGCATGTCTGCGCAGGTTCATGTCCCGTCTCTGTTCGCCCGGGTCGGTACGGCTTCGGCGCTCACCCTGGCCGTGACGTCCTCGATGCTGGCGCCCGGTCTGGTGAGTGATGCCGAGGCCGCCACCGCCCACTCGACGAAGGCCCTGAAGGTCGCCGCGTCGAAGAAGGGCGCCCCCTACAGGTACGGAGCGGCGGGCCCCAGCCGCTTCGACTGTTCGGGGCTGACGCTCTACTCGTTCAAGAAGGCCGGCAAGAAGCTCCCCCGCACGGCCCAGCAGCAGTACAACAAGACCCGCCACATCGCGAAGTCGCAGCGTAAACGCGGCGACCTCGTCTTCTTCCATTCGGGGCGCAGCGTCTACCACGTGGGCATCTACGCCGGGTCCGGGAAGATCTGGCACTCCCCCAAATCGGGGGACGTGGTGCGACTGGCGAAAATCTGGTCCAAGAGCGTCTGGTACGGACGGGTCCGCTGACCCACCGGCCGGACGCTCTCTCCTTGCGGGCCCCGCCCCTGCCGCCCTGCCCCGCGGCACCGCCCCTGCCGCGCGCCGGCCTCAGCGCAGCAGCGGGCCGGTGACCAGGGCGAGCCCCAGTCCGGTGAGCGCCACCCCGCTGCCGCCCTCGATCGCGCGGGCGGTGCGCGGGCGGCGCAGCCACCGGCCCAACCGGTCCACCAGCAGGGCGACGGCCGGGAACCAGATCAGCGCCAGCACCACGACCAGGGCCGCGAGCAACAGGGTCCGGGGCAGCGGCGGCTGACCGTCGGGCACGAACTGCGGCAGCAGGCTGAGGAAGAGCACCGGGGCCTTCGGGTTGAGCGCGTTCGTCAGGAATCCCTGGCGCAGCGCGCGCCCGAACTCCCTGGGAGCGGGCCGCTCGGGATCGCCGTCCGGGGCACCGGACGGCGGGCCCGAGCCGTCCCGCGCCCGGCGGCGCATCGCGTACAGCGCGCTGAGCCCGAGGTAGAGGACGTACGCGCCGCCGAGCAGTTGGACGGTACGGAAGAGCACCGGCACCGTCACCAGCACCGCGGCGAGTCCGGCGACCGCGAGCGCGGTGTGCACGAGCAGTCCCCCGGCGACGCCGACCGCCGAGGCCAGGCCCGCGGTGCGGGAGGCCAGGGCGTTGCGTACGACGACGGTGAAGTCGGCGCCGGGCAGCGCGACCATACCGGCGGCGACCCCCGTGAAGGCGATGAGTTGTGCGTCCATGGGGTCCACCCTGGACCTGCGGAGCCTTTAGCGTGTACTTGCAATCTTCTGGGTCTGCCTAAAGGAACGCTTTCATGTACGACCCGACACGGCTCGCGGCGCTCGTGGCGGTCGCGGAGGCCGGATCGATCACCCGGGCCGCCGCCCGCCTCGGCTACACCGCGCCCGCGCTCTCGCAGCAGCTGGCCAAGCTGGAGCGGGAGGCGGGGGCGGCGCTGCTGGTACGCCACCATCGCGGGGCGCGGCTGACGGCGGCGGGCGAACTGCTGGCGGGCCGGGCCCGCCGGGTCCTCGACGAACTGGACCAGGCGCGGCACGAGCTGGCGCAACTGGCCGGGCTGTCGGGCGGCAGGCTGCGGGTGGGGACGTTCACGACGGCGGGGATCCATCTGCTGCCGCCCATTCTGAGCGCCTTCCGGCGGGCCCACCCCGAGGTGGAGCTGGCCGTCGCCGACCAGGAACCGCCCGGCGGTATCGCCGCCGTGGCCGCGGGCGAGGTGGACCTCGCCCTGACCCACGCCTATGAACCGGGGGCGGTCGGGCCTCCGCCCGCGGGCGTGTTCGTCGATCCCCTCCTGGTCGAGGAGCTGGTGCTGGTCACGTCGGTGGGGCACCGGCTCGCCGAGGGCACCGGGCGGCTGCCGGTCGGTGAGCTGGCGGGGCGGCCGTTGATCAGCAGTGCGCCGACCCATCCGCCCCGGCGCGGGGTCGAGAACGCCCTCGCGGAGGTGGGGGCGACGCCCGCGGTGATCTGCGAGTCACCCGGATACGCGCTGGTGTGCGCGCTGGTCAGCGCGGGGCTCGGCGTGGCGGTGGTGCCGGAGATGGTCGCCTCGATGGCGGCGGCACCGCTGTCCGTACGGCGGCTGGAGCCGGCGTCGTTCCGCCGGACGATCTCGGTGGTGCACCGGGGTGACCGGTCGAGCCCGGCCGCCGCGACCCTGCTCGCGCTGTTGCGCAGCGGCTTCGGCCGCGGGGGCACGGCCCCGGGGACGAACCGGGCTCCGGCGGGCTGACCGGGGCGGATCCTGGCGGCCCGACCGGGTCGGCCCGGCAGGATCCGGCCCGGCTGTCAGTTCTGGACCGTGACGACCCAGGGCAGCGCGATCCAGACCGTCTTGCCGCCCTCGGCGGTCGGGGTGACCTGGAGCCGTCCGCCGCGCTCCTTGGCCAGCATCCGGATGATGACCATGCCCCGACCGTTGTCCTGCCGTACGGCGGCGGGCAGCTTCTGGGGCCACCGGGGGTGACTGTCCGTGACGCCGAGATACAGCTCCTCGTCGCGTTCGAGGCGCAGGTCCACGGTGAAGGTGGGCGACTGGCCGAACGTGTGCTGCACGGCGTTGGTGGCCAGCTCCGAGACGATCAGCCGGATCGTGTCGGCGAACTCGCTGTCGTCGGGCATCCCCCACCCGGCCAGGGTCTTTGCGACATGTCTGCGGGCCGCGGAGACCGAGACCGGATCGCTCGGCAGAGTGACGGTTGCTTCCTGATGGTCCGCCATGGCGACACCGCCCCTTTCCCGCCCCGGGCGACCGACGGCCGGCCGGGATTGTGCTTCGCGCCAGAGTGCCATTGATGCAGCTCCCTGTAACGGCGTTCGGCCAAGATATGCATATATCTGTCGCTCGAAGCGGTGAATTCGGGACCCGTACGGCGTGGACGGACGGCACACTGGCCCCTCTGCGGGCCGGTCCCGGCGACGGTCCGGCCCCTCCCGACAGCGTAAGGAGACCGGCATGCTGCACGGCCCCGTCGTCCGGCGGCGCAAGCTCGGTGAGGAGCTGCGGAGCCTGCGCCACGCCTCCGGGATGACCAGCCGGGAGGCGGCACGGCTGCTCGGCTGGCACCAGTCGAAGGTGAGCCGCATCGAGACCGGCGCGAGCGGGGTGACCCCCGCGGACGTCTCGCGGCTGCTGGACGTCTACGCGGTGCGCGACCCCCAGTTGCGCTCCCTGCTCGAAGTCCTCGCGGGGTCGGCGGGCGGCGGCGGATCGGGCTGGTGGCACGCCTACCGGGGGCTGATCCCGCCGCAGTACCGCGACTTCATCAGCCTGAAGTCGCAGGCCGCCGCGGTCCGGACGCTGGAGACCTCGGTGGTGCCGGGGCTGCTCCAGACCGCCGGGTACGCGCGTGCCGTGACCCGTGCCTCGCTGGACGGGTTACCGGACGGCCGGCTCGACTCGCTGGTCGAGGTCCGGCTGACCCGCCAGCGGGTGCTGCGCGCGAGCCCACCGCTGGAGTTCACGGCGGTGCTGGACGAGGCGGTGCTCCATCGCGAGGTGGGCGGGCCCGAGGTGATGCGCGACCAGTTGGAGCATCTGACCCAGGTGTCGCACCTTCCGCACGTGCGACTGCAGTTGCTGCCGTTCTCGGTGGGCGGGTACATCGGACTCACCGGCCCTTTCGTCATCTTCTCCTTTCCGAACATTTCTGATCTGGATGTGGTCGTTCTTGACCACTTGACGAGTAGCCTCTATCTGGAGCGGAGAGAAGACCTTGAGGCGTACAGCTCGGCCTTCCGTACCTTGCAGGCGCACGCGCTGTCGCCCGAACGCTCGCTGGACCTCATGACCGAGATCGGACGTAGCTTCAGACGCAGCTGAGGGGGCCGTCATGTCAGACCGGCACACACCGCCCGGCACACCACCGCCATCGCCGCCACCCCCGCCGTCACTGCCACCGCCGTCCGCCCTTCAGTGGCGGCGCAGCAGCCGGTCGACCGGGATGAACAACTGCGTGGAGACAGCACGGCTTCGCGGCGCGCTCCTCGCCGTACGCGACTCCAAGGACGTGGACCGGCCGCCGCTGCGGTTCTCGGCGGCGGCCTGGACCGCCTTCGTGGACGGGCTCGGTCCGGACGGAGCCCGCCCGCGGCACCTCAGCTGACGTCCGCGTCCGCCTGCCGGGGAGCGGTGGCGACGATCGTGGCCACCGCGGTCGTGATCTGCTCCTCGGTCAGGTCGGCGCGCGCGGTCAGCCGCAGCCGGGAGACGCCGTCCGGAACCGACGGCGGGCGGAAGCAGCCGACCGCCATTCCGGCCGTGCGGCAGTCGGCCGCCCAGCGCACCGCCGTCTTTGCCGACGGCGCCCGGACGGAGACGACGGCCGCGTCGGGCCGGACCGCCGCCAGCCCGGCGGCGGTGAGCCGCGTGTACAGCGCGGTGGCCACTTCGCGGGCGCGGGCGGCCCGTTCGGGTTCCCGCCGCAGCACCCCGAGGGCGCCGAGCGCGCCGCCGACGGCCGCCGGGGCGAGTCCGGTGTCGAAGATGAACGTCCGGGCCGTGTTGACCAGGTGGTCGATGACCCGGGCGGGCCCGAGGACCGCTCCGCCCTGGCTGCCCAGCGACTTGGACAGGGTGAGGGTGGCCACGGTCCCGTCGCCGCCCGCCAGTCCGACCGCCGCGAGCGCCCCTCGTCCGCCGTCGCCGAGGACGCCGAGGCCGTGGGCGTCGTCCACGAGCAGGGCGGCGTTCGCGGAGCGGCAGACCTCGGCCAGGGCCGGGAGCGGGGCGGCGTCGCCGTCGACGGAGAAGACCGAGTCGGTGACGGCGAGGGCCCGCCCGTCGTGGGCGCCGAACGCCTTGGCGACCGCTTCCGGGTCGGCGTGGGGGACGACGGCGGTCTCGGCGCGGGAGAGCCGGCAGCCGTCCACGATCGAGGCGTGGTTGCCCGCGTCGGAGACGATGAGGGAGCCGCGCCCGGACAGCGCGGTCAGCGCGGCGAGGTTGGCGGCGTACCCGGAGGAGAGCACGAGGGCCGCCTCGAACCCGCAGAACGCGGCCAGTTCCCGTTCGAGTTCGGCGTGCAGGGCGGTGGAGCCGGTGACCAGCCGTGAGCCGGTGGCGCCCGCTCCCCAGCGGTGGGCGGCGGCGGCCGCGGCGGCGGTGACCTCCGGGTGCCGGGTGAGGCCCAGGTAGTCGTTGCTCGCGAGGTCCAGCAGTTCCGGCTCGGCGTCGCGCGGACGCAGTGTGCGTACGAGTCCGGCGGCGGCCCGGTGGCGGGCCTCGGCGTCGATCCAGTCGAACGGGGCGAAGGACATGGGGCGGGTCCCTGTCTTTGTAGGCAGCCCACAGACCCTAGCCGGGTGCGCAGCAGGTCAGGGTGTGGCAATACACACACCCGCGCCCGGCTCTCCTGTCTGGTTCCTCCTTGGCTGGAGGCGGTGCCGTAGGCCAGGATCATCTTTCATGGACCTGCTGAACACGCTGGTGGACAAGGGGCTGCGGCGCGAACTGCCGACCCGCGAAGAAGCGCTCGCCGTACTGGCGACCTCCGACGACGAGCTGCTCGACGTGGTGGCCGCCGCCGGGAAGGTGCGCCGTCAGTGGTTCGGGCGGCGCGTCAAGCTCAACTATCTGGTCAACCTGAAGTCCGGGCTCTGCCCCGAGGACTGCTCCTACTGCTCGCAGCGGCTCGGCTCGAAGGCCGGCATCCTCAAGTACACCTGGCTGAAGCCGGAGGAGGCGTCCAAGGCCGCCGCCGCCGGGGTCGCGGGCGGCGCGAAGCGGGTCTGTCTGGTGGCGAGCGGACGCGGCCCCACGGACCGGGACGTGGACCGGGTCACCAAGACCATCGAGGCCATCAAGGAGGAGAACGAGGGCATCGAGGTCTGCGCCTGTCTCGGTCTGCTCTCCGACGGCCAGGCCGACCGGCTGCGTACGGCGGGCGCCGACGCGTACAACCACAACCTGAACACGTCCGAGGAGACGTACGGGGCGATCACCACCACCCACACCTACGCGGACCGGGTGGAGACCGTGCAGCAGGCCCAGGCCGCCGGGCTCTCGGCGTGTTCCGGGCTGATCGCCGGGATGGGCGAGAGCGACAAGGACCTGGTCGACGTGGTGTTCGCCCTGCGCGATCTGGACCCCGACTCGGTGCCGGTGAACTTCCTGATCCCGTTCGAGGGGACGCCGCTGGCCAAGGAGTGGAACCTCACCCCGCAGCGCTGTCTGCGCATTCTGGCGATGGTCCGGTTCGTCTGCCCGGACGTCGAGGTGCGGCTCGCGGGCGGTCGCGAGGTGCATCTGCGCTCGATGCAGCCGCTGGCCCTGCACCTGGTGAACTCGATCTTCCTGGGCGACTATCTGACGAGCGAGGGCCAGGCCGGCCAGGCTGACCTGGACATGATCGCGGACGCCGGTTTCGAGGTGGAGGGCGCGGGCACGACGACGCTGCCGCACCACCGGGCCGACGCACTGGCCGGCGGCTGCGGTACGCCGGCGGAGCCCGCCGGCTGCGGAACGAAGGAGTCCGCGGGCTGCGGTTCGCACGGTGGCGGGGGCGGCTGCGGACCGTGCGGTGACCACGGGGGGCAGGAACCGGCGGCGGCCGCCGACGCGGACGCGGACGCTCCGGCCGCGCGTTCGGAGGCGAACGGCGCGGCCCGTACGGATCTGGTGGCGGTGCGCCGACGCGGTGCGGGAACGGATCTCGCCCCCAATGCCTGAGCCGTACACCCCCGACGAACTGCGGGCGCTCGACCGGGCGCACGTCTGGCACCCGTACGGTCCGATGCCGGGCCGTCAGGAGCCGCTGATCGTGGAGTCGGCCTCCGGGGTACGACTCCGGCTCGCCGAACCCGTCGAGGGGCAGCGGGAGTTGGTGGACGGCATGTCGTCCTGGTGGTCGGCGGTGCACGGCTACAACCACCCGGTCCTCAACGAGGCCGCACGCGGCCAGCTGGACCGGATGAGCCATGTGATGTTCGGCGGGCTCACGCACGAGCCCGCCGTCCGGCTGGCGGCCCGGCTGGTGGAGATCACCCCCGAACCGCTCCAGCACGTCTTCCTCGCCGACTCGGGGTCCGTTTCGGTCGAGGTCGCGGTCAAGATGTGCCTCCAGTACTGGCGTTCGGTCGGCCGTCCGGCCAAGCAGCGGCTGCTGACCTGGCGCGGGGGCTACCACGGGGACACCTGGCAGCCGATGTCCGTGTGCGACCCGGAGGGCGGGATGCACGAGCTGTGGTCGGGCTCCCTCCCCCGGCAGGTCTTCGCCGACGCCCCGCCGGACGGTTTCGACGCGGAGCCGGATGCCGGGTACGTCACGCATCTGCGGGAGCTGATCGCCGCGCACGCCGAGGAGTTGGCGGCGGTCATCGTGGAGCCGGTCGTGCAGGGGGCCGGCGGGATGCGCTTCCACTCCCCCGCCTATCTGCGGGTGTTGCGCGAGGCGTGCGACGAGCACGACGTCCTGCTGGTCCTCGACGAGATCGCGACCGGTTTCGGGCGTACGGGCAAGCTGTTCGCCGCCGGACACGCCGGGATCTCGCCGGACGTCATGTGCGTCGGCAAGGCGCTGACCGGTGGCTATCTCACGATGGCGGCGACGCTGTGCACCACCCGGGTGGCCGAGGGCATCTCCAGCGGTGAGGTGCCGGTGCTGGCGCACGGGCCGACGTTCATGGGCAACCCGCTGGCCGCCTCGGTGGCCTCGGCCTCGGTGGACCTGCTGCTCGGACAGGACTGGGAGGGCGAGGTGGCGCGGATCGGGGCCGGGCTGCGCTCCGGGCTCGCCCCCGCCGCGAACCTCGCGAGTGTCGTGGACGTACGCGTCCTCGGGGCGATCGGGGTCGTCCAGCTCGACCACGAGGTGGACATGGCGGCGGCAACGCGTGCGGCCGTGCGCGAGGGCGTGTGGCTGCGGCCGTTCCGCGACCTCCTCTACACGATGCCGCCGTACGTCACGGGTGACGAGGACGTGGCCCGGATCTGCCGGGCCGTGTGTGCCGCGGCGCGGGAGGGCTGAGGCGGTATGCCGATGATTCTGGTGGTGTCCGGCACGGGCACGGAGATCGGCAAGACCGTGGTGACCGCCGCGGTGGCGGCCGCCGCGCGGGACCGCCGGGTCGCGGTGCTCAAGCCCGCCCAGACCGGGCTGGCCCCCGGGGAGCCGGGCGACGCGGCCGAGGTCGCCCGCCTGGCGGGAAGCCAGGTGACGGCGGTCGAACTGGCCCGGTTCCCGGAGCCGTTGGCCCCGGCCACGGCCGCCCGGCGGGCGGGGCTCGCGCCGGTGCGCCCGTTCGAGGTCGCCGAGGCCGCCCAGAAGCTGGCCGCCGAGCACGACCTCGTGCTGGTGGAGGGTGCGGGCGGGCTCCTCGTGCGGTTCGACGACGAGGGCGGCACCCTCGCGGACGCGGCCCGACTGCTGTCCGCGCCGGTGCTGGTGGTGGCCCCCGCGGGGCTGGGCACGCTGAACGCCACCGCGTTGACGGCCGAGGCGCTGCGGAACCGGGGGCTCAGCTGCCGGGGCGTGGTGATCGGCAGCATGCCGGCGGACCCGGACCTCGCCTCCCGGTGCAACATCGAGGACCTGCCGGTGGCGGCCGGTGCGCCGCTGCTGGGCGCGGTGCCGGCCGGAGCGGGTGCGCTGCCGGGCGCGGACTTCGCGGCGGGCGCGGCGCGGTGGCTCGCTCCGGAGCTGGGCGGGAGCTGGGCCCCGGGGCGGCGCTGAGGCCCCGGGCCGGGTGTCCCGGGGCGCTCCGGGGGGCTATTCCGAGGCGGTCCGGGGGAGAATCGTCGTGGGCCTGTTCGCGGCTGACGGGAATGGCCGGACGGGCCCCAGGAGCCTCACGCCCGCTCCGTAACGGAGGTCCGCCATGCAGCTGCGCAGCAGGAAGCTTCCCCGGGACGCCGTGCACCACCCGGTCTTCGCCCGTTTCTACGCCCGGTTCAGCGTGGCCGCCGATCGGCGGGGCGGCGTCGCCGCGTACCGCGAGGAGCTGCTGTCGGGGCTCTCCGGCCGGGTCATCGAGATCGGTGCGGGAAACGGGCTGAACTTCGCCCACTACCCCCGCGCCGTCTCGGAGGTCGTGGCGCTGGAGCCGGAACGCTCGCTGCGGCAGCTCGCCGTCCGCTCCGCGCTGCGTGCCGAGGTGCCGGTGGACGTGGTGCCGGGGGCGGCCGAGGCGCTGCCGGTCAAGAGCGAGGCGTTCGACGGGGCGGTGGCGTCGCTGGTCCTGTGCACCGTACGGGATCTGCCCCGGGCGCTCGCCGAGATCGAGCGGGTCCTGCGGCCCGGCGGCGAACTGCGGTTCTTCGAGCACGGGACGGCGCAGGGACGGGCGCTGGCGACGGCGCAGCGGGTGGCCGACCGGACCCTGTGGCCGCTGCTCTTCGGCGGCTGTCACACGGCCCGGGACCCGCTGGCCGCGATCGAGGCGGCGGGCTTCGAGCTGGGCACGTACCGCAGGCTGCGCATTCCGGAGACGGGCCTCCAGGCGCCCACGTCGCCCTGTGTCCTGGGCGTGGCCCGCAAGCCGTTCGCGGAGGACGGGGGCTGACCGAGGACCGGGGGTGAGGCGGTGGTGCGCCTACACCCCGGGCCGGGCTCCCCGGCGTACGGGGAGGGCGCGACCGCCATGCGGAATGCGATCGACGCACCGGCGCGGCGGGTGGTGGGATGGCCGGCATGAACGATCTTTCGCTGTCGATACGGTCCGCGACCCCGGCCGACCTGGACGGGGTCCTCGCCTTCTGGAAGGTGGCCGCCGAGGGAACCAGCATCAGCGACGACGGGGACGGGGTCGCCCGCCTGGTGGAACGGGACCCCGAGGCGTTGATCCTGGCCGAGCGGGGCGGGGCGCTGGCCGGCACCGTCATCGCGGGGTTCGACGGCTGGCGCTGCCATCTCTACCGCCTCGCGGTCCACCCGGACCAGCGGCGCCGGGGTGTGGGGAGCGCACTCCTCGCGGCGGCGGAGGAACGGTTCACCGCGCTGGGCGGGCGGCGCGCCGACGCCATGGTCCTCGACCGGAACGCCTCGGCCCACCACGCGTGGCGCGCGGCGGGGTACGCGCCGGAGCCGCAGTGGAGCCGCTGGGTGAAGCACCTGACGGACTGACGCGGCAGAACGGACCGCCACGGTAGGAGGGGGCCGCCACCGGGCAGACGCCTACGATGACATGCTCCTGCGACTCCTCCGACACCTCCGACACCGCGCGGTCCCTCCGCTCCTGCCCGACCATGGGACGGAGGTGAACCGATGACCGAAGTGCTTCTGCTGCTCGCCGCCCTGCTGCTCTGCGTCGCCTGCGGCGCGTTCGTCGCGGCGGAGTTCTCCCTGACCACGGTGGAGCGCAGCGAACTCGAACGGGCTGTCGAGCGGGGCGAGCGGGGTGCCGCGAGCGCGCTGAAGGCCGTCCGGAGTCTCACGTTCCAGCTCTCGGGGGCCCAGCTCGGCATCACCGTCACCAACCTGGTGATCGGCATGCTCTCCGAGCCGTCCATCGCCAAGCTGATCCGCGGCCCCGTCGAGGCGGCGGGGCTGCACCCCGCCGCCGCTTCCACCCTGGCGCTCGTCATCGGTACGGCGCTGTCCACGGTGGTCCTGATGGTGGTGGGCGAGCTGGTCCCGAAGAACTGGGCGATCTCCTCCCCGCTGGCCGTGGCCAAGGCGGTGGCCACACCGCAGCGGGGGTTCACCGCGGTGTTCCGGCCCTTCATCAGCCACCTGAACAACACCGCCAACCGGATCGTGCGGCGCTTCGGTCTGGAGCCGACCGAGGAGCTGGCCTCCGCCCGCGGCCCGCAGGAGCTGGTGGCGCTGGCCCGGCACTCCGCGAAGGAGGGCGCGCTGGAGGCGGACACGGCCGAGCTGTTCGTCCGCACCCTGAACCTCTCGGAGCTGACGGCGGAGAACGTGATGACCCCGCGGGTCCAGGTGACGGCGCTGGAGGTGCACGCGACGGCCGAGGACGTCGCCAACGCCACACGGGCGACCGGACTGTCCCGCTTCCCCGTCTACCGCGGCAGCCTGGACACCGTGGTCGGCGTGGTCCACATCAAGGACGTTCTGGCGGTCCCCGCCGACCGGCGGCCCCGGACCCGCGTCTCGGAGCTGCTCCGCGAGCCTCTGCTCGTACCGGAGACGCTCACCGTGGACAAACTGCTCGACCGCTTGTCCGGGAAGCTCACCATGGCGGTGGTGATCGACGAGTACGGCGGTACGGCCGGGGTCGCGACCCTGGAGGACATCGTGGAGGAGGTCGTCGGCGAGGTCCGCGACGAGCACGATCCGCACGAGACGCCCGATCTGGCCGCCGCCGGTGAGGACGCCGACGGCAGGACCCTGTGGTCGGCGGACGGGGCGGCGCGCACCGACCAGCTCCGCAGGATCGGTCTGCGGGTGCCGGAGGGGCCCTACGAGACCCTCGCGGGGCTCATCGCCGCCGAACTCGGGCGGATCCCGACGACGGACGACACCGTCGAGCTGGCGGGCTGGCGGATCGACGTGGCGGACGCGTCGGGCCGCCGGGCCGCGCGAGCCCTGCTGCACGCCCCGCTGCCGGGGTCCGAGGGCCGGAAGGAGGGCGAACGGTGATCGTTCTCCAGCTCTTCATCGGTCTGCTGACCCTCGTGGCCAACGCCTTCTTCGTGGGCGCCGAATTCGCCCTGATCTCGGTGCGCCGCAGCCAGATCGAACCGGAGGCCGAGGCCGGGGACCGGCGGGCCCGCAGTGTCATCTGGGGCCTGGAGCACGTCTCGGCGCTGCTCGCCGCCGCCCAGCTCGGCATCACGCTCTGCACCCTGGTGCTGGGCATCGTCGCCGAACCGGCCATCGCGCATCTGCTGGAGCCGGTCTTCGACGCGGTCGGTGTGCCGCACGGGCTGGTGCACCCGCTGTCGTTCGTCATCGCCCTGGGCGTGGCGACGTATCTGCACATGCTGCTGGGCGAGATGGTCCCGAAGAACATCGCGCTGGCCGAACCGGCCCGCAGCGCGCTGCTCCTGGGTCCGCCGCTGGTCGCGATGGCCCGGGCCCTGCGGCCGGTGATCTTCGCGATCAACGCGTTCGCCAACGCCCTGCTCAAGCTGTTGCGGGTGGAGACCAAGGACGAGGTATCCGCGACGTTCTCGGACGACGAACTGGCCCGGATGGTGCAGGACGCGGGGGATGCCGGACTGGTCGACGACCGCTCCGCGCAGCGCCTCCACCATGCTCTGGAGCTGGGGCGCCGGCCGGTGCGGGACGTGGTGATGCCGGTCGACCGGGTGCTGTACGCCAGGGTCGGCACGACCCCGGAGGAGCTGGAGCGGCTCTCGTCGGAGTCCGGGTTCTCCCGCTTCCCGGTGATGGACCGCGAGCAGCGCATCCTGGGCTACCTCCATGTGAAGGACGCCCTGGACGCCACCCCCCGCGACGTGCCCTTCCCGGTGTCGGCGATGCGGCCGATCGCCCGGGTCAGGGCGGCGACCCCGCTGGACGACGCGCTGACCGCGCTGCGCCGCAGCCGGACCCACCTGGCGGCGGTGCTCGACGAGGACGGACGGCTGGCGGGCATGGTCACGATGGAGGACGTGCTGCGCGAACTCGTCGGACGGCCGGGGTCCCGCTGACCTGCCGGCCGACCGGCTGGCCTACCGACCTACCGACCGGTACGCTCATCGGGCCATGGAACTGAATGCCTCCTACACCAGTCTCGTCGCGGTCGGCGACTCGTTCACCGAGGGCATGTCCGACCTGCTCGCCGACGGTACGTACCGGGGCTGGGCGGATGTCCTCGCCGCCCGGCTCGCGGTCCGGTCCCCCGGTTTCCGGTACGCCAATCTCGCCGTACGCGGGAAGCTCATCGGCCAGATCGTCGACGAGCAGGTGGAGGCGGCGGCGGAGCTCCGGGCCGATGTGGTCACGCTCGTCGGCGGCCTCAACGACACCTTGCGCCCGAAGTGCGACATGGGGATGGTCAGGGCCCGGCTCGAAGAGGCCGTGGAGCGTCTCGCGCCGACCTGCGAGCAGCTGGTGCTGATGCGCAGCCCCGGGCGCAGCGGGCCGGTGTTCGACCGGTTCCGCCCCCGGGTGGAGGCGCTGTTCGCCCTGATCGACGATCTGGCCGGGCGGCACGGCGCCGCGGTGGTGGACCTCTACTCCGCACCCTCGATCGCCGACCCCCGGATGTGGGACGTCGACCGGCTCCACCTCACCGCCGAGGGCCACCGGCGCGTCGCCGAGGCCGTCTGGCAGACGCTGGGGCTGCCGGCCCAGTTCGAGTGGCGTGCGCGGATGCCCGCGACCGCCCCGCCGTGCTGGACGGCCCGCCGAGCAGAAGACATCCGCTTCGCCCGGCAGCACCTGGCCCCCTGGATCGGGCGGCGGCTCACCGGCCGCTCCTCCGGCGACGGGCGCTCGGGCGCCCAGTTCGACGCCACGACGGGCAAGGCCTTCTGGGTCACGCCCGCGGACGCCGAGAGCCCCGGCCCGGTGACGGAGTGGCGCCGGGCCGCCTCCCCCACGCCCTCGTAGTCGGCCCTCCCCCGCGCGTGGCCGGCCCTCCCCCGCGCCCTCGTAGCCGGGGCCCTCCCTCGCGCGTGGCCGACCCCTCCTTCGTAGCAAGCCACAAACGGGGGCGTGGCGCTGGCCTGCACGAACCGCCAGTAGAATCCGTTCACGTGAACGCCGTGTCTGCGAAGCCTCGCATCCCCAATGTCCTGGCCGGCCGCTACGCCTCCGCGGAGCTGGCTGTCCTCTGGTCCCCCGAGCAGAAGGTGAAGCTGGAGCGTCAGCTGTGGCTGGCGGTGCTGCGCGCTCAGAAGGACCTCGGGATCGAGGTGCCCGACGCGGCGCTGGCCGACTACGAGCGGGTGCTGGACCAGGTGGACCTGGCCTCCATCGCCGAGCGCGAGAAGGTCACCCGGCACGACGTGAAGGCCCGGATCGAGGAGTTCAACGCCCTCGCCGGTCATGAGCAGGTCCACAAGGGCATGACCTCCCGGGATCTGACGGAGAACGTCGAGCAGCTCCAGATCCGCCTGTCGCTGGAGCTGATGCGCGACCGCACCGTGGCCGTCCTGGCCCGGCTCGGCAAGCTCGCTGCGGAGTACCGCGAGCTGGTGATCGCCGGACGCTCGCACAATGTCGCCGCGCAGGCGACGACGCTGGGCAAGCGCTTCGCGACCGCCGCCGACGAGCTGCTCGTCGCCTACGGCCGCCTGGAGGACCTGCTCTCCCGCTACCCGCTGCGCGGGATCAAGGGTCCGGTCGGCACGGCGCAGGACATGCTGGACCTGCTCGGCGGCGACGCGGGCAAGCTCGCCGAGCTGGAGCAGCGCATCGCCGGGCATCTGGGCTTCGCCGAGGCGTTCACCTCGGTGGGCCAGGTCTACCCCCGGTCGCTCGACTACGACGTGGTCACCGCCCTGGTGCAGCTGGCCGCGGCGCCTTCCTCGGTGGCGAAGACCATCCGGCTGATGGCGGGCCACGAGCTGGTGACCGAGGGCTTCAAGCCCGGCCAGGTCGGCTCGTCCGCGATGCCGCACAAGATGAACACGCGCTCCTGCGAGCGGGTCAACGGCCTGATGGTGATCCTGCGCGGCTACGCCTCGATGACCGGTGAGCTGGCGGGCGACCAGTGGAACGAGGGCGACGTGTCCTGCTCCGTGGTCCGCCGGGTGGCGCTCCCGGACGCGTTCTTCGCGTTCGACGGTCTCCTGGAGACCTTCCTGACGGTGCTGGACGAGTTCGGCGCGTTCCCCGCGGTCGTGGCGCGCGAGCTGGACCGCTACCTCCCGTTCCTGGCCACCACCAAGGTCCTGATGGGCGCCGTCCGGGCCGGGGTGGGCCGTGAGCTGGCGCACGAGGCGATCAAGGAGAACGCGGTCGCGTCCGCCCTCGCGATGCGGGAGCAGGGCGCCGAGCGCAACGAGCTGCTCGACAAGCTCGCCGCGGACGAGCGGATCCCGCTGGACCGCGCGCAGCTGGACGAGCTGATGGCCGACAAGCTCTCGTTCACGGGTGCCGCCGGTGACCAGGTGACGTCGCTGGTCGCCCGGATCGAGGAGATCACCAAGCAGCACCCCGAGGCCGCGGGCTACGCCCCGGGCTCGATCCTCTGACGGACGCCGTCGGCACCGTATGACACCCGACACCGCATGACGCCGGAAGCCGCATGACGCCGGAAGAGCTGAACGCCGCCCGCGACCGCATCGTCCCCGATGTGGCCGCGGGCGGTCTGCGCGTGCTCTTCTGCGGGATCAACCCGAGCCTGACGACGGCGGTGACGGGCCACCACTTCGCCCACCCGGGGAACCGGTTCTGGCCGGTCCTGCACCGTTCCGGTTTCACCCCTCGGCAGTTGCGTCCGAACGAGCAGGGCGAACTGCTCGGCCTCGGGCTCGGGATCACCAACGTGGTGGCGCGGGCCACGGCCCGGGCGGACGAGCTGGACGCGGAGGAGTTCCGTCGCGGCGGGGCCGCCCTGACGGCCAAGGTGGAGCGGCTCGCCCCGCGGTGGCTCGCGGTGGTCGGCATCACCGCCTACCGCACGGCCTTCGGGGAGCCCCGTGCCCGTATCGGCCCCCAGGACCGCACGATCGGCGGGGCCCGCGTGTGGGCCCTCCCCAACCCCAGCGGCCTGAACGCCCATTGGACGGTGCAGACCATGGCCGAGGAGTACGCCCGTCTCCGGGAGGCCGTGGCCGACCGGCCCGGCTCGTGACACGCGTCCGGATCCGCCGCGCCCGAGTGACCCAGGTTGCGGCTCGATACCGGCTTCCCTCGCTGGTCGCAGGGGTCCCGGCCAGCGAGTACGATCCGGCAGACATGCGCACGAGCTGGGAGGACATACCGTGGGCCGGCTGACCGGTGGGGACCCGTCGCTGTTGCGACGGATCAATTCCGCGGTAGTGCTGCACGCCCTGAGGGGCGCCGGCGCGCCGACGCTGACGGACCTGACACGGATCACGGGGCTGTCCCGGCCGACGGTCGAAGGGGTCGTCGAAGGGCTCTTCGAAGCGGGTCTCGTGGTCGAGGCCGTGCCCGACGAGAGCGAGGCGCGACGCCAGGGGCGGCCTGCCCGGAGGTTCCGCTTCCGGGCCGAGGCGGGGCACCTCCTCGGCGTGGAGATCGGCCCGCACCGGGTCTCGGCGCTCATCTCGGGGCTGGACGGGCGGATCATCGGGGCCGGCTCCCGCGTGGTGTCGGAGACCGCGGGCGCGGACGACCGGCTCGATCAGGTCCGGGCCGTCATCGCGGACGTGCTGCGCCGCACCGGTGTGGCCCGGAGCAGTCTGCGCGCGGTCGGCGTCGGCAGCCCGGGGATCGTGGAGGCCGACGGCACCGTGCGGCTGGGTACGGCGCTGCCGGACTGGACCGGCCTCCCGCTCGGGGAGCGGCTGCGCCGTTCGTTCCGCTGCCCCGTCCTCGTGGAGAACGACGCCAACGCCGCCGCGGTGGCGGAGCACTGGAAGGGTGCGGCCACCGAGTCGGACGACGTGGTCTTCGTGCTGGCCGGGCTGAGCCCCGGTGCGGGGTCCTTGATCGGCGGGCGGCTGCACCGGGGGTTCGGCGGGGCCGCCGGGGAGATCGGCGCCCTGCACCTGCTGGGCAGGGAGCTGACGCCGGAACACCTGCTGTCGACGACGGACACACCGCTGGACCCGCTGGACGAGCAGGCGGTGGCCGCGGTGTTCGCCGAGGCCAAGGAGGGCGACGCGGGGGCCCAGGCGGCGGTCCAGCGGTTCCTCCAGCGGCTGGTGCACGATGTGGCGGCGCTGGTGCTGGCGCTCGACCCGGAGCTGGTCGTGGTCGGCGGCTGGGCCGCCGGACTGGACGGGGTGCTGGAGCCCCTCCGCACGGAGCTGGCCCGCTACTGTCTGCGCCCGCCCCGGGTGACGCTGTCGCTGCTCGGGGAGGCCGCCGTCGCGACGGGGGCGCTGCGGCTCGCGCTGGACCACGTCGAAGAGGAGCTGTTCGCCGTCGAGGGAGCCGTGACGGCCCGCCGTTGACCGTGCGGCGAGGTGCGGGCAGGCCGGGGGCCACGCGCGTCAGGCGCGGGCGGACCGGGACAGGGCACGTCAGGCGCGGGCAGGCCGGGGCCACGCGCTTCAGCGCGGGCGGGCCGGGGCCACGCGCTTCAGCGCGGGCGGGCCGGGGCCACGCGCTTCAGCGCGGGCGGGCCGGGGCCACGCGCTTCAGCGCGGGCGGGCCGGGGCCACGCGCTTCAGCGCGGGCGGGCGAGGACACGCCCGGGACGGAGCGCGGCGGCCCGGTCGGACGCAGGCGGTCCAAAACGCCGCACGCCCGCCGGTCTCACCCGAGGACCGGAGTCGTCGGTGAGCGCGACGGGCGTGGGGCCGAGCGCGGCCGGAGGCGTCAGGAAGCCTGGCGTTCCGGCTGCTCGTCGTGGCTGATCTCCAGCGCGCCGGAGTCCCCGAAGGTGAGCCGGCAGGTGTCCGCGCGGTAGGTGGCCACGGAGACGGCCGCCGTACCGTCCACGGTGAAGTAGCGGGTGGTGACGACGAGGACGGGGGCGCCGGGAAGCCGGTCCAGCTCCTTCGCGTCGTCCGCCCGCGCGGAGCCGAGCTCCACGGAGCGGTCCTGGCCCTGGAGCCCGAGCCGGCGCAGCTCGCGCAGGACGCTCCGGGCGCGGACCGGGCCGGACGGGGCCTCGATGGCGGAGAGGTCGGGAATCGAGGAGGCGGGGACGTAGAGCAGCTCCGCCGCCACCGCCTGCCCCTGCGTGTCACGGATCCGGCGCACGACGTGCACCGGTTCGGCGGGGTCCGTTCCGAGCATCTCGGCCACCGGCGCCGGGGCCTTGGCCATGGTGCTGTCGAGCGGCTGCCAGGCCTCGCCGCCGACGCCGTCCGCCCATTCCCGCTGGTCGGTGGAGACGGCCACGCCCACGCGCGGCGGGGCGACAGTAGTCCCCACACCGCGGCGGCGCTGCAGCCTGCCTTCGAGTTCGAGCTGCTCCAGGGCCTGCCGGAGCGTGGCTCGCGCGACACCGAACCGTGCCGCGAGGTCCCGCTCGTTGGGCAGGATCTCCCCCACCGCAAAGTCCGAGTCGAGTGCCTCACTGAGCACGGTCTTGAGGTGCCAGTACTTCGGCTCCTGTACCGATTCCAGCTGCGTGGTCCCCACCCTGTCCTCCGCAATCGCCCGGCGCCAATTCCGCGACGTTATTTATTAAAGGTTCCTACCTTAAGTGGAGACCCTAGGACGGCATACCCCCTTGGTCAAGACCAATCCTTATTCCGTAACGGAACGAAACGGGACTCTGGCGCAGAGCGTTCACACGACGTTCGTGATGCCGTGAGGCGAGCGCAGCGCAAAGCCCCGCCGTCGCGAAGGACAGCGGGGCTCTGACCAGGCACGCGGCAGACCCGTGGGGCCGGTGGGGGCCGAGGCGGCGCGTGGCGCGTGCGGCTATTCGACGGACAATCCGGCGAGCTTGTCCGGATTACGAATGATATAGGCGCATTGAATGACACCTTGGCTGACTTCGATCTGAAAGACGGCGTCGGCTTTGCCCCCGGCGAGGAAGACCACGGCGGGTCCGCCGTTGATCTCCATGACGCGGACCTCCCCGTGGGGGTCGAGTCCGGCCGTCACCGCGAAGAGGAAGCGGCCCACCTTGTCCGCGGTCTCGATGACCCGCAGCGGCGCCTTCGCCTTGCCGCCGCCGTCGCTGACGAGCCGGACGTCCGGGGCCAGCAGGGCGAGCAGTTGCTCGATGCCGCCTCCGGAGGCGGCGGCCAGGAAGCGTTCGGTGAGGTCGCGCCGTTCGGCCGGGTCCACGTCGTAGCGCGGCTTGCGCTCCTCCACATGCCGCCTGGCGCGGCCCGCGAGCTGCCGGACCGCCGCCTCGGTGCGGTCCAGGGCGTCGGCGATCTCGGCGTACGGGAATCCGAAGGCCTCCCGGAGGACGAACACCGCGCGCTCCAGCGGGGAGAGGGATTCGAGGACGACCAGCACGGCGAACGAGACGGAGTCGGCGAGGACGGCCCGCTCCGCACTGTCGGGCGGAGTGGGCCCGAAGTCCGTGACCAGCGGCTCCGGCAGCCAGGTCCCCGGATACGTCTCCCGACGCGACCGGAGGTGCCTGAGCCGGTCGATGGCCAGCCGGGTGGTGATCCGCACCAGGAAGGCCCGCGGCTCCCGGACGTCCTCGCGCGCCGCCGCCGACCACCGCAGCCACGCTTCCTGGACGACGTCCTCGGCGTCGGCGACCCGGCCGAGCATGCGATAGGCGACACCGGTGAGAACGGGCCGGTGCTCTTCGAAGATCTCGGTCGCGACGTCGACGGTCATTGATCCATCCCAGCTCACGGGCCACCGGGTGTCCAGCCGGAATCGCCGGGCCTCTTGAACTACAAGCTACCCGACGGTAATTGTTGTTGACGAGATGTCTACCCACTCCAGGGAGCAGCAGCATGACCACCACGGTCTCCTTCACCGTCGCAACGGCCGACGGCCCCCGCCCGGTCTCGGTCGCGTACGAACGGACCGGCGCGGGCGAACCGTTGCTGCTTCTGCACGGCATCGGCCACCACCTGCGGGCCTGGGACCCGGTGACCCGGATCCTGGCCGCCGAGCGTGACGTGATCGCCGTCGACCTGCCCGGCTTCGGCACCTCGCCCGCGCTGCCGGGGGGAGTTCCGTACGATCTCGCGACCGTCGGCCCGGCCCTCGGCGCCTTCTGTGCCGAACTCGGCCTGGACCGCCCCCATGTGGCCGGGAACTCGCTCGGCGGACTGCTCGCGCTGGAGCTGGGCCGCACCGAGGTGGTGCGATCGGTGACCGCGCTGTCCCCGGCGGGCTTCTGGACGGAGGCGGAACGGCGCTACGCCTTCGGGACCCTGCGGGCGATGCGGCGCAGCGCGCTGGCCCTGCCGGTGCCGCTGATCGAGCGCCTGTCGCGCAGCGCGGCGGGCCGCACGGCCCTCACCAGCACCATCTACGCCCGGCCCGGCAGGCGTTCACCGGAGGCCGTCGTCGCCGAGACGCTCGCCCTGCGCGAGGCGACCGGTTTCCACCAGACGCTGGCGGCCGGCCGGGACACGCTCTTCGGCGAGGACGTGAAGGGCATCCCCGTCACCGTGGCCTGGGGCACCCGGGACCGGATCCTGCTGCGCCGGCAGGGGGTCCGCGCCAAGCGGGTCATCCCCGGCGCCCGGCTCGTGCGGCTGCCCGGCTGCGGGCACGTTCCGATGAACGACGACCCGGCGCTCGTCGCCCGCGTCATCCTGGACACCAGCCGCTGAGCGGTCACGCGAGGCTGCCGGCGTGGGGCGCTCCGGTGCACGGGCCTCCGGTGTGCGGCGCTCGGGCCGTCCGCCGGGGGCTCCGCGCCGTCCGCCGGGGGTCCCGCGGCGCCCGATGACGCCGGAGCCGTACGCCACTCCGGCACCGACCAGGAGGCTTCCCGCACCCTGCGCGAGGCCGTACGTCCCGGCTCCGACCACGGGGGCGGTCAGGGCGGCGGAGACCGGGATCAGCCCGGAGAAGAGCGTGGCGCGCTCCGCCCCGATGCGCTGCATCCCGCTGTACCAGCAGACGAACCCGATCACGGTGACGACGACGGCCTGCCACAGCAGGGCTGTCGTCTCGCCGCCCGTCGGGACCCGCAGGAACGAGCCGCCGTCCAGCAGCAGCCCCAGCAGCGCCGACTCGACGGCCGCGACGCCGCAGACGGTCGCGGAGAGGAGTTTCGGTCCCAGCGGCCGCAGGACCGAAACGGCCAGGACCGCGAAGCCGACCTCGCCCGCGAGCGCGCCCACCGAGAACAGCACGCCCGCCAGGTCGGTGCGCCCCCAGCCCTGGACGGTGAACGCTCCGACGGCGACGAGGCCCGCCGCGTACAGCGTGACGCGGGACGGGCGACGGCCGTCGAGCAGCGGGACGAGTACGCCGACCACGATCGGCGCACAGCCCACGAAGACCCCCGGAACAGCCGGTTCCGCCGTCTGTTCGGCCGTCAGGACCGCCAGGTTGAACCCGACCATGCCGACGGCGGCGAGCAGGCCGATCCGCCCCCACTGGCGGCGGGTGAGGCGACGGAGCCGGGCCGTCGCGGAGTCGGGATCGCGGCGCAGGAACGGGATGAGCAGCAGCGCGGCGAGACCGTAGCGGAGCGCCTGGCCGCCCGCGAACGGGTAGTCGCCGAGGACGCTGTTGGCCGTGAAGGACGCCCCCACCAGCACACAGGCGAGGGCCGCGAGGAGGGCCCCGCGCAGAGAGGTTGCGTTCATGGGGCCGACGCTAGGGTCGGCGACGGACCGGTTTAAGGTCCACTTCCATGACGAGTTCGGGGACCAATTCGGGGGCGGATCCGCATCTCCCGTCGGCAGAATCGCTCTCTCCGGCCTGGGAGTTGCTGCTGCCCGCCGCCGCGCCGGCGCGCGGGCGGGGGCGCGCACTGCGGTCCGCGCTCCGCGAGGCCGTCCGCTCCGGCCGTCTCGCGGGCGGCACGCGGCTGCCCTCCAGTCGTGAGCTCGCCGCCGATCTGGGGGTCTCGCGGGGCCTGGTCACCGAGGCGTACGAGCAGCTCACCGCGGAGAGCTATCTGCGCAGCGGGCGGGGCGCGGGCACGTGGGTGAGCGAGGGCGTACGCGCGGCGGAGCGTCCCGTACGCGACCGAGCGCCGGGGGCGGAGGGCGCACGGGTGGACTTCCGGCCCGGCACCCCAGATCTGTCCCTCTTCCCGCGCAGCGCGTGGGCGGCCGCCCAGCGGACGGTGTTCGGCCGGCTGCCGCACGGCGCGCTGGGCTACCCCGATCCGCGCGGCCTGCCGGAGCTGCGCGAGGCCCTGGCCGGACTGCTCGCCCGGCGGCGGGGTGTGGTGGCCGATCCGGAGCGGCTGGTGGTCTGCTCGGGGGTGGCCCAGGCGACGACCCTGCTCGGCTTCGTCCTCCGGGACGAGGGCGTGGTCTCGGTCGGGGTGGAGGATCCGGGCAGTCCCGAGCACTCCTCGCTGTTCGCGGCGACCGGTCTGGGCACGGTCCCGCTCCCCCTCGACGACGAGGGTCTCGCTCTCGCGCCCCTGGAGCGCTCCGGCGTACGCGCGGTGGTGACCACGCCCGCGCACCAGTTCCCCACCGGCATCGGCTACTCCGCGCGGCGGCGCGGCGAACTGCTCGGCTGGGCGCGGGACGCGGACGCCGTGATCATGGAGGACGACTACGACGGGGACTTCCGGTACGACCGGGCCCCGGTGGGCGCCTTGCAGGGGCTGGATCCCGAGCGGGTCGTGTACACCGGATCCGTGAGCAAGTCGCTGGCCCCCGGTCTGCGGCTCGGCTGGCTGGTCGCCCCCGCCGCGCTCACGGAGCGCATCGTCGCCCGCAAGCGGACCATGGACCTGGGCAACCCGGTGCTCGACCAGGCCGTCCTGGCCGATTTCATCGTGCGCGGCGGATACGACCGGCAGTTGCGGCGCTGCCAGCGGGCCTACCGGGAACGGCGGGACGCGATGGTGGCCGCGCTCGGCGAACACTTCCCCGGCACGGCGGTCAGCGGCATCGCGGCGGGGCTGCACATCATTGCCCGGCTGCCGACGCGGTACGGCCCCGAGGACGTCTTCCTGGAGCGGGCGGCGGGGGCGGGCATCGCCCTGCGGCTGCTGAGCGACTGCGGGACGGACGGCTCCGGGGACGGCGGCCTGCCGCTCGTTCTCGGGTACGCCCATCTCGCCCCCGGCGACATCGCCCGGGGAGTCGCGGCGCTGGCGGAGGCATGGCGGACCGGACGGACCGGCTCCGGCTGACCGGCCGGGGCGGGGCCCCTCCCGGCCGGCCTGCTGGACGACCGCCCGACCCGGCTGCGCCCGTCCGGCCCCGGCCGACGGGCGCCGTTCACCCGGGGTTCGGGCTGCGGCCGCCGCAAGGCACTAGGCATGGCCCAGACCGGCTCCGTACCGGGCGAGGCCGCGGCCTTCCCCGTACGGTGCACCGCCCGACCACCTCCCTGGAGGCGCTTCGATGTCCCACCGTCCGCACCGTCCGCTCGCTTCCTCTCCCGGCCGCCGTGCCGTCCTGCGCGGTTCGCTGATCGCCCCGGCAGCCCTCGCCCTCCCGCCCGCGGTCGCCTCGGCGGCCCCCGCGCTGCACCTGGCAGGGCGGCCCGAGGCGTCCTGGGGTGTGCAGGTGGGCGGCGTCACCTCCTCGTCGGCGCTGCTGTGGGTGCGCTCGGACCGGCCGGCCCGGATGCTGGTGGAGACGTCGGCGACCGAGTCGTTCCGGCGGGTCCGCCGGTGGCACGGGCCGTCGATCGGGCCCGGAACGGACTTCACGGGGACCACGCCGCTGTACGGTCTGCCGCCGGGCGAGCAGGTGCACTACCGCGTGACGCTCGCCGATCCGGCCGATCCGCGCCGTACCGGAAAGCCGGTGTACGGGACGTTCCGCACCGCTCCGGCGCGGCGCCGGTCCGGGGTGCGTTTCCTGTGGTCGGGCGATATCGCGGGGCAGGGCTGGGGCATCAATCCGGACATCGGCGGCTACCGGGTGTACGAGGAGATGCGCCGCCTGGACCCGGACTTCTTCCTGTGCAGCGGCGACAGCATCTACGCCGACGGTCCGCTGGAGGAGAGCGTGGCGCTGCCGGACGGCCGGATCTGGCGCAACGTCATGACCGAGGAGAAGGCGAAGGTCGCCGAGACGCTGGACGAGTACCGGGGCAACTTCCGCTACAACCTGCTCGACCGGAACGTCCGCCGCTTCAACGCGCAGGTGCCCTCCGTCGTGCAGTGGGACGACCACGAGGTGCGCAACAACTGGTATCCCGGCCAGATCCTCGACGACGCCCGCTACACGGAGAAGAACGTGGACATCCTCGCGGCGCGCTCCTCGCGGGCCTTCCGGGAGTACGTGCCGCTCGCGCCGTCGCACGGTTCCGGGCACCGGTCGCGGATGTACCGGGCCGTCCACCACGGGCCGCTGCTCGACGTGTTCGTCCTCGACATGCGGTCGTACCGCAACGCCAACTCCCCCAATCGGCAGCCCGACGACACGACGGGCATCCTCGGGGCCGAGCAGTTGCGGTGGCTGAAGCGGTCGCTCGCCGCCTCCCGGGCGGAGTGGAAGGTGATCGCCGCCGACATGCCGCTCGGCCTGGTGGTCCCGGACGGTGCGACGAACTTCGAGGCCGTGGCTCAGGGTGACCCCGGAGCCCCGCTCGGGCGGGAGCTCCAGATCGCCGAGCTGCTCCGCTTCGTCAAGCACCACAGGATCACCGGCACCGTGTGGCTGACGGCCGACGTCCACTACACCTCGGCCCAGCACTACGCGCCGGAGCGGGCGGCGTTCAAGGACTTCGCCCCGTTCTGGGAGTTCGTGTCGGGCCCGCTGGCCGCGGGCGGCTTCCCTGCCAACGCGCTGGACGGCACGTTCGGCCCCGACCGGGTCTTCGTGCGGGCCCCCGACCGGGCCAACGTCTCGCCGATGGAGTCGCCGCAGTACTTCGGCGAGGTGGAGATCGACGGGGGCAGTGCGGAGCTGACGGTGCGACTGCGGGCCGAGGGCGGGTCGGTTCTGTTCACGAAGGTGCTCCGGCCGGGCCGCGTCGGCCAGTAGCCGGGGGCGTCGGCCGGCGAACGGCGGCTTCGGCGAGGGCCGTTGTCCGTGGCGGCCGAGTGCGCCGAGCGCTGCGGGACGGGCGGGATCGAGCCGATTGCAGGCTCGCGGCCACGGCGGGGCGCACGGGCTGGTCCCCGACGGTCCGCCAGGCCGCCCGCCTGCTCGCCACGTTCGGCGTGCGGAAGGATAAAGGAACGACCACCCCGGAATCTGACCGAAAAGCGACGATAGGCGACCAGATCAACACGTAACCCATCAGTCACAAGGCGTTCGCGATCAGGCAACACCGTTCGTTCACCGTGGGGATATGACTGATGTGACCTCCGCGAAGAGCGCCCGCCGCCCGCACCACTGGCGACGGGACCTGATCGAACTGGCCGCCCTGTTCACCGCCGTGGCCGTGGCCGACGCGATCGCCAACCTGATCGGACACCAGCCGGACGGCCCCTACCTGCTCATGGCCTCGGCGGCGGCGCTGGTGGCCACGGCCGCGTTCCACACCTGGTGGGCCCGACGCCACAGTCACGCGCCCCCGCCGGACGAGACGGACGCCGCGCCGGCCGGAACCGGCGCGGCGGGCGGGATCGCTACGACGGCGAGCGGGGCCGAGGGTGCCGGCGAAGGCGAGGCGGGCGACGCCGGGGAGGCCGGGACCACGCTGTGGCGGATGCGGACGACGGTGCTCGACGCCCCGGGCAGTCTGGCCGCGCTGTGCACGGCGCTCGCCGGGCTCCGCGTCGACATCCTCACCCTCCAGACGCACCCGCTCGCCGAGGGCACCGTCGACGAGTTCCTGCTGCGGGCCCCGGCCACGCTCCCGGCACAGGAGCTGTCCCGGCGGATCGCCGCCGCGGGCGGCACCTCCACCTGGATCGAGCGGGCGGACGCCCACGACCTGGTGGACACCCCGACCCGGGTGCTGTCGCTGGCCACCCGGACGGCGCTGGACGCCGCCGAGCTGCCGCTCGCCCTGCGGCAGTTGCTCGGCCGGTGCACGATCCACTCGCTGCCGGCCGTCTCCGTCACGGGCCGCTCGACCGGGCAGAGCGCCCCGGTCGAGGGCGTGCTGGAGGAGACGGTGATGCGGCTGCGGGACCCGTCCGGCGGGGTGATCTCCGTCGAGCGGCCCTATCTGCCGTTCACACCGACCGAGTTCGCCCGGGCGCGCGCCCTGGTCGAGCTGGATGCCCGGCTCGGTCCCCGTGTGCCGCGCAGCGAGGACGTCCTCACGCTGCCCGAGGGCAACGCGATCACCGTGCGCCGCGCTGACCGCGCCGATCTCGCCGCCGCCCGCGCCATGCACGACCGCTGCTCGCAGAACACCCTGGGCCTGCGCTACCACGGTCCCGTCGCGGACGCCGACCGCTACCTCGACCATCTGCTGAGCCCCCGCTTCGGCCGCACCCTGGCGGTGCAGACGGCGTCGGGCAGGCTGGTGGCGCTGGGCCACCTGCTCTGGGACGGCGACGAGACCGAGGTGGCCCTCCTCGTCGAGGACGACTGGCAGCGCCGGGGCATCGGCTCCGAGCTGCTCCGCCGCCTGGTGGCGCTGGCCGAGGAGGCGGGCTGCGACAGCGTCTACGCGGTGACGCAGTCCCGCAACACCGGCATGGTGGCCGCGATGCGCGCGCTGGCGCTGCCCCTCGACTACCAGATCGAGGAGGGGACGCTCGTCATCACCGCCCGGCTGACGAGTGAAGAGGCCGCTCAGCCTGCCGTGCCGACGGAACGGGCCCGTCGCTGAGCGCCTGGCACAGATCCGCCCACAGGTCCTCGACGTCCTCCAGGCCGACCGACATCCGCAGCAGCCGGTCGCCGACTCCGGCCGCCCGCCGGTCTCCCTCCTCCACGATGCGGTGGCTGATGGAGGCCGGGTGCTGGATCAGCGAGTCCACGCTGCCGAGGCTGACGGCGGGCGTGATGAGCCGCACCCCGGAGATCACCCGGTGCGGGTCCCCGTACACCTCGAAGGAGATCATCGCGCCGCCGATCCTCGGGTAGTGCACCCGGGCGATCCGCGGGTCGGCGGTGAGCCTGCGGGCGAGTTCGGCGGCGCTCGTCGAGGCCGCCCGGACGCGTACCGGCAGCGTGGACAGGCCGCGCAGCAGCAGATAGCCGGCCAGCGGGTGCAGCACCCCGCCGGTGGCGAACCGCACCTGGCGCAGGGTCGCGGCGAACTCCTCGTCGCAGGCGACGACACCGCCCATGACGTCCCCGTGGCCGCCGAGGTACTTGGTGGCGCTGTGCAGGACGATGCGGGCGCCGTGTTCGACGGGGCGCTGCAGGACGGGGGTGGCGAAGGTGTTGTCGACCAGCAGCGGCACGGTTCCGCAGGCGTGGGCGACGGCCCGGATGTCGACCTCGGCCAGCGTCGGGTTGGCCGGCGTCTCGACCATCACGAGGCCGGTGTCCGGGCGGATGGCGTCGGCGATGCCCGCCGGGTCGGTCCAGGTCACCTCGGTGCCCAGCAGTCCGGCGCCGAGCAGATGGTCGCTGCACCCGTAGAGCGGGCGGACCGCGACGACATGGCGCAGCCCCTGGCTCGCGCGGGCGAGCAGGACGGCGGTGAGCGCGGCCATCCCGCTGGCGAAGGCGACCGCGCTGTCGGTCCCCTCCAGCCGGGCGAGCGCCGTCTCGAAGCGGCCCGTGGTGGGGTTGTCGAGCCGGGCGTAGACCGGCGGCCCGTCCGGGAGGGAGCCGGTGGTGGCGAAGGCGTCGATACGCATCGCCTCGTCGCGCGAGTCGTAGGAGGGGTACGTGGTGGACAGGTCGATCGGCGGGGCGTGCACGCCGAGGGAGGCGAGGTCGTCGCGTCCGGCGTGCACGGCTTCGGTGGCGAGAGCCCTGGACGGGGTGGGAGCAGGGGGCGTCATCGAGACTTCGTTGTCCATGGCGTCACTCTGAACAGTTACCGGTTCGTAGCGGCCCTGCGCCGTGTTACGTTCGCTGTATGTCCGATTCTGTCGCTCTGGATCCGGTGGATCTGCAGATTCTGCGGCTGTTGCAGAACGATGCGCGGACCACGTACCGCGAGCTGGCGGCCGAGGTCGGCGTGGCCGCTTCGACCTGTCTGGACCGGGTGGCCCGGCTGCGCCGCAGCGGGGTGATCCTCGGGGACCAGTTGCGCCTCGACCCGGCGAAGCTCGGCCGGGGCCTCCAGGCGCTGCTGCTGGTGCAGGTCAGGCCGCACCGCCGGGAGTTGATCGGGCCGTTCGTCGACCGGATCAGGTCGCTGCCGGAGTCGCGTGCGCTGTTCCACCTCACCGGCCCCGACGACTATCTGGTGCAGGTGGCGGTGGCGGACGCGGCGGATCTGCAACGGCTGGTGCTGGACGAGTTCACCTCGCGCCGGGAGGTGGCCCGGGTGGACACCCGGCTGATCTTCCAGCAGTGGGAGTGCGGTCCCCTGCTTCCGCCCGCCGCGAACTGACCGGCCGGGTCCGGCCACCCCGCACCCCCGGTGGTGACGGGAGAGCCACCACCGTACGAGGATGTCCGCATGTCAGACACTTCGAGCAGCGCGCTGCCCCGTCAGGTCGCCGACGCCTACGTCGACGCACTCATCGAACTCGACCCCATCACGGGCACCTTTCTGGGTGTGCCCGAAAGCTCGCGCCGACTGCCCGACTTCTCGCCGGCCGGCCAGGAGGCGGTCGCCGAGCTCATCCGCAGGACTCTGCGGGAGCTGGACGCGGCGGAGCGGCGGCCCGGTGCGGACAGCGATGCCGAGCGGCGCTGCGGCCGCCTCCTGCGGGAGCGGCTGACGGCGGAACTCGCCGTGCACGAGGCCGAGGAGGGGCTGCGGGCCGTCTCCAATCTGTCGTCGCCCGCCCACAGCATCACCGAGGTTTTCACCCTCACGCCGACCGCGACGGACGAGGACTGGGCGGCGGTCTTGGAGCGCCTGCGCGCGGTGCCCGCCGCGTACGAGGGGTACCGCGCCTCGCTCGCGCTCGGTCTGGAGCGCAAGCTGTACGGCGGTCCGCGCGCGACCACCACCTTCGTCGGGCAGCTCACGCAGTGGGGCGGGGAAGGCGAGGGCGAGGGGTTCTTCGCCGAGTTCGTCGCGCCGGGCCCCGCGTCCCTGCGGGCCGAGCTGGACGAGGCCGCCGGGCGGGCGACGGCCTCGGTGCTCGGGCTGCGGGACTGGATGCGCGACGTGTACGCCCCGGCGATCGAGGGCTCCCCCGATCCGGTCGGCCGGGAGCGGTACGCCCGCTGGTCGCGGCTGTACAACGGCACCGACCTGGATCTCGACGAGGCGTACGCGTACGGCTGGTCGGAGTACCACCGGCTGCTCGCCGAGATGAAGGGGGAGGCCGAGAAGGTACTGCCCGGGGCCGGGCCCTGGGAGGCGCTCGCCCACCTCGATGTGCACGGCAAGCACATCGAGGGGGTCGACGAGGTCCGCGACTGGCTCCAGGGCCTGATGGACGAGGCGATCGAGGCGCTGGACGGCACCCACTTCGACCTCGCGGAGCGCGTACGGAAGGTGGAGTCCCGGATCGCCCCGCCCGGCGGGGCCGCCGCGCCGTACTACACCAGCCCCTCCGAGGACTTCTCCCGCCCGGGGCGCACCTGGCTGCCCACCATGGGCGAGACCCGTTTCCCGGTGTACGACCTGGTCTCCACCTGGTACCACGAGGGCGTTCCCGGCCACCACTTGCAGCTCGCGCAGTGGACGCACGTCGCCGACACCCTCTCCCGCTACCAGGCCTCGGTCGGCATGGTCAGCGCGAACGCCGAGGGCTGGGCGCTGTACGCGGAGCGGCTGATGGACGAGCTGGGCTTCCTGCCCGACCCGGAGCGGCGGCTCGGCTACCTGGACGCCCAGATGATGCGCGCCTGCCGCGTGATCGTCGACATCGGCATGCACCTGGAGCTGGAGATCCCGGCGGACTCCCCCTTCCACCCCGGCGAGCGCTGGACCCCCGATCTGGCCCAGGAGTTCTTCGGCAACCACAGCGGCCGCCCCGCCGACTTCGTGGAGAGCGAGCTGACCCGCTATCTGTCGATGCCCGGCCAGGCCATCGGCTACAAGCTGGGCGAGCGCGCCTGGCTGCTCGGCCGGGAGAACGCTCGCGCCGCGCACGGCGACGCCTTCGATCTGAAGGCGTGGCACATGGCGGCGCTCTCGCAGGGATCGCTGGGTCTGGACGATCTGGTGGACGAGCTGTCGCGGCTCTGACCGGGCCGGCGGTACGTACGGTCCGGAGTCTCCTCAGGTGAAGAAGGGCAGCATGTCATGACCGAGCGCAACGGATTCCTCTTCTGCGCCGACCCGTTGAGGGCGTCGCGGCCCGATCCGCAGTTCGCCGAGGACCTCGCGGCGGCGCGCGCGGCGGGCGGCCGGATCGCCCTGCTCGATCATGACGCGCTGCTCGCCGGGGACGCGGCCGGGGCGGTGGCCCGGGTCGCGCGGGACTCCGGACCGTACTGGTATCGAGGCTGGATGATCCCCTCCGCCCGGTACGCGGAGCTGGAGACGGCGCTCGGTGCGCGGGGCTGCTCCCTGCTCACCGACGCCGCCGGCTATCGGCGGGCGCATGAACTCCCCGGCTGGTACGAGGAGTTCGACGGGCTGACGCCGCGCAGCGTCTGGTGCTCCGTGGCTCCGGGGGATCCGTCACCCTCCCCCGACGGGCTGGCCGGGCTCGCGGCGCCCCTGGGGCCGGGGCCCGGCATCGTGAAGGACTTCGTGAAGTCCCGCAAGCACGAGTGGGACGAGGCCTGTTACGTACCGGCGCTGGCGGACCGCAAACAACTGGCTTCCGTGGTGGGCCGGTTCGTCGAACTCCAGGGTGACTTCCTCGCGGGCGGATTGGTGCTGCGGGCGTTCGAGCCGTTCGCCGCGGGCGGCGAGGCGCGGGTGTGGTGGGTGGACGGGGAGGCGGTCCTCGTCACCGCCCACCCGGACACCCCCGGCCTGCGCCCCGTCCCCGAACTCCCCTCCGTGCGGGATGCGGTGGGCCGCCTCGGGCTGCGCTGGGTCACCACCGACCTGGCGTTGCGCGAGGACGGGGTGTGGCGGGTGGTGGAGGTCGGCGACGGTCAGGTCAGCGGATGTCCCGCCGGGGCGGGGACGGACGAGCTGTTCGCCGTGCTCGCGGCTGCCTCGGCGCGCTGAGCCCCCGAGTCCGCGCCTGGACTCGTCGGGGTTCAGCAACCGCAGTCGGCCGCGTCGACCGGAGCGGTCAGCGGATCGGCCGCGCGCCGCTCCGCGCCCTCCCAGGTCTCGTAGGCGAACCCCTCCCGCACCCAGTACTCGAACCCGCCGAGCATCTCCTTGACCTGGAAGCCCCGCTGGGCGAGGGCCAGGGCGGCGCGGGTCGCGCCGTTGCAGCCCGGCCCCCAGCAGTACGTGACCACGGGGACGGCCGGGTCCAGCAGCGCCTCCGCCTGCTCGGGGATCAGGGCGGTGGGCAGGTGGACCGCTCCGGGTACGTGCCCCTGGTCCCAGGAGGCGGTGGAGCGGCTGTCCAGGACGACGAACCCGGGGTCGCCGTCGGCGGCGAGCGCGGCGGCGACATCGGAGACGTCCGCGTGGAAGGCGAGCGAGGCCGCGAAGTAGGCGGCCGCCGCGGCGGGAGAGGCGGGCGGGACGCGCAGGACGGGGTGAGCGGCCGTGGCCGTGGAGTGCGAGGTCATGACCATGAATCTATGGCCGCGAAACCGGACCGGGAAGTGGGGTTCCCCGGCGCTCCTCTTGATTCGCCGGGGATTTCCCTGTTCCCTCGGGGAGATGACCGACTATTCCCCGGACGCCACCGACTGGCGCATTCTCGATGTCCTCCAGCGCGACGGCCGCGCCACCTTCGCCGAGCTCGCCCGCGCCGTCGCCATGTCCCCGAGCGCCGTGACGGAGCGGGTACGGCGACTGGAGGAGCTGGGGGTGATCAGCGGATACGCGGCGGTGGTCGACGCCGAACGGCTCGGGCTGCCCCTCCTCGCCCTGGTGCGCCTGCGCTACCCGAACGGGAACTACAAGCCCTTCCACGACCTGCTGGACACCACACCGGAGATCATCGAGGCCCACCACGTCACCGGCGACGACTGCTTCGTCCTCAAGGTCACGGCCCGCTCGATGAAGCATCTGGAGGAGACCACCGGGCGGATCGGGGCGCTGGGCTCGGTCACCACGAGCATCGTGTACTCCTCACCGCTCCCCCGCCGCGCGATCGGCCGGTGAACCGCCCGGAGGGGGCTCGGCTCACGTGAGGAGGTGGCGGACCGACGAGCCCTGGCGCTCCTTCACCACTTCGAGCCGGGCCGGGATCCGGCGGCGCAGGTCGGCCACATGGCTGACGATGCCCACGCTGCGGTCCCGCTCCCGCAGGGAGTCCAGGACGTCGAGCACCTCGTCCAGTGTCTGGTCGTCCAGACTGCCGAACCCCTCGTCGATGAAGAGGGTGTCCAGGCGTACGCCGCCGGCCTCCTCGGTCACGACGTCGGCGAGGCCCAGCGCGAGGGCCAGCGAGGCGAAGAACGTCTCGCCGCCGGACAGCGTCGCGGTGTCGCGTTCGCTGCCGGTCCATGCGTCGACCACATGCAGCCCGAGTCCGGCCCGGCGGCCACCGGTGCGGGCGTCGGAGTGGACGAGCGTGTAACGGCCGGAGGACATCCGCTGGAGCCGTGCGGTGGCGGCCGCCGCCACCTGTTCGAGGCGGGCGGCCAGGACGTACGCCTCCAGGCGCATCTTGCGTTCGTTGTCGGCGGAGGTGCCCGCCGCCAGACCCGCGAGCCGGGCGATCCGCTCGTACTCCTGGCGCACGGGACCCAGCCGCCGCACCTCGTCGGCGGCCTGCCGGGAGAGCCGGGTCAGCTCACCGCAGCGCTCGTCGGCGGCGGCGAGCGCGGACGCCGCCTCGCGCAGCAGCCATTCCGCCGTCTCGAACTCCCCCTGGGCCGCTGACGGTTGGGCAGCCGGCTGTTCGGCGGCCGCGCGGGCGTCGCGCTCGGCGCGGCGGTCGGCCACCGCGGCGGCCTCGGCCTGCCAGGCGTCGATGCGGTGCTGGAGGTCGCGTTGGGCCGCGGCGTCGAGGAGCGTCGCGGCGGCGGCCTCCGGGGTATCGAAGCCGGCCCGGAACGCCGCGTCGGAGAGCCGGTCGTCGGCCTCCTTCCGGCGCTGTGCCGCCTCCTGTTCGGCGCGTACGGCCTCGGCGGCGTCGGCGAGGCGTGCCACGCGGCGGGTCAATCGCTCCGCGTGCGCCGCGACGGACGGCGACTCGCCACGGGCGGCGGCGATCTTCCCCTCCAGGCGGGCCTGCTCGGCGTCGAGGGCCTCGCGCGCGGCGGTACGGGCGGACATCCGACCGTGCGCCTCCTGCCGCTGCTCCAGCCGCTCGGTGTGCTCGCGCTCGGCGGCGGTGAGTGCCTCGCGTGCCGGGTTCATCGCGGCGGCGAGTCGGTGGGCCTCGGCGTGCTCGGCGGTCAACCGGTCCACCAGCGAGCCGAGTTCGGCCACGGTGAAGGATGCGGAGGCTTCGTCCCCCCGAGCCTCCGCATCCGCCGCCGCGTGCCGTTCGCGTACGAGTCCGAGCTGCTGTTCCGCGCGGGCGCGGGCTTCCTCGGCGGACTGCTGGGCGGCCAGGGCCCGCTCCTCCGTCGCCCGGTCGACATGGCCGTCGCCGGGGCTGGCGGGGACCGGGTGGTCGGCCGACCCGCAGACCGTGCAGGGCTCACCCGCGACGAGGCCCGCGGCCAGTTCCGCCGCGATGCCCCGCAGTCGGCGCTCCCGCAGATCGAGCCAGGACTTCCGGGCGTCCAGCTCCTGTTCGCGCGCGCCGGTGAACCGCTCCTCGGCCTGCCGCACGTCAGTGGCGAGGGCGTCACGGCGGCACGCCGCGTCCAGGCGTCGGCGGGCCGGGGCGAGGAGTCCGGCGAGCTGCTCGGCGCGGGTGGCGGCTTCCTGCGAGGCGTCGACGCGCCCCTTGAGGGCCGCACGGGTGGTGTCCCAGTCGGCAAGCCACGCGTCCGCCTCGCGGATCACCTCGTCGTCGGCCCGGGCCTCCCGGTTCAGCCGGTCGCGCTCCGCGTCGATCCGTGCGCTGCGCTCCTCGGCCTCTCGTGCCGCGTCGAGTGCGTACAGCTCCTGCTGGAACTTCCGCTCCAGCTCGGCCAGTCGGTCGGCACCCTCGTCGCGCAGCTCCGGGGGGAGCAGCGCGCGGGCCCGGCCGAGACCGTCGCTCGCGGTCCGGTACGCCCGCTCCGCCTCCTCGCGCAGATCCAGGGCGGGGGCGACCCGGTCCGCCTTGCGGGCGCGGTCCAACCGCTCCTGGCAGGCGTCGTGTTCGGGGCGCCGCTCCTCCAGCGCGGCGGAGCGCCGGCAGGTCTCCTCGTACCTCTGCTGGAGGCGGGCGAGTTCGCGTACGGCGTCCAGGGCGTGGCGGGCCTCGCGCTGCCGGTCCTCGGCCCGGGCGAGGACGTGGTGGGCGATGCCGAGCCGTTCGCGGGCCGTGGACCGGGCGATCGCGGCCCACTCCAGCACCGCTTCGGCGAGGCCCGGTTCGCCGGGCCGGGCGGCGATCGGCGTGGCCTCGGCCCCGGCGGGTCCGGCCGCCTGGGCGATGCGCTCGGCGAGGGCGAGGATCCGTTCGTCGGCGGCGGTCACCCTGGCCTCGGCGCCCCGGCGCAGTTCGGCGAGGCGTTCCTCGACGGCCGCGAAGCGGCGGGTGTCGAAGAGCCGGCCGAGGAGCTTGCCGCGGGCCTCGGCGTCCGAGCGCAGGAAGCGGGCGAAGTCGCCCTGCGGCAACAGCACCACCTGGCAGAACTGGTCCCGGCTCATGCCGATGAGCTGGGTCAGCTCCTCGCCGATCTCCTGGTGCGACTTGCTGAGGGCGTGCCAGCCGCGCTCGGGGTCGTAACCGCGCAGTCTGCTCTGGGCCTTCTCGTTCGTGAAGCCGTCGCCCCGCTTCTTGGGGCGGGGCTGGGCGGGGCTGCGGGTGACTTCGAGGCGGCGGCCGCCGACGGTCAGCTCCAGCTGGACCTCGGTGGGCAGGTCCACGGGCGCGTGGTCGCTGCGCAGGGAGGCCCCGGGGCTCTGCCGGGCGCCGGGGACGGCTCCGTACAGGGCGAAGCAGACGGCGTCCAGCACGGAGGTCTTGCCCGCGCCGGTGGGTCCGTGGAGCAGGAAGAGTCCGGCGGAGGAGAGGGCGTCGAAGTCGACTTCCTGGGTGGCCCCGAACGGGCCGAAGGCGGTGATGCTCAGGCGGTGCAGTCTCACCGGGACACCTCGCGCACGGTCTCGTCCACCCGGACGTCGTCGAACGCGCCGCGCAGCACGGTGCGTTCGAGGTCGCTGGGGCCGCTGCCGCCGCGCACGTGGGCGACGAAGTCCTCGGCGATCTGGTGGTCGTCGCGGCCCTTGAGGCGCTGGGCGTAGGAGGCGAGCGGATCCTCGGGGGGCCGCTCGGGGTCGAAGACGAGGCTGAGGGTGTGCGGGAAGCGCCGGGCGAGGCGGGCCATGGGCTCGGCGGGGCGTACCGGGTCGGTGAGGGTGGCCTCGACCCAGGCGTGCTCGTGGCGGTCCAGGGCGGGGTCCTCCAGGAGGGTGTCGAGGCGGCCCCGGAGCCGGGCGAGGGGCCGCTCCACGGGGCAGTCGATCCGTTCCTCGGCGGCGATGTTCCCGTGGGCGTCGAGGTCGATGAGCCACATGGTCTTGCGGTGGTCGGCCTCGGAGAAGGAGTAGGCGAGCGGGGAGCCGGAGTAGCGGACCCGGTCCGTGACCCGCTGGGAGCCGTGGAGGTGGCCGAGGGCCGCGTAGTCGACGCCGTCGAAGACCCCGGCGGGGACGGCGGCGACCCCGCCGACGGTGATGTCGCGTTCGCTGTCGCTGGGCTCCCCGCCCGCCACGAAGGCGTGCGCGAGGACGACGGAACGGGTCCCGGCGGGGCGGGTGGCGAGGTCGGCGCGCACCCGGTCCATGGCAGCGGTGAGGACCGCCTCGTGACCGGCCTTCTCCGCCCCCAGGGCGTCCTTGACCAGGGCCGGTTCCAGGTAGGGCAGTCCGTAGAACGCCACGTCGCCGTGGTCGTCGGCGAGCACGACGGGGGTGGCGCAGCCCTCGGGGTCGGTCCGCAGGTGGATCCCGGCCCGGTCCAGGAGCCCGGCGCCGACGCCGAGCCGGCGGGCGGAGTCGTGGTTGCCGGAGATCATGACGGTGGGGACACCGGCGTCGGCGAGCCGGTGCAGCGCCCGGTCGAACAGCTCGACGGCGGTGAGCGGCGGCACGGCCCGGTCGTAGACGTCGCCGGCGACGAGGACGGCGTCCACCTCGCGCTCCTCGACGGTCGCCACGAGACGGTCGAGGTAGGCGGCCTGGGCGTCCAGCAGAGAGACGCGGTGGAAGGACCGGCCCAGGTGCCAGTCCGAGGTGTGCAGGAGCCTCACGCCATCACTCCGCCGGTCCTGGTCTGCATCGTCGTCCTCCACCCCGTGGGCCGCGCACCGGCGGCCCGTGATCCCGCTCGGCACCGACCACGCTAACGCCGCCGGGCCGCCGGACCCGCATCGATCATGATTTTCACCCCGTGAACCCCCGTGCCCCCGGGCGACCCCGTGGCCCCCCGGGCGCCCCCGTGCCCCCGTGCCCCCGGCGACGTGCCCTCACCTCACGAGGATCACGCGGTGGCGTCCCCGTACGCCTCGCCGCCCAGCTCCAGGGTCGCGGTCCCCGCGGTCACGTCGGCCAGCCAGCCGGTGAACGCCTCGACGTCGCCGTCCGGCAGCCCGATCCCGATGGTGACGGCCTCGGCGTACCGCACCTCCCGGACGTCCCGCCCGGTGGCCCGCAGGTCGTTCTCCAGCTTTCCGGCCCGCTGGTGGTCGACCCGGATCGTGGCGAGCCGGAAACGCCGCCGGGTGATCGTGCCGAGCGCGTCGAGGGCTTCGCCGACCACTCCCCCGTACGCCCGGATCAGCCCGCCCGCGCCGAGTTTGACCCCGCCGTAGTAGCGGGTGACGACCGCCACGACGTACCGCGTCTCCCGCCGCATCAGCATCTGGAGCATGGGAACGCCCGCCGTGCCGCCGGGTTCGCCGTCGTCGCTCGCCTTCTGTACGGAGGCGTCGGCGCCGATCACGTAGGCGAAGCAGTTGTGGGTGGCGGTCGGGTGCTCCTTGCGGACGCGGGCGACGAAGTCCTGCGCCTCCTCCTCGGTGGCGGCTGGGGCGAGCGAGCAGAGGAAACGGGATCGGTTGATCTCGCTCTCGTGCACACCCGCGCGGGCGACGGTCCGGTACTGCTCCTGCATCCGTCCACCCTATGCGCCGCCGCGAGGGCGGGTCCCGGCGGGAATGGAGAGGCGGGGGCCGGGGTTGTCCGGGCATGAACGCAGACGGCAACGCGTACGCGGACCACGCGACGATCAGACGGATTCTCCAGGACACGGGCGACACCTGGGCGGTGGTCGGGCTGTCGGACAACTCCTCCCGGGCGGCGTGGGGCGTGGCTCAGGTCCTCCAGCGGTTCGGCAAGCGCGTGGTGCCGGTGCACCCGAAGGCCGAGACGGTCCACGGGGAGCAGGGGTACGCCTCGCTCGCGGACATCCCCTTCCCGGTCGACGTGGTGGACGTGTTCGTCAACAGCGAGCTGGCGGGCGCCGTCGCGGACGAGGCGGTGGCGGTCGGCGCGAAGGCGGTGTGGTTCCAGCTCGGCGTCGTGGACCGGGAGGCCTGCGGGCGGACGCGCGCGGCGGGCCTGGACATGGTCATGGACCGGTGCCCCGCGATCGAGATTCCGCGGCTGGGTGCTCGCGCCTGAGCTGCCCGGGTGTGCGGGGCGCCCCGGGGTGGGCAGAATCCCCGCCGTGAACGACGTGGACGTACTCGATGTGACCGACGTGACCGGCGCGACCGACATGACCGGCGTGAACGGCGTGAACGGCGTGAACGGCGTGAACGACGGCACGGTCCGGACGACGGCCGCGCTGACCGCGCTCGGTGTCCGGCCCGGCGATGTGCTCCTGGTGCACGCCTCGCTGCGGTCGCTCGGGCCGGTGGCGGGCGGGGCGCGGGGGGTGCTGGACGCGTTGCGCCGGGCCGTCGGCCCTTCGGGGACGGTGGTGGTGCCCGCCTTCACCCCGGAGAACTCCGACACCTCCCCGCACTACCGCGAGCGGGTGCGGGGCCTGGACGCCGGGGCGGTCGACGCGGTGCGCGCCGCGATGCCGGCGTACGACCCGGCGCTGACGCCCGCGCCGTCGATGGGCGCGCTGTCCGAGACCGTACGGACGGCGGCGGGGGCCGGGCGCAGCGCGCATCCGCAGACCTCGTTCGCCGCGCTCGGCCCCGGCGCGGGGCGGCTGCTCGCCGGGCACCGGGCCGACTGCCACCTCGGGGAGGACTCGCCGCTGGCCCGGCTGTACGAGGAGGATGCCCGGATCCTGCTGCTCGGCACCGGCTACGCCACGTGTACGGCGTTTCACCTGGGCGAGTACCGGATGCCCGGCCCGCCACGCCGGAGCTACCGCTGTGTGGTGGCGTCACGGGGGGTGCGCCGGTGGTGGGAGTACGAGGATGTCGCCCTGGACGACGGGGACTTCGCCGCCCTGGGCGCGGCGTTCGAGAAGGCCGCCCCCGAGGGGGATGTACGGGCGGGGCGCGTGGGCGCTGCGGAGTGCCGGCTCGTCCGGCTGCGGGCGGCCGTCGACTTCGCCACGGTCTGGCTCACCGAGCACCGCACAGCCGGGAGTTGACCCGGCCGACCCGGCCGACCCGGCCGTTCAAGGGGTGACCGCCCGCCCCGGCCCTTCGAGGGGGAGGCTCAGACGCCGAGGCCCTCGACGACCACCGCGCCCGGGAGGGCGGCGAGCGCCTTGCCGGGGGCGATGAGTTTGCCGCGCCGGCTGCCACTGCCGATCAGGACCCACTCCTGGTCCACGACGGCGGGGTCCAGCAGGACGGGCCAGGCGGCGGGCAGGCCGATCGGGGTGATGCCGCCGTACTCCATGCCGCTCTCGCCGACCGCCGTGTCCATCGGGGCGAAGGAGGCCTTGCGGGCGCCGAGGTGCTTGCGGACCGCGCCGTTGACGTCGACCCGGGTGCGGGAGAGCACCACGCAGGCGGCGAGGGTGACGTCCTGGCCGCGCTTGCCCGCCACGACGACGCAGTTGGCCGAGGTGTCGAGCAGTTCGACGCCGTGGTGCTCGGCGAAGACGGCGGTGTCGGCCACGGCCGGATCGCTGTCGACGTGGACGAGCTGCTCGGCGGTGAACCCGCCCCAGCCCGCGGTCAGCGCCGCGACGACGGGGGCGGGGAGCAGGCCGAGCCGTTCCGCGGCGGGAGCGGCGTCCTCGAAGGTGCCGATGGGAGCGCGCATGGCGCTCACGCTAACAGCGACGGGCGGGCGGCCGGCCGGGCGTCTCAGCGGACGGGCGGGATGGCGACGGCCATGGTGAAGACCGTCGGTTCGCCGCCCTCGTTGCGGTAGCCGTGCGGCACGTGCGCCTCGAAGGTGGCGGAGGCTCCGGCGGGGACGGCATGGGCGAGGCCGTCGACGAGCAGGGTCAGTTCGCCCTCGGTGACGTGGAGGAGTTCGACGGTGCCCTCGGGGTGCGGGTCGGACGTGGTGCCCTCACCGGGCATCAGCCGACAGGTCCACAGTTCCAGCGGGCCACGGGCCTCCGCTCCGACGAGCAGGGTGGTGGAGCTGCCCGCCTCGGTGGACCACATGCGCACGGCCCGGCTCTCCGGGACCAGCCGGACCTGCGGCCCCTGCTCGTGGTCGAGGAGGGTGGTGATGGCGACGCCGAGCGCGTCGGCCAGCTTCACCGTGGTGCCGACGCTCGGGTTCGTCCGGGCCTGCTCGATCTGGATGATCATCCCGCGGCTGACTCCGGAGCGGGCCGCGAGGGCGTCGAGCGTGAAGCCGCGCTCGCCCCGCCAGCGCTTGAGGTTACGGGCCAGCGACTGGGTGAGCTGGTCGAGGTCGGACACGTACCGTCCCTGCGGTGGATGGCGGAATGCGGATGCCGGCGTACGGGTGGCCGGGGCGCGTACGGCGCATGCCGGGGTCAAGAATATTGCACCGCCGTACAGCGCACTCCACCGTCCACCGGGCCGGACCGGCGTCCTACGGGGTTTCCGGCACCTCGTCCAGCTCGGCCAGGGCCAGCAGCTGCTCGGGCGTGACGCCCTTGGGGATCGGCACGGGGGCGGGCGTGCGCAAGGGCGGCTGCCAGCCCTTCTCCGGGTCCCAGCGGCGCACGACGCGGGCGGGGGCTCCGGCGACCACCGCGTGGTCCGGGACCTCGCCCCGGACGACGGCGCCCGCCGCGACCACCACGTTCCGGCCGAGCCGGGCTCCGGGCAGGATCACCGCGCCGGTGCCGATCCAGCAGCCGGGGCCGATCGCCACCGGTTCCATCCGGGGCCACTGCCTGCCCACGGGCTCGTGCGGGTCGTCGTAGCTGTGGTTGGTCGAGGTGATGTAGACGTTCGGACCGCAGTACGTGTCCGAGCCGATGGTCACCGTCGTGTCGGCGATCACATGGCTGCCACGCCCCAGCACCACCCCGTCGCCCAGGGTGAGGATCGGGTCGGGTCCCAGGTCCAGGTCGGGCATCATCCCGGCGGTGAGGGTGACCTGCTCGCCGATGACGCAGTGCGCGCCCAGCTCGATCCACCGCTCCCCGAACACGGTCCCCTGCGGGAAGGCGAGCCGGGTGCCCGCGCCGATCGCTCCGAACCGCAGGCGCCCGGGGTGCTCGGCGGTGACCGCGCCCGCCCGCTGCGCCCAGGCCCAGCCGGCGTGGACCGCTCGGGAGGCGGCGCGGCGCGGCCAGCGGGCGAGGAAGGAGAACGTGTTTCGGTTCTTCGGCACGCGCTCACGGTAGTCGGCGGCGCGGTCGGCGATCCCCGCGGTGACCTGTGATGTTCGCCCCACTGCGCGGCGGCCGCCGGGGGCCGTCGCCTACCGTGAGAGCCGGCCTGATCCGGTGGAGAGGGCCCAGGAGCACCACACCGGCGCGAAGGAGCAGGCGATGGCGGAGCAGGCGTTGATCACGGGCATGGGCGGCAAGGAGCCGGACATCGATGTGGACGCTTTTGTGGCCCCGACCTCCGTGGTGATCGGTGAGGTGACGCTCGCCCCGGGCTCCAGCGTCTGGTACCAGGCCGTGCTGCGCGCCGACTGCGGTCCCATCACGCTCGGCCCCGACAGCAACATCCAGGACAACTGCAGCGTGCACACCGACCCCGGTTTCCCGCTCACGGTGGGCGCGCGGGTCTCGGTCGGCCACAACGCCGTGCTGCACGGCTGTGTGATCGAGGACGACGTGCTGGTCGGGATGGGCGCGACGGTGCTCAACGGCGCGCACATCGGCGCGGGTTCGCTGGTCGCGGCGCAGGCTCTGGTCCCGCAGGGGATGCGGGTGCCGCCGGGCTCGCTCGTCGCGGGGGTGCCCGCGAAGGTGAAGCGGCCGCTGACCGCCGAGGAGCTGGAGAGCATCCGCTTCAACGCGGCCGGGTACGTGGAGCTGGCGAAGGCGCACCGCGAGGCGCACGGCGGCTGACGCCCGCCCGTGGACAGCCGGAAGGCCCCGGGCCGTCGCCCCTCCCGCATCCGGAGGGGCGACGGCCCGGTCTCATGTGCGGACGGCGGTGGTCAGCCGTTGGGGCGCAGGGTCCACACGACGGTCATCTCGCCGGTGACCGCGCCGTCGGCGCGCGTGATCTCGATGGCGACGGGGAATTCCGGCCGCTGTCCGGCGTCCAGCTCGGCGACCACGTCGGCGATCGGGCGGCCGAGGGTCGCGGTGGCGGTGACCTCGCCCATGGCGAGCTTCTTGTAGCCGATCTCGGCCTTCACGGCGAGCGGCACGGCCCGCGACATCTGGTCGCCGAAGGCGGCGATGACGATCGCGCCACTGGCGGACTCGGCGAGCGTGAACATCGCTCCGGCGTGCGGGCCGCCGACGTGGTTGTGGTAATCCGCCTGGTCGGGCAGCCGGACGACGGCGCGCTCCGGGGTCGTCTCCAGGAATTCGAGGTTGAGGGTCCGGGCCATCGGAACCGTGGCGACGAGCATCTCGCCCACGGTCATCTGTTCAGCGCTCATACCGGAAGGTTACTCACCAGTAGCACCGTTTGGCCATCCCCTTGTGACGGCTCCGGTACAGGGCTGGCGTAGAAGTGGGCGCACGGCCCATCTATGGTTACTGGCCATGTGGCCAGGAACGCAGCCGCCCGGGGGCGAGCAGAACCCGCAGGACCAGAACCAGAACCCGTACCAGCAGCCGGGGTACCAGCAGCCGAATCCCTACCAGCAACCGGGATATCCGCCGCAGGGCCAGTCGGGGCAGCCCACCGAACCGGGCTACGGGTACCCGCAGGGCCAGTCCGGCGGGCAGCCGGGGTACCAGCAGCCCAATCCCTACCAGCAGCCGACGGTGCCGCAGTACGCCGTCCCGGGCCCGCCCGGCGGGCCGAAGCCCGGGGACGACAAGAAGAAGACGACGATCGTGGCGATCGTCGCGGCGCTGGCCGTCGTGATCGCGGCGGGCGTCACCGGTTTCCTCGTCCTCGGCAAGGACGACGACGAGGGCAAGAACGTCGCCGGAGGCGAGAAGACCGCGTCGCCGAGTGCCAAGCCGAGCGAGACGGCCACCGGCTCCGCGCCGCCCGTGGAGAACCCGCGGGGCTCCGAGAGCGACCCCAAGCCGCTCATTCCGGGGTGGAAGGTCGTCACCAACCCCAAGTGGGGCACGCAGTTCGACGTTCCCGGCGACTGGGAGGTCGCGAGCTCGGGAATGTTCTCCGGCTTCGAGGACGCCAAGAAGGAGGACGGGTCGCCGGTCGCCGGCTTCTCCGCACCCGCCTACTACAAGAGCAAGTGGTGCGTCGACGACTCCGACGGGGACGGCCGCGAGGAGGACACCGGGCTCGCGGGCGTCGGGACGAAGGGCGCCCAGGGTGCCAAGAGCACCGACGAGGCCGCACGGAACGAGGCCGCCAACTGGGTGTGGGCCGCCTACGCCCAGCTCGACCCGAAGTCCAAGGTCAAGGTCGGCAAGGCCAAGCCCTTCACCACCAAGTCGGGTCTCTCCGGCAGCGTCGCGCAGGCCACCGCCCTGGAGCTGGCCAACAAGGAGAAGTGCGACAGCGACGGGAAGTCGATCGCCTTCTCCTTCAAGAACTCCAAGGGCGACTTCTCGACCTGGGTCCTCTACGCCGCCGCCGGCGTCAAGGACGAGCTGCCGGACACCACCATCCAGCAGATCCTGAGCACGGTCCGCCTCGCGGGTGAGCCCACCGGCTGACACCCGCACGACGCAGCGCGTTCCCGCACCACCCTGCCGCCCCGCCCGCCCGCATGGAGCCTCAGCCCACGCTGAAGGCCCCGGCGGGCGGTTCGGGCGAGGCGACCGCGTCCGCGTCCGCCACCGGGCGGGCTCCGTCGATGAACCGGGTCAGCGCGGCACCGTGGGTGACCCGCGCGGGGAAGACGTCCGCGGCGCAGCGGCGGACGAGCGGGTCCACGTCGATGGGCGTGGACGAGGCGAGCAGCACGACGTTGCCGAACCGCCGCCCGCGCAGCACCGCCGGTTCCCCGACCAGCGCCAGCTCCGGGAAGACGGCGGCGAAGTTCGCCAACTGTGAGCGGAGGAAGGCGAACGGCGCGCTGTCGGCCAGGTTGGCCGCGTAGATCCCGTCCGCGCGCAGGGCCCGCCCGGCCGCCCGCGCGTACTCCACGGACGTGAGGTGCGCCGGCACCCGGGAGCCGCCGAAGACGTCCGCGATCAGCAGATCGGCGGAGGCCGGGGCCGCTTCCTCCAGCCGCGCCCGGGCGTCGGCCGCGTGCAGGGTGATGCCGCTCCCGTCGGGCAGCGGCAGATGCTCCCGGACCAGCCCCAGCAGCCCTCGGTCCGCGTCGACCACGTCCTGCCGTGAGCCGGGGCGGGTCGCGGCCACGTAGCGGGGCAGGGTCAGCGCACCACCGCCCAGATGGAGGACGTCCAGGGGCGCACCCGGCTCCGCCGCGCCGTCCACGACGTGGGCGAGCCGCCTGACGTACTCGAACTCCAGGTAGGACGGGTCGTCGAGGTCGACGTAGGACTGGGGTGCGTCGTCGACCGTGAGCAGCCAGGCCCGGTCGCGGTCCACGTCGGGCAGCAGCCGGGCGGTGCCGCAGTCGACCTCGCGGATGACGGGTATCGGCTCGTTCACCTCTCCATTGTCGCCGCCGTCGCCCGCCGCCCCGAACCGAGGGGTGGCGGGCAACGGGCGGTCTCAGAGCAGCTCGGTGACCGTTCCCGCGCCGACCGTGCGGCCGCCCTCGCGGATCGCGAAGCCGAGACCCGGCTCCAGCGGCACGTCACGGCCCAGCTCCACGGTCATGGTGACCGTGTCGCCGGGGCGCGCGACCGCCGCCTCGCCGAGGTCGACGTCGCCGACGACGTCCGCCGTACGGATGTAGAACTGCGGCCGGTAGCCGGTGGCGACCGGGGTGGTCCGGCCGCCCTCCTTCGCCGACAGCACGTACACCTGCGCGGTGAACCGGCGGCTCGGCGTGAGGCTGCCGGGCGCGGCCACGACATGGCCGCGGCGGACCCGGTCGCGCTCCACCCCGCGCAGCAGCAGCGCGACGTTGTCCCCGGCCTCGGCGGACTCCATCGGCTTGCCGAAGGTCTCCAGACCGGTGACGACCGTCTCGACGTCCGCGCCCAGCACCTGGACCCGGTCGCCGACACGGACGGTGCCGCGCTCGACCGCGCCGGTGACGACGGTGCCCCGGCCGGTGATGGTCAGGACGTTCTCGACGGACAGCAGGAACGGCGCGTCGGTGTAGCGCACCGGCATCGGTACGTACGTGTCGACGGCGTCCAGCAGCCCTTCGATCGCCGCCGTCCACCGCGGGTCGCCCTCCAGCGCCCTGAGCCCGGAGACCCGGACCACGGGGACGGTGTCACCGCCGTACCCGTGCGCGGAGAGCAGTTCGCGGACCTCCAGCTCGACCAGGTCGGTCAGCTCGGGGTCGCCCGCGTCGGCCTTGTTGAGGGCGACGACGATGTGGTCGACGCCCACTTGACGGGCCAGCAGGACGTGCTCGGCGGTCTGCGGCATGATCCCGTCGAGCGCCGAGACGACGAGGATCGCCCCGTCGAGCTGCGCCGCGCCCGTGACCATGTTCTTGATGTAGTCGGCGTGTCCGGGCATGTCGACGTGCGCGTAGTGGCGGGTGTCGGTCTCGTACTCGACGTGCGCGATGTTGATGGTGATGCCGCGCTGGGCCTCCTCGGGGGCCCGGTCGATCCGGTCGAAGGACACGTAGGAGGTGGAGCTTCCGCCGCGCTCGCTGAGGACCTTGGTGATGGCGGCGGTGAGGGTGGTCTTGCCGTGGTCGACGTGGCCCATCGTGCCGATGTTGAGGTGCGGCTTGGTGCGCACGTAAGCCGTCTTGGACATGGCTCGTTCCTTCTGAAGCACTCGAAGCTGAGAAAAGATGAAGACCCCAGGGCCCCGCCGACCCTCCCCTTGCGGGGTCCGCCGGACTGTCGGGGGAGGGTCAGCTTCGGGCGCCGCCGATGGGCGCTGCGGCGACGGCGTGAGCCGATGCGACTGCTGCCGCGGCAACGGCTGCCGCGGCCGGGGCGAGTGCCTCGGCGACCGCGTCGTTCACGGCAGCCTTCGGCGCGTCCGCGACTGCGGACGGCGCTGCGGGGAAGGCGTACCGGAACATGCCCCTGATCATGGCCGGGCGCGGCGGCCGCGTCGAATGGTTTTCCCCCGCCCTGTCCGCCGCGGCTCAGAGGTTCTTGAGGGCCTCGCGCACGGAGAGCGGGGACAGCCGGGTCCGCGCGCCGTCGACGAAGTCGCGTACGGCGGCGGGGTCGGTCTTGGCGTACTCGCGCAGGGCCCAGCCGATCGCCTTGCGGATGAAGAAGTCCGGGTGGTCCGCGCGGCGCAGGCAGTAGCCGAACAGCCGGTCGGCGTCGGTGGCTTCCTGGTAGCGCAACTGGTGGAGGAGGGCGGTCCTGGCGGCCCAGAGGCTGGGGTCGTCGATCCACCGGTCCATCTCCCGGGCGAGCGCCGGGTCGGCGGCGACCAGCGGGCCCGCGACATGCGCGGCGAGCAGGTCGACCGTGTCCCACCAGGGGACGGTGGTCACCAGGTGGTGCAGGACGGGCAGGAAGCCGGAGGTGCAGCGGCCCGCGTGGCGGCGCAGATGGTCGACGGCGAAGTAGTGGTACTCGCGCTCGGGCAGCCGCCAGCAGCGCAGCGCGATCGCGGTGCAGTCCCGCTCGTCCGGCCGCCCGGTGCCCGCCAGCACGGTCCGTGACAGGGCCCGGCGCTCGGGGGCGGGGATCCCGAGGAAGGGTGCGACGTGCTTCATGTACGCGGCGGCGGCCTCGGCCCGTACGGGGTCGGCGGCGGGGGCGTAGGCGGCGACGAGCCGCTCCAGGACGGTGTCGGCGAGGGCGCTGACCGGCGGAACGGGGGCGTCGGCGGCGTGGTTCACGCGACGCACATTACGGCGATCACACATCCTTTTCGGTTACTCTCCCCGAATGTTCGACCCCGTCCCCGCCGCCCGGCCCGCCTCCGGTCCGGCCCTGCGCCTCTCCCGGGCGCTGTTGTCGCCGTGGTCCCGTCTCTCGTTGCTTGTCGTCGTCCTGCTCGGGGCCGCGACGACGATGCTGCTGTTCGAACCGCAGCGGCTGCTGGCGTCGGGCTGGCCGCCCGAGCTGACCGGGGGCGCGGCGGCGATGGTCTTCGGCCTGGCGTACGGGGCGCTGACGGTGGCGTTCGTGCCGCGGCCGCTGCTGAACATCGCCGCGGGCGCGCTGTTCGGCGCGCAGACGGGTCTGGCAGCGGCGCTGGCGGGCACGGTGCTGGGTGCGGGCGTGTCGTTCATGCTCGGCCGGGTGCTGGGGCAGGACGCGTTGCGGACCCTGCTGCGCGGGAGGCTGCTCACCGCGGCGGACGGGGTGCTGAGCCGGCACGGCTTCCGGTCGGTGCTGGCGCTGCGGCTCTTCCCCGGGGTGCCGTTCGCCGCCGCCAACTACTGCGCGGCGACCTCCCGGATGGGCGCTCCGCCGTTCCTCCTGGCGACCGGTCTCGGGTCGATCCCGAACACGGCGGCGTACGTGATAGCCGGCAGCGAGGCCGCGTCGCCGACCTCGCCGGTGTTCCTGGCCGCCATGGGCTTCATCGTGCTGTCCGGTCTCGGCGGGGCGCTGGTGGCCTGGCGCAGACGCCACCGGCTGGGCCGCGACACGCCGGAGGGCTGACCCTCCTGCGGCACGTGGATGACCGGCACAGTCGGCCTGACGTTCACTTTCGGGCGATACGCTGCCCGCGACCTCGAAGTCCTTGACCGCACTCCGCACTTTGCACGCTGCCGACGGGCCCAGCCCCGTGGCCGATGCACGATCACCTCCGGGATGGCCTAAGCCCCATGAGCTGGTTCGAATCATTCGTCCTGGGACTTGTTCAGGGACTCACCGAGTTCCTGCCGATCTCCTCCAGCGCGCATCTGCGGCTAACGGCCGCGTTCGCCGGCTGGCACGACCCGGGGGCGGCGTTCACCGCGATCACCCAGATCGGCACCGAGACGGCGGTGCTCATCTACTTCCGCAAGGACATCGCGCGCATCCTGTCGGCCTGGTTCCGCTCCCTGACGGACCGTGCGATGCGCAGCGACCACGACGCCCAGATGGGCTGGCTGGTCATCGTGGGCTCGATCCCCATCGGTGTGCTGGGCCTCACGCTCAAGGACCAGATCGAGGGCCCCTTCCGCGACCTGCGGCTCATCGCGACGACGCTGATCGGCATGGGCATCGTGCTCGGCGTCGCGGACCGGCTGGCCGCGCGCGACGAGACGGGTGGCCGGCACCGGGTGGTCAAGGAGCGCAAGACGCTCAAGGACCTGGGCGTCAAGGACGGCCTGATCTACGGCTTCTGCCAGGCGATGGCACTGATCCCCGGCGTCTCCCGCTCGGGCGCGACGATCAGCGGCGGCCTGCTGATGGGCTACACCCGCGAGTCGGCCGCCCGCTACTCGTTCCTGCTGGCGATCCCCGCGGTGCTGGCCTCCGGCGCGTACGAGCTGAAGGACGTGGGCGAGGGGCATGTCTCGTGGGGCCCGACGATCTTCGCGACCGTGGTGGCGTTCTTCGTCGGATACGCCGTCATCGCCTGGTTCATGCGCTTCATCACCACCAAGAGCTTCATGCCCTTCGTGATCTACCGGATCCTGCTCGGCATCCTCATCTTCGCGCTGGTCAGCGCTGGTGTATTGAGTCCTCATGCCGGTGAATCCGGTAGCCATTAAGGGCCGCGAACGGCGGTTTCTTCTACTCTTGATCTAGAAGATTCGAGAGAAGAATAGAGGCGTTTCGAGGCTGATCGACGGGGTCGTCTCCCAGTCGATCACCTGGGCAGCACAAGGCCGAGGCGAGGTCGCCACCTGGAGGGGTGGAGCGCGGCCTCGCCTCGGCCGCCTTACCCAACGAGCGGAACCGGAAGTTGGATGACCGGGGCTCACTGGAGAGGGAGGGAAGGCCCTCCCTCCCGCCGCTAAAGGGGTGCGCGACAGGAGGGAGACTTCCCTGACGGTGCGCGCCCCATCAGGGTCACGCCCGCCAAGCGATAGATCCAGCGAATGTCCTTGCGGGGCGACAGGTCGAGCAGCGTCGCGCGCAACCTGATATATCAGGTTCACCGACTGCTTCGTAGGTTCGAACTTCACTCGATGATCATTGATCGACGTAAGAGGTTCGGATGGCAGAAGCGGCGTACCGGCGTATCGCCGCCGACATCCGCCGCCGCATCCGGGATGGCGACTGGACTATCGGCCAGCCGCTGCCTTCGCGCCGCGAGATGGCCAACCGGTACCACGTGCACGAGCAGACGATCCGCCTCGCCTACGACCTGCTCCGCAGGAGTGGTGTTCTCGACGGAGAGAAGGGGCGTCACGTCACGGTGGCGCATCCTCCTGCTGTGCGCACTCTCACGAACGCCGACCTGCCGTGGCCGTACAGCGCCGAGACCACCGACACCCGGCCGCGGCCCGCGACCGAAGAGCTCGCCGCCCGCCTCGGCGTTCGACCTGGGGCGATGTTGCAGCACGAGACGGTGGAGTGCCTCGACCCCGGGGGCCATTCGGCGATGATCGTGTCCTCTTGGTGGCGCGGAACGCGCAGCCCTCACGCCAGCCACGTGGTGGAGGTGGGCACAGCACCGCTGACTGTCAACCAGGCGCATTCCCTGGGCTTGCTGGTGGGCATGGTGGCGTTTCGTCTGGTGCGGACTCGCCTCGATGAGGACGGCGCTCCGGTGGAGACTGCTGATCTCGTCCTCCCCATCGATCGGTGGTTGATCCGTCTGCGCGGCCAGTGACAGGCTGCGCCTACTGACTCTGGGGTCAGTCAGTCCATCGAGCCTTGCTCACTTTTGACTGAAAAACTAGTGCCATGCGGCAACTGATGCTCTGACCATGCGTCAGGGTCACCGCGCGTATAACTACAGGCCAGGGAGCAGGCAGCCCTTACTGGAAGACACCCCGGTCGGCGTGTGACCGTCCAGTACCGGTGACCGAAACCGGGCTGTTCATGGCCCGGTGCAGCAGGGGCCGGCCCACACCTCGGTGTCCAGGACGTGCGCCCCGTCCCGTTCCTGGATCACCCCGGCCGACACAGCGCCGTGGTCGAGGAGCTTCTTGCACCACACGCACGCCCGGCCCGCGGCCTGCTCCCACGTCAGCTCGGCCAGGGTCGGCAGCTGGCGTTCGACTGCTGTGCCGTTCACCGTCCGACCGCAGCGGACGCCGCGTCTTCCAGGGCGGCCCGGAGCGCGGCGGTGTCGGTAAGGAACCCGTCGTCGCCGGGGCAGATCCGCCAGTGCGGGCCAGGCCCCTGGGTCCGTCTCGGCGGTGGGAACACCACGTGGGCTCCGGCCCCGAGGATGCGGGCGCCGGGCACCTCCTCGGGTTTCCACTCGGCGGCGGTCCCGGGGGCGATGAAGAAGTACATGCAGCCCTCGTGCGGGTCCTGGAGGGCGGCTCCGGCCCGGCTGCCGAGGATGGCGGCGGCGTCGCTGCCGACACTGCGGGGGACACGGACGGCGTCCCAGGTGTCGCCGGCGGGCTCTAACCGACAGTTCTTGATCTTGGTCGTGGATGGCACTGGGTTCTCCCTGTGGCTGAGGTGATCGTCCACCAAGGTTGGGTCTGTGCCCGCGTGTTTTCGAGGGCTTTCAGAGGACTCTTGGCGTCACAGATGAGGACTTTCATGCGCCCATTGGGAGTACGACTGGCCACCCGTAGGGCCCGGTGTGAAACTGGGCGGCACTTGCCACGATGGAGGACCAGCGTGCCGCCGAAGCCCAGCAACACTCGACTCAAGTCCGCCCGTCTTGCCGCGGGTTACCACTCTCAGCAAGCCCTCGCCGAAGCCCTCGGCGTCGGTGTCCGTCAGGTTCGCCGGTGGGAGTCCGAAGCGCCGCCGTGGCCGCACCCCGACCTTCAGCAGGCTCTCACACGGGTCCTCGGCCAGGACCTCGAAGCCCTGGGTTTCACTCCGCCCGCAGGGCACGACCCGGTGCGGCGCACCCTCATCGCCGGAACCGCCGCCGCGGTAGGCCTGGCCGCTGTGCCGTCGCAGGCGTCCGCGACCATCCAGCCCGCGTCGGTGGCCGCCGACTATGAGGCGGTGACTCGGTCGCACCGGCGCCTGTACTGGTCGGTGGCGCCGGCCACCCTGCACCCTGCTGCGGTTGCGCACGCCACCCTCGGGTGTGCGCTCCTCCCAGAGTCCGCCGGTCGCACCCGCCAAGCAGTGGCCGCTGCCCTTGCGGAGACGTGGCTGCTCGCCGGGCGCATCGAGTTCTTCGACCTCCGCGAAGCCGACCGGGCCGGCACCGCATGGCACCGGGCGCTCCAAGCTGCGGGCGAGGCGGATGATGCACTGCTCGGTGCGGCGATCCTCGCCCACACCGCGTTCATCCCTGCCTGGGCCGGCCGCCGGGACAACGCGGTGGAACGGATGACCGCAGCGCGCACCTACGCCCGCCGCGGCCCCGCCTCAGCCGAGTTGCTCGCATGGTTGGACGCGGTCGAGGCCGAGTGCGAAACCCGGTGCGGGAACACGAAGACGGCCCTGCACCTCATCGGGCACGGCGAGGACGTACTGGCCGCGGGTGGTGAGCATGAGTCGCCGGCGTGGCTGGACTGGTTCAGCCCGGTCCGCCTGGCCGCGTTCAAGGGGAACACTCAGCTGAAGGCCGGGCACCTCCCCCAGGCCCGCGCCACGCTCCAGGGTGTCCTCGACGCTCTGCCCGCGGTGGAGGAAAAGCAGCGGTCCGTGATGCTCGGCGACCTCGCCGCGGTCGAGGTGGCCGCGGGGAACCCGGAGGCGGCCTGCCGGTACGCGTGCGAGGCCCTCGATCAGCTGGAGGTCACCTGGTACGCGACGGGGATGGACCGGGTGCGGGACGTGCGGCGGGCGTTGGCCCCGCACCAGCATCAGCAGTGTGTGCGGGACCTCGATGAGCGTCTGTACGGGTGGTCGACGACCGTCAGTGCTCTCGCTCGTTGAACCTGGCGATGAGCGGGGACAGTTCGAGGAGGCTCTCCACCCGGAAGGTGGGGAGCTTCTCCGCTTCTTCTGTGTGCCACTGGATGGTGGCCCACGGCCCGCGATGGATGAGCGCGGTGTGCATGCCTGCGGCGGCGCCGGGCCGGAGGTCGTTGTCGACGCGGTCGCCGACGTAGAGGATCTCGTCGGGTTCGGCGGGGACGACGGCGGCGACGCGGTGGAAGAACTCGGGGTCTGGCTTGGAGGCGCCCCAATCGTCGGAGGTGCCGATGAGGTCGACGTCGGTGGCGAACAGGTCGCGGAGGATCCCGCCGGCGCGCACCGTCTGGTTGCCTGCGATGCCGAGCCAGAGTCCGTCGGCGCGGAGGGCCTTCAGGGAGTCCCGGACGTCGGGGTAGAGGTCGGTTTCGTCGAAGTGCTCGGGCTGTCCGGCTGCGGCGCGGGCGTCGCGTTCGGCGTAGAGGTCGAAGCCGGGTAGTCCTTGCCCTGCGCGATGGTGGCACCGAACTGGGCGGCGAACGTATGCCTCGGGACGCCGAGCCAGTCGGCCCAGGTGCCGTATTCCCGGGTTTCGTCTACGAGGCATTCTCCGACGTCGAACACGACTGCACGAATCATGTGGGCATCCTACGAGCTGCGGGCAGGGCTGATTGTCCCACCCGAGCCGTAGACTGCGGGCATGCCCACTTCTCCCGCCCAGCCGCCGCATGCCCGGTCGCTGAGTGCTGTGAACGAGGAGATTCGGGGCCTGTTGGAGGCGGGGGGTTTGGTGTCGCCGGAGGGGCGCCGCCGGTATGAGGAGCTTCTGGTGGAGTGGGCTGCGGCGGTGCGCGGCGACGTGACTGAGGCGGCTTGATCGCGTTCGCGGTACTGCGGAAGTGATGCGCTGACCTGCCCGCTTCCCTCGCCTTGCAGATGACCGCAAACCGACAAGCATTTTCACCTTCGAGGGTCCTCGAAAGTGATGCCGGAACGCACGAACGCCCGCCCCCACGTGGAGGGCGGGCGTAAGGCTGGACGTTGCCGGGGCTGGTCCCGTTCGGTGGACGTCCCCCTGTTGGGGCACCTTGCGGGTCCGGCTTCCGGCAGACGCGGCCCGCCCGGCTATGAGCCGACAGGTTCTCGGGTGCCACGGTTTCCCAGAAGCAGACGAGCAGGCCGTGACCAGCATGGCAGACGGCTCATTGTCGGTGCCGCCGTTTAGGCTTCCGGGCGTGGATAGACCGAGTGATGATGATTCAGGCGTACCGCGATGTCGAGGCGGCGAAGGCGGAAGCGCTGAGTAAGCCGTACACCCGTGATGGCTGGGCGCCGCGGTTGGAGGCGGCGGAAACCTTCCAGCGGAAGGCTGGGGGTGGGGCGGTCGAGCAGGCCGTGAAGCGCATCGTGCTTCACCCCGAACTCGATAAGCAGTAGCCCTGGACGCAGCCCCGCCCCCGCCCTGGGAGCAGTCAGGCGGGGGCGGTGAGCAATCCCCTGTTTCGCGGGCCCAAAAGCCCTGAAGGTTGATGTGACAAGCCTACGACCGGGCACTGACAATCCGTGCTCGATCAGCCCCGGCGTGGCGAAGCGACCTTGTTGCGGACTTGCGCAAAATGGTGCCCCCGTCGACGGGGGCAATGCCAGTGTGACAGGGCAGGCGCGGGCAGGGTGGGCGATACGCTGACACGGCGACGCCCCGGCCAGGATCAGTGGCCGGGGCGTCGCGCTGTGCGGACTACCCGCGATCCGAGTCGTACCCCCACCGGGCGCGGCCGTCCTTGCCCATGAAGCACTCCGCAGGGCGGCCACCACCGGCGACACCGAGAGAACCGACCGGCGAGCAGGCGTACCCGAACTGGACACCCTCCTGATTGTTGCCTTCCGCCGGGGATTCCTCGGCGGGAGTCACGGGCTCGCCAGTCGTCTCCAGCGGAGCGGGCCTGGGTGTCGGCTCATCCGAACTCTCGCCGCCGTCATCCATCACGAGGACGACGAAGACCACCACGAGGCCAAGCCCCACGAACAGCCCTACGGCCACCTTGACGAGCCACAGCAGCAGGGCGAGGAGAGTCCTCACTGCTCGGGCGCAAGTCGGTAGGTGGCGCTGTCGGGGTCGACCTTCACGATGAAGCCTGCCTTCGTTAGATCGCGCAGCGCCTGACGGGCCCGCTTCTCCTGCGCCCGCAGGTCTCCGTCACCAAGCCCAGCGTCACGCAGAGCGGTCACGGAACGGCGGGTATCCCACGTGCCACCAAGGGCACGGATGGCCTTCTCCAGGGCTTGGGCTGCCTGTGAGGGCATGGTCAGCTCTCCTTGGCATGCTCGTCGGCGAGTACGTTGACGGCGGGTGCCTCGTCGGGGCGAATGTCCCACTGGACGTTCACAACGTCCCAGAAGTTCTCGTTGCCGTCTGCGGTTTCCACGAGGATGGACTCCCCGACGCGAGGGACGCTGGGGAAGGTGTAGCTGACGGCTTCCTGGTCGCCGAGGTACAGCCAGACCTGGACTCCGGCGAGAGGCTTAATGGCTGCGACGGGGCCGATAGCGGCAACGGAACGTCCGTGTCGGGTGAGTTTGATGACTTGGCCAGTGGAGCGTGCGTGGTCGGCGATGTCGCCCAGCTGGGCTCGCGCGGCTTCGATGCCGTAGGACTTCTCCATGAGCAAACCTTAAGCCTCTTAAGGTTTAAGGGCAAGCGCATGATGCCGCCTGGGCTAGCCCGCCGCGCGGCCACCACCGCCCCGGCGCAGGATCGGACCGTGGAGTACCCCATCCCACCAGCCCTCGCCCAAACCGCCCCCACCATCCCCCACGGGCCGGACTGGTGGTACGAGCCCAAATTCGACGGGCACCGCACCATTCTCCGGCGCACCGACGACACCGTGATCCTCTACGCCCGATCCGGCAGGGTCGTCACCAGCCACTGGATGGACCTCGCCGTCGCCGGGATGGCCCTGCCGCCCGGCACCACGCTCGACGGAGAAGCCGTCATCTGACGCGACGGCAAAGTCGACTTCGCCGCAGCCCAATCACGGGCCGCATCCAACATCACCCGGGCACGAGCACTCGCCGCACAACACCCCGCGTCCTACGCCGTGTGGGACATCCTCGAACACCCCGAACGCGGGCAGGTCACCTCACTCCCCTACACGGAGCGACGACAGCTCCTCGTCGACCTCATCGGCGACCTCGGGCCACCCATCCAAGCCGTGCCCACCACCGACGACCGAGACGTCGCCATCGCCTGGTACGACGGGCTCCAGGAACAAGGGATCGAGGGCATCGTGGCCAAGAAGGGGACGGCCCCGTACCCGCTCGGCCACCGAAACTGGACCAAGGTCCGGCACGGTGACACCGAAGACGCGCTCGTCGTCGGCTACCTCGGACCCCGGCGCCGGCCCCACCGGCTCGCACTCGCCATCGGCGACGAAGGCGGACCCATCCGGCTGTCCGCACGACTCGACCCCGTACTCGCCGGCAGGATCGGCGAAGCGCTCACCGCGGCCGAGACGGTCGGGGAACGGCGGGCCGAAGGGGAGGCATACACCCGGGTCGAGGCCGGCCTCGTCGTCGAAGTCCTCGCCGGCTCCGGCAGGCACGGGACACTCACCGTCACCCGCATGCGGTAGCAGGGCAGCCGCTTGGCCTCCCGTGGGGAGCCGGGAGGAGCGGCAGGCCCCGCCCGCGACGGGGGGACGCGGGCAGAGCCTGAGGATGGAAACCTCGCCCTGGCAGGAGGGGTCTCACACAGGCAACGATGCACCCGTTTCGGCCACAGGGGTAGAGGTGTGACCGGAAACGGTTGATCAGGTCTACGGCCGACTAGGTCCTGCGCGGCTAGCGTCTCCCCATGGAAAACACGTGGGCAAACCGTGACCTTCCCGTTCTGAACGCAATGGTCCAGTACCTCGACGATGCCGCGGGCGCCTCAATGCCTGAGCTCCGGGACATCGCGCAGATCACCGAGCTGGAAGTCATCGAAGTCGGCAAGGCTGCGCTGGCACTGGAGAGCGACGGCCTGATCGAGCTCGGCAAGACGGGAGGCGGCCAGGGAGGCTGGTACGTACAGCGGGTGGCTGGCAAAGCGCGCCGCCTAGTCGGCCAGTGGCCCAACGCTGAGCAGTTCGTCGACGAGGTGGCCCAGCGCCTCCAGGCCGCAGCCGATGAGGAACCCGACGCCGAGCGCCGTGGCCGGCTCCGTGAGCTTGCAAGCTCGGCGGGAGACGTGGCCAGGGGCGTCTTCGTTGATGTCACCGCGTCAGTGATCTCACGGCAAATGGGGGCCTAGTGGGTGCTCGCCCTTGCCGGGCGAGCACCAGCGCTAACGAAGGCCTCGACGGTGCGCTTCTCGACGTACCCAGGCAGCATGACTTCCTGCTGCGGCCGCTCGTTCCCGCCCCTCCCCGACCAAGTGGCCCGGGATCGGGCGCGGATCGCCGTTCGGTTCCAGCAGGAGGTCCGCCTTCCAGGTGAGCGGCAGGATGTCGGCGCCGAAGTAGCAGTCATTCCAGCCGATGCTGTGCCCGGACGGCGGGCAGGATCGGTCGGCGTGCGCTGTGGCGATGAGGTGGTGGGCTTCCTCGCCGCCGAGGTCCGTTTCATGCGGCTCGTCGAGATAGCGCGAGATGAACTTGGCGGCGTTGACGCGGCCTATGGGCATGAGTCCTCCAAGACTCACTGCGGTCATGCCTCGACCGCTGTAGGCCCCGCGCCCGCTTCGACGGTAGCGGATGGATTGCGGCTTGTCCGGGCTGCCCTCCCCCGGCCTCACAGCCCGAGGGAGAAAGGTTCGATCCCTGCTGGCAGTGGCCGAGTTCCCGCGGCTTTCCCGATGCGGGCCAAATCGAGCAGCAGACAGATTTCGTCGTCCTCGTAGGCCCACCGCGCGACTGCACCTTCCACTGCTAGGTGCATGAGTGTCCGGCTTGGCAGCGTGTAGCCGACTTCTAGCGGTACGCGCCACGGTCGGACCTCGAAGGGTGCATGCAAGGAACCGTGGATGCCCTGCTGGTGGAGCGTGCGGACGCCGAGCGCACGCCAAAAGTTGACGGGCTGATCCCACCAAAGTGTGCCGTCGCTGTCTGCCCCGTTCTGCGACATGTCCAGGTTGACGTGGAATGGGGCGTCGAGGTTCCGTAGCCGTGCCGCGTTTCCGTGTCGATCTGCGTCCGGGCCGGGCGTATCCCCAATCGGGATACGCCGGCGGACGAGGCGGCCGTAAGTCAGGCCGTCGAGAACGTCCATGAGGGCGGCGATCTGGTGCGCCGGCCAGTAGGCGGGGTCTCGCTGCGTCTGTCCTACCCATCCGATGAGCTGGCGGTTGTATACGCCTTCGTGTATTGAGGCGGACATCTTGGCCAGCATCGATGCGCTCTCGGGGTCTGCTCGGCGCTCTTCAAGCAGTACCTGCGCAGCATCCTCGTGAACGGTCACTTCTCCTCCAGGCGGAAGCGGTCGGTGATGCCCGCGAAGAGCGCCTCGGCTGCGTCGACGTGCTTGGCGTTGCGCTGGCCCTTGTTGCGGCGTTTCCAGTAGCCGACGGTGGTGGCGGGGTTGTCATGGTCGGCGAAGGCTTGGACTTCGGCGAGGTCGACATGGTCGTCGAGCATGTGGGTGATGCGGCTGGCACGGAGTACGTGCGGGGTGAGCTTCCGGCAGACCTTGCAGCGCGAGAAGGCGTGGCCCGGCTGGTCGACGGTCGGGCAGGTGAGGACGCGAGCCTTGCGACCGAGGCGGGTGAGGAGTCGGGCAATGTCGTGCCGGTCGAGGCGCTGGCCGGCCGCGTCGAGTAGGAGGGCATTCTCTGTGCCGTCTGCGGTTTCCGTGCGGCCTGCGGTGTGGGCGTCGAGGAGTTCGGCGACGGTGACAGGAAGCGGGAGGATGCGTTCCTTGTGTTCCTTGCGGGTGACGTCGAGATAAGAGCGACGTCCTCGTTCAATCCGGTCGGTGACGTCGGCGGCGCACATCTCGGAGACGCGGCCGGCGAGGGTGTAGAGGAGGAGAACGATGAGCGCGTCGAACTCGCTCTCTGCCGCCCGGACGACTGCCTGCACCTCGTCGACTTCCAGCACGGGGGTGCTGCGGGAAGTGTTGCCCTTGTCGACCTTGGGGCGGTCGTCTTGGGTGACGGGGTTCTTGGGGAGGTCGATCTTCTCGGCAGCGTAGGTGTGTAGTGAGGAGAGCGCGTTGAGGTAGCGGCTGATGGTGGTGGGCGGGGTGCCGCGCCCTTCCATGCGGAGCCGCCAGGCGCGGATGTGGTCGGCGGTGAAGCAGCCGACGGCGAACCGGTCGTGCCCCAACTCCTGGGCGTAGCCGCCCCAGATGCGGCGGATGTCGTCGACGTAGTTACGCTTGGTCTGGAGACTGCCGCGCCTCGTAGAGGACAGCCAGTCCAAGACCATGACGAAGGTGTCGGTTGTGACGGCTTCGGCGAGGAGTTCGGCGCGGGGCCGGTAGATGCGCTTCTGTCCCTGCCGGTCGACCTGGACCATGCCGAGGTCGTCGACGAGCTTGCGGCGGACTTCCTCGAAGAGGTCCGAGCCGGGCAGCGCGATCAACTGCCCGGATCGCTGAGCGATGGACTGCTCGGTCACGCGGCATCCTCTCGGAGTGACGCCGCCCATGTGGCGAGCGTGTCGAAGTCGTTGGGGAGCAGCCCGAGGCGCGGGTCGATGTGGTGGAGCAGCGCGGGCCCTTGGTGGTGGGTGGTGACGTACTCGCGGTCGAGGTCGGTGATGTCGTCGTCGATCCACGCGAAGGGCCGCCCGGCGGCGTACTCGACGATCGTGGCGGTCTTCCAGAAGACGCGGGGCTCGGACTTCCAGTACGGGCTGGCCGCGGGCTTCTCCTCGGGCCAGGTGATGACGGGGAGTTCGGGGAGGCCGAGGTGGGGGCCGATCCAGTCGTTGGCCTCGTGAGCCCAGGTGGTGGCCCAGACGAGGGTGTACGGCAGGGCGGTGAGCTGAGCCCCGTGGTCGTGGTTGAGCCAGACCCGCAACGGCTTCTGGTACGGCTGCTCCCAGCCCGTCGGGCGCATCCGGTGCGTGGTGTAGCCGTCAGGGCGACGGGAGGGCTTCGCCATCCACGGATTCAGTGGTCCGTCGACGTCGATCAAGAGCAGCGGAAGCGTGTTCTTGTCCATGCCTCAGGGTACCGAATTGCTAGCCCATAAGGGAAAGTTATGCGCTAGTCCAGCTCGGATAGCCAGCGAAGATCGGGATGCGGCTGACGGTGGCACACCTCGCCCGTACAGTGCCGCCATGGACCCGCAGGAAACGACCCGCTTGCAAGAGGCGTGGAAAGCCAAGGGCTCTCCACCGTGCGACCACCCGCACACAGTGAAGGAGCGACTCAACGGCATGCGGACCGGCGACAAGGTCTGCACTACATGCGGCGCAGAGATCTGGGCCGGCGGAACGAGTCGATAGAGCACTGCGCCCCGCCCTCGGATGAGAGCGGGGCGCAGATGCACGGGGCTACTGGGGTTCGCTCCCGACCACCGCGAGGTCAGACAGCTTCCGGAGCAGCAGGTTGGTCTGCTGCTCCATGAGGCCAGCACGCTCGCGGCTGAGATCGTCGAAGTGGCCGTGCGCTGCGGAGTTTCGGAGGCCACCACACATGTCGACGTCCTTCACGTCCTGCGCTGTGAACAGGCCCGTCGAACGGAGAAGTTGGGTGTAGGAGTTGAGCGAGGGGCGTTGCCGCTCAGGGAGGGAGAGGCTTCGCGCCTCGACCGTGGCCCGCAGGGCCGTTTCGAGAGCGGCGCCGCACAGGACGATCGCTGCGGCGGGATGTGCGCCACGGTCTTCATTGAGTTGGCGTACCTGCTCCATGACGTCGGTGCTTACCGCGCCGACCTTCTCCCGGGCTTGCGACCCGGCGATGTCGGTAATTCCGGCCTCGACCTGGTCAGCCCAGGCCCTGAGCAGTTCGCCAATGTAGTAGGCGCCGGTGGCCGTCGACTTGTTGCCACCATGCGAGTCCCACGTCTGAGTTGCGCGATCGAACCATGTGCTCTCGGGGCCCGCATACTCCCTCAAGAACTCCAGGGCCGCTACAGCCCTACCGTGCACCAGCCCTTCGTCAGGGCCGTGCGCATCCCAGTACCCGCCTCCATACTCCCCCTCGGTCCAAGCCATCCCAGCCTGGATCTCCTGAGCCTTCTCCCGGGCGTATTCGAGCACTCTCTGTCGACCGGCCATCACTCTCCCTCTTTCGGCTTGCTCGGTCCCGAGGAGACCGTAACGCCCCGCACCTCTCCCCCGCTGTTTGGTCACAACTCCGTCACCACCGGAACATCCGGCTCCCCGGGGTGTGGTCGGGTGGTTACGGTCGGCGTCCACGAACCGCACGTAGGGGGACACATGTCGTACCAGCACCCTGGTTGGGGGCAGCAGCCGTTCACACCCGAGCCGCCGAAGAGCCGTGGTCCGGGCTGGGCGAAGAAGCGGGTGGCGATCCCCGCCGGGGCAGGCCTGTTCGTCGTCGGCATCATGCTCGGTGCCGCAGGTAGTGGTGGCACGGAGAAGGCGGCCACCAGCAAGCCGGCCCCGACCGTCACGAAGACGGTGACCGCCAAGCCCGTCGAGCCGGCGGAGGACAAGGCTGACGCTAAGCCGACGAAGGCCGAGAAGGCTGAGGAGTCGAAGAAGGACGACAGTGAGGTGAAGGTCCCTAACTTCGTCGGGATGGGTCTTCAGTTCGCGCAGGATGCCGCCCAGGAGAAGGGCTTCTACTCGCTGCGGTCCCACGACAGCACCGGGCGGGACCGTATGCAGGCGTTCGACCGGAACTGGAAGGTGTGCTCCCAGAACATCAAGGCCGGGAAGACAGCATCGACCGACACCACCTTGGACTTTGGTGCGGTGAAGCTGGAGGAGACGTGCCCGGCCAGCGACAAGAAGGCGCCCGAGGCGGCCGACGGGAAGATGCCGAACTTGGTTGGGGAGTCCGTGAAGGCTGCCCGGGGGGCCTTGGCCTCCGGCATGTCGATCACGGTGACCGATGCGGCTGAGGACCGGATGGTGCTGCTGGAGTCGAACTGGAAGGTGTGCACCCAGAAGCCTGCCGCCGGTGCCGCGTTGAACGGGCAGCCGGTCGAGTTCACCGCGGTGAAGTTCGAGGAGAGCTGCTGATGCGCGCACGGATCGCTGCTGCGGCAGCCCTTCTTCTTGCCTGCTCGCTCACGGCCTGCGGTGGCACCGGCGAGCCGGCCGCGCCGAAGTCCACTGTGAAGGCGTCGGCGCCGGAGCATGAGGTGGACTGCTCGGATACGCCTCTGAACCAGTCGGACTGGATGGAGCACTGCAACACCGAGACTCCTGCCGAGTCGGAGGCGCCGGCCACGAACCTGGCGTTCGGAAAGCCGTTCGCGTGGCCGGACGGCCTGGAGGTCACGGTCGTGGACGCGAAGGTGTTCTCGGACTGGGACGAGTTCGAGGAGCCCGACCCTAAGGCGCACGACTTCCGGGTGCGGGTGAAGCTCGACAACAAGAGCGGGCAGGCCATCGACCTGGACCAGTTGTCGGTGTCGGTGGATGGTGCGACGAACGGTGGCGCTGCCGACCTGACGATCTTCTCGAAGAACAGTGCCCCGCTCGAAGGGCGCCTGGCGAAGGGAGTGTCGGCGGTGAAGACCAGCGACCACTCGTTGGAGAAGCGGTACGGCAAGGACATCGTGGTGACGGTGCAGCGCACCACCGATGACGATGTCCTCGCCTTCCCCGAGTTCACCGGCACGATCGAGTAGCCCTGCGGCGGGGGCTCGTCACAGCTGGGTGATGACGAGGTTCCGCCAGTGCGGCCGTACCGCGGTGTCGGTGATGCTGCCGTTGCTGAGTCCGAAGTACCCGCCGCGGTGTGTGGTATCTGCGATGGGCCCGGTGGTCCAGGCAACGTTCCCGAGCCGGCGGGCCTCGATCGTCGTGGGTGTGACGTCGACCTGGATGGTCGTGGACTGGCCGGCTACTACGGTGTCGGTTGCGATGTCTCCGGCGCCGATGGCTACGCCGCCGGTTTGGGTGGTGAGGTGCCGGTAGAGGCGTAGCACTCCGTTTTGGCGGAGGATGAGATGGTAGCCGGGGGTGGCGTTGAGGGTGGAGAACTCGTAGACGTCGTCCGACGACTTGCCGAGGTAGAGGCCACCGTGGACTGCGAGGTCTCCGCTGAGCTGGTCGTACTTCATGTCGATCTGGATGCGGTACCCGTCGGCGCCGGGGACGATGGGGCAGTACCGGCCGAGGCCGTAGGTGCCGCGTGATCGGTTGATGGAGACCCAGCCGTCGGTGTCGGAGAATTTGAGGGCGGTGGCTTCGTTGTAGTCCGACATGGGTGTGCCGCCGGATTCCTTGACCTGCTGGTCCCACCTGGAGGCGGTGGCCTGGGCGGTGGTGCTGCGGACGTATACGGGGTCGGACGACATGAGGCCGGCGATGCCGTCGGCTTCGAGGGCGGCGCGCTGGGAGCGGCGGTACACGGGCCAGGAGAAGACGGGTTTGCCGCGGGCGACGATCTGCTGGCGGCGGGTGGACGACATGGAGGTGGACACCCCCCAGTAGTCGACCTGGGCGTCCTTGCCGTTGAGGACTGCGTCGGATGAGCCGTCGTCGACGTAGCACCAGGTGCGGTACCCCTGCTGTTTGGGCCAGGTGAAGCTGGTGCCGACGTGGGCTTTCCAGATCACGCTGGCTGGCGCGTGCGGGTATGAGGTGGACAGGAGGTTCTGGAGGGGGACGACGGCGTCGTTGCCCTTGGGTTCGAGGAAGAGGACGACGCGGCCGAGGTATTTGTCGAGCATCTTCCGGAGCGGCACCATCGGCTGGTCGGTCCACCCTTGGCCGTGCAAGACCCGCCCGTTCGTCAGGACCCGGTTCGCGACCCCGGTCGACGGATACGTGTTGAGCGCCCCCGTGCTGTACGTGGTCCGGTCGAGGGTGAGGTCGTGGAGGCACCACAGCTGGCCTTCGGAGTCGACGTTGACGGACAGCTCCATGGCCTGGATGCCGTGGGCGATGGCGTAGTCGTAGGAGGCTTCGGTGTGCTCCGGGCACACCATGCCAGCACCGCGGTGCCCGAAGATTTTCGTGCCGGGCTGGGCCATGAAGCTGTCGACGGTGAGGATGGCCTTGGGGAGGTACAGGCTGGCGGCAGCCGATGCTGCCGCGGTCACGGCGGCGTTCTGCGCGTTGCCCGCTTTCGTTTCTGCATCCTGTGCTGCCGTGGCGATCGCGGCGTCTCGTGCAGTGGCAGCCTTGGCGGCAGCGTCGGACGATGCCGCGTCGACAGCCGCGGTATACGCGGCATCTGCTGCGCCGGCCGGGTCGTAGGCGGCGTCCGCGCGAGCGACTTCGGCGGCCAGGCCTTGGGTGACGGCTTCGTCGGTGTAGTCGTTGGCCACGGTGATGTCTCCGGGCGGGCCGATGAGGCTGGCGAGGAAGTCGGCTTCGGTGCCGTCGTTGCCTGCGCGGCGCCATGCGTCGTAGGCGGACTCCCCTGGTACGGCGAGGTATTGGGTGAGGTCGGGGGTGAGTTGCTGAACAGCCCCGAGGTCGACCTCTTCGGCGTCGGCGTCCACGGCGAAGTAGAAGTGGCGGGGCTGTTGGCCGTTGATCTGCTCGATGCCGAGCCACGCCCACACCGCAGGGTTGGCGCCGTCGATGTTGGTGGGGAGGAGGCGCACCTGTTCGCCGTTGCCGTCATCGAGCTGCCCATCAACGAACCGGTACGTGCCACCGCCGGTGAACACGCCCTCCTGCCCGGGGATACGGATCGCGGGCACGGTCGGCATCAGCTGAAGGGTGCCCTCCCCCGGGCCCCCGCCGGCCGGGGACGTGATGCTGTAGCGGACAGGGACGGACGGGACGCCCTCGGAAAACGGCATCAGTGCTCCTGGTGGCGTTGGGCGCGGATGACCATGACGGTCCGCTGGATGAACAGGGCGGCGATCGCGAGGACGACGAGAGTCCGTACTAGGCGCAGGGGCCAGAAGTCGGGCCATGTGGTGATGGCGACGGTGTAAGCACTGAGTGCGGTGACGGCGGCTCCGAAGGCCATGAGGTGGCGGCCGGTTGTGGTGCGCCACCAGGGGGCGAGGAGGTGGCAGGTGGTCATGAATGTCAGTCCGGCGCTGGCGGTGATGGCGGAGGTGATGACGTTCATGAGCCGGTCCCAGGTGCCCATCACTGGCCGCCTCCTTCCATGACTGCTCTGATCTTTGCCTCGAAGTGGTTCTCGTGCCGGAGTGCCCGGAGGCGGGCGCTGAGCTGGCTCGCCTCCGGGCGCTGGCGTTCGAGGTCGTTGTTGGCCTTTTCGGCCCGCGCGATGGCCTTTTTGGCGTCTGTCGGCTTGGCCCTCTTACGGCGCCACAGTTTGATCACCATCGGCTGTCACCTCCCCACGCGGCAGGGAGCCGAGGAGGTGCACGCCGGTGCGGGAAAGTTCGATGAGTTCACTGTTCTGGCGCATGGCCTCGACGCGGGCCTTTTCACTTTCGCCGTGTGCGGTGCGCCAGTCGTTGCGGTCCTCTTTGAGGTCGTCGTAGGTGCGTCTCGGTACGAGGCGGCCGGTGAGGACCATGAGGACGACGACCACGAGGAGGGCGGCGGCCCCGAGGTCGGCGGGCTTGAATCCGAACAGTTCAGCCATCCGCTGCCTCCCGGGGTGTGTTGTGCATGACCTGGGTTAGGCCTGCTGCTTGACGGGGCTGGTCTGCTCGACGCGGGTGGTCGGGACGGGGGCTTCGACGGCGGGTCGTTCGATGACGATGAGGACGGCGGACACGAACGCCATCCATCCGGCCTGCTGTTCGGTGGTCATGTCGAGGCCGAAGCCGACGAAGAGTGCGAGCCCGGCGGAGGCGGCCTGGAGGAGTGCGGCGTAGAGGGCGCCGTTCTTGAGGACGATGGCGGAGGCGACGGCGACGGCGCAGGCGAGGAAGGTGTCGATGAGGGTCTGCTGTGTCTCGGACACCTGGATGCCGTAGCCGGCGAGGAGCTTGAGGAGGACGGCGGTCGCGCCGAGGATGGTGACGGGCTCACGGCCGAAGATGCGCATGTCAGGACTCCATTTCGAGGCGTACACGGACGCCTTCCAGTCGGGTTTCGATCACCTGGATGAGGGCGTCCACGTCGACGGCGTCATCCCGGGCGGCGAGTGCTTCGGCCATGGTGCGGATGGTGGCGTTGGTGGCGTCGAGGGTGCCCTGGACCGCACGGAGCCGGGCGTGGATGTCGCGGATGTAGGAGTCCGGCGTCCAGTGGGTGTTGCCAGGTGCGGCCGTGGACGGGGCCTTGAGGATGCCGTCGGTGGTCCAGAACTTCCTGACGTCGTCGGTGCTGACCGGCATGGCGGGGTTCTCCTGCTTCGGTGGGTTGGTGGGTGCAGGGGCCGGAGCGGTGCCTGGCTTTGCCGCGAGTTGGGCGCGCACGTCGGCCCGGAACTGGTTCATCGAGAAGCTGCCGCCGCCTTCGATGGGGCCGCGGGGGTCGATCTTCCCGGGCTGCCATTCCTTGTGGCCGATGACTGAGCGCTCGGACCAGCCGTGGGCCCGGCACAGGGCGGCAGCCCACAGCACTGCGGCCTGGTACTGGCCCTTGGTGTAGGTGTCCTTGTTGTCGCCGAGGCTGACGATCTCCAGCCCGTAGAAGTGCCGGTTCCCGTCGGTGTCCGCCTCGTTCGCCGACGGCAGGGCGGCCTCGTTGATGACGGCACGCAGAACGTCCCCGTCGCCGGATCCGGCGTGGTTCGCACGGCCGGCCGACACGAGGGCCACGACACCGTCGTTGCGGCCGACACCATGGCAGAGCGGGCCGGGGAGGGCGGAGTGGCCGTTGTAGCAGAGTTCGACGGAGGAGTCGTCGCCGGAGCTGACGGAGTGGTGGATCATCACGCCGTGTGTGGGCCCCCAGGGGCCTTTGTGGTTCCGGTTGTTGGTTCGCCAGTTCCGGTGTTCGACGACGTGAAGCGAGCTGGCAGGTGTCGAGGGGACGTACAGCAACGTCACGCCGACGATGGAGCGTGCCATCATGGGTTCATTGCAGTCCCGGTGGGAGAGGTTCGTGCTGGCCCAGGGGACGAGTTGGGAGCCTGTTTCTCCCAAACCTCTCCCAGTTGATCTTGCCGGGTGGATGAAGTTGCAGGTAGCTGCGGCGGAGAAGTCCGACTGACGAACTGGTTCATGCGCTTCATCACCACCAAGAGCTTCATGCCCTTCGTGATCTACCGGATCCTGCTCGGCATCCTCATCTTCGCGCTGGTCTGGTCCGGCGCACTGAGCCCGCACGCGGGCGAGTCGGCGGGCTGAGCCGGCGGGTGTGCGCCCCGCCCGGGAGCAGCCGGGCGGGGCGATCCAGCAGCGCAGCAGCCAGCAGCGCGGATAGATGGTTCCACCGTACGGCGGAGGTCTGACAAGGCCCGTGGGGTCAGGGCCCCGCGGGCGTCAGGCCCGTGGCGGACAGGACCGCGTCGACCGTTTCCGCCACCGTCAGGTTCGCGCTGTCGATCCAGATCTTCTCGTCGGCCAGTTCGTCGCGCATCGGCGTCTCCAGGAACGACCAGTCGGTCGTGAGCGTCTTGTCCCGGGCGAGGTTGCGCTCTTGGGCCTTCGCCGCGCCGGGGGCCAGGATGACGCAGTGCAGCGGTCCGCCGGTGAGCGTGGCGCGGTAGAAGTCCAGGTGGGCTCGGCGTACGACGACGTCGTCGATGACCGGGAGGAAGCCCGCGGCGGCGAAACTGTACGCCAGCAGGCAGGCGTTGCGGGCCCGGAGGAAGATCTGGCGGTCCGCCTCCTCGTCCCCCTCGGCCGAGGGCCACCGGCCGCCGGAGACGATGAGTTCCTGGAGGGCGTCCACCTCGATGTGGGTGGAGGCGGCGAACCGGGCGGCCAGCGCGGCGGCCACCGTGCTCTTGCCGCTCCCGGGGATGCCGGTCAGCAGGACCGCGCCCGCCGCCCGTGGCTTCGTGTCCACCGGTACGTCCGCCCAGGCCATTCCCGTACTCCCTCGGTCGGTCCGTCAGTACACGTCCCGTACGTATCTGCGGTCCGAGGCTAGCTGTTTGACCTGGGCGGCCGCGGTGTCGGGGTCGAGTCCCCCGTGGGCGACGGCGATGTCACGCAGCGCCCGGTCGACGTCCTTGGCCATACGGGAGGCGTCGCCGCAGACGTAGAGGTGGGCGCCGTCGCGGAGCCAGGACCAGAGCTGGGCCCCGTGCTCGCGCATCCGGTCCTGGACGTAGACCTTGGCCCGCTGGTCGCGGGAGAAGGCGGTGTCCAGCCGGGTGAGGGTGCCCGAGCGGCTCATCGCGTCGAGTTCCTCCCGGTAGTAGAAGTCCGTGGCGCGGTGCTGCTCGCCGAAGAACAGCCAGTTGGCGCCGGAGTGGCCGAGCGCACGGCGCTCCTCCAGGAAGCCCAGGAACGGAGCGACTCCCGTACCGGGACCGACCATGATCATCGGGGTGGCCGGGTCGGCGGGCGGGCGGAAGCGGTCGTTGCGCTGGACGAACACCGGGACGGGGCTGTCCGGTTCGGCGTCCGCGAGGAACGTGGAGGCGACGCCCTTCCGCATCCGGCCGAGGGCGCTCTCGTACCGGATCACGGAGACCGTGAGACGCATCCGGTGCGGGTCTGCCAACGGACTGCTGGCTATGGAGTACAGCCGGGGGCGCAGCGGTCCCAGCACCTCGGCCCAGGTGGCGGCCGTGGCCCGTACCGGGTGCTCGGCCAGCACGTCGACGGCCTGCCGCCCCCACGTCCACCGGTCCCGCTCGCCCTTGTTGTCGGGGCGCAGCAGCTTCTTCAGGGTCCGGTCCCCCGTGTGGTCGGCGACCAGGCGCAGCAGGTCCGGGGTGATGCGGGTGATGTCGAGGTGGCGGTGCAGGGCCGTCCCCAGCGCGACCGTCCCGTGCCCGTCGATGTCCACCTCTGCCGCCGGGTCGAGTCCGGTGACGCCGAGCCATTCGGCCACCAGGTCGGGGCAGTTGAGCGGCTGTACGCCGAGGGCGTCCCCGGCCGTGTACGTCAGCGGGGTGTCGGCGTGCCGCGTGTCGATCGTGAAGGCGCGGACCTCCTTCGTCGCCCCGGGCAGGCTCAGCAGGCGGTTCCCGGTGAGGAGGCCGGTCACGGGCGCGGCCCTGGAGGGGCGGGCGGGCTGCTTCCCGTCCGATGGCGCCGGTGCCACCGCGGCTCTCGGTGCCGGCGCGGCTTCCGGGGCCGTCGTTCCCTCCGGTGCCGTCGCCTCCAGCGCCGCCCTGACCTCCTTGAGCCACTGGCCGAAGGGCTGCTCGTACTCCGGTTCGCAGTCGGTACGCGGGACCAGCCGCTCCGCGCCCAGTTCGCCGAAGCGTTCGTCCAGGCGGCGGCCGTGGCCGCAGAAGTCGTCGTACGTGGAGTCGCCGAGCGCGAGTACGGCGTAGCGGACGCCTTCCAGGCGCGGGGTCTCGGGGGCGTTCAGCGACTCCCAGAAGCCGGACCCGTTGTCGGGGGCGTCGCCGTCGCCGAAGGTGCTGGTGACGACGAGGAGGTCGGCCGGGCTCGGCAGTGCGTCGGGCGTGCTGTCGTCCATGCCGAGGAGCGTGGTGCGGTATCCCTCGGCGGCCAGCGTCCGGGCGGCCGTCGCGGCGGCCTCCTCCGCGTTGCCGGTCTGCGAGGCCCACAGCACGACGACCGGGCGGCCGCCCTGGTCCTCCGGGACGGTCGCCGGTGGTGCGGGTGCGGCCCCTGCTCCCGGCGGTTCCGGGAGCCGGGAGTAGGCCCCGGCCAGCATGCCGTTGACCCACAGGGCGTGTTCCGGGGCGAAGGGTGCTCCCGCCGGGAGCACCGGGGTGCCCGCGGGGCGGGCGCCGAGGCCCGCCAGGAATCCGGCCAGATAGCGGCGCTCCGGGTCCGTCAGGACCGGCGGGGCGGCGGCCTCCGGCAGACCCAGGGCACCCGCCAGCCCCGTCGGGTCCGCGAGCCCCGCCCGCTCACCCGACGCCGTGGGCCCCGCGAGTCCTGTCCGGTCCGCGAGCTCCATCGGGCCCGCCCCGCCCCCGGTCCCCGCCGGGCCGGGGGCGCCCGTGCGCTCGGCCCGGCCCGCCGTGGCGGGGGCCAGGCGCACCGCCGGGGCCGCGACCTTCGCCAGCCGGACCGCGCACACCTTCAGCTCCGGCTGGAACGAGATCGGGTCGACCGCGTCGTTCGTCACCGCGTTCACGCCGAGGTACTCGCCGAACAGGTCGTTCCAGTGGAACGGCGCGAAGCACTCCCCCGCCGCGACCCGGTCCGTGATCCGGGCCGGGAGCACCGCGCGGCCGCGCCGCGAGGCGACCTCGACGCCGTCGCCCTCGGCCAGCCCCAGGGCGGCCGCGTCGTCGGGGTGGACCTCCACGAAGGGTGCGGGGTCCAGCCGGTTCAGTTTGGTGATCTTCGCCGTCTTGGTGAGGGTGTGCCACTGGTGCTGGAGCCGCCCGGTGTTGAGGACGAACGGGAAGTCCTCGTCCGGCATTTCGGCGGGCGGCAGGTGCGGGCGGGCGTGGAAGACGGCCCGGCCGCCGGGCAGCGGGAAGGCGAGCCTGGGCACGCTGCCGTCGGGCCGGACGGTCAGCTCCTGGCTGACACCGTCGTTGAGGTAGCGCACGGGGTTGCGGGCGGGCCCGTCGGCGTCCGCGCTCGGCCACTGCACGGGCGTCTCGCGCAGTCGCTCGTACGTCACACCGCGCAGGTCGTAGCCGGTGTGCGGGTTCCAGGCCCGGGTGATCTCGGCGAAGATCTCCTCGGCGCTCGTGTAGCCGAAGGCGTCCTCGTACCCCAGGGCGCAGGCCACCTCCGCGATGATCCGCCAGTCCGGCCACGCCTCCCCGGGCGGGTCGGCGGCCCGGCGGGAGAGGGTGAGGGTGCGCTCCGAGTTGATCATCACGCCCTCGGACTCGGCCCAGAGGGCGGCGGGCAGGACGATATCGGCGTACGCGTTGGTCTCGGTGTCGGCGAACACGTCCTGGGTGACGACGAACTCGGCGGCCTCCAGCCCCTCGATCACGGTCCGGCGGTTGGCGACCGAGGCGACCGGGTTGGTGCAGATGATCCAGCAGGCCTTGATCTCCCCCTCCGCCATGCGGCGGAACATGTCGACGGTGCCGCTGCCCGAGCCGTCCGCGCGCAGGGTGCCGGCGGGGACGCCCCACAGCTCCTCGGTGAAGGCACGGTCCTCGTCGGACAGGACCGATCGCTGGCCGGGCAGCCCGGGGCCCATGTAGCCCATCTCGCGGCCGCCCATGGCGTTGGGCTGGCCGGTGAGCGAGAACGGTCCGCTGCCGGGGCGGCAGATCGCGCCGGTCGCCAGGTGCAGGTTGATCAGCGCGTTGGTGTTCCAGGTGCCGTGGGTGGACTGGTTGAGCCCCATCGTCCAGCAGCTCATCCACTCACCCGCCTCGCCGATCCAGCGGGCCGCCTGCCGGATGTCGTCCTCCGGGATGCCGGTGATCTCCGCGACCGCGGCGGGCGGGTAGTCGCGGAGGAAGGCGGGCATCTGCTCCCAGCCCTCGGTGTGCTCGGCGATGAACGCGGGGTCGGTGTGCCCGTTCTCGACGAGGAGGTGCAGCAGGCCGTTGAGGAGGGCCAGGTCGGTACCGGGCCGGATCCGCAGGTACAGGTCCGCCTTGGCGGCGGTGGCGTTGCGCCGGGGGTCGACGACGATCAGCTTCGCGCCCGCCTTGACGCGTTCCATCATGCGCAGGAAGAGGATCGGGTGGCAGTCGGCCATGTTGGCGCCGGTGACGAGGAAGACGTCCGCGTGGGCGAAGTCCTCGTACGAGCCGGGCGGCCCGTCCGCGCCGAGGGACAGCTTGTAGCCGCTGCCCGCGCTCGCCATGCAGAGCCGGGAGTTCGACTCGATGGTGTTGGTGCGCAGGAAGCCCTTCGCCAGCTTGTTGGCGAGGTACTGCGCCTCCAGCGTCATCTGGCCGGAGACGTAGAGGGCCACCGCGTCCGGGCCGTGGGTGTCCAGCACGGACCGCAGCCGGCGCGCCGTCTGTGCGATGGCCGCGTCCCGGCCGAGCGGGGCGGGCTGCTCGCTGCGGTCGGCACGGGCCAGGGCGGTGGTCAGCCGGCCGGGGGCGGCGAGGAGGTCCGCCCCGGTCGCGCCCTTGGTGCAGAGCCGTCCGGCGTTCGACGGGTGCTCCTTGTCACCGGACGCCTTCACGACGGTGCGGCGGCCGTCGGGGCCGGCGGCGATGTCGAGGACGATCCCGCAGCCGACACCGCAGTACGAGCAGACCGTACGCACCCGGTCGGTGGCGGGGGCGTCCGGCGGCGGGGTCGGCACGGTCATGTGCGGGGCCCTTCGGGGGCGGGCGTTCCCTGAGGGACGCGGGGGCGGGCGGCGGTCGCTCGCCAATCTAGGAAAGGCCCGTTACCCAGGGATGACACCGGGCGAACAACGCCGGTTACGTCGCCTGCACACCGGCCGGGAGCCGCCGGTGAGGGTTCCCGGCAGCGGGGCCCGGCGCCGTCCGTGCTCAGGGGGGGGAAGGCCCGGGCGGGACATCGGCCGGTCACCCGGGAACTTCCCGGCCGGGGCGGCCGACTACTGGAGAGACACCGGGTGCGGGTGGCCCTCCCGGTGACGGAAGCGGCGGCCGGGGCGACGGGACGGCCGCCGGGCTGACCGCCGCAGTACACCCACGGGGCCCCGGGCCCGGGAGGAGACCGCGAGGCATGCACTGGTACGAGGACGACGCGCTCTGGTCCGATTTCGCCGCGACGATGTTCCCGCCGGCGCGGGCCGAGACCGCCGCCGCTCTGGTCGCGTCCTCCCCGCTGCTGGACTTCCCGCCGGGCACGAGAGTCCTGGACCTGTGCTGCGGACCCGGCCTCTTCGTGGTGCCGCTGGCGGGCCGCGGGTACGAGGTGACGGGCGTCGACCTGTCCCCGTCGATGCTGGAGAGGGCCCGTACGGCCTGCGACGCGGCGGGCGCCGCGGTCCGGCTGGAGCGCGCCGACATGCTCACGTACCGGGAGCCGGGCGCCTTCGACGTGATCCTGAACGTGTTCACGTCATTCGGCTACTTCGACGAGGCCGAGGACAACCTCCAGGTGCTGCGCAACGCGTACGAGAGCCTCGCGCCGGGCGGGCAGCTCCTGGTGGACGTGATGGGCAAGGAGGTGCTGGCGGGCTGGATCGGGCGGCCGAAGGCGGTCGACCTGCCCGACGGCGCCTACGTCGTCCAGCGTGACACCGTCCTCGACAGCTGGCGGCGGCTGCGCACGGACTGGACCCTGGTGCGCGGCGCGACGGCCCGCACCGCCTCCATCACCTCCTGGCTCTATTCGGCGGCCGAGCTGCACGCCCTCTTCGAGAGCGCGGGCTTCACCGACGTGGAGTGCTTCGGCGGGTTCGACGCGTCCGGCTACGACCAGCGCTCGGACCGGCTCATCGTGCGCGGGCGGCGCACGTGAGGGCGCGGGGGGACGCCGCTCCGCGCACCGCCACCCCGCCCGTGGCGGGGGCGGAGGACCGTCCGCGCACGCCCACCACACCCGCTGCCACCGTGCACGGCCACATCACCGACGCCGTGAAGGCCCCGGACCTGATCCGGCTGACCGACGATGTCGTCCTCGCCCGCTTCGAGACGATGAAGGTGTACGCGGCGCTCGGCGCGGTCCGCTCGCTGCTGCGCCGGGGCCGGGTGGCGCCCGGGCAGACCCTGGTCGACAGCTCCAGCGGCATCTACGCGCTGGCCCTCGCCATGGCCTGCCACCGCTACGGGCTGCGCTGCCACATCGTCGCCTCCACCACCGTGGACGCCACCATGCGGGCCCAGCTGGAGATCCTCGGCGCGACGGTCGACGCGATGCCGCCCTCGCAGAGCCTGCGCCTGGACCAGGAGCTGCGGGTGCGCCATGTGCGCCGGCTGCTGGCCGAGCGGCCCGACTTCCACTGGATGCGGCAGTACCACGACCAGATCCACCACGAGGGCTACCGGGAGTTCGCGGAACTGCTGACCGGGGCGCTGCCGGAAGGCCCCCTGACCGTGGTCGGAGCGGTGGGCACGGGTGCGTCGACCGGCGGGCTGGCGCGGGCGCTGCGGGAGTCGGGGCGGCCGGTGCGGCTGGTGGGCATCCAGCCGTTCGGCAGTGTGACCTTCGGGAGCGAGCGGTTCGAGGACCCGGAGGCGATCATCGCGGGCATCGGCAGCTCGATCCCGTTCGGGAACGTCCGGCACGAGCTCTACGACACGGTCCACTGGCTGGACTTCCGCCATGCGATGGCCGGCACGGTCGGACTGCTGCGGGAGCACGCGGTGTTCGCGGGTCTCTCCACCGGAGCGGCACACCTCACGGCCTCCTGGGAGGCGGCCCGCGATCCCGGGCGGCTGCATCTGGTGCTGGGGGCGGACACCGGACACCGGTACGCGGAGCGGGTGTTCGCCCGGCACGCCGAGGCCCTGGACCCGGCCGGGCTGCGGCCCCGGATCATCGATGCGCCGGACGACCTGCGGCCGCCGTGGTCGGTGCTGGAGTGGGCCGGACGCGCCGCTCCGGAGGCGGCCAGGACCACTGAAGGCGCCAGGACCGCGGGGGGCGATGTCCCCTCCCCGTCCACGTCCCCCGCCCCCGTACCGAGCGTGGAGCTGCTGCCATGACGATCGCCGCACTGGAGTCGCTGTCCTTCGGCCTGGGGCGGATGGCCGAGGCCGCCGCGGAGGCGGGGCACCGGCTGTGCCTGCTGACCGGTGACCGCGCGGTCTACCGGCACGAGTTGGCGGTGCTGCCGCCTGACACACTGGACGTCGTCGACGTCGACACAGGGGACCAGGACGCCGTCCGCCGGGCGCTGGCCGCCGTGCCCGGCCTGGCCGGGCTGATCAACACGACGGACACCTGGAGCCTGCCGGCCGCCGAGCTCGCCCGTGAACTCGGGCTTCCGGGGCCGGATCCGGAGTCCGTGACGCTGCTGCGCGACAAGCGCCGGGTCCGGGAGACGCTCCACGCGCACGGGCTGAGCCGCAGTACGGCCATAGCTGTCCCGCCGGGTCCCGAGGGCGCCGGGGAGGTGCTGCGGGCAGTGGGGCTGCCCGCGGTCCTGAAGGACTCGGCGGGCACCTCGTCCCGCCATGTGTGGATCGCGCACGACGAGGAGGCCCTGCACCGGGCACTGGCGGAGGCGGCCGAACAGCGCCTGACGGGTGCGCTGTTGGCCGAGGCGTTCCTCGCCGGTCCGCTGTACAGCGCGGAGACCCTCAGCTGGGACGGGACCACCCGGCTGCTCGGGGTGCTGAGCCGCCAGGCGTCCCGGGCCGCGGTGGTACGCGAGGAGGCGGCGGCGTTTCCGGTGGCGCTGCCGGAGGCCGAACGGGCCGGGATCGAGGCGTGGGCGGGCCGGGTCCTGGCAGCGGCCGGGCATGAACGGGGCTTCGCCCATGTGGAGTTCATCCTGACGGCCGACGGGCCCGAACTGGTCGAGATCAACCGGAGGATCGGCGGCGCGCTGGTCGGCGAGGTGCTGTGCCGCACGCTGCGGACCAACGTCTACACGGCGATGACGGACGAGGCGCTGGGCCACCGCCCGGCGTTGCTGGACGCCCCGCTCGACGCCGAAGGCCCGGCGTACGGCTTCGTGCTGGTGTACGCGGATCGGCCCGGGGTGCTGAAGGGGTGGATCGGGCTCGACGAACTCGCCGCGTTCCCCGGGTCGGTGGAGTGGTTCCCGGTACGCGAGCCCGGTGAGAGCGTGATGCACGTCGGCGACCAGCGGGGCTGTACGGGCATGGTGCTGGCCGAGGGGCTGACGGCCGAGCTGGCCCAGCACCGGGCGTGGAGCGCGGCCGTCCGGGTCCGCCCGGTCGTGGCCGCTGCGCCGTGATGCCGGAGTGGTGAGGCCGCTGCGCGCGGAGGCGTCCCCCGGTTCCCGCGCACGGCTTCCGTTCACGGGACCCCAACGGGTCCTGCTGGCGGGTTCGTTCCTCATCACGCTCGGCAGCTTCGCCGTACTGCCCTATGTGTCGGTGCTGCTGCACCAGCGGCTGGGCATCGCCCTCGGCACCGTCGGTCTCGTGCTGGCGGTGGCCTCGCTGATCCAGTTCGCCGGGGGTGTCGTCGCGGGTCCGGTGGTGGCGCGGCTCGGGCTGCGGCGCGCGATGCTGCTGGCGCTGGCGCTGCGTACGGCGGGGTTCGCCGCGTTCGTCCCCGGGCTGAGGAGCCCGGTGCTCGCCGTCGGGGCGCTGCTGCTGGTGTCGGCGGGCGCGGCACTGTATCTCCCGGCGAACAAGGCGTACTTGGTGGAGGGCGTGGCCGAGGCGGGCCGCCCTCGGCTGCTGTCGGCGAGCAGCTCGGCGTTCAACGCGGGGATGGCGTTGGGCCCGCCCGCCGCCGCACCCCTCGTCATGGGGTCGCCCGGGGTGCTGTTCTCCTGTGTCACCGGGCTGTTCGCGCTGATCGGGGCCGGGCACGCGCTGCTGCCGCACGTCGGGGCGGACCGGCAGTCGGGCGGTGCCGGATCCGCCGCCGCGGAGGCACGGGACACCGGTGAACGGGCCTCCGGGTTCTCGCCGTTCCTGGTGACCGTACTGAGCGTGTACGCGTTCATGTTCTTCCAGCACTATCTGGCGCTGTACGCGGTGCCCCGGACGTCGGCCGCCTTCTACGGGGCTGTCCTGACGGGGTACGCGGTCCTCCTCGTCGTCGCCCAGCCGCTGCTGGCGGAGCGGATCGGCTCGATGAGCTATCCGGCCGCGCTGCGGTGGGGGTTCGGGGCGATGGCGGCGGGGACGGCCGCGATCGGGGTCGGCGGGCACGCGGGGATCGCGGTGGGCGGGGCGCTGCTGTGTCTCGGGGAGATCGTGCTCTTCCTGAAGAACGACCTGGAGGCGCTGGCCCGTTCGCCCTCCGCCCCGGCGAGCGTCTTCGGACGGCAGCGGCTGGCGGCGGGCATCGGGGCGTTCGCGAGCGGGGTGGTGGGCGGTCAGCTGTACGGAGCGGCGGAGGCGGCGGGCTCGGCGCGGGCGTTCTGGGCGGTGGTCTGCCTCCAGTGCGTGCTGCTGCCGTCGGCGTTGCTGCTCCGCCGGCGTGCCGTCCGGGGCCGTACCGCCCGGGGCCGTGCGGGGCCCCGGGCGGAGGGCGCCTGAACCGGGCCAAGTCCTGTCGTCGGACTGCCGTCGTCGCCCGTAGGGCGGCCGCGCGGCGTCCGGTGCGTGCGATCGCAGGGCGCCGGAGTGGTCGTGCAGCGGAGCTACCAGGGCATTTCGGCAACGCCGCGAGCGTGCGTGCCGGGCGTCGCACGGCAGACGGCAGTGTGACGGCCTAGCCCTCCCGGACGGGCGCGGCCGGGCCGGCGGGTTCCGCGCGCCAGTGGCCGGCGAGTTCGCGGCGGGCGCGCGCCACGCGGGAGCGGATCGTGCCGATGGGGCAGCCGGCGACCGCCGCGGCCTCCTCGTAGGACGCGCCCAGGAGTTGGGTGAGGACGAACGCCCGGCGGCGGTCCGGCTCCAGGCGGCGCAGGGCGTCCAGCACCGCCGCGGACTCCTCGAAGCCGGGCAGATGGCGGGGCTGGGCGCGCTCCGCCGCGGTCTGCCAGTCCGCGGTGTCGGCGGTCCGGGGGCGTACGGCGGCCGCCCGGTGCCGGTCGACGACGACGCGCCGCGCGATCGACATCAGCCAGGTCCGGGCGCAGGACCGCCCCGCGAACCGGGCCAGTCCGCTCATCGCCCGCAGGTAGGTCTCCTGCGCCAGGTCGTCGGCGCCCGGGGCGTCCGAGCTGAGGTAGGCGACGAACCGGCGGACGTCCTCGTAGGTCGCCCGGACGAACCGGTCGGCGGCCTCCCGGTCCCCGCCGCCCGCGGCCAGCGCCCAGTCCGTGATCTGCCCGTCGTTCTGCCGGGCGGCCGGGACCCGGGGGCGGAGCGGCGGGGCGGCGGACACCCGGAGCACCGGGGGCCGGGTGGCGGTCGGCCGGGCGGGCGGTTCGGCGGGCGGTTCGGCGGCCGGTGATGCGGCGGGGGGCCGTGATGCGGCGGGGGCCGGCCGTGCGGCGGCCAGGGGGACCGCGGCGGGTGGCACGGCTGGTTGCGCGGCGGGTCGCACAGCGGTCGGCATTGCGGTAGCGGGAAGTGTCACAGCAGTCCTTCGCGTCCTTGCGGAGCCGCGGCAGCGGTCGCCCGGCTCCGGTGACCGGTTCCGTTCCGGACGCGCCGCCGGGGGCGGGCCCGGGAAACCGGTATGCCTGTCACGGGTGTGCACGAAGGCGCACACCCGTATCGCCTCCGGCGCACAGAGACCGGAGGGCGGATGGAGGTCAGGGGAAGCGGACTGAGGGCGGCGGCCCGCGCCGGGAGAGCGTGTGCAGGGCGAGCAGGTCCTGGGGGCGGCGGCCGGCCCGGCGTCGGGTGCGCCGCCGGACGGGCGGCACCGGGGCGGACGGCGTCGCGGACCACAGGCGCCGGGCCGTCCGCAGCGGGGCGCGGACGAACAGCACCAGGCAGCGGCCCAGCCGGGCGAGGGCGACCTCGCCGCGCCACAGCCACCAGCCGCAGACCAGCCCGGCCAGCGCGTGGGCGACGGCCATGCCGAGGGTGAACACCGTGCCGTCGAAGGCGGCCAGAAGCCCCATCAGGTCCGACGAGCCGCCGATCGGGGCCTCGTGCGCGGAGTGGTCCATCGCACCCGGCGCGTGGTGCCCACCGCCCGCGTGGTGCCGGCCGGCGCCGGCCGGCAGCCAGGATCCGGCACCGGAGAAGAAGGCGTGCAGCCCCAACTGGCCCAGGACATGGGCGGCGACGGTCGCCGGAGCGCTCCGCTCCCGTGCGGCGAGCCACCATCCCGCCCCGCACACCGGCAGCAGCGCCGCGGTCTGGACGAGCAGGGGCAGGGGCGCGCCGGACATCAGCGCGTGGCCGAGCCCGGACACGGCGACGCACACGACCGCGAACAGCGCGGTGCGCCCGAGTCGGAGTGCGGTTCCGGCTCCCATGGCCGCCATGGTGCCAGCCGAACCCGCCCCGGCGAGAAGAGCACCAGATGCCGAAACAACGGGAGTTCGCCTCGTTTGCCCCCTCCACACCATCGCGTGATCCATGTCACACGGCAGGGCCGGGAACTTTCCCCTCCCGGCGCCCGACTGCTCCAACAACGCGTGTGCGTACGCCTCGTGGCCCGGGGTCACCGCATCCGCCCCCACCCCCCGCTCCGAAGAGGCCGCATGACGAATCCGCCCCCCGCCCCCGAACCGGCAGCGGCCGCCGAGACACCCGGAAGCGCCGCACCCGGCGACCGCCAGGTCCCCGGACCCCGGCGGCCGGGAGAGCCGAGACGTCCCACGCTCCGCTCCGACCTCCGGGCCTCGTGGCCCGACGGGCTGGTGGCGCTCGTCCTCACGGCGGCGGTCTTCGTCCTGCTCTACCTGCGCATCCGCGCCAAGACCTCCTCCACGGTCACCGTGATGCCGTTCATGGCCGACGCGGGCGGCTTCTGGATGTACTTCCTCAGCCAGGCGTTCGGCTGGTCCGCCCTGCTCTGGGCCTGGGGCACCGTCATCCTCGGGCTGCTGCTGTCCGGGCCGCGCCCCTCCCGCCTGCCGCTGTCGGGCCCCCGGCTGGAGCGCCTGCACCGCACCACGAGCCTCAACACCATCGCCCTGATCGCGGCCCACGCCCTGCTCTTCGCGGCCGAACTGGTCCGGCACGACACGGCCGCCTGGAACTCCGCCGTCGCCACCGCCTTCGTGGAGGCCTTCGTCCCCGGCGGCTACGACTCCGGGACCGGGCGGATCGCGATCCCCGTCGGCCAGGCGGCGCTCTACCTCGCGATCCCGCTCGGCCTGCTCTTCTACGTACGCCACCGCATCGGCCCCAGGACCTGGCGGGTCCTGCACCGCTGCGTGATCGTCGTGTACGTCCTGAGCGTCTGGCACACCCTGCTGTACGGGACCAACGTCTGGTACGACGGCTGGTTCCGCACCACCGTCTGGCTGCTCCAGCTCCCGGTCGCCGCCCTGCTGCTCCTGCGGCTGCTGCGGCCCGCCCGCCGCTCCGAGAAGCTGCCCGGCAGGCCCGGGGCGAGTACCGGGGCCCGTACGGGGTGGGTGCTGCGGCTGGGCGGCCGGCTCGCGGTGGCGGCGGTCCTGGTGGCCCTGGTCGCCGTCGTGGCCAGTGGCAGGGACGGCGGGCGCGGCGTGCCCCCGGCGGACACCTCCTCCACCCACAACCACGACTGACCCGGATGACACGACCGAGCGGCCGTCCGCCACCGCGTACGGGCGCCGTCGCCCGGCGACGTACGCTCGGAGTCATGACCACCAACGATCTTCCCGTGATCGCCGCAGTCGACGGCTCCACGCACAGCCGGCAGGCGCTGGACTGGGCCACCCGCGAAGCCGTGCGGCGCGGGCTGCCGCTGCTGATCGTCCACGTCCGCCCGCTCACCCGGCAGGTCGACGAGGAGACCGGGCGGCGCGAGGCCGAGGCGCTGTTGGCCGATTCCGTACGCCGGAGCACGCTCATCGCCCCGGAGCTGCGGCCGTCGACCCTGGCCCCGCTGGACTTCCCGTCGGCGGCCCTGGTCTCGCTCGGCCGGGACGCCTCGCTGATCGTGGTCGGATCGCGCGGACTCGGCGGCTTCCGCTCGCTGATGATCGGTTCCAACAGCCTCGCCACCGCGTCGATGGCGAGCTGCCCCGTCGTCGTGGTGCAGGACGACCGCCCCGAGGGGACCGACGACGGGGGCGCGGACGCGGACGCCTTCACCGACATCGTGGCGGGGGTGGCCGCCGACGAGAGCAGTGAGGCGGTTCTGGAGTTCGCCTTCGCCACCGCGGCCTCCCGGCCGGGCGCCCGGCTGCGGATCGTCCACGGCTGGACGATGTTCTCCTCGATGCTCGCGGGCGGCCCCGTCCTGGACCGGCAGGAGGCGGCGGGGTCCGCCGCACGGACGCTCGCCGAGCTGACCTCGGGGTGGCACGAGAAGTACCCGCAGGTGGAGATCGTCCGGGAGCCGGTCAACGGTTCCGCATCGCGCACCCTGGTGACCGCGTCCGCGACGGCGGCCCTGACGGTGATCGGCCGGCGCAAGGGCGGCGAGTCGCTCGGGCTCGGCCTGTCCCCGGTGGCGCAGACGGCGGTCACGCACGCGCTGGGACCGGTCGCCGTCGTCCCGTGCTGAGGCCGGTTCCCCCGGCGTGCGCCGGGGGACCGCCCGCGCACCATGTCGGCGCGGGCCTCTTGGCCCGGCGGGCCGCTTGACCGAGACTTGACCGATGACACAGCGTGTGGCGCTCGCGACCGTGCTGGACCGGCTTGCCATCGATGCGGTGGTCACCGGGTATGCGGTGGCCGTCGATGACGGGGCCTGGGCGGACTACGGGGCCCTGTTCGCCCCGGGCGGCCGTGCGGACTACCGGGGCGCGGGCGGTGTGGAGGGCCCGGCCGCGGAGGTCGCCCGGTGGCTGGAGGAGACGATGCACCTCTTCCCCGTACGCCAGCATCTGATCGTCAACCGCCGGATCGACCTGGAGGACCTGGGCGGCTACCCGGGCGACCGGGCCGAGGTGCGGGCCGACTACCTCAATCCGATGTGCCTGGCGCGGCAGGCGGCGAGCGGGGCGGACGGGAGCCCTTCCGGGCAGTCGGGCACCGCCACGCCCGACTTCGTGACCGGGGGCCGCTACACCTTCGCGCTGGACCGTGCCGAGGCGGGCTGGCTGATCCGCACGGTCACCGCCCACGAGAAGTGGCGCCGGACCCCGGGCCCGTAGAGCCTGTCGCCGGACTGCCACCTTCCTGGCGACGCCCGGACCTGGAGCCGTCCGCCGTGCCCCGCTCGGCGCGTGTCCTGTGTCCGGCGGGGATCACCTCCCCCACACTGGGTATCCAGGGGTCGACGCGGCGGGGGCGATCGCCCGCCCGCGCAGGACCGAGGAGGGCACGGCATGCGAATCCGGGGCGGGCGTCTCCCGGTCGGCCGGAACGCGGCCGACCCCTCCGGAAGCGGCGGCTCCGGCACGCCCGGCGGCAGCGCCTCCGGCGATGGCGCGCCCGGAGGAGGCACGCCCAGTGGCGGCACGCCCGGAAGCGGCGGCTCCGGCGGCGGCACGCCCGGTGCCGGGTCCCCTGCGGGCGGCCCGGACTCCGCCGGTGCCGGGCGGCTCGCGTCCCCCTGGTTCCGGGCCGCCGCGCTTCTGCTCGCCGGGGCGCTGCCCGCGCTCACCTTCCCCGCGCCCGGGCTCTGGTGGTTCGCCTATGGGGCGCTGGTCCCCTGGCTGTTGCTCATCCGCACGGCACGCTCGCCGCGCCGGGCGGCGCTGGACGGGTGGATCGGCGGCATCGGGTTCGTCATCGCCGTGCACCACTGGCTGATGCCGAGCCTCCACGTCTTCATCGTGCTGCTGGCCGCCCTGCTCGGGCTGCTCTGGGCGCCCTGGGGCCTGCTGGTGTCCCGGCTGCTCGGCGGCTCACCCTCCGCCCGGCGGGCCGTGGCCGCCGTGGTCGTCGTTCCCTCCGGATGGCTGCTGATCGAGCTGGTCCGGTCCTGGGAGGGGCTCGGCGGGCCCTGGGGGCTCCTCGGGGCGAGCCAGTGGGAGGTCTCCCCGGCCCTGCGGGTCGCTTCGGTGGGCGGGGTGTGGCTGGTGAGCCTGCTGGTACTGGCGGTGAACACCGGGGTGGCGCTGCTGATCGCCGCTCCCGCCGCCCGTACGGCCGCCGGGGCCGTGCTCCTGGTGTGCGCCCTGTCCGTCACCGCGATGTGGGCCTGGGCGCCCCGGCCCACGCACGCGGGCACGGTCAGGATCGCCGTCGTGCAGCCGGGCGTGGTGGAGGGGCCCGGGAGCGTCGCGCGCCGCCTCGACCGGGGCGAGGAACTGACCCGCTCACTGGCGGGCCGGGGCGTGGACCTCGTGGTGTGGGGCGAGAGCAGCATCGGGGCGGGGGCGTGGGAGGACCCGGAGACCGCGCGGCGGCTGACGGAGCTGTCCCGTCTGGTCGGCGCGGATCTGCTGGTCAATGTGGACGCCCGGCAGACGGACGGCTCGGGGCGGTCGGGGATCTTCAAATCGGCGGTGCTCGTCGGTCCCGACGGGCCGACCGGGGACCGCTACGACAAGATGCGTCTCGTCCCGTTCGGCGAGTACGTCCCGGCCCGCTCCCTGCTGGGGTGGGCGACCTCCGTGGGCAGGGCGGCGGGCGAGGACCGGCTGCGCGGCGACCGCCAGGTGGTGATGACCCTGCCGGACGGGGCGCGGGGGCTGCGGATCGGCCCGCTGGTCTGCTTCGAGACGGCGTTCCCCGACATGAGCCGCAGGCTGGTGCGCGACGGTGCGCAGGTGCTCGTCGCGCAGTCCGCCACCTCGACGTTCCAGGACAGCTGGGCCCCGGCCCAGCACGCGTCGCTGGGGGCCCTGCGGGCCGCCGAGAACGGCCGCCCGGTGGTCCACGCCACGCTCACCGGCATCAGTGCGGCGTACGGACCCCGTGGCGAGCGGGTGGGTCACCCGCTCGCCACGGACGCGAGCGCGGCGGAGGTCTTCGAGCTGCCGCTGGCCCGCGGGCAGACGCTCTACGGCCGGTTCGGCGACTGGCCGCTGTACGGGGCGTTCGCCGCGCTCGCCGCGCTGTGTGCCGCCGAGGGGCTGCGGGCGCTCAGGCGGCCTGTGCCAGGGCCTCCCGGACCACCCGCTCGCACAGCTCATGGGTCGCCAGGGCGTCCCGGGCGCTGAGCGTCTCACCCCGGCGTACGGCGTCGAGGAAGGCGTGCACGCAGGCCTCGATGCCGCGCTGCCGGGCCACCGGGACCCAGTCGCCGCGCCGCCGCACCGAGGGCTGGCCCTTGTGGTCGACGATGTCCGCGAGGTTGAGGACCTGGCGCTTGGTGTCCTGGCCGGAGACTTCGAGGATCTCCTCGGTCGAGCCGTTCAGCCGGTTCATCATGCCGATCGCGGTGAATCCGTCGCCGCACAGCTGGAGGACCACATGGTGCATCAGGCCGTCCACGATCCGGGCCCGCACGGTGGTGTGGTCCACCGGGCGCGGGGCCAGAAAGCGCAGGGTGTCGACGACGTGGATGAAGTCGTCAAGGATCATCGTCCGGGGGTCCTCGGGCAGGCCGACGCGGTTCTTCTGCATGAGGATCAGCTCGCGCGGGTGCTCCGCGCACTGCGCGTAACCGGGGGCGAAACGGCGGTTGAAGCCGACGGCGAGGCTGACACCGCGTTCCTCCGCGAGGTTCACCAGCCGCTCGGACTCGGCGTACTCGTAGGCGATCGGCTTGTCGACATAGGTGGCGACGCCGGCGTCGAGGAGGCGCTCCACGATCTGCGGGTGCACGGCCGTGGGGGCATGGACGAACGCCGCGTCCAGCCCGGCGTCGAGCAGCGAGTCGAGGGTCTCGTGACGGCCCTCGGCCGGTACGCGGTGGGCGTCGCCGACCGCGTGGAGGGTGGCGGGGGTACGGGTCTGCAGGTGCGGTTCGACACCCGGTACGGCGGTGAGCACCGGCAGGTACGCCTTCTGCGCGATGTCGCCGAGTCCGATGCAACCGATCTTCACGAGGGTCTCCCTGTCGCCGTGCCGGGCCGCTGTGCGCGGCTGTTCGCGCCCCGGCAGCATACGTCGCCGCCGCCTGGCGCCCTGCTGCCGGTCCGTTCGCATAACCCCTGGCCAGGCCCATGATCATCGGTCACCATGACCCTCATGACTTCTGCCGAGCGCGCCGAACCCGCCATCGACTCCGCCGAACGCCCCATGCTGGAGGGCTGGCTGGACTACCACCGCGAGACGCTGATCGCGAAGTGCGCGGGCCTCACGGACGCGCAGTTGCGCGAGGCGTCCGTGCCGCCCTCCGCGTTGACCCTGCTCGGCCTCGTACAGCATCTCGCCGAGGTGGAGCGCTACTGGTTCCGCGCGATCCTGGCGGGCGAGGAACTCCCGGACCTCTACTCCACCGAGGAGGACCCGGACGCGGACTTCACGGTGTCGGAGACCACCACCTGGGCCGAGACGGAGGCCGTCTGGCGGGCGGAGACGGCGGCGGCGCGCGAGAGCGCCGCCGCGTTCGGCCTGGACGACTTCTCCAAGGGCCTCGGTTCGTCGGGCAAGCCGTTCAATCTGCGCTGGATATACACGCACATGATCGAGGAGTACGCCCGCCACAACGGCCACGCCGACCTGGTGCGCGAGCGCGTGGACGGCGCCACCGGGGTCTGACCGCCCGGAGCCGCCGACGCGCCCGGCGAGCGCTGCCGGGCGCCGCCGGGCGCCGGTGGCCCGGGTGGGCGCGGGGCGGGGCGCCGTGCTGACCGGGTCACTCGTGCGGGCCATTCCCTGCCCACCGGGCCCCCGGCGCGGGTCCGCGCAGCAGAGTTGGCCGGGTGCAGAGAACCAGAATCACCGCGAAACTCCTGGTGGGGTTAGCGGTCACCGCCGTCTCCGGATGCGTCTCGGTGGCGCCCGGGACCGTTCCTTCCGCTCCTCACCCCGGCCCGGGGGCCACCGGGCCGGCGCAGGACGTGGCTCCGCAGATCGTGCAGCCTCCCGGCCGTGAGGGGCTGGAGGCCGTGCCGGATCCGAGCAGGCCGCCTCCTGACCGGCCGTCCTCCCCCGCGCCCCCGGCCGCCGACTCCGCGGCGGCCCCGGGCGGCAGACCGGCGGGGGCCGCCCGACCGCCCGAGCGCGCGGATCCGCCGCAGCGGCGGGCGCCCGGCCGGACCCCGGGGATCCCGTCCGTCACCGTGCCCGCCGTGCCCCGCGTTCCCGACGGCGGTGCGGACGTCTGTGCGCTCGGCCGGGGGTACGGCGGCTGGCCCGCCGGCAGCCCGCAGGCCCGCATCTGCTCGGAGACCTACGGCCGCTGACGCTCCTGACCCCCGGGGCCCCGCCGGGTCCCCGGGGGTCACTGCTCCCGGGGGCCCAGGCGGAGCTCCAGTCGGTCGATGGCCGCGCGGACCCCGTCTCCGTACCCGTCGTCCGGCAGCGATTCGGCGGCGACGCGGGCCCGCTGGAGGTGGATGCGGGCGGAGTCGGGGCGCTGGAGCTTGAGGTAGTCCGCCGCGAGGTTGAGGTGCAGCGAGGGGTAGAACGCCCGGACGGCCGGCAGGTCCGGGCGCTCCGCCGACCGCCCACCGCCCGCCCCCTCGGCGGCCGTCAGGGCCCGCAGGTCCCAGGCCAGCTCGTCGCCGGGGTCGTCCTGGGTGTCGGCCATGTAGTGCGCGAGGGTGCAGCGGTGCAGGGCGTCGCCGTCCGCTCCGAGCTCCGACCAGAGCGCACCGAAGCGGTTGCGGGCCTCCTCCCGGTCACCTCCGTGGAGCAGCATGATCGCCTGGCCGATCCTGGTCATGACGGCGTCCTCGGACGTCTCCTGCTGCTCCACCACTGCTGTCTCCTCGTCGCCCGTCCAACCGGTCGCCCCTGTCCGTCCGACGCTAGCGGCAGGCCTGCGCAGAACCGGTCAGACACGGGCGCGGCGGGTGCCCCGCCGGGGAACCCGTCAGCCGAGGTCGGGGATCCGCCAGTCGATCGGCTGGTGCCCCTGGGCGGCCACGGCCTCGTTGATCTGCGTGAAGGGGCGGGAGCCGAAGAACTTCTTGGCGGACAGCGGCGAGGGGTGCGCGCCCTTCACCACGATGTGGCGCTCCTCGTCGATCAGGGGCAGCTTCTTCTGCGCGTAGTTGCCCCAGAGCACGAAGACCGCCGGGTCGGGCCGGTCGGCGACGGCGCGGATCACGGCATCGGTGATCTTCTCCCAGCCCTTGTTCTTGTGGGAGTTGGCCTCGCCGCCCCGGACGGTGAGCACGGCGTTGAGAAGGAGCACGCCCTGCTCGGCCCAGGGCATGAGATAGCCGTTGTCCGGGATGGGCAGGCCCAGCTCCTGCTGCATCTCCTTGTAGATGTTGCGCAGGGACGGCGGCGTCTTCACGCCGGGCCGCACGGAGAAGCAGAGCCCGTGCCCCTGGCCCTCGCCGTGATACGGGTCCTGGCCGAGGACGAGGACCTTCACCTGGTCGTAAGGCGTGGCCTCCAGCGCGGCGAAGACCTGCTCGCGGGGCGGATACACGGGCCCCTTGGCCCGCTCCTCCTCGACGAAGTCCGCCAGCTCCTTGACGTACGGCTTCTGCAGTTCTTCGCCGAGGACGCCGCGCCAGGACTCGGGCAGCAGGTCGATATCGGTCACGTCCACAACCTCCGGTGAGCAACAGGTTCTTGATCCCAGAACCTACCGGTCACCACTGACAACGGGCCCCCGAGGAGGCCCGTCGTCCCTTCACCGCCGGTCTGCTACCAGCTGGCCTTGCGGTACAGCTCCCACAGCTGCATGACGGTCTGCGGGTCGAGCGCCCGCTCGCCGCCGCCGATGTCCTCGCCCGCGGCGATGTACAGCTTGCCCTGCCACAGCGGCAGCAGGCGGACGTCATTGACGAGGATCTCCTGGGCCCGCTCGAACTGCTTGCTGACCGCGCCCCGGTCGCTCTCCTGCCGTGAAGCGGGGATCAGCTGCTGGGTGATCTCCTTGTTGATGTACGGGCTGCCGGTGACGGGCTCCTGGCCCACGAACGGGGCGACGAAGTTGTCGGGGTCCGGGAAGTCGGGGAACCAGCCGCGGCCGAAGACCGGGTACTTGCCCTTGTTGAAGCCTTCCTGGAACTTCTGCCAGGGCTCGCCCCGCAGCGTGATCTTGAACAGTCCGGAGGCCTCCAGCTGCCGCTTGAGCTCCTGGAACTCGGGCTCCGTGGCGGAGCCGTAGCGGTCGGTGGTGTACCAGAAGGTCATCTTCACCGGTTCGGTGATACCGGCCTCGGAGAGGATGTTCTTCGCCTTGCTCACGTCCGGGTCGCCGAAGGTGTCGAAGAAGCTCGTGGTGTGTCCGGCGATGCCCTTGGGGATCATGGAGTAGAGGGGCTCGGCGGTGCCCCGGTAGACCTTGGCGACCAGCGCGTCGCGGTCCACGACGTGGGCGATGGCCTTGCGGACGGCGGGGTTCGCGGCGGCCGGGTCCCTCGGGTTGAAGACCAGGAAGCGGATGTCCGCGCCCGTGCTCTCGACGATCTGGAGGCCGGCGTTGTCGTCCTTGTTGTCCTCCAGGCTGACGACCTCCTCGGCGGTCAGACCGCGGTAGGTGGCGTCGATCTCGTCGGCCTTGAGCGCGCTCACCATGTCCGCGGACTTCTCGAAGTAGCGGATGGTGACCGCGTCGTTCTTCCGCTTGGCGAAGCCTTTGTAGTCCGGGTTCTTCTTCAGCTCGGCGGTCTTCCGGCCCTCGTAGGACTCCAGGAGGTACGGGCCGGAGCCGGTGACCTTGCCGTCGTCGCGGATCTTGTCCTTGCGGTAGTCGCCGGGGGCGACGAGCGACATGGCGGGCGTGGCCAGGATGAACGGGAACGTGGCGTCGGACTTGTTCAGGTGGAAGACGACCGTGTCCTCGCCCTTGGTCTCGACCCGGTCCAGCGAGCCGAGCATCCCGGCCGGCCCGCCCTTGAAGTGGATGTCCACGATGCGGTCGATGGAGTACTTCACGGCCTCGGCGTCGAGCTTCTCGCCGTTGGAGAACTTCAGGTTCTTCTTGAGCGTGCACCGGTACGCCATGCTCGTGGCGTCGGTGAACTTGCAGGATTCCGCCGCGTCCGGCTCCGGGCTCGTGCTGCCGGTGGGGAAGCTCACCAGGGTCTGGTAAACGTTCCGCATCAATTCCCAGGACCCGTCCCAGGCCGCCGCCGGATCGAGCGTGGACGGGGAGCTGGTCGTCCCGACGGTTATCTTCTGGTCCACTTCCGATCCGCTGTCGGAAAGGAGACCGCAGCCGGCCAGCAGAGAAAGGGAAGCTAGGGCTGCAGCAGCCTGCAGACTGGCCCGGTAGAACACGTGCACGCTCCTCGATCAGCCATGGGTCGGCAGACCATACCGCAGCGCCCCGCCAGGTCAATCCGCTGGCCCGGCGGGGCACTTGACTCAATCAGGGCCAAACCGGGCCAGGCTACTCTCAGCCAACGCCCGCGTTGAGGAAAATTCCTCCGTCGACCACGAGGGTCTGTCCGGTGATCCAGTCGGACTGCGCGGAGGTCAGGAAGGCCGCCGCGCCTCCGATGTCCTCGGGCACACCGAGCCGGCCCAGCGGATAGGCGGCGGCCGCCTCCGCTTCGCGGCCCTCGTAGAGCGCCTCGGCGAACTTCGTCTTGACCACGGCCGGGGCGATCGCGTTGACCCGGACGACCGGGGCGAACTCGTGCGCCAGCTGGGCGGTCAGGTTGATCATGGCCGCCTTCGACATGCCGTACGCGCCGATGAACGGCGAGGGGGCGACGCCGGCGACGGAGGCGATGTTGACGATCGCCCCGCCGTTCTCCTTCTGCCAGGCCTTCCAGGTCTGCTGGGCGAAGCCGAGCGCCGAGATCACATTGGTCTCGTAGACCTTGCGGGCCACATTGAGGTCGAGCTCGGCCATCGGGCCGAAGACCGGGTTGGTCCCCGCGTTGTTCACCAGGTAGTCGACCCGGCCGAACGCCTCCATGGTCCGCTCGACCGCCGCCGCCTGGTGGGCCTCGTCGTGCGCCTTGCCGGGGATCGCGATGACCCGGTCGGCGCCGAGCCGCTCCACGGCCTCCTTGAGGGCGTCCTCGCCCCGCCCGGTGATGGCGACCCGGTCCCCGCGGGCGACGAGCGCCTCGGCGATCCCGTAGCCGATGCCCCGGCTGGCGCCCGTGACGAGGGCGACCTTTCCGCTGTCCTGCACCGTCATGTTGTCCGCTGCCCTTCGGATCAGTTGAGGGGTCCGCCGGCCACGTACATGACCTGGCCGGAGACGAAGCCCGCGTCGTCGCCCGCGAAGAAGGCGATGGCGTTGGCGACGTCCTCGGGACGGCCGACGCGCTGGACGGGGATCTGGGTGGCGGCCGCCGCCTGGAACTCCTCGAAGCCCATGCCGACACGCTCGGCGGTCTGCGCGGTCATCTCGGTGACGATGAAGCCGGGCGCGACGGCGTTGGCGGTGACGCCGAACTTGCCGAGTTCCTTGGCGAGCGTCTTGGTGAGGCCCTGGAGGCCCGCCTTGACCGCGGAGTAGTTGGCCTGGCCCCGGTTGCCGAGGGCAGAGGAGGAGGAGAGCGAGACGATCCGGCCGAACTTGGCCTCGACCATGTGGGCCTGGACGGCCTTGGCCATCAGGAACGCGCCCTTGAGGTGCACGTTCATCACAATGTCCCAGTCGGACTCGCTCATCTTGAACAGCAGGTTGTCGCGGAGCACGCCGGCGTTGTTCACGAGGATCGTCGGCGCGCCCAGCTCGGCGGCGACCCGCGCGACGGCGGCCTCCACCTGACCGGCGTCCGACACGTCGCAGCCGACGGCCAGCGCGGTGCCCCCGGCGGCGGTGATCTTCTCGACCGTGTCCTTGCAGGCCGCCTCGTCGAGATCGAGTACGGCGACGGCGCGGCCTTCGGCCGCGAGGCGTACGGCGGTGGCGGCGCCGATGCCCCGCGCCGCTCCCGTCACGATGGCGACGCGCTGCTCGGTGGTGGACATGCTTGGTTCTCCTCGCCCTTGGATAGCGGCCCAGCGGACATCGGGGCGCTTCCCTGCCAGTCCCTGACACTCCCTGGCAGCAAGACCCTCGATTGCTGAGCAACCGCTTAGTACCTTCAGCAGACGTGACGCTAGAAGCCCTGGCACCCGGTGTCAACGGCGCACGCCCCGGCGGGCCGTACGTCACACCGGGCGGGAGCGTCCGCCGCTGTGCCGTCGTGGTCCCACCGGGGCGCGGATCAGCGCACGAGGAGGTCGAGCAGCCGTTCCACCTCACCGGCCGGGTCGGTGGTCAGCCCGCTGTGCACGGCCCCGGGCTGGACGACCGTGGAGCGCGGGGCGATGAGCCAGCGGAACCGCCGCCCGGCGTCGTCGCCCGCCGCCTGACCGGCCTCCGCACCGCCGCCGCAGACCCCTTCGACGGCGCGCAGGGCGGCCCGCACCCCGGCGACGTCGGCGTCCGGGTCCAGCGCCTTCAGCTTCGCCTCGTCGAGGTACGTCCGGGCGGCCACGAACGAGTGGGCCCGGCAGTAGACGAGCACACCGGCGTTGAAGCACTCCCCCCGCTCGACCCGGGGCACGACGCGCAGGAGCGCGTACTCGAAGACATCGCGCCGCGTCATCGGCCGCCCTCCTCGCCGGTACGGGCGGCCACAGCGGCGCGGTCGTCGTCCGCGGCCCGCTTCCGCCGGGGTGGCAGCCGGTCGGTGAGCCAGCCCGGGGCCTGGGAGGGCCGGGTGGCGGTGGGCGCGTCCAGCGTGATCCGCTCGTGGATGGTCGCGGCCCGCGCGAGCAGCGGGGCGACATAGGCCCGGCGCACCTCGTCGGCGGAGCCGAAGCCGGGCTCGTCGGCCAGCCAGACGTCCGGTACGTCGGCGGCGACCTCGGTGAGCAGTTCCTCGGTGACCAGCGGGGCGAGCTCGGCGGCCGCGGCCGCGATGTCGGGCCCGAAGGGGGCCAGGACGTGGTCCGAGGCGTTGTACGGCTTGGCGGCGGATGCCTGTGCGCCCGGCCAGTTGTGGTGCCAGATCATGGTCGCGCCGTGGTCGATGAGCCAGAGGTCGCCGTGCCAGACGAGCAGGTTGGGGTTGCGCCAGGAGCGGTCCACGTTGTTGATCAGCGCGTCGAACCAGACGATACGCCCGGCCTCGGCCGCCCCGACCTCGTAGGCGAGCGGATCGAACCCGAACGAGCCCGGCAGATAGTCCATGCCGAGATTCAGGCCGCCGCTCGCCCTGAGCAGCTCCTGCACCTCCTGGTCCGGCTCGGCCAGACCGATGACCGGATCCAGCTCGATGGTCACCAGCTCCGGCACCCGCAGCCCGAGCCGGCGGCCCAGCTCGCCGCAGATGACCTCGGCGACAAGCGTCTTGCGGCCCTGTCCGGCCCCGGTGAACTTCATGACGTACGTGCCGAGGTCGTCGGCCTCGACGATCCCGGGGAGCGAGCCACCCTCCCGCAAGGGCGTGACATAGCGGGTCGCTACGACTTCTTCCAGCATTTTCCCAGGCTACCTATCTCTTCAGCCTTGCAATCCGCGGAAGGCTTCTCCGGAGCGTAGAGGCAGGGATCACGACTCACCAGCACTGGGGAGAATCCGGGGAGTTTCGGCCGGCAAGCCGATCCCCGCGCTCCCCGGGCAGACCGTCGATGGTGCCGCGCCCCTTGCTGCCGGCCTCCGGCATGAAGTGAGCATAGTAACCGAGGGTGATCGCAGGCGAGGGATGTCCGAGCCACCGAGCCAGGGTCACGACGGCCTCTCCGGCTTCCCACATCGATCGAGGCGCAGGTGTGCCGAAGCACGACGGCCGGCCTCGTGCGGCAGGGTGCGCGCCCGACCGCTCCTGCCGAGGTCTCGGCACGGCGGCGAGTGCTCCTCCGACCAAGGTCGCTATGACCGACAGCATTTCGGCCATCCGGGATTCATCCCGCATCCGTGCGGGGCACGGGTCGGTGCATCGCGCACTCGCCATGCCTCCCGCGGCTATGCGGAATCCAGCTCGTCTCAAACACGTGCGTTCGACATTTCCGTGCTGTCGTTGAACTCCCGACAGCGTCCAACCGACGATGCAGGGGGACCAGCAGCCGTGGCCGATGCTCACAAAAGTCAGACGTTCACCCCTCCTCCCCCACCGCCACCGGCGGAGATCACCTACAGCGGCCAGTACTCCGTGAACCCGCTCGCCACGGCGTCGTTCCGACGGATGTGCGCGCAGATCCCGGCCGTGCTGGGGAGGATCGCCCGGCTCTCGTGGCGGACCGACCGCGGGGCCGTACGGCTCCTGATCGGGTGCCAGGTGCTGACCGGCCTCTCGGCGGCGGTCCTGCTGACCGCGACCGCCCGGGCCATGGGCCCCATTCTCGGTCCCGAACCCTTCGCCGACGGGCTGCGCACAGCTCTGCCGGCGCTCCTCGTGGTGGCGTTGGCAGCCGCCCTGGGCCGTACCGCGAGCGCGGTGGCCACCTACGCGGAACGGCGGATCACTCCCCTGCTCACCTCGCAGATGGACGTCGCACTGGTCGAGGCGGTCTGCAGGGTCGAGGCCGCGGCGTACGCGCGGGACGGATTCTCCGACCGGCAGGAGGCGGCGGAGATGGGAGTGACCCGCACCCACGTCATGGTCACCGACGCCCAGCGCTTCATGTCCGCGCTGATCCGCATGGTCACCGCCGCCGGCGTCCTGTCGGTGCTGCACGTGATGCTGCTGCCCTTGCTCCTGCTCGCCGTTCTCCCCGCGGGCATCGGCGCCCTGCTGAACGCCCGGGTCGACTACGAGATCCACTACGCCAACATCAGCGACCGCAACGTACGGGGCATGATGCGCTGGTGGGCGACCACGTCACGGTACGGCGACGAAGTCCGCGCCAACTCGATGACCGACTACCTCGTCCACTGGTACCGGGCCCTGTCCGAGCGGTGCGACCGACGGACCCTGGCCGCCGCCCCGCGGACCCTGCGCATCGCCCTGCTCTGCTCACTGGCCGGCGGTGTCTTCCTCCTCGCGACCTGGGGCGCCCTCGCGTGGCTCACGGCCCTCGGCCGGATCGAGCCCGCCATCACTGCCACGGCCTTCATCGCCGTTCAGACCACGCTCGCCGCCCTCTCCAACCTCGTGATCAACGGGGCCGCCGTCTTCCACACCAGCCTCTACCTGGGCGACATGCAGAACTTCCTCGACGACGCCGCCGCCCGCGCGCCGAAGCGGGGCCACCGCCAACTCGCCGCCCCGGTCGACGAGATCAAGCTCGACGAGGTCGTCTACCAGTACCCCGAGAAGGACAAGCCGGCCGTCGACGGCGTCTCCCTCACCCTCAAGCGCGGCCAGATCCTCGCGATCGTCGGAGCGAACGGCTCGGGCAAATCCACCCTGACCCGGCTGCTCACCGGGATCTACCTCCCCGACAAGGGCGTCGTGACATGGAACGGCACCGACCTCGCCGATGCCGATCCCCGTGCCGTCTGGCAGCGCACCGGCCTGGTGCCGCAGATCTTCGCCCAGTGGCCGCTGCGGGTCCGCGAGAACGTCACCCTCGGCCAGCCCCGCGCCCACGACGACGGCCCGGTGTGGGAGGCCATCGACGCGGTCGGGCTGCGCGAAGCCATCGACGACCTCCCCTCGGGCCTCGACACCCTCCTCGCCCGGGACATCTTCGGCGGCTCGGAACTCTCCGGCGGGCAGTGGCAGCGCGTTGCCGCCTCCAGAGCCCTCTATCGCAAGCCCGAACTGCTGATCCTGGACGAGCCGACCTCGCAGATGGACCCGCGAGGTGAGCATCAGATCTTCGAGCAGATCAAGGCCGTCGCCGCCGACCGCATCACCATCGTGGTCACCCACCGCCTGGAGAACACCAAGGTCGCCGACCACATCGTCGTGATGGAGCACGGCCGGATCACCGAACAGGGCCGGTACGAAGACCTCGTCCACGGCGGCGGGACGTTTGCGGAGCTTCTGGAACTCTCTCAGGACCGCTGATCGCCTCGCCCCTCGCGTCGTACGGCGGGAGGAGCCCACACCAAGGAGGATCCGTGCTGCCCCTCGCCGCCTCCGACGACGGCCGCACCACCCGTCACCGGCGCCGGCCCGCGGTACGCCGACGTGGTCGCACCGGAGCACGGAGCCAGGGGTGGGCTCCAGTTCCGCCGGCCCTGGTGGGAGCTGCGACGCCGGAATCGCCTCATGACTGGTGCCCGCCCCTCGCCGTGCATCTCCCGGCGAACCCTCCGAAAGGCAGTGCCCGTGGCCTCTCCGACCGGTGGCTGCTTCCCGGCGGGGTCGTGGAACTCGGCGAACACCCGCACGACGCCTGTCGACGCGAGATCGCTTCCTCGGGGCGCCCTGCCGATGCTGCCTGGCGGCACCGTGGAGAAGACGGACGTCACACCGGAGGCCACCCTCCACCGCGAAGCCGCCGAGGAAGCCCGACTCCCCCTGACCGAAGTCCGCCCCTTCGCACGCATGCTCGCCCCCCCCTGCCCAGGCAGCCGCCCTGCGGGAATGGGGCCCGCCCGGAGAGCGGCAGGCCCAGCTCGCCGCGGAGACGGCGCGCGAGCGTTGGGGCCTTCCCGCCGCTCGTGCCGCCGCCATCGAGGAGATCCCCACGGAGGGGGTGCGGCTCAGCTGATCAAACACCCGCCCCGTCTCATCCCGCTTCATGCACCTCTGAGGTAACCCCATGCCGCTGTCGCACGACCACATCCGCACCACCGTCGAGACCTACCTCACGCGCCACCCTCACGAGCGTGAGCGGCTCGGCGCCTTCCTGGACGCCCTCGGACGTCCCACCGACATCGCCAGCCGCTCCACCTTCACCGGGCACGTCACCTGCGGCGCGATCGTCGTCGATTCGCTCGGCCGCGTCCTGCACGTGCTGCACCTGGCCAGCGGCAAGGTCCTCCCGCCGGGTGGACACAGCGAGCCCGCTGATGAGTCCCTGCGAGCAACGGCCCTGCGGGAACTGCACGAGGAGACAGGGATTCCGCCCCAGGCCGTCACGCCGTGGCCCGGCTACGAGACGGTGCCGCTCGACATCGACATCCACGACATCGACGCCCGCCCGGGCAAAGGCGAACCGGGCCACCAGCACTTCGACCTCCGGTTCCTCTTCCGCCTGCGTGCCGAGACCGCACCGCCGGTCGTGCTGCAGGAGGAAGAGGTCGGCGGCATCGAGTGGCGGACCGTGGACAAGGTGGTCTCCCCCTCCCTGCGCGAGAAGCTGCTCAAGGTCCCGCTGACCGTCGGACAAGAAGCGGCCAACGCCTCCGTTCTGCTCTACAACGACCGCGGCGAGTACCTGCTCCACCTGCGCGACTCCTTCCCCGGCCTGATCCGGGAGCCGGGCATGTGGTCCCTGCTGGGCGGCGGACGAGAACCCCAGGACCCCACCCTGAAACACACCGCGCGGCGTGAACTGGCCGAGGAAGCCGGCCTCGACATCGCCGACCTGACCCCGTTCGGCACCGAGTACGCCTCCGACGACGCCGGCGGAACCGTGCCCATCGCCATCTATGCCGGCCGCTGGAACGGCGATCCCGGCGAACTCCGTTTGACGGAAGGGGTGATGCTCGCCTGGTTCGCCCCGGAGGACCTCCACCGCCTCCGTATCACCGATACCACCAGCGACCTGGTGCGACGGCACTCCGCCAGCCGCCCGGCCAGCACCACGTCCCGGAGCGGGCTCCCACCGGAGAAGGAGGAATGTCCAGCTCCACCGCACGGCACGGTCCTCAACGTGATCGGCGTCCATCTCTACCTGGAAAGGCCCGATGGAGCCGTGCTGCTCGGGCTGCGCCACCCCGGCTCCACGTTCGCGCCGTCCACCTGGCACGTCCTCGCCGGCCACTGCGAGCAGGAGAACGCCATCACCTGCCTGATCAGAGAGGCACGGGAAGAAGCCGGCCTCCACATCGAGCGCCAGGACGTCGAACTCGTCCACGTCGTCCACCACATCGACAAGGCCGGGGACCGGCCCCGCATGGGTCTGTTCTTCCGCGCCCGCGCCTGGAGCGGCGAGCCGGAGCTGCGCGAGCCGGAGAAGTGCACCCAGTGGGCGTTCTGGGACCCGAACGCGCTCCCCGACGACCTCGTCCCCTACACCAGGGTGGCCATCGGGAAGATCCGGAACGGGGAGCCGTACAGCGAGACGGGCTGGCCCGCATGACCGGTACACCGGACCGCGCACACCGTCACACATCCACTACGGCTGCGGTCGGCCGTCCGGACACTCGCCTCGTGGTGATCCGCGGCAACTCTGCGTCAGGCAAGTCCAGCGTGGCCCAGGGCCTGCGAGATCACCACGGCCGCGGGATCGCGATCGTGAGCCAGGACGTGATCCGCCGGAACGTGCTCAGGGAACACGACACCGCTCGCGGTGCCAACATCGCCCTGCTGGGCAGCATCGCTCGCGAAGCCTTGAACGCCGGCTTTCACGTGGTGCTCGAAGGGATTCTGTACGCCGACCGCTACAGCCACATGATCACGTCGCTGGTTCGGGACCACCGCGGCGTCTCGGCCTGCTACTACCTCGACGTACCGCTGGAGGTGACGCTGGCCCGGCACGCCTCGAAGGCGGACGCCGCGTACCTGGAACAGGTCACGGACGCCCACCTCACCTCCTGGTACCGGGAGCTCGACTTGTTGCCGGGTGGGCTGGAGACCGTGATCCGGGCCGACAGCACCCTGCGGGAGTCCGTCGCCCGGATCGTGCGCGACACCGATCCGTTTGCTGCCGCCCCTGCCAGGCAGGCCCGGCGCAGGCCGTCACAGGGAGACGCGATGAACCCGGTACTGATGTCCGATCCGCGCGTAGCGGCGATTCCGGTGCGCGAGTGCGGGGAGCCGCTCGTCGACGTGCGTGATCACGGCTTCCGCGTCGATCCCCGCGAGCAGGATCCGCTGGGCGCGTACGCCCACGTCCGCGAGGGCGTCCTGGCACGGCTGCAGCACGCCCGTTCGCTCCTGCCCGCAGGCACCGATCTGCTCTTCATCGAGGGCTACCGGCCGCTGGCTCTCCAGGAGCGCTACTTCACCGCGTACCGGGACGAGCCGGCCGTCGCTCACCCGGACTGGGAGGCTGAGCAACTGCACCACGCCGCCGGCCGGTTCGTGTCGCCGCCGGAGATCGCGCCCCACTCCGCGGGCGCGGCCGTGGACGTGACCCTCGTCGACCAGGACGGCCACGAACTCGACCTCGGCACCCGCGTCAACGCCTCCCCCGAGGAGAGCGACGGGGCCTGCTTCACGCACGCCCCGAACCTCGGCGACCAGGCGCGCTACCACCGCACCCTCCTGCTCAACGCCATGGACGGCGCGGGCTTTACGAACTACGGGACCGAGTTCTGGCACTTCTCGGCAGCAGACCGGTACGACGCTCTGATGCGGCGGGAGCCATACGCGCGCTACGGACCGATCGAACTGCCCCAGCTGTGCTGTCCCGGGACGTTGGTGACACGCGTGCTGGATTCTTGATACGGGTGGGGGCGTCCGGCTCGGCGGCGAGACGAGAAGTGCCCCGCCCCGCCGGGACGGGACGGAACCCCTCCCCCATAAGCGCAGGGAAAACTCGTCCGTGCGCCGATGCGGGTACCACGCGGCCGCTGCTTGGATCAGCCTGTCAACCGCGATCCTGTTGGTTCCGAGGAAGGAAGTGGCGGTAGTCGTCTACCGCACATTCCGAACATGACAAAAAATGAACCCGTCCGCGATTCCTGGCGTGCCAAACCCGCCGCCCAGCAGCCTTCTTGGCCGGATTCCGAGGCCCTGACCTCCGTTCTCACCGATCTGTCGACCGCGGTCCCGCTGGTCTTCGCGGGCGAGTGCGACCAGTTGCGTACGCGCATGGCGGCCGTCGCGAGGGGGGAGGCATTTCTCCTCCAGGGCGGCGACTGCGCGGAGAGTTTCGCCGCCGTCTCGGCCGACAACATCCGTAACACGCTCAAGACGATTCTCCAGATGGCCGTGGTGCTGACCTATGCGGGATCGGTGCCCGTGGTCAAGGTCGGCCGCATGGGCGGCCAGTATTCCAAGCCGCGGTCCCAGGACACCGAGACCCGGAACGGGGTGACCCTTCCGGTCTACCGCGGCGATTCGGTCAACGGCCCGGATTTCACGGCCGCTTCCCGCACGCCCGACCCCGAGCGGCTGCGGCGCATGTACAACGCGTCCGCCGCCACGCTGAACCTCGTGCGCGCCTTCACCGCCGGCGGATACGCGGCACTGGACCAGGTCCACGCCTGGAATCAGGACTTCGTGGCGCTGTCCGCCAGCGGCGAGCGCTATGAGCGGCTGGCCCGGGAGATCGACCGGGCCCTGGCCTTCATGAAGGCGTGCGGGGCGCATCCCGACGCCCTGGACGACGTCGAGTTCTACTCCAGCCACGAGGCCCTGATCCTCGACTACGAGGCAGCCCTGACCCGGGTGGACTCGCGCGGCGGTGACCTCTACGACACCTCCGCCCATATGCTCTGGATCGGCGAGCGCACCCGTCAACTCGACGGAGCGCACGTCGCGTTCGCCTCGACGGTACGCAACCCCATCGCGGTGAAGCTCGGCCCCGGCGTGTCGGCGGACGAGGTCCTCGCGCTGATCGACAAGCTCGATCCGGACCGCGAGCCGGGCCGGCTCAGCTTCATCACCAGGATGGGCGCGGAGAAGGTCCGCGACGCGCTGCCCCCTCTCGTGGAGAAGGTCAGCGCGAGCGGTGCCCAGGTCGCCTGGATCTGCGACCCGATGCACGGCAACACCTTCAAGACCGCCGGCGGATACAAGACGCGCAGCCTCGACGCGATGCTCGACGAGGTCAGAGGCTTCTTCGAGACCCATCGCTCGCTGGGCACCCACCCGGGCGGCATCCATGTGGAGTTGACCGGCAGCGACGTGACCGAGTGCGTGGGCGGTGGCGACGAGGTGCACGTCGACCAGCTCCCCCTGCGCTACGAGACGGTCTGCGACCCCCGGCTCAATCGCCGTCAGTCGCTGGATCTGGCCTTCCTCGTGGCGGAGATGTACCGGGGAGAGCAGTGAGACCGGCCCGGGACGCGGGCTGACCCCGAGGGTGGCTCCGCGTCCCGGGCCATGAACTCCCGTACGGCCAGGACGGCCTGGACCCGGTTGCGGGCACCGAGCTTGGTCAGGGCGTTGGACACATGGCTCTTCACCGTGGTCGGCGAGATCCGCAGCTGGTCGGCCACCTCGGACGTGGTCCGGCTCTCGGCGAGCAGCCACAGGACCTGGCGCTCCCGCGGGGACAGCGATTCGACCAGCCGGGTCATGGGCGGTTCGCCGGGCCGCTCCCGCGTCGCCGACGCGTCCCATCCCGCCTCGCGTCGCATCACGCGCCGGTGGATCTGCGGCGAGATCACCGAGAGTCCGGCGCTCACGGCCCGGACCGCTCCCACCAGGTTCGGCATCGCGGCCTCCTTCAGCAGGCACCCCGTGACGCCTGCGGCCAGCGCGGAGTCCAGCAGCCGGCCGGACCAGCTGCTGCTGACGAGCAGGACGCGTTTGCCGTGACGCGCGGTCAGTTCGGCGACGAACGCCGGGATGTCCTGGCCGGGGCCGATGGAGACGATGACGGCCTCGGCGTGTGCGGCCATGTCGACCGCGTCGTCGTCCTCCGGGTCGTCCGCGGAGACGACCTCCATCTGGTCGTCACGTTCGAGGATCGCGGTCAGGACGTGGCGCGATATCGGATCCTGTTCGATCAGCAGGACCCTCACCCTGAGTCCTGTGCTGCGTTCACGCTCGATCAACTCGATACCAGCCATGGCGGCCTCCCCCTAGGTCGTACTGCCAGGGGTGCTGCCCCTGGCAGAGCTCGAGCACGCTGCGATCATCCATGCCCGGGCGGACCCCGTCATCCGCCGATGGACGAGGAGGGGGAGGGGCCCTGTTCGCCGTCAGCCGGCCATGGCGGAGCGGTGGCCGCCCAGCACCGTCTCCGCGGCGCGTTCGCACGAGCGCTGGAACAGCAGGACGGCTTCAAGGCGGTTGCGGGCGCCCAGCTTGGTGAGGACGTGGGAGACATGGCTCTTGACCGTGGCGGGCGAGACGCGCAGCCGGGCCGCGGTCTCGGCTGTCGACATGCCCTCGGCCAGATTCCTCAGCACCTCCTGCTCGCGGGAGGTGAGCGTGGGCAGCAGTTCCTCGGCTCCGTCGGCCTGGCAGCCCGAAGGGGCGGGCGGGCGCTGGACATAGAGGGCGCGCAACTCCGGAGAGAGGACGGTGTGTCCGGAGGCGACCGCGCGGACGGCGGCCGCGACTCCGGCCGGCCCGAGGTCCTTCGCCAGGCAGCCGGTGGCGCCGGCCGCGAAGGCGGCGTCGAGACGGTACTTGTTCCAGTCGGTGCCGATGAGCAGCACGCGCGCCTCGCGCGAGGCCAGGAGGCGCACCCGGTCCATGGTGTTCTCGTGCGGGGCGGACACCAGCACCACCACATCGGCGCCGCCCAAGGGCCACTGGTGCAGGGGCTGTTGACTGCCGATGGCGGCCACCACATCGAGGTGCCCCGATCTGCGCAGGACACGGGTGAGGACATGGCGCGATGCCGGGTCGCCGTCCGCCACCAGGACCCGCACCTTTTCGTCGGTGGGCCGGCCGGCGCCGAGAAGATCACGCTCCAGAGACATGGGTACGCCCTTCACGAGGATGCTCGGTTGACGGACGGGAGCCTAGTTCTCGGAATCTTGTTCAGCAATGCTGAATAGAGTTCAGGTGCACGCAGGCTCTCGCCACGCATGCCAGCCCTTCCGGCAATTCTGGCTGAAAATTATCGGAGAGCGCCCGGATTTAATCCCTGAGAAGCCGTTTGGCTTTCTCTTTACTCGGCGGCCCGTTGTTCGCGCCGGAGTGACGCACTAGAGTAAACGACCGGTCTGATTCCAGCCATTCACATGAACATCCCGCGGTGTCGCTTGACAATGTGGTCGAGGGGCGGCGTTCCCCCACCACCGTCGCAAGTGAAGGAAACCGTGTGGACAGAGCGCTTGCTCAATCCTGGCTCCTGGCTTTCGAAGAGGCAGCCCTTGCAGAGAAAGACCGTCTGACCACCCTGGACTCGGCCATAGGCGACGGGGATCATGGAGTCAACCTCCACCGAGGGCTCTCCCGCGTTCGCCGATGGCTGGAATCGGGCGAAATTCCGGATGCTCCCGGCGAAGTGCTGCGGGAATCGGGAGCGCTGATCAGAGCCCATGTCGGAGGGGCCTCCGGGGTGCTGTACGGCGGCGCCTTCACCGCGATGGGAACCGCACTGCCGGTGACCGGGGCCGACGCCGCGCAGTTCGGGGACGCGCTCGCGGCCGGGCTCGACGCGATCGTCCGGCTGGGCGCCGCGGCACCGGGCGACAAGACGATGGTGGACGCCTTCACCCCGGCGCTGACGGCCTTCCGTTCCGTCCGGGCGGGGAATCTCGGCGCAGCCGTGTCGGCAGCGGCGTCGGCCGCCGCGGCCGGGGCCTGGTCCACGATCCCGATGCAGGCGCGCAAGGGGCGGGCGTCCTACCTCGGGCATCGCAGCGTCGGGCACATGGACCCGGGCGCCGCGTCCACCACGCTCCTCTTCCGGTCACTGGCCCGGGTGGCGGCCCCGGCTTCCGCCAGGACCGCCCGGTGAAGCCGGCGTACGTACGGGAAGACGGCCCGCACGCCCGGCGGCTCCACCGGGACCGCTCAGGCGTGGCGCGCGCGGTACATGGCCGCCTTGGCGCGGTTGCCGCACCGGGTCATGTCGCACCACCGCCGCGAGCCGCGGTGCGAGCGGTCGACATAGAGGCGTGTGCAGCGCGGCGCGGAGCACTCCTTCACCGGGTGGGCCGACTGGAGGAGCAGTTCCACGGCGTCCCGGGCCACTACTGAAAGGGCGGCGTCGACCTCGCCGTGGCGCTTCACCGCGCCGTCCGGCAGCAGTTCGACGCGGGCCGGATTGGGGGCCGCGGCGAGGTTCACCACGGCGCAGTCCTCCGGGACGTACGGAGAGCCGGAGGCCGAGGCGAGAAACAGGCGGTAGACGGCTTCCCGCAGATCCACCGCCGCCTCCAGGTCGGTGTGCGTCGCCGTCGGCGGGTCGTCGAGAACCCCCGAGGCGGCGCACCAGGCGGACAGATCGGCCGATGTGGTCAGGAGGTCCAGCGGGGCATCGCGTCGGGCCTGCACCGTTCCGACGAAGTCAAGGGCCACGCTGCCACTGACAAATGCGAAGTTCATGCCGTCAGGGTAACCACATTGACTGGTTGATCCACAGCTCGGTAGGGTTCCAGCGAACCTGTCTGTACGGTTACTTTTCCCCGTGGGAGGCGTCTCCGCCATGCAACGCGACGATCTGAAGACTGCTCCGGCGGAGCAGCCCACCGCCGCCCCGCCGCCGCCCTGGGCCACAGCTGCGGTCCCGGCCGTCTTCGTGGTCCTGTGGAGCAGCGCGTTCATCGCGGCCGTGCTCGGCACCGACGCGGCACCGCCCCTCCTGCTGACGTTCGCCCGCTTCGCGATCGCCGGCGTCCTGCTCGCGGTGATCGCCGGGGTGAGCGGATCGTCCTGGCCGCGGGGGCGGCTGCTCCTGCATGTCGTCGTCGTCGGCCTCCTGATGCAGGCGGTGCAGTTCGGCGCCTTCTACACGGCCATCGGCGCGGGGCTGCCCGGGGGCGTCGTGGCGCTGATCCAGGGGTTCAACCCCGTGCTGATCGCCCTGCTGGCCGGCATGTTCCTGGGCGAGAAGATCACCGGACGCCAGTGGCTGGGCTTCGTCATCGGTGGCGCCGGGGTGCTGCTCGCGGTCGGCGGAGCGCTGCACTTCTCCGTCAGCGCGATCGTGCTGTCCTTCATCGGACTCCTCGGGCTGAGTGTGGGCACCGTCTATCAGAAGCGGTTCACCCCGGGAGCCGACGTCCGCAGCAGCACGGCCGTGCACTTCCTCGCCAGCGCCCCGGTGATGGGAATCCTGACCCTGACGCTGGAGGATCCCGAGGTCACCGACTGGGGCGCGTTCGGCGGATCGCTGGCCTGGATCGTCCTCATCAATTCCGTGGGCACGTTCCTGCTGCTCAATTTCATGCTCAAGAAGCAGGCCGCGAACCGGGTGGGCACGCTCTTCTTCCTCACCCCCGCCGTCACGGCCCTGCTCGCCTGGCTGATCATCGGCCAGACGCTCAACCTTTCCGCGATCTTCGGGCTGGTTCTCGGCGGTGTCGGAGTTCTGCTCGCGGCACGCAAATAGAACCGGCCGCTTCTCCGGATCCGGCTGCTTCCCCGAATTCTGTCTCGATTTCGGTTCCCGCACGATGCGTCCGGTCATGACGCATTCGGCCACAGAGAGAAAAGAGAAAGACATGAGCACCAAGGTCGCCATCAACGGGTTCGGCCGCATCGGCCGCGGATTCCTGCGAGCCGCGCTCACCGGGGGAACCGACCTCGACGTCGTGGCGGTGAACGACCTCACGGACGCGGCGACGCTCGCGCATCTGCTCTCCTACGACAGCACCATGGGCCGGCTCGACGCCCAGGTCGAGGCCGACGGCGACTCCCTGGTCATCGACGGCCGGAAGATCGCGGTCCACGCGGAGCGCGACCCGGGCAAGCTGCCCTGGGGCGAGCTGGGCGTCGACGTCGTGGTCGAGTCGACCGGCATCTTCACCGACGGCACCAAGGCCAGGGCGCACCTCGAGGCCGGCGCGCGGAAGGTCCTCATCTCGGCCCCCGCGACGAACGAGGACATCACCCTCGCGTACGGAATCAACCACCAGGACTACGACCCGGCGGCCCACCACATCGTCTCCAACGCCTCGTGCACCACGAACTGCCTGGCGCCCCTCGCCAAGGTGCTGCACGAGGGAGTCGGCCTGGAACACGGCCTGATGACCACCGTGCACGCGTACACACAGGACCAGAACCTCCAGGACGGGCCGCACAAGGACCCGCGCCGGGCCCGTTCGGCCGCCCTCAACATCGTGCCCACGTCGACCGGTGCGGCCAAGGCCATCGGCGCCGTGCTGCCCGAGCTGAACGGCAGGCTGGCCGGTCTGTCCCTGCGCGTACCGGTCCCGGTCGGGTCGCTGACCGACCTGTCGGCGTACACCTCCCGGCCGACGACCGTCGAAGAGATCAACGGGCTGTTCGCCGACGCGGCGGCCGGTCCGCTGGCCGGCGTCCTGCGCCACACGGACGCCCCCCTGGTCTCCACCGACATCGTCGGCGACCCCGCGTCCTGCATCTTCGACTCGAAGCTGACGACGGTCACCGGCGACGGACGCCACGTCAAGATCTTCGGCTGGTACGACAACGAGTCCGGCTTCTCGCACCGGCTGGTCGACGTCGCACGCCTGCTGGGTTCCTGAGGCACGGACCGTGCGGGCAGCGCCCCGCCCCGGGACGGCGTCAAGCCGTCCCGGGGCGGGGCGCTTCGCCCTACGGGGCCGGCGGGGCGGAGTTCTCGGGCCGGGCCTGCCAGGCGACGCCCCGGCCCGCTCCGAGCTCGCGGGAGAGCAGGGTCGCGACCTCGCGCACGGACACCGCGTACTGCTGACGGTCGTCCGCCAGCAGCCGTTCGACCGGGCCGACGATGCCGATGGCGCCCGCCAGATACCCGTGCCGCTCGAACACCGGTGAGGCGATCGCGGCTTCGCCCAGCACGCTTTCCTGGTCCTCCTGGGCGTAGCCGACCCGGCGCACCTCTTCCAGCTGGGCCGAGAGCGTGCCGGGGTCCGCGACACTCTGTCCGGTCAGCCTGGCCAACTCGCCCTGGAGCAGGGCTTCCTGCTCCTGCTGCGGCAGAAAGGCCACGATCGCCTTGCCGAGCGCGCAGGTGTTCCAGGGAATGCTGGCGCCGAGTTCCAGGATCTGTACGCCGCTCCCCCGCCGGAGCACGTGATGCACGACGAGGACGTACCGGTCGTTGTCCAGTACGGCGACCCAGACGGCTTCGCCGGTGCGTTCGGCGAGGGCGTCGGCCCAGGGAAGGGTGCGCGACCGGAGTTCCTGGGTCTCCAGGTACGCGTTGCCGAGGCGGAGCAGGCCGGAACCGAGGAGATACTTGTTGGTCTCCCTTTCCTGGCGTACCAGCCCCTCCGCTTCCAGGGTGCGCAGCAGCGCGTGCACGGTCGGTTTTGATACCCCGATCCGAGCCGCGAGTTCCGTGACACCCAGACGAGGACCGGCGGTGGCCAGCTCTCGTAGAATGTGCACCGCACGCTGAACAGATTGCACCATTGCTTCACTCGCAATCGGTATTGCCGAACGATGTTCGCGAAACATAGCATCACTGCCGCCAAAATTGATCCACACCCGCACGGCGGGTATATCGAAGTGGATACCGAGGACGGAGAGTCATGGCTACGGAAGAGATCCTGGTCGTCGGCGCCGGAGTGGTGGGGGCCTCGGTGGCCCATCACCTCGCCGAGCTGGGACACGACCGGGTGACGGTGCTGGATGCCCGTGACCGGGCCACCCTGCCCGGATCCACGGGGCTCGCACCCGGGTTCGTCGGGCAGCTCAGCGCCACCGAGGAACTGGCCGTGCTGGCGAAGGACAGCGTCGCCACCTACCTGGAGCTCTCGCGCACCGCGCCCGTGCCGGTCTTCCGGCAGGTCGGCTGCCTGGAGATCGCGACCGGCCCCGACCGTCTGGAGCAGTCCCACCGCGACGTCGAGCACGGCCGGGCCCTCGGCATCGGGGCGCGGGTGATCGGCGCGGCCGAAGCCGCCGCGCTGGCACCGGAGTTGGTCGACGCGGAGAAGGCCCTGGGGGCGCTGTACATCCCGGCCGACGGGGCCGCGGATCCGGCGGCGCTCACCCATGCCCTGGTCGACGCCGCCGAGCGCGGTGGGGTCCGCTTCCACTGGAACACGGCGGTACGCGGGCTGGAGATCGAGCGCGGCGCGGTGGTCGGCGTCCGGGCGGGCGAGGACGCCCGACTGATCCCGGCCGACCGGGTCGTGCTCGCCACCGGCATCTGGGGCCCGGTCCTGGCGGCGCAGGCGGGGGTGCGGCTCCCCATGGTCGACGTCCAGCACCCCTATGTGTTCACCGCCGAACTGCCCGGGCTCGACGACACCCCGCTGGACACCCCGATCGTCCGCTACCCGGACCAGGCGGTCTACACCCGCCGCCACGGCCGCCGGTACGGGCTGGGCAGCTACGCCCACACCGCACTGCCCCTCACCCCGGGCCCGGAGCTGGCCTCCGCCGAACTCCCCTTCCCCGAGGCGGAGTTCGGTACAGCGATCGAAGAGGCCCTCGCTCTGGTGCCGGCCTTCCGGCAGGCGCCCCTGGGGCGCAGGCTCAACGGGGTCTTCGCTCTCACCCCCGACGAACTGCCCCTCGTGGGACCGGCCGCCGGGGTGCCCGGTCTGTGGTTCGCGGAGGCCTCCTGGGTCACCCACGCCGGTGGGGTGGGCCGGCAGATCGCGAACATGCTGCTGGGCACCGGCGACGCCCTTCTCGACCCCGACCGGCTCTCCCCCGGCCGCTTCGACTCCTGGAGCGGCGAGAAGATCCACGAGACCGCCCTCGGCCACTACCGGGGCATCTACGACGCCCACTGACACCCGCCCCCGAGCGGGGGCATGACAAAGAAGGCGCGGACCACCCCGGCTGGGGCGGTCAGCGCCTTCTTTGCCATGCCCCCGGGCCACCCGTGCCCGTACGCACATCCTCCATAGGTGGAGGCCGGTCTCGACCGTCAGCCGATGTGGGGAATGCGGCAGGTTGCTTGAATAACCGTGCCCCATCAAGCGATTCCGGGAGTCGGTTTTGGAAGCCCTGCTCGTTCTGACGGACAGTGAACGCTCGCAGCTCATTGAAAGGCTGGAAACCGTCGAGGTGAGTCCCTACGAGGACTATCTCGCATTCAGTGACCGCGTCTCCAAGCTCGTGATCGACGGCGGAGTTCCCGAAAGGCTGCTCCGCGCCGCCGACCGGATCAGGGAGGAACGTTCCTCGGGCGTTTCGGAGGCGCATGTCCTGCGGAACTGCCCGGTCGACGAAGACCTTCCGGACATCGGCAACGAGGACCCCTCCGCCGAGAAGAAGAGCCGGAAGGTCACGTTCATCGGCGAGGGATTCCTGGAGCTGCTGGCCCAGATCACCCGGACCCCGCTGCTCTCCTACGCCAACCGGTTCGGCGGGGACTTCTTCATCGACGTCGTCGCCATCAACAAGTATCTGGGACAGCAGACGGGTTACAACGGCGGCGAAGTCGTGTTCCACAACGACCGCACGGCCCACCCCGTCCGGGCCGACTACATCACGCTGCTGGGCATGCGCTGCCCGCCCGACGACCTGGTCTACACCGGCTTCGTCGCCGGGCGGCGGCTCCTGGCCGAGCTGTCGGCCGAGACCCAGCAGGTGCTCCGCGAACCCTACTTCGTCACCCCGTTCGACGTGGTCTCCCGCGACGCCAACACCGAACTCGACAGCACGCCGTCGCACCCGATCCTCAGCGGGGTCTCCTCGCTGCGCTACCTCGACACCCACACCACGGCCGCCGATGACGCGCCCGTCGAGGCCAAGGACGCCCTGCTGGCGCTGAAGAACGCGCTGACCCGGGTGCCCAAGCAGCGGCACCGCATGCAGCAGGGCGACGTGCTCACGTTCGCCAACCAGAGCGCCCTGCACAACCGGGAGCAGATCGAGGTCCAGGACCCCACGCGTGCGCTCGGCCGGTGGCTGCTCAAGACGTACGCCTTCTCCGACCAGGCCGCCGCCGACACGCACCGGGACGCCTGGATCGACGGCATCCCCGGCAAGGTCGGCGACTGAAACCCCGCTCCGCCCCAGAACCGGAAGTAGAAGGATGAGCATGTCGGAACAGAACGGCACGAACGCGCTTCCCCAGCTGTACGGAGGCATACCGGGGAAATCGTTCGGCCCCATGGATTACGAGTTCCAGCCGCTGATGCGCGACGGGCGCGTCGGCGTGGAAATGCATTCGCTGTACTCGACGCGGGAAACCGGCGCGGACGGTCCGGCAGCGGCCATCGTCCGCTACATGCCGAACGGGAAAGCCCAGCCGCACCGGCATCCCGGATACGAGATCATCTGGATTCTCGAGGGTGAGATCGAGACCGACGACGGGGTTTATCCGGCGGGCAGCCTGCTGGTCATGCCACCGGACAGCGTTCACACCCCGCGCAGTCCGAAGGGCGCCGTCGGATTCGTCGTATGGGAGCAGCCGGTGCGGCCGGTCGACTGAACGGTCCGCGCGCATCAGGACGGCAGGAGTTCCAGGGAGCGCCCCGACGGCTCTCCTCGATCCAAGGAGTCCGAGAAATGACCAGGAAAGAACCGCGGCGCATCGAGATATTCGACACGACGCTGCGCGACGGAGAACAGGCCCCCGCCAACGCCATGTCCTCCCAGGACAAACTCGATCTGGCTCTGCGGATCGAAGCGCTGGGCGTGGACATCATCGAGGCCGGATTCCCGGCGTCCTCGTCCAACGACTTCGACGCCACCCAGGCGGTGTCCGCGGCGCTCTCCCGGGCCCGGGTGGCCACCCTCTCCCGGGCCCGCCGGGACGACGTCGAGACGGCGGTGCAGGCGGCGGGCGGCCGCAACCACGTACTCCAGATCATGGGCACCGGCAGCGACATCCACCTGGAGCACAAGCTCGGCATCACCCGGCAGCAGGCGATCGAGGACGCCGTCGACGCCGCGCGGTTCGCCGCCTCCCTCGGGGTGGAGACCGTGGCCGTGGGCATCGAGGACGCCACCCGCGGCGACCTCGGCTATCTGCAGCAGCTCACCGAGCGGGCGGTGGAGGCCGGGGCCCGCTACATCCCCGTCGCCGACACCTCCGGCTGCGCGTCCCCCGCGGAGTTCGGCGACCTCATCGCCCGGATCCGGTCGTGGGCGCCCGCCCCGGTGCGCATCGGTGTGCACTGCCACAACGACTTCGGTGTCGCGACCGCCAACGCCATCGCGGGGCTGGAGGCCGGTGCCGACGACGTCCAGGTCACGGTCGGCGGCATCGGCGAACGCGCCGGCAACACCGCCATGGAGGAGGTCTGCGCCTTCCTCGCCTACAAGGGCGAGCGGATCGGCCTGTACTCCACGGCCGACCTGGCGGGCATCTACAGCGTCTACAACCGGCTGCGCGAGATCATCCGGCTGGAGGAGCCCCGGAACAAGGCGATCTTCGGCAAGTACGCGTTCGGCACGGCGGCGGGGATCCACCAGGCGGGCATGCTCCGCAACCCGGCGACGTACGAGTACGTCGAGCCGGCCCGGTTCGGCAGGGAGCGCAGCCTGCTGATCAGCCGGCACTCCGGCCGGGCGGTGCTGCGCCACCTTCTGGGCGAGCTGGGGCTGGAGATCGACAAGGCCGAACTGGACGAGATCTACCGCCGGTACATCTTCGAGCGCGCCGAGAGCGACTGCGAGGACATCTCCGTCCTCCGCGAGCGTCTGGCGGCCGACCTCGCTCCCGTACCCGGCTGACCGGGGCACGGAGATGATCAGCCACATCGTCTGTTTCCGCTTCCTTCCGGGCGTCACCTGGGACGACCCCCGGGCGGTGGAGGCCGAACGCATCTCGCGCGGGCACCCCGAGCACATCCCGGAGATCCGGTCCTGGTCGGTCGGCCGCAACACCACTCCCCGCGAGGCGGCCCACGACTTCGCCGTCATCGGGCTGTTCACGGACCGGGCCGCGCTGGAGAGGTACCAGAGCCACCCGGACCACCAGCGCGGAGTGCGGGCCTGGAAGGAGCTGAGCACCTGGGTGGTGGTCGATCTCGACCGGTCCGAGGGCGCGCTGCTCGGCGAGCCCGGCCGGGCCGGATGAATCGGGGCGGTCCGGGCCCGCGCCGGGACCGCCTTCCACAGATGCTCGCCGACCTCCATGACAACCGATCGAAAGGACACCGGTGTTCACCCTCTTCAGGCCGGAACTCGCGGCCTACGCCCAGAGCACCCTGGCCGAGCAGCGACGGCTCCACGACGGCGGCTGGCAGCCCGGGGAACTGCACTCGCTCCAGATGGAGCGGGCGGCGGAGACCATCCGTTACGCCCGGGCGAACTCAGCTTTCTACGCCGCCCGGTTGAGCGGCGTGACGGTGCCGGCGGCCGGGCCGGTCAGCCCCCAGGACTTCGCCTCGGTGCCGTTCACGACCAAGGACGATCTGCGGGCGGATCTGTTCGACGTCATGTCGCAGCCCATCGACCGGGCCTGGGTCTACTACGAGACGACCGGAACGACCGGCCGGGCCACCCCGTGCCCCCGTGACGAGCGGGACTCCATCGTCAACAACACGGCCCTGACCCTGGCGTACGAGAAGATCTTCGCCCAGCACGGCGAGCGTCACGTCGTCGCGGTCATGGGGCCCACCGAACTCCACTCGACCGGAGACACCTTCGGCGACGTACTGCGCAACCTGGGCCACACCGTCGTCAAGATGTGGCCGCACTCGCCGGTCGTCGGCTTCCCGCGCGCGCTGGCGCTCCTCGAACAGCTCGGCGTCACCGCGATCGTCTGCACCCCCGGCATGGCCATCTCGCTGGCCAAGGCGGCCCGCGCGGCGGGAATCGACCTCCACGGCCGCCTGAGCGTCCGGCTCATCCTCACCCTCGGGGAACTCACCTCGCCCGCCATGCTCGAGAACCTGGGCGCGCTGTGGTCGGCCGCCGTCTACAACTGCATGTACGCCTCCCAGGAAGCGTCGATCATGGCCGCCTGCCACGCCGACGGCCGGCTGCACACCGTTCCCCTGAACAACCTCATCGAGGTGATCGACCCCGACACCGGGCGGGCGGTCGAGGCGGTGGGCGGAGTACGGGAGGGCGAGCTCGTCGTCACCCACCTCTACCGGGGGGCCAAGCCCCTCGTGCGGTACCGCACCGGCGACCTGGTGCGGCTCTTCGCGGAGCCCGGTTCGGTCTCCGAGGTGATGCAGCCGATCGGCCGGACCCGGGACGCGCTGCACCTCGCCAGACGGCGGGTGACCGCGTTCGACCTCGAACAGACGCTCTTCACCCATATCCGCGGTGTCATCGACTACTTCCTCCTCATCGACGAGGCCGACGGCCAGGACCTCGTCACCGTCAACCTCGAACCCGTCGACGAGGCGGCCGGGGCCGCCATCGACCGCGTGGCGATCCGGCGGGCCGTCGCGGACGCCTTCCACGTCGCCTGCGAGGTCGTGCTCGGCTCCATGGACGCCATCACCAGCACGGGCGCGATGGTCAGCTGGAAGGCCGCGCGCATCCACGACCGGCGCGGCTCCGGCGCGGAGCCCGAGCGGGCGGCCGCCCTGGCGATCGCCGCGGGGCGTGGCACGCGATGACCACGACCGCCGTGGCCTCGCCCCGGTTCGCCTTCCACGACGGGGAGTTCGTCCGCGCCGACACCGTCGGCCTGCCCGTGAGCACCCAGGCCCTGCACTACGGGACCGGTGTCTTCGAGGGCATCCGTGCCTACGCCCGGGAAGACACGGCCGGTCTGTCGGTCTTCCGGCTCCGTGAGCACCTGGAACGCCTGGAGCGCTCCGCCGGCGCGCTGCGGATCCGGCTGCCGCTGACCGTGGACGACCTGAGCGGCGTCGTCCTGGACCTGCTGCGGCGCAACGGCTGCGACGGCGACACCTACATCCGCCCGCTCGCCTACAAGCTGGCGCTCGAACCGGGCACCCCCTTCGGCGTCCGGCTGAGCGGGGTCTCCGCGCAGTTCACGCTCACCACGGTGCGGATGGGGCCCTACGTCCCGAGCGAGGGTCTGGCCTGCAAGGTCAGCAGCTTCCGGCGCGTGCCGTCCGTCAGCATCCCGTCGGCGGCCAAGATCACCGGCACGTACGCCAACAACGCCCTGGCCGTGGAGGAGGCGTACGCCGACGGCTGCGACGACGCGCTGATGCTCGGTCTCGACGGCAACCTCACCGAGGCGAGCACGTCCAACGTCTTCGTCGTCGGCCGGGACGGCCGCATCGCGACCCCGCCCGTCACCGCCGACATCCTGCCCGGCATCACCCGGGCCACGGTGATCGAACTGCTGGCACGGGAGTTCGGCCTGCCGGTCGCGGAACGGCCGGTGGGGCGGGCCGAACTGGACGAGGCCCAGGAGGTGTTCACCACCGGTACGGGTGTCGAGGTCTGCCCCGTCACCTCGATCGACCACCGCCCGGTGGGCACGGGCCGGGCTGGGGACCTGACCCGGCGACTCGGCGATGTCTACACCGAGGTGGTACGGGGACGGCGCCCCGCTTACGCCACCTGGCTCACTCCCGTGCCGCCCCGATGAACTCCCACGCCCCGCTCCCCGCAAGCACCGGTGGAAGGAAGACAGTGCAGCAACCGACAGACCAGAAATTCCTGGACATCTCCATGCCCACGACGGCGAGGGGCTGGAAGGTGGCCACCCTGGGGCCGGCCGGCACGAGCAGCGAACTGGCGGCCACGCACCTCATAGCGCGGCTCCCCGGTGACTCCGTCGAGCAGACCCCCGCGCTGTTCCACAGCTACGAAGCCGCGTCCAGAGCGGTGCTCCAGGGCTCGGCCGATCTGCTGGTGGTGGCCAACGCGTACGCCAACGTGTCCGAGTTCTACATGAACACGGAGCTGAGCCTGGTCGGCGCCTACCACTACCGGACCCCCCTGTACGGCATCGCGGTGGTGCCGGGCAGCACTCCCTCCGGGCCGGTCCGGATCGCCAGCCACCCCGCCCCCGTACCGCTGATCGAGCAGCTGCTGCCGGAGGGGATGAGCGTCAAGGAGACCGTCCTGACCGATTCCACCAGCGCGGCCGCGCTCGCCGCGCGGGCCGGCCGGGTGGAGGCGGCGCTCACCACCGCGCCGTCGGCCGAGCGGTACGGCCTCGCGTTCATCTCCGAGACCCGGCCCATCGACATGCTCTGGTCCGTCTTCCGGCTCACCCGGGCCGTCGAGCCGGTGGCGGCCTGAGATGGGCAGGACGCTCGCCGAGAAGATCTGGTCCCAGCACGTGGTGCGCCCGCTCGACGACGGCGCCGATCTGCTCTACGTCGACCTGCACGTCCTGCACGAGGTCAACACGCCCCGGGCCTTCGACGACTTGAGGGCGTCCGGCAGAAGAGTCCGCCGCCCCGACCGCACTCTCGCCGTCGAGGACCACAACACCCCGACCAGACAAGGCGCCCTGGAGGACCTGGCGGGGCGGCGGCAACGCGAGCTGATCCGCGCCAACTGCGCCGAGTTCGGCATCCCGCTCCACCGGCTGGGCGACGCGGACCAGGGGATCGTGCATGTCATCGTCCCCGAACTCGGCCTCGCCCAGCCGGGGATGACGATCGTCTGCTGCGACTCGCACACCTCGACGCTCGGCGCGCTGGGCGTGCTCGCCTTCGGCATCGGCACGGGCCAGGTCGAGCATGTCCTGGCCACCCAGACCCTGCCCGTGCACCGGCCGGGGGACCTCGCCGTCGAGGTCTCCGGGGCGTTGCCGGACGGGGCCACGGCGAAGGACCTGGCGCTGGCGCTGATCGCGCAGATCGGCACCGGGGGCGGGCAGGGCAGCATCATCGAATACCGCGGCGAGGCCGTCCGCGGGCTCTCCGTGGAAGGCCGGATGACGCTCTGCAACATGAGCATCGAAGCCGGTTCGCGGGCGGGCCTGGTGGCCGCCGACGACACGACGATCGACTACCTCCGCGGCCGGCTGGAGGCCCAGGGCCGGGCCGACGCGTTCGCCGAGGCGGAGCCGCGGTGGCGCGCGATGCGCAGCGACGACGACGCCCGGTTCGACGACGTCGTGCACATCGACGCCGCCGCCGTCGGCCCCCGGGTCTCCTGGGGGACCAACCCGGCGCAGAACCTGCTGATCGACGGGTCGATCCCCACCAGGTCGGACTTCGCCACCGAGGAAGAGTGGGCCTCGGCCCGGCGGTCCCTGGACTACATGGGGCTGCGCCCCGGCCAGGCCGTGCGGGACCTCTCGGTGAGCACCGTCTTCCTCGGCTCCTGCACCAACGGGCGGATCGAGGATCTGCGGGATGCCGCGGCCGTCCTCGCCGGGCGCCGGGTGGCCGACGGTGTGCACCTGCTGATCGTCCCGGGCTCGGCCGCCGTCCGGCGGCAGGCGCAGGCCGAGGGGCTGGACCAGGTGTTCGCCGAGGCCGGCGCCGACTTCCGCGAAGGCGCGGGCTGCTCGATGTGCTGCGCCCTCAACGAGGACCGCCTCGCCCCGGGCGAGCGGGCCGCGTCCACCAGCAACCGCAACTTCGAGGGGCGTCAGGGCAAACAGTCCAGGACCCACCTGGTCTCACCCCGTGTCGCGGCGGCCACGGCTGTCTCCGGCCGCCTCACCACTCCGGAGGACCTGTGAGCGAGCCCGCCCTCCGCAGGGGGACCGCGGTCCCCCTGCGCCGTGACGACGTGGACACCGACCAGCTCGCCCCGGCCCGTTTCGTCCCGTACTTCCGGCCGAACGGTTTCACGAACATCCTGTTCGCGGACTGGCGGGCGGACCCGGCGTTCGTCCTCAACCAGCCCGCCCACCAGGGTGCGACCGTCCTGATCGCCGGCCGCGACTTCGGCACCGGCTCCTCCCGCGAATCGGCCGTCTGGGCGCTCCAGAGCGCGGGGTTCGAGGTGATCGTCGCCAGCCGCTTCGGCGACATCTTCCGGGGCAACGCCACCATGCGGGGCCTGTGGACGGCCGAGGTCGACCACGAGGTGATCGAGCGGCTGTGGGCCGCGGTCGAAGCCGATCCCTGGCTGCCCGTCACCGTCGATCTGGCGGCCCGGCGGCTGACCTGCGGAGAGGTGGAGAGCCCGGTGCGGATCGCCGAGCCGCTGCTCCGCCGGCTGCTGGAGCCGGGAGACCCGATCGCCGAGACGCTCGGCCGTCTCCCCGAGATCGAGGCGTACGAATCGGCCGCCGCCGGGCAGCGCCGGTCCGGACCGGTCTGACAGCGGCCGGCCCGGCGCCGATGCCCCGAACCCCTTCCCGTATCTCTCCGGAAAAGGTCATTGATGCTCAGCGAGACGTTCTCCGCGCCCGGCGCTCCGGCCCCGGCCGCACGCTACTCACCCGTCGTACGCCGCGGACCGCTGCTGGCGGTCTCGGGCCAGGTCCCGTTCGTCCCCGGCCGGCTCGACGGGCCCGTGCCGGGCTTCCGTGAGCAGGCCCGCGCCGTGTTCACCCACCTCCAGGAGCTGCTCGGCACCGCCGGTGCCGGCGTCTCCGATGTGCTGATGGTCAGGATCTATCTGGCGCGCGAGGAAGACTTCGCGGCCATGAACGAGCTGTTCGACGAGGTGTTCGGCGAGGTCGCGCCGGCCCGCACGACGGTTTGGGTGCACCTGCCGGGGGGCCTGCTCGTCGAGGCCGACGTGCTGGCGGTGGTGGGCGCGTGAGCACGGGTGCGGGGTCCCTGACCGGCGGTGTCCGGGAGGGAGAGGGCGGTGTGAGTGGCGAGGCCACGGAATCCATCGCGGCCTGGCGGGCCGGGATCGACGCGCTCGACGAGAAGGTCATCGCGCTCCTGGAGGAGCGGATGGCGCTCTCCCGGCAGATCCAGCACAGCCGGATGCGCAACGGCGGCAGCCGGCTGGCCGCCGCCCGGGAGCGGCGGATCGTGCAGCGGTACGCCGACCGGCTCGGCGACGACGGGGCCCGCCTGGCCGCCCTCGTCCTCACGATGTCCCGAGGGGCCGCCGTATGAGCGCGCCGGCCAGGCTCGCGATCGTCGGGGGCGGCCCACGGGCCCTGAGCATCCTGGAGCGGCTCGCCGCCCGGGCGGCCGGGGTACCGGGGCCGGTGGAGATCCACCTCATCGACGCCGTACAGGTCGGCTGCGGCCGGATCTGGCGCACCGGTCAGCCGGACTGGTATCTGATGAACACGGTGGCCGGGGAGATCACCGCGTTCTCCGGACCGCCGGACACCGGGCCCGCCCGACCCGGAGCCGGGCCCTCGTTCGCCCAGTGGTGGGACATGACCGAACCGGGTCACGATCACGCGAACGACTACGCGCCGCGCGGCCTCTACGGGCGGTACCTGCTCTTCCTCCTCGACGCGATCGAACGGCACCTGCCCCCCTCCGTCACCCTGCACCGGCTCGTCGCCACCGTGACCGACCTGCGGAAAGAGGGAGAGGGCTACTGCCTCACCCTCGACGACGGGAGGGAGATCCGCGTCGACAGGGCGGCTCTGGCCACCGGTCACGCGCGGCCACGGCTGTCAGGACATCTGCGGGAGCTCCAGCGGTTCGCCGAGAGCGATCCGGCCCTGCGCTTCATCCCCGGCGGTTCGGCCGCCGACATGCCGCTGTCCGCTGTCGCACCGGGCAGCAAGGCCGGTGTGATCGGCATGGGACTCACGTTCTACGACGTGGTGGCGGCGCTCACGGTCGGGCGCGGCGGCCGGTTCACCGAGTCCCGGGACGGCCTGGTCTACCTGCCCAGCGGCAACGAGCCCTTCCTCGTCGCCGGTTCGCGCAGCGGCTTCCCGCAGCCGGCGCGCGGACGCAACCAGAAGCCCGGGGGGTTCCTGCACCGTCCGGTCTTCTTCACCGAGGAACTCGTCCGCGCCGCGTCGGGGTCCGAACGCCTCGACATGCGAAGGCATCTGACGCCCCGCCTGATGGCGGAGGTCGACTTCGTCCACTTCACGGCCGTGCTGCGGGAACGCTCGGGAGCGGCCACCGCCGAGGAGTTCGTCGCCCGGGTGCGGGCCGGGGGAGGCCGTTCCATCGCCGAACTGGCGCGCCACGCGGTCGACTTCGGCCTGGCCGGGCTGCCCGGCCTCGACTTCGACACCCTGGCGCTGCCGTTCGCCGGGCGGACGTTCGCCGACCGGGCCGCATTCGACAAGGAACTGCTCGCCGCCGTGGACGCCGACGTACGCGAGGCGGAACGGGGCAACGTGGACTCCCCGGTCAAGGCCGGTCTGGACGTCCTGCGCAGCCTGCGCTGGATCATCCGGGAGCTCACCGACTTCGGTGGCCTGAAGCCGAGTTCGCACCGGGACGACCTGATCGACTGGTACGCCCCGCGCAGCGCCTTCCTCGCGGCGGGGCCGCCCCTGGTCAGGCTGCGCGAGACGCGTGCCCTGATCGAAGCCGGGGTGCTCCGCGTCATCGGTCCGCAGGCCCGGTTCGCGGCGGATGCCGGGGCGGGAAGGTTCACCGTCACCTCGCCGCAGGTCGGGGGCGCCCGTGAGGAGGTCGAGACCGTCATCGACGCCCGGATCCCGGCGGTCGACGTCCGTGCCGACACCTCCGCGCTGACCCGTGCGCTGCTGCGCCGCGGACTGTGGAGCGAGTTCGTCAACGGCGGGGAATTCCCCACCGGCGGCCTCGCGGTGTCCCGGTCGCCGTTCCATCCGGTCCGCTCCGACGGCCGCCCGGAACCCGGACTCCATGTGCTCGGCATTCCCACCGAGCACTCCCGCTACTTCACCCAGGTCGTCGCGACCGGCCCCGCGGGCTGGAGCGAGTTCATGCGCGACGCGGACGACGTCGCGGCGCACCTGCTGCGGCCCGCCGACCTGAACACCCCCCGACCCCTGGCGATACGAGGTTGAAGATGTCCCGCTCAGCACTGCTCGTCCTCGACATGGTCAACGAACTCGTCCACCCCGACGGGCACTACGCGCACGTGTGCCGGGAGGAGGTGGCGCGCCGCAACGTGATCGAACGTACGGCTCAGGCCGTGGCGCGGGCCCGCTCCCGGAACATCCCCGTCATCTACGTCGTCCTCGGCTACAGCAGCCATTACGAGGACTGGCCTCCCGCGTCGGACCTGTTCGGGCCGCCCGACCCCGAGCGCCGCTTCACCCTCGGCAGCTGGGGGACCCAGGTGCACGAGAGGCTGACGCCCGAGCCCGGTGAGAACGTCGTGGTGAAGCAGCGGGTGAGCCCCTTCTACGGCACGAACCTCGAATCGCTGCTCAGGTCCCGGAAGATCGGGACGCTTCTGCTCACCGGGGTCGCCACCGATCTGGTCGTGCTGATGACCGCCCGGGAGGCGCACGACCGCGATTTCGCCGTCGAGGTGCTGGAGGACGCGACGGCCACGGGCGACCAGGAGCTTCAGGACGCGGCGCTGCTCATGCTCGCCCGTACCGCCGAGGTGAGCAGCGTCGAGCGGGCGCTGCCCACGGCCGGGCGGGTCGCCGCGTGAGGGCCGGGCCCCCGCCGGTCGCCGCTTCCATCGGGCGCTCACCCACCGTCGCCCTGCTCGACGAGGTCCAGCGGCAGAAGGCCCGGGGCGTCGACGTGCTCAACCTCAGCGGCGGCGAACCCGACTTCCCGACGCCCGCACACGTGGTGGACGCGGCGGTCGAGGCTCTGCGGTCCGGCCTCACGCACTACACGCCGAGTCGCGGCATCCCCCGGCTGCGCGAGGCGATCGCCGCCAAACTGCTGCGGGACAACGGGATCGTCGCCGACCCGGGCACCGACATCATCGTCACCCCTTCGGCCAAGCACGCCGCCTACATCGCCCTCGCGGGCGTCATCGGGCCCGGCGACGAGGTGCTGCTGCCGTCGCCGGCCTGGGTCAGCTATGCACCGATGATCACCCTGCTCGGCGGGCGCCCGGTCGATGTCCCTCTCGATCCCCGGGACAACTTCACCATCAGCGCGGAGCAGTTGGCGTCCGCCGTCACCCCGCGCACCCGAGCGATCCTGCTGAACTCGCCCAACAACCCGACGGGCCGCATGCTGACGGCCACCGAGGCCGACGCCGTCGCACGCGTCGCCGACCGGTACGACCTGGTCGTGCTCGCGGACGAGATCTACGAGTACATCCGCTACGGCGACCGGCCTCATCTCAGCCTGGCCGCCCGGCCGGGCTGCGAGGGCCGGACCCTGACCGTCAACGGCTTCTCCAAGAGTTACGCCATGACGGGCTGGCGGCTGGGCTATGTGACGGGCCCGGCCGCCGTGATGCGGGAGGTCGTGAAGGTCCAGGAGCACACCGTCGGCTGCGCCGCCTCGTTCGTCCAGCACGGCGCGCTCGCCGCACTCGCCGACGAAACCCGCGGCTGCGTCGAGGAGATGGTGGCCCGGTACGACGACCGGCGCCGACTCCTGGTCGCCGGGCTCAACAGGATCCCCGGCATCTCCTGCGCGGATCCCGAAGGGGCGTTCTACGTGCTGCCCGACGTCTCCGGCCTCGGATTCGGCTCGGCCCAGGAGTGCGCCGCCTGGCTGATCGACCGCACCGGAGTGGTCGTCACTCCCGGAAGCGCGTTCGGGCCGACCGCGGAACAGCACGTACGGCTCTCGTTCGCGGCGTCCACGGGCATCCTGACCACCGCAGTCGAACGCCTGGAGAACGCTCTGAGGCAGAGGGCACCCGGTCCGGCCGCGTCCTGAAGCCGCCGCCGCCACCGCGATAAACGGATGAACCCTCCGGTACGGAGGGCGAGGCTCCGGACGCCTTCTCGGACGATGGGGAACTTCTTCTCCGGCGATGGCGGCTTCGCCCACGGCGGCGCCTTGGCAGGGCCGTACGGCGCGGGCCGGGTGGCGTACATCGACGCGTACGACATCGCCGCCCGGCTCTCCCTGCCCGTCCGTGATCGGTCGCTCCGCTGGGGGGCGGCCGAGGGACTGCGGGCGCAGGGGCTGCCCCGCGCCCGGCTGGTTCGTGGACGACCTCCTGATGCTCTACGCGGAGCCGGCGGCCGGCGCGATGTCCGAGGTGACGACGGCGGTACGGGAGCTGACCGGGGGCGAGCCGCGCACGTTCGACGCGTTCCTGGCGCAGGCGCGGGAGATCCCCACGCCCGGCATATCCCGTGGCGGTGGCGGGTAGTGGCCTGTTCGCCGTCGGTGCGGGAAGAGGGCTGCTCCCCGCTCCCCGCCGGTGTTCGCACGGTGGGCAGCCGGCCGGGCCGCGGGTGCGGTGGCCGGCTGGGGTCCCGGGTGCGGCGGCCTGACTCGCCTTCCCCTGGAGCGTCCATGCTGCGGATCCACTTCACCCCCGAGGACCTGACGCGGGTCAGGGTGGCATCGGGCCCGGACTTCCTGTGGGAGATCACCAACAGCGTGCAGACCCTGCAACGGACGGACGGTGAAAGGGTGTTCGGCGCCTGGCGGCGCTGGGTGCGGCCCCGGCTCCCGGAGAGCCGCCGGCTGCTCTCCCCGCTCCTGCCGCCCCGCGGGTACTCCCCCGACTTCCTCACCCCCACGTCCGGCGACCGCACCACGCTCCGGGCCGCCGTCGACACCCTGCTCGCTACGCCCCGGCCCAGGCTGCGGGCGGAGCTGACCCGGCTGGCCGGGACGAGACGGCTGCCCGGCTGGGCCGCCGCCCTGGCCGAGGGCGACCCGGACGCGCTCGCACGGTTGGGCAAGGCGCTCCACGCCTACCAGGCGGAGGTGCTCGTACCGCACTGGCGGCACGTCCGCGCGGCCCTGGAGGCCGACCGGGCGCTGCGGACCCGGCATCTGATGGACGGCGGCACCGAGGCGCTGCTGGCAGGTCTCGGACCGGACGTCCGGTGGCGGCCGCCCGTGCTGGAGGTCACCTACCCGGTCGAACAGCATCTGCGGCTGAACGGGCGGGGCCTGGTGCTCCAGCCGTCGTTCTTCTGCTGGCCCACCCCGACCACCCTGGCGGACGGTGGCCTGCCGCCCGTCCTGGTGCACCCCATCCACCACTCGGCCGACTGGGCGGAGGGCGCGGGGGCCCCGGAACGGGCAGCGGGCCCGAGCTCTCTCGGCCGTCTCCTCGGGCAGACCCGCGCCGACCTGCTGCGGGCCACCCGCACGGGGTGCTCGACCGTGGAGGCGGCCCGGATGCTCCAGGTGACCCACCCGGCCGTCAGCCAGCACATGAACGTCTTGCGTGCGGCGGGCCTGACCACCACGGTCCGCACAGCCGGCCGTGCCTTTCACGTGGCGACCGCCGAGGGGCGTGCGCTGCTGGCTGCCGAGGACCGTCGGGCGGCGCGTGGGTAGGGCGGCGAACTCCCTCCCGTAAGCCTGGACTTACAGCGCTTGTGCCCGTCGCCGCCGGGCCACCACGCTGTCCCCTGTCACCGCCCGGCCGGACAGCCCCACCCCGCCCGGCCCCGTGACGTCCCCTTACGGCCCCGCCCCCACAGGAGCCCTCATGCGCGCGAGACTCGTCCCCGGCACGATCGCAGCACTCGCGATCGGAGCACTTCTTCTCCCCGGCACCGCTCAGGCTTCCCCCGCCCCCGCCGCCCCGGTCGTGGACGTACGGGCACACGGCTCGACGGCCGGCACGGCCCTCGCCTCCGGGTACGACAAGCCGGGAACCAGGCTGCGCGTCGACGCCGGGCGCACGAGCAACGCGCGCTGGCTGGAGATCGACTACCAGGTCCAGCAGACCGGTTACTGGTGCGGTCCCGCCGCGACCCGCATCGCGCTCTCCGCCCGCACCGCCGCGCCGAGCCAGGGCGAGCTGGCGGCGCAGCTCGGCACGACGGAGGCGGGCACCGATCACATCGGCCAGATCACCGCGGTGCTCAACGCCCGTCTGGGCGGCGGCTGGTACGAGACGAAGGAGATGCCGAACGACCCGCCCACCCAGGCACAGCGGGATCTCCTGTGGCACGACATCGTCTTCGACATCGACCGCAACCATCCGCTGGTCGCCAACATCGTGGCCCCGCCGGGCAACCAGCCGCCCGGCTACCCGCCGGACCAGACGATCTACCACTACTTCACCGTCTTCGGCTACGACGCGGTCGACCGCACGGTCCTCATCGCGGACCCCGCGTCCTTCGGCGGCAACCAGATCTACTGGATCTCCTTCGACCAGCTGGCCACCCTCATCCCGCCGAAGGGCTACTCCGCCTGACATCCCGCGCACCGCCCCTCACCCTCACTCCACCGACCAGGAGGTCACGTTGAGCACCCAACGGCCCACCCGCAGAGGCGTCCTGAAGGCCGCCGCCGGAATCTCGGCGACCACCGCGTTCGGCGCGGGAGGTGTCCTGGCGTCGGCGTCGGCCGCCCATGCGGTGGGCGACGGCTTCGGTCTGCGCATCGTGGACCGCGACGAACGCGACCCCCGTATGCGCTACTTCCGCTTCGCGACCGACGCGATCGGCTGGAACCCCGGCGTCAACGTCCTGCTGCCGGACGGCTACCACGCCGGCGGGCGCAGGTATCCGGTGCTCTACCTGTTCCACGGAGGCGGCACCGGACAGGACTTCATCACCTTCGACCGGTTGGGGATCCGCGCCTGGACCGCGGGAAAGCCGCTCATCGTGGTGATGCCGGACGGCGGTGCCGCGGGCTGGTACTCCAACCCGGTCGCCTCCCACGTCGGCCCCCGCAACTGGGAGACCTTCCACATCGGCCAACTGCTCCCGTGGGTGGACGCCAACTTCCGTACGTACGCGGAGTACGACGGCCGGGCGGTCTCCGGCTTCTCGATGGGCGGGTTCGGCGCCCTGAAGTACGCGGCCAAGTACTACGGGCACTTCGCCTCGGTCAGCTCCCACTCCGGCCCGGCCAGCCTGCGCCGCGACGCCGGTCTCGTCACCCACTGGGCCAATCTCTCGTCGGCCGCCGTGGAGTTGGGCGGCGGTACGGTCTACGGCGCGCCCCTGTGGGACGAGGCCCGGGTCAGCGCGGACAATCCGGTGCAGCGCGTCGGGAGTTACCGGAACAAGCGGGTGTTCCTGGTGGCGGGCACCAGCCCGGACCCGGTCAACTGGTTCGACACGGTCAACGAGACCCAGGTCCTGGCCGGACAGCGGGAGTTCCGGGGAACGCTGGGCGCGGCGGGAATTCCGCACGAGTGGCACGAGGTGCCCGGCGGCCACTTCGTCCGGCCCGATCTGTTCCGGCGGGACCTGGACGGGATCGTCGCCCGTCTCCGTAAGGCCTGACGGGCCGGAGGGCCACCCGCGTACGGCGCGGTCGTCGGCGTGAACATCGCGGTCGCAGGGCACGTACCTCTGACCGACGTGCCCGAGACGGGGACACCGACGAAGGGAATGCCGCGATGAGCGCAACGCAGGGGCACCGGAGCCTCCTCGGACGCCGTACGGTCGTCGCCGCGGTGGGAGCGGCCGGAGCGGCTGCCGCCCTCACCGCGTGCGGTGGCGGATCGGACGACAAGGGAGGTGCCGGCACGGTCGAGCAGCCCGGGAGCGGGGGCGAGAAGCAGGGCGGTGCGGTGCTCGCCGCCACCGCCGACATTCCGGAGGGCGGCGGAGTGGTCCTCGCCGCGCAGAAGATCGTGGTGACCCAGCCGAAACCGGGCGAGTTCAAAGCGTTCTCGTCCACGTGCACCCACCAGGGCTGCGCGGTCAAGGACGTCTCGGCCGGGACGATCACCTGCCCCTGCCACAACTCCACGTTCGACGCCGCCACGGGCAGCCCGACCGGTGGGCCCGCCACCCAGCCCCTGCCGGCCCGTGAGATCACCGTCGAGGGCGGTTCGATCAGGCTGGCGTAACCGGCCCCTGTCTGCGGGGTCGCTTCCAGCCGCCGAGGACCGCGTCGGTGGTGGTGACGGTGGCGACCAGGGCCAGGGTGTTACGGACCATGGCGGGGGTGTATTCGGCGGGCACCCCCGCGATGGCGTCGGCCGGGACGACGGCCGTGTAGCCGAGGTTGACCGCGTCGAAGACGGCGTTGGGGATGGCGATGTTCGCCGAGACGCCGGTGACGACGAGCGTGCGGCAGCCGAGGTTGCGCAGCAGCGGGTCCACGTCGGTGCCGGCCAGCGGCGAGAGTCCGTGCAGCCTGCGGACGACGAGATCCTCGTCGGCCACCTCGATGGGAGGTGCGACCCGGACGGCGGTGCTGCCGGTGTGCTGCTGGACGGGCAGCCGGGCGGCGGCGCGGAAGAGCCGGGCGTTGCGGTTGCCGCCGCGTCCGTCGGGCCGGCTCTCGGCGACCGCGTGCATCACCTGGACGCCGCTCCCGTGGGCGGCGGCGACGAGGCGGGCGATGTTGGCCAGCGCGCCCGACGAGCGTGCGGCGGCGGCGAGTTCGGGCAGGGCACTGTCCGGGCCCACGACGCCCTGCTGGCACTCGACGGTCAGCAGGACGGTGGTCGCGGGGTCGAGCAGCGCGGTGAGCCGCTCGTGCGATTCCCTCGACGGCACGGGCACTCCTCTCCTGATCTCCGGGGCGCGCGAGAGTAGCGGCCATTGCGCCACGAAGGAAGAGCGTCCATGATTCCTGACACCTGGTCAGCAGCGTGGACATCAAGGAGAGGGCGGCCATGACCGACACCCAGCGACGAGGCCGCCGGATCATGATGACGCCCGAGGAGCGGGACGCCTATCTCGGCGAACAGCGCACCTGCCGGGTGGCCACGCTCGGCCCGGACGGCGCTCCGCACATAGGGGCGCTGTGGTTCGTCTGGGACGGCGGCTCGCTCTGGCTGTACTCCATCACGCGCAGCCTGCGCTGGTCCCAGTTGCGCGGGGACCCCAGGATCGCCGTGGTCGTGGACGACGGCGAAGGGTACGAGGAGCTGCGCGGTGTGGAACTCACCGGCCGGGCGGAGTTCGTCGGCGAGGCGCCCCGGACGGGTGAGCCCTGCCCCGAACTCGTGGAGCCGGAGCGGCTGTTCCCCGTGAAGTACTTCGGGATGACGGAGATGCCGCACGACGGGCGGCACGCCTGGCTGCGGCTCACCCCGGAGAAGATCACCTCCTGGGACTTCCGCAAGCTCGCCGGTCTCACCTGAACCCGGCCGCGGCGCGGGACCGACGCCCGGGCCCCTGTTCCTGGTCCCCGCAAGGGCTCACCCGCCGGCGGCCGCCACGCCCGCGCCCGTCGCGCGCAGCGCCGCCACCGCCGCCCGGACCGACGGGCGGCGGTCCACGTCCGTGCGCCAGACCGCGTGGACGTGCCGCCGCATGGTCTGGCGCACGGGCACCAGGCGCACCCCCTCGGGAACCGGTCCGCGACCCAGCCGTGGGGCCACACAGACGCCGAACCCGGCTGCGATCAGGGCCAGTTGCGTATGGTGCTCACCGGCCAGGTGGGCGATGCGCGGCTCGATGCCCCGGGAGCGCAGGGTGAACATCAGCCAGTCGTAGCAGAATTCGCCCTCGGGCCAGGACACCCACGGATCGTCCGCGAAGTCCTCCAGGTCCACCTCGTCCCGGTCCGCCAGCGGGTGCCCGGCGGGCATGGCGATATCCGGTGCGTCGTCGAGGAGTTCGGCCTTGCTCAGGCCACCGGGAACGGGCAGCCGCTTGTTGCTCCAGTCGAGCACGACAGCGATGTCGACGTCTCCGCGGAACACCGCGCGCAGCCCCTGCTCGGGCTCCAACTCCCGGGTTCGGACCGTGAGATCGGGGTGGTCCGCGCGCAGGGAGGTGAGCATCGCGGGAAACAGCCCCCGGGCCGCGGTCGGGAAGGCGCAGATCCGCACCTCGCCGACGACCTCGCCCCGCTGGGCCTCGATGTCGGACTGGGCCAGCTCCACCTGCGACAGGATCCGCGCGGCATGGTCCGCGAGCAGCCGCCCGGCATCGGTGAGCCGGACACCGCGGCCGTTCTTGGCGAGCAGCCGCTGTCCCACCTCGCGCTCCAGCTTGGCCATCTGCTGCGAGACCGCCGATGTCGTGACGTGCAGCCCGTCGGCCGCCCCGCTCACCGAGCCGTGCCGGGCAAGGGCGTCCAGGGTGCGCAGCCGCTCCAGGTTCAACATGTAAGCGATGCTACGCGATCAACCACAGAAACATTCGCTTGTTCTACGACATCGCGTTCGGCAGGCTGGTCCCCATGAGCGCTCCCTGCGAGCCGCGGGCCACGGCCCCGGCCTCAGCCCCACCCCCTCCCGTTGTGCCCGCGGCGTCGGCGTCGGCGACGGCAGCGGCCCCGGCCACCAGGCGACCGGCTCTGGACTGGCGGATCCGGTTCGCGGGGCTCTCACTCGTCTGGGGGTTCAGCTTTCTGCTGATCAAGGTCGGGACCGAGGGGTACGCACCGTTCCAGGTCACCTTCGGCCGTCTGCTGGCCGGTACGGCGGTGCTGGTCGCCGCCATGGCGGTACGCCGGGAGCGGCTGCCGCGTTCGGCCCGTACCTGGGGGCACCTCACGGTCGCGGCGCTGCTCCTCAACGCACTGCCGTTCTCGCTCTTCTCCTACGCGGAGCTGACGATCCCCTCGACCCTGGCCGGGATCTGCAACGCGACCTCGCCGCTGTGGGGCATGGCGCTCTCGGTGGTCGCCCTCTCCGAGGACCGCCCGACCCGCCGCCGGGTGGCCGGTCTGGGCGTCGGCTTCCTCGGCGTCCTCACGGTGCTGGGCGCCTGGCAGGGCTTCACCGGCCTGGACCTGCCGGGCACGGGCATGGCGCTGCTCGCCTCGTTCTGCTATCCGGTCGGCTGGATCTACGTCCGCCGCACCCTGGCCGGGACCGGTTCGTCGACCCTGGCGCTGACCGGCAGCCAACTCTGCCTCGCCACGGCGCAACTGGCCGTGGTGACGCCGCTGTTCACCTCAGCCCCCACCTCCTTTCCGCTGCTGCCCACGCTCTGCGTCTTCGCCCTCGGGGCGCTGGGCACCGGCCTGGCGGTGCTGCTCCAGTACGGCCTGGTCCAGGAGGTCGGTCCGACGACGGCGCAGATGGTCACGTACTTCATCCCGGTGATCGCGACGGCGGCAGGCGTCGCACTGCTCGGCGAAGAGCTGAGCTGGAACACCCCGGTCGGGGCGTTGATCGTGCTCGCCGGGGCGGCCCTCACCCAGAGCCGCCCGCGCCGGGGCGCCGCCACGGCCCCCGCCCCTCCTCCGCTCCCGGGTCCCCCTTCGGCCGAGCCGACCGGACGCGACCCCCGCCCGGCTCAGCCGTAACTGACCGGCCTCACCGGCCCCGCGGCGGCGGCCACCGCGTCCGCCAGGGGACCGATGTCCGCCGCGGTCAGCGGGGAGACGGTGAGCCGGACCGCCGGGGGCGTGTCCAGCCGGAAGCGGGCCCCCGGGGCCGCCGCCCAGCCCGCGTGGAGCAGCCGGGCGACAGCTCCGGTCTCGTCGCTCACGGGCACCCACACGTTCATCCCGCTGCGGCCCCGGGCGCTGACACCGCGCTCCGCCAGCGCCCCGATGAGCGAGTTCCGGCGATCACCGTAGGACCGGGCGACCGTACGGGTGTCGATGGCGCCCGAGGTCCAGAGATGGAGCACGGCACGCTGGAGCAGCCTGCTCACCCAGCCGGGCCCGAGCCGCTGCCGCCCCTCCACCCGGTCGACCGTGACGGCGTCCCCGGTGAGCGTGGCGACCCGCAGATCCGGCCCGTACGCCTTGGCCGCCGAGCGGATGAACGCCCAGTGGACCGTCGCCCCGGCCAGCGGATGCAGCGGCAGGTCGACGATGGCGTGCCCGTGGTCGTCCTCGATCAGCAGCACGTCCGGGTGGCGGGCGAGGACCGCGCGCAGCTCCCGGGCGCGCCGGGCGTCCAGCGACGCACCGGTCGGGTTCTGCGCCCGGCACGTGACGACGAGGGCCCGCGCCCCGGCCCGCAGCGCCCGCTCCACATCGGCGGCCAGCGGACCGGAGTCGTCCACGCCGACCGGTACGGCCCGGAGCCCGAGCGCCGGCACGAGGTCGAGCACACTGCCCCAGCCGGGGTCCTCCACGGCCACCGTGTCGCCCGGCCTGAGGTGCGCCGCGAGCACCCGCTCGATCGCGTCCAGGGCGCCGGAGGCCACGGCGACCGGCCCGGCGGGGACCCCGTCGGCGTCCAGCGCGGTGCGGGCGTACGCGGCGAACTCCGGGACCACCGGGGGCTGCCCGTACAGCCCGTGGCACTCCGCGTCGGCGGCCGCGGCCGCGGCGAGCGCCGGTCCGAGGCCGGGCAGCAGCTCCGGATCGGGATTGCCCTCGCCGAGGTCCCGGACGCCCGGCGGCGCCTCGATCCGCAGGGAGCCGCGCGAGGTGCTGGCCGGGGCGGCGCGCACCCGGCTCCCCCGGCGGCCCGCCGTCTCGATCACCCCGCGCTCGCGCAGCGTCCGGTAGGCGGCCGCGACGGTGTTGGGGTTGACCTCCAGGCGCGCGGCCAACTCCCGCATGGGGGGCAGCACATGGCCAGGCGGCAGGTCTCCTGAGCCGACCCCGCGCTCGATGCTGGCGGCGATCTCCGATGCGCGCCGCCCACTGATCCGATACTCTTCTAGCACAAACAACATTATGCACTAATACAATGGAGTCCAGCACATGCAGCACACCGCAGCGCCCGACAGCGCGGGACAGGGCGTCGCCGCCCCCTACCTGCCCACCGACCGCACGGTCCCCACCCGGGCCAAGGACCGCGCCTCCTACGACCGGGAGCTGGTCCACTCGATCCTCGACGAGGCCTACCTCTGCCATCTGGGCTTCGTGCGTGAAGGCGCCCCGGTCGTCCTGCCGACCCTTTTCGGCCGGATAGGTGAGCGGCTGTACGTCCACGGCTCGACGGGCTCGCGACCGCTGCGGGCGGCGAAGGGCACGGATCCGGGGCTGCCGGTCTGCCTGACGGTCACCCATGTCGACGCCCTGGTGCTGGCCCGGTCCGCCTTCCACCACTCGATGAACTACCGCTCGGTGGTGGTGCACGGCACGGCCGTGACGGTGACGGACCCCGAGGAGCTGCGGCTCGCCCTGGACGCGATCGTGGACCAGGTGGTGCCCGGCCGTTCCCAGGACTCGCGGCCCGCCAACGCCAAGGAGCTGGCCGCGACCGCGGTGATCCGGCTGGACCTCGGCGAGGTCTCCGCGAAGGTCCGCACCGGCGGCCCCAACGACGAGCCCGAGGACGGCACCCTCCCGCACTGGACCGGCATCGTCCCGCTCACCCGGGGCTACGCTCCGCCGGTCCCGGCGGACGATCTGGACCCGGCCATCGGCGTACCGGACTACCTGTCGGCGCTCTGACGGAGGCGGAGGCCGGCCGCCACAGGGGGGCGAGGCCTCCGCCGACGTCATCAAGGGCCGCCGGCACCCCTCGTCAAGGGCCGGCAGCGGCCGTCACACCGCCACGGGCTCCTTCCGGCGGGCGACCGCCGCGCCGCGTGCCTCGGCGAGGGCGAGTCCGGCCACCGCGGTCAGCAGGAGCAGCGTGCCGAGGACCGTGGCCGCCGTCAGCCGCTCCCGCAGGACGGTCACCGCGATGACGGCCGCGCTCACCGGCTCCAGGAGCATGATCACGGAGACGGTGGCCGCCCGGACGGCGGCCGCCCCGGCGAAGTACAGCGCGTAGGCGAGGGCGGTGGGGACCGCCGCCACGTAGACGATCAGCCCCAGCACCTGCCCGCCCTCGGCGGTGTGCGGCACCAGCCCCTCGGCCAGGGCCATGGGCAGCAGCCCCACCGCTCCGATGCCGAACGCCCAGGCGCTGGTGGTCAGCGCGTCACCGCCGCCGCCGTCCCGCCCGAGCCACCGGGTGAGCAGGGTGATCGCGGCGTATCCGGAGGCGGACAACAGCGCGAGCAGCACCCCGGCCGGGACCACATCGCCGCCCTCGCCGCCCAGGACCAGCACGACGAGCCCGGTCAGCGCCCCGGTCACGGCGGCCAGACCGCCCCGGCCGAGGCGTTCGCCCAGCAGCAGGCGCGCCCCGAGGGCGATCAGGACGGGCCCGGCGCCGAGCGTCACGACGGTGCCGACGGCGAGGCCGGTGACCTCGACCGCCGCGAAGTACGCGCTCTGGAACACGGTGAGCCCGATGCCGGTGCCGAGGATGCGGAGCATCCGGCGACGCCGGGGTTCGGGCTCCCGGGGCGCACGGCGGGGGCGCAGCGCGAGCGCCCCGGCGAGCAGGACGAGACCGCCCGCGCAGCGCCAGAAGGACAGGGCGAGGGGGCCGAGATCGCTGACCCGGAAGATCAGGGACGCGGCCGCGCCGGCGGTGCCCCAGGCGACTCCGGCGACGACGAGATACAGCAGGCTCCGCCCGACGGGCAGCGCGGACACGACAGGAAAGGACATATGACTTCTCCGACGGAAGACGAAGGCGTGGTGACGGGTCGCTCGGCTCCGCACGCGGGCAGCGACGAACCGCTCGGGGACTGCCCGAGCCCGGTCTTCGTCAGGAGTGGCCGCGTGCGCTAGGCGACAGGCGGCGGCAGCACAGTCAGATGCATGGTCGGCATGCTATTGCGAGGCCCGGCCGTGGGACAACTCGCCCTCGGCCGACCCGGCCACCGCCCCGGTGCCGGCCCCGGCGGCCACCGGACCCGAGGGTGGCTTCGGGGCGGCGGACTGGGCGATGAAGGCACCGGCCAGCACGACGCATCCGCCGATGAGCTGCGGCGCGGAGAGGCGCTCGCCGAGGAGCACCCAGGCCAGCCCGGTCGCGATGACCGCTTCGAGGCAGGCGACGACCCCGGCCACCTGCGGCGAGAGCATCCGGACCGAGACGACCCCGGTGACGTACGCGAGCACGGTGGCGAGCAGCACGATCCAGCCGAGCAGCAGCCAGGCGGGAACCTCGTCGCCGTCCAGGCCGGCGCTGCCGCCGAGCAGCGCCCAGTCCATGCCCCAGGGGCGGGCGACGACCGTGAGGACGGCCGCGCCGACGATCAGTCCGTACGCGATGACGCCGACGGGGTGCGGGGGTTCGGCGCCGTCCCCGGAGGGGCCGTCCTGCCCGCCGTGGTCGGAGAGGACGAAGTACCCCACCTGGCAACAGGCGGCGCCGAGGGCGAGCAGCAGTCCGAGGAGATCGAAGCCGAGCCCGGCCCAGACCTCGACGACGCACGCGAGTCCGCCGACGGCCAGCACCACCCCGACGGCGGCGGCCCGGGTGACGGGCCTGCGCTGCACGAAGCGGACCCAGCCGAGGACCAGCGCCGGCGCGAGATATTCGACCAGGAGCGCCACTCCGACGGGGATGCGGGAGATCGAGGCGAAGTAGAACGCCTGGACCCCGGCGACGGCGAAGAGACCGAACCCGGCGAGCAGGGCGGGACGTTCCCGTACGAGATTCCGGTGGCGCCAGGCGACCGGCAGCATGATGACGGCGGCGCCCGCGACACGCAGCCAGACCACGTGCAGCGGGTCGAGCCCCGCCTCGATCAGCGGCTTGGCCGCCACCCCGGAACCGCCGAACGCGAAGGCCGAGAGCAGGGCGAGCCCCAGCCCGGCGCTTCGGCCCTGAAACCTCGAAGACACGTGCATCGGCACATCATGACAGCCGTCGACAGCACCGTCACCATCGTGACACCTGTCGAGACGGCGCCTCCGCGGGCGCTCACCACGGCGCCTCAGAAAGTGTTGGGTAAGCCGTTGATCACTCGCGGTTGAGGTCTTCGGTGAGGCGTCGG
>NZ_BMSG01000020.1 GCF_014649035.1 Streptomyces sindenensis
GACGCACCATGACCAGGATCATCTCTCACCACCCGATCCCCTTTGAAGACGACCCCTAGGGCTCCCGGCACGCGGCCGATCCAGTGGCCCCCGCCCCGCCGGGCGCGGTGAATCCGGATGTGTGAGGTGTGTCCGGCCTCCTCGCGGGCGCGCCGGTGGGCACGGCGAGGGACCCGTCCGACAGGGGAGATCCGTCCGTCGGGGCAGACCCGTTCGTTAATAGAACGGACCTGTCCGGTTTCCGCTCTTGACGGAGCACCGTCATCTCCCTGAGCATCGGTCTCGCATTGCGCACAGCCAGCTCCAGGACCCGGCCGGGCACCGCGCGGCCGGGTACCCCCCGCACGTTCCGTCAGTCCCCAACGGAATCCGGAGCCCGTGAATGAGACCGAACCGCTTCACCCTGCGCAGATCCTCGGCGGCCGTCGCCGCCGTAGCCCTCTCCATAGCCCTCGGGGCCGGTGCCCCGGCCGTCCAGGCAGCAGGAGCGCCGACCGCCGGGGCGGCTGCCGCGGCAGCCCCCGACATCTCCCTGGCCAACGTCAAGGCCCACCTCTCGCAGCTCTCGACGATCGCCGCGAACAACGGCGGCAACCGCGCCCACGGCCGCCCCGGCTACAAGGCGTCCGTCGACTATGTGAAGGCCAAGCTGGACGCGGCCGGATACACCACCACGATCCAGCAGTTCACCTCCAACGGCGCCACCGGCTACAACCTGATAGCCGACTGGCCCGGCGGCGACCCGAACAAGGTCCTGATGGCCGGGGCCCACCTCGACTCGGTCTCCTCCGGCGCCGGGATCAACGACAACGGCTCCGGCTCGGCCGCCGTGCTGGAGACCGCGCTCGCCGTCTCCCGCGCCGGATACCAGCCCGACAAGCATCTGCGGTTCGCCTGGTGGGGCGCGGAGGAGCTGGGCCTCGTCGGCTCCCGGTACTACGTCAACAACCTGCCGTCCGCCGAGCGTTCCAAGCTCTCCGGCTATCTCAACTTCGACATGATCGGCTCGCCCAACGCCGGCTACTTCGTCTACGACGACGACCCGGTCATCGAGAAGACCTTCAAGGACTACTTCGCGGGCCTGAACGTCCCCACCGAGATCGAGGTCGAGGGCGACGGCCGGTCCGACCACGCCCCGTTCAAGAGCGCCGGCGTCCCCGTCGGCGGGCTCTTCACCGGCGCGAGCAACACCAAGTCCGCCGCCCAGGCCCAGAAGTGGGGCGGCACGGCGGGCCAGGCCTTCGACCGCTGCTACCACTCCTCCTGCGACAACCTGAGCAACGTCAACGACACCGCCCTGGACCGCAACAGCGACGCCGCCGCCCACGCCGTCTGGACCCTCTCCGCCGGCACCGGCGAACCGCCGACCGGCGGGGACGTGTTCAGCAACACCACCGACGTGGCCATCCCGGACGCCGGAGCGGCGGTGACCTCGTCCGTCGCGGTCAGCGGACGAACGGGCAACGCCCCGTCCGCACTTCAGGTCGGCGTCGACATCAAGCACACCTGGCGCGGCGACCTCGTCGTGGACCTGATCGCCCCGGACGGCAGCGCGTACCGGCTGAAGAACTCCAGCAGCGGCGACTCGGCCGACAACGTCATCACGACGTACACGGTCAACGCCTCCGGCGAGGTGGCCAACGGCACCTGGAAGCTCCGCGTCCAGGACGTCGCCCGGTACGACACCGGCTATGTCGACAGCTGGCAGCTCACCTTCTGATCATGCTGTCCGGGTAACGGCACGGCCCCCTCCCGACGAGCACCACGGGAGGGGGCCGCACCGCGTCCGTCACACGTACCGCTTGATCTCCCGCCGGGCCAGCGACCGCTGGTGCACCTCGTCGGGACCGTCCGCCAGCCGCAGCGTCCGCGCCGAGGCCCACAGCTCCGCCAGCGGGAAGTCCTGGCTCACCCCGCCCGCGCCGTACAACTGCACCGCGGAGTCCAGGATGTCCACCACCGCGCGCGGGGTGGCGATCTTGATGGCCTGGATCTCGGTGTGCGCGCCCTTGTTGCCCACGGTGTCCATCAGCCAGGCCGTCTTCAGCACCAGCAGCCGCAGCTGCTCCACCGTGACCCGGGCGTCCGCGATCCAGTTCTGCACGACGCCCTGCGCGGCCAGTGGCTTGCCGAACGCCGTACGCGCCACCGCCCGCCGGCACATCAGCTCGATGGCCCGCTCCGCCATCCCGATCAGCCGCATGCAGTGGTGGATCCGGCCCGGGCCCAGCCGCGCCTGGGCGATGGCGAAGCCGCCGCCCTCCTCGCCGATCAGGTTCGCCGCGGGCACCCGTACGTCGTGGAAGACCACCTCGGCGTGGCCGCCGTGGGAGTGGTCCTCGTACCCGTACACCCGCATCGCCCGCCGCACCTCGACGCCCGGGGTGTCGCGGGGGACCAGGATCATCGACTGCTGACGGCGGATGTCGGCGCCGTCCGGGTCGGTCTTGCCCATCACGATGAAGACCGCGCACTCCGGGTTCATCGCCCCGGAGATGTACCACTTCCGCCCGTTGATGACGTAGTCATCGCCATCGCGGATCATCCGCGTCTCGATGTTCGTCGCGTCCGATGACGCCACGTCCGGCTCCGTCATCGCGAACGCGGAGCGGATCTCCCCGGCGAGCAGCGGCTCCAGCCACTGCTTCTTCTGCGCCTCGGTCGCGAACTGGAACAGCACCTCCATGTTCCCGGTGTCCGGGGCCGCGCAGTTCGTCGCGGTCGGCGCGAGGTGCGGGGAGCGTCCGGTGATCTCCGCGAGCGGGGCGTACTGGAGGTTCGTCAGCCCGGCCCCGTACTCGGCGTCGGGCAGGAAGAGGTTCCACAGCCCCTGCCGCTTGGCCTCGGCCTTCAGCTCCCCGACGACCGCCGGGGTGTCCCACGGCGAGGCGAGCCGCGCCCGCTGCTCCTCGGCGACCTGCTCGGCCGGATACACGTGCTCGTCCATGAACGCGAGCAGCTTGCTCCGCAGCTCCTCGGTACGGGCGTCGAATGCGAAGTCCATGGGGTCAGCCTTCCTGGAGGGTGGTGAGGCCGTGCGCGATGAAGACGGGGACCAGCTCGCCGATCCGGTCGAAGCCCGCGCCGACGGTCTGGCCGAGGGTGTAGCGGTAGTGGATGCCCTCCAGGATCACGGCGAGCTTGAACCAGGCGAACGCGGTGTACCAGGAGATGGCGGAGGTGTCCCGGCCCGAGCGGGCCGCGTAGCGCTCGATCAGCTCGGCGGGGGCGGGGTGCCCGGCCGCCCCGCTGGTGGTGGAGACCGGCGACTGCGGCAGCCCGAGGTCGGAGCTGTACATCACGAGCAGCCCGAGGTCGGTCAGCGGATCGCCGAGGGTGGACATCTCCCAGTCGAGGACGGCCTTGATCCGGTCGTCGGAGCCGATCAGGACGTTGTCCAGGCGGTAGTCCCCGTGGACGACGGTGGGCGCGGGGGAGGAGGGCAGGGCGCGGCCGAGCGCGGCGTGCAGCTCGTCGATGCCGGCCAGGTCACGGTTGCGGGAGGCGTCCAACTGCTTGCCCCAGCGCCGCAACTGCCGGTCCAGGAAGCCCTCGGGCCGTCCGAAGTCCCCGAGCCCGACCGCCTCCGGGTCCACGGCGTGCAGATCGACCAGGGTGTCGACGAGTCCGAGGACCGCCGCCCGGGTGCGCTCGGGGCCCAGCGGGGCGAGCTGCTCGGCGGTGCGGTACGGGGTGCCCTCGACGTACTCCATCACGTAGAACGGCGCGCCGATCACCGAGTCGTCCTCGCAGAGCAGCAGCGGCTCCGGCACCGGGACGGCGGTCGGGTGCAGACCGCTGATCACCCGGTGCTCGCGCGTCATGTCGTGCGCGGTGGCCAGCACATGGCCGAGCGGAGGCCGGCGCACCACCCACTGTCCGGTCCCGTCGCCGACGACATACGTCAGGTTCGAGCGGCCGCCCTCGATGAGCCGCGCTTCGAGGGGTCCGCTCACCAGCCCCGGCCGCTCGCGGTCGAGGTGGCCGCGCAGCAGCTCCGGGTCGAGACCTGGTGGGGGGACTGAACTCATGGTGCGTACCTCCGGGCGACGGAACGAGGTCACGGGACGATCGGGAACCATGATGCCGACCAGTCGGTATGTCGTCCAGTGTCCTTCGGGATCTGCCGCCGCGGAAGTCGTCCGGACTCTGGCAGCGAAACGCATCCCTGAATACAGTTCACGTATGGATACAGCTCTGGTGATCGAAGACGTCCGGCTCACCCCGATCCTCGTGTCCGATCCACCCCTGCTGAACACGCAGGGCGTCCACCAGCCGTACACCCCGCGCCTGATCGTCGAGGTCGTCACCCGGGGCGGAGCCACCGGCGTGGGGGAGACGTACGGCGACGGCGCCTATCTGGAGCCCGCGCGTTCCCTCGCCGAAGCGCTCCCGGGCCGCGCGGTCACCGATCTGAACGGGCTGTTCGCCCTGGCCGACGAGGTGTGCGACGCGTCGCACACCGCCGCTGCCGACGACCGGGTGGACGCCGGAGGGCTGCGCGGGGTCAGGAACGCCGAGAAGATCCGGCTCTCGGTCGTCTCCGCCTTCGAAGTCGCCTGCCTGGACGCCCTCGGCAGGGCGCAGGGCCTGCCGGTGCACGCGCTGCTGGGTGGCAAGGTCCGCGACAGCGTCGAGTACAGCGCGTACCTCTTCTACCGCTGGGCCGACCACCCGGCCTCCGGCGAGCGCGACGGCTGGGGCGCGGCGCTCGACCCGGCCGGCGTGGTCGCCCAGGCCCGGCGCTTCGCCGGCACCTACGGCTTCGGCTCCTTCAAGCTCAAGGGCGGCGTCTTCGAGCCCGACCGGGAGATCGCCGCGATCCGCGCCCTGGCCGAAGCGTTCCCCGGCCGCCCGCTGCGCCTGGACCCGAACGGCGCATGGTCCGTCCCCACCTCGCTGTACGTCGCCGACCGGCTCAAGGACGTCCTCGAATACCTGGAGGATCCCACCAGCGGCACCGGCGACATGGCCGCCGTGGCCGCCGCCACCGATGTCCCGCTCGCCACCAACATGTGCGTCACCACCCTCGCCGAGGTCCCCGAGGCCATCGCCCGCGACGCCGTGCAGATCGTCCTGAGCGACCACCACTACTGGGGCGGACTGCACCGCACCCGGGAACTGGCGGCCATCTGCCGCACGTTCGGCGTCGGACTCTCCATGCACTCCAACACCCACCTCGGCATCAGCCTCGCCGCGATGACCCACGTCGCCGCCACGGTGCCCGGCCTCGCGTACGCCTGTGACAGCCACTACCCCTGGCAGACCGAGGACGTCATCACCGAGCGCCACACCTTCACCGGGGGACGGCTGCCGGTCTCCGACGCCCCCGGGCTCGGCGTCGAACTGGACCGCGACCGCCTCGCCGCCCTGCACCGCCGCTGGCTGGAGGACGACGGGACCCACCGTGAGCGCGACGACGCGGCGGCGATGCGCGTCGTCGACCCGGACTGGACGACGCCGACGGTCCCGCGCTGGTGAGGGCGGGGCCCACGGCCGTACCGCCTGAGTTGCGCCGACCCTGACCTGCGCGGAAGGTCGAGGGATGAAGGCGATCAGCTACAGCGCGTACGGCTCGGCCGACGTCATGGAGTACGGCGAGCGGCCCGACCCCAAGGTCGGCCCCGACAGCGTCCTGGTGAAGGTGCGGGCGGCAGCGGTGAACCCGGTCGACTGGAAGGCCCGCGAGGGCTATCTCCAAGGCGCCCTCGACGCCGTCTTCCCGGTGATCCCCGGCTGGGACGTATCCGGGGTCGTCGTGCAACCGGGCGTCGCCGTCGACGAGTTCGCGGTGGGTGACGAGGTCATCGGCTACGTACGCGAGGACTTCCTCTCCCGCGGTACGTTCGCCGAGTACGTCGCCGCGCCCGTGCGCACCCTCGCCCGCAAGCCCCTCAGCCTCAGCTTCGAGGAGTCGGCGGGCCTGCCGCTGGCCGGGCTGACCGCTTACCAGGTGCTCCACCGCACCCTGAAGGTCCGCGAGGGCGACACCGTCCTGGTCCACGCGGCGGCCGGGGGCGTCGGATCGCTCGCCGTCCAGATCGCCCGGCACACCGGCTGCCGGGTCGTCGGCACCGCGAGCCCCCGCAACCACGAGCACCTGCGGAGCCTGGGCGCGGAGCCCGTGGAGTACGGCGAGGGCCTCGTCGAACGACTGCGGGACCTGGTCCCCGAGGGCTTCGACGCCTCCTTCGACACGGTGGGCGGAGACGCCCTGAGAGCCTCCGCCGAGACCCTGGCCCCGGGCGGCCGGCTCGCCTCCATCGCGGACGACGAGGTCTTCTCCTACGGCGGCCGCTACGCGTTCGTGCGCCCGGACGCGGCGGACCTGGCCCAGGTCGCGGAGCTGGCCGAGCGGGGCATCGTCACCGTCCACGTGGACCGGGTGTTCCCGCTGGAGGAGGCGGCCGAGGCGTACCGGCTGAACCAGGAGGGGCGGACGCGCGGCAAGATCGTGGTCACGGTGGACTGGGAGGCTCCCTAGGCCCTGCCGTCAAACTGCCGTCTGCCGCGCGACGCCCGGCACGCACGCTCGCGGCGTTGCCCAAATGCCCTGGTAGCTCCGCTACAAGACCATTCAGGCGCCTTGCGATCGCACGCACCGGACGCCGCGCGGCCGCCCTCCGGGCGACGACGGCAGTTTGACGACAGAACCTAGGCCCTGCCGTCAGACTGCCGTTCGACGCCAGGACCTGGACACACCGCTGCAGCGACACCAGCCGGCCGAGCGGATCAGAACAGCATCGCCGCCGCGAACACCGCCAGCGCCACCGTGCACAGCGCCGCCGCCAGCGCCGCGCGCGGCGCGAACGGCACGGGCCGCGCCACCCCCAGCACGCTCACCCGGCGGTGGGCGACCAGCAAGAACCCCAGCCAGGCCAGCGCGCTCAGCGCCACCCCGACCAGCGCGGCCGGGGTCGCCCCGCTATGCAGCGCCTGCCGCCCCGCGAGCAGCGCTACCACCGTGGCGGTCAGCGTCGTGCGCCGCCAGGCCAGCCGCGTCCGCTCCGGCTGCAACCCCGGATCCCGGTCCGTCACCGCCGTCACACGCCCTCCCAGCCGAAGAGGACCACCACCACCATCGCCACGGCGACGACGGCGACGACCAGACCCAGCAGGGCCGGGAACCGGGACACCGGCAGGTCCTCGCCCCGCCGCATCGCCCGCTCGCACCGCACCCAGTGGTTGACCGCCCGCAGCGCGCAGAGCACCCCGGCGGCCAGCAGCCCGAGCGCGAGCCCGGCCCGGACGCCCCACACCAGCTCCGGCAGGAACTGATCGACGGCGAAACCCCCGCCGATCAGGGCCAGAGCTGTCCGGATCCAGGCGAGGAACGTCCGCTCGTTGGCCAGCGAGAACCGGTAGTCGGGGGTGTCCCCCTCTTCCCGGATCCGCTGCGGCGCGAACCACAGCCGTACACTCCGCGCGATCTTGTTCACACGGGAAACCCTAGGTCCTGTCGTCAACCTGCCGTCGTCGCCCGTGGGGCGGCCGCGTGCCGGGCGTCGCACGGCAGACAGCAGGTCGACGACAGGGCCCAGGCTGACGACAGGGCCCAGGCTGACGCCAGGGCCGAGCCGTGCGCGCGGCGCGGGCCCGGTCAGCCCGCCCGGTCAGCCCGCCGGAGCTCCCGCAGCCGCCGGTACGCCTCCAGACCGTCGGGCACCCAGGGCCACTCGCCGAGGCGCCGCTCCAGCTCGGCGTCGTCCAGGAACGCGTGCCAGGCGACCTCCTCCACCTGCGGCGAGACCGGCAGCTCGCACCGCACCTGATACACGGCCGACCACCAGGTGTGCTCGCCGTCGGCGTAGAGGAACCGGAACAGCGGTTCGGGCCGCGGCAGCCCCGGGACACCCAGCTCCTCCTCCGCCTCGCGCAGCGCCGCCTCCTCGTACGACTCGCCCGCGCCCACGACCCCGCCGACGAACATGTCGTAGTGCGAGGGGAAAACCAGCTTGGTGGCCGTACGCCGATGGACGAAGATCCGCCCCTCCGCGTCGCGCGCCTCGATGAACACGCAGCGGTGCCGCAGCCCCCGCGCGGTCGCCTCGCCGCGCGGGGCCTGCCCGATGACCTCGTCGTTCTCGTCGACGATGTCCAGAATCTCGTCAGAAGGCGTCATGCGTTTCATCCAACAGCAGTCGGACGGTTGACGTGGCAGCGGCCGGTATCCAAGATCTGACGCACGGGTAACTTGTCGCCCGGCCCCGCCCCTCCCCGACAGGATGGAACCCATGGCGTACGACGCTGATGTGATCGTGATCGGGGCAGGACTCGCCGGGCTCGTGGCCACCGCCGAACTGGTCGACGCCGGCCGTTCCGTGATCCTCCTCGACCAGGAGCCCGAGCAGTCCATCGGCGGCCAGGCGCACTGGTCCTTCGGCGGGCTCTTCCTCGTGGACTCGCCCGAACAGCGCCGGATGCGGATCAAGGACAGCCGGGAGCTGGCCCTCCAGGACTGGTTCGGCACGGCCGGCTTCGACCGCGAGGAGGAGGACCGCTGGCCGCGCAAGTGGGCGGAGGCGTACGTCGACTTCGCCGCCGGTGAGAAGCGCTCCTGGCTGCACCAGCAGGGGCTGCGGATCTTCCCGGTCGTCGGCTGGGCGGAGCGCGGCGGCTACGACGCGACCGGCCACGGCAACTCCGTTCCCCGCTTCCACATCACCTGGGGCACCGGCCCCGGCGTCGTCGCCCCCTTCGAACGCCGGGTCCGCGAGGGCGTCGCCAAGGGGCTCGTCCAGCTGCGGTTCCGCCACCGGGTCACCGGCCTCGCCCGCACGGCCGGGGAGCTCGACACGGTGAGTGGCGAGATCCTGGAGCCCAGCGGGGCGGAGCGCGGCACGGCGAGCAGCCGTGAGGTCACGGCCCCCTTCGAGCTGAAGGCCCAGGCGGTGATCGTCACCTCCGGCGGCATCGGCGGCAACCACGACCTGGTCCGCGCCCAGTGGCCCGAGCGGCTCGGCACCCCGCCGGAGAAGATGCTCTCCGGTGTCCCCGCGCACGTCGACGGCCTGATGCTCGGCATCGCCGAGAAGGCGGGCGCGCACCACATCAACCGCGACCGGATGTGGCACTACACCGAGGGCATCGAGAACTGGAACCCGATCTGGTCCAAGCACGGCATCCGGATCCTGCCCGGCCCCTCGTCCCTCTGGCTGGACGCACGCGGCAAGCGGCTGCCGGTCCCGCTCTTCCCCGGTTTCGACACGCTCGGCACCCTCGAACACATCATGGGCTCGGGCCACGGTTACACCTGGTTCGTGCTCAACCAGCGCATCATCGGCAAGGAGTTCGCCCTCTCCGGCTCCGAGCAGAATCCGGACCTGACCGGGAAGTCCGTCCGCGACGTGATCGGCCGGGCCCGGGCGGACGTGCCCGCACCGGTGAAGGCGTTCATGGACCACGGCGCGGACTTCGTCGTCGAGAAGGACCTCGACGCCCTGGTCCGGGGCATGAACGCGGTGACGGGCGACGGCCTGATCGACGCGGCCGAGCTGCGCCGCGAGATCACCGCCCGGGACCGCGAGATCGCCAACCCGTTCACCAAGGACCTCCAGGTCACCGCGATCCACGGGGCCCGCGCCTACCTGGGCGACCGCCTCATCCGCACCGCGAAACCGCACCGGATCCTGGACCCGGCGGCGGGCCCGCTGATCGCCGTCCGCCTCAACATCCTCACCCGCAAGTCCCTGGGCGGCCTGGAGACGGACCTGTCCTCCCGCGTCCTCACCGCCGAGGGCACCCCGCTCCCGGGCCTGTACGCGGCGGGCGAGGCGGCGGGCTTCGGCGGCGGCGGAGTCCACGGCTACCGCTCCCTGGAGGGCACGTTCCTGGGCGGCTGCATCTTCTCGGGCCGGGCGGCGGGCCGGGCGGCGGCCGCAGCGCTGTGAGCCCCTCCGGCGACCGAGGAGCGGGGCCCGGGGGCAGCTCCCCGGCGTTCACCCCAACCGCTCCACCACCCGAAACCGCTCCGCGACGATCATCGTCCCGTCGTCCACGGTGAACGACGGATCCCCCAACGCCTCCCGCATCTCCTCGCTGTGCCAGAACCGCTCGTGCCCCGCCCGCCACTGGGCCACCGACGTGTACCCCTCACCCTCGTCCAGCGCGTGCCGCAGATCCACGGCCCCCAGCGGCAGCACCCGTACCTCGGTCACCTCGACCACCGCCACCTCCCGCCCGTCCGAGTCGATCAGCGCGGAGCGCTCGCCCACGGGAGGCAACTCCTCCTGCTCCAGCTCGTACTCGCAGAGCAGCCCGGTGGTGGACACCTTCTCGCCGGAGAGGACCGCCGCCACCAACCGGTCGCGCAACGGCCCGGGGAAGGCGAGAAGGAAGGGGGCGAGGGGTTCACGAGGCTCCATGCACGCAGTGTGTCAGGCGTCACCTCCGCCCCGCCCGCCCCACCCGCACGCTGCGCCGATACCACCGACGGCTCGACCGGATCCAGCCAACTGGCCGAGAAGCCCGAGCTGTGGTCGGGCGGTGCCCCTTGACGTGGAGCGTTGCCTGCCGCTTTGCTGTGCGCGATCATCCGCTCGCACACCGCATCGAAGGAAGCCCGCGGCATGCCCCCGCCCCCGCCGCCCCTGGGTCGCTCCCGTCGCCGGGGCAGCCGCTCGGACCACGTCTTCGACCCGGCTCTCGACGACGGCGAACTCCGTGCCGTACGCAGCCGGTTCGTCCAGGGCAGATGGTCCGAGGCGCGCACGCTGCTGGTGGCCACCGGGCGGGACTGGGACCGCCGCGGCCATCGCGTACTCGCCCTCGCCGAGACCTCGTCCGCCGAGAACTGGGCCGGTGACTGGCTGCTCGTCGAACCCGAGAGCGCCGAGGCGGCCCTCCTCCTCGCCTGCGCCCGGGTCGTGCGCGCCCTGCGGCCCAAGGCCAGGGCGAACGAGGCCGCCCGCGCCCGGAAAGCCTGCCTGGCCGCCGCCCGCCTCACCCCCGACGACCCCACCCCTTGGCTCGCGCTGCTCCTGCTGAACCGGGGCCGCGACGACGGTGCGGACGAGACGGGCAGGCTCTTCGAGGAGGTGCGCTCCCGCCACCCCGACCACCACCACGCCCACCACGTGATGACCGGGCTGCTGGCCGAGAGCAAACCCGAGAGCGGTCACGACCCGCTCCACGAGGTGTACGACTTCGCCGCCTGGGCCGCCGAGTTGGCCCCCGCCGACTCCCCGCTCGCCGTCCTGCCGGTCGTCGCCCACGCCGAGCGCTACCGCGTCCTGGTCGCCGCCGGCATCGAGCCCGACGACCCGGCGCGCTCCGAGCACTGGTCCGGCCGCCGGTCCCGCCAGGTGATGAAGGCCGCCTTCGACTGGTGGCTGGAGTGGGAGCGCGACGACCACCCGCGCCACCGCCTCGACCTGAACTTCCTGGCGCACGCCAAGGTCTGCGAGGGCCGGCCCGCCGAGGCCGCCGCCCTCTTCCACCGCATCGGCGCCTGTGCCACCCCCGCGCCCTGGTCGTACTCGGGCCGGGACCCCCACGAGGCGTTCACCGCCGCGCGCACGTACGCGCTCGGCACCCCGTGAAGCACGGAAACTCAGCAGGCGCACGGCACGGAACACAGCACGAAGGGCACCACCACCCCACCACCCGGAACCACGAGAAGGGGACCCATCCCGCCATGTCGACCGGCAGTTCATTTTCCAGCGAGACCGGCACCACCAGGGGGCCGGCCGATACCGGCGGGATCAACACCTACAAGGGCGAGGAACGCGCCCTGCGCGCCGACCGGCTCGGCACCCCCGGCCTCCTGCTCTCGGTGGTCGCGGCCAGCGCCCCGCTGATGGTGGTCGCCGGGGTGATGCCCACGGTCTTCGGCGTCATGGGCATCGTCGGCCAGCCGCTGCTCTACATCATCCTGGGCGTCGTCCTGATGCTGTTCAGCGTCGGCTACGCGGAGATGAGCCGGCACGTCCACAACGCGGGGGCGTTCTACGCGTACATCGCCCGGGGGCTCGGCCCGACCGCCGGCGCCGGGGCGTCGCTCGTGGCGCTGGTGGCGTACAGCGCCATGCAGGTCGGCATCTACGGGATCCTCGGCTTCGAGGTCTCCGGCATCTTCGCCACGTACCTCGACATCGAGCTGGCGTGGTGGATACCCGCCCTGGTGTCGGCGGCCGTCGTCGGCGTCCTCGGCTGGCTGAAGATCGACCTCAACGCCAAGGTGCTCGGCGTCCTGCTGGTCATCGAGTGCGCCCTCGTCGTGATCTTCGACATCGCCGCCGTGGGCAAGCCGGGCCCCGAGGGCCTGTCGCTGCACGCCTTCAACCCCGAGACCCTCACCGGCGCCGGGCTCGGCACCGCGCTCTGCTTCTGCATCGCCGCGTTCGTCGGCTTCGAGCAGGCCCCGGTGTACGCGGAGGAGACCAGCCGTCCGCAGATTGTGGTCTCCCGTGTGATGTTCCTCGCGGTCGGCTACGCCGCGCTGTTCCTGGCCATCAGCTCATGGGCCCTGACCGTGGCCGCCGGACCCGGCTCCATCGCCGGCACCTCCCTCAAGGAGGGCCCCGGCATGCTGTTCGGCCTCACCGAGGAACGGCTCGGCTCCACCTTCACCGACGTGCTGCACATCCTCTTCGTCACCGGGATGTTCGCGGCGCTCCTCAGCTTCCACAACGTCGTGGCCCGCTACGCGTTCGCGATGGGCCGCGAGGGCCTGCTGCCCGCGAGCTTCGGCCGCACCAACCGGGCGAGCGGCGCCCCCGGCACCGGCTCGCTGCTCCAGTCGGCCGTCTCCGTCGTGATCATCGCGGCGTTCGCGTTCACCGACGACAACCCGGTCGGCGACCCCACCGCCCCCGTCCTGCGGCTGTTCACCTGGATGGGCAACGTCGGCGCGCTCGGCGTCATCCTGCTGATGGCCGCCGCCTCCTTCGCCGTCATCGCCTTCTTCGTCAAGCGCGGCACGGGCCGTGCGCAGGCCCCGCGCCTGGTCGCCTCAGCCCTCGCCGGACTCGCGCTCCTGACGATCGCCGTCTTCACCGTCCGCGACTTCGACGTCCTGGTCGGCTCCGGACCCGGCTCGGTCCTCGACCTGCTGCTGCCCGGCGTGATCATCCTCGCCCTCGTCGGCGGCCTGGTGTACGGGGCGGTGCTGCGCAAGGCCAAGCCTGAGGTGCACGCCCGGATCGGCCTCGGCAACGAGGCGTTCCAGCTGGAGAAGGCGGCCGAGAGCGAGTCGGCCCGCCGCTGACATCCCCGTACGCGAGACGCACGTACGCGAACCGCCCGTACGCGAGACGCCCGTACGCGAACCGCCCGCCCCGGTGACGTACCGGGGCGGGCGTTCGTCGTTCTCCGTGCCGTGCAGAACCGGCTACAGCAGCAGCGACAGCAGCAGGATGAACGCCATGGCCACCACGGAGATGATCGTCTCCATCACGGACCAGGTCTTCACCGTCTGCCCGACGTCCATGCCGAAGTACTCCTTCACCAGCCAGAACCCGGCGTCGTTCACATGGCTGAAGAAGAGCGAACCGGCGCCGACGGCCAGCACCAGCAGCGCCGCGTGCGAGGTCGACATATCGGCGGCCAGCGGGGCGACCAGACCGGCGGCCGAGATGGTGGCGACGGTGGCCGAGCCGGTGGCGAGGCGGATCGCGACGGCTATCAGCCAGCCCAGCAGCAGGGCGGGGATCGACCAGTTCTCGGAGAAGTTCAGGATCATCCGGCCCACCCCGGCGTCGATCAGCGTCTGCTTGAAGCCGCCGCCCGCGCCGACGATGAGCAGGATCCCGGCGATCGGGGCGAGGGACTTCTCCACGGTGCCGGCCAGCCGGTCCTTGGTGAACCCGGCGGCCCGGCCGAGGGTGAACATCCCGACCAGGACGGCCGCGAGCAGGGCGATCAGCGGCGAACCGATGACCATGGTGACCTTCTGGAGGCCGTTCTCCGGGTTGTCGACCACGATCTCGACGAGCGCGTTCAGCAGCATCAGGACGACCGGCAGCAGGATCGTCGCCAGGGTCGCGCCGAAGCTCGGACGGCGGTCCAGGTCCTCGGAGGGACGCTGCGGGATCATCTTCTCCGGCGGCTTGATGTCCACCCAGCGCGCGGCGTAGCGGGAGAAGACCGGACCGGCGATGATCACCGTCGGGATGGCGACCAGCACACCGAGCGCCAGCGTCACGCCGAGGTTGGCGTCCAGGGCGTCGATCGCGACCAGCGGACCGGGGTGCGGCGGGATCAGCCCGTGCATCACCGAGAGCCCGGCGAGCGCGGGGATCCCGATCCGCATCAGGGAGTAGTTGCCGCGCTTGGCGACGAGCAGCACGACCGGGATCATCAGCACGATCCCGACCTCGAAGAACAGCGGCAGCCCGATGATCGAGGCGATCAGGACCATCGCCCAGGGCATCGCCCGGCCGCTCGCCTTGGCGAGGATGGTGTCGACGACCTGATCGGCCCCGCCCGAGTCGGCGAGCAGCTTGCCGAGGATCGCGCCGAGCGCGATCAGGACGCCCACGCCCGCGACGGTCGAGCCGAGGCCCGCGGTGAAACTGGCGATCGTGTCGGCCGGGGCGGCTCCGGCGAAGGAGCCGAGCGCCAGCGAACCCATGGTCAGCGCCAGGAACGCGTGCATCTTGAGCTTGGTGATGAGGAGAACGATGACGGCGATGCCCGCCAGGACGGCGATGCCCAACTGAGCGTTGCCTGCCGAGGTGATCGGTTCGGCGGCGTCCGCTGCCAGCATCTCGACGCTGAGACTGGTCACGGTAATGGTCCTTAACTGTCGAGCCGGCGCAGCGCGGCGACGGCTCGCTGGGTGATTTCCTCGGGGGTGCCGGACACGTCGACACTCACCCCGGCCTCGTCGGCCTGGAGCGGCTGCAACGTCGCGAACTGCGAGTCGAGGAGCGCGGTGGGCATGAAATGGCCCTTGCGGTCCGCCATCCGCTCCTCGATCAGCGCGCGGTCACCGGTCAGGTGCAGGAAGACGGCGTCCGGCGCCCCGTCCCGCAGCCGGTCCCGGTAGACCCGCTTGAGCGCCGAGCTGGAGACGACCCCGCCGCGCCCGGCACGCCCGTGCGCCCACGCGCCGATGGCATCGAGCCAGGGCCACCGGTCGTCGTCGTCCAGGGGGGTGCCGGCCGACATCTTGGCGATGTTCGCCGGGGGATGGAAATCGTCGCCCTCGGCATACGGAACGCCGAGTTCGGCGGCGAGCAGGGGACCGATCGTGGTCTTGCCGGTTCCTGCCACGCCCATCACCACGACGACGTGGGGGGTGCTCATGCGGGGTGCGGTGTTCATGGGGGTGTCTCGCTGTCTTCTTCGACATCGGTCCGTCGCGCTACTGAAACCCATTAGGTACGACTTATTCAAGAGGCTGTGACGTAAACGTCGTACTTATTGCTCCCGGGGGTCTCCCCGTAGGCTTGACCCATGACCACACAGAGCCAGGGGCTGCATACACATGTGCTGGACACCCTGGGTCTGGAGATCTCCTCCGGCCAGTGCCCGCCCGGCAGCGTCCTGCGCACCGACGAGCTGGCCCAGCGCTTCGACGTCTCCCGCACGGTGATCCGCGAAGTGATCCGGGTCCTGGAATCGATGCACCTGGTCGAGTCCCGCCGCCGCGTCGGCGTGACGGTCCGCCCCACCGAGACGTGGAACGTGTACGACCCCCAGGTCATCCGCTGGCGCCTGGCCGGCGCCGACCGCCCCCGCCAGCTGCGCTCCCTCACCGTGCTGCGCTCCGCGATCGAACCGGTCGCGGCGTCCCTCGCCGCCCGCCACGCCACCGCCGAGCAGTGCGCCGAGCTCACCGAACGCGCCCTCGGCATGGTCGCCACCTCGCGCGGCCACCAGCTGGAGGGCTACCTCGAACACGACATCGCCTTCCACCGGATCGTCCTCAACGCCTCCGGCAACGAGATGTTCGCCCGCCTCGGGGACGTCGTCGCCGAGGTCCTCGCCGGCCGCACCCACCACCAGGTGATGTTCGAGGACCCCGACCCGGCCGCCGTCACCCTGCACGTCCGGCTCGCCGAGGCGGTCCGCGAGGGGGACCCGGAGGCCGCCGAGCGGATCACCAAGGAAATCGCGGTGGGCGCCCTGCACGAACTGGACGTCCTCGCTCCGTAGCCGGCCCGCCAAGGCGTACGGTGGTCCGCGATCGATCTTCGCGAAGCGCGGGAGCAGGGAGAGCAGGGTTATGGCACAGCAGGTGCAAGCGGTCATCGCACCGGGCAAGGACGAGCCGGTCAGGGTCGAGACGATCGTGATCCCGGACCCCGGCCCCGGCGAGGCCGTCGTGAAGATCCAGGCGTGCGGCGTCTGCCACACCGACCTGCACTACAAGCAGGGCGGCATCAACGACGAGTTCCCCTTCCTGCTCGGCCACGAGGCCGCCGGTGTCGTGGAGTCGGTCGGCGAGGGCGTCACGGACGTCGCCCCCGGCGACTTCGTCATCCTCAACTGGCGTGCCGTGTGCGGCCAGTGCCGGGCCTGTCTGCGCGGCCGCCCCTGGTACTGCTTCAACACCCACAACGCCGAGCAGAAGATGACGCTGCTCGACGGCACCGAGCTGTCGCCCGCCCTCGGCATCGGCGCGTTCGCCGAGAAGACCCTCGTCGCCTCCGGCCAGTGCACCAAGGTCGACCCCGAGGTCGCCCCGGAGGTCGCCGGGCTCCTCGGCTGCGGCGTCATGGCGGGCATCGGCGCCGCCATCAACACCGGCCAGGTCGGCCGCGGCGACTCGGTCGCCGTCATCGGCTGCGGCGGCGTCGGCGACGCGGCCGTCGCCGGAGCCCGCCTCGCCGGCGCGGCGAAGATCATCGCGGTCGACATCGACGACCGCAAGCTGGAGACGGCGAAGAAGATGGGCGCCACCCACACCGTCAACTCCCGCACCAACGACCCCGTCGAGGCGATCCGCGCCCTCACCGACGGCAACGGCGCCGACGTCGTCATCGAGGCCGTCGGCCGCCCGGAGACCTACGAACAGGCCTTCTACGCCCGCGACCTCGCCGGAACGGTCGTCCTCGTCGGCGTCCCCACCCCCGACATGAAGCTCGAACTGCCGCTCCTGGACGTCTTCGGCCGCGGCGGCTCCCTCAAGTCCTCCTGGTACGGCGACTGCCTGCCCTCCCGCGACTTCCCGATGCTCGTCGACCTCCACCAGCAGGGCCGCATCGACCTCGCCGCCTTCGTCACCGAGACCATCGGACTCGGCGACATCGAGCAGGCCTTCGCCCGCATGCACGACGGCGACGTCCTCCGCTCGGTGGTGGTCTTCTGATGACCGCCCGCATCGACCACCTGGTCACCTCCGGCACCTTCGCCCTCGACGGCGGCGAGTGGGATGTCGACAACAACGTCTGGATCGTCGGCGACGACACCGAGGCGATCGTCATCGACGCCGCCCACGACGCCGCCGCCATCGAGACCGCGCTCGCCGGCCGTACGCTGCGCGCCATCGTCTGCACCCACGCGCACAACGACCACATCGACGCCGCCCCGGCCCTCGCGGAAGCCACCGGCGCCCCGGTCCTGCTCCACCCGGACGACCTCCCGCTCTGGCAGCAGACCCACCCGGACCGCGCCCCCGACGGCACCCTCACCGACGGCCAGGAAATCACCGTGGCCGACACCACGCTGACGGTCCTGCACACCCCGGGCCACGCCCCCGGCGCGGTCTGCCTGTACGCCCCGGAGCTGGGCACCGTCTTCACCGGCGACACCCTCTTCCAGGGCGGGCCCGGCGCCACCGGCCGGTCCTTCTCGTCGTTCCCCACGATCATCGACTCGATCCGGGACCGGCTGCTCACCCTCCCCGGCGACACGGCGGTCCGCACCGGCCACGGCGACCCCACCACCATCGGCGCGGAGGCCCCGCAGCTCGACGAGTGGGTCAAGCGCGGCCACTGACCGCCGGGTACGTCACCCCTCCGGCCAGGCGGAGAGCCGCAGCGCACTCGCGAAGCGACGCGGCTCCCCGCCGACCGGATCGGTGAACTCCAATACCCGCGCCAGCAGTTGCAGGGGCCGGTCGCCATCCTCGGCCGCCTCGTCCGGCTCCACCACCGGATACAGCGGATCGTGGACGATCGGCAGCCCCAGGGCGTTCATATGGACCCGCAGCTGATGCGTCCGCCCGGTGGCGGGCACCAGCCGGTAGCGTCCCAGCGCACCCCGGTGTTCCACCAGCTCCACGTAACTCTCGCTGTTCGCCTCGCCCGGCTCCTCCCGGGCGGCGAGCACCCCGCGATCCTTGACGATCCGGCTGCGTACGGTCCGGGGGAGTGCCACGCCGGGGTCGTACGGGGCCACCGCCTCGTACTCCTTCCGCACCCGCCGGTCCCGGAACAGCGTCTGGTACGCCCCCCGGTCCTGAGGCCGCACCACGAACAGCACCAGCCCCGCCGTCAGCCGGTCCAGCCGGTGCGCGGGCTGAAGGGCGGGCAGATCCAGCTCCCGCCGCAGCCGGGCCACGGCGGTCTCGGTGATGTGCCGCCCCCGGGGCGTCGTCGCCAGGAAGTGCGGTTTGTCCGCGACCACGATCCGCTCGTCCCGGTACACCACCCCGACCGGGAAGGGCACCGGCACCTCGGCCGCGAAGTCCCGGTGGAACCAGAGATACCGCCCGGCGGCGTACGGCTCCGAGCCCCGCACGGCGGCTCCGTCGGCCCCCACGAACCGCCCGGCGTCCAGCATTCCGGCCACCCGGTCCGCCCCGATCGCCCCACCGAAGCGGTCGGCCAGATGCTCCCCGACGGACGCCCACCGCCCCTCGGGGTCCTCCGGAAGCCGCACCCGCACGGCATCGATCCCGTCCCGCTGGGGAAGAGGGGAGACGGGTGGCTTCCTGCGGCCCCGCATTGCCGCCCCTCTCCGTGATCGCCCGGTGACGCAAAAGAGCCCCACCGAAGTGGGGCTCCTGCTGGTGTCCGAGGGGGGACTTGAACCCCCACGCCCGATAAAGGGCACTAGCACCTCAAGCTAGCGCGTCTGCCATTCCGCCACCCGGACAAGGTGTCTGTCTCGCGGGCCGTGCCCGTTCCGACGTGGAAAACCATAGCAAACATTTGAGGGTGCTCGATCACGCCCCGATGGCGGTGAACGGTGCGTGACGGGGGTGTGCGGCCTTGGGCGTACGCCGCGGGCGCGGGAGGATGAGAAGGAGCACCACAGCGACAGTGGAGGGAACCAGCGTGAGCGAGAGCAGCACGGGCAAGGCCGGCACCGGCAAGGCCGAGCAGGAGGTCGTCGACCTCTGTCGGGACCTGATCCGGATCGACACCAGCAACTACGGCGACCACTCGGGCCCCGGTGAGCGGCTCGCCGCCGAGTACGTCGCGGAGAAGCTCGCGGAGGTCGGCCTGGAGCCGCAGATCTTCGAGTCGCACAAGGGGCGGGCCTCCACCGTCGCCCGGATCGAGGGCGAGGACCCCTCCCGCCCGGCGCTCCTCATCCACGGGCACACCGATGTCGTCCCGGCCAACGCGGCGGACTGGACGCACGACCCGTTCTCCGGGGAGATCGCGGACGGCTGTGTCTGGGGCCGGGGCGCGGTCGACATGAAGGACATGGACGCGATGACCCTCGCGGTCGTCCGGGAGCGGATGCGCAGCGGCCGCAAGCCCCCGCGCGACATCGTGCTCGCCTTCCTGGCCGACGAGGAGGCGGGCGGCACGTACGGGGCCCGCTATCTCGTGGACAACCACCCGGGCCTCTTCGAGGGCGTCACCGAGGCGATCAGCGAGGTCGGCGGCTTCTCCTTCACCGTCAACGAGAACCTGCGTCTGTATCTGGTGGAGACCGCCCAGAAGGGCATGCACTGGATGAAGCTGACCGTGGACGGCACCGCCGGACACGGCTCGATGATCCACCGGGACAACGCCATCACCGAGCTGTCCGAGGCGGTCGGCCGGCTGGGCCGGCACAAGTTCCCGGTGCGGGTCACCAAGACCCTGCGGCACTTCCTGGACGAGCTCTCGGACGCGCTCGGCACCGAGCTGGACCCGGAGAACATGGACGAGACGCTCGCCAAGCTCGGCGGCATCGCCAAGCTCATCGGCGCCTCCCTCCAGAACACCGCCAACCCCACCCAGCTCGGCGCCGGCTACAAGGTCAACGTCATCCCGGGCCAGGCGACCGCCCATGTCGACGGCCGGTATCTGCCGGGGTACGAGGAGGAGTTCCTCGCCGACCTGGACCGGATCCTCGGCCCCAACGTCCGGCGCGAGGACGTGCACGCGGACAAGGCCCTGGAGACCACGTTCGACGGGGCGCTGGTCGACGCCATGCAGACCGCGCTGGTCGCCGAGGACCCGATCGCCCGGGCCGTGCCGTACATGCTCTCGGCCGGCACCGACGCCAAGTCCTTCGACGACCTGGGCATCCGGGGCTTCGGCTTCGCCCCGCTGAAGCTGCCGCCGGAGCTGGACTTCGCCGGGATGTTCCACGGCGTCGACGAGCGGGTCCCGGTCGACGGGCTCCAGTTCGGCGTGCGGGTGCTCGACCGCTTCATCGACCACTCCTGACCGGTCCATGACCGATTCATCATCGGGTCACCGCTGATTCGGTCACCCGTGCGGACATGTCCGAACGGGTGAAACGAGCTGTTTACACGTAGCCCCGCGAATTCCCCCTCGTTACAAGGTTTGCGGTCCGCGGCTGGGACCGCATTTTCCAACTAGGAGGAATCATGATCAAGAAGGTCGTCGCAGTTGCGGCTGCCACCGGTGGACTCGTTCTCGCGGGTGCGGGCATGGCTTCCGCCGACGCGGGCGCCCAGGGTGCGGCCATCGGCAGCCCCGGCGTGCTCTCCGGCAACGTCGTCCAGGTTCCGGTCCACGTGCCGGTCAACGTGTGCGGCAACACGGTCTCCGTGATCGGTCTGCTGAACCCCGCCTTCGGCAACACCTGCGTCAACGCCTGATCGTTGAACGTCAACCCGTAAGGGTTTGAGCTCGACCGGTCCCGGAGTGCACCCCATGCACTCCGGGACCGTTCGGCATTCGGCTCCCGCACGGTCATGTCCGGGGGTATTTCGGAAGCCAGAAGGCAGGAAACGAACCTATGCGACAGGTCACTCGTAAAGGCCTGATCACCATGGCGGCTGCGGGCGGAGTGCTCGCGCTGAGCGGTGGATACGCCCACGCCGACTCCGGAGCGGCGAGCACCGCCTCCGGCTCGCCGGGCGTGCTGTCCGGCAACTCGGTCCAGGTGCCGATCGAGATCCCCGTCAACGTCTGCGGAAACTCCGTCAGCGTCGGCGGACTGCTCAACCCGGCCAGTGGAAACGACTGCGGAAACGGATCAGCAGGATCCGACCGGTCCGCGCACTCCGACCGATCGGCGTCCGACCGGTCCGGCGGCGCCCAGGACCGCTCGGTCCCCGGCGGCTCCGGGAACGGCGCCCAGGCCGGTGACACCACGGCCTCGGACCGTACCTCCGAGCCCGGCACGGGCCGTCACCGGGCCCCGGGCGGCGGCGCCACCGCCGAAGGGACCGCCCAGGGCTCGCCCGGCATCCTCTCCGGCAACTCGGTCCAGGCGCCGATCGACATCCCCGTGAACCTCTGCGGGAACAGCGTCACCATCGGCGGACTGCTGAACCCCGTCTTCGGCAACAGCTGCTCCAACGACGCCGAGGTTCCGCCCCCGCCGCCCGAGCAGCCGGAGAAGCCCCCGGTCACGCCCGAGAAGCCGGTCGACCCGCCGGTCAGCCAGCCGCCCGAGCCGAACGCCCCCGAGACCCGGAACGTTCCCCGCGAGCAGCTCGCACAGACCGGTGGTGACGGACTCGAACTGCTCATCCCGGCCAGCGCCGGACTGCTGCTCGCCGGCGCCGGATCGGTGCTCTACCGCCGCTCGCGCAGCGCCGCCTGATCCTGGCGCGCCCAGCACGGCTCCCCCCACGCAAGAGAGCGGGCCCCGCCACCGCGGGGCCCGCTCCGTGTCACCAGGTCGCCCGCAGCTGACGGATGATCCGTCGACGCAGCCGCACCCTGCGGCTGCCGTCCCTGCGGAGCGTCAGGCGGTCCAGCTCCCAGTGTCCGTACTCGGCGTGGTCGGTCAGGAGTCGGGCCGCATCCTTGCGGGAGACCCCGCGCGGCACGTACACGTCGATGAATTCGTATTCCGGCATCGCATCTATTGTGCGGGCAGAGCCCCGCTACGGATAGCGTCTGCACTATGTCTGATGCTGCGCAGCCCACCGCTGCCGAGGTACGTGCCGCCGCCGAAGCGGTCAAAGCCGCGATCGACCGTCACCTCGACGCGGTCGAACGCCGTACCGGGGACGACGACCCCGCCGTCTACGACGCGTTCAACGCCCTGGCCGCTGCCGCCGAGGTCTACGACGAACTCCTCTACGACCGCTACGACGAAGTCACCCCCTTCGAGATCCCCGGCGCGGACGACTCCCTGCCGCCCTACGCCGGTCCCGCGGAGCCCAGCGCGCTCAGTGTCCTGATCCGCCGCGACTACGTGGTCGCGGAGCCACCGCGCCTCCTCGCCCAGGCCCAGCGCCTCGCCGACGTCGACGCCGGTCCGGGCGCCGAGGACACGACCCCGGTCGTCGGCACCAGCGTCCACGCCGCGCTCGGTGTGCTCTTCGGCGAGTACGAACCGGACGAGATCGCCTCCCGGCACAAGGAGTTCGGCCTGGAGGAGGGGGACTCCACCCTCTGGGTCTCGGCCGGGGAAGCGGCACCGGAGCCGGGGGAGTGGCTCGGCGCCCCCTTCGAGGACGCCGACCCCGCACGGGTGGTCTGCCGTTTCGACGTCAGCGCGGTCTTCGACGAGGAGGACGACGCGGACGAGGACTTCGCCGGTCCGGCGGTGAGCGGTTCCTGATCCTTCTCCTTCACCGCTTTCCGCACCGGACGTGACGGTGGGCCCCGGCGCGCATCGCGCCGGGGCCCACCGTCACGTCCGGGCCGTGGGCCTCCTAAGAAGCCGCGTCCGGGGTCGGGAGCGCCTCCAGCAGCGGGCGCAGCCGCGTCGTCCGCTCCTGGGCAGGGACCTCGGCCACCGCGCGGGGGAGCGCCTGGTCCACCCCGTGCACCACGGACAGATGCCGCTCGCCCCGGCCGAACGCGGTGTACACCCACGGCCGGCTCAGCCCCTGGGCGGCGTCGCCCGGCAGCACGACCACCGCGGCGGGCCAGCGCATCCCGGCCGCCTGGTGGGCGCTGAGGGCCCAGCCGTGCCGCACCGACGACTCCACCCGTTCCTGCGGTACGACGACGGGGACGCCCCCGCAGTCCAGATGCAGCCCCTCGGCGTCGGCCGAGCGCACCACTCCGGGCACCGCACGGCCGGGCGCGGGCACATGGACCACCCGGTCGCCCGGGTCGAAACCGCCGAACCGGCCCGGCCCCGGGTTGAGCCGCTGCTTCAGCGCCTCGTTCAGCGCCCTGGTCCCGGCGGCCCCGCCGTGGCCCACCGTGATCACCTGGGTCGCGTCGGCGGGGATGGAGAAGGCCCGGGGCACCGAGTCCGCGACCAGCTGCACGGTGCGGTGGACGGCCTCGCCCGCGTCCCGGACGGGGACGATCACCACCTCCTTGCCCGGCGCGTCGACCTGGTTCAGCTCACCGATGCCGATGCCGGAGACCAGCTCGCCGATCGGCCCGGGGTCCGGGGTGCGGGAGACGACCTGCGGGCAGGTGCGGGCGGCCAGCACATCGGCGAACACCCGCCCGGCGCCGGCCGAGCCCAGCACGCCCGGGTCACCGCTCAGCACCAGCCGGGAGCCGTCGGCCAGCGCCTCGACGAGGACCGCCGCGCCCTCCACGTCCAGCTGCGGGGCGTCCAGCACGACCAGCAGGTCCAGGGCGAGCGCCCCGTCCTCGTCCCGGCCGGGCCCCTGGGCGCCGGACAGCAGACCGGCCAGCGTGACCGCCGTGTCCGGGTCGCCGGTGGCCGCCGCGAGCCGCCGCCGCCCGTCCTCGCTGTGGGTCGCGCCGACGGCCCGCAGTCCCAGGCCCCGCGCCGCGGCGATCAGCGCCGCGGGCTCGGCCCGTGCGGCCTCACCGCCGCTGTGCGCGACCAGCCCGGCGGCGGCGGTCGTACGGATCAGCTCGGCGGCCGACGGGCTCGGGGCGGCGGCAGCGGCCTCCGCCCAGTCGGCGGCCTTCTCGCAGGCGTTGACCAGCCGGGCCAGGCCGTCGGCGAGACTCTCCTCGGCCAGGGCGTAGCGGTCGAGGCCCAGCAGGATGCGGACCGGCTCCCGGGGCGTATCGGCGTCCGGTGCGAGGCCGCCCTCATCCGCCGTTCCGTCCCCCTCCGGCTCCTCGTCCTCCCCCTCCTGGAAGAGCAGCGCGACGCCTTCCTCGACGGCCTCGCGCACCGCCGCGTCCGGGTCGCTCACCGCACGCTCGGCGAGCGCCGCCCGGACGGCTTCGGCGTCCAGCGCGGTGTGGCCCTGGAGGGCGGCGCGTTCCAGCACCCAGCCGACCAGGGCCGCCGTCCGGCGGCTGTCGTCCGGGCCGCAGTCGGCGCCCAGCAGGGCCCGGGCGAAGCCGTCGGCCTGCTCCGGCCGCACCCCTGGCACGGCCAGCAACTGCCAGGGGTCGGTGCGCAGCAGCTCGGCCGCCTGCTCGCCCAGTGCGCCGACGGCCGGGCGGGCCAGCGCCTCGGGGGCCGCGCCCGCCACGAGCACCGCGCGCACCGCGTCCAGGGCCTCCGGCGAGGCCGGCTGCGGGGCGCGGGCGGGGGCGGCCTGCGGCGCGGGGGCCCGGGGCGGCGGTGCGGCGGCGGCCGGCGCGGACGGCCGGGGGGCCTGTGCCGGGGCGGGCGACGCGAAGAACGCGGAGCCCGCCTTCTCACCGCTCTCCACCGCCCGGACGGCCGCGAGCAGATCGGCGGCCGTGCCGCTCAGCCCCGCACCGGCGGCGATGGGCGCGGCCTTCGCCGCCTTGCGCTGCTCGATGCGCTCCCGCAGCTCGCGCTGGGCGGCCAGCTCGGCCTGCGCCTCGGAGAGCTCGGGGGCGGGAGACGCGGCGTCGGCGTCGGTGCCCGCGGGGCCGGCTGCCCCGGCCCCAGCGCTCGGGGAGCCGGCAGCCCCGGACTCGGCCTCATCGGCGGCCCCGGTCCCGGCCCCGTCGCTCGCGAGGTCGGCGGCCTCGTCCGCGTCGCTCGGGGAGTCGGGGGCCTCGGCCCCGTCGCCCGCGGCCCCGGCGTCCGCCGCGGGCTGCTCGGCCCCGGCCTCGTCCGGCGGGGACACGGCGTCCTGCGGGGTGTCCGTGCCGCCGGTGCCGGGGGTCTCCCCGGGAAGCGCAGTCACAGCGTGCTCCAGTCCTGATCGGGATAGCGGTGCACGGGCGCCGACACATCGTCGAGCGCCTGGCAGATCTCGTAGGGAAGACTAAGCGCCTCCACCGACAAAGCCTCCGCGAGCTGCCCGGCGTTGCGCGCACCGAGGATCGGCGCGGCCACCCCCGGCCGGTCCCGGACCCAGGCGAGCGCCACCTGGAGCGGGCTCGTCGCCAGGCCGTCCGCCGCCGTCGCCACCGCGTCCACGACCCGGGCCGCCGCGTCGTCGAGATACGGCTCGACGAACGGGGCGAGCCGCTCGGACCCGCCCCGTGAGTCGGAGGGGGTGCCCTGGCGGTACTTGCCGGTGAGCACGCCGCGCCCCAGCGGGGAGGACGGCAGCAGCCCGATCCCGAGGTCCAGCGCGGCGGGCAGCACCTCGCGCTCGATGCCCCGCTGGAGCAGCGAGTACTCCATCTGCGTACTGGCCAGCCGCGTGCGCACTCCGGGCGCGGCGAGCTGCCAGGTGGCGGCCTTCGCCAGCTGCCAGCCGCAGAAGTTCGACACGCCCGCGTAGCGCACGCGGCCCGAGGAGACGGCCAGGTCCATCGCCTGGAGGGTCTCCTCCAGCGGGGTTTCCGGGTCGAAGGCGTGGACCTGCCACAGGTCCACGTAGTCCGTGCCGAGCCGTTCCAGGGACGCGTCCAGGGCGGCCAGCAGATGCCCGCGCGAACCGTTGACGCGGCGGTAGGGGTCGGGGACGTTTCCGGCCTTCGTGGCGATGACCAGATCCTCGCGCGGGACCAGGCTGCCCACGAGCCGCCCGAGCAGGTACTCGGCCTCGCCGCCCCCGTACACGTCGGCGGTGTCCACCAGGGTGCCGCCCGCGTCCCAGAAGGCCTTGAGCTGGTCGGCGGCGTCGTGCTCGTCCGTGTCCCGGCCCCAGGTGAGGGTGCCGAGCCCGATCCGGGACACGCGAAGGCCGGTACGGCCGAGATGCCTCTGCTCCATGGGCGCTGAGATTACTGGCCATGGCACCACGGGGTGCAGGGGCTGTGGACAACCCGAGGTCCGCCGGGCCTGCCGGATCGCCGCCGCCCGCGCTAGAGTCCGGAGAAAGGGACGTTACTGATCAGTAAGGGGAGCGGTTATGCGGCTCGGCATCAATCTCGGTTACTGGGGCGCCGGCATGGACGGCGACAACCTCGCCGTCGCGCAGGAGGCCGACCGGCTCGGCTACGACGTCTGCTGGGCGGCCGAGGCGTACGGCTCCGACGCCCCGACCGTGCTGACCTGGGTCGCGGCCCAGACCGAGTCGATCGACGTCGGCTCCGCCATCATGCAGATCCCGGCCCGCCAGCCCACCATGACGGCCATGACCGCCGCCACCCTCGACTCGCTCTCCGGCGGCCGCTTCCGGCTCGGCCTCGGCGTCTCGGGCCCGCAGGTCTCCGAGGGCTGGTACGGCGTCAAGTTCGACAAGCCGCTGGCCCGCACCCGGGAGTACGTGGAGATCGTCCGCAAGGCGATGACCCGCGAGCGCGTGAGTTACGAGGGCGCGCACTGGACGCTGCCGCTCCCCGGCGGCCCGGGCAAGCCGATCAAGCTCACCGTGCACCCCCAGCGCGAGCACATCCCGCTCTACATCGCCGCGATCGGCCCCAAGAACCTGGAGCAGACCGGTGAGATCGCCGACGGCGCCCTGCTGATCTTCCCCTCCGCCGAGCACCTGGAGGAGACCGCGATCCAGCCGCTGCGCGCTGGCCGCGAGAAGGCGGGCAGGACCATGGAGGGCTTCGACGTCAGCCCGACGCTGCCGCTGGCCGTCGGCGACGACGTGACCGGCCTCGCCGACATGTTCCGCCCGTACACCGCCCTGTACGTCGGGGGGATGGGCAGCCGGAAGCAGAACTTCTACAACCAGCTCGCCCAGCGCATGGGGTACGAGAAGGAGGCCGCCGAGATCCAGGACAAGTACCTGGACGGGGACAAGTCCGGGGCCGCCGCCGCCGTACCGCACCAGCTGATCGACCAGACCGCGCTGCTCGGCCCCGTCGAGCGGATCGCCGACCGCATGCAGGCCTACGCCGCCGCCGGGGTCACCACGCTCAACCTCGCCCCGGCCGGCTTCACCCTTGAGGAGCGGCTCACCGCCCTGCGGGCCGGCACGGACGCCCTGGAGCGCTCCGGACTCGCGTAGGGCGTGTCCGGCGGGCTCAGGGCCGGACTGGCCCTGACGCCCGCGGGCAGCACTACGGCCGTGGTGGGGGCTCGGGGGTCTTCCCCGCCACGGCCGTCAGCAGGATCAACGCGCCACGCGCCCAGGAGTTACGCCCCCGGCGGGGTGCCGGCCGTCGGCGGCCCGGCCGCCGACGTGCGCGGTGCGTGACCGCTCCGGTTGCCGACTGCCCCGTAGCGCCTTTGACTCGTTCTGCGGACTACCGCTCCGCGGACCTGGGCTTCGCGGAAAACGGGTACGGAGGTGGCCCTCATGCTCTCTGCGCAGACCCTGTTCCAGGAGATACTGGACAACGACGAGTCCTACCGGCTCTTCTGTTCCATCGCCGCGAGCGGCGAGGCCCAGGGCGGCTGGGAGAACGCCCGCATCGCCGCCCTCGTCCCGGAGGGCCGCCGTGAGCTGGCCCCCCGGATCGTCCGGCACGGCGCCGACGAGGACAAGCACGGCCGGATCTTCAACGCCCTGCTCAAGAAGCGCGGACTGCCGCCCGTCGAGGTCCCCCCGGAGACCGACTACACGATGCTCCTGGAGCAGCAGGGCATCGGCCTCGCGCACTCCCGGCTGCGCGGCGAGGAGCGGCTCACCGAGCGCGACATCATCACCTATCTGGCCCACAGCCGGATCACCGAGCAGCGCGCGTCCGAGCAGATGCAGCTGCTGCGCCGGCACTTCGCCGACCACCCCGACATCGGCCGCGCGGTGAAGATGATCTCCCACGACGAGGACAACCACCTCGCCTACTGCCACGAGGAACTGCTCGCCCTGGCGCGCGAGGGACACGGCCGCACCATCCAGCGGATCATGCGCGAGTGCGCCCTGGCCGAGATCCGCGTCTACCGCGACGTCAGCCTCGCCGTGATGGCCAACATGGGCCGCATCCTCGGCTGGTCCCGCCCCAAGGCCGCCGTCCTCGCCGCGGGCATCCACGCCGTGTACGCCTACGAGCGCCTCCTCGGCTGGCGGCGCATGGTGACCCTGGAGATGCCGGAGCGGCGCAACGCGCTCGGCAGCCCCGCGGTGCCCGAGCACGAATACGCCTGAGAGCACGGGCCCCGGGCGGTTCCGGTCCTGGCCGCTCAGAGCCAGCCGCGCCGCTTGAACAGCCGGTACAGCCCGTACACCGTGAGGCCCATCAGCGCGACCACCAGCGGGTACGTCCACGGCCAGTGCAGCTCCGGCATGTGGTCGAAGTTCATGCCGTAGATGCCCGCCACCATCGTCGGGACGGCGGCCATCGCCGCCCAGGCGGAGATCTTGCGCATGTCGTCGTTCTGCCGCACGCCCATCTGCGCCAGATGGGCCGACAGGATGTCCGAGAGCAGCCGGTCCAACCCCTCCACCTGCTCGTTGGCGCGGGTCAGGTGGTCGGCCACGTCCCGGAAGAACGGCTGCGCGTGCTCGTGGACGAACGGGACGCCCGCGGCCGAGAGCCGGGTCATCGGCGCCGTCAGCGGCCCGGCGGCCCGGCGGAACTCCAGCACCTGCCGCTTGAAGGTGTAGATCCGGGCGGCGGTGTTCTTCGAGTCGCCCGAGCCGGTCGGCGCGAAGACCTGCGTCTCCAGCTCCTCCAGGTCGACCTGGAGTTCGCCGGCCACGTCCATGTAGTGGTCCACGACCGCGTCGCTGACCGCGTACAGCACCGCCGTCGGGCCGTGCTTCAGGACCTCGGGCTCGGACTCCAGCCGCTGGCGCACGGCCGCCAGCGGGGCGCCCTCGCCGTGCCGGACGGTGACCACGAACGAGTCCCCGACGAAGACCATCAGCTCGTCGGCGCTGACCGTGTCGCTCGCGGGCTCGTAGACGATCGGCTTGAGCACCACGAACAGCGAGTCGTCGTACACCTCCAGTTTCGGCCGCTGGTGCGCCCGCAGCGCGTCCTCCACGGCCAGCGGGTGCAGGCCGAACTCGTCCCGGACGCGATCGAACTCCGCCTCCGTCGGCTCGTGCAGCCCGATCCACAGGAACGCGTCCAGCGCGTCCCGGGCCTCGTCCAGAGCCTCGGAGAAATCCTCGGGCCGTTCGATACGGCGCCCGTCCCGGTAGATGGCACAGTCCACGATCACGGCGGGCATTCTTCCCCGAGAACCCGCCGGCCCGCACCTTTGCCGCCCCGGCCCGCCCGACCGCACGCGCCCCGGTCGTACCCTGGCGGGTATGCCCACGCTGATCCTCGTACGCCACGGACGCTCCACCGCCAACACCGCCGGGGTGCTCGCGGGCCGCACCCCCGGCGTCCTCCTCGACGAACGCGGCGCCGGACAGGCCGCCGCCCTCCCCGGCCGGCTCTCCGCCGTGGCCCCCGTCCTCGCCGTCAGCAGCCCCCTGGAGCGCTGCCGGCAGACGCTCCAGCCGCTCCTGGACGCACGCCCGGGGCTGGTCCTGCACACCGAGGACCGGATCAGCGAGTGCGACTACGGCCACTGGTCGGGCCGGAAACTCGCCGAACTCGCCGACGAGCCCCTGATGTCGGTCGTCCAGCAGCACCCCTCCGCCGCGGCCTTCCCCGGCGGCGAGTCCATGCGCGCCATGCAGGGCCGCGCCGTCGACGCCGTACGCGACTGGAACGAGCGCGTCGAGGCGGAGCACGGTGAGGACGCCACGTACGTCATGTGCTCGCACGGCGACATCATCAAGTCCCTCGTCGCCGACGCGCTGGGCATGCACCTGGACCTCTTCCAGCGCATCCACGTCGACCCCTGCTCGGTCACCGCGATCCGCTACACCCGGCTGCGGCCCTTCCTGCTGCGGCTCGGCGACACCGGCGACCTCGACTCCCTGGCGCCCCGCGAACAGGCCGTCGGGGCGGACGCCGCCGCGTCCTCCACCGGTGACGGTTCGGCGGACGCGGCGGTCGGGGGCGGCGCGGGCGCGCCGTGATCGCTCCGGGCAGTAGGGTGGACGCGCCGTAGCGCCGCCCAACCACCATCGAAGCTCAAGGGAGCAGGACGTGTCCCGTCAGGTGTTCCTCTACGACCCCCCGGACCGATTCGTGGCCGGTACGGTCGGGCTGCCTGGCCGCCGTACGTTTTTCCTGCAGGCGTCCTCCCAGGGCCGGGTCACCAGCGTCGCCCTGGAGAAGACCCAGGTCGCCGCGCTCGCCGAGCGGATCGACGAACTGCTCGACGAGGTCGTACGCCGCACCGGAGGCAACTCCCCGGTGCCCGCCGTGGCGCCCACCGACGTCACCGACACCGCCCCGCTCGACGTGCCCGTCGAGGAGGAGTTCCGGGTCGGCACCATGGCCCTGGCCTGGGACGGCGAGGAACAGCGCATGATCGTCGAGGCGCAGGCCCTCGTCGAGCTCGACGCCGACTCCGAGGACGACCTCGCGGAGGCCGAGGAGAAGCTCCTCCAGGACGAGGAGAACGGCCCGCCGATGCTCCGCGTCCGGCTCAGCGGCGCCCAGGCCCGCGCCTTCGCCAAGCGGGCCCTGGACGTCGTCAACGCCGGCCGCCCGCCGTGCCCGCTGTGCAGCCTGCCGCTCGATCCGGAAGGACACGTATGCCCGCGCCAGAACGGATACCGTCGCGGAGCCTGACCGACCCCGGACTGCTCACCCTGCTCACCGAGGGCACGCTCACCGTCCTCGGCCAGGTCGGCGGGGCGTCCAACGCTGTGCTGCACTGCACGGTGGCGCACGACGGCGAGGAGCGCACCTGCGCCTACAAGCCGGTCGCGGGCGAGCAGCCGCTCTGGGACTTCCCCGACGGGACCCTCGCCCAGCGGGAGGTCGCCGCGTACGAGATCTCCCGGGCGACCGGCTGGGACCTCGTGCCGCCGACCGTGCTGCGCGACGGGCCGTACGGGCAGGGCATGGTCCAGCTCTGGATCGACGGTCCCGAGGACGGTGAGGACGTCCCCGAACTGCTGGCGCTCGTCGAGGGCGAGGAGCCGGGCGACGGCTGGAAAGCCGTGGGCTTCGCGGACGTGGGGGAGGGGAAGACCGCCCTGCTGGTGCACGCGGACGACCCCCGGCTGCGGCGGCTCGCGGTGCTGGACGCGGTGATCAACAACGGCGACCGCAAGGGCGGCCATCTGCTGCCCGCGCCCGGCGGGCGGCTCTTCGGCATCGACCACGGCGTCACCCTCAACGCCGACGACAAGCTGCGGACCCTGCTCTGGGGCTGGGCGGGCGAACCGCTGACCGAGGAGGCCCTGGCGGTGCTGGGCCGGCTCGCGGCGGAGCTGGCGCCGGGCACCGCCCTCGCCACCCGGATGGCCGAACTCATCACGGTGGCCGAGCTGGAGGCCCTGCGGGAGCGGGTCGACGGGCTGCTCAAGGGCGGAGTGCACCCGCGGCCGAGCGGCCAGTGGCCGCCCATTCCCTGGCCACCGGTGTAGCGCGCGCCTGACGGCGACCCGCGCCTTATCCCCTGTCGGCGGTTGCACGCAAGAGGGCCTCTTCGGACAGGTTTCCGGTGCCGGTTCGTATCCGGAAGCAACGTCCGGTTACGCTCATGGCATGCATGCCTGGCCCGCTTCTGAGGTCCCCGCCCTGCCCGGCAAGGGCCGCGACCTTCGGATCCACGACACCGCGACCGGCGGACGGATCACCCTTGACCCCGGTCCCGTCGCCCGCATCTACGTCTGCGGCATCACGCCGTACGACGCGACCCACATGGGTCATGCGGCGACCTACAACGCGTTCGACCTCGTTCAGCGCGTGTGGCTCGACACCAAGCGGCAGGTTCACTATGTCCAGAACGTGACCGACGTGGACGATCCGCTGCTGGAGCGGGCCGTGCGCGACGGTCAGGACTGGACCGAGCTCGCGGAGCGCGAGACGGCACTCTTCCGCGAGGACATGACCGCCCTGCGGATGCTGCCCCCGCGGCACTACATCGGAGCGGTCGAGGCCATACCCGGCATCGTGCCCCTCGTCGAACGCCTCCGGGATGCGGGCGCCGCCTACGACCTGGACGGCGACATCTACTTCTCCGTCGACGTCGACCCGCACTTCGGCGAGGTCTCCGGCCTCGACGCCGAGGCGATGCGCCTGCTCTCCGCCGAGCGCGGCGGCGACCCGGAGCGCCCCGGAAAGAAGAACCCCCTGGACCCGATGCTCTGGATGGCCGCCCGCCCGGGTGAGCCGAGCTGGGACGGGGCCTCCCTGGGCGAGGGACGCCCGGGCTGGCACATCGAGTGCGTCGCCATCGCGCTGGACCACCTCGGCATGGGCTTCGACGTCCAGGGCGGCGGCTCCGACCTCGCCTTCCCGCACCACGAGATGGGCGCCTCGCACGCCCAGGCGCTGACCGGCGAGCACCCCTTCGCCCGGGCCTACGTCCACGCGGGCATGGTCGGCCTGGACGGCGAGAAGATGTCCAAGTCGCGCGGCAACCTGGTCTTCGTCTCGGCGCTGCGCCGCGACGGCGTGGACCCGGCGGCCATCCGGCTCGCGCTGCTCTCCCGCCACTACCGCTCCGACTGGGAGTGGACGGACCAGGTGCTGGCCGACGCCGTCGAGCGCCTCGCGCGCTGGCGGGCCGCCGTCTCGCGCCCCGACGGGCCGTCCGCCGACGCCCTGGTCGAGGAGGTCCGCGAAGCCCTCGCCGACGACCTGGACAGCCCCGCCGCGCTCGCCGCGGTGGACCGCTGGGCCGCGCTCCAGGGCGCGGAGGGCGGCACCGACGAGGGCGCGCCCGGCCTCGTCTCGCGTACGGTCGACGCCCTGCTGGGGGTCGCGCTGTAGGGCCTGCCGTAGGCGGATTCCCCGCCCGCCCGATGGCTCGAACCGGCCTCGGACTTCTCTACGAAGTTCGCGGCCGGTTCCTTTTTGTCCATGGTCATGTGCTCGAAGTTGCGCTAAAAGCTCTCTATGCAAACATCAACGCGCATGAGGGCGGCAGCGGTTGCTGCGCTGCTCGGACTGTTCGCGGTTGTCACGGGACCCGGCGGGGCCCACGCCGACGAGGCCCCGCCGGGGACCACGGAGACCGCGGAGACCACGGAGACCACCACCGTGGGGGACGTGACCGGCTTCCGCGCGGACGGGGCGGTCTACCGGCTGACCGCCGGTCAGGCCGAGGCCCGGGTCAGCTTCGTCTCGGACGAGACCTTCCGCATCGAGCTCGCCCCGGACGGGAAGTTCACCGACCCCACCGGCGACGACATCGTCCTCCCGCAGGGCGAACCGCCCCGCACCCGCTGGAAGGAGCGCGGCGACCGCTACGAGCTGTCGACGGGCGAGGTCACCCTGCGGGCCTACAAGAAGCCGCTGCGCTTCGCCCTCCACCGGGCCGACGGCAGCCGGATCTGGTCCGAGACGAAGGGCCTGAGCTGGACCGGCGAGAAGACCGTCCAGACGCTGGCCCGGGGCGCGAAGGAACAGTTCTACGGGGCCGGGATGCAGAACGGCCGCGGCAACACCACCCACCGCGACAGGACCGTCGAGGTCGCCGTCGACTACGACTGGGACGACGGCGGCCACCCCAACTCCGTGCCGTTCTACCTCTCGTCGGCCGGCTACGGCGTCTTCCGCAACACCTACGCCCCCAACACCTACACGTTCACCGACCCGGTGACGACCAGTGCGAAGGAACGGCGTTTCGACGCCTACTACTTCGCGGGCGAGGGGGCCGACGCCGCCAAGGACGTCATCGGGCAGTACACCGACCTCACCGGGAAGCCGTTCCTGCCGCCCGTCTACGGCATGGAGATCGGCGACGCCGACTGCTACCTCCACAACGCCAACCGGGGCGAGCGCCGCACCCTGGACTCGCTGAAGGTCGCCGACGGATACGTCGAGAACGACATGCCCAACGGCTGGATGCTCGTCAACGACGGCTACGGCTGCGGCTACGAGGACCTGGAGGAGACCGCCCAGGGGCTGAAGGACCGCAACATGGAGCTGGGCCTGTGGACCGAGGACGGCATCGAGAACCTGGAAGCCCAGGTCAAGGCCGGCCAGCGGGTCGCCAAGCTGGACGTCGCCTGGGTCGGCCCCGGCTACAAGTTCGCCCTCGACGCCTGCAAGGACGCCTACCAGGGCATCGAGGACCACAGCGACGCCCGCGGCTTCACCTGGGCCCCCGAGAGCTGGGCGGGCGCCCAGCGCTGCGGGGTCCAGTGGTCCGGCGACCAGTCCGGCACCTGGGAGTACATCCGCTGGCAGATCCCCACCTACGCGGGCGCCACCATGTCCGGACTCGCCTACACCACCGGTGACATCGACGGGATCTTCGGCGGCAGCGCCAAGACGTACACCCGCGACCTCCAGTGGAAGATGTTCCTCGGCACCACGATGACCATGGACGGCTGGGCCGCCACGGACAAGCAGCCCTTCCGCCACGGGGAGCCGTACACCTCCGTCAACCGCGACTACCTCAAGCTCAAGGAGTCGCTGCTGCCCTACCAGTACAGCTACGCCCACGAGGCCACCCGGACCGGTGTCGGCATGGTCCGCCCGCTGGTCCTCGAATACCCCGACGACCCGAAGGCGTCGACGGAGGCCGCGAAGTACGAGTTCCTCTCCGGCGAGCACTTCCTCGTGGCGCCCGTCTACCAGGACACCACCGAGCGCAAGGACATCTACCTCCCCAAGGGCACCTGGATCGACTACTGGAGCGGCCGCACCTACGAGGGCCCCACCACCATCGACACCTACAGCGCCCCGCTCGACACCCTGCCGCTCTTCGTGAAGGCGGGCGCGGCCGTCCCGATGTGGCCGGGCATCCGCTCGTACCGCGACCGCACCGCCGACTCCCCGCTGGCCTGGGACGTCTACCCGCAGGGGAACACCTCCTTCACCCTGTACGAGGACGACGGCGTCACCCGGCAGCACCGTGACGGGAAGTACGCCACCCAGCGCGCCGACGTGCGGGCCCCGGAGCACGGCTCGGGCGACGTCTCGGTCACGATCAACGAGAGCCGGGGCAGCTTCACCGGCAAACAGACCGCCCGACCCTACGAGTTCACCGTCCACACCGGCTCCGCACCGCGCGCGGTGAAGCTGGACCGGACGCTGCCCGAACTGACCTCGAAGGCCGCGTACGACCGGGCCCGCCAGGGCTGGTGGTACGACCGTGACGACCGGGGCGGCGTGGTGCACGTGAAGACCGCGCCCCTGAGCACCGCGGAGACGTTCACGGTGAAACTGCTGGGCACCAGCGCGGTTGGCGGCAGGAAGGCCTCGGCCGCCGCCTCCCTCACCGCCCCCGCCGGCCAGGAGGCCGGAGCGGGCACGCCCGGCACGGTCCAGGTCGACGTGACCGCGGGCCGGTCCGACCTCACCGACACCACGGTCACCCTCCAGGCCCCCGAGGGCTGGCAGACCTCCACCGCGAAGGTCCCGGGCCGCATCCCGGCGGGCGCCACCCGCCGGGTCGAGGTGGCGCTCACCCCGGCGAAGGACGCCGAGGTGCGCGAGACCCGGCTCACCGCGCTGGCCCGCTACCGGACCGCCGGCGAGGCCCGCACGAGCCAGCAGAGGCTCGCCGTCTCCGTACTGCCCCCGGCACCCGAGGGCGAGGCCTGGGCGAGCGACCTGGTCTGGCTCTCCGGGACCAACGGCTACGGCCCCGCCGAACGGGACCGTTCCAACGGCGAGTCGGGCGCGAGCGACGGCAACACGCTGACGCTCGCGGGAAAGACGTACGAGAAGGGCATCGGCACCCACGCCGACTCCGACATCGCCCTCCATCTCGGCGGCCGCTGCACCGCGTTCACCGCCGACGTCGGGATCGACGACGAGATCAACGGCTACGGAGAGGTCGCGTTTTCCGTGGAAGGCGACGGCAAGGTGCTGTGGACCTCGCCGAAGCTGACGGGCGCCTCTGCGACCGTACCGGTGGACGTGAAGCTCGACGGCGTACGTCACGTGCGGCTGAAGGTCACCGACACCAACGGGTCCAAGACGGGGGACCACGGCGACTGGGCGGCGGCGAAGTTCCACTGCGCCTGAGCCCGTACCGGGGCGTGCGAACAGGGGCGCCGCACGGGATCGACTCCCGTGCGGCGCCCCTGCCGTTCCTCACCGGTACGGGCCCTCAGCCCTCGCCGTCCTCCTCGGGACGGCTGTCGCCGGTGCCTTCGTCACCGTCGGTGCCCTTCGCGCCCTTGTCGTCGGAGGCCTTCCCGCGTCCCGTCTCCGGGCGCGGCGGCTTCGGCGGGCGGGTGCGCCCGCTGGAGGGGTCGCGCAGATAGGAGACGTCCCCGGTCTCCGTGGCATGGCCGCCCGGCCCCTGCCCGGGACCACCGTCCCGCCGCCGCAGATACCGCTCGAACTCCCGGGCGATGGCCTCGCCGGACGCCTCGGGCAGCTCCGCGGTGTCCCGCGCCTCCTCCAGCGTCTGCACGTACTCCGCGACCTCGCTGTCCTCCGAGGCCAGCTGGTCCACCCCGAGCTGCCAGGCCCGCGCGTCCTCGGGCAGTTCGCCCAGCGGGATGCGCAGCCCGATCAGGTCCTCCAGACGGTTCAGCAGGGCCAGGGTCGCCTTCGGGTTCGGCGGCTGCGACACATAGTGCGGGACCGCCGCCCACAGGCTGACCGCGGGCACCCCGGCGTGCGTGCACGCCTCCTGGAGGACCCCGACGATGCCCGTGGGGCCCTCGTACCGCGTCTCCTCCAGGTCCATCGTCCGCGCCAGGTCCGCGTCGGAGGTGACCCCGCTCACCGGCACCGGCCGGGTGTGCGGGGTGTCGCCGAGCAACGCGCCCAGGATGACGACCATTTCGACGCCCAGCTCATGGGCGAAGCCGAGGATCTCGTTGCAGAACGACCGCCAGCGCATGGACGGTTCGATTCCGCGCACGAGGACCAGGTCGCGGGGCTTGTCGCCGCCGACCCGCACCACGGACAGGCGCGTCGTCGGCCAGGTGATCTTCCGCGTGTTGCCGTCCAGCCACACCGTGGGCCGGTTGACCTGGAAGTCGTAGTAGTCCTCGGCGTCCAGCGCCGCGAACACCTCGCCCTTCCACTCCCGGTCCAGATGACCGACCGCTGTGGAGGCGGCGTCCCCGGCGTCGTTCCAGCCTTCGAACGCGGCCACCATGACCGGGTCGACCAGCTCGGGCACCGACTCGAGCTCGATCACCCGGGCCTCCTTCCGATGTCTCCATACGTACGGAGCAACCTTACGGCTTTCCGGGCCCCCGGCCGCAGCCCTCTTGCACGGCCGGGTGAACAGTGTTCGATCACTCCCGGAGCGAGGCCGGCGCCGGACGCCGCGCCCTCGCGTCCGCCGGATCGTGCCCGTACGCCGCGGACCCCTCGCGGTGGCGGACGCATGAACTCCACTGCCCCTGTGGGGTGTTGCCGGTGTGTGGCGGGACTGTGCCGCCCGGCCGGTGCGCCGGGGGTACGGGAACGGGGGCGGCTCCCGTGCGGAAGCCGCCCCCGTTCCCGTACCCGTGGGGGGTGGACCGGTGGATCAGTCCCGCTCGGCCAGCAGCTTCTCGACGCCCTCGCGGACGCCGTCCGTCGCCAGGCCCCGGATCGTCAGCGTGGTCCGGCGGCGCAGCACGTCGTCCGCCGTCTCGGCCCACTCGTGGTCCCGGGCGTAGGCGACCTGCGCCCAGATCTCCGGGGCGTCCGGGTGGACGCGCTCGGCCAGCTCCGGGTTCTCGTTCGCCAGCCGGGCGATGTCGAAGGCGAGCGAGCCGTAGTGCGTGGCCAGGTGCCGGGCGGTATCCGGCGCCATGCGCGGGCCGGGGGCCGGGCCGTCGATCAGCAGCCGGTGCGCGACCGCGTTCGGGTTGGCGATACCGGGCAGCGGCAGCTTCCGCGGCAGCCGGTTCATCGGTTCCATGTCCTCGGCCAGCGGGTGCCCGGGCAGGGCGGCCAGCTTGTTCATGACCGTACGGCCGATGTGGCGGAAGGTCGTCCACTTGCCGCCCGCGACCGACAGCATCCCGCCGCGGCCCTCGGTGACGACCGTCTCGCGCTTGGCCTTGGAGGTGTCACCCGGACCGCCGGGCAGTACCCGCAGACCGGCGAACGAGTAGGTGATCAGATCGCGCGAGAGCTGCTGGTCCTTGATCGAGAACGCCGCCTCGTCGAGGATCTGCGCGGTGTCCGCCTCGGTCACCGAGACGTCCGCCGGATCGCCCTCGTACTCCTCGTCCGTCGTGCCGAGGAGCAGCATGTCCTCCCACGGCAGCGCGAACGTGATGCGGTACTTGTCGATCGGGGTGGCCAGCGCCGCCCGCCACGGCCGGGTCCGCTTGAGGACCAGGTGCGCGCCCTTGGAGAGGCGGATGGAGGGGGCCGCGTTCGGGTCCTCCATCTTCCGCAGGTGGTCGACCCAGGGGCCGGTGGCGTTGAGGACGAGGCGGGCGTCGACGCCGAACTCGGTGCCGTCGGTGCTGTCCTTCAGCTCGGCGCCGGTGACCCGGCCCCGGGTGAAGCGGAGGCCCGTGACGGCCGCGTGGTTGAGGACGACCGCGCCCGCGTCGACCGCCGCGCGGACCGTCATCAGCGCCATGCGGGCGTCGTTCATCTGGTCGTCGCGGTAGACCGCGACCGCCTTCAGGTCGTCCGTCCGCAGCTCGGGGACGTCGCGCTGCGCCTTGGCCGGGGAGATGACGTGGCCGACGCCGTCGCCGAACGCGGAGAGCGCGGAGTAGGCGAAGACGCCCGCGCCGAGCTTGGCCGCGCCGTGCGGGCCGCCCTTGTAGACGGGCAGGTAGAAGGTGAGCGGGTTGGCCAGGTGCGGGGCCACCTCGCGGGAGACCGCGCGCCGTTCGAAGTGGTTCTCCGCGACCAGCTTCACCGCACCGGTCTGGAGGTAGCGCAGACCGCCGTGGAGCAGCTTGGAGGAGGCGGAGGAGGTGGCGCCGGCGAAGTCGCCGGCGTCCACCAGAGCCACCCGCAGCCCGGACTGCGCGGCATGCCAGGCGGTGGAGATGCCCAGGATGCCGCCGCCGATGACCAGGAGGTCGTACGTGGCCCGGGACAGCTGGTCCCGGGTTTCGGCGCGGCTCGGCAGCGAGCCGGAGGCCGGGTGCGTTCCGAGGGCGGGAACGCTCTGCAGGGTGGTCATGGTGATGCTCCTCGTCAGCTTTCTTCGTCCTCGATCCAGCCCATGGTCCGTTCGACGGCCTTGAGCCAGCTCTTGTACTCACGGGCACGGGTGTCCGCGTCCATGCGGGGGGTCCACTCGGCGGCCCGGCGCCAGTTGGCGCGCAGCGCGTCGGTGTCCGGCCAGAAGCCGACGGCCAGACCGGCGGCGTAGGCGGCGCCGAGGCAGGTGGTCTCGGCGACCATGGGGCGCACCACGGGCGCGTCCAGGAAGTCGGCGAGCGTCTGCATCAGCAGGTTGTTGGACGTCATGCCGCCGTCGACCTTGAGCGCGGTCAGCTCGACGCCGGAGTCCTTCGTCATGGCGTCGCTGATCTCACGGGTCTGCCAGGCGGTGGCCTCCAGGACGGCACGGGCGATGTGCGCCTTGGTGACGTAACGGGTGAGACCGGCGATGACGCCACGGGCGTCGGGACGCCAGTAGGGGGCGAACAGTCCGGAGAAGGCGGGCACGAAGTACGCGCCGCCGTTGTCCTCGACCGAGGAGGCCAGCGTCTCGATCTCGGCGGCCGACTTGATCAGGCCCATCTGGTCGCGCATCCACTGCACCAGCGAACCGGTGACCGCGATGGAGCCCTCCAGCGCGTACACCGGGGGCTTGTCGCCGATCTGGTAACCGACGGTCGTGAGCAGCCCGTTGTACGAGTTCACCGGGGTGCCACCGGTGTTCATCAGCATGAAGGTGCCGGTGCCGTACGTGGACTTGGCCTCGCCCTCGGCGAAACAGGTCTGGCCGAACAGCGCCGCCTGCTGGTCGCCGAGCGCGGAGGCGACCGGGACGCCGTCCAGGATGCCGCCCTTGGCGTTGCCGTAGACCTCGGCGGAGGAGCGGATCTCGGGGAGCACCGAGGCCGGGATGCCGATGGAGGAGAGGATCTTCTCGTCCCAGGCCATCGTGTGCAGGTTCATCAGGAGGGTGCGCGAGGCGTTGGTGACGTCGGTGACGTGGACGCCGCCGTCGGTGCCCCCGGTGAGGTTCCAGATGACCCAGGAGTCCATGGTGCCGAAGAGGATGTCGCCGCGCTCGGCGCGCTCGCGCAGTCCCTCGACGTTGTCGAGCAGCCAGCGGACCTTGGGGCCCGCGAAGTACGAGGCGAGCGGCAGCCCGGTCTCGCGGCGGAACCGGTCCTGGCCCACGTTGCGGCCGAGCTCCTTGCAGAGCGCGTCGGTGCGGGTGTCCTGCCAGACCAGCGCGTTGTGCACCGGCTCACCGGTGTTCTTGTCCCACAGCAGGGTGGTCTCGCGTTGGTTGGTGATGCCGATCGCCTTGACGTCGGCGGAGGTGATGCCGGCCTTGACGATGGCGCCGGCGACGACCTCCTGGACGTTCTCCCAGATCTCGGTCGCGTCGTGCTCGACCCAGCCCGGCTTAGGGAAGATCTGCTCGTGCTCCTTCTGGTCGACGGAGACGATCCGGCCGTCCTTGTCGAAGACGATGCAGCGGCTGGAGGTGGTGCCCTGGTCGATGGCCGCGATGAACGGCCCGGTGCCATGGGTGCCGGTGGTGTGTGCGTCGGTCACGATGTGCTCCCGGAAGTCTGTGAGGTGGTGGAGGGGCGGCTAGGCGAAGGCGAGGTTGTAGAGCCCGCCGGCGAGTGCGCCGCCGACGAGCGGACCCACGATGGGTACCCACGCGTAGCCCCAGTCCGAACCACCCTTGTTCGGCAGCGGCAGCAGGGCGTGCACGATGCGCGGACCGAGGTCGCGGACCGGGTTGATGGCGTAGCCGGTCGGGCCGCCGAGCGAGAGGCCGATGCCGACGACGACCAGGGCGGTGATCAGCGCGCCGAGCACGCCGATGCCGTTGCCCTCGTTGTTGAGGCCCTGGGTCAGGATCGCCAGGACCAGCACCACGGTGGCGATGATCTCGGTGATCACGTTCTGCACGCCGTTGCGGATCTCGGGGCCGGTGGAGAAGATCCCGAGCACCGGGCCCGCCTTGGGGGCGGCGGCCTGGTCGACCATGGCCTCCTCGGCCGGCTGCGCCTCGATGATCTCGGGGTCGGTGAGGTGGGCGTGGAACTGCCCGTAGTACACCGCCCAGACCAGCAGGGCCCCGATCATCGCGCCGAGCAGTTGCGAGCCGAGGTACAGGGGTACGTCGCCCCACTCGGTGCCGCCCTGGATGGCCAGGCCGACCGTGACCGCGGGGTTGAGGTGGGCGCCCGAGACGCCGCCGGCGAGGTAGGCGCCGGTCAGCACGGCGAAGCCCCACCCGAAGGTGATGGCCAGCCAGCCCGCGTTCCGGGCCTTCGAGCTCTTCAGCGTGACGGCGGCACAGACACCGCCGCCGAGCAGGATGAGTACGGCGGTACCTATGGTCTCGCCGATGAAAATGTCGGAGCTGGACACCCGCGACTCCTTCGTCCTTCGTCCAGGGGAGAGCGGATCACCGGTCCCGCCGGTGTTCCGCGCCCCAGATGGGTATCCACGAAGCGTGGGCAGCCCATCTGTAAGGGCTTGACCGGCCCTTGGCACTGTCACACCCTAACGCGTATTGCCGTTAGGCGTTCGACAATGCCGACCGTTGAACGGCAGTGTTTCCCCGAAGTGAAGGAAGCGTCAAGGGTTCTGTGGCCCACGACTCGGTGCGCGACGGGATCGTTACCGGCCGGTGCCGGGCGTACCCGGGCAGGGGTGGGCCGGGTCGGAGGGGTGAAGGGCGCGTGCCGGGCCCGGAGCGGTGCGCGCGGGGCGAATGCGGCTCAGAAGCGGCCGGCGCCCAGATCCCGCGAGACCGCCCGGGCGCAGTCGCGTACGGCCGCGATCAGCTCGGGGCGCAGCGTGCCGCCCGGGGCCACGCGCTCCACCGCCCCGGTCACGGCGACCGCGCCCACCGGCATCCTGCGCCGGTCGTGCACGGGGGCGGCCACGGCGGCGACGCCCTCCCAGGTCTCCTCGGCGTCCGCCGCCCAGCCCTGGGCCCGGATCAGGTCGAGCATCGACTCGAACGCGTCGGCCTCGGTGACGGTGCGCCCGGTGAAGGAGCGGCGCTCCGCCTCCATGACCTCGCTGTGCGCCACCGGGTCGTACGCGGACAGCACCTTGCCCAGAGCCGTGGAGTGCAGCGGCTGCATGGCCCCGACCTCCAGCACCTGGCGGCTGTCGTCGGGCCGGAAGACGTGGTGGACGATCAGCACGCCGTGCTGGTGCAGCACCCCGAGGTGGACGCTCTCGCCGCTGGAGCGGGCCAGGTCGTCCGTCCAGACCAGGGCGCGCGCCCGCAGCTCGTGGACGTCCAGATAGCTGTTGCCGAGCCGCAGCAGCTCCGCGCCCAGCTGATAGCGGCCCGACGCCGCGTCCTGCTCGACGAAGCCCTCCAGCTGGAGGGTGCGCAGAATGCCGTGCGCGGTGCCCTTGGCCAGCCCCAGGGAGGAGGCGATGTCGGAGAGCCCGAGTCGGCGCTCGCCGCCCGCCAGCAGACGCAGCATCGCGGCCGCCCGCTCCAGCGACTGGATGTTCTTGGCCATCGCGCCGTACTCCTCCACCTCGGTTCGACAATGCTGAACACTATCGGTCGATGCCGACCTGCGCCGGACTCCGGGGAAAAGTCTCCGCCACCCGGCCACACGTGTCGCACCCGGCACAGCATGCAGGCCGTACGCGTTCCGCCCCGTGGACGCCCCTACGGACCCGGGCGTCCTCGGGCTAGGCTGGCGAGGTGCGCCTTCCCCAAGAAGGACGCAAAGCCGACAGCCGTCGCATCCCTGGGAGATCATCCATGGCCTCGTTGCCGACATCCGCCGCCGACAGCCGGAACCGCGCAGAAGCACTCCGAGAGGCGCTCGCCACCCGCGTGGTGGTGGCCGACGGGGCGATGGGCACCATGCTCCAGGCGCAGGACCCCACGCTGGAGGACTTCGAGAACCTCGAAGGCTGCAACGAGATCCTCAACATCACCCGGCCCGACATCGTGCGCTCGGTCCACGAGGAGTACTTCGCGGTCGGTGTGGACTGCGTGGAGACCAACACCTTCGGCGCGAACCATTCCGCGGCGAATGAGTACGAGATCGCTGACCGGATCTTCGAGCTGTCCGAGTCGGGTGCGCGGATCGCGCGTGAGGTCGCGGACGAGTTCGGCGCCAGGGACGGCCGCCAGCGCTGGGTTCTCGGTTCGATCGGCCCCGGCACCAAGCTGCCCTCGCTGGGCCACACCACGTACGGCGTTCTGCGTGACGGTTATCAGCAGAACGCCGAGGGCCTGCTGGCGGGCGGTTCCGACGCGCTGATCGTCGAGACCACCCAGGACCTGCTGCAGACCAAGGCCAGCATCATCGGTGCCCGCCGGGCGATGGACGCTCTGGGTCTGCAGGTCCCGCTGATCTGCTCCCTCGCCTTCGAGACCACCGGTGTGATGCTGCTGGGTTCCGAGATCGGCGCGGCTCTGACCGCGCTGGAGCCGCTGGGTATCGATCTGATCGGGCTGAACTGCTCGACGGGTCCGGACGAGATGAGCGAGCACCTGCGCTATCTCGCCCGCCACTCCCGTACGCCGCTGATGTGCATGCCCAACGCGGGCCTGCCCGTCCTCACCAAGGACGGGGCGCACTTCCCGCTCGGCCCCGACGGGCTCGCCGACTCCCAGGAGCACTTCGTCCGGGACTACGGTCTGTCGTTGATCGGCGGCTGCTGCGGTACGACCCCCGAGCACCTGCGGGCCGTCGTCGAGCGGGCCCGCGAGCTGACCCCGACCGGGCGTGACCCGCGCCCCGAGCCCGGTGCCGCCTCCCTCTACCAGCATGTTCCCTTCCGCCAGGACACGGCGTATCTGGCGATCGGGGAGCGCACCAACGCCAACGGTTCGAAGAAGTTCCGCGAGGCGATGCTGGAGGCGCGCTGGGACGACTGTGTGGAGATGGCCCGTGACCAGATCCGTGAGGGCGCGCACATGCTCGATCTGTGTGTCGACTACGTGGGCCGCGACGGTGTCGCCGACATGAGTGAGCTGGCGGGCCGTTTCGCGACGGCTTCCACGCTGCCGGTCGTGCTGGACTCCACCGAGCTGGACGTGTTGCGCGCCGGGTTGGAGAAGCTGGGCGGCCGGGCGGTGCTGAACTCGGTGAACTACGAGGACGGTGACGGGCCCGAGTCCCGGTTCGCGCAGGTCAGCGCGCTGGCTGCCGAGCACGGGGCGGCCCTGATCGCGCTGACGATCGACGAGGAGGGCCAGGCCCGGACGGTCGGGCACAAGGTCGCCGTCGCGGAGCGGCTGATCGCCGACCTGACCACGAACTGGGGTATCCGTGAGTCGGACATCCTCATCGACACTCTGACCTTCACCATCTGCACCGGCCAGGAGGAGTCGCGGGGTGACGGGATCGCGACGATCGGGGCGATCCGTGAGCTGAAGAAGCGCCACCCGGATGTCCAGACCACGCTGGGTCTCTCCAACATCTCCTTCGGTCTGAACCCGGCGGCCCGCGTCGTGCTGAACTCGGTGTTCCTGGATGAGTGTGTGAAGGCGGGTCTGGACTCGGCGATCGTGCACGCGTCGAAGATCCTGCCGATCGCCCGGCTGGAGGAGGAGCAGGTCAAGGTCGCCCTCGATCTGATCTACGACCGCCGGGCCGAGGGCTACGACCCCCTCCAGAAGCTCATGGAGCTGTTCGAGGGCGTCAACATGAAGTCGATGAAGGCGGGCAAGGCCGAGGAGCTGATGGCCCTCCCGCTGGACGAGCGGCTCCAGCGCCGCATCATCGACGGTGAGAAGAACGGCCTGGAGGTTGACCTCGACGAGGCCCTCCGGGACACCCCGGCCCTCGACATCGTCAACAACACCCTGCTGGAGGGGATGAAGGTCGTCGGTGAGCTGTTCGGCTCCGGCCAGATGCAGCTGCCGTTCGTCCTCCAGTCCGCCGAGGTCATGAAGAGCGCGGTGGCCCACCTGGAGCCGCACATGGAGAAGAGTGACGACGAGGGCAAGGGCACCATCGTGCTGGCCACCGTCCGCGGCGACGTCCACGACATCGGCAAGAACCTCGTCGACATCATCCTCTCCAACAACGGCTACAACGTCGTCAACCTCGGCATCAAGCAGCCCGTCTCCGCGATCCTGGAAGCCGCCGAGGAACACCGCGCCGACGTCATCGGCATGTCCGGTCTCCTGGTCAAGTCGACCGTGATCATGAAGGAGAACCTCCAGGAGCTCAACCAGCGCAAGATGGCCGCCGACTACCCCGTCATCCTCGGCGGCGCCGCCCTCACCCGCGCCTACGTCGAGCAGGACCTCCACGAGATCTACGAGGGCGAGGTCCGCTACGCCCGCGACGCCTTCGAAGGACTGCGCCTCATGGACGCCCTCATCGGCGTCAAGCGCGGAGTGCCGGGCGCGGTCCTGCCCGAGCTGAAGCAGCGCCGGGTCCCCAAGAAGAACACCGGCCCCGCGGTGGTGGAGGCCGAGGAGCCCGAGGGCTCGGTGCGCTCGGACGTCTCCATCACCAACCCCATCCCCGCCCCGCCCTTCCGCGGCACCCGCGTCATCAAGGGCATCCCGCTCAAGGAGTACGCCTCCTGGCTCGACGAGGGCGCCCTGTTCAAGGGGCAGTGGGGCCTCAAGCAGAACCGGACCGGCGACGGACCGACCTACGAGGAACTCGTGGAGACCGAGGGCCGCCCGCGCCTGCGCGGCTGGCTCGACCACCTCCAGTCCAACAACCTCCTCGAAGCCGCCGTCGTCTACGGCTATTTCCCCTGCGTCTCCAAGGGCGAGGACCTGATCCTCCTCCACGAGGACGGCTCCGAGCGCACCCGCTTCACCTTCCCCCGCCAGCGCCGCGGCCGCCGCCTCTGCCTCGCCGACTTCTTCCGCCCCGAGGAGTCCGGCGAGAGGGATGTCATCGGCCTCCAGATCGTCACCGTCGGCTCCCGGATCGGCGAGGCCACCGCCGAACTGTTCGCCGCCAACTCCTACCGCGACTACCTGGAACTGCACGGCCTCTCCGTCCAGCTCGCCGAAGCCCTCGCCGAGTACTGGCACGCCCGCGTCCGCAACGAACTCGGCTTCGGCGGGGAGGACCCCGACGACGTCGAGGACATGTTCGCGCTCAAATACCGCGGCGCACGGTTCTCCCTCGGCTACGGAGCCTGCCCCGACCTGGAAGACCGGGCCAAGATCGCCGACCTCCTCCAGCCCGAACGCATCGGCGTCCACCTCTCCGAGGAGTTCCAGCTCCACCCCGAACAGTCCACCGACGCCATCGTCATCCACCACCCCGAGGCGAAGTACTTCAACGCCCGGTAGGAAAGGTTTCGCCCCGCGGCCACGCGCCTGCCGCGCACCGCGGGGCGACACGTCGTACACTGGTCGGTCCAGCGCAGGCCGGTCGCCCTCCCACTTCTGGGAATGGCGGCCGGCCTTCTCGTCCCTTACGGAAGGTGTGCCGGATGACCAGTACGGTCCCCGCGTCCTTGACCCGCACGGCCGAGCAGGCCGCCCTGCAGGCGGTCCTTCTCGACATGGACGGAACCCTGGTCGATACCGAGGGTTTCTGGTGGGACGTCGAGAAGGAGGTCTTCGCGGGCCTCGGACACCGCCTGGACGAGGCCTGGCGCGACGTGGTCGTGGGCGGCCCGATGTCCCGCAGCGCCGGCTACCTCATCGACGTCACCGGGGCCGACATCCGGCTGGACGAGCTGACCGTGCTGCTCAACGACGGATTCGAGAACCGCATCAGCCGGGGTGTGCCGCTGATGCCGGGCGCCGAGCGGCTGCTCGCCGAGCTGGCCGTCCACGAGGTGCCCACCGCGCTCGTCTCGGCCTCCCACCGCCGGATCATCGACCGGGTGCTGGAGTCCGTGGGCCGTCACCACTTCGCGCTCACGGTCGCCGGGGACGAGGTCGCCCGGACCAAGCCGCACCCCGAGCCCTACCTCACCGCCGCCGCGGGCTTCGGCGCCGACCCCTGGCGCTGCGCGGTCATCGAGGACACCGCGACCGGCGTGGCCGCCGCCGAGGCCGCTGGCTGCCGGGTCGTCGCCGTGCCGTCCGTCGCCCCCATCGCCCCGGCCGCCGGACGCGTGGTCGTCGGCTCCCTGGAAGAGGTCGACCTCGCCTTCCTGCGCGGGCTCATCACCGGATCCAGCGGCACCGGCTGACCGGTCCGCGCGCCGGCTTGTGAACGAACGGTGGATTTCCTGCTCTCCTCCGTGTGCGTTCCGGCAACGTTCCGTGGATGTGGATCAGCCGCAAGGTGCTTCTGTGAAGACGTCGGAGGGGTGACCTTGCTCACTCGGCAGCCTTCGGTGTCTCGCCGAAACGGGCATGTTGTCCTCAATAATGATCATATGTTCGCCTCGTTGGTGGTCGGGGGAGCGCGAACCGTCCGCCGGGCGGTCGGAGGGTCCACCCGCGGCTACTAACTTGGATTCCTCACCTGCCGGGATGAGGGAGAACGTCCAGATGAACCGCAAGACCCTGGTGCTGCCGGCCGTCGTCGGCCTGCTCGCCCCCGTGCTCGCCGCCTGCGGCAGCACGGACAGCGGCGCCGGTGGCGACGGGGCCATCGTCGTCGGCACCACGGACCAGCTGGTTGCTTCCGAGGAGAACCCCGCGCCGCTCGACCCGGCCATCGGCTACGAAGCGGGCGTCTGGAACGTCCTGCGGCAGACCGTGCAGACCCTGACCACGGTGCCCACCGGCGGCGGCGAGCCGGTGCCCGAGGCCGCCCGCAGCTGCACCTTCACCGACACCGCGAACGAGAGCTACCGCTGCACGCTGCGGGCGGGCCTGTCCTTCGCCGACGGGACGCCCGTCACCGCCGAGGACGTGAAGCACTCCATCCAGCGCGTCATCGACATCGACTCGGACAGCGGGCCGGTCGGCCTGCTCGCCAACATCGACATGATCGAGACCAAGGGCGAGGACCAGGTGATCTTCCACCTGACCACACCCGACGCGACCTTCCCGTACAAGCTCGCCACCCCCGCCGCCGGCATCGTCCCGAAGGCGCAGTACCCGGCGAAGCAGGCCCGCACCGGCTTCCAGGTCGACGGCTCCGGCCCGTACACCATGAAGCCGGAAGTCGAGGACGGCCGCGTCGTCAAGATCGCCTTCAAGAAGAACCCTTCGTACAAGGGCGAGCTGAAGGTCCTCAACGACAAGGTCGAGATGGACCTCTTCCCCGACGCCGAGGCCATGGGCAAGGCGCTCGAGGAGAAGGAGATCCACCTGATGACCCGGGCGATGTCGCCCGAGCAGGCCCACGACATGCTCGTGGCGCCGAAGGAAGGCATCGACCTCACCGAGCTGCCCGGACTGGCCATCAGCTACCTCGGGTTCAACACCAAGAACCCCGTGGTCGACAAGCCCGTCCGGCAGGCCATGGCGCAGATCATCGACCGGGGCCAGATCGCGGGCAAGGTGTACGGCACCACCGCGGAACCGCTCTACTCGCTGATCCCCTCCAGCATCGCCGGGCACACCAACGCCTTCTTCAACAAGTACGGCGAGCCCAGCACCGCCAAGGCCGCGGCGATCCTGCGCGACGCCGGGGTCAAGACGCCGGTGAAGTTCACCCTGCACTACACCAACGACCACTACGGCCCGGCCACCGCCGCCGAGTTCAAGGCGATCCAGCAGCAGCTGAACAGGTCGGGCCTCTTCGACGTCTCCGTCCAGGGCACGGAGTGGTCGAAGTACCGCCCCGAGCAGAAGCGCGGCGACTACGCGGCCTACGGCATGGGCTGGTTCCCCGACTTCCCGGACCCGGACAACTACACCGCGCCCTTCCTGGACGCCAACAACTTCCTCAACTCCCCCTACCGGTCGCCCGAGGCGGAGAAGGTCCTCATCCCGCAGTCCCGCCGCGAGACCGACCGCAGCGCCGCGGCCGCCACCTACGAGAAGCTCCAGGACATCGTCGCCGACGACGTGCCGGTGCTCCCGATCTGGCAGGGCAAGCAGTACGTGGCCTCCCGCGACGGGATCGCCGGGGTGGAGCGCTCCGTCAGTGCCACCTCCGAACTCCAGCTCTGGGAGCTCAACCGGCAGAGCGCCTGAGCCCCGACACACAACGCAGTCCGGCCCGCACCCTCCTCGCGACAGGAGGAGTGCGGGCCGGACTGCGTTGCGCGGGCCTCCCCGGGAGCGCGGGGCCGCTACTGCGCGCCGGGGCGCACCAGCCCGCTCTCGTACGCGTACACCGCGGCCTGCACCCGGTCGCGCAGACCGAGCTTCGTGAGCACATGGCCCACATGCGTCTTGACCGTCGTCTCGCTCACGAACAGCTCCGCCGCGATCTCCGCGTTGGACAGCCCCCGCGCCACCAGCTTCAGCACCTCGACCTCACGGTCCGTCAGCGTGTGCAGGGCGTCCGGCACCGGCTCCTCGCCGGACGGCAGATGGTCCGCGTACTTGTCCAGCAACCGACGCGTGATGCTCGGCGCGAGCATCGCCTCGCCCGCCGCCACCACCCGGATCGCCTGCACCAGCTCGGCCGCCGGGGCGTCCTTCAGCAGGAAGCCGCTCGCCCCCGCGCGCAGCGCCTCCACCACGTACTCGTCGAGGTCGAAGGTGGTCAGCACCAGCACCTTCGCCGGGCCGTCCTTGCCGGGACCGGTGATCTGACGGGTCGCCTCCACCCCGTCCATCCGCGGCATCCGGATGTCCATCAGCACCACATCCGGCTGCAGCGCCCGCACCTGATCGATGGCCTGCAGACCGTCACCGGCCTCGCCGACCACCGCCAGATCGCCTTCCGCCTCCAGGATCATCCGGAAACCGGTGCGCAGCAGAGGCTGGTCGTCGACCAGAAGGACGCGGATCGCCACAGGAACTCCTTAAGGGCCCTCAAGGGCCACGGCTCGGCCGGCCTCGGCCCGGACCGGTCCCATTCTGCCCTGGCCATCCTCACCCGGGCCCGCCGGGCGGGCCGACAGCGGATAGACCGGGGGAGTCCCGCCGAATTCCGGACACACCGCCTGGTGGTCGCACCAGCCGCACAGCTTCGTCGGCCGGGGCCGCCAGTCGCCGGTCTCCGTCGCCAGCCGGATCGCGTCCCACAGCGCCAGCAGCTTGCGCTCCACCCGCTCCAGGTCCGCCACCACCGGGTCGTACGTCATGACGTCCCCGCTGCCCAGATAGACCAGCTGGAGGCGGCGCGGCACCACGCCCTTCAGCCGCCAGATCACCAGCGCGTAGAACGTCATCTGGAACAGCGGCCCGTCGGAATACTCCGGCCGCGGCGCCTTGCCCGTCTTGTAGTCGACGATCCGGACCTCGCCGCTCGGCGCGATGTCCACCCGGTCGATCACGCCGCGCAGCCGCAGCCCCGACTCCAGCTCCGTCTCGACGAACATCTCGCGCTCGGCCGGCTCGAGACGCGTCGGGTCCTCCAGCGAGAACCACCGGTCCACCAGCCGCTCCGCCTCGCCCAGCCACCGCGTCAGGCGCTCGCCCTCGGTGTCCCCGGCGAACAGATCGCTCAGCTCCGGCTTCGACTCCAGCAGCCGGTCCCACTGGCCGGGGATCAGTGCCCGCGCCCGCGGGGCCGTACGGTCGGCCGCCGGGACGTCGAAGAGACGCTCCAGCACCGCATGGACCAGCGTGCCGCGGGTAGCCGCTTCGCTGGGCTTCTCCGGCAGCTTGTCGATGACCCGGAAGCGGTACAGCAAGGGACACTGCATGAAATCGCTCGCCCGCGACGGCGACAGGGACGAAGGCGGCTGAGGCGGCCGCGGCACGGAGGTCATGTCTCAAGACCCTACGGCCCGCCACTGACATCGAGCGGCATACCATCGACGGCAGACCCTCGCACACTGCATGATCGTGGCGCAGACCACTCACCGAACCGAAGGGACCCCGTGGACGACAGCGGCGACAGCGGGCGGCCGCAGCCCGGCGCAGGGGGAACGGCCCCCGGCACCGACCCGGACGACAGCAAGCCCCAACGCCCCGCGGAGCCGGGCGGCGGCCTGCTCATGGGCCGCCCCTTCGGCGTGCCCGTCTACGTCGCCCCCAGCTGGTTCGTCGTCGCCGCGCTGATCACCTGGGTCTTCGGCGGCCAGCTCGACCGGGTGCTGCCCGAGCTGGGCGGCGCCCGCTATCTCGTCGCCCTGTTCTTCGCCATCGCCTTCTACGCCTCCGTGCTCGTCCACGAACTGGCCCACACGGTCGCCGCCCTGCGCTACAAGCTCCCGGTCCGCCGCATCCAGCTCCAGTTCTTCGGGGGCGTCTCGGAGATCGAGAAGGAGACGGAGACCCCCGGCCGCGAGTTCGTCCTCGCCTTCGTCGGACCGCTCCTGTCCCTCGTCCTCGGCGGCGTCTTCTACGGCGCGATGCAGCTCGTCGAGCCCGGCACCGTCCCCGGCGTCCTGCTCGCGGGCCTGATGATCTCCAACCTCATCGTGGCCGCCTTCAACCTGCTGCCCGGGCTGCCGCTGGACGGCGGCCGGATGCTCCGCGCCGTCGTCTGGAAGATCACCGGAAAGCCCATGAGCGGCACCATCGCCGCCGCCTGGGTCGGCCGGGGCCTGGCCGTCACCGTTCTCGTCGGACTGCCGCTGCTCACCCACACCGGAGCCCTCGGCGGCAGCGCCCAGGACATCGGCGGCGTCGAGACCGTCCTGGACGCGCTGCTCGCCGCGATCCTCGCCGGCATCATCTGGACCGGCGCCGGGAACAGCCTGCGCATGGCCCGCCTCCGCGAGCACCTGCCCGACCTGAGGGCCCGCACCCTGACCCGCCGCGCCGTCCCCGTCGAGTCCGCCACCCCGCTCTCCGAAGCGTTGCGCCGGGCCAACGAGGCCGGGGCCCGCGCCCTGGTCGTCGTCGACGGACAGGGCAACCCCAAGGGCGTCGTCCGCGAGGCCGCCATCGTCGGCGTCCCCGAACACCGCCGCCCCTGGGTCGCCGTCAGCGGCCTCGCCCAGGACCTCACCGAAGGCATGAAGGTCCCCGCCGAACTGGCCGGCGAGGCCCTCCTGGACCGGCTCAAGGCCACCCCCGCCACCGAGTACCTGGTCGTCGAGGAGACCGGTGAGATCTACGGCGTCCTCTCCACCGCCGACGTCGAGCGCGCCTTCGTCAAGGCCATGGCCCGCCCCGAGGCCTGAAGGCCCCCCGGAACACCGGTAGGCTGGTCACATGTCTGAACCGACCGGTGCCGCCCGCCGACGTGGGCCCTTCAAGGTCGGGGACCAGGTACAGCTCACCGACCCCAAGGGACGCCACTACACCTTCACGCTCGAAGCCGGAAAGAACTTCCACACCCACAAGGGTTCTTTCCAGCACGACGAGCTGATCGGTGCTCCCGAGGGCAGTGTTGTCCGCACCACGGGAAACGTCGCCTACCTCGCGCTGCGCCCCCTGCTCCCCGACTACGTCCTGTCCATGCCCCGCGGCGCCGCCGTGGTCTACCCCAAGGACGCGGGGCAGATCCTGGCCTTCGCCGACATCTTCCCCGGCGCCCGCGTCGTGGAGGCCGGGGTCGGATCAGGATCGCTCTCCACCTTCCTCCTGCGTGCCATCGGTGAGCAGGGCATGCTGCACTCCTACGAGCGCCGCGAGGACTTCGCCGAGATCGCCCAGCAGAACGTCGAGCGCTACTTCGGCTCGCCGCACCCCGCCTGGCAGCTGACCGTCGGAGACCTCCAGGACAACCTCTCCGACACCGACGTCGACCGCGTCGTGCTGGACATGCTCGCCCCCTGGGAGTGCCTGGAGGCCGTCTCCAAGGCCCTGGTGCCCGGCGGCATCCTCTGCGCCTACGTCGCCACCACCACCCAGCTCTCGCGCACCGTCGAGTCCATCCGCGAGATCGGCTGCTTCGCCGAACCGCAGCCCTGGGAGTCGATGATCCGCAACTGGCACGTCGAGGGCCTCGCCGTCCGCCCCGACCACCGGATGATCGGCCACACCGGCTTCCTGGTCACCGCCCGCCGCCTCGCGGACGGCGTCGAACCGCCGCTGCGCCGCCGCCGCCCCTCCAAGGGCGCCTACGGCGAGGACTACGAGGGACCGGGCAGCCAGAGCCGCCAGGGCTCCGCCGCCGAGCGCGGCTGACCCGCACAACGCACCGGCGCCGCCGCGCAGTTCCCCGACCGACCGGAGAACGGCGCGGCGGCGCCTTTTCGTCGGGACCCTCATGCGTCGGGACCTTCATTCGTCGAGACCCCGCCGTTCCGCCCCGGTGTGAGGTGTGGCACGATGCCGGGCAACCCCTCGGGGTGTTCCCACCCCTTCACCGGGCTCCCAGGAACCATCAGGAGACATACCGCGTGCAGACCTCCGCGCTCCCGGACCTCGCCCACACCGCCGCCAAGCCGATGCACTGGCTCGCCACGGCCGCGGCGATGGCGGGCGTCGTCGCGCTGGCCGGGCTGCTCCAGCCCCGTACGGCCACGGCGACCGCCACGGCATCCGAGCAGCGGACCGGCACGCAGCACGGCGCCCCCGTGCCCGCCCCGGACCCGGCCGGCGTGGACTTCCCGCTGGAGTGCGGCGGCGCCGGGACGACCGTCGCGAAGCAGGCCCCCGGGGACCTCGACGGCGACGGGCGGCCGGAAACCGTCGCCGTGGTGCACTGCGCCGCCGGATCGGGGACCCCGCCCGGCGGCATCTACGTCCTGACACGGACGAGCGGGGCCGCACCCCGGGTCGTGGCGACCCTGGTGGACCCCGCTGACAAGAAGACCGTCGGGGACTTCGCCGTACGCGACGGCGTTGTCTCGGCGACCCTCCTCGGCTACTCCTCGCTGGAAGTGCCCCGCTGCTGCCCCGACCAGGAGGAACAGGCCTCCTGGCGGTGGCAGGGGAAGACCTTCGTCCGCAGCTCGGGCGAGCTCGCCCGCAGCGTCTGAGCGCCGCCGGCGGCCCGCGCCCGCCGGACGGCTACTCGGCGTCCGGCCCGTACACCTCGACGCTGTCCTTGACGCGCCGCACGTGGATGCAGTCGCCGGGGCACTCCTTGGCCGAATCGACGACATCCTGGAGGAGCGGCAGCGGCACCGGAGTGGTCGCCCCCGGGTCCTGGAGCAGCTCGTCGTCGGAGCTCTTCACATACGCCAGGCCGTCGATGTCCAGCTCGAAGACATCGGGGGCGTACTGCACGCAGATACCGTCCCCCGTACAAAGATCCTGGTCGATCCAGACCTCCAGGTCCTGCGTGTCACTGTCGCCCGGCGAGTCCTGCTGCACGGTCATGTGTCCTGCCGTTCCTGCGTATCCGAACCAATTGGAGCCAGCCCTGACGGGTGTTGAACAGTTCGACGATACAACCGGCGGCTTTCCGGTGCCGAAGGGTGGGTATTCCCTTGACGTGAGGGAGAGCGCAAGGGTGAAGATCGGACACGCCCCGCAGTCTTTGTGATCTAGGGGTTTCAATCACCACCCACCCAGGTAGGGTCAGGAAGCGTCCAGCTCCCCATGGAGGAGGTGAGGACCGTGGCAGCCCACGACGACGACATCAACCGCGGCATCCGGCCCGCGCGCGGGTCCGAGGACCCAGCCGGCCAGGTTGCCTATCTCGAGCAGGAAATCGCCGTCCTGCGACGCAAGCTCGCCGACTCTCCGCGTCATACGAGGATTCTCGAAGAGCGGATCGTCGAGTTGCAGACCAATCTGGCAGGCGTGTCCGCCCAGAACGAGCGGCTCGCCAACACGCTCCGTGAGGCGCGTGACCAGATCGTGGCCCTCAAGGAGGAGGTCGACCGGCTCGCACAGCCGCCCGCCGGCTTCGGCGTCTTCCTGCAGGCCAACGAGGACGGCACCTGCGACATCTTCACCGGGGGCCGCAAGCTCCGGGTGAACGTCAGCCCCAGCGTCGAGCTCGAGGACCTGCGGCGTGGCCAGGAGGTCATGCTCAACGAAGCGCTCAACGTGGTCGAGGCCATGGAGTTCGAGCGCGCCGGGGACATCGTCACCCTCAAGGAGATCCTCGAGGACGGCGAGCGCGCCCTGGTGGTCGGGCACACCGACGAGGAGAGGGTGGTGCGGCTCGCCGAGCCGCTGCTCGACATCACCATCCGCTCCGGCGACGCCCTGCTCCTGGACTCCAGGTCGGGTTACGTCTACGAGGTGGTGCCCAAGAGCGAGGTCGAGGAGCTCGTCCTCGAAGAGGTCCCGGACATCGACTACGACAAGATCGGCGGCCTGGGCGACCAGATCGAGCTGATCCGCGACGCGGTCGAGCTTCCGTATCTGCACCCCGACCTCTTCAAGGAGCACGAGCTGCGCCCGCCGAAGGGCATCCTGCTCTACGGCCCGCCCGGCTGCGGCAAGACACTCATCGCCAAGGCCGTCGCCAATTCGCTCGCCAAGAAGGTCGCCGAGGTGACCGGGCAGCCCGCGGGGAAGAGCTACTTCCTCAATATCAAGGGCCCCGAGCTGCTCAACAAGTACGTCGGCGAGACCGAGCGGCACATCCGCCTGGTCTTCCAGCGTGCGCGGGAGAAGGCGAGCGAGGGCACCCCCGTCATCGTCTTCTTCGACGAGATGGAATCCCTCTTCCGCACCCGCGGCAGCGGCGTCAGCTCGGACGTGGAGAACACGATCGTCCCGCAGCTGCTCGCCGAGATCGACGGGGTGGAGGGCCTGGAGAACGTCATCGTCATCGGCGCCTCCAACCGCGAGGACATGATCGACCCGGCCATCCTGCGGCCCGGCCGGCTCGACGTGAAGATCAAGATCGAGCGCCCGGACGCCGAGGCGGCGAAGGACATCTTCGCGAAGTACCTGACCCCTTCGCTCCCGCTGCACGCGGACGACCTCTCCGAGCACACCGGCTCGCGCGAGGCCGCCGCCCACGCCATGATCCAGTCGGTCGTGGAGCGGATGTACACGGAGTCCGAGGAAAACCGCTTCCTCGAGGTCACCTACGCCAACGGCGACAAGGAAGTCCTGTACTTCAAGGACTTCAACTCCGGCGCGATGATTCAGAACATCGTCGACCGGGCGAAGAAAATGGCCATCAAGGCATTCCTGGAACAGGGCCAGAAGGGGCTGCGGGTCGCTCATCTCCTGCAGGCCTGCGTGGACGAGTTCAAGGAGAACGAGGACCTGCCGAACACCACCAACCCGGACGACTGGGCCAGGATTTCCGGTAAGAAGGGTGAGCGGATCGTCTTCATCCGCACACTCGTCACCGGAAAGCAGGGCGCGGACACCGGACGCTCCATCGACACGGTGGCCAATACCGGCCAGTACCTGTAATACCCGGACCGGCTGCGGAAGGCCCCGGAGGCCTCCGCAGCCGGTTTCATTCCCACGTTCCGGCCATGCCGGATCCAATAGTCGTAATGGAGCTCCCCACCGGCGCAGAGGCGCTCTAGGCTCTGCGGTACCGCCGAGTCGCGCAGTGCGGTGACGGGCACCGCACAGACGCACCGGACACAGCAGCGGTACGTGAGCGTCGCTCCGGGAGGGGCCGACGCCGGGCAAGGAGGGCCGCATGACCGTACGGCGAGTAATGGGCATCGAGACGGAGTACGGGATCTCCGTCCCCGGCCACCCCAACGCCAATGCCATGCTCACCTCGTCCCAGATCGTCAACGCCTACGCGGCGGCGATGCACCGGGCGCGACGTGCCCGCTGGGACTTCGAGGAGGAGAACCCGCTGCGTGACGCGCGAGGCTTCGATCTCGCCCGTGAGACCGCCGACTCCAGCCAGCTCACCGACGAGGACATCGGCCTGGCCAATGTCATCCTCACCAACGGCGCCCGGCTCTACGTCGACCACGCGCACCCCGAATACAGCTCCCCGGAGATCACCAATCCGCGCGACGCGGTGCTCTGGGACAAGGCCGGCGAACGGATCATGGCGGAGGCCGCCGAGCGGGCGGCCGCCATCCCCGGCGCCCAGCCGATCCACCTCTACAAGAACAACACCGACAACAAGGGCGCCTCCTACGGCACGCACGAGAACTACCTCATGCAGCGGGAGACGCCGTTCTCGGACATCGTGCGCCATCTGACGCCGTTCTTCGTCTCGCGCCAGGTCGTCACGGGCGCGGGCCGGGTCGGCATCGGTCAGGACGGCCATGAGCACGGCTTCCAGATCAGCCAGCGCGCCGACTACTTCGAGGTCGAGGTCGGCCTGGAGACCACCCTCAAGCGCCCCATCATCAACACCCGGGACGAGCCCCACTCCGACGCCGAGAAGTACCGCCGGCTCCATGTGATCATCGGCGACGCCAACCTCTCGGAGATCTCCACCTACCTCAAGCTCGGCACGACGTCCCTGGTGCTGTCGATGATCGAGGACGCCTTCATCAACGTCGACCTGGCCGTCGACCAGCCCGTGCGCACCCTGCACCAGGTCTCCCACGACCCGGACCTGCGGCAGCTGATCACGCTCCGCAGCGGCCGGACACTCACCGCGGTCCAGCTCCAGATGGAGTACTTCGAACTGGCCCGCAAATACGTCGACGAGCGGTACGGCGCCGACGCCGACGAGCAGACCAAGGACATCCTGACCCGCTGGGAGGACACCCTCAACCGGCTGGAGACCGACCCGATGAGCCTGTCGGGCGAGCTGGACTGGATCGCCAAGCGGGAGCTCATGGAGGGCTACCGCCGCCGCGACGCGCTGGACTGGGACGCCCCCCGGCTGCATCTGGTCGACCTCCAGTACGCGGACGTACGGCCCGACAAGGGCCTCTACAACCGCCTGGTGGCGCGCGGGAAGATGAAGCGCCTCCTGAACGAGGACGACGTCACCCGGGCCCGTACGGCGCCCCCGGAGGACACCAGGGCCTACTTCCGCGGCCGCTGCCTTGAGCAGTACGCCGACGACGTGGCGGCGGCCTCCTGGGACTCGGTGATCTTCGACCTGCCCGACCGCGACTCCCTCCAGCGCGTGCCCACCCTGGAGCCGCTGCGCGGGACCAGGGAGCACGTGAAGGACCTCCTCGACCGCTGCCGTACGGCGGAGGAGCTGGTCCGGACGCTGTCGGGCGGCTGAAAGGCCCCCGGGCTGGGAATCAATCACCTGAGGCACGGGCTTGCATCAACTACCGGGCCAAATGTCGGACCCGGTGGGTAGGGTCTGATCAAGAGCTTCGATTGCTTCGAACCGAGCGGGGTGAGCTACATGGCGACCAAGGACACCGGCGGCGGACAGCAGAAGGCGACACGTTCCACCGAGGAGGTCGAGGAGCAGGCGCAGGACGCGCAGGCGTCCGAGGACCTTGCGGAGCGACAGGAGAAGCTGAGCGACGACGTCGACTCGGTGCTGGACGAGATCGACGACGTGCTCGAAGAGAACGCCGAGGACTTCGTGAGGTCGTTCGTCCAGAAGGGCGGAGAGTAGTTCACGGGTGTGAGCGCTCGGTAGGAATCGGTAGGAAGCGGGGTGACGGCGCAGGCCGTCACCCCGCCCGCCGAACGGGGCCCGGCCGACGGGCCGCCGGATCGGCACGGATATCCCTCGCCGAACATGTGGATCACTCGCGCGAGGCGGGTAGGGTCCGTGGCATAAGCTGCTTCAACTGCAATTCGGCCATCGGCAAGTTGGGGGATGATCCTGACTCTCTTGCGCAGGGCCATCGCATACCTGGAGGGAAACGCGTGGAAGCCAACACTCGTAGCACCGGGCGTCTACCAGCTGCCTTCCTGACGCCGGGTTCGTCCTCGTTCATGGACTTCCTGTCCGACCAGTCGCCCGAGATGCTGCCGGGCAACCGCAGCCTCCCGCCGCTCCAGGGGGCGATCGAGGCGCCGCACGGGACGACCATCGTGGCCGCGTCCTTCCCCGGTGGCGTGGTTCTGGCCGGCGACCGGCGCGCCACCATGGGCAACATGATCGCGCAGCGCGACATCGAGAAGGTCTTCCCGGCCGACGAGTACTCCGCGGTGGGCATCGCGGGCACCGCCGGACTGGCCGTGGAGATGGTCAAGCTGTTCCAGCTGGAGCTGGAGCACTTCGAGAAGGTCGAGGGCGCCCAGCTCTCCCTGGAGGGCAAGGCCAACCGGCTCTCCACCATGATCCGCTCCAACCTCGCCATGGCCATGCAGGGCCTCGCCGTGGTCCCCCTCTTCGCGGGCTACGACGTCGACCGCGACAAGGGCCGCATCTTCTCCTACGACGTCACCGGCGGCCGCTCCGAGGAGACCGGATACGCCGCCACCGGCTCCGGATCGATCTTCGCCCGCGGCTCGATGAAGAAGCTCTACCGCGAGGACCTGACGCAGGAGCAGGCCCTCACCCTGGTCGTGCAGGCGCTGTACGACGCGGCGGACGACGACTCGGCGACCGGAGGCCCGGACGTGGCCCGCCGTATCTATCCGATCGTCACCGTCATCACCGACGAAGGCTTCCGGAGGCTGACCGACCAGGAGTCCTCCGAGATCGCGCGCTCCATCCTGGAGCGCCGACTCGAGCAGCCCGACGGCCCGCGCGCCGCGCTGCTCTGATCCGGACTCCGAGCCTTTTTCCGATGCACTCGTCACTGACAGGAAGGGACGGATAGCCGGTGTCGACGCCGTTCTATGTCTCACCCCAGCAGGCCATGGCCGACCGGGCGGAGTACGCCCGCAAGGGCATCGCCCGTGGTCGCAGCCTCGTTGTGCTGCAGTACGCCGACGGCATTGTGTTCGTCGGCGAGAACCCGTCCCGCGCGCTCCACAAGTTCAGCGAGATCTACGACCGGATCGGCTTCGCCGCCGCCGGCAAGTACAACGAGTACGAGAACCTCCGCATCGGCGGGGTGCGCTACGCCGATCTGCGCGGATACACCTACGACCGGGACGATGTGACGGCCCGTGGGCTGGCCAACGTCTACGCCCAGACGCTCGGCACCATCTTCTCCAGCGCGGCCGAGAAGCCGTACGAGGTGGAGCTGGTGGTCGCCGAGGTCGGCACCGAGCCCGAGGGCGACCAGATCTACCGGCTGCCGCACGACGGTTCGATCGTGGACGAGCACGGCTCGGTCGCGGTCGGCGGCAACGCCGAGCAGATCAGCGGCTTCCTGGACCAGCGGCACCGCGACGGAATGACGCTGGCCGAGGCGCTCAAGCTGGCCGTCCAGGCCCTCTCGCGGGAGCCCGGCGGCGGCGAGCGGGAGATCCCCGCGGAGCGGCTGGAGGTCGCGGTCCTGGACCGCACCCGCCCCCAGCAGCGGAAGTTCAAGCGGATCGTCGGCCGTCAGCTGGCCCGGCTGCTGGAGACGGAGGCCGCCGCCAGCACGCCCACGGACGCCCCGTCCGACGCCGAGGGCGACGACCCCACCGGCACGGACAACGGCAGCGCGTCCGGCTCCACGGAGGAGACCGGCACGTAGCCGAGCGACGCTCGACATGCCCCCGGGCCCCGGCCCGGGGGCACCGTCATGCCCGGGCGGTGGCGGGCGGCGGCGCCGTGGAGCCGCGTACGACGAGCTCGACCGGCAGTCCGCGCTGCTCGGCGGGGCGGCCGTCCAGCACGGCGAGCAGCGCCTCCATGCCCCGTTCCCCGACCTGCTCCGCCGGCAGCCCCACGGTGGTCAGCTCCGGCTCCAGCGCGGTGGCCAGCGCCAGGTCGTCGAAGCCGGTCACCGACAGCTCGTCCGGCACCCGCAGCCCGAGCCTGCGCGCCGCCTTGCAGGCCCCGGCGGCCAGGATGTCGTCGTCGCAGATGATCGCGGTGGGCCGCTCCCCGGCGGCCGTCAGGGCCCGCTCGGCCGCCTCACGCCCCGCCCCCACGTCCAGCGGGGCCCGTACCGTACGCACCGTCGCGCCGCCCGCCGCGTCCAGCGCCTCGCGCAGCGCCTGGGCGCGCACCGCGAACGTCCAGGTGCCCACGGCGGACGCCAGATGCAGGAACCGACGGTGGCCGAGCCCCAGCAGATGGCCCGTCACCTGCCGCATCCCGTCCGCGATGTCGAGGTTCACATGGGCGGCGGGCCCGGTGTCCGAGGGGTCGCTGTCCAGCATCACCAACGGCAGATCCGCCCCGTGCAGCGCGTCCAGTGCGTCGGCGGCCATCGAGGACGCGATCACCCCGTCGAGCGCCGCCCGGGCCGAGGCGAAGGGGTCCCGGGCGGGGCCCGTGCCGTCCGGCGAGGGGTAGAGCACCACGCCGAAGTCGTGCTCGGCGGCGAGCGCCGCGGCCCCCGCGTACACCCGGGCGAAGAACTCGTTGGTGAGCGCCGGGACCACCAGCAGCGCCGTCCTGGTGCGGCCGAGCCGCAGACTGCGGGCCGCCAGATTGGGCCGGTAGCCGAGCTCCGCCGCCGTGTCCCGGACCCGCTGGGCGGTGACCTCCGACACCCGGCCGGGCCACTTCCCGCCGAGCACCAGGGAGACCGTCGCCTGGGAGACGCCCGCGGCACGGGCCACGTCACGACTGGTGGGCCGGGCGGGGCCGGGCTGCTGCGGGCTGGTCACTCGTGCCTCCGTGCGGAACGTCTCCGTGGTGCCGCGGGGTGGACCCGCGAACTGCGCACATGGTACGTATGAACCTCGACGTTATACGTAACACTTCGGCGAGCGCACGGTCGGCCGGAGCGGAGAGGGGCGGGAATGGCCGCAGGATATCTGGACATCCTCCGGGCGCGGCACGCCGCCCGGCTGCTGGCGGGCACCCTGGTGGGCCGGCTGCCCAACGGCACCGCGCACATCGCGATCGTGCTGTTCACCCGCGCGGAGGGCGGCAGCTACACCCTGGCCGGCGCGCTCGCCGCCGCGTACGGCCTGGCCACCGCCGTCGGGCAGCCGCTGCTCGGCCGCGCGGTCGACCTGTACGGGCAGCCGCGCGTCCAGCTCCCGGCCGCCGTGCTCTCCGCGCTCGGGATGTCCCTGCTGGCCCTCACCGGCCTCGGCTCGCTCCCGCTGGCCTACTTCGCCGTCATCGTCGCCGGAGTCGCCACACCGCCCCTGGAGGGCGGTCTGCGGGCCCTGTGGCCCAGCGTCCTCAAGGGCGAGGGCCAGGTGCACCGGGCCTATGCCATGGACGCCGTGGCGCAGGAGATCATGTTCACCGTCGGACCGCTCCTGGTGACGCTGCTCGTCTCGCTCTGGTCCCCGGCCGCCGCCCTGCTCGTCATCAACGCCATCGGCGTCCTCGGCGCCCTCTCGGTCGTCCTCTCCGAGCCCTCGCGCACCTGGCGCTCCGCGCCCCGCGAGGCGCACTGGCTCGGCGCCCTGCGCTCGCCCGGACTCCTCGCGCTCCTCGGCGCGTTCTTCTTCGTCGGGCTCGCCCTCGGCTCCATCACGGTGGCCGGGGTGGCGTACGCCGACGACCACGGGCGGGAGGCGGTGTACGGCTGGCTGATGGCCGCCCTCGGCCTCGGCGCGCTGATCGGCGGTCTGGCCTACGGGGCACGGCAGTGGGCCGGTGCCCCCGAGAAGCGGCTGCGGGTCATCGTCGGGCTGCTGGCACTGGGCTATCTGCCGCTGACGCTCACCCCCTCGGTGCCGCTCATGACCGTCTTCGCCGCCCTCGCCGGGGTCTTCCTCGCCCCGGCCATCGCCTGCTCCTTCATCGTGGTCGACCGGCACGCCCCGCGCGGCACGGTGACCGAGGCGTTCTCCTGGCTCGTCACCACGTTCGGCGTAGGCGCGGCGGTCGGCACGGCCGTCGCCGGACCGGCCGTCGAACTCGGCTCGACCGCCTGGAGCTTCGCCGTCGCGGGGGCCGGGGGAGTGGCCGCCCTGGTGGTCCTCCTGGCCACCGGGAAGGTACTCGGCGGTGTCCCGGCGCCCGGGGCCGGGACCGCGACGCCTGGCACTTCCCCGAGCTCTCGGCTTCGCTCGAGCAGGGGAGGCTCCATCCCTCGCGGTGTTGCCGAAACGCCCGAACCGCTCCGCGATGAGGACGTTCCGGCGCCTTGAGACGCACCGCGAGACGCACCGCACCGGACGCCGCGGCCCATCCGGCCCTGAGCGCCGGGACACCCCCTGCCGCTCCCGTCCGTACGGCCGCCGTCGTGACGGGATCGGAAAATGATCGAAACGGTGCCGTCGAACCCGGTTTCAGCTCGGGCCACAAGGCGTAATGTTCAGTCATGGACCGCCGCATTTTCGGGCTGGAGAACGAGTACGGCGTCACGTGCACGTTCAGGGGACAGCGCCGACTGTCACCTGACGAAGTGGCGCGCTACCTCTTCCGCCGTGTCGTGTCATGGGGCCGCAGCAGCAACGTCTTTCTGCGGAACGGCGCCCGCCTCTACCTCGACGTGGGATCGCATCCGGAATACGCAACCCCGGAATGCGACAACGTGACCGAACTGGTCACCCACGACAAGGCCGGCGAGCGCATTCTCGAAGGCCTGCTCGTCGACGCCGAACGCCGCCTGCACGAGGAGGGAATCGCGGGCGACGTCTATCTCTTCAAGAACAACACCGACTCGGCGGGAAACTCCTACGGATGCCACGAGAACTACCTTGTGGCCCGGCACGGAGAATTCTCCCGGCTCGCGGACATCCTCATTCCCTTCCTCGTCACCAGGCAGCTGATCTGCGGCGCCGGCAAGGTGCTCCAGACCCCGCGTGGCGCGGTCTACTGCGTCAGCCAGCGCGCCGAGCACATCTGGGAGGGCGTCAGCTCCGCGACGACCCGCTCCCGGCCGATCATCAACACCCGTGACGAACCCCACGCCGACGCCGAGCGGTACCGCCGCCTCCACGTCATCGTCGGTGACTCGAACATGTCCGAGACGACCATGCTGCTCAAGGTCGGCGCCACCGACCTGGTGCTCCGCATGATCGAGGCGGGCACGGTGATGCGCGACCTGACCCTGGAGAACCCGATCCGGGCGATCCGCGAGGTCAGCCACGACCTCACCGGGCAGCGCAAGGTGCGCCTCGCCAGCGGCCGGGAGGCCTCGGCCATCGAGGTCCAGCGGGAGTACTACGAGAAGGCCGTCGACTTCGTCGAACGCCGGGGTATCCGCACCGGCACCGTCGACCAGGTCCTGGAGCTGTGGGGCCGCGCCCTGGACGCGATCGAGGCCCAGGACCTCGACCGGATCGACACCGAGATCGACTGGGTCATGAAGTACAAGCTCATCGAGCGGTACCGGGCCAAGCACAACATGACCATGTCGAACCCCCGGGTCGCCCAGATAGACCTCGCCTACCACGACATCCACCGCCGTCGCGGTCTCTTCTACCTCCTGGAGAAGAAGGGGCAGACGGCCCGCATCTGCAACGACCTGAAGATCTTCGAGGGCAAGACGGTGCCCCCGCAGACCACCCGGGCGCGGCTGCGCGGCGACTTCATCCGCCGGGCCCAGGAACAGCGCAGGGACTTCACCGTCGACTGGGTCCACCTCAAGCTGAACGACCAGGCGCAGCGCACGGTGCTGTGCAAGGACCCGTTCCGGTCCGTGGACGAACGGGTGGAGAAGCTCATCGCCGGCATGTGACGGGCCCGGCCCGCGCGGAACCCGCAGGACGCGCGGGACTCCCGGGACGGGCGGGACTCGCGGGAAAAGGGGCACAGTGTACGCCGGGGCCGGCCGCCCCGGCGTACAGCCGTGTCGGTGCCCGTGATGCCGCTGGGGCGAAGTCGTAGAGTGGCGGGAGTGCCCGGAGCCCCCTACGCGAGTTGGACTGATGATCCCCACGAAAACTGCCCGGCGTGCCGCCGCCCTGCTGGCCGTGCCCGCTCTGCTGATCACCGCCGCCTGCGGTTCCGATTCCAAGGACGACTCCGCGCCCAAGAACTCGGGGCCGGTCGCCGAGGTCTCCGGGAAGTTCGGTGCCGAGCCCAAGATCGAGATCGCCAAGGACGCCAAGGTGTCCGACGAGGTCGTCGCGAGCGACGTCTCGACCGGTGACGGCGCCGAGGTGAAGAAGGGCGACATCGTCCGCCTGGACTTCGCCGGCAACATCGAGGCGCTCGGCTCCACCTGGGCCCAGCGGCAGGGCGCCGACCCGAAGGCCCCCCGCGCCCAGGTCGTGCAGGAGGTCGGCAAGCAGGGGCAGATGCTGCCGACCAAGGTCGCGGACGCACTGGCCGGCCACAAGATCGGCAGCCGGGTCCAGGTCGAGGGCACGGCCGAGGCGATCGTCGGCGAGCAGCTGAACCCGCAGTCCGGGATCAAGCCCACCGACCCGCTGGTCTGGGTCGTCGACATCGTCAACGCCAAGAAGGTCGACAAGAAGGGCGAGGCGAAGGGGACCCAGGCCGCCAGCGAGGCCGGGATGCCCGAGGTGAAGGCGGCGTCGCAGAAGGCCGCGACCATCACCATCCCCAAGGGCGAGAAGGCCCCGAAGGACCTCAAGGAGCAGGTCCTGATCAAGGGCGACGGGGCTGCGGTCAAGGCCGGTGAAGGCCTGGTCGTCCAGTACACCGGGGTGAAGTGGGAGGACGGCGAGAAGTTCGACTCCTCCTGGGACCACGGTGGGGCGAGCGCCTTCCCGATCGGCGTCGGCGGTGTCATCCAGGGCTGGGACAAGGGACTGGTCGGCAAGCACGTCGGTGACCGCGTGCTGCTGACCATCCCGCCGAACCAGGCCTACGGAGCCGACCCCTCCAACCAGCTGGCCAAGAACAACCTCGTCTTCGTCGTCGACATCCTCGGCACCGTCTGAGACACCCTCTCCGTACGGTGACACCCTCTCCGCACGTCCGGGCGACGGGGCGAGCCGTGCAAGACTTGTGGGGTTTTTCCCCAAGATTCTTTTAGGAGCAGTTCAGTGAGCATCGAGAAGCCCGAGGTCGACTTCCCGGGTGGCGAGCCGCCGGCCGATCTGGAGATCAAGGACATCTGGGAGGGCGACGGCCCGGTGGCCCAGGCGGGCCAGACCGTCTCCGTCCACTACGTGGGCGTGTCCTTCTCCACCGGCGAGGAGTTCGACGCCTCCTGGAACCGCGGCACCCCGCTGCAGTTCCAGCTCGGGGCCGGCCAGGTCATCTCCGGCTGGGACAAGGGCGTGCAGGGCATGAAGGTCGGCGGCCGCCGCCAGCTGACCATCCCCGCCCACCTCGCCTACGGCGACCGCGGCGCCGGCGGCAAGATCGCCCCCGGTGAGACGCTGATCTTCGTCTGCGACCTGGTCTCGGCCTGAGCCGTTTGCGCACGTACCCCTGAGGGCCCCCGCCGCACGGCGGGGGCCCTCAGGGCCGTCCAGGGGCCCGCCCCCGCCCTCCGCCCGACGGCCCGGCTTTGGATCCCCACACCCCGGGGCGGTACGGTCGACCGTCGTAGAGCACCGGAGAAAGGGCGTCGATGGCGATTGCCAAGGCCGAGCGGTTGATGAACCTCGCGCTGTGCCTGCTGGGGACCCGGCGCCCCCTCAGCAAGCGCGAACTCCGCGGATCCATCGAGGCCTACCTCGAAGCGGGCTCCGACGACTCCTTCAACCGGATGTTCGAGCGCGACAAGGACGATCTGCGCGAGCTCGGACTCGTCATCGAGACCGTGGAGAACCTCGACGGCGACACCGGCTACCTCGCCCGCCGCGACAGCAACCGGCTGCCCCCCATCACCCTGGACGCCGAGGAGGCCGCAGCCCTGGGCCTCGCCGCCAAGGTCTGGCAGCAGGCCCGACTCGCCGGGGCGGCCAGCGGCGCCCTGCAGAAGCTGCGCGCCGCCGGAATGCCCGAGGCCGAGGACGCCTACGAGGTCCACAGCGCCCTCGAACCCCGCATCCCGGTCCACGAGGCCGCCTTCGAGCCCCTCATGCTGGCCTGCCGCGACCGCCGCCCGGTCACCTTCGACTACCGCAAGGCCAACTCCGCCCGCGCCGAACAGCGCCAGGTCGAACCCTGGACCCTCGAATGCTGGCGCGGCCACTGGTATCTGGCCGGCTGGGACCGCGAGCGGGGCGCCGAACGCGTATTCCGGCTCTCCCGCATCAGCGGCAAGGTCCGCTCCCGCGCCGGAGCCTTCAGCGCCGGGGTGCCCGACGTGGTCACCGTCCGCGAGACCGTCGAGAGCTGGGCCGGCGAGACCGCGACCCGCACCGCCCGCATCCGGCTGCGCGCCGGAGCCGGCTACCCGCTGCGCTCCCGCGCCACCGCCGTACGGGACCGCGGCGACGGCTGGGACGAACTGGAGATCCCGTACGGACACGGGCTCGACGCCTGGCTCGTCGAGTTCGGCCCGGACGTCGTCGTGGAGGAGCCCGCCGATCTGCGGGCCGATGTGGTGGACCGGCTCCGAGCCGTGGCCAAGGACTAGGGGAGCCGACACGATGGCCACGAACGCGATCGACCAGACCCGCCGGATGCTGTCCCTGGTGACGTATCTGCGCGAGCGCCCCGGTGCCCACGTCCAGGACGTGGCGCGGGCCTTCGGGATCACCGAGGACGAGCTGATCTCCGACCTCGACGTCCTGCCCATGTGCGGCACCAGCTTCCGCGGCGGCGACCTCCTCGACATCGACACCGACGGCGACCGCATCTGGTGGCACAACCCGGACGACGTCGCCGAGCCGCTCCGGCTCGCCGCCGACGAGGCCACCGCGCTGCTCGTCGCCGCCCGCGCCGTCGCCACCCTCCCCGGCCTGCGCGAGAGCGACCGCGAGGCCCTCGTCCGCGCCACCGCCAAGCTGGAGACGGCCGCCGGCGAGTCCGGCGCGGCCAGCTCCCGCCTCTCGGTGACCTTCGAGGCCGAGGGCGGCGTCTTCGCCGACGTCGACCGTGCCATCTCCGAGCGCCGCCGGCTCTGGCTGCGCTACTACTCGCCCGCCCGCGACGAACTCACCGAGCGCGAGGTCGACCCCATCCGGCTCTTCGCCGTCGGCCACACCTACATGGAGGGCTGGTGCCGGCTCTCCGAGGCCCGCCGGACCTTCCGGCTCGACCGGGTCGCCGAGATCCGCCTCCTCGACGCCCCCGCCGCCCCGCCCGAGCTGGAACTGCGCGACCTGTCCGCCGGTCTGGTCCAGCCCGCCGCCGAGGACCCGGAAGTCGTCATCGAGGTCGGCACCGGCGGCCGCTGGGTCGCCGAGTACTACCCGCACGACAGTGCCGAGGAACTCCCCGACGGCGGCCTGCGCATCACCCTGCGCACCCCCGACCCGGCCTCGCTGCGCCGGCTCGCCCTGCGGCTCGGCGGCGACGGCCGCATCGTCGCCCCGCCGGAGCTCGCGGACAGCGCCCGCGACGCCGCGCGCGAGGCGCTCGCCGCCTACGAGGACACGGTCTGAGGGCCCGGGGAAGGGAGACGACGATGAACCGGACGCCCCTGTTCCGCGCCGCCGGCGAGACCCGCCCGGAGGCTCTGCCCGGCACCGGGATACGCCCGGCGCACCGGTCCGCCGCCGGTCCCGTCCCCGTGCCGGTCCCCGCCACCGTACGATTCCGGGCCGCCTGCCCCGACTGCCGGGGGCGCTTCGAGCTGGCCGCCGCCGCACTGCGCCTGGCGATCGGCGCCACCCGCCGCACCACCTTCTACACCTTCACCTGCCCCGAGTGCGGCGCCTCGGTCCGCAAGCCCGCCGGGGAGCGCATCATCGAACTGCTCACCGGCGGCGGCGTACGGACCCTGCGCCTGCACACCGCCCTGTAGCGCCCCCGCAGCGCTCCGACCGCACCGCCCGCCCGCCGGAAGCCCGCGGCAAGCTCGTAGGAAGAGGCACCCGTATGTTCTGGCCCATGCTCGCCATCGCCCTGGGATTCCTGGGCATCGCCGTGCTCGGCGTCCTCGGCATCAAGGTCTTCGTCGAGGCGCGGCGTCTGGGCCGTCAGGTCACCGACACCACCGAGCGCATCAACCGGGCCTCCGAGGACCTGGAACGGGCCGCCACCCGCCTCGCGGCCACCGGTGACGGCCTGCGATAGCGGGGCCGTGGGCCCGAACCCCCACAGGACAGGGGGGTACGCTGCATGGGTCGGCCCAGGCAGGGAGGTGCGGGGCCGCAAGCCGGAGTACGCACGGGCATTGCCTCGCGTTTACCCCTGCGGGTTACGATCGCTGCCAAGCGCAACGATCGGACGTATGCCCGGTCGAACGGGTAGCGAGCCCACCCCCAGCCGCCTCAGTGAGAAGGAAGTCGCACATGATCGGCAATCTGAAGCCCCTCGAGATCGTTCTGATCATCGCTGTCATCCTGCTGCTCTTCGGTGCCAAGAAGCTCCCCGACATGGCGCGCTCGCTCGGCAAGTCGGCCCGCATTCTCAAGAGCGAGGCCAAGGCGATGAAGAAGGACGACGCGGCGACCGCGACGCCCACCACGGAGACCGTCGACGACACGGTCCCGCCGCAGTCCACCACCGCGCGCACCATCCAGGCCGCGCCGGGAGACGTCACCAGCTCCCGCCCGGTCAACGAGGCCAAGCCCACCACCCAGAGCTGACACAGCTGACGCGCTCCGCCGACAGCCGCCGCACGAGACGAGGGAAGTGGGTTGCTCAAGTCTGCCCGCAAGCAGGAGAAGGACGACGAGGGGCGGATGCCTCTCCTCGATCACCTGCGTGAGCTGCGTAACCGGCTGCTGAAGGCCGTGCTGGCGATCGTCGTGGTGACGATCGTCGCGGCGTTCTTCCAGAAGGACATCTACGACTTCCTTCTGCGCCCCCTCCTCGAATCCGTCGGGTGCAAGGACGGCGTGGTCGTCGCCGTCAACGGCAAGCCCTGCGCGCTGCTGAAGACCAACACCCTGCTGGCGCCGTTCACGAACGCCCTCAAGGTCGCTCTGATGTCCGGCGTCCTGCTGGCCACGCCGGTCTGGCTGTACCAGCTGTGGGCCTTCGTCGCCCCGGGGCTGCACCAGGGCGAGAAGCGCTATGCCTACGCCTTCGCCGTCGTGGGCGCGCCCCTCTTCCTCTCCGGCGGCTACCTCGCGTACGCGATCCTGCCGCAGACCGCCGAGATCATGCTCGGGTTCAGCCCCGAGAACGTGCAGAACCAGATCGAGCTCGACAGTTATCTGGATCTGCTGGTCCGCATGGTGATCGTCTTCGGCATCGCCTTCGAGCTGCCTCTGCTGCTCATCGCGCTGAACATGACGGGTGTCGTCACCGGCAAGCGGATGCTCGGCTGGTGGCGCGGGATGATCGTGGGCCTCACCGCGTTCGCGGCGATCGCGACCCCCGGTGGCGAACCGGTCTCCATGCTGCTTCTCGCCGGACCGCTCGGGGTGCTCTACTTCATCGCGGTCGGCTTCTCCCTGCTGAACGACAAGCGGCGCAACCGCAACAACCCCGACGCCGAGCTCAGCGACGACGAGGCCTCGGATCTGGATCTGACACCCGAGCCCGTCGGCCGTGTGGAGAACGTCTCCTCCTCCCGCCCCGCGCTGCCCGGCCAGAACACCGGTGAGGCGGACGGGCCCGGATCGCACCGGCTGAACGGCTACGACGACATCACCTGACCTTGTAGGGTCCGGAAGGGTGACCAGCGAGATCACCCTCTTCGTCAACCCCACCGCGGGACGCGGCCGGGGCGCGCACGCCGCGCAGCCGGCCGCTTCCGCGTTGCGGGACGCCGGATTCTCCGTCCGTACGGTGCTGGGCGAGGACGCCGACGACGCCCTCCGCCGGGCCCGCGAGGCCGTCGCGGCGGGGACCGGGGCACTGATAGCCGTGGGCGGGGACGGGCTGATGTCCCTCGCCCTCCAGGCCGTCGCCGGGACCGCCACCCCGCTCGGGGCCGTCGCCGTCGGCACCGGCAACGACTTCGCCCGCGCGCTGGGGCTGCCGATCCGCGACCCGGCCGCCGCCGGACGGCTGGCCGCGCGGGCCCTCAAGGACGGCGGCCACCGCGAGATCGACCTGGGCCGGGTCGGGGACCGCTGGTTCGGCACCGTCCTCGCCTCCGGCTTCGACTCCCGGGTCAACGACCGGGGCAACCGGATGCGCCTCGTCAGCGGCCGGTTCACGTACGACCTCGCGATCCTCGCCGAACTGGCCGCCTTCAAGCCGATCCCGTACCGGATCCGGCTCGACGGGGGAGAGGCCCGCGAGATCGAGGCCACCCTCATCGCCGTCGGCAACGGGACCACGTACGGCGGGGGGATGCGGATCTGCGCCGACGCCGAGCTGGACGACGGGCTCTTCGACGTGACCGTGGTCGGGGAGTGCACCCGCACCGAGCTGATCAAGGTCTTCCCGAAGGTCTACAAGGGCACGCATCTGGGCCACCCCGCCGTCACCGTGCACCGGGTCTCCTCGATCGAGCTGGCGGCCGCCGGGATCACGGCGTACGCGGACGGCGAACCGATGGGGCCGCTGCCGCTCACCGCCACCTGCGTACCGGGAGCCGTGCGGGTGCTCACGGGGCCCTGACCGGCGCCGGCCGGGTGGAGGCCCAAGGCAATTTAAAGATCGGGCTGACTGTCAGAGGTGACGGGTAGGCTCGTAGCCAAGATGACAGAGGACCTCTCACCAGCTGAGCGATACCAGGCATCCCGCGCCCGTGCGGCCGAGATGGCGACGGCCCTCGGGCCCTTCCGGGAGATGTACGACTTCGGCCTGGACCCGTTCCAGATCGAGGCCTGCCAGGCCCTGGAGGCGGGCAAGGGGGTGCTGGTCGCGGCGCCCACCGGGTCGGGCAAGACGATCGTCGGCGAGTTCGCCGTGCACCTGGCCCTGGAGCAGGGCCGCAAATGCTTCTACACCACGCCGATCAAGGCGCTCTCGAACCAGAAGTACGCCGACCTGGTCAAGCGGTACGGCGCGGACAAGGTCGGTCTGCTGACCGGCGACAACAGCGTCAACTCCGAGGCGCCGGTGGTCGTGATGACCACCGAGGTCCTGCGGAACATGCTGTACGCGGGTTCCCAGTCGCTCTCCGGCCTCGGCTATGTGGTCATGGACGAGGTGCACTACCTCTCCGACCGCTTCCGGGGCGCGGTGTGGGAGGAAGTGATCATCCACCTCCCGGAGTCGGTGACGCTGGTCTCCCTCTCGGCGACCGTGTCCAACGCCGAGGAGTTCGGTGACTGGCTGGACACCGTGCGCGGCGACACCGAGGTGATCGTCTCCGAGCACCGGCCGGTGCCGCTGTGGCAGCACGTGATGGCCGGACGCCGGATGTACGACCTCTTCGAGGAGGGCACCGACCACGGCGGCCGCGGCGCCGGACGCCGCGAGGTCAACCCGGACCTGGTCCGGCTCGCCCGCCAGGAGAGCCAGAACACCGACAACCCGCGCGACCGCCGCCGGGGCAAGATGGTGCGCGAGGCCGACCGCGAGCGCGAGAGGCGTCAGCGCGGCCGGATCTGGACGCCCGGCAGGCCCGAGGTCATCGACCGGCTGGACAACGAGGGGCTGCTCCCCGCGATCACGTTCATCTTCAGCCGGGCGGGCTGCGAGGCCGCCGTCCAGCAGTGTCTGTACGCCGGACTCCGGCTCAACGACGAGGACAACCGCCGGCTGGTCCGCGAGATCGTCGAGGAGCGGACCGCGTCCATCCCCGGCGAGGACCTGCACGTGCTGGGCTACTACGAGTGGCTCGAAGGCCTGGAGCGGGGCATCGCCGCCCACCACGCGGGCATGCTGCCGACGTTCAAGGAGGTCGTCGAGGAGCTGTTCGTCCGGGGGCTGGTCAAGGCCGTCTTCGCCACCGAGACCCTGGCGCTCGGCATCAACATGCCCGCGCGCTCGGTGGTGCTGGAGAAGCTCGTCAAGTGGAACGGCGAGCAGCACGCCGACATCACCCCCGGCGAGTACACCCAGCTCACCGGCCGGGCCGGACGCCGCGGCATCGATGTCGAGGGCCATGCGGTGGTCCTGTGGCAGCGCGGCCTCGACCCGACGGCGCTGGCCGGCCTCGCGGGGACCCGTACGTACCCGCTGCGCTCCAGCTTCCGGCCCTCGTACAACATGGCCGTCAACCTGGTGCAGCAGTTCGGGCGGCACAGGTCGCGGGAGCTGCTGGAGACCTCGTTCGCCCAGTTCCAGGCCGACAAGTCGGTGGTCGGGATCTCCCGGCAGGTGCAGCGCAACGAGGAGGGCCTGGAGGGCTACAAGGAGGGCATGACCTGCCACCTCGGGGACTTCGAGGAGTACGCGCGCCTGCGGCGCGACCTCAAGGACCGCGAGACGGAGCTGGCCAAGCAGGGTGCGGCGCAGCGGCGGGCGGCCGCGGCCTCGTCCCTGGAGAAGCTGAAGCCGGGCGATGTCATCCACGTTCCGACGGGGAAGTTCGCGGGTCTCGCGCTGGTGCTCGACCCGGGGCTGCCCGCCGGGCGGGCCAACGGGCACCGCGGCTTCGACCACCACGACGGGCCACGGCCGCTGGTGCTGACGGCCGAGCGGCAGGTCAAGCGGCTGGCCTCGATGGACTTCCCGGTGCCGGTGGAGGCGCTGGACCGGATGCGCGTCCCGAAGTCGTTCAACCCGCGCTCGCCGCAGTCCCGGCGCGATCTGGCCTCCGCGCTGCGGTCCAAGGCCGGGCACATCGTGCCCGACCGGCACCGCAAGGGGCGGGCGCCGGCCGCCGACGACCGCGAGATCGTCAGGCTGCGGACCGAGCTGCGCGCCCACCCCTGCCACGGGTGCGACGAGCGGGAGGACCACGCGCGGTGGGCCGAGCGCTACCACCGGCTGCAGCGGGACACCCGGCAGCTGGAGAAGCGGATCGAGGGGCGGACGAACACGATCGCCCGGACCTTCGACCGGATCGTCGCGCTCCTCACCGAGCTGGACTACCTCCGGGGCAACGAGGTCACCGCCAACGGCCGGCGGCTGGCCCGGCTGTACGGGGAGCTGGACCTGCTGGCGAGTGAGTGTCTGCGGGAGGGCGTGTGGGAAGGGCTCAATCCCGCTGAGCTCGCCGCGTGCGTCTCTGCCCTGGTCTACGAGGCGCGGCAGGCCGACGACGCGGTCGCGCCGAAGCTGCCGGCCGGTCCCGCCAAGGTCGCCATGGGCGAGATGGTGCGGATCTGGGGGCGGCTGGACGCCCTGGAGGAGGACTTCAAGATCAACCAGACGGAAGGGGTCGGGCAGCGCGAGCCCGATCTCGGCTTCGCCTGGGCGGTCTACATGTGGGCCTCCGGCCGGACGCTGGACGAGGTGCTGCGCGAGGCGGAGATGCCGGCGGGGGACTTCGTGCGGTGGTGCAAGCAGGTGATCGATGTGCTGGGGCAGGTGGCCGCGGCGGCGCCCCGGGATGCGGGGGAGGGGGCGTCCGGCGTGGCGAAGAGCGCGCGCAAGGCGGTGGACGCGGTGTTGCGGGGGGTTGTGGCCTACAGCTCGGTGGGGTGAGCGGGGGGATGAAGCCGGGTGGGGTGCGGGTGCGGACGCCTGCGCCCCGGGCCCCGCTCCTCAGCCCCGAACTCGCTCCTCACGTGCCGGAGGGGCTGGGAGGCGGTGCGCCGCCCCGGGCCCCGCTCCTCATGCGTCGGACGGGGTGGAAAGCCTCGGGCCGACGTGAGGAGCGGGGTTGTCGGGGGTGCGCGTCGTGCTCGTCGGTCACGTGTCGCGGGTTCTGGCCGCTGCTCCCGCGCAGACCATGCCCAGCAGTACCGTCAGTCCGCCGACGATGATGTTGTTGATCACGATCCCGGCGTCCGGACTGTTGCCCACCACCCAGGTCGACACGATGATCCACGCCCCGATGGCGCACATCGCCCAGCTCAGGCCGTACATGCGCTCGGGCATCACGGTGAAGCCGAGAGCCAGTACCGCGATGGCGATACCCATCACCAGGTTGTGCGTGACCAGGGCCGGCTGGTTCGCCGTGAAGTGGAGCACCCACGGGGAAACGGCACAGTAGAGGCCGACGAGGAACACCGGCGCGTCCACCAGCGCCACATCGCGGCCGCCCATCACGCGGTCGTACCGCGCACGCATTTCGGAGGCATCGGGGTGACCCGACAAGTCGCTCCTCGCGTGTGAGACGTTGCTCATGAGATTTCGTCTCCTTCGGTCCTGCGGGCCCTGCCGCCGTGCGGATGGATGTGGCAGGTGCCCTCACCTCCATAGTGTGCTTATCTGGTGCTTATGTGTACATTTCGGGCAGATTTTTCCCGGGTGCGACGAGGGGCGGGCAGCCGCGCACCGCGGCTGCCCGCCCCTCGTCGATGGGGGAATCGCGGGAGGACTACTTCGGAGGCATCAGGACCGTGTCGACGATGTAGACCGTCGCGTTGGCGGTCGGGACATTGCCGCAGACGACCTTCGAGGAGTCGTTCACGGTGTATTCCGTGCCCGAGCCGACCGTCGTCAGCTTGCTCTTCTCCAGGGTGCCGAAGGACCCCTTCTCCAGCTGCTGCGGCGTCAGCTTCTCGCCCACCACGTGGTAGGTGAGGACCTTGGTGAGCTCGGCCTTGTCCGCCAGCAGCGCGTCCAGGTCGGCCTTCGGGATCTTCGCGAAGGCGTCGTTGGTCGGGGCGAACACCGTGATGTTCTCGGCGTTGTTGAGCGTGTCGACCAGGCCGGCCTGCTTCACGGCGGCCACCAGTGTCGACAGTTCCTCGTTGTTCGAGGCGGCCGTGGCGACCGGGTCCTTCGCCATGCCGTCGAACGAGCCCGCGCCTTCCTTCGGCACCGACGAACAGGCCGGGCCGAACGGCTCGGTCATGGCCGCCGAGTCGTCGGCCGAGGGGCTCGCCGGGGCGGACGCGCTGGCCGTGGAGCCGGACGCCGAATCCTTGGAGGAGTCGTCCGACGAGCAGGCGGTCAGCGCCAGCGGCAGCACGGCTGCTGCGGACGCGGCGACGGCTGCGCGGCGGAAGAGGAGCGTGTTCATGGTGTTTCTCCTGGATCGGAAGTGTCGTGCGGAGAGCGGTCTGTTCTGGCACGGGGGGTTCGGCGCCGGAGCGTTCGGCGGATTGGTCCCGGGCCCTTCTTTCACTCGTTCGGAGCAGATCCGGTGATCGACCAATCCGCCCGGCCTCCGGCCACGAATGCCAGGTGAGGGGGCTCCAGCAGAGCTCCGACCAGGCGGTCAGGACCGGAGGGAGCCGGAATGTCAGGGGAACGGCGGCGGACGGCCGTCGTGGGGGCCGGAGTGGCGGGACTGACCGCCGCCCACGTCCTCCGCGACGCGCACGAGGTGACGCTGTACGAAGCGGACGACCGGGTCGGCGGCCACGCCCACACCCACGAGCTGGACGCGTCCGACGGCCGGGCCCACCGCGTCGACTCCGGGTTCATCGTGCACAACCGGCGGACCTACCCCCACCTGCTGCGGCTCTTCGACGAACTGGGCGTCGCCACCCAGGAGGCCGAGATGTCGATGTCCGTACGGTGCGAGGGGTGCGGTCTGGAGTACGCCGGGGCGCGTGGGCCCGCCGGGCTCTTCGCGCAGCCGCGTTCCGCCGTGCGGGGCCCCTACCTGCGGATGCTCGCCGAGGTGCCGCGCTTCCACCGGGCCGCCCGGGCCCTGCTCGCGCTGCCGGAGAGCGGGACGAGCGAAATGACGCTGGGGGAGTTCGCCCGGCGCGGGCGCTTCTCACCGTACTTCCACGCCCACTTCCTCACCCCCATGGTCTCCGCCGTCTGGTCCTGCGACCCGGTCACCGCCCTGCGCTACCCGGCCCGCTACCTCTTCCGGTTCCTCGACCACCACGGCATGCTCACCGTCGGCGACTCCCCGGTCTGGCGCACCGTCACCGGCGGCTCGCGCTCCTACGTCGACCTCGTCGTCAAGCAGCTCGCCGCCGTGCACACCGCGACCCCGGTCCGGGCCATCACCCGGCACGCGGACGGCGTCGACGTCACCACCGAGGACGGCACGACCACCCCGTACGACTCCGTGGTCATCGCCACCCACCCCGACCAGGCGCTGCGGATGCTCGCCGACCCGAATGACGCCGAGCGCAGCACGCTCGGCGCGTTCCGGTACTCCCGCAACCCGACCCTGCTGCACACGGACACCACGCTGCTGCCGCGCGCCCGGGGGGCCAGGGCCTCCTGGAACTACCTGATGCCCTCGTGCGCCGCCGACGCCGACCGGGTCACCGTCAGCTACGACATGAACCGGCTCCAGCGGCTCGACGCCCCGGACACCTTCGTCGTCACCCTGAACGGCGCCGACCGGGTCGACCCGGAGGCCGTCCGCGCCCGCATGGTCTACGAGCACCCCGTCTACACCCCGGAATCCGTCGCCGCCCAGGCCCGGCTGCACACCCTGTCCGGTCGCGTCACCGCCTACGCGGGGGCGTACCACGGCTGGGGCTTCCACGAGGACGGCTGCCGTTCGGGCGTCGAGGCGGCCGCCGCCCTGGGGGTGAGGTGGTGAACGCCCTCTACCCGTGCACGATCACACACGTACGGAACCGGCCGACGAGGTACGCCTTCCGGCACCGGACCTACCTGTGGCTGATCGACCCCGACCGGCCGCCCCGGCTGCCGCGCGCCCTGCGCCCGCTGGCCCGGTTCGACGCCCGCGACCACTTCGGCGGCACCGCCCCCACCATCCGGGCCGGGCTCGAACGCTTCCTGCGGGCCCGGGGCGTGGAGCTGGGCGACGGCACCGTCACCATGCTCACCCAGGCCAGAGTCCTCGGCTACGTCTTCAACCCGATCACCGTCTACTGGTGCCACCGCGCCGACGGCAGTCCCCTGTGCGTCGTCGCCGAGGTGCACAACACGTACGGCGGACGGCACGGCTACCTTCTTCGCCCCGACGGGAAGGACCGAGCCGTGACCGGCAAGGAATTCTACGTCTCGCCATTCTTCCCCGTGGACGGCGGCTACCGGATGCGGCTGCCCGAGCCCGGGCCCCGGCTCGACCTGAGCGTCCGTCTGGAACGCGAGGGGACCCGCCCGTTCACCGCGACCGTACGGGGCCTCCGCCGCCCGGCCACCCCCCGGGAGCTGGTGCGCCTCGCCCTGCGCCACCCCCTCTCCACCGTCCTCGTCTCCGCCGCGATCCGCCTGCACGGCATCCGGCTCTACCTGCGCGGGCTCCCCGTGCAACCCCGTCCCCCGCACCGCACACAGGAAGGCATGCAGTGACCGCTCCCACCTCGGCGCTGCCGGCAGAGCACATCCCCGGGACCGACCCGGAACGCTGGCCCGACATCGTCACCCTGCCCCGGGCCTCCCGCGCCCGGACTGCCGTCGCGGAACGCATCGTCCGCCGCGCGCTCGGCCGGCTCCCCCTGCGCGCCCGGCTCGCGGGCCGGGGCGACATCGGCCTCGGCGGGCCGCTCATGGACATCCGCGACCCCGACGCCTTCTTCCGGCGGATCGGGGCGAGCGGACTCATCGGCTTCGGCGAGTCCTACATGGCCGGCGAGTGGGACGCCCCCGACCTCGTCGCCGTGCTGACCGTCCTCGCCGACAACGCCGCCGACCTCGTCCCCCGCCCCCTCCAGCGCCTGCGCGGCATCTGGCACCTGCGCAGGCCCGCCGCGCAGACGAACACCCCCGAGGGATCCCGGGACAACATCAGCCACCACTACGACCTGTCCAACGAGCTGTTCGCCCTCTTCCTCGACGAGACGCTCTCCTACTCCTCCGCCGTCTTCCGCGGCTTCCCCGCCGACCACGCCCTGCTGCCCGCCGCCCAGCACCGCAAGATCGACCGGCTGCTCGACGCCGCCGGGGTCACCGACGGCACCCGCCTCCTGGAGATCGGCACCGGCTGGGGCGAACTGGCCCTCCGCGCGGCAGCCCGCGGCGCCCGGGTCACCACCGTCACCCTCTCCGCCGAACAGCGCGAGCTGGCCCGCGCCCGCATCCGCGAGGCCGGGTTCGAGGACCGCGTCGAGGTGCTGCTGAGCGACTACCGCCACGTCACCGGCGACTACGACGCGATCGTCAGCGTCGAGATGGTCGAGGCGGTCGGCGAGGAGTTCTGGCCGGTCTACTTCCAGACCCTGGACCGGCTGCTCGCGCCCGGCGGCCGGGTCGCCCTCCAGGCCATCACCATGCCCGACGACCGGCTGCGCGCCAGCCGCTCCACCTACACCTGGATCAGCAAGTACATCTTCCCCGGCGGGCTGCTGCCCTCCACCGAGGCCGTCGAGCGGGTCACCACCGAGTACACCCGGCTGCGCACCACCCAGCGCGTCCGGTTCGGCGCGCACTACGCCGAGACGCTCCGGCTGTGGCGCGAGAAGTTCACCGAGCGGGCCGCCGAGGTCGACGCCCTCGGCTTCGACGCCGTCTTCCGCCGGATGTGGACCTTCTACCTCGCCTACTCCGAAGCGGGCTTCCGCTCCGGCTATCTCGACGTGCAGCAACTGCTGCTGACCCGTGAGGAGACCGCGTGACCACCGCCGCCACCAGGCCGCCCACCCGGCGCACCCCGACCGGGGCCGCCCAGCGCGTCGAACCGCTGATCGAGCGGTTCCTCGGCGGCGGACTGCCGGTCCGGGTACGGATGTGGGACGGCAGCGAGACCGGCCCGCAGGACGCCCCCACCGTCCATGTGCGGACCCGCAGAGCCCTGCGCCGCCTGCTGTGGGAGCCGGGCGAACTCGGCCTCGCCGAGGCCTACATCACCGGCGACATCGACCTCGACGCCGACCTCGGCGACGGGCTGCGCGCGATGCGCCGCGCCGTACGGGAACGCGGCCTCACCGCGCCCGCGCCCGCCCTCGCCGACCGCGTCAAGGCGGCCGGCCTCGCCCTGCGCCTCGGCGCGGTCGGCCTCCGGCCGCCGGTGCCTGCCGCCCGCGCGGGACTGCGCGGGGAACTGCACAGCAAGGCCCGCGACCGGGCGGCGATCAGCCACCACTACGACCTGTCCAACGCGTTCTACGCCCTGCTCCTCGACGAGACGATGGCGTACTCCTGCGGCTACTGGACCAGCGACGCACCCGGTTACGGCCCGGCCGACGCCCAGCGCGACAAGCTGGAGCTGATCTGCCGCAAGCTCGCACTGCGGCCCGGCGCACGGCTGCTGGACATCGGCTGCGGCTGGGGTTCGCTGACCCTGTACGCCGCCGAGCGCCACGGCGTCCACGTCACCGCCGTCACCCTCGCCGCCGAACAGGCCGCGTACGTACGGCAGCAGGTCACGGCACGCGGTCTCGACGACCTCGTCGAGGTGCTGAACATCGACTACCGGGACATCGCGGAGCGGCCCGGAACCCGCGGCGCGTTCGACGCCGTCTCCACCGTCGAGATGGGCGAACACGTCGGGGACGCCGAGTATCCGGCGTTCACCCGCATCCTGCACGACGTGCTCCGGCCGCAGGGCCGGGCCATGGTCCAGCAGATGTCCCGGGGAACGACCGCCCCGGGCGGCGGCGCGTTCATCGAGTCCTACATCGCCCCCGACATGCACATGCGGCCGCTCGGCGAGACCGTCGCCCTGCTGGAGGGCGCCGGCCTCGAAGTGCGGGACGTCGAATCACTGCGCGAGCACTACGTACGGACCGTGGAGGCCTGGCGGCGCACCCTGGAGGAGCGCTGGGCGGAGTTCGTCGCCATGGTGGGGGAGGAGACCGCGCGGGTGTGGCGGCTCTATCTCGTCGGCGGCGCGCTCGCGTTCGAGGAACGGCGGATGGGCGTCGACCAGATCCTGTCCGTACGGCCCGACCCGGGCGGCTCCGCCGCGATGCCCGCCACCCGGCGCGACTGGCACGCACCGGCCGGTCCCGAGGAGGAGCGGTGAGCGGCTTCGCCTGGGACGCGTTCGCGAGCGGGCTCGCGGGCGCGGCCGTCGCCGCCCTCGGAGTCATGCTCGTCACCTTCGCCGTCGCCCTGAACAAGGGGGTGCACCGGATCGTCGACATCGCCTGGGGACTCGGGTTCGCCGCCGTCGCCCTGGTCTCCTACGGTCTCTCGGCGGGCGTCGGAGACGACGGCCGCCGGCTCCTGGTCACCGCGCTGACCGTGATCTGGGGGGTGCGCCTCGCGATCCACATCGGGCGGCGCGGGAAGGGCCACGGAGAGGATCCGCGCTACGCGAAGATGCTGGCCAAGGCCCCCGGAAACCCCCAGCTGTACGCCCTGCGCAAGGTGTATCTGCTCCAGGGCGCGCTGGTCTGGCTCGTCTCGCTGCCGGTGCAGGCCGCGCAGTACCTCACCGCGCCGCTGGCCTGGTGGGCCTGGGCGGGGGTGCTGCTGTGGGCGGTCGGACTGGCCTTCGAGGCGATCGGTGACGCCCAGCTCGCCCGGTTCAAGGCCGACCCCGCCAACAAGGGGAAGATCATGGACCGAGGGCTGTGGTCCTGGACCCGCCACCCCAACTACTTCGGCGACTTCTGCGTCTGGTGGGGCCTCTTCCTCTTCGTCTGCCAGGCGCCCGCCGCCGCTGCCGCCACCGTCGTCGCCCCGCTGGTGATGAGCTTCCTGCTGACCAAGGGCAGTGGCGCGGCCCTGCTGGAGCGCCATATGGCCGACCGGCCCGGTTTCGCCGAGTACCGGGTCCGGACGAGCGGCTTCTTCCCGCGGCCGCCGCGCCGGGCGTGAGGAACCCGGAAGGGGCCTGTTCCGCAGCCGCGCGGAACAGGCCCCTTCCGGGCGCGTACGGGTCAGTCCAGGCCGCGCGCGCGTTCGAAGCGGGACCGTGCCTCGGCCAGGTCCACCACCGGGTCGGGATAGTCCACGCCCGCCCGGTCCAGGCCCTCCAGCTTCCAGGGCTCATGGATCGCGGGCCCCTCCACCTCCGCCAGCTCCGGCACCCACCGCCGTACGTAAGCACCGTCGGGGTCGAAGCGCTTGCCCTGGATCACCGGGTTCAAGATCCGGTTGGGGCGGGTGTCCGTGCCGGTGCCCGCCACCCACTGCCAGTTGAGCTGGTTGTTCGCCACGTCCCCGTCGACCAGCAGCTCCAGGAAGTGCCGTGCGCCCACCCGCCAGTCCACGTACAGCGTCTTGGTGAGGAAGCTCGCGGCCAGCATTCGGCCCCGGTTGTGCATCCAGCCCTCGTGCGCGAGCTGCCGCATCGCCGCGTCCACCAGCGGATAGCCCGTGTGCCCGGACTTCCAGGCCGCGATCTCGTCCTCGTCGGAGCGCCAGCGGTCGTGGCGCGGCCGGTAGTCGGACCAGGAGGCGTCGGGCCGGGCGGCGAGGACCTGGTGGTGGAAGTCGCGCCAGGCCAGCTGCCGCACGAACGCCTCGCCGCCGGGGCCGCCCTTCTCCCGCGCCCGGTTGGCCAGTTCGGCGGCGGAGACCGTACCGAAGTGCAGATGCGGGGAGAGCCGGGACGTCGCGTCGCCGGCCAGGTCGTCGTGGCCGTCCTCGTAGTCGGCCATGGGGCCGTGGAGCCAGGACGTCACCAGCTTGCGGCCCGCCTGCTCGCCGCCCCGGGCGAGACCGGGGGAGACGTGCTGGATCGCGCCCCGGTCCGGGAGCGCGTCACCGGACACGCCGTCGGGCACCCGGACCGTGCGGGGAGCGGCCAGTGTGCCCCGTACTCCCTCCGCCTCCCAACGGCGGAAGTACGGGGTGAACACCGCGAAGTGGTCCTTGCCGCCCGTCGGGACCACCCGGCCCGGGGCGAGCGCGGTGACCACCGCGTCATGGACGCGCAGCTCGCAGCCGGTGCCCGCGAGGGCCTCCCGGATGCGTTCCTCACGCCGGGCCGCGTACCCGCTGACCCCGGCGGCGATGTGCACGGACTCCGCCCCGGTCCGCTCGACGACCCGTTTCACCTCGCGGGCGCTCTCGCCCCGACGGAGGACCAGTCTCCCCCCGCGGTCACGGAGTCCGGCGTCCAGGTCCGCCAGGCAGTCCGCGAGGAACGCCAGCCGGTTGGGCGCGTCGAACCCGGCCCGCTGGACAGCGTCGTCCCGCACGAACAGCGGGACGACCTCGTCCGCGTCCCGCAGGGCGGCTCGCAGCACCGGATGGTCGTGCAGACGCAGGTCGGAGGTGAACAGCACCACCGCGACACTACTCATGGAACGTGTGCTCCCTTGCGGTACTCGTGGGGGGAAATGCGGTGTTCGTGGGGGACAACGCGGTACTCGTGGGGGAAGCGTCAGGCGGTCGGGAAGTCCATCAGCGCCACCGGATCCGAAGTCGGTTCGACGGAGCCACCGGCGGGCTCGACCGTGATGCCCATCCCGGACGCCCGGTCCACCGGCCCGTCCAGCAGGACCGCGTCGTCGCTCGCCTTCGGGTCCATCAGTCCGGCCGAGCGCATCGTGCCCTCGTCGTTGAACCAGATCTGGTAGACCTTGCCGCTCGGCGGCGGTGCCATGCCGGAGGCCAGGAACACCGCGCGGTTCTGGCTCTGCGAGACGACGACGGTGCCGCGAGCCCCACCCGTCAGCTCGCCCGACGAGGTCTTCGCGTCCGGGGCGGAGAGCACCTGCGCCAGCTGCTCGTTCTGCCGCTGCGCCTGGTTCGCCTCCTGCCGCGCGTCCTGCGCCAGCTGGTTCTGCCAGACCGCGACCCCGCCGAACGCGGCGGCCGCCGCGACGCAGGCGGCGAGCGCGTAGGCGTACCACCGCCCGGTGCGCCCCCTGCCGCCGGTCCGTTCACGCCTGCCGTGCGCCGGAGCCTCCTGGCGTACGGTCGTGATCTCCCGCAGCACCCTCTCGCGCAGCTCGCGCGGCGGGGTCTCGGCGACGGCGAGACCGAGCCGGGCAGCGGTGGCCGACAGCTCCCGCACCTCCTGGGCGCAGGCCTCGCAGTCCTCCAGATGCTCTTCGAACGGCCGCTGTTCGGACTCCGGCAGCGCGTGCAGGGCGTAGGCCCCGGTCAGCGTGTGCAGTTCGGCCGTGCTCATGCGCTCACCCCCAGGCAGTCGCGCAGCCGGATGAGGCCGTCGCGGAGTCGTGTCTTGATGGTGCCGAGCGGCACGGAGAGCAGTTCGGAGACCTCACGGTAGGTCAGGCCCCGGTAGTAGGCGAGGGTCACCGACTCCCGTTGCAGCTCGGACAGGGTGCGCATGCAGCGCCGTACCTGTTCTCTCTCCAGCCGGGTCTCGACCTGTTCGGACACCTCGTCGAAGGCGGGCGTCCGATCCAGCAGCGCCGCCTTGTGCTCCCGGGCGGCGGCCGCCTCGGCGGAGCGGACCCGGTCGACGGCCCGGTGGTGGGCCAGGGTCAGCACCCAGTTCATCGCGCTGCCCCGGGCGGCCTGGAAGCGGGGCGCGGTGCGCCACACCTCCACCAGCACCTCCTGCGCCACCTCCTCCGACTGCGCCGGGTCGCGGAGGACACTGCGCACCAGGCCGAGCACGGGACCGCTCACCGCGTCGTACACCGAGGCGAACGCGTCCTGGTCGCCCCGCGCGACCCGCACCAGGAGTTCCTGGAGATCGGGACCGGGCGAGGGCACCCCACTGATGTGTACGGCTTCCTTCACGCGGGTTTCCTCCCGGAGCGATCGACGGTTCCGCAAGTGATTCGGAGCCGGCGCCCGTGCGGATTGGTCGGATGTCCGCGATCTTTCCAGACCGGCCCCCCGGAGGCCGCGCGACTCAGCCGGGGAGCGGTTCCCGCCGCCGCCAACGGACGGCGCGGACGGCGAGGAGGACCAGCGGCCCGAACGGCGCCGGCAGATCGTCAGCACCGGCGGCGGGCCCGTCAGCAGCGGCGACAGCCCCCCAGCTTCCGGCTCTCGGGGCAAACATCCACCGACCGAGCAGCAGATCCCGGGCGATCACCTGCGCCCGGAGGGCACCCGCCCCGCCGGACCGTCCTCGGCGAGGCGATGTTCGGCGCTCTGCGGCACCTGAGGTCGTTCCTGGCCCGTCGGGTCGGCCGCGCCCCTGAACGAGCGGACCCCGTCCGCCGCGATGTGCGGCGGACGGGGTCCGGGGATGTGCTCTGCTCGCCGAGCGCCGAGGCGGCCAGGTGGGCCGGCTGCCGGGGTGAGACTGCGGTCCGGCCGCCCGGAGGCCAGGCGGCCAGGCGGCCTCGGCCGTCCGGCAAGCAGCCGCTACGCGGCGGTCGTGCCGCCCTCCTGTTCGCGTTCCACCTGCTCGTTCCACTCGCGCTTCACCGCGCGCCAGGCGTCGTCGTTCTTGCCGAGACGCCAGTAGCCCGAGATCGACAGCTGGGCCAGCGGGATCTGCCGCTCCACGCGCAGATAGCGGCGGATCTCCTTCACGAAGCCCGCCTCCCCGTGCACGAACGCCTGGACCTCGCCCTCGGGGAAGTCCAGCCCCTTCACGGCGGCGGTCAGCAGCTGGCCGACCGGGCGGTCGCCCCGGTGCAGCCAGGTCACGGCCACCCCGTCGGGCGTCACGATCTTCTGCTCCTCCGAGGCGTCCGGCACCTCCACGAAGGCGTGCACCAGCGCGCCCACGGGCATCTGCTCCAGCGCCGCCGCGATGGCGGGCAGCGCGCTCTCGTCGCCGACCAGCAGGTGCCAGTCCGCCGAGGCGTCGGGGCCGTAACCGCCGCCGGGGCCGAGGAAGGTCACCTGCTCACCCACGCGCGCCCGCTGGGCCCACGGTCCCGCCAGGCCCTCGTCGCCGTGCACGACGAAGTCGACGGCCATCTCCCGGGCGACCGGATCCCACGAACGCACCGTGTACGTACGGGTGGTGGGCCACAGCTCGCGCGGGTAGGACTCCCGGACGGCCGCCATGTCGAACGGGTGCGAGTAGTCCGCGCCCTCGGGCGCGAAGCACAGCTTGATGTAGTGGTCGGTGAAGCCGGAGAGGGAGAAGTCCGCCAGCCCCTCGCCGCCGAGGACCACCCGCACCATGTGCGGGGTGATCTGCTCGGTGCGCACGACCTGCGCGCCCTGGGCCTTGGGTCCCTGCCGGGCCGGCCGCTCTGCCACGAGGTACTCCCTGGTTCGAAGACTTAGGTATACCTAAGTTAACACCCCGGCCGGAGCCCCGGTCGACCCCTCATTGCTGGTCGACCCCTCAGTGCTGAAGGACGGTCAGCAGGCGCTGGATCGCCCCGCTCAGCCCCCACTGCTCCGCCAGCGCCTCCAGCGCGGCCGGGTCGCGCGGTTCGCGCGGCAGCGCCGGATCGAAGTGGGGCAGCGGCACGTCCCCGGCCACCCGGACCACCTTCGGCGCGACGGCGACGTAGGCGCGGGACTCGTCCAGCCGCTTGCGCTGCGACGGGGTCAGCTTCGCCTCGGGGTCGTCTACCGCCGCCATGATCCCGTCGAGATCGCCGTACGCGTCCAGCAGCTTCGCCGCCGTCTTCTCGCCGATGCCGGGGACGCCCGGCAGTCCGTCGCTCGGGTCGCCGCGCAGCAGTGCCAGATCCACGTACCCCGCGCCGTCCACGCCGTACTTCTCGCGCAGCCACGCCTCGTCGGTCACCTGGAGCGTGCCGACGCCCTTGAGCGGGTAGAGCACGCGCACCTGGCGGGCGTCGTCGACCAGCTGATACAGATCGCGGTCGCCGGTGACGATGTCGACCGGGCCCTTCGCCCGCGCCGTGAGCGTGCCGATGATGTCGTCCGCCTCGTACGGCGTGACGCCGACGCGGGCGATCCCGAGCGCCGCCAGCACGTCCTCGATGATCGGGACCTGCGGGGACAGCGTGTCGGGGATCTCCTCCTCGTCCGTCTGTCCGGCAGGCGTCTCCTCGGCGACCCGGTGCGCCTTGTACGTCGGGATGAGGTCGACCCGCCACTGCGGACGCCAGTCGTTGTCCCAGCAGGCGACCAGCTCGTCCGGCCGGTGGTCGTGCACCAGGCGGCCGATGAAGTCGAGGAGGCCGCGCACGGCGTTCACGGGCGTCCCGTCCGGCGCGCGCACCGAATCGGGCACTCCGAAGTAGGCGCGGAAGTACAGGGAGGCGGTGTCGAGGAGCATCAGGCGTCGCGTCACAGACCCGATGATGCCCCACCCCGCCGACAGTCGCTCCCAGTCATCGCTTGTCAGCGCTCCGTCGCAGGTCAGTGATGTGGGTCACGGTCGCGTTTGGGCTGTGTAAGTACGGGCAGGCGCGGCACCGGAGCGGACCACGTCGCATTTTCAACTAGTGCATGTGTCACGCGGACAGAGCCCGCATTGCTCCACGGTCTGCCGGAGGGGGTGGCAGACCGTTTTTCGGTTCGACGCGTGAGGTGTATGTGTCCAGGCTGCAGGCCGAGCACTTGTACAAAGTGTTCGGCAGACGACCCGATGAAGCCGTGCGGAAGCTGGAGAGCGGTGCGGACCGCGACGAGCTGCGCGCCGAGGGAACGACCGCGGCGGTGATCGACGCCTCGTTCACCGTCGAGCCCGGCCAGATCTTCGTCGTCATGGGGTTGTCCGGCTCGGGCAAGTCCACCCTGCTGCGGATGCTCAACGGCCTCCTCGACCCCACCGCTGGCCGGGTGCTCTTCGACGGCCAGGACCTGACCGCGCTGAGCCCCCGCGAGCTGCGCCATGTCCGCTCCACCAAGATCAGCATGGTGTTCCAGCACTTCGCGCTCTTCCCCCACCGGAGCGTCCTGGAGAACGCCGCGTACGGCCTGGAGGTCCAGGGCGTCTCGCGCGAGGAGCGCGAGGTGCGCGCCGCCGAGGCGCTGCGGCTCACCGGCCTCGAAGGCTGGGAGAAGTCCTGGCCCGACGAGCTGTCCGGCGGTATGCAGCAGCGCGTGGGCCTCGCCCGCGCCCTGGCCACCGACGCCGACCTGCTCCTCATGGACGAGTCCTTCAGCGCGCTCGACCCGCTGATCCGCCGTGACATGCAGGACCAGCTCCTGGAGCTCCAGAAGCGCCTGAAGAAGACCATCGTCTTCATCACCCACGACCTGAACGAGGCCATGCGCCTCGGCGACCGGATCGCCGTCATGCGCGACGGGAAGATCGTCCAGCTCGGCAGCGCCGAGGACATCCTCGTCACCCCGGCCAACGACTACGTCGCTTCCTTCACCCAGGACGTCGACCGCTCCCGGGTGCTCACCGCCGGCGCGATCATGGCCGAACCGCACACCGTGATGGGCGGCAAGGCCGCGGACGGCACGGAACTGCGCACCCCGCAGGACGTGCTCGCCGCCGCCCCCGCCGCGGTCGCGGAGTCCACGCCGATCATCGACCTGTTCACGCCCTGCTCGCAGAGCCCGGACCCGGTCGCCGTGACCGACGCCAAGGGCAAGCTCGTCGGAGTCGTCCCCAGCTCCCGGCTGCTCGCCGTCCTCGGCGAGCCCATGACCCCGGCCGAGGCCCCCCGCGACGCCGAGCCCGCAGCCGCGGCCGGTGCCGACGTGAAGAAGGTGGCCGGTGTTTAGGCTCCCCCTCGGCGAATGGGTCGACTCCGCGGTCGACTGGCTGCAGACCCACCTCGTCTGGCTCTTCGACGCCATCAGCTCGATCGTCAGCGGCATGTTCGACGGCATAGCCGCCGTCCTGTCCGCCCCCGCACCGCTGCTGTTCGCGGGCATCGTCGCCGTCATCGCCTGGTGGCTGCGCGGCCTGCCCGCCGCCCTGCTCACCTTCGTCGGATTCGCCCTCATCGACTCCGTCGAACTGTGGGACGAGGCGATGGACACCCTCACCCTGGTGCTCGTCGCGACCCTCGTCACCCTGCTCATCGCCGTACCGCTGGGCATCTGGGCCTCCCGGTCCAGGACGGTCAGCGCGGTGGTCCGCCCGGTCCTGGACTTCATGCAGACCATGCCTGCCATGGTCTACCTGATCCCCGGCGTCATCTTCTTCGGCGTCGGCGTGGTCCCCGGCATCATCGCCACGATCATCTTCGCGCTGCCCCCGGGCGTCCGGATGACCGAACTCGGCATCCGGCAGGTCGACGGCGAACTCGTCGAGGCGGCCGAGGCCTTCGGCACCACCTCGCGCAACACCCTGCTGCGCGTCCAGCTGCCCCTCGCACTGCCCACGATCATGGCCGGCATCAACCAGGTGATCATGCTCGGCCTGTCCATGGTCGTCATCGCGGGCATGGTCGGCGGCGGCGGCCTCGGCGGCTCCGTCTACCGCGCCATCGGCAACGTCGACGTCGGCCTCGGCTTCGAGGCGGGCATCTCCATCGTCATCCTCGCCATGTACCTGGACCGGATGACCGGTGCGCTCGGCACCGTGGTCTCCCCGCTGGGCCGCCGCGCGGTCGCCAAGACCCGGGCGATGGCCGAGGGCTGGAAGATCTGGACCTACCGCCCGCAGCCCGTCGTCGCGGTCGCGGCGATCGTCGCCCTCGCCCTCGTGGCCGGAGGCATGAGCGTCTTCGGCGGCTCCAAGGCCGACACCGCCGGCAAGAGCGCCCAGGTCGGCGACGGCAAGAAGATCTCCATCGGCTACATCCCGTGGGACGAGGGCATCGCCTCCACGTTCCTCTGGAAGGAGATGCTGGAGCAGCGCGGCTTCGAGGTCGACGTCAAGCAGTACGAGGCCGGCGCGCTGTACACCGGTATGGCCAACGGGCAGATCGACTTCCAGACCGACTCCTGGCTGCCGGTCACCCACGCCAGCTACTGGGAGAAGTACCAGGACCGCCTGGAGGACATGGGCTCGTGGTACGCGCCCACCTCGCTGGAGCTGGCCGTCCCGGCGTATATGAAGGACATCACGTCGATGGAGGACCTGAAGGGCCGGGCCTCCGAGTTCAAGGGCCGCATCGTCGGCATCGAGCCGAGCGCCGGTGAGATGGGCCTGCTCAAGGACAAGCTCCTGCCGGGCTACGGCCTCGACGAGGAGTACAAGCTCATCGACGGCTCCACGCCGTCCATGCTGGCCGAGCTGAAGCGCGCGTACGCCAAGAAGGAACCGATCGTCGTTCCGCTCTGGTCGCCGCACTGGGCCTACAACGACTACGACCTCACCAAGCTCAAGGACCCCAAGGGTCTGTGGGGCGAGGGCGACGGCATCCACACCCTGGCGCGCAAGGGCTTCTCGCAGGAGAACCCCGAGGTCGCCCAGTGGCTGAAGAGCTTCAAGATGACCGAGGAGCAGCTCACCAGCCTGGAGGCCGAAATCCAGAAGGCCGGTTCGGGCAAGGAGCAGCAAGCGGTCCGCACCTGGCTGAAGGACAACTCCGGCGTCGTCGACACGTGGGCCCCGCCCCGAAGGACGCCCGGGCCGTGAGCGGTGACGACGAGCGCAAGCGCCCGGTCGAGGTCGCCTGGTTCCCCTGGGAGGAGGACATCGCCGCCACGTACCTGTGGAAGGCGGTCCTGGAGGAGCGCGGCTACAAGATCAACCTCAAGCAGTTCGACGTCGGGCCGATGTACGCCGCCATGTCACGCGGTCAGATCGACGTCCAGTTCGACGGCTGGCTGCCGTACACCCAGAAGAACTACTGGGACAAGTACGGCGACAAGCTGACCGACATCGGTTCCTGGTACGGGCCGACCTCTGTCGAGATCGCCGTCCCCGACTACGTCAAGGACGTCGAGTCCCTCGACGACCTCAAGGGCAAGGGCTCCGACTTCAAGGGCCGGATCGTCGGCATCGAGCCCGGCGCCGCCGCGATGGAGAACCTCAAGAAGAACGTCCTGCCGCAGTACGGCCTGGACAAGGAGTTCAAGGTCCTCGACTCCTCCACGCCCGGCATGCTCGCCGAACTGAAGCGCGCGTACGCCAAGAAGGAGCCCATCGCGGTCCTGCTGTGGACCCCGCACTGGGCGTACAACGAGTACGGCATGACCAAGCTGAAGGACCCGAAGAAGGCGTTCGGTGACGGCGACCGGCTGCACACCATCGCCTCCAAGGAGTTCCCGCAGCAGTACCCGCAGCTGACGAAGTGGTTCAAGGACTTCAAGCTCACCGAGAAGCAGCTCGGCGGCCTGGAGAACGAGATCCAGAAGCGCGGCGCGGGCCACGAGGAGGAAGCCGTGAAGGCCTGGATGGACGACAACCCGGGCATCGCGGACACCATGGCGCCCCAGTAGGGCTCACGGGCAGAAAACCACAGGCCGGAAAGGGGTGGCCCCGCCTTCGGGCGGGGCCACCCCTTTCCGGCTGCCCGCAGGTCGTTTTCCGGACGTCGTGCGCAACCATGTGCGTAAGGTGCTCGCAACCGCGAGGATGGGCGGGTGCGGGAGGGAGCTCGGACATGGACGACAAGGACACACCGCGGGTGGGCGCCGCGGTCCGGCGTCGACGCCGAACCCTCGGCCTCACGCTGGCCGCGGTCGCCGAGCGCAGCGGGCTCTCCGTGCCCTTCCTCAGCCAGATTGAGAACGAACGGGCCCGCCCCAGCGCCCGCTCCCTCGACCGGGTCGCCGAAGCGCTGGAGACCACCACCAAGAAGCTCCACGACGCCGCCGACTCCGCCCGCGCCGTGGACGTCGTCCGGGGCGAGGAGGGCGAGGGCGTACGCCGCCTGGTGCGCGGCCGCCACCAGCTCAGCGCCCTGGAGTTCTCCGGCGAACCGGACCTCGGCCGCGAGTTCCAGCACCGCAACGACGAGCTGATGTACGTCGTCGCGGGCGCCGTCGACGTCGAGGCGGAGGGCCAGGTGCACCGGCTGGAGAGCGGCGACACCCTGTTCCTCTCCGGCGGGGTCCGCCACCGCTGGCGCGCCACCGTGCCCGGCACCCGGCTCCTCGTCGTCTCGGTGGCCGAACACATCGACGCCACCTTCGACTCGCGCCGCTGAGCCCCGCCCCTGCCCGAAAGGCGTTCCGTGCGCGTCGTCTCCCTGGTCCCCTCGCTCACCGAGGCCGTCGCCCGCACCGCCCCCGGGCTGCTCGTCGGCGTCACCGACTGGTGCACCCACCCGGCCGGCCTCGCCGCCGCCCGGATCGGAGGCACGAAGAACCCCGACGTGGCCGCGATCGCCGCCCTCGCCCCCGACCTCGTGATCGCCAACGAGGAGGAGAACCGGGCCCCCGACCTCGACGCGCTCCGGGCCGCCGGGCTCGACGTCCTCGTCACCGAGGTCCGCACCCTGGACCAGGCGTTCACCGAACTCCACCACGTCCTCGTCGACCGCTGCGGGCTCGCCCGGCCCCGCTGGCTGGACACGGCCGAGGCCGCCTGGGCCGCCCTGCCCGCGCCCTCCGCACCCCCGCGCCCCGCCGTCGTACCGATCTGGCGCAGGCCCTGGATGGTGCTGGGGCACGACACCTTCGCCGGGGACCTCCTCGCCCGCCTCGGCGTCCGCAACGTCTACGCCGACCACCCCGAGCGCTACCCGCGCGTCCCCGTCGACGAGCTGAACGCCTCCGGGGCCGAGCTGGTCGTCCTGCCCGACGAGCCCTACCGCTTCACCGCCGACGACGGCCCCGAGGCCTTCCCCGCCCTGCCCGCCGCACTCGTCGACGGGCGGCTGCTCACGTGGTACGGGCCGTCACTGGCCGAGGCGGCACGGGCGCTGCCGTCAGCGCTCCGCTGACCACCCCGCGCACCGTCCGCGTCCCCGCCGCCGCCCACGCCACGACCAGGAACACGTACAGCGCCACCGCGAGCCAGGTCAGCGCGTCCAGACCGGTGTGCCGCGCCAGACCCGCCGCCCCCGTCACACACGTACCGACGGGGAAGGTGAACGCCCACCACGTCATCGCGAACCCCATCCCGTTCCGTACGGCCCGCACCACCATCGCGGCCGCCAGCACCAGCCACAGCAGCGCGAAGCCCATCACCGGCACCCCGTACAGCACGGCGAACGCGCCGAACGCCGAGGCGTAGGGGGCCGCCACCGCCCCCGGGGCGACATCGGCCAGCTGGTTGACGGCGGTCGTCGACTGGCCGAGCGGCCCCAGCACCAGAAACAGCGTCGGCGTCAGCGCGAGCGGCAGCGGACCGTGGTGGACCAGCCGCGAGAAGACCAGCGGCAGCACCACCAGCGTCGCCAGCAACGACAGCCCGAACATCGCGTAGCAGGCCAGCAGCAGCGCCTCACGCCCCTGCCCGGCCCCCAGGCGGGGCACCAGCAGCGCGCCCTGCGAGGCCGACACCATCGGGGCGACCAGCGGCAGCAGCCAGACCGGCGACGCGGTCCCGGGCGCGGGACGGTGGCGCACGACCATCAGATACGGCACCACGACGGCCGCCACCAGCCCCACCGCCGTACCCGCCGAGAACAGCACCACGTCCACCGCGAGCGCCGCCCGCGTCCCCACCACGTCCGCGCCCACCGTCAGGGTGGCCCCGCCGACGGCCATCAGCGCCATCGACAGACAGCCGTAGAACGGGGCGACCGACGGGTCCAGCAGATGGGCGCGGGCCTGGTCCCGGTGGCAGAGCCAGTGCCCGGTCCGCGCGGCGAGGACGGCCAGGAGCAGCACGGCCGACAGCGCCCACACCACGGTGATCGCTGCCCGCAGACCGGGAACGCCGACGGGGAGCGCGGCCCCGGCGCCCGCGACGATCGCGGTGCCCATCACGCTCGCGTACCAGTTCGGGCCGATGTGCCGCAGGGACGGCAGCCGCGACGCGTCGCCGGACGTCCCGGACGCCTGCGCCGGGCGGGGCGCCGACGCGGCGGCGGGAGGCGGTACGGCGGTCCTGGTCTGCGGAAAGATGGCCATGCCACGATTCTTGGCGGCGGCGCCCACGCCCACCAGGGACCCCGTTCCTATGAGGTCATAAGCTGGCTTGATGACCGGCGACGACCCGCACACCCCCCACATCCCCCTCGCCCACCGGGTCCCCGACCTCGGGGCGCTGGAACTCCTGCTCGCCGTCGCCCGCCACGGCAGCCTCGGCCGGGCCGCCCGGGACGTCGGCATCACCCAGCCCGCCGCCTCCAGCCGGGTCCGGTCCATGGAGCGGCAGCTCGGTGTCACCCTGCTGGACCGCTCGCCGCGCGGCTCCCGGCTCACCGACGCGGGCGCGCTGGTCACCGACTGGGCGCGCCGGGTCGTCGAGGCGGCCGAGGCCTTCGACGCGGGCACGCAGGCGCTGCGCGACCGCCGCGACTCCCGGCTGCGGGTCGCCGCCAGCATGACGATCGCCGAATACCTGCTGCCGGGCTGGCTGATCGCCCTGCGCGGGGAGCGCCCGGACACCGCGGTCTCGCTCCTCGTCGGCAATTCGGCGGCCGTCGCCCGCCGCCTGGTCACCGGCGAGGCCGACCTCGGCTTCGTCGAGGGCCTGTCGATACCGGAGGGCCTCGACGGGACCGTCATCGCCCACGACCGCCTCGTCGTCGTGGTCGCCCCCACCCACCCCTGGGCCCGTCGGCGCACCCCGCTGCTGCCCGGCGAACTCGCCGCCACCCCGCTGATCCTGCGCGAACACGGCTCCGGCACCCGCCAGGTCCTGGACGCCGCGCTCGCCGTGCACGGCGGACTGGCCCGGCCGCTGCTGGAACTCTCCTCCACGACCGCCGTGAAGGGCGCGGCCGAGAGCGGCGCGGGCCCCTGTGTCCTGAGCGAACTGGCCCTGGGCGAGGAGCTGTCCGCCCGCCGCCTCGTCCAGGTCCCGGTCGCGGGCGTACGGCTGCGCCGCCAACTGCGCGCCGTCTGGCCCGGCGGCCACCGCCCCGCCGGCCCCGCCCGCGATCTGCTGTCCCTGACCGGCCGCGGCGCCTGAACCGGGACGCCCGTGACCGTGCCGGGGGCGGACTTTAGAGTGTGGGCATGAGCTACGCGACGCCGCCCGGCTGGTATCCGGACACGGGCACACCCGGCCTGGAGCGCTGGTGGGACGGCACGGCCTGGACCGCGCACACCCGCCCGCCCGCCGCCGGCCCGGCCGCATCGCACCAGCCCTCCGCACCGGCGGATCCCGGGCCCGTGCAGTCCGGGCCCGCCGGGTTCGGCCCGGCCGGGGTCGGTCCGGCGGACCCCGGCCCGGGGGGCTTCGGCCCGGCGGAGTCGGCGTCGGCCGGGTTCGGCCCGCCGTCGTTTCCGCTCCCGCACCAGCGCGGCCCGCACGACGGCCCCGGGGGCGGCAACCGGACGAAGATCCTGGCGATCACGCTCTCCGGGGCGCTGGTCCTGGGCGCGGCCGTCACCGGCGTGATCCTCCTGGGCCGCGACGACGGCGGCACGCCGGCCGCTCCGACCACGACCACCTCGACGCCGGCCCCCGTCACCACACCCTCGGCCACCGCCTCGGCCTCCGACGAACCCGACCCCGACGAGAACCCGGCCGTTCTCGTCGACCAGCTCAACGGGGTCACGGTGCCGGTGCCCGAGGGCTGGGAGAAGCCGAAGAGCAGCTCCTCCGACGTCCCCACCATCCGCACCGTCCAGTCCTACGACTGCCCCGGCGGCTCGTCGTTCTGCTACCACGGCACGGTCACCACCCACACCGCCCGGAGCACCGGGACCGACCCCAAGGCCCTGGCCGAGGCCGACATCACCACCGCCGCCGACCTCGCCTACGAGGAGGACAGCCTCGGCCGCCGCAACCACGGCGGCATCACCTCGCACAAGGTGCTCAAGGCCGAGCAGCTGTCCGTCGCCGGACGCGTCGGCTACCTGGTGCGCTGGCAGGTCACCACCGGCAAGGGACCCGGCGGGTACGTGCAGTCCGTCGCCTTCCCCTCGTCCGTGGGCACCGGAACCCCCGTGATCGTCCGGCTCGTCTTCGACGCGGACGTCACCGGGCTGCCGCTCTCGCTGATGGACACGATCACCCGGGGCATCCGCCCGCTCGGCGACGACGGGACGAGTGGCGGCGTGGGCGCGTCGATCAGCCCCTGAGGGCGCGCGTGTCCCCGGTCAGAGGAAGGTCTGCCCCTCGCCCCGGTACGTCGGAACGCTCGCGGTGACCCGGTCGCCCTCGATCAGGTGCAGCGTGTCGAAGCGCTCGCACAGCTCCCCGGCCTTGGCGTGCCGGAACCACACCTTGTCGCCGATCAGCAGATCGTCGGCGGGGGAGCCCAGCAGCGGTGTCTGCACCTCGCCCGCGCCCTCCTGCCGGTCGTAGCGCAGCCCCTCCGGCAGATACGGCACCGGCGAGCGGTCCGCGCCGGCCGCGCCGGACGCCGGATAGCCGCCCCCGAGCACCGTCACCACGCCCACCCCGGGCCGGCGCACCACGGGCTGCGCGAACAGGGCCGCCGGACGGGCGGTGAACGACGTGTAGTTGTCGAACAGCCGGGGCGCGTACAGCCCCGAACCGGCGGCGATCTCCGTCACCGCGCTCTCGGCCGCCGTGTGCTGCACGCTGCCCGTGCCGCCGCCGTTCACGAACTCCAGCTCCGGCGCGACCGCCCGGACCGCCCGCACGACCTCCGCCCGGCGTACCGCCAGCTCCTTGCGGGCGGCGGCCTGCATCAGCCGGATCGCCCGGGACCGCAGCGGCCGCCCGACGACCGCGTCCCCGACCCCGGCGACATGGCCCTCGTACGCCATCAGCCCCACCAGCCGGAAGCCGGGCCTGCGCGCCACCGAGCGGGCCAGCTCGGCGAGCTGGGCGGGGGAGCGCAGCGGCGAGCGCAGCGCCCCGATCCGCACCCGGCCGCCCAGCATCCGCAGCGAGGTGTCCAGCTCCAGGCAGACCCGGATCTCCTCGCGCCCACCGGCACGGGAGGCGTCGATCAGCTCCAGCTGGGCGTGGTCGTCCACCATCACCGTCACGGCCGCGGCCAGCTTCGGATCGGCCGCCAGCTCGGCGAAGGCGGCCCGGTCCGCCGACGGATACGCCAGCAGTACGTCGTCGAATCCGGCCCGCGCCAGCCACAGCGACTCCGCCAGCGTGTACGACATGATCCCGGCGAACCCGGGCCGCGCGAGCGCCCGCTCCAGCAGGGTGCGGCACCGCACCGACTTGCTCGCCACCCGGACGGGCTTCCCGGCCGCCCGCCGCACCAGATCGTCGGCGTTGGCGTCGAGCGCCTCCAGATCCACGATCGCGATCGGGGCGTCGAGATGGGCGGTGGCCCGGTCGTAGCAGGTCCGGTCAGCGGTGCGGGCAGTCATGGCCGCAGCTTGCCAGAGAGCCGCTACGGCTGGGTAGGGGGACGATCGGGACAGATCCTCCGGCGCCCGGCAGTCCTGTTCCCCGCAGCCCGCCCACAGCCCGTAGAGTGACCTGCACGCGAGCACCAACGGGCCTGTCACCGGCGGTGATCCGTGGTCGGTACGAGGATGTGTCAGCAGGGGGCCGGATGAGTACCGAAGCGCAGCGCGCTCCTGTCCCGCCCCGCCCGACCACTCCTCCCACATCCCCGCCGGCGAAGCCCCCGACACCGCCCCGCCCCGGGACGCCTCCGGCCCCCGCAGCCCCCGCCGCCCAGTCTCCGGGCCCCGCCCAGGAGGCTCCCACCGCCCCGTCGGCCGCATCGGACCGATCCGGTCCACCGGCAGCCTTCACCCGGCAGGGCGCATCACGCCGCCAGGCGCCCCCGGCACAACCCGGCCCGCCCACCGCAAGCCCCGCGCCCGCGCCCACGAGCCCCGCGCACCCCGGCCCGCCCGCCGCAGGCCCCGCGTCCTCCGCGCGCCCCGGCCCGCCCAGCGCGCCCGCCGCAAGCCCCGCGCCCTCCGCGCACCCCGGCCCGCCCGCCGCAGGCCCCGCGCCGCCCCCGACCACGAGCCCCGCGCCCTCCGCGCACCCGGGCCCGCCCACCGCGCCCCCCGCCCAGCCCGCGACCAGCCCCACCCCGCCCCCCGGCACCTGGCGCAGGCCCGTCGGGGCCGTCGGCCCGACGCCCGCGCCGGGGGCCGTTCCTCCGCCCCCCGGTGGCCACCGGACGCCCGTCCGCCCCGGCTTCCCCGAGACGCCCGTCGAGACCACCACCCGGCTGCGCCCCGTCAGGCCCCGGCAGCGGTGGCGTACGACGGCGGCCGCCGCCTGCGTCGTGCTCGGGCTCGGGCTGATCGGCGGAGCCGTCACCGGCGCCTGGCTGACCGGCGACTCCTCGGCCGGGACGGCCAGGAGCCCGTACACCGCCGCCCGGGACGCCTGGCACAGCGTCCCCGTCGACACGCTGTTCCCGCGCACCCTGAAGGGCCGGGGCGCGGGCCCCGGCGGCACCCACCGCACCTGGACCCGGGTCGCCGTCGCCGCCGACAGCACCTGCAAGGACGGCCTCGATCCGCTGCTCCTCACCACGCTCCGCCCCGTCGGCTGCGAGCGGCTGCTGCGCGCCACGTACACCGACGCCACCCGCTCCGCCGTCACCACCGTCGGCCTCGTCTTCACCGAGGCCGACGCCTCCGGCATGCAGGCCCTGCGCACCCGGTTCACCGAGCAGAAGCTCGGTGCGCGCAAGGACCTGATGCCGCGCACGTACGCCCCCGAGGGCACCTCCGCGGCCTCCTTCGGCGACGAACAGCGCGCCAGCTGGACAGTCAACCCGCTCACCGAGATCCCGGTCGTCGTCCTCGCCGTCTCCGGCTTCGCGGACGGCCGCGCCGTCGCCGAACCGCAGCCCGCGGCCGACGCCATGGCCTCCGGCGCCGAGACGGCCGTCGCCCAGGCCGGGCTCGGCCACGAGGCGAAGGGCGTCGCGGACCGGGTGGAGCGCGGACTGCGCGCAGCCGTCGCCGACCTCACGGAGCAGCCCGGATGACCCGCCGACCCCGCCGCGCCCTCGCCGCGCTCTGCGCCGCCGCCGTCCTCGTCCTCACCCCCGCCGCGCCCGCCCACGCCGACGCCATCCGCGACCAGCAGTGGGCCCTGGACGCCCTCCACACGGACCGGGCCTGGCAGACCACCCGCGGCGACGGCATCACCGTCGCCGTCCTGGACACCGGGGTCGACGACGCCCACCCCGACCTCACCGGCCAGGTGCTCCCCGGCAAGGACCTCGTCGGCTTCGGCGCCGCCCGCGGCGACTCCTCCTGGGCCCTGCACGGCACCGCCATGGCCGGCATCATCGCCGGACACGGCAACGGTCCCGGCCGCACCGACGGCATCCTCGGCATCGCCCCCGAAGCCCGGATCCTGCCGGTCCGGGTCATCCTCGAATCCAAGGACCCGGCCCGCGCCAAGGCCCGCAAGACCCGGGGCGCCGCACTTGCCGACGGCATCCGGTGGGCCGCCGACAACGGCGCCGACGTCATCAACCTCTCCCTGGGCGACGACAGCAAGTCCGCCCACCCCGACCCCGGCGAGGACGAGGCCATCCAGTACGCCCTGTCCAAGGGCATCCCCGTGATCGCGTCGGCGGGCAACGGCGGAGAGAAGGGGGACCGGATCTCCTACCCCGCCGCCTACCCGGGGGTGATCGCGGTCGCCGCCGTCGACGAGTACGGCACCCACGCCTCGTTCTCCACCCGCCGCTGGTACGCCACCGTCAGCGCCCCCGGCGTCGACATCGTGGTCGCCAACCCGGACGGGCACTACTACATCGAGTGGGGCACCTCCGCCGCCGCCGCGTTCGTCTCCGGCTCGGTCGCCCTGGTCCGGGCCGCCCACCCCGGTCTCTCCCCGGCCCAGATCAAGAAGCTTCTCGCCGACACCGCCCGCGACGCCCCCGCCCAGGGCCGCGACGACTCCCGCGGCTACGGCATCGTCGACCCGGCGGAGGCCATCGAGGCGGGCGCCCGGCTGCGCCCGGCGGACCTGGACGCCAAGGCCGCCCCGGCCGGACACCGGGGGCGGTACTTCGGCGCGGGCCCGACCCCGCCCCGTACCGCCGACGGGACGGCCAACTGGGCCGCCCCGCTCGCCGGCGGCCTCGGCGCGGTGCTGCTGGCCGCCGCCGTCGTTCTGTGGCGCGGCCGCAACGCCCCCGGCCACCGCTGACCGAGCGCGTTCGCCCCTTCGGCGCACGCCGGGCCCGGACGCCGCCGAGCCTCGTCGGCGTACGCCGGACCCGGCCACCGCCTCGTCGGCGTACGCCGGACCCGCCCACCGCGACACCTGCGAGCAGGCCCCCGGGCGCCAGGCACTACCCTCGTCCCGTGGAGCTCAAGAACATTCCGGACCCCGGTTTCTCCGACGACGACGGCTCGGCCTCTCCGGCCTTGACCAGCGCACTCGACGCATGGTCCCGGGACCGGACCGCCGTCGGCCCGGTCCTCACGGCCCTGCGGGACGCCCGGCTCCTGGTCCCCGTCGTCGCCGTACTCGGCGAGGTCGAGGAGGACGAGAGGGGGCTGCGGCGCGAGAAGACCAGCGACATGGCCGTGCCCACCCTCAAGGCGGGCGACCGGCGCGCGCTGCCCGCCTTCACCTCGACCGCCTCGCTCGCGCTCTGGGACCCCGAGGCGCGCCCCGTCGCCGTACCGCTGCACCAGGCCCTCCAGGCCGCCGCCCACGAGAAGGCCGACACCGTCGTCCTGGACCTCGCCGGGCCCGTGACCTTCGAGCTGAGCGGACAGGCGCTCCTGGCGCTGGCCGAGAACCGCACCACCACCGACCCGCTCCAGGACCCCGCGGTCATCGACGCCGTACGGGACATCGTCGCCGCCGACCCCGCCGTGGTCCGGGCCCACCTCGGCCCCGGCAGCGCGGACGGCACCCTCGCGCTCGTCCTCGCCCCGGACGCGGTCCCCGCCGAGGCCGCCCGCCGCGTCGCGCAGGCCCTGTCGGTCAGTGAGATGCTGCGGGCCCGGCTGGTCAGCGGCCTGGACCTGGCCCTCCTCCCCGCCGGAACGGCCATGCCGGGAGAGCCTCTTTTCACCCGCTGAACCACGGGTGAGCCCCGGCCCGACGAGCGCGAAGCGTCCACCACCATGAGAATTGTCGGGAAAATCGGAGGAATCCGACCAACCGGACGACATCGCGAGGTGGTTCCATGCAGAAGCGGATCGTGGCGTCAGAGTTTCTCGGCACCTTGCTGCTGGTGTTTTTCGCCGTGGGGTCCGCGGTGGTCGCCGTCGAATACCTCGGCACGGTGGGGATCGCCCTCACCTTCGGCTTCACCCTCCTCGCCCTGGCCTATGCGCTCGGCCCGATCTCCGGCTGCCATGTCAATCCGGCGGTGACGCTGGGCATGCTGATGGCCGGCCGCATCGACATCCGTACGGCCGTGGAGCGCTGGGTGGCCCAGTTCCTCGGCGCGATCGTCGGCTCCGCCCTGCTGTTCCTGCTGGCGAAGCAGATCCCCGGCCTGGAGACCAGCGGCGAGTTCGGCACCAACGGCTACGACGACCGGTCGGCCGTCGGCATCAACATCGGCGGCGCCTTCCTCGCCGAGGTCGTGCTGACGTTCCTGCTCGTCTACGTGGTCCTCGCGGTGACCCACAAGGTCGCGGTCACCGGCTTCGACGGCCTGCCCATCGGTCTGGCGCTCGCGGCGATCCATCTGGTGGGCATCCCGCTGACCGGCACCTCGGTCAACCCGGCGCGCAGCTTCGGCCCGGCGCTCTTCGCGGGTGGCGCCGCCCTCTCCCAGCTCTGGCTGTTCATCGTCGCGCCGCTGGTCGGCGGAGTGATCGCGGCCTACGCCCACCGGCTCACCCACCCCTTCCCCAACGTCCTGCCCGAGGAGACCGAGGACGCCATCTGAGGCCCGCGAACGGTCTCGACGCAAACGCGCGGGAGCCCGCCGTCCCACGGGGGGACGGCGGGCTCCCTGGCGTACGGGGGAGGGCGCGGCTAGCCGTAGACGGGGCCGGTGTACTTCTCGCCGGGGCCGTGGCCGGGCTCGTCCGGCACCAGTGAGGCCTCGCGGAAGGCGAGCTGGAGCGACTTCAGGCCGTCGCGCAGCGGCGAGGCGTGGAAGGTGCTGATCTCCGTGGTGCTCGCGTCCAGCAGTCCGGCCAGGGCGTGGACCAGCTTGCGGGCCTCGTCGAGGTCCTTGTGGTCCTCGCCCTCCTCGGTGAGGCCGAGCTTCACGGCGGCAGCGCTCATCAGGTTGACGGCGACCGTCACGATCACCTCGACCGCGGGGACCTCCGCGATGTCGCGGGCCATGTCGTCGAAGCCGGGGTTCTCACTGCTGGGGGTCGCGTCGCTCATGCCCACACGATAAGGCCAGGCCACCGCCCTTCCGTCCGCGGGCGTCCCTCCCGCCTCCGTGGTGCGGGTACCGGCGATCGTGCGGTAGTCTGGTGGAACGACCGGCCGGACATCTATGTGCCCGGCCCACAAGTGGAGGCTCCGATCTCCCACCTGGCCGTCCGTTCAGGACGGCGGGTCACCGGTCAGGCGGCGACCATCGTTCCGTACGGACGATGGGCCCGCCCGATAGCCCCGCGGTCCACCGCGGCGGTGTTCCGGTAGTTCCTGGAGCCTCGCCTTGTGTTCCGTCCGGGGCATTTTTGCGGTTCCGGCGCGGTTGGTCTTGACGTTACAAGACGTTACGCGGCTGTCCGCCAGGCGGTCGCGTGGTGCTACCGAGGAGGATCCATCAGCGCCGAGCCCCGCATCAACGACCGGATTCGCGTTCCCGAGGTCCGACTTGTCGGTCCCAGTGGCGAGCAGGTCGGGATTGTTCCGCTTGCCAAGGCCCTGGAACTCGCACAGGAGTACGACCTCGACCTGGTCGAGGTGGCGGCGACAGCCCGTCCGCCCGTGTGCAAGCTCATGGACTACGGCAAGTTCAAGTACGAGTCGGCCATGAAGGCCCGTGAGGCGCGCAAGAACCAGGCGCACACGGTCATCAAGGAGATGAAGCTCCGGCCGAAGATCGACCCGCACGACTATGACACCAAGAAGGGTCACGTCGTCCGGTTCCTCAAGCAGGGCGACAAGGTCAAGATCACGATCATGTTCCGTGGTCGTGAGCAGTCCCGTCCTGAGCTGGGCTTCCGACTGCTCCAGCGTCTCGCTTCGGACGTCGAGGACCTGGGCTTCATCGAGTCCAACCCGAAGCAGGACGGCCGGAACATGATCATGGTTCTGGGCCCGCACAAGAAGAAGACCGAAGCCATGGCCGAAGCCCGTGAGGCCCAGGCCGCCCGCAAGGCGGAGCGTCAGGGTTCCTCCGACGCCGCGTCCCAGGGCGAGACCGCCGAGGCCCAGGCCGACGCGGCCGAGGCTCCGGCCGAGACACCTTCCGAGGCGTGACCTTCGGGGGCCGCCACCCAGGCGCCCCCGGGTCATCCCGGAATCCCATAGAGATCTGACGCCCCTGCAGTCCGGTGCTCCGCACCGTGAGGGGCGCCACTGACGAGGAGAGAACGGCGCGATGCCGAAGAACAAGACGCACAGCGGTGCCAGCAAGCGCTTCAAGATCACCGGCTCCGGCAAGGTGCTCCGCGAGAGGGCCGGCAAGCGCCACCTGCTCGAGCACAAGTCGTCCAAGAAGACCCGCTCGCTGACCGGCACGGTCGTCGTGGCTCCGGCCGACGCCAAGAAGATCAAGAAGCTTCTCGGCAAGTGAGGTCCGGCCTCCGGCTCGCCCCGGAGGCACGACCTCGATCACACCGGGACCAATTCGTTTCCGGGCCGTGTGAAGACACCCACGGCCCCGCTACAAGGAGTTAACAAGTGGCACGCGTCAAGCGGGCAGTCAACGCCCACAAGAAGCGCCGGGCAATCCTCGAAGCCGCCAGCGGCTACCGCGGTCAGCGCTCGCGTCTGTACCGCAAGGCCAAGGAGCAGGTCACCCACTCCCTGGTCTACAACTACAACGACCGCAAGAAGCGCAAGGGCGACTTCCGTCAGCTGTGGATCCAGCGCATCAACGCCGCTGCCCGCCAGAACGGCATGACGTACAACCGCCTCATCCAGGGCCTGAAGGCCGCCAACATCGAGGTGGACCGCAAGATCCTGGCCGAGCTCGCGGTCAACGACGCCAACGCGTTCGCCGCCCTCGTCGAGGTCGCCCAGAAGGCCCTCCCGAGCGACGTCAACGCCCCGAAGGCCGCCTGATCCAGGCACCGCCTTCCCAGGCAGTACGTGAACCGGACCCGCAGGCGCACGCCGCCTGCGGGTCCGGTGCGTTGCCGCTGAACCCCACCGCCGTACGCAGAGAGGCTCGCCGCCGACCATGGGCACCCCCGAACTGATCTCCCCGCGCTCCCCGCGCGTCGCCGCCGCCCGCCGGCTGGCCCGCCGCAACTTCCGGGGCAAGGAGCGCAGGTTCATCGCCGAGGGGCCCCAGGCCGTACGCGAGGCCGCCGCCCACCGCGGCGGGGACGGCGAGCCGACCCTCATCGAGCTGTTCGCCACCCCCGAGGCCGCCGAACGGTACGCCGACATCGTCGAGGCCGCCCACACGGCGGGCGCCCGGGTCCACCTGGCCGACGCCGACGTCCTCGCCGACGTCTCCCAGACCGTCACCCCGCAGGGCCTCATCGGCGTCTGCCGCTTCCTGGACTCCCCGTTCCAGGAGATCCTGGACGCCGGGCCCGCCCTGGTGGCCGTTCTGGCCAACGTCCGCGACCCCGGGAACGCCGGTACGGTCCTGCGCTGCGCGGACGCCGCGGGCGCCGACGCGGTGATCCTCACCGACGCCTCCGTCGACCTCTACAACCCCAAGTCCGTACGCGCCTCGGTCGGTTCGCTCTTCCACCTCCCCGTCGCCGTCGGCGTCCCCGTCGAGCAGGCCGTCCAGGGCCTGCGGGACGCCGGGGTGCGGATCCTCGCCGCCGACGGGGCCGGCGCCGACGACCTGGACGACGAGCTGGACGCCGGCACCATGGGCACCCCCACCGCCTGGATCTTCGGCAACGAGGCCTGGGGGCTCCCCGAGGAGACCCGCGCGCTCGCCGACGCCGTCGTCCGCGTCCCCATCCACGGCAAGGCGGAGAGCCTCAACCTCGCCACCGCCGCCGCCGTCTGCCTCTACGCCTCCGCCCGCGCGCAGCGTCCGCGGCGCGCCCCCGACGCGTAACAAGTCGTCGCCCTCACGGCCCGTCAGCACACGATCCCGGCCATCCCGCGCCCCCTCCCACCGGCGCACTCCTCTCCGCGCCCCCACAGGGTGTCGCCGGTTCGCCGCCGCCTAGTAGGGTGACGAACTCGGGGGCCCACTGCACCTGTTCGAGAGGTGGGGATACGGGAAGATGGCTGTCGGCATGAGCGCGCCGCGACCGGCGCGCACCACCGCCGTGCGCGCCGCGGCCGAGGAGCCGGCCGGTCCTGCGGCCGGTCCGGACGGCCTCGCCGGTGGCCTCGACCCGGACGATCTTCCCGACGGCCTCGTCGTCGCCGACGAGCGCGGACACGTCGTCTGCTTCAACACCGCCGCCGCCCGGATCACCGCAACCCCCCGCGCCGAGGCGATCGGCCGGCCGCTGGACGCCGTCCTTCCGCTGGAGGACCTCAAGGGCAAGCGCTGGTGGCCGCTGACCGACCCGTACGGCGGTCTCGCCACCCGCAACGGCCAGCCCGAGCGCAATCTGCTGCTGCCCGGCGGCCGTGAGGTGCTCGTCTCCGCCCGTTACGTACGCGAGCACCCGACCGGACCGGTGCGCCGGGTCGTGGTCTGCCTGCGGGGGACCGAGGCCCGCCGGCGTACCGAACGCAGCCACGCCGAACTGATCGCCACCGTCGCCCACGAACTGCGCTCCCCGCTGACCTCCGTCAAAGGGTTCACCGCCACGCTGCTCGCCAAGTGGGAGAGGTTCACCGACGACCAGAAGCGGCTGATGCTGGAGACCGTCGACGCCGACGCCGGCCGGGTCACCCGGCTCATCGCGGAACTGCTCGACATCTCCCGCATCGACTCGGGGCGCCTGGAGCTGCGCCGCCAGCCCGTCGACATCTCCGCCGCCGTGGCCCGGCACATCCAGGCGCTCATCACCGGCGGCCAGGCCGCCGAGCGCTTCCTCGTCCGCACCCGCGGACCGCTGCCCGACCTGTGGGCCGATCCCGACAAGGTCGACCAGGTCCTCGGCAACCTCCTGGAAAACGCGGTGCGCCACGGCGAGGGAACCGTCACCATTGAGATCGCCCCGGCAGCCGCGCCGGGCGGCTGCGACGAGATGGGAACGGCTGTCACCGTGAGCGACGAAGGCCCCGGCATCCCCGAGGAGTCGATGAGCCGCGTCTTCACCCGCTTCTGGCGGGGCAGCAAGCGCGGCGGCACGGGCCTGGGCCTCTACATCGTCAAGGGCATCGTCGAGGCCCACGGCGGCACCATCACCGTCGGCCGGGGGCCCGGCGGCGGGGCCGAGTTCCGATTTATTCTGCCTGTGAGCACGCCCGCCTACCTGGTGTGAGCGGCCCACAGGCGCCCCGACCGTCCTGCGGCCCTTAGACTCGACCTTTGGCACCTTTGCGTCCTCCAGTCGTCGAGCGGGGTCGCGCCATCAGCCAATCGGAAGCACGGGAAGAGATGTCGGCACCGAACAAGTCGTACGACCCAGTCGAGGTCGAGGCACTGAAACCGGAAGAGATCGAGCGCCTGCGGGACGAGGCGTTCGCCGCCTTCGCCGCCGCCGGTGACCTCGACGCGCTCGCCCAGGCGAAGACCGCGCACACCGGAGGTACCTCGCCGCTGTCCCTCGCCAACCGCGAGATCGGCGCCCTGCCCCCGCAGGCCAAGGCCGAGGCGGGCAAGCGCGTGGGCCAGGCCCGTGGCGCCGTCTCCAAGGCCCTGGCCGCCCGCCAGGCCGAGCTGGAGGCCGAGCGCGACGCCCGGGTGCTCGTCGAGGAGGCCGTGGACGTCACGCTGCCCTACGACCGCACCCCGGCCGGCGCCCGCCACCCGCTGACGACGATCATGGAGCGCGTCGCGGACGTCTTCGTGGCCATGGGCTACGAGATCGCCGAGGGCCCCGAGGTCGAGGCGGAGTGGTTCAACTTCGACGCCCTGAACTTCGTGCCCGACCACCCGGCCCGCCAGATGCAGGACACCTTCTTCGTCCAGGGCACCACGCCGGACGGCAAGGTCACCGAGGGCGACGAGTCCGGTGTCGTGCTGCGTACGCACACCTCCCCGGTCCAGGCACGCTCGCTCCTGCAGCGCAAGCCCCCCGTCTACGTGGTCTGCCCCGGCCGGGTCTACCGCACCGACGAGCTGGACGCCACGCACACTCCGGTCTTCCACCAGATCGAGCTGCTCGCCGTCGACGAGGGCCTGACCATGGCCGACCTCAAGGGCACCCTCGACCACATGGTCCAGGCGCTCTTCGGGCCGGACATGAAGACCCGGCTGCGGCCGAACTTCTTCCCGTTCACCGAGCCGTCCGCCGAGATGGACATGGTCTGCTACGTCTGCCGCGGCGAGTCCGTCGGCAACCCCGACCGCCCCTGCCGCACCTGCGGCAGCGAGGGCTGGATCGAGCTGGGCGGCTGCGGCATGGTCAACCCCAAGGTGCTCACCGCCTGCGGCGTCGACCCCCAGAAGTACAGCGGATTCGCCTTCGGGTTCGGCATCGAACGGATGCTGATGTTCCGCCACAACGTCGAAGACATGCGAGACATGGTCGAGGGTGACGTCCGGTTCACCCGGCCGTTCGGGATGGAGATCTGATGCGCGTCCCGCTTTCCTGGCTGCGGGAGTACGTCGACCTGCCGGAGACGGAGACCGGCCGTGACGTACAGGCCAAGCTCGTCTCCGTCGGCCTCGAGGTCGAGACCGTCGAGCAGATCGGCGCGGGCCTCAAGGGCCCCCTGGTCGTCGGACAGGTCCTGACCATCGAGGAGCTGGAGGGGTTCAAGAAGCCCATCCGCTTCTGCACCGTCGACGTCGGCACCGCCAACGGCACCGGCGAACCGCAGGAGATCGTCTGCGGTGCCGGTAACTTCTCGGTCGGCGACAAGGTCGTCGTGGTCCTCCCGGGCGCCGTCCTGCCCGGCGACTTCGCGATCGCCGCCCGCAAGACGTACGGCAAGACCTCGCACGGCATGATCTGCTCCACCGACGAGCTCGGCATGGGCGACGACGGCACCCACGGCATCATCGTGCTGCCGCCGGAGCACGAGGCCGGCACCGACGCGATCGAGCTGCTCCAGCTCGTCGACGAGGTCCTCGACATCGCCGTGACCCCGGACCGGGGCTACTGCCTGTCCATGCGCGGTGTCGCCCGCGAGACCGCGACCGCCTACGGGCTGCCGCTGCGCGACCCGGCGCTGCTGGACGTGCCCGCGCCGAACGCGTACGGCTACCCGGTGCAGATCTCCGACCCGATCGGCTGCGACCGCTTCACCGCCCGCACCGTCACCGGTCTCCAGCCCGAGGCCCGCTCGCCGATCTGGATGCAGCGCCGCCTCCAGAAGGCCGGGATGCGGCCGATCTCGCTGGCCGTCGACATCACCAACTACGTGATGCTGGAGCTCGGCCAGCCGCTGCACGCCTACGACCGCAACCGGGTCGACGGGCCGATCGGCGTGCGCCGCGCCACCCAGGGCGAGAAGCTCACCACCCTGGACGGCACCGTGCGCGTGCTGGACGCCGAGGACCTCGTCATCACTGACAACCGCGGGCCCATCGGCCTCGCCGGCGTCATGGGCGGTGCCAACACCGAGATCGCCGACGCGGACGGCGAGCACGCGCTGACCACCGAGGTCGTCATCGAGGCCGCGCACTTCGACGCGATCTCGATCGCCCGCACCGCGCGCCGCCACAAGCTGTCCTCCGAGGCGTCCAAGCGCTTCGAGCGCGGCGTCGACCCGCAGGCCGCCGCCGCTGCCGCGCAGCGCACGGTCGACCTGCTGGTCCTCCTCGCGGGCGGCACCGCCGAGGCCGGCGTCACCGAGATCACCTCGCCGCACGCGCCGCGCACCATCGCGATGCCGGCGAACCACCCCGACCGGGTGGCCGGTGTGGAGTACGGCCGCGAGACCGTCGTCCGCCGCCTCCAGGAGGTCGGCTGCGACGTCTACGGGCAGGACGAGCTGATCGTCACCGTCCCGTCCTGGCGGCCCGACCTGAACGAGCCGAACGACCTCGCCGAAGAGGTCATCCGTCTGGAGGGCTACGAGAACCTGCCCTCCACCCTGCCCACGCCCCCCTCCGGGCGCGGTCTCACCGACCGGCAGCGGCTGCACCGCCGCATCGGCCGGACGCTGGCCGGAGCCGGTTACGTCGAGGCGCTGAGCTACCCGTTCATCGGCGACGCGGTCCTCGACCAGCTCGGTCTGGAGGCGGACGACGCCCGCCGCCGCACGGTCAAGCTGGTCAACCCGCTCTCCGACGAGGAGCCGGCGCTGCGCACCACGCTGCTGCCGGGCCTCCTCGGCGCGCTGCGCCGCAACGACGGGCGCGGCAGCCACGACCTGGCGCTCTTCGAGACCGGCCTGGTCTTCCTTCCCCAAGCTCTCAGCTCCGTTCGAGCAGGGGAGGCCCCATCGACCGGGGAGGAGACGGCCGCGGTCCGGCTGCCCGTCGACCGCCGCCCCACCGACGAGGAGATCGCCGGTCTGAACGCGGCCCTGCCGCGTCAGCCGCGCCGCGCCGCCGTCGTCCTCGCGGGCGCCCGCGAGCAGGCCGGCTGGTGGGGCAAGGGCACCCCGGCGACCTGGGCGGACGCCGTCGAGGCGGCCCGCCTGATCGCCGCGGAGGCCGGTGTCGAGGTCATCGTCCGCGCCGACCAGCACGCCCCGTGGCACCCCGGCCGCTGCGCCGCGCTGTACGTCAAGGTGAACGGCGAGGAGACCCTCTTCGGACACGCGGGCGAACTGCACCCGCGCGTGATCAAGGCGCTCCACCTGCCCGAGCGGACCTGCGCCGCCGAGGTCGAGCTGGACGTTCTGGAACAGGCCGTCGACGGGGTGCTCCAGGCGCCCCGGATCTCCACCTTCCCGGTGGCGACCCAGGACGTCGCGCTCGTCGTCGCCGGGGACGTCCCGGCCGCCGACGTGGAGGCGGCGCTGCGTGAGGGCGCGGGTGAACTCCTCGAATCGCTGCGGCTGTTCGACGTCTTCACCGGCGAGCAGATCGGCGGGGGCAACAAGTCCCTGGCGTACGCGCTGCGCTTCCGCGCCGCCGACCGCACGCTGACCGTCGAGGAGGCCTCGGCCGCCCGCGACAGCGCGGTGGCCCTGGCCGCCGAGCGTACGGGCGCGGTGCTGCGCGGGGCGTAGAGCCCGTGGTGCTGCGCGGGGCGTAAGGCCCCGGACGCCCGGGGCGCGACTTCCCCGGGCGTCGAGAAGGGGCGTATCCGGCCACCGGATACGCCCCTTCTCCGTCCCGCCGATCGACGGAGGGACCACACACCGGATCCGGGGCGGGAACCGGGAGGAAGCGCGGTTCCGTGCCGCCGTTCCGCAGCCACCCTCCTTCGTCGTCGGTCAGTGGGCCGTGCGGTCCGGGCGCCGTCCGCACCGCCTCGGAGTGTCGGGCAGGTAGCGGTGCGGACGGCGCGGGTGCGGGTCGTGGGCCGTTACGAGGGGGAGCCGACGACCCGGCCGCCTCTTGCGAGGAAGTTCATTCAACCGACCTCGGGACCCTTGCGGCAGAGCGCACAGCAGGAGGGTTCGGGCATTCCGTTCACACCCCGTGTGAATCGTGCTCCACTAGGCTCATTGCGACACGCACCTGGGGGGACGATGGAGCCCAATGTCCTGCTCGAATCGTTGATCGAGGAGTCCGGTGTCTCCCGGGCGGGCCTCGCCGGTCACGTCAACCGGGCGGGCCGGTCCCGCGGGCTGAGCCTGCGGTACGAACACACCGCCGTCTCCCGCTGGCTCAAGGGCCAGCGCCCGCGCGGCCAGGTGCCCGACCTCATCTGCGAGGTGCTGGGCGCGCGGCTCGGCAGGCCCGTCGGGCTCGACGACATCGGGATGGGCGCCTCGGCCGCCTCGGCGGGGACGGACACCGGATCCGGGAACGCCTCCCTCTCCGGGTTCGTCGAGCGGGCCACCGCGCTGTGGCGCTCCGACGAACAGCGGCGCCCGCACCTCGCCGCCGTCCCCGCCGTCACGGGGACCTCGGCGGTGATGCCGGTCTGGGAGTGGGAGAACCCCCCCGGAGGACACCGACGTCTCCCGTCCCGGCCCCGGCCGGGTGAGCCCCGCCGACATAGCGATGCTCAAGGCGGCCCGTGACCACTACGAGCAGATGTACCGCAAGACGGGCGGCGTCGCGACCAGGTCCCGGATCGTCCGCTTCCTCAACGCGGAGACCGCGCCGCTGCTGCGCGGCGGGCACAGCGACGCGCTGGGCCGGAGCCTGCACCGGGCGACGGCGGGGCTGGTCGCGGTTGCGGGCATCTGCGCCTACGACTCCGACGCCCACGGACTCGCCCAGCGCTACTTCCACCAGGCGCTGCGGCTCGCCAAGTCCAGCGGGGACCGGGGGCTCGGCGGCTATGTGATCGCCCTGCTGGTCACCCAGTCGCTGTTCCTCGGCGACTACCGCCGCTCCATCGCCTTCGCCGAGGCCGCGCTGCGGGCCGCCGGCGACCACATCACCCCGGCCCTCGCCGCCGATCTGCACGCCATGCAGGCCAAGGCGTACGCCCAGCTCGGCGACGCGGCGAGCGCCCGCGCCTGCATCGGGCGGGCCGAGGCCCAGGCGGGCCGGATCCATACGGGGCGGGAGCCGGACGAGACCGGCTACGTCCAGCCGGGCCTGGTCGACGTCCAGGTGGCCGAGGCGCTGATCGGTCTCGGTGATCTGCCCGCCGCCCGGGAGCACGCGGCCTCCGCCGTGCGCGCCCCGGCGCACGACCGGGGGCGCGTGCACCGCCTCGCGATGCTCAGCCATATCGAACTGCTCCAGGGCGAGGCCGATCGCGCGGCCGGTACAGCTGCCGAAATGGCCGTACGGGCCCGGGGAATGGAGTCCCAGCGGCTGCGCGACCGGCTGCGGCAGGTGCGCCGCGAACTGGCCGCGAGCGGCTGCGCCGACGCCGTGGGGACCGCCGATCTCATCGACGAGGCGCTCCGCGTGCCTCTGTGAGCTCCGCCGACGCCCCCGTCGTCCGTTCCCCCGGACTGCCGAGCCTGCTGGCATGTTGACCCCAACATGTCGAAAGGCGGCAGAACCGTGCAGTGGACGAACTTAAGCGAACAGAATGTGTACCAGAACCCGTGGTTCCGGGTGAATCTGGCGGATGTCGAGCTGCCCGACGGCAGCCACCTCGACCACTTCGTCATCCGGCTGCGCCCCGTCGCGGCCGCCACCGTCGTCAACGAGGCCAACGAGGTGCTGCTGCTCTGGCGGCACCGGTTCATCACCGACAGCTGGGGATGGGAGCTGGCGGCGGGCGTCGTCGAGGACGGCGAGGACATCGCAGCGGCGGCGGCCCGCGAGATGGAGGAGGAGACCGGCTGGCGCCCCGGAGAGCTGCGCCCCCTGCTCACCGTGGAACCGTCGAACGGCCTCACCGACGCCCGCCACCACCTCTACTGGTCCGACCAGGCGCACTGGACCGGCCACCCGCAGGACCCCTTCGAGTCGTCGCGCCGCGAGTGGATACCCCTCAAGGTGGTCCCGGACATGATCGCCCGGGGCGAGGTGCCCGCCGCGAACATGGCGGCGGCGCTGCTGATGCTGCACCACCTGCGGCTGGGCTGACCTCCCGGCCCCGCGCCGGGGCCCCGGTACGCGACACCCCCGGGGAGGAACAGGCGATGTCCTCGGGAGGACGGACGGGATGGTCCCGCTGGAGGAGGGTGGCCTCGTCGTCCCGGCCCCGAGCGGCGGGTACACCCGAGTCCGGGGATCCGACGGGGCGGAGATCCACGTTGGCCCCGGCTCGGGCGGCGACGCACGGTGATCGGCACCTCGGCCGTGCCCTCCTGACCTCGGAAAGGCGCTACGGCGGGCCCGGACGCGTGAGCGGCGGGCCCGCCCACCGGGAAGACCTGGCGCAACGCGCCCCGGCGGGCCCGGCCGGGGGACGGTCAGTAGGCGTAGAAGCCCGAGCCGGTCTTCCGGCCGAGGCGCCCCGCGTCGACCATGCGCTGGAGCAGCGGGGGAGCGGCGTACAGCGGCTCCTTGTACTCGCGTACAACTGGTCGGCGCTGGGCGCCCTGGTCGGTGTTCGGAGAAAGACTACCTACCCGAGCGTCGAGGAACGCCTGATCGCGCTCGGTTCGACGGCATCTGTCTGGAGTAGGCGACCAAGGGACGGTTCAGCCGCGTTCGGTGTTCTTGGGTGGCCTGCCCCGGACGTCGCGCCCGGGCGTTCGTCCTCACCTTGGACATGGCCTTCGTACCAGCCGCGGACGCCCGCGTGGAGGATCGCTGCCTCCGCCCTGGCTTCGCCGACGGATCACGGCCCGGCTCCTTTCATACTCAAGGGGGCGGGACATTCTGTCGCCGGAGGCCGGTGACGCTCCCACTCGACGGTCTCGGCGGGACATACAGGAGGTGCCCATGCCCATGAGGCGGAGAGACGGGGACACTTGGACCTGCGAGAACCGGCCCACCCGCATACTTGTTCTGCCTTACGGTGCCGTCAGCCGACCAAGACGAGGGGGAACCCGTGGGACAGCAGAGGACGATGCTCGCCCAACGAATATCCGAGCAACGGGCGGGGGTTGGTGATCCACGGGCGTTGGTGGGTGAGATGCGGCGCACGGTTCTTCTGGTTCCGTCGGGGGAATCCGGCCTGTGGAGTGCCCGATCGGGCGGTGTTCGGTGGATCTGTGCGTTCACGGACGAGACGGCGCTGGCCCGCTTCGCTGTTCACCACGGCCCGGGTGATCGTCTGATGGACTACGTCGCGCTGCTCGGGGCGCGGATCGTGGATGAGATCGTGCCGACTTTGGACGAACCCGCCGGGCTCGCGGTGGACATCGCCGATGAGGACGGAGCGATGTTCTTCCCGCCGGTCAACGGCATCGTCCCGGACGGCGCGGCGGTCGACTCCGGCGCAGGAGGTGGGCGGCCGTGAGCACTGACGGATCGGACCTCGCCTTCGATCAGACGTCGGTGGTGAAGTTCACGCAGGGCGTGGGCGCGACCATCGATCAACTCGGTGAACTCGGTGGCGCCACCGGGTCGGTGATGGGCAAAGGGTTCTCGGGTCTGGCCATGACGGGCATGGAGGCAGGGCATCGAGGGCTGTCGGTGGATTTCGAGGATTTCTGCGAACGGTGGGAGTGGGGAGTACGCGCCCTGGTGAGCGACGCGAGCGCGCTCGCGGACCGTCTCGGGCTGGCGGCGGGCACGCAGTGGGAGCACGACCAGTACGTCGAGGGTTCCTTCAAGGTCGGCGTCAGCGCAGCGATGGGCGGTAGCCCACACGCCAGCGAGGAGGACATTTCCCAGCAGGGCTGGGGCGACATCTTGACTCCCGACTACCTGGACCCGGATTGGAGTGCCGAGTCGTTTGAGAAGGCCGGCCAGGACGTGGAGCAGACCTGGAAGGACACCGGCCGCACCGTTCTCACCGAGGGACAGGGCGGGCGGGAGGCGGAGAGGCTCAAGACCGAGCTCGGCCTCAGCGACGGTCAGTGGGACCGGGCACTGGACGACACATTCGGGCCGTCGCCCGAGGAACGCGCCCAGCAGGCACCGCAACAGGGCGACGCGAACGCAGGCGGGGACGTCTGAGGATGGGCGTCGAGGATTTCATCAGGGACATCACGCCCGACTCGGTCGAGGACGTGGTTGAGGACGGTGTGGAGTGGGCCGGCAACCGGGTCGAGGGCGCCGGGAACTGGACGGCGGACCGGCTGGACGATGTGGGCTGGGAATCCGGTTCGGACTGGGTGCGGGAGAAGTCGCGCTCGGTTGCGAACCGGATGGGCGCCGATGTCGACGAAATGGACCTCGGGCAGACCGAGGACAAGGCCAAGCTGGTGTACGGAAGCCCCAGCAAGCTCCATGCCACGGCGGAACAACTTCGCTCCTTTCAGAAGGCGTTCGACGACGCCGGGGGCGGGCTGAAGGGCCTCGACTCCTCGCGGCTGAAGGGTGAGACGGCCAATGCGCTGCGCACGGCGGTGAGTACCCAGCCGCCGAAGTGGTTCACCGGTGCCGATGCCTTCGAGAAGGCGGCTGCCGCGCTGGAGGCGTTCGCCTACACCGTCACCTGGGCACAGAACCAGGCGCAGACGGCTATCGACATGTGGAGGGAAGGCGTCAAGGCCTCCCAGGGCGCGGCCGACGGACACCGCAAGCGGATCGACGACTACAACAAGGCCGTGAGCCGCTACAACGCACAGGCCCCTGAGGAGCGCAACCCCGGCACTCTGCCGCCCTGCCCAGCGCCGACGTTCGACGACCCTGGCAAATCGATCATGCAGGACGCGCAGGAACTCCTCGCCCAGGCCCGCGAACAGCGGAACACTGCTGCGGAGACCGCCCGCAGCGCCGTCCGCGCCGCCCGGGACAAGGCCCCTGAGAAGCCCACGTACGCACAACAGGTGGCCGGCGGTCTGCAGGAACTGCAGATCATCAACGACCACGTCGGCGGCGGCGTCATCAAGGGCACCGCAGGGCTGCTGAACTTCGTCCGGGGGATCAACCCGCTGGACCCGTACAACATCACTCACCCCGCTGAGTACGCCACCAGCCTCAACAGTCTGGCCGCCGGTCTGGTCGTCACCGCCAACGACCCGGTCGGCACCGGCAAGCAGATGATCAGCGACTTCATGAAGGACCCCGCGGAAGGGTTCGGCCGGTTGCTGCCCGACGCGGCCCTGACCGCGGCCACTGGCGGGGGCGGCGCCGTCGCCAAGGGTGTCCGCCTTGCTGCGGATATGGCGAAGGCCGCCCGGGCCCGTCGGCTGCTCGACAACGCCCCCAACGGTACCCACAACCGTCCCGACGGGCGCCGCGTCGTCGCCAACACCGATCCGGTCGACCTCGCATCGGGACGGATGTTCCTGCCCCAGACCGACCTGGTGCTGCCGGGAACCCTGCCGCTGGTCTTCACCCGCCGCACCGAGTCCGGTCTGCCGGCAGGCCGGTTCCTCGGCCCCTCTTGGACCTCCACCGTCGACGAGCGCCTGGAGATCGACGCTGCCGGCGTCGTCCACGTCACCGCAGACGGCCTCCTGATTGCCTATCCGCACCCCGCCCCAGGCACCCCGACCGAACCGGAGTCCGGGACCGCCCGCACACTGCTGGCCCGTGACGTGACCGGCGATTACACCGTCACCGATCCCGGCACGGGCTTGGTCTGTCACTTCACCGCCCCCGCCGACAGCGAACCGGGCGGCGACGGTGATGCCTGGCTGGACCGGGTCGAGGACCGCCACGGCAACTGGTGGGTCGTGGAACGTACCGAGAACGGCACCCCGCTTGCCTTGACCTGCTCCGCCGGTCGCCGTGTCTCTGTCGCGGTGAGCGACGGTCGGGTCATGGCCCTGGCCCTGGCGGGAGCGGGAGAGAACGGGGCGGACCTGCCTCTGATGCGCTACGGCTACGAGGACGGAAACCTCACCACCGTAGTCAAACCGTCCGGCGCCACCACCACCTTCGTCCACGACGACCGCCGCCGCGTTACCGCCTGGATCGACTCCAACAACAGCCGCTACGACTACACATACGACGACCGAGACCGCGTCATCGAGGAGGGCGGTCAGGCCGGCCACATCCAGATCACCCTCACCTACACCGAACCCGACCCGGACACCGGACTTCGCACCACCACCCTCACCACGGCCGGCGGACACACGACCCGACACCGGATCGATCGCCACTGTCGGGTGGTGGCCACCACCGATCCGCTCGGCCACACCACCCGCTTCACCTACGACAACCGCGGCAACACCCTGACCCGCACCGATCCGCTGGGCCGCACCACCGCCTTCACCCACGACGAGGACGGCCGCCTGCTCGCCGTCGCCCGCCCCGACGGGAGCGAACTACGCACCGTGCGCGACCCGTCGGGTGCATCCACGGAATTCCTTGGGCCGGACGGCGCCCGCTGGCTCCAGGAATTCGACGAGCACGGCAGCCGCACCGCAGTCACCGACCCGGCCGGCGCCACCACCCGGTACGCCTACGACGGCCGGGGCAGGCTGACCACCGTCACCGACGCCCTCGGCGCCACCACCACCGTGCGCTGCGACGCCGCTGGGCTGCCGGTGGCAGTGACCGACCCGGCCGGCGGCACCACCCACCTGGAGCGCGATGCTCTGGGCCGGATCGTACGCACCGTCGACCCGATGGGCAGCGTGACCCGGGTCGTCCTGGACGAGGACGGCAATCTCGCCCGCCGTGTCGCCCCGGACGGTGCCGCCGAGTCGTGGACGTACGACGGCGAGGGTAACCCCCTCAGCCACACCGGCCTGGCCGGCGGCATATCCCGCTTCGAGTACACGCACTTCGACCTGCTCACCACCCGCACCGGACACGACGGCAGCCGCCACACCTTCGAGCACGACGCGGATCTGCGGTTGATCCGGGTCACCGGCCCACACGGCACCTGGTCCTATACGTACGACGCCGCCGGCCGACTCGCTTCCGAGACCGACTTCGACGGCCGCACTCTCACCTACCGGTACGACGCCGCCGGGCAGCTCACCGCCCGGTCCGACAGCCTCGGCCGGACCGTGTCCTACATCTACGACCAACTCGGCCAAGCGGTCCGCAAGGACGTGGCGGGCAACGTGACCACCTACGCGTACGACCGGGCCGGACGCCTGCTGCACGCGGCCGGACCGGACAGCGAGATCGTCTACGCGTACGACCGACGTGGCCGGACCAAGACAGAACTCGTCGACGGCCGCGCCATGAACTACTCCTACGACACCCTGGGCCGTCGGGCACGCCGCATCACCCCCACCGGCGCGGTTACCGAGTACGGCTACGACGCCGCCGGCCGTGCCGCCCGGATAACCAGCGGCGGACGCGAGATAGCCTTCACCCACGACGCGGCCGGCCGGGAACTCGAGCGCGTCTTCGGTGGATCCCTCACTCTCGCCTCCGCCTGGGACGAGGCCGGAAGGATCTGCGCGCAGCACCTGACTGTTGGGGGCCGCGCCCTCAACCGCCGGCAATACGCCCACCGCGCCGACGGCTACCTCACCTCCGTGACCGACGATCTTTCAGGCTCCCGAACCTTCGATCTGGACGCGTCCGGACGGGTCACCGGGGTCCACGCCGAGGGGTGGACCGAGAGTTACGCCTACGACGCCGCCGGCAACCAGACGGCGGCCTCCTGGCCCGATTCACACCCCGGCCACGACGCCACCGGCCCCCGCTCCTACACCGGAACCTCCGTCACCAGGGCCGGCAAAGTCCGCTTCGAACACGACGCCCTCGGCCGCGTGACCTTGCGCCAAAGAACCCGTCTGTCACGCAAGCCCGACACCTGGCGCTATGAATGGGACGCGGAGGATCGTCTCGCCGCCGTGGTCACACCCGACGGCACCCGCTGGCGCTACCTCTACGACCCCTTGGGCCGCCGCACGGCAAAACAGCGCCTCGCCGATGACGGCGAGAGCGTCGCAGAAGAGGTCCGCTTCTCCTGGGACGGCACGACCCTGTGCGAACAGACCGTCCACACACCGGGCCAGCCACACACGGTCGCCCTCACCTGGGACCACTGTGGCCTGGTCCCGCTGTCCCAGACGGAACGCCTCCTCACCCCGGACACTCGGCAGGAGGAGATCGACCGCCGATTCTTCGCCATAGCCACCGACCTCGTGGGAACGCCCACCGAACTGGTCGACGAGTCCGGCGAGATCGCCTGGCGTGCCAGAAGCACCCTCTGGGGCACCACTGCTTGGGCCCGCTCCAGTACGGCCTACACCCCGCTACGTTTCCCCGGCCAGTACTACGACCCGGAGACCGGTCTCCACTACAACCTCTTCCGCCACTACGACCCCGAGACCGGTCGCTACACCTCCCCGGACCCGCTCGGCCTCGGCCCCGCGCCGAATCCGGTCGCTTATGTGCACAATCCGTTCACCGTCTGCGACCCCCTCGGGCTATCGCCGTACTCGCGGTTCAAAGGCCTGGGCTGGCTGACGGACAAGCTGCTTGAGCGCCCGTCATACCGGTACCAGCGGCTCGTCACCGACCAGAGCTACGAGCAGCAATGGATCCTGCCGGACGGCCGGGAGGTCCACGTCGACGGAGGCCCGCGGGACGGCTGGATCACGGAGGCGAAGTGGACCGGCGGTGACAACCTCGGTGAATGGAAGAAGTCCCCGTACAACCCCGATTTCAAGCATTACAACGAGAGCCGGATTGTCGCGCAGGCAGACAAGCTGCTCGCCCTCAACGAGGACCTGGGAGGCAAGGGAGTCCGCTATATGGTGTCCAATGAATGGGGTGCCGCGCATGTGAACGAAGTGCTGTCCAAGGCCTTTCCCGAGGCCTACGCCAGCGGGCAGCTGAAGGCGTATCACGTGCCCGGCAACGGCATGAGTGGAATGAGTTCATGGCTGAAGTGATCGCAATGCTGGAAGAGCTCAGGAGCATCACCCCGCTGACCGCCGAGGCTGCGGCGGCGCGGTTCGCGGCTCAGGAGTGGACGCCTGGGGGCAAGATCCGTGACGGCGTGGAGACATCGTGGGACAAGGGCAGCGTCGGGGGGTGGATCCAGTCGTTCGAAGCTGGGGCGGTCAGCGTCTCGTTTTTCGTCTGGATCCGCGACGTCGACGAGTCGGGCTACTTCGACGACGTGGAAGCCGTCTACGAGGAGGGGGAGCAGATGCTGGCCGACTTCCTCCCCGAGATCGAGGGGTCCCCGCTTGCCGGCCACCTCATCGAGGCCGAAGTGACGGAGGCGGACAGGGACGAGTTCATCAAGCTGAGGAAGTGGACCCTCGGCGGCCGGATTCTGACCGCCGGTGTGATCCAGCATGACACCGATCTTCCGGTGATGGTCATGGTGGTGCTGGAGGATCCCGGCGCTGCCTGACTGAGCCCGTACGCCAGGGCGACCGCGTCTCCATCCGATGCCAGTCAGTGAGGGCGAAGGAGGCGCGGACCCTTCTGGAACATGCCGACACGGGACAACATGAGCGCACCCAGCCAGTGCCTTCTGAACAGGCGAAACAACATCTGGCGGCACTCCCGGGCGCGGTGTGTCAGGGCCGCTCGCGTACTCGTAGTGCGTAGGTCCCAGGTCCGAGTCGCAGGGACTTTTCAGGGACTTTCAGCTCTGTCGGAGGGACAACCGAGGGAGTTTTCGCAGTACAAGCAGGGAAGGCTGAGACAGCGCTGAAAAGGCCCAGGGCTTCGGGCCCGTGTACCCGCGCCGTCGCTATACAGCGCTCCGGCACGGCGTCGGGTCGGCAGTGGCAGATGAGGCTCTTCGGGGCCGCACGCGGCCCTGACCTCGAAGAACGCGCCCCTGCGGGCCCGGCAGTGTGAGCGCCGAGCCCGCCGACGAGCCGTCACGCGTACGGGTAGAAGCCCGAGCCGGTCTTGCGGCCGAGGCGCCCCGCGTCGACCATGCGCTGGAGCAGCGGGGGAGCGGCGTACAGCGGCTCCTTGTACTCGGCGTACATCGAGTCCGCGACCGAGGCCACGGTGTCCAGGCCGATCAGGTCCGCCAGCTTGAGCGGACCCATCGGGTGGGCGCAGCCCATCTCCATGCCGTTGTCGATGTCCTCGCGGCTGGCGATGCCCGACTCGAACATCCGGATCGCGGAGAGCAGGTACGGGATCAGCAGCGCGTTCACGACGAACCCGGAGCGGTCCTGGGCGCGGATCGGGTGCTTGCCGAGCACGTCCTGCACCACGGCCTCGGCGCGCTGGATCGTCTCGTCCGACGTGGTCAGCGCCGGGATCAGCTCGACGAGCTTCTGCACCGGTGCCGGGTTGAAGAAGTGGATGCCGATGACCCGGTCCGGGCGTGAGGTGGCGACGGCCAGCTTCACCAGCGGGATCGAGGAGGTGTTGGACGCCAGGATCGCGTCCTGCCGGGTCACCACCTGGTCGAGCACCTGGAAGATCTCCGTCTTGACCTGCTCGTTCTCCACAACGGCCTCGATGACGAGATCGCGGTCGGCGAACTCCCCGAGGTCGGTGGTGAAGGTCAGCCGGCCGAGGGTCTCGTCCCGCTCCTCCGCCGTGATCTTGCCGCGTTCGGCGGCCTTCGAGAGGGAGTTGTGCAGACGGGTGCGGCCGATCTCCAGCGCTTCGCCGGTGGTCTCGGCGACCTTCACTTCGAGGCCGCTGCGCGCGCACACCTCCGCGATACCTGCGCCCATCTGGCCACAGCCCACCACTCCGACGCGTGCAATGTCGGCCATAAGGTCCGTCACCTCGTGCCTTTCGCTGTTCTCCGTATCGCAGGGTCCCGTGTGATTCCGGTGCCCGCCTCGACCCCACGACGTTACTCCGCATGCCGACGCGAATGACCCGCGGGTCATGACGGCTACGGATGGGCATGATGCGGTTACGTGGAGCCATCGGAGTCGGGTGCGGGACACGGCGGAGAGAGGTGGGCCGGGATGCGGCGCACAGGTGTGGCGAGAAGAGCGTTCGTACTGAGCGCGGCCGGGCTGCTGGCGGCCATGACGACCGCCGGCGACGCGGTCGCCTCCCCCTCGGGGCGGCGGAGGGGCGGTGGGCTCCCGTGGGCGGCGGGCGAGGTGCGCGGCATGTGGATCGCCACCGTCGCCAACATCGACTGGCCTTCGAGGCCTGGCCTGACCGCGGTACGGCAGGAGGCCGAGCTGTTCGCCCATCTGGACCGGGCGGTGGAGCTGCGGCTCAACACGGTGATGCTCCAGGTCCGGCCGACCGCCGACGCCCTGTGGCCCTCGCCGTACGAGCCGTGGGCCGACTGCCTCACCGGCACCCAGGGCAAGGACCCGGGCTGGGATCCGCTCGGCACGGCGGTGCGCGCGGCGCACGACCGGAGCCTGGAGCTGCACGCCTGGTTCAACCCCTACCGGGTGGCGAACCACACGGACCCCACCCGTCTCGTCGCCTCCCACCCGGCCCGGCTCAACCCGGGCTGGACCGTGCCGTACGGCGGGAAGCTCTACTACAACCCCGGCCTGCCGGAGGTCCGCCGCTTCGTCCAGGACGCGATGCTCGACGCCGTACGCCGCTACGACATCGACGCCGTGCACTGGGACGACTACTTCTATCCGTATCCGGTGGCCGGGCAGGCCTTCGACGACGACGCGGAGTTCGAGCGGTACGGCGGCGGCTTCGCCGACCGGGCGGCCTGGCGGCGCGACAACATCGACCGGCTCGTGCGCGAGACGGGGGAGCGGATCCGGGCGATCAAGCCGCACGTCCGCTTCGGCGTCAGCCCCTTCGCGGTCTGGCGCAACAAGGGGACCGATCCGCTGGGGTCGGACACCCGGGCGGGCGTGCAGACGTACGACGACCTGCACGCCGACACCCGTAAGTGGGTCAAGGAGGGCTGGATCGACTACATCTGCCCGCAGATCTACTGGCATATCGGCCAGACCGCCGCCGACTACGCCAAGGTCCTCGCCTGGTGGAGCGCGACCGTGCGGGGGACCGGCGTCGAGCTGTTCGTGGGCGAGGCGCTCTACAAGGCCGGCGACCCGGCCCAGGCGGACGCCTGGCAGGACCCGGCGGAACTCTCCCGCCACCTCACGCTCGCCCGGGACCACGAGGAGGCGGGCGGCCATGTCTTCTTCTCCGCGAAGAGCGTGATGGCCGACCGGATCGGCGCGATGCGACGCGTGGTGGCCGACCACTACCAGGACCGGGTCCGGCTCTATCCGGACCGGGGCCGCGCCCGTTCCCGCCGCCGGGGCCGGTTCCCGGGCTGAGCCGGGTCCGGAACGGCTTCGGGCTGAGCCGCCCACGCCGGGGGCCGGGACCCTTCCGCACGGTCCCGGCCCCGGGCGCTGCTACCGCGCCCGCTCGTCCTTCGGCGCCTCCATGTGCTGGACGACGCTGTCGGGACCCGGTGACATCAGGTGTTCATGGCCGTCGTCGAAGCGGAGCCGGTACGGGGGAGCGCCCCCGTCACCGAGCACCTCGATGATCTCGGCGACCCGGTCGTGCTGTCCCACGGTCCTGCCGTGCATCAGCAGCCGGTCGCCCGTGTGTGCCTCCATCGGGAGCGACCTCCTCACAGGGGAAGACGGTGTCCGTATCGACAAGTCTATGACCGTGTGGGCCCGGATTCCCGTCCTGACCGTACGGCCCCGGCCTCCCGCCCCGCGCGGCGCCCGGCCCGCTGGGTGGCGGCGATGCAGACGAGTACGGCCACCGCCGCGACCGGAGCCGCCGCCGACAGCTCCTCGCCGAGCAGGAGGAAGGACCACACGAGCGTCAGCAGGGGCTGGGCGAGCTGGAGCTGACTGGCGCGGGCCACCCCGATCGCCGCCATCCCCCGGTACCAGACGTACAGCCCGAGGAAGGTCGATCCGGCGGCGACCCAGACGAGGCCGAGGACGCCGTGGGCGTTCAGGTGCACGGGTTCGAGCGGCAGGGCCACCAGACTGCCCGCCACCGCGAGCGGCAGGCACAGGACCAGCGCCCAGCCGATCACCTGCCACCCCGGCATCACCCGGGCCAGCCGGCCGCCCTCGGTGTACCCGGCCGCGCAGACCAGCAGTGCGCCGAACAGATACAGATCGCCGGTTGTCAGGGCGCCGCCGCTCTGCTGCACGGTGAAGGCGATCACCACGGCCGCCCCGGCGAGGGCCGCGATCCAGAACACGCGTGAGGGCCGCTCGCCGGTGCGGAGGGATCCCAGTACCGCCGTGGTCAGCGGCAGCAGCCCCACCACCACGGCCGCGTGCGAGGTGGTGGAGGTCTGGAGGGCCAGCGTCGTCAGCAGCGGGAAGCCCACCACCACCCCGCCCCCGACCACCGCGAGCCCGGCCCAGTGGCGGCGCGCGGGCGGCGGCACGCGGGCGGCCAGCAGCACCCCGCCCGCGACCAAGGCGGCCAGCACGCTGCGCAGCGCCACCAGGGACCAGGGGCCGAAGCTCTCCAGACCCCAGGCCGTGGCCGGGAAGGTGAGCGAGAACGCCACGACGCCGAGCCCGGCGAGCACGGTGCCGCTCCGGCCGGCCGAAGAGGTTCCCGAGGCAGCGGCCGGAGGAGCGGCCGAGGAAGCGGCCGTCGATGAGGGGCGCGGGGTGACCGCCGGATCGGCGACCGCTATCGCTGAAGACGGGGTAGCGCTATTCTCTGCTCTCATGCAAGAGCGTAGCAGCGTCGCCGAACTGGTCACTTCCCTGCGGGCTGAGCTCAACCGCTACTCTCCCGGTGGAAAGCTGCCGTCCAGTCGGGCACTCGTCGAACGGTTCCGGGTCAGCCCCGTCACCGTCTCCCGCGCCATCGCCCAGCTCGCCGCCGAGGGGCTCGTCACCACCCGCCCCGGCTCCGGCGCGTTCCGGGCGGAGCCCCGCGCGGCACTGCCCGCCCCGGGCGACACGTCCTGGCAGGAGGTGTCGTTGAGCGGCGACGGCGGACCCGAGGTCGTGCCGCGTACGGTCGACGCCTCCGGGGTGCTGGTCACCCTCGCCGCTCCACCGCCCGGCGTCATCGAGCTCAACGGCGGCTATCTCCACGCCTCGCTCCAGCCCGAACGGGCGCTCTCCGCGGCCCTGGCCCGCGCGGGCCGCAGGCCGGGCGCCTGGGGCCGCCCCCCGACGGACGGACTGCCCGAGCTGCGGTCCTGGTTCGCCCGCGAGATCGGCCCCACCGTCAGCGCCGCCGACGTCCTGATCACCGCGGGCGGCCAGAGCGCCCTGGCCACCGCCCTGCGCGCCCTCGCCCCGCCCGGCGCGCCCGTCCTCGTGGAGTCGCCGACCTACCCCGGGATGCTCGCCGCCGCCCGCGCCACCGGACTGCGCCCCGTCCCCGTGCCGATGGACGCCGACGGGGTGCGCCCCGAACTGCTCGCCGACGCGTTCCGGGCCACCGGCGCCCGGGTCCTCGTCATCCAGCCGCTCTTCCAGAACCCCACCGGGGCCACCCTCGCGCCCGCCCGCCGGCCCGAGATCCTGGCCATCGCCCGGGCGGCCGGGGCGTTCGTGGTCGAGGACGACTTCGCCCGCCGGCTCGTCCACGACGACTCGGGGCCGCTCCCCGCGCCGCTGGCCGCCGACGACCCCGACGGGACCGTCGTCCACGTCTGCTCGCTGACCAAGGTCACCTCGCCCAGCCTCCGGGTCGGCGCGCTGGCCGCCCGTGGCCCGGTGCTGGAGCGCCTGCGGGCCATCCAGGTCGTCGACAGCTTCTTCGTGCCCCGGCCGCTCCAGGAAGCCGCGCTGGAACTCGTCGGCTCCCCCTCCTGGGGCCGTCACCTGGCCGCCGTCGCCACCGAACTGCGCCACCGCCGTACGGCCCTGGCCACCGCCCTCGGCGGCGAGCTGCCGGAACTCGTGCTGCCCCACCTCCCGGCGGGCGGCGGCAGCCTCTGGCTCCGGCTCCCCGGCGGCGCGGGGGACGGCGCCGACGAACCGGCCCTCGTCTCGGCCGCCCTGCGCGCCTCGGTCGCCATCGCTCCCGGCCGGCCCTACTTCTGCGCCGAACCCCCGGCCGGACACGTCCGCCTGAGCTTCGCCGCGGTCTCCGGAGCGGCCGAGATCGCGGAGGGCGTCCGCCGCCTCCGTACCGCCTTCGACGGCCTCCTGGGCGGCTGACGCGGCGTCCGGGCGGGCGCGCCCTATTGACCAAACACGCGTTCGGCACCACGATCCCGCCATGACGCTTCGGGTCTCCCTGGTCGCAGCCGCGCGCGGTTCCTCCCGGCTGGCCGAACGCTTTGACGACGACCGGCCGCTCGACCAGGCCGGCTGGCACGAGGTGCGGCTCGTCGCCCACGCGCTCGTCCCGCTCGGCGCCGCCGAACTGCGCTACTGCTCGCCCACCCCGCGCAGCCGGGCCACCGGCGACGCCCTCGGCTTCGCTCCGATGGCCCAACCGGCCCTGCGCGACTGGGAGATGGGCCGCTGGCGGGGCCTGACCCTGGGTGAGGTCACCGCCCGGGAACCGGCCGCCGTGGACTGCTGGCTCGCCGACCCGCGCAGCGCCCCGCACGGCGGCGAGTCGATGCTCGGCTTCATCGGGCGCGTGGGCGGCTGGCTGGACACCCGCCCCGCCGACGACGCCCTCGTCGTCGCGGTCGCCGAACCCGCCGTGATCCGGGCGGCCCTCGTCTACGCCCTGAACGCCCCGCCCGCCACGTACTGGAACGTCGACGTCCGCCCCCTGTCCACCATCACCCTGACCGGCCTGCCGGGCCGCTGGAGCCTGAGCCTGGAGGCGGGCATCCGCTGATCCGGGCGGCGGCGGCCGGGGCCTTCGCCGTTCCCCGGCCACCGGCCCTTCCCTCCGGTCCGACCAGTCGGTATGTTGCGTGGGGGCGACCGGTTCCGCCGCCGGACCCGCGCCCGCGACGAGGGAGGCCCCGTGACGCAGATCCACGGCCACTGCGACGACCGGTTCGCCGGGGTCCGGGACGCCTTCGAGGAGAACTTCACCGAGCGCGGCGAACTGGGCGCGGCCGTGACCGTCCTGGTCGACGGAGCGCCGGTGGTGGATCTCTGGGGCGGCTGGGCCGACGCGGCCCGCACCCGCCCCTGGGAACGGGGCACCCTGGTCAACGTCTGGTCCACCGGCAAGGGCCCGACCGCGCTCTGCGCCCACGTCCTGGCCGACCGCGGGCTGCTCGACCTCGACGCCCCGGTCGCCGACTACTGGCCGGAGTTCGCCGCGCACGGCAAGGAATCCGTGCTCGTACGCCACCTCCTCTCGCACCGCTCCGGAGTGGCCGGGCCGGACACCCCGCTCACCCTGGAGGAGCTCTATGACTGGGAGACGGCCTGCGCCCGGCTCGCCGCCACCGCCCCCTGGTGGGAGCCGGGAACCCGCTCCGGCTACCACGCGATCAGTTACGGATTCCTCGTCGGCGAAGTGGTCCGCCGGATCACCGGACTGCGGCCCGGGGCGTTTCTCCGGCAGGAGATCACCGGGCCGCTGGGCATCGACTTCACCTTCGGCCTCCCGGAGAGCGAGACCCACCGGCTCGCCGAACTCGTCCAGGAACGGCCCGACCGGGCCGCCCAGGCGGCCCTCCTGGACCGGATGACACCGGTGGCCGTCGCCTCCCTGCTCAACCCGCCCACCGGCCGGGCCGTCGCCAACACGCCCGCCTGGCGCGGAGCGGAGATTCCCGCCGCCAACGGCCACGGCACCGCCCGGGCGGTCGCCGCGCTCTACGGGATCCTGGCCGGACGGGGCAGCCTCGACGGCCACCGGATCCTCTCCGAGAAGGCGGCCGCCCGCGCCGGCGAAGGGCAGGGGGCCTGCCGCGACCTGGTCCTCGGCGACGGCTTCCGGCACGAGACGGAGATCGCCCTCGGCTTCTGGCTGAGCGGCGCGAACCGTTCCTACGGCCCCGACCCGAGGGCGCTCGGTCACGACGGCGCGGGCGGTTCCTGCGGCCTGGCCGACCCGGATGCCGCCATCTCCCTCGGATACGTCATGAACCGGATGGGCTCCCGGCTCGCCGACGACCCGCGCAAGACGGCCCTGGTGAACGCCGTCTACGCGGCCCGTCGGGGAGCCGCCGCGGGGTGAGCGGAATCCAGGCTTCCAGCATGCCGACCCAACCCGGGTTTCACCTGCGGTTGCCAGGAATGTGAGGATGTCACCATGACAACCAAGGTCTACTTCGACATCACCATCGACGACGCCCCCGCAGGGCGGATCACGTTCAACCTGTTCGACGACGTCGTCCCCAAGACGACGGAGAACTTCCGCGCGCTCGCCACCGGCGAGAAGGGCTTCGGCTACGCCGGCTCGTCCTTCCACCGCGTCATCACGGACTTCATGCTCCAGGGCGGTGACTTCACCCGCGGCGACGGCACCGGCGGCAAGAGCATCTACGGCGAGAAGTTCGCCGACGAGAACTTCAAGCTCAAGCACGACCGTGTCGGCCTGCTCTCGATGGCCAACGCCGGCCCGAACACCAACGGTTCGCAGTTCTTCATCACCACGGTGCTCACCCCGTGGCTGGACGGCAAGCACGTGGTCTTCGGCGAGGTCGCCGACGAGGACAGCATGAAGCTCGTCCGCAAGATCGAGGCGCTCGGCTCCGGCAGCGGCCGCACCAGCGCCAAGGTCACCATCGCCAAGTCCGGCGTTCTCTGACCGAACCGGTACCCGACGACCGGACCGGTACCCGACGGGCCCGTGGCAGGGGCCGCGCCACCGACGTACGCGTCGGCGGGGCGGACCGGCCACGGGCCCGTGGCGTGGGTCCGGCCGTTTCCGTGGTGCCGGCCCCCGGGATCGGGCAGAATTTGAGGTGTCCACGACGGGGGGAACGGGGATGCGACGCACCGAAGCCGCACGGGAGCTCGGCGGATTCGTCCGCGAACACCGCACCGACGGCGGCAGACGGCTACGACTGGCCGGGATCCTGCTGGTCACCGGCGTCGTCGGCCTCGCCTTCGGCGTGCCGGTGACCATCGCTTCGATCGGAACCACCGACGGCGCGCCCCAACTGGCGGGCCTGCTCCTCGGGGTCGGGCTGGCCGGTCTCGGACTCGGGATCTGGCGCCTGACGCAGGCCCTCCGCACCCGCGAACAGTGCTTCGACGTCCATGAGCGCGGGCTGACCCACCGGGTCGCGGGCACCGCCACGCTGATCCCCTGGGCGGACATCGAACGGATCGGGTCCGCCTCGGCCGGGGACGGACGCCCGCTGGCCGAGGCCCGGGGGATGGGCTTCGGCTACGCCATCGAGCTGCGCGACGGGCGGAAGATCCGGGTGGACACCTTCACCGAGGATCCGCGTGAACTGGCCGGGACGATTCACCGTGCGGTGAGCCTCGGCGAGTTTCCGCGAGGGCGGGGCCGCAGGCCCTGACGGGCGAGAGCCGGGGCCGTGACGCGCGAGCGGGAGTCCCGTGGGCCGTGACGGCCGGCCGGGAAAAGGACCTACTGCTGATCGCCGGACCGCGCGGCCCGCTCGGCGTTGCGCTCCTTGATGCGAGCGCTCTCCTTGCGCACCTCGGCCTGCGTGGCGCGCTCCTTCTGGAGCCACTCGGGCATCTCGTCCTTCAGCGCGTCGATCTGCTCGGTGGTGAGCGGCTCGGTGACCCCGCCGCGGGCCAGCCCCGCGATCGAGACGCCGAGCTTGGCGGCGACGACCGGGCGGGGGTGCGGGCCGGTGCGACGCAGTTCCACCAGCCAGGCGGGCGGGTCGGTCTGGAGGGCGTTGAGCTCGGTGCGGGAGACGGCACCCTCCTGGAACTCGGCGGGCGTGGCCTGGAGGTACACACCCAGCTTCTTCGCCGCCGTGGCGGGCTTCATGGTCTGGGCGGTCTTGTGCGACGTCATGGGTCCAGGGTATCGACCGTGGGACATGCCTCCGACCACCGACCGGTAGCCTGGTTCCGTGACAGGCTCGGACATCCCCTCATCCTTCCGGCTCGCTTACGTCCCCGGCGTGACGCCCACCAAGTGGGTGAGGGTCTGGCACGAGCGGCTGCCCGACACCCCCCTGGAGCTCGTTCAGGCGACCGCCGCCGACGCCCCCGGACTGCTGGCGGACGGCGGCGCGGACGCCGGTCTCGTACGCCTGCCGGTCGACCGGGACGTCCTGGCCGCGATCCCCCTCTACACCGAGACGACCGTCGTGGTGATCCCCAAGGACCACGTGGCGACCGCCGCCGAAGAGGTGTCGCTCGCCGAGCTGGCCGACGAGGTCGTGCTGCACCCCCTGGACGACGTCCTCGGCTGGGAGACCCTGCCGGGCCGCCCCGCCGTCGAACGCCCGGCCACCACGGCGGACGCGATCGAACTGGTCGCGGCGGGCGTGGGCGTCCTTCTCGTCCCGCAGTCCCTGGCCAGGCTGCACCACCGCAAGGACCTCACCTACCGCCCGGTCCCGGAGACCCCCGAGTCACGCGTCGCCCTCTCGTGGCCCCAGGCGGACGAAGCCCCCGACCTGGTGGAGGAGTTCATCGGGATCGTCCGGGGCCGCACGGTGAACAGCACCCGGGGCCGCGCGACCACCCCGCAGCACCCCACGGCCAAGGCCAAGGAGAAGGCGAAGGGCAAGCGGGCCGGTACGGGCGGCGGCGCCCGGCACAAGCCCGCGGCGGGCAGGAAGCCCTCGTCGGGCGGCCGGGCCGGCGGCCAGAGCGGCAAGCGCGGAAAGCCGCGCGGCCGGTAGCGGGCACGCCGAGCCTGCCAGGACGCCGGGCACGCCGGGACCGGTACGCGCCGGGCCCCGGAAACGCGCCCTGCTCCGGAGCCTGCCCCGCACACCACTCGGCGGAGCCTGCCCCGCACACCACTCGGCGGAGCCCGCCCCGCACACCACTCCGCTCCGGAACGCCACCCCGCGCCGGTTCTCTCGTTGATGAGGCAACCGCCGTATGCAGGGGAGCGCCCGACCGATGCCGAACATCCGCAGGACCCAGCGCCTTGGCCTCGTCGGGATGCTGCTCATCGCCCTCGCCTTCACCGCACTCCAGCTGACGGCGGTCACCGGACGGGCCTCGCCCGACACGAAGAACTACCTCTCCTACGCCCTGAGCCTCAGCGGCGAGAGCCGCGAGGAGGCGGGCCGGGGGGCCATCGCCTACGCGTGCGCCAGCGGGCAGCACGCGTCCCTGAGCCCCGTCCCCTGGACCAACAGGAGGGCCGTGGGGGAGTCGGAGGAGCAGTGCGTACGCCGGCTGAACGACTCGGTCGCGTACTGGACCCGCCACGGCAACACGGAGGGGATGACCGCGCCCTTCGCCAACCAGCGGTTCATGGCCATCTTCGAGGCCAGGCCCGGCTATCCGCTGTTCCTGGTCCCCTTCATCGCCGTTTTCGGCGCGACGTGGGGCCTTTGGCTGGCGGGGCTGGTCATCGCCCTGGCCGGCAGCGTCTGCGTCCTGCTCGCCCTCCGCGCGTCGGGCGCCTCCCGGCGCGCGGCTCTTGCCGGGCAGGCCCTGTACCTCGCCCTGCCCACCGGCACCGTCGCGATGAACCCCCTGAGCGACGGCCTCGCCCTGGCGCTGGGTACGGCGGTCGTCCTCGGCTGTGTCCTGCTGCTGCGGGACCGGCCCCGTACGGGCGCGGCGCTCGTCGCGGGCGGCTTCGCCCTGATGTTCCTCGTCCGCTACTCGCAGGCACTGCTGCTGGCGGCCGCTCTCGCGGGAGTCCTCTCCCTCTGGGCCGGGTGGCTCCGCCTGAAGCAGCGGCAGTTCACGCCCGTACTCCGGGCGGCCGGACTCTGCGCCGGCCTGACGGTGTGCAGCTACGCCGGGGCGCATCTGCTGGGGTGGCCGATGGGCGAGGACAGCGCCCAGGATCTGCTGACCCACCACTACCAGCGCCCCGATCTGCCCAACCCCTGGCCCGAGTTCTTCGTACAGGAGGGTGTCTTCTGGTCGGCGTGGCTGCGCCGCCAGGCCGCCTCCCCCGTCCTCCCCGTCCTGCTCGCGCTCTCGGCCTGGGCGCTGCTGAAGCGGCGCTCGGTGATGCTGCCCATCGCTCTGGCGGCGGGTGCGGCGGGCCTCCTCAACCAGGCCGGCCATCCGAACCTGGGCCAGCTCTACGGTTTCCGCCTCATCGTGTTCCTCTGGCTGCTGCCCGCCCTGGTGATTCCGCTGCTCCTGGACCGGCCGGCCCGGGGTGCCTCACCCGTCCCCGCGCAACCGGAGGAGGTAGGCGGCGGTCAGCGCGACGGCCGGGTCGCCGTCGCCCAGCAGCCCCGCGAGGGCACGTGAGGCCGTGGGGCCCGGGATGCCGGCCAGGGCCTGGGTCAGCCGCCCGCGTGCGGGCGGCCCGCTGGTCCCGTCGCCGATGCGGCCGACGAGGAGGGACGCGATCCGGTCCGCGGCCGCGTCGTCGTCGGCCAGCACGCTCAGCGCGTCGGCCGCGTCCGTGTCGTTGCTTCCGGCGATGATCATGTCGACGAGCACCGGGATCGCGGCGGCCTCACCCTGGGCCCCGAGCGCCAGCGCCGCCCGGCCCCGGACCACGGGGTCGGGGCTTGCCAGGGCGTCCCGGAGCAGCGCGGCGGCCTCGCGGCCGGGCAGCTCGGCGAGGGAGCGGACGGCACGGTCCCGTACCGCCGCGACGGGGGAGGAGAGCCCCTTGGCCAGCAGCGCCGCGCCGCCGCCGCCCGATCGGGACAGGGCCCATCGCAGGGCCCCGGCGACGTACGGGTCGCCCTCGCCGAGCGCCGCCTGGGCCAGCGCCTCCACCGGAACCCCGTCGACCGAGGCGAGGGCAGCGCGCTGGCGGGTACCGGCACTCGTGGACCCGAGGGCTCGCAGGAGCGCCAGGACCTGGAGGACGTCCTCCCAGGCGGCCGGGTCCGCCGCGCGGACGCGCCGCAGCCGGGTGAGCAACTCGGTCTCGGCGGCGATGCGTTCGCGCGTCCGGAGGATGAGGTCGTCGACGAGCGCCGAGGGCGTGAAGCCGGGGTCGTCGAGCGCGCGCCCGATCTCCCGCAGCGACAGCCCAACCGCCCGCAGGCTCTCGATATGGAAGACGCGCCGGACGTCCTCACCGGAATACTCCCGGTAGCCGGACCCGGTGCGGCCCGAGGGCCGCACCAGACCGAGCGACTCGTAGTGCCGGAGCATGCGGGCACTGACCCCGGACCGCCGGGCGACCTCACCGATCAACACGCGTCACGACACTCCTTCGCTGTTGCCGCGTGCGCCGCCCAGGGCCACCACGCGCTTCGCCTCCTCCAGGGCGAAGGCGAACCCGGTGTCCGGATCGCTCCGCAGCCTCTCCGTGGCGAGCGCGTGCGCGCGCACGTCCGGGTCGGTGGAACGCCGCGCGATGTCCAGGGCCGGCATCATCGCGCTCCCCAGACCGATCAGCGCCCGGCTGAGGCTCAGCTGTGTCTCCTGCCCACCGCGCCCGAGCTGCGTCACCAGCACCGTGGCCAACGCGGCCTCCTCCTCTTCCGGTACGAGCACGACGGCCGTCCGCCAGGCAGCCCGTGCCACCTCCTCGTCGCCGTCCGTCAGGAGCGCCCGGGTGATCGCGGGCCACGCCCGCGGGTCCCCGACCTTGGACAGGGTGTGCAGAGCCTGGCTCCGCGCCTGCGGCCGCTCCGAGCGGACCTCCCCGAGCAGCACGGGCAGCGTGTCGGCGACCGGGTGGCGGGTGAGCGCCCACGTCAGCATGTCGCGGACGAGGAACTCCGGTTCGACCGCGCACCGCTCGACCAACGGGCCGACGAAGCGCGGGTCCGGCGTCGAGCCGATCGCCAGAGCGGCGCTCAGCCGCACCGACGAACGCTCGTCCCGCAGCGCCCGGAGCGCTCGCACCTCATCCGTGCCGTGTCCCGTGACCGTCATCGAGACCACCTCCTCGGCCGACAGTGAAGAGCTTGTCACCGTGTCAAGGTCAAACCGGAGGAGGCCGGGTGCCGGCTCAGGGGCCACGCCAGACGTTGGCGAAGGCGGTGTTCTCGATGGTCCGCCGCTGCCGTACGGCCTCCAGCTCCATCACCGCTTCATGGACGGTGGCGATCACGGTGGTCACCGTCTCGTCGCCGGGGCGGGGTTCGTCGTCGGACCGCTCGCCGTCGAGGCCCACGGCCGACGCGAGGGAGGCGAGGACGGGGTCCCCCTCCTCCAGGCGGGCCACGGCCCGGTGCCGGGCGGGTGTGTCCACCGGCTCCACCTCCTTCGGGCCGAACGGCAGCAGGCCGCTCCGCTTCTGCCTGAGCTCGCCGTCCTCCTCCAGCGCGTCCTGGTAGGCGGCCGCGAGGTCCCGGCCCCGGCGCCACAGCCAGTCCTCGATCCGCTCGTGGGGCGGCTGCCGGGTGATCCCCGCGGCGGCCGCGGCGAGCAGTCGGTCGTCCGGCACCGAAGACCCGCCCGGTACGACGAGGTCGCCGTCCACGGTGACGGTCCCCGCGTCGAGCAGGTCGAGCAGTTCGGCGCCGGCGAGGGCGAGCGACAGATCACCCTGCCCCACGGGGCGCTCCAGCGCGGGATCCACCGAGATGATGAACAGGTCTTTCGCCGTGGTCATGAACGGCTCCCCTCGAAGGCGTCGACCGATGCGTCGACTTACTGATCGTTTCAGAATGGGGCCGACGGTCAGTCGTCGTCGAGCTGCTGAAGGACCTG
>NZ_BMSG01000021.1 GCF_014649035.1 Streptomyces sindenensis
ACGCCTCACCGAAGACCTCAACCGCGAGTGATCAACGGCTTACCCAACACTTTCTCAGGCCAGCAGAGCTCGGGCCGCCTCCGCGTTCTCGCCAGTGCCCTCGATCTTCGGTGACAACGCTCAACGTTCGATGTCACAGGACAACGATGTCCTGACATCGAAGTTTGAGTGGCCTGGGTCACTCCCCGGCTCTTGAGTGGGTGATGCCTCGTGTGAGATCGAATAGGGCGAAGTGGTGCCCGACGGCGGATGGGCTGACCCAGGTGTCGTATTTGTCGATGAGTTCGTGCCACGCCTGTGCGGCCGTCATGCCGTTCTCGTAGAGGGCGGCGAGTCTGGTGTGGTGATCTTCTGAGATCACGAGGTGTCGGCCGACTGGTGTGCGGTTGAGGAAGCGTGGGCTGAGGATCCGCTTGGCCGCAAGCGACCGCCGAACCTGCACTCCACCCTCGAAGAACCCCAGGTCAAACGCGCCCAGGTCAGGATCTGCGTACGCATCCGCGAGCTGTCCCATCCCGCCACCCCACAGCGCCTCGTGCTGATCAAACTTCGATGACACAGGACACTCGTCCACCCGTGCCGCGGCTCCCGCGTGGTGCGCTTGACACGGAAATCGAACATCCATTCTGATGGGATTCCGGCCGGGTTTTCCCGGGCCCGGCCGTGGAGTTGTCCACAGGTCGGGAGGACGTCGAGGCCCATTGTCAGTGGCAGGGGTTAGCGTCTGTGACGTGAAGCGATCGACTCAAGCAAATCGGGTGGAACCCATGGCAGGAACCGACCGCGAGAAGGCGCTGGACGCCGCGCTCGCACAGATTGAACGACAGTTCGGCAAGGGCGCGGTGATGCGCCTCGGGGAGCGGCCGAACGAGCCCATTGAGGTCATCCCCACGGGATCGACCGCCCTCGACGTCGCCCTCGGCGTCGGCGGTCTGCCGCGCGGCCGCGTGGTGGAGGTGTACGGGCCGGAGTCCTCCGGTAAGACGACGCTGACGCTGCACGCCGTGGCGAACGCGCAGCGCCAGGGCGGCTCGGTGGCCTTCATCGACGCCGAGCACGCCCTCGACCCGGAGTACGCGAAGAAGCTCGGCGTCGACATCGACAGCCTCATCCTGTCCCAGCCGGACAACGGTGAGCAGGCGCTGGAGATCACCGACATGCTGGTGCGCTCGGGCGCACTGGACCTGATCGTCATCGACTCCGTGGCGGCCCTGGTGCCCCGTGCGGAGATCGAGGGCGAGATGGGCGACTCGCACGTGGGCCTCCAGGCCCGGCTGATGAGCCAGGCCCTCCGCAAGATCACCAGTGCGCTCAACCAGTCCAAGACCACCGCGATCTTCATCAACCAGCTCCGCGAGAAGATCGGCGTGATGTTCGGCTCTCCGGAGACCACGACCGGTGGCCGGGCGCTGAAGTTCTACGCCTCGGTGCGCCTCGACATCCGCCGGATCGAGACGCTGAAGGACGGCACCGACGCGGTCGGCAACCGCACCCGCGTCAAGGTCGTCAAGAACAAGGTCGCCCCGCCGTTCAAGCAGGCTGAGTTCGACATCCTCTACGGCCAGGGCATCAGCCGCGAGGGCGGTCTGATCGACATGGGCGTGGAGCACGGCTTCGTCCGCAAGGCCGGCGCCTGGTACACGTACGAGGGCGACCAGCTCGGCCAGGGCAAGGAGAACGCCCGCAACTTCCTCAAGGACAACCCCGACCTCGCCAACGAGATCGAGAAGAAGATCCTGGAGAAGCTGGGTGTCGGCGTCCGCCCGGACGCCGCCGCGGGCGAGCCCGGCGCAGACGCGGCACCGGCGGCCGACACGGCGGCGAAGCCCGCGACCACCGCGACCACCAAGGCCAAGCCGGCCAAGACCGCGGCGGCCAAGAGCTAGACCGTGACACGTCGTACGGAGTGGCCGGACACCCCCGCCGAGCCCAGCGGCGGTGCCGGATCCGATGACGGGGCCGTCGACGCGTCCGCTGCCGCGCGGGGGGCGGCAGCGGACGACGTCGGAATGCGGTCCGGGCGCCGGTCACGCGGTGGAGCGGGCGCCGGGAGCGGATTCGGCGAGGGAGCGGGCCGCCGTGCCCGTTCCGGCACCAGAAGCAGCGGCTCCCCTTCCTCGTCGAGGGCCGAGAAGGGGGAGCCGCGTGACCCGGTCGAGCAGGCGCGCAACATCTGTCTGCGACTGCTCACCGGGACACCGCGGACGCGCAAACAGCTCGCGGACGCCCTGCGCAAGCGGGAGATCCCGGACGAGGCGGCCGAAGAGGTGCTCGCGCGCTTCGAGGACGTCGGGCTGATCGACGACGCGGCGTTCGCCGGGGCATGGGTGGAGTCCCGGCACCACGGCCGGGGGCTCGCGCGCCGCGCCCTCGTCCGTGAACTGCGGACGAAGGGCGTGGACTCCGCCGTGATCGACGAGGCGGTCGGGCAGCTCGACTCGGACCAGGAGGAGGAGACGGCGCGCGAGCTCGTGGCCCGCAAGCTCCGCTCCACTCGGGGGCTGGACCGGGACAAGCGGCTGCGCCGCCTGGCGGGGATGCTCGCACGCAAGGGATACGGGGAGGGCATGGCCCTGCGGGTGGTGCGTCAGGCGCTGGAAGAGGAGGGCGAGGACACGGAAGGCCTGGACGAGCCTTTCTGATACCGATCCCTTGACGTGATCCCTGACGCTTGACGCGATGCCCCGACGTGAGTCCCCCACCAATCCTCTGGCGTGAGTCCTTGTCGGAGTCTTGAAGCGGGCCCTTGTCCCGTGGCTACTGTCCGGCCAAGGAAGCGCGGCGGATGGTGGCGTCCAGGAGGGCCAGGGCATCGGCGGCGGTGCGGCCGGCATGGCGGTTCCAGGGGCCGATCAGCCCTGACCACCCTTGTGCGCGCAGCTCCGTGATCAGCCAGGCGCCGGCCCGGTCCACGGTGTCGAGGGAGCCGTAGCCGAGGCGGTGCGCGGAGATCATGGCGCCGCAGACACAGCGTGCGCCACGGGCGTTCCGCAGCCGGTAGGGGGTGTTCTGCCAGCCCCACTCGGCCAGGATCTGCCGTGCGTAGCCGAGATGGGCCGAGGGACGCAGGTCGCTCTGCCCGACCCGCCGCCAGAAGTGGACGCGGTCGGGCAGCATCGCACCCAGCCGTCCGGGCAGCGGGCGCTGGTGCGGCGGCGGCGCGGGCAGGGACCGCACCGTGTCGTCGATCAGTCGGTCCACGGGGACGGACAACAGGCTCCGCCAGTCGGAGGGCCGTGCGGGTACGGGGGTGAGTACGGGGGCCGGCGCCGACTCGGGGGCGCTGTGTTCCCAGCCCGTGCTGTGCTCCCAGCCCGAGACGATCTGCTGCCATGCCTGGGTGTCGTGCAGCCGGGCTGCCTGGCCGTCGAGCTGGTCGGGGGTGAGGACAGTGGTCGTCATATGCGCTCATCTCCGTACATTTCGGTCCTCTGTGTGAGGCGAATGTCGGTCACGCGCGGCGATTGCTCCAGTGGAACGTGGCGTTCGGGTGCGGCAGCGCAGAGCCGGCGCCCGGTATCTGAGGTCAAGTGCCGGGCACCGGGGGGAGGCACCAGATCGTGGGTACGAGGGCGGGCGTCAGGCGGAGCCGACCGGGAGCCCCGCCGCGCGCCAGGCCTGGAAGCCGCCGATCAGATCGGTGGCCCGATGCAGTCCCAGCAGCCGCAGTGAGGCGACCGCGAGGCTGGAGGCGTATCCCTCGTTGCAGATGACGACGATCTGGAGGTCATGGCCGACCGCCTCGGGTGCGCGGTGACTGCCCTGCGGGTCGAGCCGCCACTCCAGCTCGTTGCGTTCGACGACCAGCGCACCGGGGATCAGTCCGTCCCGGTCGCGAAGTGCCGCGTACCGGATGTCCACCAGCAGCGCCCCGCCTTCCGCCGCAGCGGCGGCGGCGAGCGGGTCGATCCGGTCGTAGCCGGCCCTGACCCGCTCCAGCAGCTCGTCGATCCCCACCGGGCCAGGGGTGCCCGTGCTGGGGTTCTCGCTCACTGCCAGTCCTCGGGGCTCTCGGTCTGCTCCAGCCGGAGCACGGCACCGGTGCGGCTGAACCGGCGGATCCGCGGCAGCGGCGGGTAGTAGGCGTGGACGGAGATCGCGTGCGCGTCCTCGGACTCGTTGAGCACTTCGTGGACGTGGTTCCGGCCGAAGGCCCGCCCCTGACCGGTCGCCAGTTCCCTCGACCGGTCCACCCCGTCCGTCAGCTCCAGCGTCTTCCAGCCGTCGGTGGGCAGCCGCACGACGAGCGAGTGCTCCCTGAGGGCACCGGCCGCCGTCGTGAACGCGCCGATCGAGTCGGCGTGATCGTGCCAGCCCGTACCGGTGCCGGGCGGCCAGCCGATCAGCCACGACTCGCTGCCGCCCGGTCCGTCGAGCCGGATCCAGGTCCGGCCCTCCGGATCGAGGGGCAACGAGGCGATGAGCGCCTCGTCCCGGGCGGTGCGGCGGACGAACTCCAGCAGCTCCCCGCTCGTCGGCGAGGCCCCGGAAGCGGAGGTAGAGGAGGCAGCGGAGACGGGGGAGGCAGAGGAGGCAGCAGAGGAAACAGGGGAAGGAGGAGGAGACACCGAGCCGGCCGTGGCCACGGCGGAGTGAGCGGAAGACACGAGGACCGTCCTGAGAGTTCGCGCGGGACCCCGGCCGTGCGGAGAGCGGCACGGACCGGCATAGGGAGGCGATTCAGCAGGACGGGCGACACACGCAGCCCGCGTAACGGACGAGGTCCATATGGACCCTCCGCCACAGGCGCACATCGGTGTCGGTCATGATCTGGAGTACACCACGCGTGCCCGTGACGGTCAATGTTCGTCCGCGTTCGTCCGCCACGGACGCACATGTACGGACGCACATGTACGGACGCACACGTACGGACGCACATGTACGACGGACGACGGACCACCGGTCAGCGGTGCCCGGCGGTCCCGTCGGCATGGACCCGCGTCCGGGCCCCCTTCTCGTCGCTGCTCTCCCGGCTCTCCCGGCTCTCCCGGCTCTCCCGGTTCTTCCGGCTCTCGCTCTCCTCGTCCTCCGCTTCCGCGCGCTCCCGCCCAGCACGCGGCGCACCGCCCAGCGCCGCCTGGGCCGCGGTGAACAGCTCCGCCGGCCGTACGCCGCCGAAGGCCGCCACCAGATGCCCGTCCGGCCGGACCAGCAGCACGGTGTGGGCCGAGGCTCCCGGATAGCTCTCGGTGACCAGCAGTTCCGTCGTACCGGGGAGCGCCGCCACGGCGTCCGTGAGGCGGGGCATGACGCCCGCCGTCTGCCAGTGCCGCCGGTCCCAGACGCCGGTCCCCGGCGCGACCAGGATCACCAGCGGATGCCCCTGCCCGAGCCGCTCCCGCAGCCGTGTCGTCGTTCCGTCCGGCGCGGTCACCGTCACATCCACGACCGGCGCACCGGGGGGCGTACCAACAACGGTGTGCGCCTCTGCGTGCGGAGGTGAAAGGGGGGAGTGCGAGTACGAAGGGGGCGCACCCAGTGCCCCGCGGCCCAGATGTCCGTCGGCGAGCAGGGTGTCGTGACCGCGTGCGGCGCCCGGGACCAGCGTCCGCAGACCGCCTCCGCCGCGCAGTATCGGCAGCGACTGATCGGCGGCGCGCAACCGGGCGGCCACTGCGGCCCGCCGCTCCGCCTGGTAGCTGTCGAGGAGCTGCTCGGCCGGGCCGTGGTGCCAGGCGTGGGCCAGCTTCCAGGCCAGGTTCTCGGCGTCCCGGATGCCCTCGTCGAGCCCTTGTGTGCCCAGCGCCCCCAGGAGGTGCGCCGCGTCTCCCGCCAGGAAGGCGCGCTGCCTGCGCCAGCGCCGGGCGAGCCGGTGGTGGAGCGTGTGGACGCCGGTGTCCAGCAGTTCGTACGGAGGGGTCTCGCCGCACCAGCCGGCCAGCGTGTCCCGGATCCGGGTGATCACCGCTTCCGGGGTGACCAGTTCGCCGCGTGGCGGCAGCAGCCAGTCCAGCCGCCAGACGCCGTTCGGCAGCGGTCGGGCGGAGACCTCCTCACCGCCGGTCCGCCACGGCGGCTGCCGGTGCGACACGGCCTGGCCGGGCCAGGGCAGTTCGGCCCGGAGCGCGGCGACGGCATGCCGCTCCACCGCCGTACGACCGGGAAAGCGGATGTCGAGCAGCTTGCGCACGGTCGACCGGGCGCCGTCGCAGCCGACCAGATAACTCCCGCGCCACCAGGTCGACCCCGGCTCCCTGGTGTGCACGGTGATGCCGTCGCGGTCCTGCTCCAGGGTGTCGATCCGGCTCAGCGGCACCAGCCGGACCAGCGGTTCCTTGTCCACCGCCGCACGCAGCGCGGCGCTCAGCTCGTGCTGCGGCAGGTGCAGCGGTGCGGGGACGAGCCCGGGGAGCGGCTCGCCGCCCTCGTCCGGCCGGCCCCCGCGCAGCGGCATCTCCCGGACCAGCTGCTTCCGGCGCATCGAACGCCAGCCCGTCCAGCGCAGCCCGACCCGGTCCAGCTCCCGGCAGCCGAGGCGGCCCACCAGGTCGGCGGTGTCCTCGCGCAGCACGACCGTGCGGGCGGGCCGGGGCTCCTCCGCGCCGGGGCCCTCGTCGAGGAGGACCGACGGGACGCCCTGGGCGGCGAGGGCCAGCGACAGCGTCAGGCCGACGGGCCCGGCGCCGACGACGATCACCGGGTCCACAGCGCGTACCCTCCGGCCCTGACGGTCATGCGGAACGTGGCAGAGGTAGCCGGGTGCGTGATCACAGAACGTATGCAACCCACTGGTGGTACGTGCGTCAAGTGACCGAGGCAGCGACGCGTGCGCCGCTGCCTCGAATGCTCCTGCCGGGAGGGGCCCGGAAGGCCCCGGGGAGGTCAGTCCTTCGTCACTCCGGCCCCAGCGGCACCATCGACCGTCGGGCCTGCGCCCCCTGCGCCCCCCGCCCTCGGGCCGGGGATGTCCTCCGCCGTGGGGATGTCGGCGGTCTGGACGCCGGGCGCCACCTTGATGCCGGTCTTGGCCCGGCGCCCGCGCTTCTCGATCCACGTAGCCAGCGCCGAGAGCAGCAGACACATCGCGATGTAGATCGTGCCGATGACGACGATCGTCGAGACGTACGGGTACTGGCCGTTCACCTGGGTGTTGGAGGCGATCAGACGCGCGGTCTGGAGCAGCTCCGGGTACAGGATGATGAAGCCGAGCGAGGTGTCCTTGAGGGTCACCACGAGCTGGCTGATGATCGTCGGCAGCATCGACCGGATCGCCTGCGGCATCAGGACGGTCGTCATGACCTGCGTCTTGCTCATGCCGAGGGCGTACGCGGCCTCGCTCTGGCCCTTGGGCACCGAGTTGATCCCGGCGCGCAGCACCTCGGCCTGGACACAGCCGTTGTAGACGGAGAGGCCCGCGGCCAGCGCCCACATCGAGTAGTCGGTGAGGAAGCCGACCCAGATCGCGTAGATGGTGATCAGCAGCGGCAGCGAGCGGAACAGCTCGATGAAGGTGGTCGCCACCCAGCGGACCGGCTTGTGGTCGGAGAGCCGGCCCACCGCCAGGAGCACGCCGAGGACCAGCGAACCGACCGCGGCGAGACCGAACGCCTTGAGGGTGGCGAGCACCGCGTCGGCGATGTTCTGCCGGATGCCCGCGTAGTTGAAGATGTCCCACATCTCAGGGGCGAGGTGCCCCTTGTCGGCCAGCCGCAGGACGCTGACGACGAGCAGCGCCACGATGGCGAGGCTGCCGACGACGGCGTAGATCCGGTTGCGGACGACGGCCTTGGGGCCCGGGGCGTCGTAAAGAACGCTGGCGCTCATCGGGCGACCTCCATGCGACGCTCCAGCAGCCGGAAGAGGCCGCTGATGGTAAAGGTGATGATCAGGTACCCGATGGCCACCCAGATGAAGACGGGGACGATGTCGTAGCCCTTGTCACTCATGAGCTTCTGCCAGCCGAACAACTCGGCGTTGCTGAAGGCGCCGGCGATCGCGGAGTTCTTCGTCAGGGCGATGAAGATGCTGCTCAGCGGCGGGATCACCGTGCGCGTGGCCTGGGGGAGCACCACGATCTGCAGGGTCTGGGCGAACGTCATGCCGATCGAGCGCGCGGCCTCCGCCTGTCCCAGCGGCACGGTGTTGATGCCGGAGCGGACCGCCTCGCAGACGAAGGACGAGGTGTAGAAGCCGAGGGCCAGGGAGCCGAGGACGAACGGGCTCATCCCCGGGAAGAGGATCTCCGGCACCACGAAGAAGAAGATCAGGAAGAGCAGCGTCAGCGGGGTGTTGCGCATCAGCGTGACCCACGCGGTGCCGAAGTACCGCAGCGGCGGCACCGGCGAGACGCGGAATCCGGCGAGGACCACACCGAGAACCAGGGCGATAAGCGAGCTGACGGCGGTGATCGACACAGTTCCTATGAAGCCGTCGCGGAACGCTGGGAAATTGTCGAGCAGTACGTTCATGAGGTCTCCGCGTCGGCGGTCATCGGCATCGGGGCAGGGGAAGGAGCGCCCCGTACGCCCGCCGCCCCCGGGGAGAGGGGGGCGGCGTACGGGACGACTGGGTCACTCGCGGGGCGCCGTGACGGATGTCGGCGCTCGGGCACCAGGAGGTGCTGGGCACCAGGAGGTGCTGGGCACCGGGAGGTGCCGGGCGCCCGACGGTGCCGGGCGCCCGAGGGCGTCAGTAGCGCTCGATGGCCGGCGGGTCGACGTAGTCCGAACCGGACAGGCCGAGGGTGGCCTCGTAGATCTTCTTGTACGTGCCGTCCTTGACGCGGTCCTCCAGCGACTTGCTGATGGCCTCGCGCAGCACCTTGTCGTCCTTGTTCAGGCCGACGCCGTAGGGCTCGTCGGTGAACGGCTTGCCGACGACCTTGAGCTTGCCCTTGTTGGCGGCGGCGTAGCCCTTGAGGATCGAGTCGTCCGTGGTGACGGCGTCGACCTGCTTGGTCAGCAGCTGCTGCACGCAGTCGGAGTACTTGGCCAGCTCGACGACGCTCGCGCCGTACTCCGGCTTCTTGATCTCCTGCAGCGGCGTGGAGCCGACGATCGAGCAGACCTTCTTGCCCTTCACCGACTCCTTGCCGGTGATCGCCGTCTCGTCCTTGCGCACCAGCAGGTCCGCGCCGGCCTTGTAGTACGGACCGGCGAAGCCGACCTGCTTCTTGCGCTCGTCGTTGATCGTGTAGGTGCCGACGTAGTAGTCGACCTGGCCCTTGGAGATGGCCGTCTCACGGACACCGGAGTCGACGGTCTTCCACTCGATCTGCTTCTCCGAGAAGCCGAGGTCGGCGGCGACCATCTTGGCGATCTCGATGTCGAAGCCCGAGCGCTCCTTGGTCGACTGGTCCTCGAAGCCGAGGTACGGCTGGTCGGCCTTGGCGCCGATGATCAGCTTGCCGCGCTCCTTGGCCTTCTTGAAGACCGGGGAGTCGAGGTCGACACCGGTGGCCGCGGTGTAGGTGGGGAGCGCGGGGGCGTCGGAGGAACCCGGCTTCGTGCCGCCCGGCTTGTCACCGGCGGAGCCCTCCTTGCCACCGCACGCGGTCGCGGTCAGGGCGAGGACGGCGATGGCCGCCACGGCGGCGGACTTGCGGAGCTTCATGTGAACAATCCTTATGTCGTAGGTCGTTGGCGTCAGTGGTGAAGGATCTTCGACAGGAAGTCCTTGGCCCGGTCGCTGCGCGGATTGCTGAAGAACTGTTCGGGCGTCGCCTCTTCGACGATCTTCCCGTCCGCCATGAACACGACGCGGTTGGCGGCGGACCGGGCGAAGCCCATCTCGTGGGTGACGACGATCATCGTCATCCCGTCCCGGGCCAGCTGCTGCATGACTTCGAGGACCTCGTTGATCATCTCCGGGTCGAGCGCCGACGTGGGCTCGTCGAAGAGCATGACCTTCGGGTCCATCGCCAACGCCCTCGCGATCGCGACGCGTTGCTGCTGGCCACCGGAGAGCTGCGCCGGGTACTTGTCGGCCTGTACGCCGACGCCCACCCGGTCGAGCAGGGTCCGGGCCTTCTCCTCCGCGGCCTTCTTGTCGGCCTTGCGGACCTTGATCTGGCCCAGCATGACGTTCTCCAGCACCGTCTTGTGTGCGAAGAGATTGAACGACTGGAAGACCATGCCCACGTCGGCACGCAGCCTGGCCAGCTCCTTGCCCTCCTGGGGCAGAGGCTTGCCGTCGATCGAGATCGCTCCCGAATCGACCGTCTCCAAGCGGTTGATCGTGCGGCACAGCGTGGACTTGCCGGACCCGGAAGGCCCGATGACGACCACGACCTCGCCCCGGGCGATGGTCAGGTCGATGTCCTGGAGCACATGCAGCGCGCCGAAGTGCTTGTTGACGTTGCTCAGTACGACCAGGTCGTTCGCCGCGGGCGCGGCATCCTCGGCGTCCTTGGTCACTGAAACTCCGCTCATCGGCTTCTTGCTCCGTCCTCCTCGGTTGAACAAGGACCCTAATGACGCAGTGCGACCAACGTCATTACATCTGAGCGGAAATTGAGCATAACGATCCGGCGGCAACCGGACACTCCGCGTGAACAGGACGCCCGGCGCCGCCCCGGGGCGTACCGGGTGCATAACGGAAACCCCGCTGTAACCGGCAGCCTCTTGACTGGTGTGCCGTTCATCGGCGTGGATGCCTTGAGCGAGGTCGACGCGGAGCGTCGATGAACGGCAGACCGCGACACGGGTCTTCCGGATGAAGCAGGGTGAAACGCGGGACAACACCCGGTGACAGCGTGCAACGGTTGCACGGATGAGCCCGAGGGGCCGGACGGCCCCGGGAGAGACGGAGGGAGGGTCATGAGACTGCTGCTCGTCGAGGATGACGACCATGTCGCCGCGGCCCTGTCCGCCGTGCTCGCCCGGCACGGATTCAAGGTCGTGCACGCCCGCAACGGCGAAGAGGCCCTCCGCGCGCTGCTGCCCGCCGAGAAGGAGCCCTTCGGAGTGATCCTCCTCGACCTCGGCCTGCCCGACCAGGACGGCTACGAGGTGTGCGGCAAGATCCGCAAGCGCACCACGACCCCCGTGATCATGGTCACCGCCCGCGCCGACGTGCGCTCGCGCATCCACGGCCTCAACCTCGGCGCCGACGACTACGTCACCAAGCCGTACGACACCGGCGAGCTGCTCGCCCGTATCCACGCGGTCGCCCGGCGCACGTCGAGCGGCGAGGACACCGCCCCCACCCCCGTCGCCGCCCTGCGCCTCGGGCCGGTCGCCATCGAGCTGCCGACCCGCCGGGTCAGCGTCGAGGGCGAGGAAGTCCAGCTCACCCGCAAGGAGTTCGACCTGCTGGCCCTCCTCGCCCAGCGCCCCGGCGTCGTCTTCCGCCGCGAGCAGATCATCAGCGAGGTCTGGCGCACCAGCTGGGAGGGGACCGGGCGCACCCTGGAGGTCCACGTCGCCTCCCTGCGCTCCAAGCTGCGGCTGCCCACCCTCATCGAGACCGTGCGGGGCGTCGGCTACCGGCTCGTCGCGCCGTCCGCGTAACCGACCGGGTACGTTTCCCCGGTGCGCTCCCGCCTGCTCCCGCTGCTCATCGTCCTGATGGCCGCAGTCCTGGTCACCCTCGGCTTCCCGCTCGCGATCAGCGTGGCCGCCGCCGAGCAGCAGCGCCTGGTCATCGACCGGATCGACGACACGGCACGGTTCGCCGCCCTGGCCCAGTCCATCACCGACACCTCGCCGGACAGCGAGGAGCGCCGCCGCACCCTCCAGACCGATCTGGAGGTCTACGCCTCGGTCTACGACATCCGCGCCGGCGTCTTCTTCCAGGACGACCGGGCCCTGGCCAAGGCGCCCCGCTCCTGGACCCTGCCCGCGGAGGGGGAGGGGCGCACGGCCTTCGGCGAGGCGCTCCTCGGCCGCCGCTCGCACGATCCGCCGCAGGTCTGGCCCTGGCAGAACGGGCGCGTCGTCGTCGCCTCGCCCGTGGTGCGCGACGGTGACGTGGTCGCCGTGGTCGTCATCGACTCGCCCACCGGCGAGATGCGTTCCCGGATCCTGCGGACCTGGCTGCTCATCGGTCTCGGCGAGGCACTCGCCCTGCTGGTGGCGGTCGCCGCGGCGTTCCGGCTCACCGGCTGGGTCCTGCTGCCCGTACGGACCCTGGACGCGGCCACCCGCGACATCGCCGGGGGCCGCATGCGCTCCCGCGTCGCCGCCTCCGCCGGGCCGCCGGAACTCCGGCACCTGGCCCGCTCCTTCAACGAGATGGCGGACAACGTCGAGGACGTGCTGGAGCAGCAGCGCGCCTTCGTCGCCGACGCCTCGCACCAGCTGCGCAACCCGCTCGCCGCCCTGCTGCTGCGCATCGAACTGCTCGCCCTGGAGCTGCCCGAGGACAGCGAGGAGATCGCGGCCGTGCGCACCGAGGGCAAGCGGCTGGCCCGGGTCCTCGACGACCTCCTGGACCTCGCGCTGGCCGAGCACACCGAGGCGGACCTCCAGCTCATCGACCTCGTCCCGCTCACCGCCGAGCGGGTCGCCTCCTGGCGCCCGATGGCGGACCGGGAGGGCGTGCGTCTCACCCTGGAGGGCGCTGCGGCGGTCACCGCCTGGGCCGACCCCGTGGCGCTCTCCAGCGCCCTGGACGCGGTGATCGACAACGCCCTGAAGTTCACCCCGGCCGGCGAGGACGTCACCGTCACCGTCGCCGCCGGAACCCGTACGACGACCGTCGTGGTCGCCGACCGGGGCCCCGGCCTCACCGAAGCGGAACTGGAACGCGTCGGCGACCGCTTCTGGCGCAGCACCCGCCACCAGAACGTCAGCGGATCGGGGCTCGGCCTCTCCATCTCCCGGGTGCTGCTCGCGGCGGGCGGCGGCTCGATCGCGTACGAGCACCACGCACCGCACGGCCTGCGGGTGACCGTCTCGCTGCCCCGCGAACGACAGGGCGGCTGAGCCGGGCACCCCCGCGTCAGGCGGTTCCGCGCTCTCGCCGCGAGGCGGTCACGGCTTCACCGAGCGGTAGTAGTCCTTGGCCCCTTCGTGCACGTCCAGCGGATCCGTGTAGATGGCCGTCCGCAGATCCACCAGCTGCGCCGCGTGCACCTCGCGCCCGATCCGGTCCCGGCTGTTGATCACCGTCCGGGTGAAGGCCTCGGTCATGCCCGCGTCCGTACGGTCGGTCGTGACGAGCAGATTGGGGACGGCGACGGTGGGCACCGACTGGCCCTGCTGGGCCTCCGGATAGGCGTCGGCGGGCATCATGGCCGACCGGTAGAACCGGGTCGGCCCGGTCGCCGCCTGCAGCTTCGCGACCAGGGCGGCCTCCAGCGGCACCAGCCGGATGTCGAACCGCTCCGACAGCTCCTGCACGGCACCGGTGGGCAGCCCGCCCGACCAGAAGAAGGCGTCCAGCTGCCCCTGCGTCAGCCGTACGGGCATGGTGTCGATGCCCACCGGCACCGGGGTGATGTCGTCGTCCGGATCGAGCCCCGCCGCCTTCAGCAGCCGGTCTGCGACCAGCCGCACCCCGGAACCCTCCTGGCCGACCCCCACCCGCTTGCCCCGCAGATCGGAGGCGCTGCGGATGTCGGAGTCGCGGGGGACGACCAGCTGCACGTAGTCGTCGTACAGCCGGACGCAGCCGCGCAGCCGCTGGGCCCCCGGCCTGCCGTCGCGCAGATAGGTGGCCACGGCGTCGGCCGTCGCGATGGTGAAGTCCGCCTCGCCCGTCGCCACCCGGGCGAGGTTCTGCTGCGACCCCTCACTGGTCCGCAGCCGTATGGCCACCTCCGGCATGTCCTTGGCGAGCGCGTCCTCCAGCCGCTCCCCGTACCGCTGGTAGACGCCGCTGGGCACTCCGGTGGAGAAGGTGAGCGGACCGTGCAGGCCCCCCTCGTCCCGCTGGGGCAGCAGCCACCACGCGAGCAGCCCGAGCACGACCGCGAGCACGGCGCCCGTCTGCAGGGTGCGCCGGCGGCCGAATCGGGACAGAGCGTGGTGCATGCGCGCGATCCTGCCAGCTCACCCGCCCCCCTGGCCAGGCTCGCCCGTGAGGCCCCGCCCCACAGCGGGCGGGGCCGGGAAGAGGGGCGGGGCACGGGGCAGGGGGGACGCCGCCCGGCAACCGCCTACCCTTGTCCCATGAGCAGCGGCAACCGGAGCGAAGCAGTGGACGTCCAGAAGAGCTACGAAGTGCGCACCTACGGGTGCCAGATGAACGTCCACGACTCCGAACGGCTGTCGGGTCTCCTGGAGGGCGCCGGCTACGTCCGCGCCCCCGAGGGCTCCGACGGCGACGCCGACGTCGTCGTCTTCAACACCTGCGCGGTGCGGGAGAACGCCGACAACAAGCTCTACGGCAACCTCGGCCGCCTCGCCCCCATGAAGACCAGGCGGCCCGGGATGCAGATCGCCGTCGGCGGCTGCCTGGCGCAGAAGGACCGCGAGACCATCGTCAAGCGCGCCCCCTGGGTCGACGTCGTCTTCGGCACGCACAACATCGGCAAGCTGCCGGTCCTCCTGGAGCGCGCCCGCGTCCAGGAAGAGGCGCAGATCGAGATCGCCGAGTCCCTGGAAGCCTTCCCCTCCACGCTCCCCACCCGCCGCGAGTCCGCCTACGCCGCGTGGGTCTCCATCTCCGTCGGCTGCAACAACACCTGCACCTTCTGCATCGTCCCGGCGCTGCGCGGCAAGGAGAAGGACCGCCGCACCGGCGACATCCTGGCGGAGATCGAGGCACTGGTCGCCGAGGGAGTCTCCGAGATCACCCTCCTCGGCCAGAACGTCAACGCGTACGGCTCCGACATCGGCGACCGCGAGGCCTTCTCCAAGCTGCTGCGCGCCTGCGGGAAGATCGAGGGCCTGGAGCGCGTCCGCTTCACCTCGCCGCACCCCCGCGACTTCACCGACGACGTCATCGCCGCCATGGCCGAGACGCCCAACGTGATGCCGCAGCTCCACATGCCGATGCAGTCCGGCTCCGACACCATCCTGAAGGCGATGCGCCGCTCCTACCGTCAGGAGCGCTTCCTCGGGATCATCGAGAAGGTGCGCGCCGCGATGCCGGACGCGGCGATCTCCACCGACATCATCGTGGGCTTCCCCGGCGAGACCGAGGAGGACTTCGAGCAGACGATGCACGCCGTCCGCGAGGCGCGGTTCGCCAACGCGTTCACCTTCCAGTACTCCAAGCGCCCCGGGACCCCGGCCGCCGACATGGACGGCCAGATCCCCAAGGAGGTCGTCCAGGAGCGGTACATGCGCCTGTCCGCCCTCCAGGAGCAGATCTCCTGGGACGAGAACAAGAAGCAGGTCGGCCGCACCCTGGACGTCATGGTCGCCGAGGGCGAGGGCCGCAAGGACGGCGCCACCCAGCGCCTCTCCGGCCGTGCCCCCGACAACCGCCTGGTCCACTTCACGCAGCCCGAGCAGGCCGTGCGCCCGGGCGACGTGGTGACCGTCGAGATCACCTACGCCGCCCCGCACCACCTGCTGGCCGAGGGCACGCCGCTCGCCGTACGGTCCACCCGCGCCGGCGACGCCTGGGAGAAGCGCACCACCGAGGCCGCCGCCAAGCCCGCCGGAGTGATGCTGGGCCTCCCCGGCATCGGCGCCCCGGACCCCCTTCCGGCCGCCACGGCGCCGGCCTGCGGCATCGGCTGACGGCTGGGGGCGGCGGGGACTGACCCAGGGTCGGGGCCGAGCGGGTCCGGGGGCCCGAGCCGACCGCCCCACGCCGCCCGTGACCACCGGCCCACGGCCCGGTCCGGGCAGGCCGCTTCCGTGCGACCGTCGGCACCGAGCGACAGGCCCGAGCGGCAGGCCCGAGCGGCCGACCGGTTCGCGACCGTCGGCACCGAGCCGCAGGCCCGAGCGGCCCGACCAACTCGCGACCGTCGGCACCGAGCGACAGGCCCGAGCGGCCCGACCGGCTCGCGACCGTCGGCAAGTACGCTGACCGGCATGCTTGTCGCCGCCGCCGTCTGCCCCTGTCCGCCGCTCCTGGTGCCCGAGGTCGCCGCCGGGGCCGCCCCCGAACTCGACGCCGCGCGTGACGCGAGCCTCGACGCCGTCGGCGTGCTCGCCGCCGCGCGCCCGGACCTGCTCGTCGTCGTGGGACCCGGAGACGAGCCGTCCGGATCGGGCGAGCACCCGACCGTCGGGCCCTACCCGCCCGGCGCGCACGGCTCCTTCCGGGGCGTCGGCGTGGACCTCGACGTGACGCTCGGCCACGCGCCCGACGGCGCCACGACAGCGGGCCGTCCGCTGCCCCTGTCCCTCGCGGTGGGCGCCTGGCTGCTGGGCCGGGCCCGCTGGACCGGCGCTCCCGTCGAAGGGCTCGCCCTCCTGCCGACCGCGGCCCCCGGGGACTGCGCGGAGGCCGGCCGTGCCGTCGCCGGACGCGCCGAGCGGGTCGCACTCCTGGTGATGGGCGACGGCAGCGCCTGCCGCACCCTCAAGGCGCCCGGCTACCTCGACGACCGGGCCGTCGCCTTCGACGCCCGGGCCACCGAGGCGCTCGGATCCGCGGACCTCGACGCCATCGCCGCGCTCGACGCCGCACTGGCCCACGAGCTCAAGGTGGCCGGACGGGCCCCCTGGCAGCTGCTCGGCGGCGCCGCGCGGGACGCCGGGCTCGCGGGACGGCTGCTGTACGAGGACGCACCGTACGGCGTCGGCTACACCGTCGCAGCCTGGTCCTGAAGGAACCGGATCCGGCCGGGCCGGTGCCGAACAGACCGGCGGCGGGCCCGGAGCGCTCGGCTCCGGACCCGCCGCCGGGGCGGGACGACGGTTGCGTCAGGACGCGGGCGGCGGCGGAGGAGGCGTGTTGCCGGGGCCGCCGGGGGTGCTTCCGGGCGTACCCGGAGCGCCGGGGGTTCCGGGCGTGCCGCCGTCCTTCTGGCCCAGCTTGTCCACGGCCTCCTTGGCCTTGCGCGTACCCGAGTCGATCTTGTCGCTGTACTTGCCCTTGGTCTTCTGGTCGACCGTGCGCGCGGCCTTGTCGAGACCCTGCTCGATCTTGCCCCCGTGCTGCTGCGCGAGGTCGCCGACCTTCTCCTTGGCCGGACCCAGCTTCGCCTTCAGGTTGTCCAGGAACCCCATTGGGTCACCTTCCGTGCAGTGTGGAGGTCTGTCGTGGCGGGAGTGTTCTCCCGTCCCCATTGTCCGTCACCTGTCCGTTCCTGCCGTTTTTACGCCTCCGATGGCGCCACCCGGCGTGTGTTCGGGAGGGCCCGGACTTTTTGGGAGACTGTCCGGGTGACCCCTCCCCACCCCGCCCCCCGCGTCATTACCGTCGTAGGCCCCACAGCGGCCGGAAAATCGGATCTGGGGGTCTTTCTCGCCCAGCGGCTCGGCGGCGAGGTGATCAACGCCGACTCCATGCAGCTGTACCGGGGGATGGACATCGGCACGGCGAAGCTGACGCTCCCCGAGCGCGACGGCGTACCGCACCATCTGCTGGACATCTGGGACGTCACCGAGACCGCCAGCGTCGCCGAGTACCAGCGCCTGGCCCGCCTGGAGATCGACCGGCTGCTCGCCGAGGGGCGCACCCCCGTCCTGGTCGGCGGCTCCGGCCTGTACGTGAAGGGCGCCATCGACGCCCTGGAGTTCCCCGGTACGGACCCCGAGGTGCGCGCCCGCCTGGAGGCGGAGCTGGCCGAGGACGGCTCCGGCGCCCTGCACGCACGCCTCGCCGCCGCCGACCCGGAAGCCGCCCGGTCCATCCTGGCGAGCAACGGCCGCCGCATCGTCCGCGCCCTCGAAGTCATCGAGATCACCGGCAAGCCCTTCACCGCCAACCTCCCCGGCGACGAGCCGGTCTACGACGCCGTCCAGATCGGCGTCGACGTGGACCGCCCGGAACTGGACGAGCGCATCGCCCTGCGCGTCGACCGGATGTGGGAGGCGGGGCTCATGGACGAGGTGCGCGCCCTGGAGGCGTCCGGGCTGCGCGAGGGACTCACCGCCTCACGGGCCCTCGGCTACCAGCAGATCCTCGCGGCGCTCGCGGGGGAGTGCACCGAGGACGAGGCGCGGGCCGAGACCGTGCGCGCCACCAAGCGCTTCGCGCGCCGCCAGGATTCGTGGTTCCGCCGCGACCCGCGTGTCGTGTGGCTCGGCGGCGGGGACCATGACCGGGGGGAACTCCCGCACCGGGCACTGACGTTGGTCGAACGGGCGGTCACAGCCTGATCACGTGATGGCATCGGGAAGCTCCGCCCGTCAATGCGGCGCCCCTGACCGTGCCATCATCGAGCATCGATCCACCAGTGGAGTCCGAGTTGGGAGGGCGCGTGGCGATGGAGGCCGGCCCTCGCGACACGGAGCAGCGCGACACAGAGCACGAGGTGCCGTCGCCGCGGGAGACCGCGGGACGGCTGAGCCCCGACGGGCCCGACGAGCAGGACGTGGCCCCCGAGGTCGAGGTGGAGCTGCGCCCCACCCGCAAGCTGCGGATCTGGCAGCTCGCCCCCATCGTCATGCTGGCCGCGGTCGGCTCGCTGATGTTCGCCTTCCCGCTCGCCTTCGAGTTCGGCGACGGCGGCGCGATCGTCGCCATGCTGGGACTCCTGATCAGCTGCTGCGCGGCCGGCTGGGGCATGATGGCGGCCCGCCGCGTGGGTCACACCTGGCCCGGACTGCCCTCCCGGGGCTCGGGCGACCGCCCGGACTGGCGGGTGATCGCGCTGTACGCCGTGACCGGCCTCGCCCTGGTCGCCCTCGCCGTCTGGCGCGTCGCCCGGCTGCGCTGACGGTCGCGGACCCGCGCGACGAGCCCTCTCGCGCGGGGGCTCCCCCGGACGCCGGGGTCCTCCGGAGCCGGTTGTCGGTGCCGCCTCGTACAGTGGGCGTGTGAGCACCTCGCAGATCGCCTTCCTCAAGGGTCACGGCACCGAGAACGACTTCGTGATCGTCCCGGACCCGGACAACGCCCTCACGCTGCCCGCCGCCCTCGTCGCCCGGCTCTGCGACCGCCGGGCCGGGATCGGCGGCGACGGACTGCTGCACGTCGTGCGGTCCGCCGCGCACCCCGAGGCGCGGTCCATGGCGGACGAGGCCGAATGGTTCATGGACTACCGCAACGCGGACGGCTCGATCGCCGAGATGTGCGGCAACGGCGTGCGGGTCTTCGCGCACTATCTCCAGCGTGCCGGCCTCGTCGAGGAGGGCGACCTGACCGTCGCCACCCGCGGCGGCGCCAAGCGCGTGCACCTCGCCAAGAACGGCGACATCACCGTCTCCATGGGACAGGCCCTGCTGCCCGAGGCGAGTGTCACGGTCAGCGTGGACGGCCGTAGCTGGCCCGCCCGCAACGTCAACATGGGCAATCCCCACGCCGTCGCGTTCGTCGACGACCTGGACCACGCGGGCGATCTGTTCACCGCCCCGCCCTTCACCCCCGAGGCGGTCTACCCGGAAGGCGTCAACGTCGAGTTCGTCGTCGACCGGGGCCCGCGCCACGTCGGCATGCGCGTCCACGAGCGCGGCTCCGGCGAGACCCGCTCCTGCGGCACCGGTGCCTGCGCGGTCGCCGTCGCCGCCGCCCGCCGGGACGGCGCCGACCCCGTCGTGACCGGGCTCCCCGTCACGTACCGGGTGGATCTCCCGGGCGGCACCCTCGTCATCACCGAGCACCCCGACGGCGCGGTCGAGATGACCGGCCCCGCCGTGATCGTCGCCGAAGGCGTCATCGACCCGGCCTGGCTCGAAACCGCCTGAGCATGGCTTGACGCTTTCCGTGCAGCGGCTCGCCGCCCTCTGAAGCGGAGCTCGCTCGAAACGGTGATCGGTCCGGGCTTCGCTCGAATGGGTGATCCGTTTCACGCTGGGCGAGAGCTGGACTGCGCCACGTGGTGGGCTCGATAGCATCAAGCACCGGCCCCGAGGCGCATCCAGCCCTCGCCCCGCCGGTCGAGTCGCCGGAGGTGCCCATGAGTGCAGAGGCCGCCGATCCGGGCGCCCCCCTTCGCAGGCGGAGCCGCCCCCGGATCGATCTGCGCAGACTGGGCCGGGTGGCACTGCGCGGCCCGGTCTCCCGCGACCGGCTGCCCGACGCCATCAGCCATGTCGCCGAGGCGCACCGCGCCCACCACCCCGACGCCGACCTGACCATCCTGCGCCGCGCCTACGTCCTCGCGGAGTCCTCGCACCGCGGCCAGATGCGCAAGAGCGGCGAGCCGTACATCACACATCCGCTGGCCGTGACGCTGATCCTCGCCGAGCTGGGCGCGGAGACCACCACCCTCACCGCCTCCCTGCTCCACGACACCGTCGAGGACACGGAGGTGACGCTCGATCAGGTCAAGGAGGAGTTCGGCGACGAGGTCTGCTATCTCGTCGACGGGGTCACCAAGCTGGAGAAGGTCGACTACGGCGCCGCCGCGGAACCGGAGACCTTCCGCAAGATGCTCGTCGCCACCGGCAACGACGTCCGGGTGATGTCCATCAAGCTCGCGGACCGGCTGCACAACATGCGCACCCTCGGGGTGATGCGCCCCGAGAAGCAGGCCCGGATCGCCAAGGTCACCCGGGACGTCCTCATCCCGCTCGCCGAACGGCTCGGCGTACAGGCGCTCAAGACCGAGCTGGAGGACCTGGTCTTCGCGATCCTGCACCCCGAGGAGTACGAGGAGACCCGCGCCCTGATCGCCGCCGCCAAGGGCCCGGACGACCCACTCGAAACCATCGCCGACAACGTGACGCACACCCTGCGCGACGCGGGCATCAGCGCCGAAGTCCTCATCAGGCCGCGCCACTTCGTCTCCGTGCACCGGGTCCGCGGGAAACGCGGCGAACTGCGCGGCACCGACTTCGGCCGACTGCTCGTCCTGGTCGGCGAGGACGCCGACTGCTATGCCGTCCTCGGTGAACTGCACACCTGCTTCACCCCGGTGATCTCCGAGTTCAAGGACTTCATCGCCGCCCCCAAGTTCAACCTCTACCAGTCGCTGCACACCGCCGTCGTCGGTCCCGAGGGGGCCGTCGCCGAAGTCCTCATCCGTACCCACCGGATGCACAAGGTCGCCGAGGCGGGCGTCGTCGCGCTTGGCAACCCGTACGCCCAGGACCCCGCCGCCGCCCCGCAGACCGAGCCGTCCGACGAGCGCGCCGACCCGACCCGGCCCGGCTGGCTCTCCCGGCTGCTGGACTGGCAGGAGTCCGCCACCGACCCCGACACCTTCTGGACCACCCTGCGCGACGACCTCGCCCAGGACCGCGAGATCACCGTCTTCCGCACCGACGGCGGCACCCTCGGGCTGCCCGCCGGGGCCAGCTGCGTCGACGCCGCCTACGCGCAGTACGGCGACCGGGCCCACACCGCCATCGGGGCCCGGGTCAACGGCCGCCTCGCCACCCTGAGCACCGTCCTCAGCGACGGCGACACCGTGCAGCCGCTGCTCGCCCAGGACACCGCCTCCGGCCCATCGCCCGACTGGCTCGACCACGCGCGCACCCCCGCCGCCCGGATCGCGATCACCGGCTGGTTCAGCGACCACCCGGACGAGGCGAAGCCCGACCCGGAGACCGCCGGGGCGACCTCTTCCGGCGCTCCGGGCGAGGCCGCCGCCGCAGCGGGCTCCTCGGCTTCCCCGGCCTCCCCGGCTTCCCCGGCTTCTTCGGATCGCGACGCTCCGGGGGGCGCAGCCCCGGCCCGCAGCCGGTCCGGGCCGCGCGCCGCGGGCGTCGTCGTCGAGGGTCCGGACGCGCCGGTGCGCCTGGCCGGGTGCTGTACGCCGGTGCCCCCCGACGAGCTGACCGGCTTCGTCGTCCGGGGCGGCGCGGTCACCGTGCACCGCCGGGAGTGCCCCGCCGTCGCCGCGATGCAGGAGATCGGCCGGGCCCCGGTCAGGGCCCACTGGGCGGACGGGGAGGGCCGGGAGTCCGACACGGGCTGCCGGGTCACCCTGGTCGCCGAATCGTTCGGCCGCCCCCGCCTCCTCGCCGACCTCACCGAGGCCATCGCCACCGCAGACGCGGCGATCGTCTCCGCCACCGTGGAACCGCCCAGCGAGCAGCGGGTCCGCCACACCTACACCCTTCGGCTCCCCGACGCGGCCGGTCTTCCCGGCCTGATGCGTGCCATGCGCGACGTCGCCGGGGTCTACGACGTCAGCCGCGCCCAGCACCCGGCCCCGACGGGCTGAGCACCCACCAGGGCCGGCCGTTCCGTCGGCCGCCCGCACCGAACGCGTCCGGCCCCGGCAGGCCGAGCGGCACCAGCAACGGCCGCCCCACCGGCCGGCCCGCCCCCAACGCGCCCAGCCGCGACGGGCCGAGCCGTCGCGCACCTCCTGTCCTCGTTCGGGTGGTGCGGCGCGCGGCTCCCCGGCCGGGCGGCCCCGCGCTGATAGCCGTAGTCCATGCCGCTCCTGACCCGCCGCCTGCGCCCCGCCCTGCTGGCGACCGCCTCGGCCGCCCTCGTCGCCGCCGCCCTGCCCGCCCCCGAGCCCCTGGGCATCGGCGACCGGCTCTTCCCCGAGCTGGGCAACCCCGGCTACGACGTCCTCGCGTACGACATCGCCCTCACGTACCACGGCAGCAACACCGAACCCCTGGACGCCGTCACCAGGATCAGGGCCCGTACCACCGCCCCGCTCGACCGGATCAACCTCGACTTCGCCCGGGGGACCGTGCGGGGCGTGGAGGTCAACGGGCAGAGCGTGGACTTCGGCAGCAAGCGAGAGGACCTCGTCCTCCAGGCCCCCCGCCGCCTCCCCGCGGGCGTACCGCTGAACATCACCGTCCGGCACACCAGCGACCCGAGCGGATCCGGGGACGACGGCGGCTGGGTGCGGACCGCCGACGGGCTCGCCATGGCCAACCAGGCCGACGCCGCCCACCGCGTCTTCCCGGGCAACGACCACCCCTCGGACAAGGCGTACTTCACCTTCCGGATCACCGCCCCGCACCGGCTGACGGCGGTCGCGGCCGGGCTGCCCGTGGCGAAGACCCGGCACGGTTCCTCGACCACCTGGACGTACCGCACCGAGCACCCCATGGCCACCGAACTGGCCCAGGTCTCCATCGGCTGCTCCGCCGTCGCGCATCGCACAGGACCGCACGGACTGCCGGTGCGCGACGTCGTCCCGGCCGCCGACCGGAAGAAGCTGGAGCCCTGGCTGGAGAAGACCCCGGCCCAGCTGGAGTGGATGGAGCGGCGGGTCGGCCGCTACCCCTTCGAGACGTACGGGGTGCTCGTCGCCGACAGCCCCATCGGGTTCGCCCTGGAGACCCAGACGCTGTCGCTGTTCGGGAAGTCCTTCTTCACCGAGCCCGCCTACCCGGAGTGGTACGTCGACTCGGTGATGGTCCACGAGCTGGCCCACCAGTGGTTCGGCAACAGCGTCACGCCCGCGAGCTGGTCCGACCTGTGGCTCAACGAGGGACACGCCAGCTGGTACGAGGCCCGGTACGCCGAGGAGAAGGGCGGCCCGACCCTGGAACGCCGGATGCGTGAGGCGTACAAGCTGTCCGACGGCTGGCGCGCGGACGGCGGTCCTCCGGCGCACCCGGACGGCCCGGCCCCCGGGCAGAAGCTCAGCCTGTTCCGCCCGGTCATGTACGACGGCAGCGCGCTGGTCCTCTACGCCCTGCGCCAGGAGATCGGCGAGAGGGCCTTCGACCGGCTGGAGCGCACCTGGGTCCGGGCGCACCGGGACTCCACGGCGACCACCGCGGACTTCACCCGGCTGGCGGCCGGTGTCGCCGGCCGTGATCTGACCGCTTTCTTCGACGGCTGGCTGTACGGGAAGAAGACTCCGCCGATGCCCGGCCACCCGGACTGGCGCAGCGCGAAACCCGCGTGACGGGCCCAGCGGGGCCGTGCCACTATCGACGCGTCGGCGCGGCGGACCGCACCGGAGTTCCTCGAAGGGAATCATCCGGGGAGATCACACGTTGTGACTGACGTACAGACTTCTATCGACGTAAGGATCCAATGACCTCCTCTTCTTCCCTTCCCCAGGACGCGCAGGACGCGCAGAGCGCCACGGAGGACACCACCGAGAGCCTCACCGAGGCCCGCCGGGCCGACGCCCTGATGGAAGAGGACGTCGCCTGGAGCCACGAGATCGACGGAGCCCGGGACGGCGACCAGCTCGACCGTTCCGAGCGTGCCGCCCTGCGGCGCGTGGCCGGTCTCTCCACGGAGCTCGAGGACGTCACCGAGGTCGAGTACCGCCAGCTGCGCCTGGAGCGCGTGGTGCTGGTGGGCGTCTGGACCTCGGGGACGGTGCACGACGCGGAGATTTCCCTCGCGGAGCTCGCCGCCCTCGCCGAGACGGCGGGCGCCCAGGTGCTGGACGCGGTGTACCAGCGGCGGGACAAGCCCGACCCGGCGACGTACATCGGTTCGGGCAAGGCGCTGGAGCTGCGCGACATCGTGCTCGAATCCGGTGCCGACACCGTCGTCTGCGACGGTGAGCTGAGCCCCGGCCAGCTGATCCACCTGGAAGACGTCGTCAAGGTCAAGGTGGTCGACCGGACCGCCCTGATCCTCGACATCTTCGCCCAGCACGCCAAGTCCCGCGAGGGCAAGGCGCAGGTCTCGCTGGCGCAGATGCAGTACATGCTGCCGAGGCTGCGCGGCTGGGGCCAGTCGCTCTCCCGGCAGATGGGCGGCGGCGGTTCCAGCGGTGGTGGCGGTATGGCCACCCGTGGTCCCGGTGAGACCAAGATCGAGACGGACCGGCGACGGATCCGCGAGAAGATGGCGAAGATGCGCCGGGAGATCGCGGAGATGAAGACCGGCCGCGAGATCAAGCGGCAGGAGCGCAAGCGCAACAAGGTGCCCTCCGTCGCCATCGCCGGATACACCAACGCGGGCAAGTCGTCCCTGCTCAACCGGCTGACCGGGGCCGGTGTCCTCGTGGAGAACGCCCTGTTCGCCACCCTGGACCCGACCGTCCGCCGGGCCGAGACGCCGAGCGGCCGGATCTACACCCTGGCCGACACCGTCGGCTTCGTCCGGCACCTGCCGCACCACCTCGTCGAGGCGTTCCGCTCCACGATGGAAGAGGTCGGCGAGTCCGATCTCATCCTCCACGTGGTGGACGGCTCCCACCCGGTGCCGGAGGAGCAGCTCGCCGCGGTTCGCGAAGTGATCCGGGACGTCGGCGCGGTGAACGTACGAGAGATCGTCGTCATCAACAAGGCGGACGCGGCGGACCCCCTGGTCCTCCAGCGCCTCCTGCGCAACGAGAAGTACGCGATCACGGTCTCGGCCCGCACGGGCGAGGGCATCGAGGAGCTGCTCGCGCTCATCGACGCCGAGCTGCCCCGGCCGTCCGTCGAGGTCGAGGTGCTCGTGCCGTACATCCAGGGGGCTCTGGTCTCCCGGGTGCACGCCGAGGGTGAGGTGCTCTCCGAGGAGCACACCGCCGAGGGCACCCTGCTCAAGGCCCAGGTCCACGAGGAGCTGGCCGCCGAGCTGGAGACCTTCGCCCTCGCCGCGCACTGACGGCCGCGGGACCGCAGACCGTACGACAGCCGAAGGCCCGGCCCGGACTCGCTGGAGAGTCCGGGCCGGGCCTTCGGCGTACGGCCGGCGTCCGTGCCTACTGACCGGCGAACTTGTCGCTCATCGTCGCGAAGGTGCGCCGGGCGTCCTCGCCGAGCCGGGGCCCGGCCAGCCAGCCCGCGGTGACCGGGCCGATCGACGTGTTGGAGACCAGCATCGACTTCCCGTCCGGTCCGGCGACGAACCAGCCGCCACCGGAGGAGCCGCCGGTCATGGTGCACCCGATCCGGTACATGGTCGGGGTCCCCGGGGCGATCGAGAGCCGCCCGGGACGGTCGACGCACTGGTGCATCAGCAGACCGTCGTACGGCGGACCCGCCGGGTAGCCCCAGGCGCCCATCCCGCTGATCTGCTGGATCTCCGGTGCGTCGAAGGAGACCGGCAGCGCGTTGCCCACCGTCTCCTCCAGCGACTTCGTCCCGTTCTGGGGCTTCACGTGCAGGACCGCGTAGTCGTACGGCGCGCCGGCGCCGCCCGTCGGACCGCCGCCCGAGATCCACTCGCCGGAGGCCGCGGCCCAGTCCGCCCAGTAGGAGCCGTACGGGGCGACCTCCTGCGGCTGCGCGGTCCGCAGCTGCGCCGCGTTCTTGCCCTGGTCGTTGTACGAGGGCACGAAGATGATGTTGCGGTACCAGCCGCCGCCCGCGCCCGCGTGCACGCAGTGCCCGGCGGTCCACACGAGGTTGGACTTCCCGGGGTTCTTCGGGTCCTTCACGACCGTGCCGGAGCACACCATGGAGCCCTTGGGGGAGTCGAAGAAGACCTTGCCGACCGGGGCGGCGTGCCGGTGGTAGGGCAGCTTCTCCGGCTTGGCCTGCACCGGGGCGGGCTCCGGGTCGCTGACGTTCTGGCCGGCGGAGAGGTCACCGGCCGTCATCGTCTTGGCGGGCTCCTCGGCGGTGGCCATCCGGTCCGGCTTCCAGAGCCCGTCGATGACCGGGTTGACGAAGTCCTCGGCCTTGCGGAGCCAGCCGTCCTTGTCCCAGTTCTTCCACCCCCCGTCCTTCCACTTCTCCGGGTCGACCCCGTGCTTCTCCAGGGCGTCACTCAGATCACCGGGCAGGCCGGCGGCGGGGCCCTTGTCGGCCGCCCCGTTCGTGGCCGACGGCTTGGCGGCCGCGGAGTCCTCCTCGGGGCCGCAGGCCGTGGCCGTCAGCGTGAGCGCCGCGACGAGGCCGGTGGCGGCCAGCAGCGGACGTATCGATCGCATGGAAGAAATCCCCCTGAACAGCTGATGCGTGCGATGGTGCGCGACCCCGCCGGGCGCGGAAGCGCGGTGATGCCCGGTGATGCGCGGTCGCGGTCGTGCATTCTGTCATGTGCTTGTCATGTGGGGCGCCGGAGCTGGGCCACGGGTTGCAGAGGCTCCTCCCGGCAGAGGGCCGCCGGTCGAACACGGCCCAGGCGGACGGCCGCCGATCGAACACGGCCCCCGGCAGACGACTGCCGGGGGCCGTGGGCCCGCAGGCCCTTGCGGGCTCTAGCGGCCCGCGTACTTCTCACTCACCGCGCGGTAGATGCCCTCGGCTTCCTTGCCGAGCCGCGGGCCGGCCAGCCAGCCCGCCGTGACCGGGCCGATCGAGGTGTTCGAGACCAGGGCGGGCTTGCCGTCCTGCCCCGCCGCGACCCAGCCGCCGCCGGAGGAACCACCGGTCATCGTGCAGCCGATGCGGTACATCGTGGGCTGCTCCCGGAAGACCGAGAGCCGCCCCGGCTTGTCCTTGCACTGGAGCAGCTTCTGACCGTCGTACGGCGGCGCCGCCGGGTAGCCCGTGGCCGTCATCCCGGCGATCTTCGGCACGGCCGGAGCGTTGAACTCGACCGGCAGCGCCGAACCGACCGTCTCCTCCAGCGACTTGCCGCCCGCGCCCTTCTCCGGCGTCACGTGGAGCACCGCGAAGTCGTAGGGCGCGCCCTGGCCGCCGGTCGCGGCGCCCTGCTCGATCCACTGCTCGGAGGTCTGGGCCCACTGACCCCACCACACACCGTAGGGAGCGATCTTCTCCTTGGGCGCGGTCTCCAGCTGGGCCAGCGACAGACCGTCGTTGTTGTACGCCGGGACGAAGGCGATGTTGCGGTACCAGCCGCCCTCCTTGCCCGCGTGCACGCAGTGCCCGGCGGTCCACACCATGTTGGACTTGCCGGGGTTCGCCGGGTCCTTCACGACGGTCGCGGAACAGACCATCGAGCCCTTCGGGCCGTCGAAGAGCAGCTTCCCGGACTCCGGGGCGTTGTCGTGGTACGGCGTCGCGACACCGGCGGCCCGGACCGGGGCCGGCGTCGGGTCCGTCACGCCGTCGTCGCCCGAGATGTCGTTGTCGACCGGGTTCTCCGGGGGCTTGTCGGCGTCCCGCATCCGGTCCGGGTCCCACAGGTCCTCGATGATCGGGTTGACGAAGTCCTTGGCCTCACGCAGCCACTTGTCCTTGTCCCAGTTCTTCCACTCCCCGTCCCGCCACTTGTCGGGGTCGATCCCGTGCTCCTTGAGCCGGTTCTTGAGGTCGTCCGGAAGGGTGACCTTGCCGTCGGACTGACCGGCCGAGGCACTGGGCGTACCGCCCGCGTTGTCCTCCTCCGGGCCGCACGCGGTGGCGGTGAGCGCCAGCACGGCGGCGACGGCGGTCGCGGCGAGCGCGGAGGAGGGCATGCGCCGTGCGCGCCTCCCGCCGCGTGCGGTATCGGTCGGGCGAATGGGTCGCATCTCGTGATCCCCCTGGGACTTCGTCACTCGGTACTCGTGCTGCATTGCGGACACGTCGGGCGCCGGAGCAGGTGCTTCCGCGCCGCTGTGCGGCCCCCCCACTATGCCGGTGCCGATGGGGACGGTACGCGGCAGGTCCACGGTTCCGTCGCCGCGAGGATGTTCCGATTTACCCGTGATCCATCGCGGACGGCGTCGTTGGTACGTGCGGGGGACACCAGGACAGCGTTCACGGCCTCGGTGCGTCCGCGCGAAATCGTACCGACGTGCAACGCAACTGTTACCGCAGGAGGATCAAGAGCCGTGTCCGTGACCGAACCCGCACCGGTGGCGCCGCCCTCCGCGCACGAGGGCATCCTCCGCCGCCAGTCCTTGCGCGAATCGGCGGCCCGCACCTACGCCCGGTCCCTGCCGATCGTCCCGGTGCGCGCCCGCGGGCTCACCATCGAGGGCGCGGACGGACGCCGGTATCTGGACTGCCTGTCGGGCGCGGGCACCCTGGCGCTCGGCCACAACCACCCGGTCGTGCTCGAAGCGATCCGCAAGGTCATCGACTCCGGCGCACCCCTGCACGTGCTGGACCTCGCCACCCCGGTCAAGGACGCCTTCACCACCGAGCTGTTCGCCACCCTGCCCCGGCAGTTCGCCGACACCGCCCGCATCCAGTTCTGCGGTCCCGCCGGAACGGACGCCGTCGAGGCCGCGTTCAAGCTGGTCCGCGCCGCGACCGGCCGCTCCGGCCTGCTGACCTTCACCGGCGCCTACCACGGCATGACCGCCGGAGCCCTGGAAGCCTCCGGCGGCGCCACCGACGTACGGGTCACCCGGCTGCCCTTCCCGCAGGACTACCGCTGCCCGTTCGGGACCGGCGGCGAACACGGCGCCACGCTCGCCGCTCGGTGGACCGAACACCTCCTGGACGACCGCAAGGGCGGGGTGCCGGCCCCCGCGGGGATGATCGTGGAACCGGTCCAGGGCGAGGGCGGCGTCAACCCCGCCCCCGACGCCTGGCTGCGCCGCATGCGCCGGATCACCGAGGAGCGGTCCATTCCGCTCATCGCCGACGAGGTCCAGACCGGGGTCGGCAGGACCGGGGCGTTCTGGGCCGTCGAGCACAGCGGCATCGTCCCCGACGTCATGGTCCTCTCCAAGGCGATCGGCGGCTCCCTGCCCCTCGCCGTGATCGTCTACCGCGCTGAGCTGGATCTTTGGCAGCCGGGTGCGCACGCGGGTACGTTTCGTGGCAACCAGCTCGCCATGGCGGCGGGCGCGGCCACGCTCGCGTACGTCAGGGAGAACCAACTGGCGGACCGCGCAGCGGCCCTGGGGGCCCGGATGCTCGCCTCGCTCAGGGAACTGAGGGCGCATCACCCGGGAATCGGTGACGTACGGGGGCGTGGACTGATGATCGGCCTGGAGCTGGTGGATCCCGAGAGCGCGCCCCTGCCCGCCGAGGCCGGCGACCCCGCCCCGGCCCCACCGCCCGACCCGGCCCTCGCCCTCGCCGTCCAGCAGGAATGCCTGCGACGCGGGCTCATCGTCGAACTCGGCGGCCGGCACGGCGCCGTGGTCCGCCTTCTGCCGCCCCTCACCCTCACCGACGAGCAGGCCACTGCCGTCGTCGACCGTCTCGCCGACGCGCTGGCAGCCGCGACAAGCTCCCCGCGCCGTCGGACCACCGCCGGGCCGACCACCTGACCCCAAAATCCCCACAAGGAAGAACGCCGTGAACCCCACCCCCGCGTCCGAGGCCGACGGCCCCGGTACCCCCCAGCACCGAGGGCAGGACGGACCGGCCGCCCCCGGCACGGTCGAGGCGACGACCGTGCCCCGCCAGAAAACCCCGCACGACCCCGCGGCCTGTGCGCCCGGGCCGGACCTCGCGGCCCGGAGCCAGGGCTGTGACGCGCTCGACGACCCGGACCCGCTGCGGGCCGCCGACGCGGCGGGCACCGAAAGCCTGCTGCGCTGCTGGACCCGGGAGAACGACCTGCCCCGCCCCGCCGGCGACACCCTGCGCATCGCCTTCCCCACCAGCGGCACCGCCCTCCTCGTCCCCGTGCACTACTGGTCCGCCACCGGGGCCCACCGCTTCGGCGCGCCCACCCTGGAGAACGCCCCCGACGGCGCCCCGCCCGCCGACGCCGCCACCGTCGCCGTCCTCATCGGCCGCGAGGGCGGCGAGAGCGGTGCGGGCGATCTGGTCGCCCGGGTCGCCGACTCCGTACGCCACACCGCCGGCTTCATCGAACAGCGGCGGCGCAGCCCGGCCGACCCCGCCGAGGCGGACCTCTTCCTCACCGCCGAACAGGCCCTGCTGCTAGGACACCCCCTCCACCCCACGCCCAAGAGCCGCGAGGGCCTCTCCGAATCGGAGTCCCGCCGCTATTCACCGGAGCTCCACGGCTCCTTCCCGCTGCACTGGTTCGCCGTCGACCGGACGCTGGCCGCCACCGACTCCGCCTGGACCGAAGGCGGCCCGACCACCGCCGAGGAGCTGCTGGCCCCGCACGCCGAAGGGCTGAAGACGCCCCCCGGCACCGTCGCCGTCCCCGTCCACCCCTGGCAGGCCGCCGACCTGCTCCACCGCCCCCAGGTCCGCGCCCTCGCCGAGACCGGTCTCCTCCACGACCTCGGCCCGCACGGCGAGCCCTGGCACCCCACCTCCTCCATCCGCACCGTGCACCGCCCCGACGCGCGGGTCATGCTCAAGCTCTCCCTCGGCGTACGCATCACCAACTCCCGCCGGGAGAACCTCCGCAAGGAGCTCCACCGGGGCGTCGAGGTCCACCGCCTCCTGTCGACCGGCCTCGCCGAGCACTGGCAGCGCCGGCACCCCGGCTTCGACATCGTCCGCGACCCCGCCTGGCTCGCCGTCGACGACCCCGAGGGCACCCCCGTCACCGGGCTCGACGTGGTGCTCCGCCACAACCCCTTCGGCCCGGGCGACGACGCCGCCTGCATCGCCGGACTCACCGCACAGCGCCCCCGGCCCGGCCGCCCCGGCATGCACTCACGGCTCGCGGAGGTCATCTCCGGCCTGTGCGCCCGCACCGGCCTCGCCGGCACCGACGTCTCCGCCGAGTGGTTCCGGCGCTATCTGGACCACGTCGTGCGCCCCGTCCTCTGGCTCGACGCCCACGGTGGCATCGCCCTCGAAGCCCACCAGCAGAACACCCTCGTCCTCCTCGACCCGGACGGCTGGCCGGTCGGCGGCCGCTACCGGGACAACCAGGGGTACTACTTCCGCGAATCCCGCCGCGACGAGCTGGACCGGCGGCTCCCCGGCATCGGCTCGGCCAGCGACACCTTCGTCTCCGACCCGGTCACCGACGAGCGGTTCGCCTACTACCTCGGCATCAACAACGTCCTCGGACTCATCGGGGCGTTCGGTGCCCAGCGCCTGGCCGATGAACAGCAACTCCTCACCGTCCTGCGCCAATTCCTCGAACAGACGGCGGAACTGGGCTCGCCCCTGCCCGCGTATCTCCTGGAGCACCGCCAACTGCGCTGCAAGGCCAACCTGCTGACCCGGCTGCACGGCCTCGACGAGCTGGTCGGACCGGTCGACACCCAGTCCGTCTACGTCACCATTGCCAACCCGCTGCACAACTGAACCGGCGCACCCGTCAGACTCCGACCGCACCCGCACCGGAGAAGCTCACCGACCGCACCCGGTCCAGAGAGGAGAGCGCCACCGTGCCTCCCGCCGACGCCTCAGCGGAACCCGGCACCGCACCCGACGGCGGGAGCACCGGAGCCGAGGACACCCTCGACCTGAAGCTCACCGAGGAGCTCCTCGCGCTGATCGCCGAGGACCGGAGCGCCGGGTCCGGGCGGGCCACCGCCTCCGGTGACCTGCTGGGCGACCCGGGCTCCTGGCAGCCCGCACGGACCGCGGCGGGGGAGTTCGCCCTCCTCCCCGTCCGGCTGGAGCGCGACCTCCCCGTCATCAGCCGCTGGATGAACGACCCCGCCGTGGCCGCCTTCTGGGAGCTCGCCGGACCCCAGTCCGTCACCGCCGACCACATCCGGCCCCAGCTCGAAGGGGACGGGCGCAGCGTCCCCTGTCTCGGCGTGCTCGACGGCACCCCCATGAGCTACTGGGAGATCTACCGGGCCGACCTCGACCCCCTGGCCCGCCACTACCCCGCGCGCCCCCACGACACCGGCGTCCACCTCCTCGTCGGGGGCGTGAAGAATCGCGGCCGGGGCGTGGGCACCACGCTGCTCCGCGCCGTCGCCGACCTCGTCCTGGACAACCTTCCCCGCTGCGCGCGGGTCGTCGCCGAACCCGACCTGCGCAACACACCGTCCGTATCCGCGTTCCTCAGCGCCGGCTTCCGCTTCTCCGCCGAAGTGGATCTCCCCGACAAACGCGCCGCGCTGATGATCCGCGACCGAACGTACCGAGCCCAGCTGTGACTTGCTCTCCGCACCGCCCAAACCGCTCGAACCTCATAGGTTCCCTCCGGAGGAGTCCCCGTGCCGATATCTCCCACGAGCCGTGATGCAGTCGAATCCCCGCAGCTGTTCAGTCCTCCGGAGCTGAACCGACAGATCTGGGACCGGGCTGCGGCGAGGCTCCTCGCCAAGATGCTCGGCGAGTTCGCCTACGAGAAGATCATTGAGCCGGTTCCGGAGCCCGGGACCGGCGGACTCCACCGACTGACCCTCGACGACGGGGAAGCGCTCACTTTCACCGCCCGGCGCGGCGTCTACGGCAGCTGGCGCGTCGACCCCGATTCGATCGGGATCACGGCGCAGCCCCCGACCACCGCCCGGGCCGACAGCTCGCCGGCAGCCCCGGCCGACGTACAGTCCAACGGCTCGCCCGCAGCCCGGGCCGACAGCTCGCCCGCAGCCCAGGCGGACGTACAGTCCAACGGCTCGGCCGCCGCCTCCCGCCCGTTCCGCGACCCGCTGACCTTCCTCACCCGGGCCCGCGACCTCCTCGGGCTCGACGGCACGACGCTGGGCCACCTCATCCGCGAGCTGACCCTGACGCTGTCCGCCGACGCCCGGCTCGACCACACCGCGCTCACCGCGGACCGGCTCGCCGCCCTGGACTACGCGGAGCTGGAAGGCCACCAGACCGGCCACCCCTGGCTGGTGGCGAACAAGGGGAGGCTCGGCTTCTCCGCCTCCGACGCCGCCCGCTTCACCCCCGAGACCCGCAGCCCGCTCCGGCTGCCGTGGATCGCGGTCAGCACCCGCATCGCGCGGTTCCGGGGCGTCGGCCGCGTCGCCACCCCCGACCAGCTGTACGCCGGAGAGCTCGACCCGGACATCCGGGACGCCTTCGCGGACGTCCTGCGGGCCCGGGGACACGAGCCGCGGAACTACTTCTACCTCCCCGTGCACCCCTGGCAGTGGGACGAGTGGATCGTGCCGCTCTTCGCCCCGGCCATCGCCGACGGCGACATCGTGGCCCTGCACACCGACGGCGACGCCCGCCTCCCGCAGCAGTCCATCCGCACGTTCGCCAACGTGGACCGGCCCGAACGCCACACGGTGAAGCTCCCGCTCTCCATCCTCAACACCCTCGTCTGGCGTGGCCTGCCGACCGAACGGACCCTCGCCGCCCCCGCCGTCACCGCCTGGGTCCAAGGGCTGTGCGAGGGCGACCCCTTCCTGCGCGACACCTGCCGGGTCATCCTCCTCGGCGAGGTCGCCTCCGTCGCCGTCGAGCATCCGCTGTACGACCACCTCCCCGAAGCGCCCTACCAGTACAAGGAACTCCTCGGCACGATCTGGCGGGAGCCCCTGCCGCCCCGCCTCGCCCCGGGCGAACGCGCCCGCACGCTCGCCTCCCTCCTCCATACGGACCCGACGGGCCGCGCGTTCACCGCGGAGCTGGTCGAGCGCTCCGGCCTCGCCCCGGAGACCTGGCTGAAGCGGCTCTTCGCCGCCCTGCTGCCGCCTCTGCTGCACTTCCTCTACCGCTACGGCACCGTCTTCTCCCCGCACGGCGAGAACGCCATCGTCGTCTTCGACGAGAACGACGTGCCCGTACGGCTCGCCATCAAGGACTTCGTCGACGACGTCAACGTCAGCGCCCGCCCGCTGCCGGAACACGACACCATGCCCGACGAGGTGCGCGCCGTCCTGCTCACCGAGGAACCGTCCTTCCTCACCCAGTTCATCCACTCCGGCCTCTTCGTCGGCGTCTTCCGCTATCTGTCGCCCCTGTGCGAGGAGCAGCTCGGCGTCTCCGAGGACACCTTCTGGTCACTCGTCCGGGCGGAGATCGTGCGCCACCACGCCCGCTTCCCGGAGCTGAAGGAGCGGTTCGAGCTCTTCGACATGCTCACCCCCGAGATCGAACGCCTCTGCCTCAACCGCAACCGCCTGCATGTCGACGGCTATCGGGACCGGGCCAGCCGCCCGCACGCGGCGATCCACGGCACCGTTCGCAACCCGTTGCACCCCTCCGCCCCCGCCCGGGAGTGACCGTCATTGTCAGTCGTGCGCCGTAGGCTGGTCGGGCTATGACGAAGCCATCCCTCCCCGAGCTCCTGCACGCCGCCGTCACCGCCGTCGGCGGCACGGAACGGCCCGGCCAGGTCACCATGGCCGAGGCCGTCGCCGAGGCGGTCGACGACCAATCCCACCTGCTCGTCCAGGCCGGCACCGGTACGGGCAAGTCGCTCGGCTATCTGGTGCCCGCCCTGGCGCACGGGGAGCGGGTCGTCGTCGCCACGGCCACCCTCGCCCTCCAGCGCCAGCTCGTGGAGCGGGACCTTCCGCGTACGGTCGAGTCCCTGCATCCGCTGCTGCGCCGACGACCGCAGTTCGCCATGCTCAAGGGCCGGTCGAACTACCTCTGCCTGCACCGGCTGCATGAAGGGGTGCCGCAGGACGAGGAGGAGGGGCTCTTCGACCAGTTCGAGGCGGCGGCCCCGTCCAGCAAGCTGGGGCAGGACCTGCTGCGGCTGCGGGACTGGTCGGACGAGACGGAGACGGGTGACCGGGACGACCTCACGCCCGGCGTCTCCGACCGGGCCTGGGGCCAGGTCTCCGTCTCCTCCCGGGAGTGCCTCGGCGCCACGAAGTGCGCGTACGGCGCGGAGTGCTTCGCCGAGGCGGCCCGCGAGCGGGCGAAGCTCGCGGATGTCGTCGTCACCAACCACGCACTGCTCGCGATCGACGCCATCGAGGGCGCGCCGGTGCTGCCGTCCCACGAGGTGCTGATCGTCGACGAGGCCCACGAGCTGGTCTCCCGGGTCACCGGCGTCGCCACCGGCGAGCTGACCCCCGCCCAGGTCAACCGCGCCGTCCGCCGTGCGGCGAAGCTGGTCAACGAGAAGGCGGCCGACGCCCTCCAGACCGCGGCCGAGGGGTTCGAGCGGGTCATGGAGCTGGCGCTGCCCGGACGCCTCGAAGAGGTGCCCGAGGACCTCGGATACGCCCTGATGGCGCTGCGCGACGCGGCGCGCACGGTGATCTCCGCGATCGGCGCCACCCGGGACAAGTCGGTCGAGGACGAGAACGCCGTACGCAAGCAGGCACTGGCCTCGGTGGAGTCGATCCACGGCGTCGCGGAGCGCATCACCCAGGGCTCGGAGTACGACGTCGTCTGGTACGAGCAGCACGACCGCTTTGGCGCCTCCGTCCGGGTCGCCCCGCTCTCCGTGTCGGGGCTGCTGCGCGAGAAGCTGTTCGCCGAGCGGTCCGTGGTGCTGACCTCGGCCACCCTCAAGCTCGGCGGCGATTTCAACGGCGTGGGCGCGTCCCTCGGGCTGGCCCCCGAGGGCACGGCGGGCGAGGACGTCCCGCAGTGGAAGGGGCTGGACGTCGGCTCCCCGTTCGACTACCCGAAGCAGGGCATCCTCTATGTCGCCCGGCATCTGAACACCCCGGGGCGCGAGGGATCGCGTACGGACATGCTGGACGAGCTCGCCGAGCTGGTGGAGGCGGCCGGCGGCCGTACGCTGGGGTTGTTCTCCTCCATGCGGGGAGCCAAGGCGGCGGCCGAGGAACTGCGGGGGCGCCTGGACAAGCCGATCCTGCTCCAGGGCGAGGAGACACTCGGCGAGCTGATCAAGAACTTCGCGGCCGACCCCGAGACCTGCCTCTTCGGCACGCTCTCGCTCTGGCAGGGCGTGGATGTCCCGGGGCCGAGCTGTCAGCTGGTGGTCATGGACCGGATTCCGTTCCCCCGGCCCGACGATCCGCTGATGAGCGCCCGGCAGAAGGCGGTCGAGGAGGCGGGCGGCAACGGCTTCATGGCCGTCGCGGCGACGCACGCCGCCCTGCTGATGGCCCAGGGCGCGGGCCGACTGGTCCGGGCGACGGGCGACAAGGGCGTCGTCGCCGTGTTGGACCCGAGGCTTGCCAACGCGCGGTACGGAAGCTATCTGCGCGCCTCGCTGCCGGACTTCTGGTACACCACCGACCGGAACCAGGCGCGCCGCTCGCTGGCCGCCATCGACGCGAAGGCCAAGGCGGACGGGGCATAAAAGGGGCTTTCCGGGGGCTGTGCCGTCCGTCGGTTGCGCCGTCCCGGGAGAAGGCAGAGCCCCGGGACCGACGTCACGATCGACGTCCTAGGGAGTCCCGGGGCCAACAAGCTCTGACCGACAGCCGCGCCGTCTCCTCAGACCCGGCGCAGCACCGCCACCACCTTGCCCAGAATGGTCGCCTCGTCGCCGGGGATCGGCTGGTACGCGGCGTTGTGAGGCAGCAGCCATACGTGACCGTCCTCCCGGCGGAAGCGCTTGACCGTGGCCTCGCCGTCGAGCATGGCGGCGACGATGTCCCCGTTCTCCGCGACGGGCTGGCGGCGGACGGTGACCCAGTCGCCGTCACAGATCGCGGCCTCGATCATCGAGTCGCCGACGACCTTCAGGACGAACAGCTCACCGTCGCCGACGAGCTGGCGGGGCAGCGGGAAGACGTCCTCGACGGACTCCTCGGCGAGGATCGGGCCACCGGCGGCGATCCGGCCCACCAGCGGCACATAGGACGCGGCGGGCTTGCCCGTCGTGTCGGTCGGCTGGGTGCTGGGCTGGTCCGATCCGCGCACCTCGTACGCGCGGGGGCGGTGCGGGTCCCGGCGGAGGAAGCCCTTGCGCTCCAGGGCCATCAGCTGGTGGGCCACGGACGAGGTGCTGGAGAGGCCCACCGCCTGACCGATCTCCCGCATGGAGGGCGGGTAACCCCGTCGCTGCACGGAGTCGCGGATGACCTCGATGACCCGCCGCTGCCGGTCCGTGAGCCCTGAGCTGTCCGCCCGGATACCGGGGGGCCTGCCGGGCATGGAACGTCCGGGGCGCGCGGGCTCGGGCCCGTCCGTGTTCGTGACTGAGTCATTCATGGCATGCACCGGCTCAAGTCGGCTCTGGGAGCGGTGGTCCCGGGCGGTGATGGTGGCGCTGTCTGCGGTGGTGGTCACGTCGGCCCCTCTCGAATGTTCTCCCTAGCTGGACAACGGTAGTAGCTTTCGAAAGGTTGCGCCAAACACACGTTCGAGTGAAAAACGAATAAAGGGGTGCCGTGGTACTGCCGACGGGTGTATGGGTGCCGCGGTGAAGGTCGTTCGCCCTCCGTGGCGGCCCTGCCGCGGGCCCCGGCCAAGTCTGTCACCCGGACCTGTGTGCGGAGTCTTTCATCCGGCCCGGACGCCGAAGCCCCGGCGGCTCGGCGGCCCCCGCGTTTCCCGTACCCTCTTCTCTGGCCCACGCTCCCCGGGCGGCCTCACGGCGGTCTCGCGGCGGCGTTCCGGTGACGCCCGACGCGCGACACGCGATGGGGTCCAAAGCGCGACCCAACCCTAGATCTAGTGGTTGGATTGCCTCAGTCACCCAGAAGTTGTGGTCTCGGTTCAACCGTGCCGTGGTCATCGCCTATGCTGGAGACTGCTTCCAGGGGCCCGGACAAGGCCCTGAAGAGGCTATTCGGTCGTGCGCGTGAAGGAGGGTTGGGAGCCATGCACTGCCCCTTCTGCCGGCACCCCGACAGCAGAGTCGTCGACAGTCGCACCACCGACGACGGGACGTCGATCCGTCGCCGCCGCCAGTGCCCCGACTGCTCCCGCCGCTTCACCACGGTGGAGACCTGCTCGCTGATGGTGGTCAAGCGCAGCGGCGTGACCGAACCCTTCAGCCGCACCAAGGTCATCTCCGGCGTCCGCAAGGCATGCCAGGGGCGGCCCGTCACGGAGGACGCCCTCGCCAAACTCGGCCAGCGGGTCGAGGAGGCGGTGCGCGCCACCGGCAGCGCCGAACTGACCACCCACGACGTGGGACTGGCCATCCTCGGCCCCCTGCAGGAACTCGACCTCGTCGCGTACCTGCGCTTCGCGTCCGTGTACCGGGCGTTCGATTCCCTGGAAGGCTTCGAGGCCGCCATCGTGGAACTGCGTGCGCAGCGGCCTTCCGCGGAGGACTGCGGGAACGGCGAGACCCCCGAGGTCCCCGCCCCCGCCATTGCCGCCGACTGAGCGGTAAGCGCCCGTCACGGTCCGGAGTCACCTCCGCCGACCGGTGGCCGGGCGAATCAAGACCTGTTCCCGTGGCCGAGTGCGGCCCACGGGGCAACGGACACACACTGTGCCTGGGAAGATCTGGGCACTTCAGGGCGTTTTCGCCCACATATGGGAGGCGGCATGACAGAGACGGCGAGCGGCCCGGCACGAGGTTCCCGCACCAAGGGCGCCAAGGTGAGCAAGGGTCTGCGTATCGAGCGCATCCACACCAACCCCGGCGTGCACCCGTACGACGAGGTGACGTGGGAGCGCCGTGACGTCGTCATGACCAACTGGCGCGACGGCTCGGTCAATTTCGAGCAGCGTGGCGTCGAGTTCCCCGACTTCTGGTCGGTGAACGCGGTCAACATCGTCACCAGCAAGTATTTCCGCGGCGCCGTCGGCACGCCGCAGCGCGAGACCGGCCTCAAGCAGCTGATCGACCGGATCGTGAAGACGTACCGGAAGGCCGGCGAGGACTACAACTACTTCGCCTCTCCCGCGGACGCCGAGATCTTCGAGCACGAGCTGGCCTACGCCCTCCTGCACCAGATCTTCAGCTTCAACTCGCCGGTCTGGTTCAACGTCGGCACGCCCCAGCCCCAGCAGGTCTCCGCCTGCTTCATCCTGGCCGTCGACGACTCCATGGAGTCGATCCTCGACTGGTACAAGGAAGAGGGCATGATCTTCAAGGGCGGCTCCGGCGCCGGCCTGAACCTCTCCCGTATCCGTTCCTCCAAGGAGCTCCTCTCCTCCGGCGGCAACGCCTCCGGACCGGTCTCGTTCATGCGCGGCGCCGACGCCTCCGCCGGAACGATCAAGTCCGGTGGCGCGACCCGCCGCGCGGCCAAGATGGTCATCCTCGACGTCGACCACCCCGACATCGAGAACTTCATCGAGACCAAGGTGAAGGAGGAGGAGAAGATCCGCGCGCTGCGCGACGCGGGCTTCGACATGGACCTGGGCGGCGACGACATCACGTCCGTCCAGTACCAGAACGCCAACAACTCGGTCCGGGTGAACGACGAGTTCATGAAGGCCGTCGAGTCGGGCGGCAAGTTCGGGCTGCGCGCCCGGATGACCGGCGACGTCATCGAAGAGGTCGAGGCCAAGTCCCTCTTCCGCAAGATGGCCGAGGCCGCCTGGGCCTGCGCCGACCCGGGCATCCAGTACGACGACACCATCAACGCCTGGCACACCTGCCCGGAGTCCGGCCGGATCAACGGCTCGAACCCGTGCAGCGAGTACATGCACCTGGACAACACCTCGTGCAACCTCGCCTCGCTGAACCTGATGAAGTTCCTCAAGGACGACGGTCTGGGCAACCAGTCCTTCGAGTCCGAGCGCTTCGCCAAGGTCGTCGAGCTGGTCATCACCGCGATGGACATCTCGATCTGCTTCGCCGACTTCCCCACCCAGAAGATCGGCGAGAACACCCGCGCCTTCCGCCAGCTGGGCATCGGTTACGCCAACCTCGGCGCCCTCCTGATGGCGACCGGTCACGCGTACGACAGCGACGGCGGCCGCGCGCTCGCCGGCGCCATCACCTCGCTGATGACCGGCACCTCGTACAAGCGCTCCGCCGAACTGGCCGCGGTCGTCGGCCCGTACGACGGCTACGCCCGCAACGCCGAGCCGCACCAGCGCGTCATGAAGCAGCACGCCGACGCCAACGCCAAGGCCGTCCACATCGACGACCTCGACTCCCCGGTCTGGGCCGCCGCCACGGAGGCCTGGCAGGACGTGATCCGGCTCGGCGCGAAGAACGGCTTCCGCAACGCGCAGGCCTCGGTCATCGCGCCCACCGGCACCATCGGTCTCGCGATGTCCTGCGACACCACCGGCCTGGAGCCCGACCTCGCCCTGGTCAAGTTCAAGAAGCTGGTCGGCGGCGGCTCGATGCAGATCGTCAACGGCACGGTGCCGCAGGCGCTGCGCCGCCTCGGCTACCAGCCCGAACAGATCGAGGCGATCGTCGCCCACATCGCCGACCACGGCAACGTGGTCGACGCACCCGGCCTGAAGACCGAGCACTACGAGGTCTTCGACTGCGCGATGGGCGAGCGGTCCATCTCCGCGATGGGCCACGTCCGGATGATGGCGGCCATCCAGCCGTGGATCTCCGGCGCGCTCTCCAAGACGGTGAACCTCCCCGAGAGCGCCACCGTCGAAGACGTCGAAGAGGTCTACTTCGAGGCGTGGAAGATGGGCGTCAAGGCGCTCGCGATCTACCGCGACAACTGCAAGGTCGGCCAGCCCCTCTCCGCCAAGACCAAGGAGAAGGAGAAGGAGGAGGTCACCGCCAAGGCCGAGGAGACCATCCGCGAGGCGGTCGAGAAGGTCGTCGAGTACCGCCCGGTCCGCAAGCGTCTCCCCAAGGGCCGTCCCGGCATCACCACCTCCTTCACGGTGGGCGGCGCCGAGGGCTACATGACCGCCAACTCCTACCCGGACGACGGTCTCGGCGAGGTCTTCCTGAAGATGTCCAAGCAGGGCTCGACCCTCGCGGGCATGATGGACGCCTTCTCCATCGCCGTCTCGGTCGGTCTGCAGTACGGCGTCCCGCTGGAGACGTACGTCTCGAAGTTCACCAACATGCGCTTCGAGCCGGCCGGCATGACGGACGACCCGGACGTGCGGATGGCGCAGTCGATCGTCGACTACATCTTCCGCCGCCTGGCGCTGGACTTCCTGCCCTTCGAGACCCGTTCGGCCCTCGGCATCCACTCCGCCGAGGAGCGCCAGCGCCACCTGGACACCGGCAGCTACGAGCCGTCGTTCGAGGCGGACGGCCTGGACGCGGACAGCCTGGCCCAGTCGGCCCCGGTCCACGCCGAGCCCCTGAAGGCGGTCCCGGCTCCCGCGGAGTCCGCGGTGAAGGCGGCGCCGAAGACCGCGCACACCTCGGCCGAACTGGTCGAGATGCAGCTCGGCATCAGCGCCGACGCCCCGCTCTGCTTCTCCTGCGGCACGAAGATGCAGCGCGCCGGCTCCTGCTACATCTGCGAGGGCTGCGGCTCGACCAGCGGTTGCAGCTGACCGGACGCCTGAGCGCGTGCGGAACCGCGTAGGGCTCAGCTGACCCGCGGCTCACGAAGGGGACCGGCCACCGGCCGGTCCCCTTCGGCATGCCACCCCGGGTTGTCCGGAACTGACCGTCGTCAGCCGTCAGCCGTCAGCCGTCAGCCGTCAGCCCTCGGCGGGCCGGCTTCCCATCGCGGCGGCGAAAGCGTCGGGGTCGCCGTCGTAACCGCGCACGGCCGACCGGAAGCCCCAGGGGCCCGAGCCGTCCCGGGTGAACTCCCCGACGACCGCCGCGGTCGCCCAGGCCACGCCGGAGAAGTCGTCCGCCGCCAGCTTCGTGTAGCCCTCGGCGATCTCCATCGCCGTGCTCCCTATGGCGCCGAAGGTCTTGTGGCCGTCGCGCTGCTGGATGGCGACACCGACCACCACCCGCCCGTACCGCTCGGCCAGCCGGTTCAGCTCGATGGTCATGACCTCGTCGAAGCCGAAGCCCTGGCCGGTCCGGCTGTCCCGGTTCAGCGTGATGGTGCCGTCCGGGGAGCGGCTGTCGAAGTGGACCAGGTAGGCGGGGGCGCCGTAGGGATCATCGGCCGGGTACGTCGCCGCGATGATGTCGAGGTCGTTGGCCGCCGCCCCGTGCGGGCTGGGGTCCCATTTGACCCGTACCTCGACCTTCTCGATGTCCTTGTTCGGAGTGCTCAAGAAACTCCCCTCCCGGCCGACGGCCCACGGGCCGTTCTCCTCACCCGATACACGACTGACCCGATCATGTACGGAACCGGCCGCCGAACCAACTGCCCCGGAATCGGACGGCGGATTCGGGCCATTCGACGTCCGTGGCCGCATTCTCAGTGGGGGATCCTGCGCGGCGGGCGCTGCCGGACCTGCTCGTGGAACGACCGGTTCGGGTGCACTCCCGGGGACCGTGACGCGTGCCACGTTCCGCGCCGTACGATGGCGCGGTGCTGGTGAAGTGGATTCGCTGTTCGGTGGTGGACCGTCACGGTTTCGAACGGGGGCAGCGGAAGTGGGCGGGGTTGGTCGGTGAGCCGGGGTTCCGGGGACAGAGCGGCGGGTGGAGCCGGACGCGCCCCGAAGTCGCCCATGTCTTCGCGTTCTGGGAGAACCGCGTCTTCTACGACTCCTTCATGGCCCGCGGTCACGACCGGCTGGCGGCCGGGCAGTCGGGCATGTTCCGCGACATGCAGGTCACGCTCTTCGAGCGTCGCTTCGACGTGAAGACGGGCTTCGAGCCCCACTTCGCGGAGGCGGACGTCGCCAGGGTCGCGCACAGCCGGGTGCACGAGGACCGGGCCGAGCACTTCGTGCTGATGCAGCAGCAGGTCTGGAATCCCGCCATGGCCGGATCGCCCGGCATGCTGCGCGGCGTGTTCGGCGAGGCACCGGGCAACGAGTTCCTCGCGCTGTCCCTGTGGAAGTCGAGCGCCGAGCGCGGCAAGTACCGCGCGGCCGGGGCCGAGCGGCTGGCGGCCCGCGCGCAGATCGAGACGGACGTGATCGAGCTGACGGGCGACGTCGTGGAACTGGAACCGTCCTGGACGGTGTGACCCCGGGCGGTCTGCTCATGGGCGGTGCGACCCGCGCCGCGCCCTCCTGCCGCCCCGACCGGTCGTGCGGGTCCGATCCGTTCTAGGCTCGGGACATGGCACGACCGCAGCGCATTGTCCTCGTCCGGCACGGTGAGTCCGAGGGCAACGCCGACGACACGGTGTACGAGCGGGAGCCCGACCACGCGCTCCGGCTCACCGCCACCGGTCTGCGGCAGGCCCGGGAGACCGGGGAGGAACTGCGCGAGCGGTTCGGCGACGAGCGGGTGAGCGTCTACATCTCGCCCTACCGCCGCACCCACGAGACGTTCCGGGCCTTCGACCTCGATCCGGCGCGCGTCCGGGTCCGCGAGGAGCCCCGGCTGCGCGAGCAGGACTGGGGCAACTGGCAGGACCGGGACGACGTACGGCTGCAGAAGGCCTACCGGGACGCCTACGGGCACTTCTTCTACCGCTTCGCCCAGGGCGAGTCCGGCGCCGACGTCTACGACCGGGTGGGGGCGTTCCTGGAGAGCCTGCACCGGAGCTTCGAGGAGACGGACCACCCGGAGAACGTCCTGCTGGTCACCCACGGACTGACGATGCGGCTGTTCTGCATGCGCTGGTTCCACTGGTCGGTCGCGGAGTTCGAGTCGCTGTCCAATCCGGGCAACGGCGAGACGCGGACGCTGCTGCTGGGCAAGAACGGCCGCTACACCCTCGACCGGCCCTTTCAGCGCTGGCGGAACCCTGAACCGTACGGCCGCACCGGTTAGAGTGGCTGTGCGATGACCGCTGATTCTGCTTCCGCGCGGCGCTTCGAACGCGCCCTGGCCAGCCTGCGTGGGCTGTCCGTGGGAGACGCCCTGGGCTCCCAGTTCTTCGTTCCGGCCAACTACCCCCTGCTGAAACAGCGGGCCCTGCCGCCCGGGCCCTGGCAGTGGACCGACGACACCGAGATGGCCTGCTCGGTCCTCGCCGTGCTCGCCGACCACGGCCGTATCGACCAGGACGCGCTCGCCCGCTCCTTCGCCGAACACCACGACTTCGACCGCGGCTACGGCCCCGCCGTCAACCGGCTCCTCCGGCTCGTACGGGAGGGCGGCGACTGGCGGGAACTGTCGTCGTCGCTGTTCAAGGGCCAGGGCTCCTGGGGCAACGGTTCGGCGATGCGCATCGCCCCGCTCGGCGCCTGGTACGCGGACGATCCGGAGCAGGCGACGCACCAGGCGGAGATCTCGTCGTACCCCACCCACCAGCACCGTGAGGCCGTCGTGGGGGCGATGGCCGTGGCCGCCGCAGCGTCGCTCGCCGCCGCTCCCGGCGGACAGCCCAGCCCCGAGGACCTCCTCGACGGCGTCATCGCGCTCGTGCCCCGCAGCGCCGTCGGCGCGGGGCTGCGCCGGGCCCGCGACATGCTGGACTACCAGGACGCGGGGACGGTCGCCGCGGTCCTCGGCAACGGCCGCCGGACCAGCGCCCACGACACCGTGCCGTTCGCACTCTGGTCGGCCGCCAGGAGCCTCGGGAACTACGAGGAGGCGTTCTGGGTGACGGCCCAGGCGGGCGGCGACGTCGACACGACGTGCGCCATCGTCGGCGGTGTCGTCGCGTCGGGCGAGACCGGAGCACCGCCCTCCGGCTGGCTGGCGCAGACCGAGGAGCCACCGGCGTGGATGGCCCCGTCCCCGCGCTGAGCCATCCGCTCCTCTGCCGAGGACCCCTCTGTCACGGTCCTGCCACAGGATCACTCTGCGTATCCGCGAACGCGGGTTCGGGACTACTCTTTCGGCCACGCCGCCCCTGGTTGATCTTGAGGGCGCGCGCCGAATGAGACACCGGGCCGGGCGTACGGCCGTGGGCCGCGCCCGGAACCGGTGGGGGAGGGGTCCCATGTCCGATCAGCCGTCCGAGGCGTCCAGACCGCCGGAACAGCCGGCGGAAGCCGGCACACCACCGGAGCCGCGACCGGAACCGCAAGCACCGGCGTCCACAGAGAACGCCGGAACCACCGCGCCCGCCAGCACCACAGCGACCGCCGAGACCACCAGGACGACAGCGACCGCCACGACCGCCGAGGCCGCCAAAACCACCGCGCCCGCCGAGGCCACCGCGCACCCCGGCACGCCGGCAGGCGCGGGCACGCCGGCTGCCGGGCCCGGCAACCCCTGGCAGTACGGTGCGGGGTCGCCCGGAGCCAAGAACAGCACGGGCGACGGTGTGACCGCCCGGCTCCGGCCACCCGCTCCGCCCCTGATGCGCTCCGCCGTGCTCTGGTCGGCTCTGGCCACCGCCGTCCTGAGCGCGCTCTTCCTGGGCGACGGGCTCGGGGTGAACCTGCTGATCGTGGCCGTGCCCGCCGCGCTGGCGGCGTTCTTCGCCGCGCGGTCGGCGGGCCGTCGGCTGCGGCCCTGGACCGTGACCTGGGCGGTCGGTGGCCTCGCGCTGCTCGCCGTGCCCGCGCTCCGTGACGCGGGCTGGCCCACCTTCCTGGCCGTGGTCTCCGCCTTCGCGCTCGGCTCGCTGGCGCTGCACGGCAGCCGGAGCTGGCTGGGGGTCATGATCGGCTCGCTGGGCCTGTTCGACGCGGTCGTCCCCGGCATCATCTGGGGCGTACGCGGGGTACGCGCCCGCGCCGACGGCTCCCGGGCGCGCTGGGGCACGGCCCTGCGCACCACGGCGGTGGCCGTCGTGCTGCTGGTGGTCTTCGGGACGCTCTTCGCGAGCGCGGACGCCGCCTTCGCCGACCTGCTGGGCAACCTCACGCCCGACGTCTCGCTCGGCGAGGGCCCCTGGCGGATCTTCCTCTTCGCGCTCGGTCTGGCTGGTGCGCTCGCCGCCGCCCACACCGCGGCCGCCCCGGTGCGCTGGGACGGGATCACCGTTTCCCCCGGCAAACCCCGGGGACGGATTGAGTGGGCCCTCCCGCTGATCGTGCTCAACCTGCTCTTCGCCGCGTTCATCGCCCTCCAGCTCGTCGTCCTCCTCGGGGGTTACGAGAAGGTGCGGGCGGAGACCGGGCTCGACCACGCCGAGTACGCCCGCCAGGGCTTCTGGCAGCTGCTGTGGGCCACCCTGCTCACCCTTCTCGTCATCGCCCTCGCTCTGCGCTGGGCCCCGCGCGGCGGCAGCCGGGACCGGACCCTGGTGCGCGCCGTCCTCGGCACCCTCTGCGTGCTCACCCTCGTCGTCGTCGCCTCGGCGCTGCGCCGCATGGACCTGTACGTCGACGAGTACGGACTCACCAGGCTCCGGATATCCGTGGCCGCGATGGAGCTCTGGCTCGGGGTGGTGCTGGTCCTGATCCTGGCGGCCGGGGTCTTCGGGGCACGGTTCCTGCCCCGGGCCATCGCGGTGAGCGCGGCGGCCGGGGTCCTGGCCTTCGGACTGCTCTCGCCGGACGGACTGATCGCCGAGCAGAACGTCCAGCGCTTCGAGGCCCGCGAGTCCGCCGGCATCGACATCGACTACGTCAAGGACCTCTCCGCCGACGCCGTACCGGCCCTGGACCGACTGCCCGAACCGGAACGCTCCTGTGCGCTGCGGATCATCCAGCGCGAGGTTCTCCACGACGACACCCCCTGGTACGCGACCAGCTGGGGCGAGGCGCGGGCGAGGGAGATCCTGAACAAGCGCCCGGTGCAGGGCGACGGCCGGGACTGCTACCGCCTCGGCACCAACGGGGTACGCGACGGCTACGAGCCGGACGACGACGGCTACGACCCGTACTGAGCGACGGCTTCGAGAGCGGCGCCGCCGCTCCGGACCGCCGCGGCCTCTGAGCCCACGGGCCCCTCTGACTCCCCTGTTTGCCCTGGGGTCGGAGGGCCCGCAGGCCCTCTGACCCCGCCCTCGATGGCTGATTCGCAGTAAGCACGGTGCCCCGGGGTGTTGCTGCCGTGGCTCTCGGCGTACGCTGGCTGGCGCCATGCCGTACGAACCACCCACGCACACCGTCGAGCGCTCGATTCGCGCTACCACCGGTGCCAGGACCGTCGCCGGTGTCGATGAGGTCGGACGCGGCGCTTGGGCCGGACCCGTCACCGTGTGCGCGGCGATCACCGGTCTGCGCCGACCGCCCGAAGGTCTCACCGATTCCAAGCTGTTGACCCCGCGGCGGCGTGCCGAGCTCGAACCCGTGCTGCGGAGCTGGGTCACCGCCTATGCCCTGGGCGACGCCTCGCCGCAGGAGATCGACGACCTCGGGATGACCGCCGCTCTCCGGCTCGCCGCCGTGCGCGCCCTGGAAGGGCTGCCGGTCCGTCCCGACGCGGTGATACTCGACGGCAAGCATGACTACCTGGGCGTTCCCTGGAAGGTCCGCACCGTGATCAAGGGCGATCAGTCCTGTATCGCGGTCGCGGCGGCCTCGGTGATCGCCAAGGTGCACCGTGACCGGATGATGGCCGAGCTCGGTGCCGCGTCCGAGGACTGCGTCGACTTCGCCTTCGACGCCAACGCGGGATATCCCTCGCCCGTGCACCGGGCCGCGCTGGAGGAGCGGGGGCCGACGGCCCATCACCGCCTCTCCTGGTCGTACCTGGACGCGCTGCCCCGGTGGCAGCACCTGAAGAAGGTCCGTATTTCCGCCGAGGCGGCCGCACTCGAAAGCGGGGGCCAGCTCGGCTTCGAATTCTGATCGCGCGCACGCGCCCCTTTTACCGGCGCCGACGACCTCGGCGTCCGACACCACCCAGACCACCGTCATGCCTCTGATCTCCGAGGAGCCTCAGATTCCCGAGAGCGCCCAGGGTCCCCGCGTCACTCCGGCCGCCGGCCGCACCGCGCCGACCCCTCGTCCCGTACCCGGCCCGCGTTCAGCGGCCACCCCGCGTCCCGGCCGCCCGGGCCCCGGCCCCGCGCGTCCCGCGCCCCCGGCGCAGCGCGCCCACCCCGCCCCCGCGGCTCCGGTACCGGCCCCCGCCCGTCCGAAGCCGACAGAGAATGGTTCCGCACCGCAGATCCAGCTGATCCCGGCCCCGGCGGCCGGTGCGCTCGACGCCGCCGAGGAAGCGGTCGACCTGCTGCTGGAGTCCGGTCGCGCACCGGGCGACATCCTGGTCCTCACCACCGGCGAACAGCACCCGTGGGCCGCCCACGAGCTGTCCTTCGGCGAAGCCGCGTACTGGGCCCAGCACGACGCCGGCGACGACGTCTTCTTCGCCGACGTATCCGCGGCCGACCGGGCGGCGTCCCGGCCCGTGGTCGTCGTCGCGGTCAACGGCGACGCCGACCGGACCGTGGCGCGCACCCTGCCCGTCGCCCGTGACCGCGCGGGCGCGCTGCTGATCGTCTGCGGGGACCCGCAGACGATCAACTCCGCACTCGGCGCCGGGGTCTGAGGCCCATCCCGCCGGTGCTCCGGCCGCCCACGAGCGGGCGGCCGGAGCACCGGCGGGGGCGGTCAGCGGGCCGCCGTGCGACGCAGCGCCTCCACGGCTCCGCCGCCCGACCGGGTCGGTGCGGTCCGGTGGTCGCCGACGGAGACGGTGTCGGCCAGGAGCGAGGGCTCCGACAGCGAACTGGGCCGCCGCCCGCCCCTTCCCTCGCCGAGCACCTGCCAGCCTCCGCGGGTCAGCGTGATGTACGCGCCGCAGCGCAGCCCGTGCAGGGTGCAGGCGTCCCGCAGGCCCCACATCCACGCGCCGTCCTCCTCGGTCCACCGTTCGTCGCCGTCACGGCAGTACAGAAGTACCGCCGTACGGACCGGAGCGCGGCGGCGCAGATCGTGCGGGATGACCCGCCGCAACTGCACCAGCAGGGCGTTGCGGAACTCCCAGCCGTCCGCGGCCACCGTCGGCCGTCGGGCGAACGAGGCGCTCGCGGTGAGCCGTTCCTCATGGTCCAGGACCGCGACCACCGCGGTGGCCGGAGCCGGATGGTGCCGGGAGTGCAGCCCGCTGACCACTTCCCGGGGATTGCGCAGCAGAGGGATGCCCGCCGAGGCCCACTCCGCCGGCTCCAGCATCCGGGCAAGATGATTGGCGGAGCCGGCGGGAACCGAGGCCGATGTCGACGTGGCTGAGGACGGGGCGAATCCGAAGGTCACGGTCCTCCCTTCGCTACGCGCCCACGGTGCGGGCAGGGTCGAGTGAGGGCGCGCCGCGGCACAGCCCTTCCGGGCCCGGCGAGAACTGTGCGGGGGCGCTTCCCATCCTCCCTGGCCTACCGGCAGGCGGCAACGAGCAATTGCTGAGGCTGACGGGTATCAGCCGGAATGACACTGATATCCCTGCCCAGACCCGTCCGGGATGACGCCCCTGTCACCCCTGAACCGCGAGGACCAGCGGAAACACCCCCTGAGCCCCGGCCCGCCGCAGCAGGCGTCCGGCCACGGCCAGGGTCCAGCCGGTGTCCGACAGATCGTCCACCAGCAGAACGGGGCCGTCCGCCGCCGCCAACGCCGCCGCCAGATCCGGCTCCACGACCAGCGTCTCGTGCAACGCCCGCACGCGCTGCGCGCTGTTGGTCCGGGACATCGGCACCTCATCGGAGCCCGGCGCGTAGGAGACCGTCCCGAGCAGGGGCATCCGGCCGATCTCGGAGATGCGCCGGCCTAGCGACTGGACCAGCTGCGGCCTGTGGCGTGAGGCGACGGTCACCACACCGACCGGCCGGGGAGCCGCGTCCGCCGAGCCGGAGGCCCAACCGCCCGGCCCCTTCGCCCAGTCGGCGAGCACGGTGACCACGGCGTCCGTGACATCGTCCGGCACCGGAGCGTCCGGAGCCTGCGCCGCCAGCATGGGGCGCAGCCGGTTGCCCCAGCCGATGTCGGAGAGCCGGCCCAGCGCCCGTCCGGCGAAGGACAGTTCGCCCGCGGGGATACGCCCCTTGAGATCGACGCCCACCGAGGGCAGGCCGGTGGGCCACATCCTGCGGGGATCCACCTCGACACCGGGCCGGCCCAGCTCGTGGCGGGCCCCGTCCAGGGCGGCGGTGGAGACCTTGTCGTCGAAGCGGGCGCCCGCGCAATTGTCACAGCGTCCGCAGGGTGCGGCCGCTTCGTCGTCCAGGCGCAGCCGCAGGAACTCCATCCGGCACGCCGTCGTCGAGGCGTAGTCGCGCATCGCCTGCTGCTCGGCCTCCCGCTGCCGGGCGACCCAGGCGTAACGCTCGGCGTCGTAGACCCAGGGGGCGCCCGTGGAGATCCAGCCGCCCTTGACGCGTTTCACGGCACCGTCGACGTCCAGCACCTTGAGCATCGTCTCCAGCCGGGTCCGGCGCAGATCGACCAGGGGCTCCAGCGCCGGGAGCGAGACCGGACGCCCCGCGTGGGCCAGCACGTCCAGGGTGCGCCGCACCTGCTCCTCGGGAGGGAAGGCGACGGAGGCGAAATACTGCCAGATCGCCTCGTCCTCCTTGCCGGGGAGCAGCAGCACCTCGGCGTGCTTCACACCGCGCCCCGCACGCCCGACCTGCTGGTAGTAGGCGATGGGGGAGGAGGGCGAGCCCAGATGCACGACGAAGCCGAGGTCGGGCTTGTCGAATCCCATGCCCAGCGCGGACGTGGCGACCAGGGCCTTGACCCGGTTCGCCAGCAGATCGTCCTCGGCCTGCTGCCGGTCGGCGTTCTCGGTCCGCCCAGTGTACGAGGCGACCGCGTGCCCGTTCTGGCGCAGATAGGCGGTGATCTCCTCGGCCGCCGCCACGGTCAGCGTGTAGATGATTCCGGAGCCGGGAAGCTCGCCGAGATGGTCGCCCAGCCAGGCCAGCCGGTGCGCGGCATTGGGCAGCCGCAGCACGCTCAGGCTCAGGCTCTCCCGGTCCAGGGGCCCCCGCAGGACCAGCGCGTCCGTGCCGGCGCCGGTGCCCAGCTGCTCCGCGACGTCCGCCGTCACCCGGGCGTTGGCCGTGGCGGTCGTGGCGAGCACCGGGACGCCGGCCGGCAGGTGGGCGAGCATCGTCCGCAACCGCCGGTAGTCGGGCCGGAAGTCGTGTCCCCAGTCGGAGATGCAGTGGGCCTCGTCGACCACCAGGAGCCCGGTCGCCGCGGCCAGCTTCGGCAGCACCTGGTCGCGGAAGTCCGGGTTGTTGAGCCGCTCCGGGCTCACCAGCAGCACGTCGACCTCGCCCGCCGCCACCTCGGCCTGGACGCTCTCCCACTCCTCGGTGTTGGAGGAATTGATCGTGCGGGCGCTGATCCCGGCCCGGGCCGCCGCCGCGACCTGGTTGCGCATCAGCGCCAGCAGCGGTGAGACGATGACGGTCGGGCCGCCGCCCTGCGCGCGGAGCAGCGAGGTCGCCACGAAGTAGACGGCGGACTTGCCCCAGCCGGTGCGCTGCACCACCAGAGCCCTGCGCTTGTCGGCGACGAGTGCCTCGATGGCCACCCACTGGTCCTCGCGCAGCACGGCCGTACCGCTGTCGTCGCCCACCAGGCGGGCGAGAACGGAATCGGCCGAAGCCCTGAGCGCTGCACGGTCTGCGTTGGTCATGCCCCCATGCAACCCGATGACTACGACAAACCGCGAACGGCGGCGCGACCCCTGTGGATAACTTTATCCACAGGGGTCGCGGGATTCGGTGGCTCGGGGGACCGTCGAGCCATGAACAAGCACCACGAATCCACCGGCCCCGCCGGGGAGCAGCAGATCACCCTGCGCGGTCCCGCCGACCTCGCCGACGCCCTCCCGTATCTCATGGGCTTCTATCCCAACGACAGCGTCGTGATGGTGGCCCTGCACGGCGGCCAGGGCCGGTTCGGCGGCCGGCTCCGCCTCGGGATTCCGCAGGCGCCCGGCGAATGGGGCCCGGTCGCCGACCAGTTGGCCGAGTGCCTGGTCTCGGGGAGCGAGCGTCGCGAAGGCAGGCCCGACGCGATCGTGATCTTCCTCTGCCAGGACTCACCGGACGGTTCGAGCGGTCGGCTGACCATGGAGCGGCTCAGGCCGTTCGCGCAACGTCTGCGTACGGCGTGCGGAGCGCTCGACGTCCCCGTCCTCGAAGCGCTCTGCCTCTCCGACGGCCGTTACTGGTCCTACTGCTGCCCCGACCCGCGGTGCTGCCCCGACCAGGGAAACCCCCTGGCCATGCCCGGGACGACGGTGATGGCCGCGGCCGCCACCTACGCGGGCGTCCACGTCCGGGGCACGCTGCGCGACATGGAGGCACGCCTCCAGCCCTGGCGGACCCCGGCAGCCGTGCGGGCGCAGGAGAAGGCTTTGGACACGGCCGGACCGGCGCTGCTGCCGAGGCTTCTCGACGAGCGGGCCAGGCGGGAGGTCACGGCGGAGACCCTCCGGCTGGCGCGCAGGCTCATGGACCGGATCGAGGACGCGCAGCCCGCGCCACCCGCGCTCGCGGACGCCGGGGACGACCAGCTGATCGGTTCCGACGAGGCCGCCGCCGTCATCCTCGGGCTCCAGGACCGCGAGACCCGGGACAGGGCCGCCGCCTGGATGGAGGGGCCGGAAGCCCAGTCCGCCCTGCGGTTGTGGCGGACGTTGGCACGGCGCTGCGTCGGACCGTACGGGGAGCATGCCGCCGCCCCGCTCACCCTGGCCGGCTGGGTCTCCTGGTCCACCGGCGACGAGCCGGGCGCCCGGGTCGCCCTGTCGCTGGCGCTGCGCGCCGATCCGGACTACACGTTCGCGCAACTGCTGCACCGGGCCTGCAACGAAGGGCTCGATCCGGAGGCCTTGCGCCGGTGTCTGCGCGAGGCGGCCGACGCCGATGCCGATGAGGAGGAAGCGGGCGCCGACACCGAAGCGGTGGAGGCGGCAACGGGGCCCGGCACCGAAGCGGTGGAGGCGGCAACGGGGCCCGGCACCGACCGGGGTGCAACCCCCCTGCACGTCCGCAAGGTCCGCGCGTCGCCCGACGGGGGGCGGCGGCGGGCGCGCGCTCCGCGCCCTCCGGGCACCGGGCGGCCCAGGGCGTCATCCGGCTCGACGCGTCCCCGGGTCCCGGCGGCCGGGCGGCGGACGCGCGATGCCCGGCGGTACGGCCGACGCGGCAGCAGGGCGCGGCGGCATGACTGACCGTCTCCTCGACCGCGCGCCCCGACCGCACCGTGGTGCCGCACACCCCGGCGCATCCGAAGCCGTGGCACCCGGACTGATCACGAGCATGCCGAAGGGAGTGTTTATCGTCAGGCAGACGACTATGATCGCGGCATGCCGCCCTACGACCCGTCGACCTTCCCGCCCTTCGCAGTCACCGTCGACCTGGTCGTGCTCACGGTGCGCCGTCACGCGCTCTGCGCGCTGGTCGTCCGACGCGGAGAGACCCCGTTCCAGGGCCGGTGGGCGCTGCCCGGCGGTTTCGTCAGGCTGGACGAGGATCTGGCCTCCGCGGCGGCGCGCGAGCTCGTCGAGGAGACCGGCCTCTGTGCGCACGATCCGGCGAAACCGGCCGTGGGCAACGGGGCACATCTGGAGCAGCTGGCCACCTACGGGGATCCGGCGCGCGACCCCCGGATGCGCGTGGTCAGCGTCGCCCATCTCGCCCTCGCGCCCGACCTGCCCGCGCCCCGGGCGGGCGGCGACGCCAACAGCGCGCGCTGGGCGCCGGTCGAGGATCTGCTGCATCCCGGCCCCGGGCGGGAGGGCGAACAGGCGGCGCCGCTGGCCTTCGATCACGCGCGGATCCTGGCCGACGGGGTGGAACGGGCCCGCTCCAAGATCGAGTACTCCTCGCTGGCCACGGCCTTCTGCCCGCCCGAGTTCACCGTCGGCGAGCTGCGCCGGGTGTACGAAGCGGTGTGGGGCGTCGTCCTCGACCCCCGTAACTTCCACCGCAAGGTCACCGGGACGCCGGGATTCCTGGTGCCGTCCGGCGGGACGACCACGCGCCAGGGCGGACGGCCCGCGCAGCTCTTCCGGGCCGGGGCGGCCACGGTGCTCAATCCGCCGATGCTGCGACCCGAGGTCTGAGCCGCCGGGCGTTTCCCCGGGCCGGTCCCACGGAACGCCCGTCGATCCGCCCCTGCGCCAAAAGTCTGAAATGTCGCGTTATCTTGCTGCGGTACCCCCTTGCCGCCGAGCGGTCTCACCGTCCGCGAGAGACGCGAGAGAAGCGATGCTCCAGGCCATCGGACTGACCAGCGCCCCCCGTCGCGACGGACCGCCCGCCGTGAACGATCTGACCTTCGAGGCCCCTCCCGGCCGGGTCACGGCCCTGCTGGGCGCCCCCGGCTCGGGTCGGACCACGGCCCTGCGGCTGATGCTCGAACTGGACGCCGGGCGGGGCGTCGCCTACTTCAAGGGGCGGCCACTGCACCGCATCGCCCACCCGGCACGGGAGGTGGGCGTGCTGCTCGGCGACGTGCCCGGCCACCCCTCCCGGACCGTCCGGGGGCAGCTCCGGATGCTCTGCGCGGCCGCGGGCGTACCCGCCGCCCGGGCCGACGAGGTGCTGGAGGTCGTCGGCCTCGCCGGACTCGGGGACCAGCGTCTGGGGACCCTGTCGGTGGGGATGGACCGGCGGCTCGGGCTCGCATCCGCGCTGCTGGGAGACCCGCACACCCTGATCCTGGACGAGCCGGCGGACGGGTTGTCGCCGCGCGAGAACAGCTGGCTGTACGGGCTGCTGCGCGCGCACGCGGCCCAGGGCGGCACGGTCCTCCACACCACCGGCGACCCCAAGGAGGCGGCCCGCACCGCCGATCGCGTCATCACCATCGGCGGCGGACGCCTCGTCGCCGACCAGGACGTCGCCGACTTCGCCCGCACCCGGCTCCGGGCCCGCGTCGCCGTGCGCACCCCGCACGCCGCCCGGCTGGCGGCCGTGGTCAGCCGGGAGGCCCGGGCCGCGCGGCGCTCGGTCGAGGTGGTCGAGGAGGCGGGTGGCCGGCTGACGGTGTACGGCAGCAACTGCGCGGAGATCGGTGACACCGCCTACCGGCACGGCGTCCCCGTGCACCAACTCGCCGACGAGATCGGCGACACCGGCCCCGCCGAACCGGCGGCCGGGGGAGTGGAGCGGGACGACGCGGCTGTCGCCCTCTCCGAGCTGCCGCCCCCGATCCGGGTGCGGCCCGCGCGCGGCCCCCTGCGCCCGCTCCGCTACGAACTGCGGCGCTCCCTCGGCGTCCGGACAACGACCATGATCATGGCGGCCGTTCTGGTCGTGTCGGCCGCGATGTCCGTCCTGCTCGCCCGCACCGACGGCACCGCCCTCCCCCGCGTGCTGGCCGCCTGGCCGGCGCTGCTGCCGCTGCCTCCCGCCGCCCTCGGCGCCGGTCTGCTCGGGGCGCTGTCCTTCGGGGACGAGTTCCGCTATCCCGCGCTCGCCGCCGCTCGCGGCACCGTGCCCCGGCGGCTCGGGCTGTTGCTGGCCAAGCTCACCGTGACGGCGGGCTTCGCCCTGTTGCTCGCCGCGCTCACCGTGGTGGGCGGAGCGCAGAGTCTCCGGCTCGTGTACGGACCGGACTTGATCGACGTCCCCTCGGACGCCTTTGCATGGGGGGCGAGTTGGGCCGGTCTGACGGTTGGCTGCGCCTGGGCGGGTCTGCTGGCCGCCGGAGTCTTCCGGGTGGCCGGGGCGGGTATCGCCGCCGTACTGGCCGTACCGGTGCTCGTCGTTCCGCTGGTGCAAAAGGTGTTCGCGGTACCGTCCGCGCGTTCGGTCGCCGGGCTCCCGGGCCGCCTGCGCGAACTGGCCGGGTGGCAGCTGCCGCAGCAGGCGGACCACTGGATCCTCGGCGTCGCACGGGTGGTGGCGCAGCCCGTCGGGACCGCGCTCGCCCTGTCGCTGGCAGCCCTGATCTGCGCGTATCTGTTCACCGGCCTGAGGGGAAAGGCGCGTTGGTGATCGCCGCAGCGTCACGTCGAGGGGAGGAGCCCGCAACTCCCTGAAAAATGACCGCTTTGTGCGGATATGGCGTCAATTGCGGAGTGAGCGCCGATCACCCTTTCGTGTGCTTTTCACCAAAGACCTCAAGGGGTGAGCGAGCCGCGCCGACAAAGGATGCGTGAGTACCCTTGCGCACACCATGATGACCGCCGCCCGCACCGCCGATTCCGGCCTGGCCGGCTCGGGCGAACTCGACCGCTATCCCTATCCGGAGGCGCCGGCCGGCGAGCGTGCCGCGACCCGGTCCTGGGGAGGCGCCGATTCCGAGCTGGGACGGGCGAGCCGACGGGGCTCGGCCAGCCGGGGGCGCGGTCTCCACGGCCAACTCGTCCAGCAGCTGGGTCAGATGATCGTCTCCGGTGACCTCGGCGCGGACCGCCCCCTCGTACCCGAGGAGATCGGTCAGCGTTTCGAGGTCTCCCGTACCGTCGTCCGGGAATCCCTGCGCGTCCTCGAAGCCAAGGGGCTGGTCAGTGCGCGTCCCAATGTGGGGACGCGGGTCCGCCCGGTCAGCGACTGGAACCTGCTCGATCCCGACATCATCGAATGGCGCGCCTTCGGTCCGCAGCGGGACGACCAGCGCCGTGAGCTGGCCGAGCTCCGCTGGACCATCGAGCCGCTCGCGGCCCGCCTCGCCGCCGGGCACGGTCGGGACGACATCCAGCAGCGGCTCGCCGACATGGTCGAGATCATGGGGCACGCGATGGGGCAGGGCGACACGATCACCTTCTCCCGCGCCGACGCCGAGTTCCACGCCCTGCTCATCCAGGCCGCGGGCAACCGCATGCTCGAACACCTTTCCGGCATCGTCTCGGCCGCCCTTCATGTCTCCGGTGGCCCCGTCACCGGCTGTGACCGTCCCGGCGAGGCGTCGCTCGCCCACCACGCCCGGATCGCCGATGCCCTGGCATCGGGTGACGCCGGGGCCGCCGAGACCGCCATGCGTCAACTGCTCGTCGTCCATCCCGACGTCGAACGAGTGGTTCCCGCGCCGCGCGAGCACTGACCGGGGCGGCGGTACCGCGGGCCCGGTGCCGCCGGACCGTACGGGTCCGGCGGCACAATGGAAGGGGATGCAGCCTTTGGTCCCGTATGCCGCAAATGGGGTGTGACTCGGGCCACGCGGATTGGCCGTAACACTCCTCGAAGCAGCGCGATGACCTAAGAGGTGAGCGCAGCGGAAGGAATACAGCAGCCCTGGGGCGCGCTGTTTCAGTTCTGAGGCCAAACCCGCGCCGTCGACGACATCCCCAGTCGGCGGTCGTCGGTTCCAGCCCCCTCCAGGGCAGGGCCGGAAGCCGTTTCCATCGTTCCGAGAGGTTGTTCGTGTCGGCCAGCACATCCCGTACGCTCCCGCCGGAGATCGCCGAGTCCGAATCTGTGATGGCGCTCATCGAGCGGGGAAAGGCTGATGGGCAGATCGCCGGCGATGACGTGCGTCGGGCCTTCGAGGCTGACCAGATTCCGCCAACCCAGTGGAAGAACGTTCTGCGCAGCCTCAACCAGATCCTCGAGGAAGAGGGTGTGACGCTGATGGTCAGTGCCGCGGAGTCGCCGAAGCGCGCCCGCAAGAGCGTCGCAGCGAAGAGCCCGGTCAAGCGCACCGCCACCAAGACTGTCGCGGCGAAGACCACCGTGACCAGGACCGTCGCGGCCACCGCCGCCCCGGCGGCCGAGAGCGCGGACGCGGTGGCCGACGACGCCGTCGCGGCCGCTCCGGCAAAGAAGGCGGCGGCCAAGAAGACCGCTGCCAAGAAGACAGCCGTGAAGAAGACGGCGGCCAAGAAGACCGCCGCGAAGAAGTCCGGCAAGCAGGACGACGAGCTCCTCGACGGCGACGAGCCGGTCGAGGAGGTCAAGGCCGGCAAGGGCGAGGAAGAGGAGGGCGAGGGCGAGAACAAGGGCTTCGTCCTCTCCGACGACGACGAGGACGACGCACCTGCGCAGCAGGTCGCCGTCGCCGGCGCCACCGCCGACCCGGTCAAGGACTACCTGAAGCAGATCGGCAAGGTCCCCCTCCTCAACGCGGAGCAGGAGGTCGAGCTCGCCAAGCGCATCGAGGCCGGTCTCTTCGCCGAGGACAAGCTGGCGAACGCCGACAAGCTCGCGCCGAAGCTCAAGCGCGAGCTGGAGATCATCGCCGAGGACGGCCGCCGGGCCAAGAACCACCTCCTGGAGGCCAACCTCCGTCTGGTGGTCTCCCTGGCCAAGCGCTACACCGGCCGCGGCATGCTCTTCCTGGACCTGATCCAGGAGGGCAACCTCGGTCTGATCCGCGCGGTCGAGAAGTTCGACTACACCAAGGGCTACAAGTTCTCCACGTACGCCACCTGGTGGATCCGTCAGGCGATCACCCGCGCGATGGCCGACCAGGCCCGCACCATCCGTATTCCGGTGCACATGGTCGAGGTCATCAACAAGCTCGCGCGTGTGCAGCGTCAGATGCTCCAGGACCTGGGCCGCGAGCCCACCCCGGAGGAGCTGGCCAAGGAGCTCGACATGACCCCGGAGAAGGTCATCGAGGTCCAGAAGTACGGCCGCGAGCCGATCTCGCTGCACACCCCGCTCGGCGAGGACGGCGACAGCGAGTTCGGTGACCTCATCGAGGACTCCGAGGCCGTCGTCCCGGCGGACGCGGTCAGCTTCACGCTCCTCCAGGAGCAGCTGCACTCCGTGCTCGACACGCTCTCCGAGCGTGAGGCCGGCGTGGTCTCGATGCGCTTCGGTCTCACCGACGGTCAGCCGAAGACGCTCGACGAGATCGGCAAGGTCTACGGCGTGACGCGTGAGCGCATCCGTCAGATCGAGTCGAAGACGATGTCGAAGCTCCGGCACCCGTCCCGCTCCCAGGTGCTCCGCGACTACCTGGACTAGAGCGCGGAAGGCGGCCGCCGAAGGGCGGAACGCCGAGTATTCACCGGCCGAGGGCCCGGAACCCCCCCAGGGGATCCGGGCCCTCCGGCGTGTCTCCGGGGCCTGACACGGACTGCCTGGATCACGCTGGGTGAAACGGTTTATCGCCTCAGTGTCAGGAGCCTCCATGCCCCGTCCCCTCGTCCGTGCCCTGACCGGGGCGCTCGCCCTGACCGCCGCCTCGGCCGTGCTGCCCCTCGCCGCCCCCTCCCCGGCGGCCGCGGAGAGCATCATCATCGGCGGGCGCCCCGCCCCCGTGGCGGACAGCCCCTGGGTCGTGGCGCTGTCGAGCCGGGACCGGTTCGGCGACACGCGCTCCGGGCAGTTCTGCGGCGGTGTGGCCGTGGCGCCCACGAAGATCCTGACGGCCGCCCACTGTCTGAGTGACGAGGCGCTCGGCGGACCGGCGAAGCGGGTGAAGGACCTGCTCGTCATCGCCGGCCGGGAGCGGCTGAGCGATTCCGGCGGCCGGGAGGTCCCGGTCCGGCGCATCTGGGTGAACCCGGCCTACGACCCGGTCTCCAACGCGGGCGACCTCGCGGTCCTGACCCTGTCCCGCGCCCTGCCGAGGGGCGCGACCATTCCGATGGCCAGGAGCGGGGACGCCGCCTACCGGGCCGGGACCGCCGCTGACGTCTACGGGTGGGGCGATACGACGGGCAGCGGCACGTACGCCTCCGTGCTTCGCTCCGCCCGGGTCCAGGTCCTGCCGGACGGCGACTGCGCGCGCGCCTACCCGGGCGGCCGGGAGGGTACGTACAAGGCCTCGGCGATGCTCTGTGCGGGTGAGCCCGCGGGGGGCCGGGACGCGTGCCAGGGCGACAGCGGCGGGCCGCTGGTGGCCCGTGGGCGGCTCATCGGCCTGGTGTCCTGGGGCAGCGGCTGCGGGCGGCCGGGCAGCCCCGGGGTGTACACCCGGGTCTCCGCCGCGCTGGACTGGGCCGCGGGCCGCATCTGAGCCGCGCCGTGCCGCCTCGGAGCCGTACGGCTTCGTGACCGGGGTCTCGGGGGCCGCAACCGCCTTCGAGGCGGCACGGGTGTACCGAGGCCCCGCAGGGCACGGGCCACCGGAGGCCACGTGCAGCTCCGGACGCCCCGGAGGCTCGTACAGCCCCAGAGGCCCCCGGAGGCCACACACAGCCCGGAGGTGCCAGAGGCCACGGGCAGCTCCAGAGGCCCCAGAGGCCACGTACAGCCCCGGAGGCCCCAGAGGCCACGTGCAGCCCCTCGGGCCTCCCCTGCGGCCCGCAACACCGGCAGCGCACCGAACGAGAACGGGCGGCTCCCCCAGTGGGGGAGCCGCCCGTCGGCCGGTCCTGGACCGGCCCCTGGCTCGTCGTGGATGCGAGGTGTCAGTGTTGGTCCTCGTCGGCAGCAGCCGTCTGTACGGCGGTCAGCCGATCCGTCTCATCCTGTATTTCCGCGGCGATCTTCTTGAGTTCCGGCTCGAACTTGCGCCCGTGGTGGGCGCAGAAGAGCAGTTCACCGCCGCTGATCAGGACGACGCGCAGATAGGCCTGGGCGCCGCAACGGTCACAGCGGTCTGCTGCGGTCAGCGGGCTCGCGGGGGTCAGAACAGTAGTCACGTCGCCTCTTCTCTAGCTCGACGAGCTGTCGTACCAGGGTCAACATCCAACCAGGCCGAAAACGTTCCCGCTCGTGGCTTTTCTTCGAAACTTCTTCTCGGTGTGGCTGTCTGTTGCCGGTTGGCGGCGAATGTGCCGTATGCGGAGCGCTACGGTTTCGCATTGCTTGTCTAGGGGGTGGGTCCCGCCGGCCGGCTTGCCGGTTTGTTCATGAGGACGTGCCCGGAGCCTAAATGGTTCATGCGTCGAAGGGAACGTGATGTGCACGTCACTCCAACGAATGATCGAACATCCATGCGAGCTCGGATAGAGCTCGACTAGCATGAGGATTCCCCGAGGGTGGCGTTACAACCGCTCTACCAGGCCTCTGTAGGCTCTCAGCGGCAACCGACGCCCAGCCCGATACCCACGGGGGCCCCAGATGAAATTCAGCGAGGAGCGAACCGCGTGACCGCCGAAACGTCCGTGCCGTCCACCGCGATGCTGGCCGCAGCAGGAGGCGACCGGGACAGCTCCAACTACACCGCGCGGCACCTCCTCGTCCTCGAAGGGCTGGAGGCGGTCCGCAAGCGTCCCGGCATGTACATCGGGTCCACCGACAGCCGTGGCCTGATGCACTGCCTCTGGGAGATCATCGACAACTCCGTCGACGAGGCCCTCGGCGGCTACTGCGACCAGATCGAGGTCATCCTCCACGACGACGCCTCCGTCGAGGTCCGGGACAACGGCCGGGGCATCCCGGTGGACGTCGAGCCCAAGACGGGCCTCTCCGGCGTCGAGGTCGTCATGACCAAGCTGCACGCCGGAGGCAAGTTCGGCGGCGGCTCCTACGCGGCCTCGGGCGGTCTCCACGGCGTCGGCGCCTCCGTGGTCAACGCCCTCTCCTCCCGCCTGGACGTCGAGGTCGACCGCAACAGCGCGACCCACTCCATCAGCTTCCGGCGCGGCGTCCCCGGCATGTTCACCGAACAGGGGCCGGACAGCCCGTTCGATCCGGCCAACGGCCTGCACAAGGGCAAGCGCGTCCCCAAGACCCGTACCGGTACCCGGGTGCGGTACTGGGCGGACCGGCAGATCTTCCTCAAGGACGCCAAGCTCAACCTGGAGACGCTCTACCAGCGGGCCCGCCAGACGGCCTTCCTCGTCCCCGGCCTCACGATCATCGTCCGCGACGAGCGGGGGCTCGACGGCGAGGGCAAGACGGAGGAGACGTTCCGCTTCGACGGCGGCATCAGCGAGTTCTGCGAGTACCTGGCCCAGGACAAGGCCGTCTGCGACGTCCAGCGCCTGAGCGGGACGGGCACCTTCAAGGAGACCGTCCCGGTCCTCGACGACCGCGGCCACATGACCGCCACCGAGGTCACCCGCGAACTCGGCGTCGACATCGCCCTGCGCTGGGGCACCGGCTACGACACGACCGTACGGTCGTTCGTGAACATCATCGCCACCCCCAAGGGCGGCACCCACGTCACCGGGTTCGAGCGCTCCCTGACCAAGACGGTGAACGAGGCGCTGCGCTCCGCCAAGATGCTGCGGGTCGCCGAGGACGACATCGTCAAGGACGACGCCCTCGAAGGGCTCACCGCCGTCGTCACCGTACGGCTCGCCGAGCCGCAGTTCGAGGGGCAGACCAAGGAGGTGCTCGGCACTTCGGCGGCCAACCGGATCGTCGCCAATGTCGTCGCCAAGGAGCTGAAGTCCTTCCTGACCTCGACGAAGCGGGATGCCAAGGCGCAGGCCCGGTCGGTGCTGGAGAAGGCCGTGGCCGCCGCCCGCACCCGGATCGCGGCCCGGCAGCACAAGGACGCCCAGCGCCGCAAGACCGCGCTGGAGTCCTCCTCGCTGCCCGCCAAGCTCGCCGACTGCCGCAGCGACGACGTCGACCGCAGCGAGCTGTTCATCGTCGAGGGGGACTCGGCGCTCGGCACCGCCAAGCTGGCCCGGAACAGCGAGTTCCAGGCGCTGCTGCCGATCCGGGGCAAGATCCTCAACGTCCAGAAGTCGTCCGTCTCCGACATGCTGAAGAACGCCGAGTGCGGCGCGATCATCCAGGTCATAGGAGCCGGGTCCGGGCGGACCTTCGACATCGACGCCGCGCGCTACGGGAAGATCGTTCTGCTGGTGGACGCCGACGTCGACGGCGCCCACATCCGCTGCCTGCTGCTGACCCTCTTCCAGCGCTACATGCGCCCGATGGTCGAGGCGGGCCGGGTCTTCGCCGCGGTGCCGCCGCTGCACCGGATCGAGCTGGTCCAGCCCAAGAAGGGCCAGGACAAGTACGTCTACACCTACTCCGACAGCGAACTGCGCCAGACCCTCCTGGAGTTCCAGCGCAAGAACATCCGGATCAAGGAGTCGATCCAGCGCTACAAGGGCCTCGGTGAGATGGACGCCGACCAGCTGGCCGAGACGACGATGGACCCGCGCCACCGCACGCTGCGGCGCATCAACATCGGCGACCTGGAATCCTCCGAGCAGGTCTTCGACCTGCTGATGGGCAACGAGGTCGCGCCCCGCAAGGAGTTCATCACGAGCTCCGCGGCCACCCTGGACCGCTCGCGCATCGACGCCTGATCCCCGGATCCCGTCGCACGGCCCCCGCCCCGGTTCCGCCGGAGCGGGGGCCGCGTGCGTTTCCCGGGGGTCCCACCGGGGAAACGCGCAGCAGTCCCGGATATCTGTCACCTGAAGGGGTGAAGTCGGGCGAATGACGCGCCCGGGACCCCACCGAACCGCCCAAGGTTGACCGTGCGGCCGAAAAGGTCCGCGAATCAGGGGAGTTGTTCGGTGGAGAAGGAAGCAGGGCCTCAGACCGCGGGAGTGCGGCTCGACGACCCGTGGGACGACGTACCGGCGCCCGGCCGGGGCGACCAGGACGGTACGGGAGGCGCCGCGGCCCTCGACGCGTCCGGTGCGGCGGAGCCGGACCCCCGGCCCAGCGCGGCCGACATCTATCTGGAAGTGCACCGCAGCGACGCGTTCCGCGAGGTGCGCCGCCGCTACCGCCGCTTCGTGGCCCCCGCCGCCCTCGCCTTCCTGCTCTGGTATCTCGCCTACGTGGTCGCCGCGACCACCGCCCCCGCCCTGATGGCCCGCCCGGTCGCCGGAGCGGTCAACGTCGCGATGGTGGCGGGGCTCGGCCAGTTCCTCACCACGTTCCTGCTCACCTGGGCGTACGCACGGCACGCGCGGCTGCGCAGGGACCGGGCGGCGCTCGATCTGCGCTGGGACACCCAGGAGATGACGAGAGGGCTCGGACGGTGAAAGGAGACCACCAGACCCTCGCCCTGCTGCTGTTCAGCGCGTTCATCGCGGTGACGCTCTTCATCACCACCTGGGTCGGCCGCAACCGGCAGGGCTCCGCCGAGGAGTTCTACGCCGGCGGACGCCTCTTCACGCCCATGGAGAACGGATTCGCCATCGCCGGCGACTACATGTCTGCGGCCTCCTTCCTCGGCATCTCCGGGCTGATCGCCCTCTTCGGCTACGACGGCATGCTCTACTCCGTCGGCTTCCTCGTCGCCTGGCTGGTCGTTCTGCTGCTCGTCGCCGAACTCGTCCGCAACTGCGGCCGGTTCACGCTGGCCGACGTGGTCGCCGCACGGATGGCGGAGCGCCCGGTGCGTACCGCCGTCGGCACCTCGTCCGTCACCGTCTCCGTGCTGTATCTGGTCGCCCAGATGGTCGGCGCGGGCAGCCTGGTGGCCCTCCTGCTCGGCGGCACGAGCGACGCGGCCCGGTCCTGGACCGTGGTCGGGGTCGGCGCGCTGATGGTGATCTACGTGTCCTTCGGCGGCATGCGCGCCACCACCTGGATCCAGATCGTCAAGGCCGTCCTGCTGATGGCCGGAGCCCTCGCGCTGACCGTGCTCGTCCTGGTCCACTTCCACGGGAACATCAACAGCCTGCTCAACACGGCGGCCGAACGCAGCGGGCACGGCAAGGACTTCCTCGCCCCCGGACTGCGGTACGGCGGGGACTGGACCTCGCGCTTCGACTTCATCAGCCTGGGCGTGGCCCTGGTCCTCGGTACGGCGGGGCTGCCGCACATCCTGTCGCGCTTCTACACCGTGCCCACCGCCCGCGCCGCGCGCCGCTCCGTCGTCTGGTCCATCGGCCTGATCGGCAGCTTCTACCTGATGACGATCGTGCTCGGGTTCGGCGCCGCCGCACTCGTCGGCTCCGCCGAGGTCCGCGCGTCGAACGCCGCGGGCAACACCGCGATCCCCCTGCTGGCGCTCGATCTCGGCGGCGGCGGGGGCTCCACCGGTGGAACGATTCTCTTCGCCGTGGTCGCCGCCATCGCCTTCGCCACCATCCTGGCCGTCGTCGCGGGCATCACGCTCGCCTCGTCCGCCTCGGTCGCCCACGACCTCTACGCCTCGCTCCGCCGCCCCGGACGCAAGAAGCGCAGCGAGGTCGCCGTGGCGCGCATCGCCGCCGCCGGGATCGGCGCGGTCGCGATCGGTCTCGGGCTGCTCGCCCAGGACCTCAACGTCGCCTTCCTGGTGGGCCTCGCCTTCGCCGTGGCCGCCTCCGCGAACCTCCCGGTCCTGCTCTACTCGCTGTTCTGGCGCAACTTCACCACCCGGGGCGCGGTCTGGTCGGTGTACGGCGGTCTGGTCCCGGCGGTCGTCCTGGTGCTGGTCTCGCCCGTCGTCTCGGGCAGCCCGACGTCCCTGCTCCCCGGCGTCGACTTCCAGCTCTTCCCGCTGGAGAACCCGGGCCTGGTCTCGATCCCGCTCGGCTTCCTGGCCGGCTGGATCGGTACGGTCACCTCGCCCGAGCCGCCCGACGAGGCCAGGCACGCCGAGGCCGAGGTGCGGGCGCTGACGGGGGCCGGGGCGGCGTAGGGCGTGGCGGGGCCCCGGGCGGCTCAGCCCGCGGCCCAGGCGTACCGGTGTTCCGGCCGGCCCGTCTCGCCGTACCGCAGGGTCAACCGGACCTTGCCGGTGCGCTCGAGCAGCTTCAGATAGCGCTGGGCGGTCTGCCGGCTCATCCCCGCGCTGTCGGCGATCTCCTGCGCGGAGAGCGGACCGTCGGCACCGCGCAGGGCCCGCCGGACGAGGTCGGCGGTGGTGGGGGAGTGGCCCTTGGGGAGGGCCGGCTCGCCCGCCGCCCACAGCGCGCCGAACAGCCGGTCCACCTCCGCCTGCTCGGCCTCCCCGCCTCCGTCGAGCGTCCGCCGCAGCGCCGCGTACGCCTCCAGCTTCGTGCGCAGACCCGCGTACGTGAACGGCTTCACCAGGTACTGGAGCGCGCCGTGCCGCATCGCGTCCTGCACGGTCGCGACATCCCGGGCGGCCGTCACCATCACCACGTCGACCTGTCGGCCGAGGCGGCGCAGCTCCCGTACGACGGCGAGGCCGTTGCGGTCGGGCAGATAGTGGTCCAGCAGGATCAGGTCGACCGGGACCTCCTCGACGGCCGTCAGCGCCTCGGCCGCCGAGTGAGCCTGCGCGGCCACCCGGAAGCCGGGGACCTTGGCGACGTACGCCGCGTTGATCTGCGCCACCCGCACGTCGTCGTCGACGATCAGGACCTCGATCACCGCTGCTCTCCCGTCGCCGGACGCGAGGGGTGGCGCGGACCGTCCAGGGAACCCGCGGCGGGCTCCGCCAGCGCCTCCGGCAGCACGACCGTGAACACCGCGCCGCCGCCGTCCGCCCCGGACACCGTCACACTGCCTCCCTGACGCTCCGCGAGCCTGCGTACGAGGGCGAGACCGAGGCCGCGCTTGCCGTGCGCGGGGACGTCCTTGGTGGACCAGCCCTCGGTGAAGATCGACGCGTGCTGGTCCTGCGGGACGCCGGGGCCGCTGTCGCACACGTTCAGGACCACCGTACGGCCCTCGGTCCGCAGGCCGACCTCGATCCGCGCCCCGTCCGATCCGGCCGCCGCGTCCGTGGCGTTGTCGACGAGGTTGCCCACCACCGTCACCAGGCCCCGGGGATCGACCACCCGGTCCGGCAGCAGCGTGCCCGGAGCCAGCCGCAACGAGACACCGCGCTCGGCGGCGACCGTCGTCTTGCCGACGAGGAGGGCGGCCAGCAGCGGATCCTGGACCTTCTCCGTGACCTGCTCGGCCGTCGCCCGGTGCACGCCGACCACCTCGGTGACGAACTCCATCGCGTCCTCGTGCATCTCCAGCTCCAGCAGCCCCAGCAGGGTGTGCAGCCGGTTCGCGTGCTCGTGGTCCTGGGCGCGCAGGGCGTCGATCAGCCCCGTGGTGGAGTCGAGTTCGCGGCCCAGGTGCTCCAGCTCGGTCCGGTCGCGCAGGGTCACCACGGCTCCGCCGTCGTCCGTGGGCATCCGGTTGGCCAGCAGCACCCGGCTGCCCCGTACCGCCAGCAGATCGTCGCCGACCACCCGCCCCGCCAGCACGTCCGTGGTCCTCCCGTCGCCCAGCACCTCTTCCAGCGGGCGGCCCGCCGCCTCCGGGCCCAGCCCCAGCAGCCGCTGCGCCTCGTCGTTCAGCAGCCGGACGCGGCCCGCCCCGTCGAGGGCCACGACCCCTTCGCGGATGCCGTGCAGCATGGCCTCGCGTTCGGTCAGCAGCGCGGAGATATCGGAGAAGGCCAGGTCATGGGTCTGCCGCTGCAAGCGCCGGGAGATCAGATACGCGGCGAGCGCCCCGACGGCCAGGGCCCCGCCCGCGTACGCCAACAGCCCCGGGATCGCCGCGAGGAGCCGGGCGCGGACGCTGTCGTACGCGATACCCACCGACACCGCGCCGATCACCTCGCCGGACGGGCCGAACAACGGCACCTTGCCCCGGGCCGAGCGGCCGAGGGTGCCGCTGTCGATCTCCATCACCTCACGCCCGCGCAGCGCCTGCCCGGGGTCGGTGGAGACGACCGCGCCGATCCGGTGGGTGTCGGGATGCGACCAGCGCACCCCGCGCTGGTTCATGACGACGACGTACTTCGCGCCGGTCGCCCGCCTGACCCGCTCGGCGGCCGACTGGACCGGGCCCCCGTCCGACGGGTCCGTGCTGCTCAGATTCTCCACGATGTCCGGGTCGGCGGCGGTGGACTGGGCGATGGCCAGGGCGCGGCGCATCGCCTGGTCGTCCAGCTGCTCGCTGAGCGGGGCCAGGAAGAGGCCGGTGACCAGGATCGTCACACCGGTGATGATGGCCAGCTGCATCAGCAGGACCTGGGAGAAGACCCGCTGGGGCCAGCCGAACCGGCGCGGTCCCCGGCCGGGGGTCGGTGGGGCGTTCATCGTAGAGACGGTAAGGGCCGGGCGGCCGGGGCGGAAATCTTGTCGCGCGGAGCCCTGGAACACAGGCGTCCGCTCCGTGTACCTCTCACCTCCCTCATGCCTCCCTCTTGCTTACGGCCGCCGCGTCTGTGAGCGTTTCAGCGCTGCCCCCGCGAGTGTTCCGAGGGAGTTCACCATCAACGCAATCTGCTTGCGTTTCTTGCGCTAATCTTGCGTTCATGACGCGACGACTTGCTCAAGTGGCCCAGAAAGTGGGAGTCAGCGAGGCGACGGTCAGCCGGGTGCTGAACGGCAAGCCGGGCGTCTCCGACGCCACCCGGCAGGCCGTCCTCTCCGCGCTGGACGTCCTCGGCTACGAACGCCCGACCCAGCTGCGCGGCGAGCGCGCGCGGCTGGTCGGGCTCGTCCTGCCCGAGCTCCAGAACCCGATCTTCCCGGCCTTCGCCGAAGTGGTCGGCGGCGCGCTCGCCCAGCAGGGGCTGACCCCGGTGCTCTGCACCCAGACCAAGGGCGGCGTCTCCGAGGCCGACTACGTCGAGCTGCTCCTCCAGCAGCAGGTCTCCGGCGTGGTCTTCGCGGGTGGCCTCTACCACCAGGCGGATGCCCCGCACGACCACTACAAGGTGCTCGCCGACCGCAAGATCCCCGTCGTTCTGATCAACGCGGCCATCGAGCACCTCGGCTTCCCCGGCGTCTCCTGCGACGACTCCGTCGCCGTCGAGCAGGCCTGGCGTCACCTCGTCTCGCTCGGCCACGAGCGCATCGGACTCGTGCTCGGGCCGTCCGACCACGTGCCCTCGCAGCGCAAGCTCGCCGCCGCCCGGGTGCTCGCCGAGGAGACCGGTACGAGCATCCCCGACGAGTGGGTGGCCCGGGCCATGTTCTCGCTGGAGGGCGGGCAGGCCGCCGCGACGCGGCTGCTGGAGCGGGGCGTCACGGGCATCATCTGCGCCAGCGACCCGCTCGCGCTGGGCGCCGTGCGTGCCGTTCGCCGCCGGGGGCTCTCGGTGCCCGGCGACGTGTCCGTCGTCGGCTACGACGACTCGGCCTTCATGAACTGCACCGAGCCGCCCCTGACCACCGTCCGCCAGCCCATCGAGGCCATGGGGCGCGCGGCCGTGGAGCTGCTCTCGGTGCAGATCGGCGGGCGGGCCGTGCCCTCGGACGAGCTGCTCTTCGAGCCCGAGCTGGTGGTGCGCGGATCCACCGCGCAGCCGCCGCGCGAGAATTCCCTGTGATCCGTAGCTAATTTGCGCTCCCGAGGGCCCTTGGTCCGGACCTGCGGCCCGGGGCCCTGGTCAGGGGAGCGGCTGGGGCGGCCGGGGGCCGGTGTACTGCCCGCTCGGCCGGATGCGGAGCGGGCGCTCCCCGTACTCCTCCAGCGCGTGGGCGATCCAGCCCGCCGTGCGGGACACCGCGAACACGGTCTCGCCCGCGTCCGCCGCCATGCCCTGGGAGACCGACAGGACCGCCAGCGCCAGGTCGATGTTGGCGTGCAGCGGAGTGTGCCGCGCCGTCGTGGCCACCACCTCACGGGCCGCCGCCAGCGCCCCGGCCGCCTGCGGCACCTCCGCCAGCAGGTCGAACAGGACGGCCGCCCGGGGGTCCTCGCCCCGGTACAGCCGGTGGCCCAGGCCCGGCACCCGCCGCCCGGTCCGCAGATGGTCGGCGACCACGGGGACCGCGCTGCCCCGGTCCAGCGCTTCCCGGAGCAGCCGGTGCGCCAGGCCGCTCGCCGCACCGTGCAGCGGCCCCTCCAGCACGCCGAGGCCCGCCGAGACCACGGCGTACGGATGGGCCCGCGCGGAGGCGGCGACCCGGGCGGCCAGGGTGGAGGCCGCCAGGTCGTGGTCGATCAGCAGCGCCAGGGCCGCGTCCAGCACGGCGAGGGACGGTGCGTCGGCCGGCTCCGCCGTGAGCCGTGACCACAGGTCCGCCGCCAGCCGACCCCCTTCGGCCGCCGGACCGCCCAGCACCGGCAACGCGCCGACCAGCGTCGGGATGAGGCCGCGCGCACTGTTCAGCACCGCCTCCGGCGCCAGGTCGAACCGCAGCGGATCGGTGGCCGCGGCAGCCGTCACCGCCACCCGCAGCCGGTCCGTCGACCCGCTGTGCGCGGGCAGCGCCTCGACCGCCCTGCGGGCCGCCGCGAGGGTCCCGGCGGGTGCGGCGAAGCGGGCGCCCGGCCGCGGCTCACCCGTCCACAGCCACTCGGCGACCTCCTCGTAGCCGTAGTGCCGGGCCAGTTCCGTCGCGTCGACCCCGCGGAAGTAGCAGCGGTCGTCCTCGATGAGCGTGATGCCCGTCCGGAAGGCCAGGTCGCCACTGGCCGGGGACGGGTCCCGGCGCCCCGAACGCCGCGCCAGCGCCCGGACCTCCTCGGCGTCGAACGTGCTGCCCCGGCCCCCGGCGGCCCGCACGCTGCTCAGCTGGCCCCGGCTGACGTAGGCGTACACCGTCTCCGGCTTCACGCCCAGCAGCTCGGCCGCCTGCCGGGTGGTGAGCCGGGGTGCGTCGTGCCGCTCGTGCCCTGGTTGATCCGTCATGGAAACCACCGTATCCACTCCGCTCATGCATTGATTCAATCAACATTGACAGATCTTCCGTCAAGCATGGACAGTCGAATCAATGTTGCATGCACGAAGGAGAGAGAGCAGCCATGACCAGCACACCTGTCGCCCCCGCCGCCCCCCGTGGCCTCGCCGGTGTCGTCGTCACCGACACCGCCCTCGGTGACGTCCGTGGCCGCGAAGGCTTCTACCACTACCGCCAGTACTCGGCGATCGAGCTGGCGCGGACCCGCGGCTTCGAGGACGTGTGGTACCTGATGTTCCACGGGGAGCTGCCCGACCGGACCGCGGCCGCCGACTTCGCGGCCCGTACGGCGAGCCTGCGCACGCTCCCCGCCGATGTGACCGAGGCCCTGCCCGCCATCGCCCGCGCGAGCGCCGTCTCGGGCCCCCTCGCCGGGCTCCGCACCGCGCTCTCCCTGCTCGGCGCCTCGGCCGGCTTCCGCCCGGTGTACGACATCGGCGCCGGGCGCCGACGCGAGGACGCGCTCGCCGTCAGCGCGGCCGTGCCCACGATCCTGACCGCCCTCCACCGCCTCGGCCAGGGGCTGGAGCCGGTCGCACCCCGCGCGGACCTGCCGCACGCCGCGAACTACCTGTACATGCTGACCGGTTCGGAGCCCCGGCCCGAGCAGGTACGGGCGATCGAGCAGTACCTCGTCTCGACCGTCGACCACGGCTTCAACGCCTCCACCTTCACCGCCCGCGTCGTCGCCTCCACCGGAGCCGACCTGGCAGCCTGCCTGGTGGCGGCGGTCGGCGCGCTCTCCGGGCCGCTGCACGGCGGAGCGCCCAGCCGGGCCCTGGACACCCTGGACGCCATCGGCACCCCCGACCGGATCGACGGCTGGATCCGCGAACAGGTCCTCTCCGGCCGCCGCATCATGGGCTTCGGCCACCCCGTCTACCGCACCGAGGACCCGCGCTCCCGGATGCTCAAGTCGATCGCCCAGGGCTTCGGCGGCCCGCTCGTCGACTTCGCCGTGGAGGTGGAGGCCCAGGTCGAGGCGATCCTCGCCGAACTCAAGCCGGGCCGGGAGCTGCACACCAACGTGGAGTTCTACGCCGGGGTGGTCATGGAGCTGTGCGGGCTGCCCCGCGCGATGTTCACCCCCACCTTCTGCGCGGCGCGGGTGATCGGCTGGAGCGCCAATATCCTGGAGCAGGCGGAGGACTCGAAGATCATCCGCCCGGCGGCCCGCTACGTCGGCGCACCCCCGCCGCAGCCGGTCCCGGCACCCTGACGACGCCCCCAGGAAGGTTCCCGTTGACTCCGCCCCGTACCCCGCAGATCCCGGTCGTCGTCCTGGCGGGCTTTCTCGGCTCCGGCAAGACCACGCTCCTGAACCATCTGCTCCGCAACCGGGCGGGCACCCGGATCGGCGTGATCGTCAACGACTTCGGGGCCATCGAGATCGACGCCATGACCGTCTCGGGCCAGGTCGGCTCCACGGTCTCGCTCGGCAACGGCTGCCTGTGCTGCGCCGTGGACGCGAGCGAACTCGACACCTTCCTGGAGACGCTGACCCGGCCGTCCGCGCGGCTGGACGTGATCGTCATCGAGGCGAGCGGACTGGCCGAACCCCAGGAACTCGTCCGCATGCTGCTGGCCAGCGACAACCCGCACATCCTGTACGGGGGCCTGGTCGAGGTCGTCGACGCGGCCGAGTTCGACGCCACCCGGCAGCGGCACCCCGAGCTGGACCGCCATCTGGCCGTCGCCGACCTCGTCGTCCTGAACAAGACCGACCGGGTGGAGGAGGCCGAACGCGAGCGGCTGCGGGCGACGGTCTCGGAGCTGAGCGGCCCCGCCGCCGTGATCTCCGCAGAGCACGGCAGGATCGATCCCGAGCTGCTCTTCGACCCCGCGCTGCGGCCCGACGGCGCGGAGACGGCGGGTCAGCTGAGCTTCGAGGACCTGCTGCACCAGGAGGAGTGCGACGAACACGAGGAGTGCGAGGGGCACGGACACGCCGACCACCTCCACGCGGCGTACAAGAGCGTCGACTTCACCGCCGACGTGCCGATGGACCCGCGCCGCTTCATGGCGTTCCTCGACTCCCGGCCCGAAGGGCTCTACCGGATCAAGGGGTTCGTCGACTTCGGCGCGGGGGACCGGGACAACACCTACGCGCTGCACGCGGTCGGCCGGTTCCTGCGCTTCGTCCCCCGGCCGTGGGCGCGCGGCGAACAGCGCCTCACCCAGCTCGTCATGATCGGCGCGGGCATCGACGCCGACGCGCTGACGGCCGGACTCGCCGCCTGCCGGGCGGAGCCGGAGACGCGGCCCGACGCCTCCGACACCGAGCGCGCCATGTGGGGCGTGCTCCGCTACGTACCGGAGCCCGCCCGCGAGGGGGACGCGGAGGCCGGGGCGGAGGCCGGGATGCAGGAAGCAGCCGCGGAGGCGTAAAGCCTCGCGGCCGCTCCTGACGGTGAGACTGCGTCAGTACAGCGGCGGGCCCGCGATCACGGCCACCTTCTCCAGCAGCGGCGTGCCCGAACCGTCCCGCCTCGGGTCCGGAGCCGGCAGCTTCGCCGGGGTGCCGTTCTTCTGGGCGGCGCGGGCCGGGACGGGACCCGCCCAGGCGAAGACCAGGACGTCCTCGCCCTTCAGGAACCGCTGGCAGCGCACGCCGCCGGTCGCCCGGCCCTTGCGCGGATACTGGTCGAACGGGGTGAGCTTGGACGTCAGCACCGAGTCGTCCAGCGTGCCGTGCGAACCGGCCACCGTGAACACGACCGCATCGGCCGCCGGGTCCACCGCCGTGAAGGACAGCACCTCGGCCCCGGCCGCAAGCTTGACGCCCGCCATGCCTCCGGCGGGCCGTCCCTGCGGGCGTACCGAAGCCGCCGGATAGCGGAGCAACTGGGCGTCGGAGGTGATGAACACCAGATCCTCCTCGCCCGTCCGCAGCTCGGTCGCGCCCACGATGCGGTCACCGTCCTTGAGGGTGATGACCTCCAGCTCGTCCTTGTTGGCCGGATAGTCCGGCACGACGCGCTTCACCACGCCCTGGAGCGTGCCGAGCGCGAGACCCGGCGAGTCCTCCGCCAGCGTCGTGAGGCAGATCAGCTCCTCGTTAGCCTCCAGCGTGAGGAACTCGGAGATCTGCGCCCCGCCCGAGAGGTTCGGCTCCGCGTGCGTGTCCGGCAGCTGCGGCAGGTCGATCACGGACAGCCGCAGCAGCCGGCCGGCCGACGTGACCGCCCCGACGTCGCCCCGGGCCGTCGCCGCCACCGCCGACACGATCACGTCGTGCTTGGTCCGCCGCGCGTCCTCGGAGATCTCGACGGGCTCCGCGTTCGCCGTGCGGGCCAGCAGGCCCGTCGAGGAGAGCAGCACCCGGCACGGGTCGTCCGCCACCTCCAGCGGTACGGACGCGATCTGCGAACCGGCCGACTCCAGCAGCACGGTGCGCCGGTCCGTGCCGAACTTCTTCGCCACGGCCGCCAGCTCCGAGGAGACCAGCTTGCGCAGCTCCGCGTCCGACTCCAGGATCGCGGTCAGCGCGTCGATCTCGCCGTTCAGCTTGTCGCGCTCGCTCTCCAGCTCGATCCGGTCGAAGCGGGTGAGCCGGCGCAGCGGGGTGTCCAGGATGTACTGCGTCTGGATCTCGCTCAGCGAGAAGCGCTCCATCAGGCGCTCCTTCGCCTGCGCGGAGTTGTCGCTGTCCCGGATGATCCGGATGACCTCGTCGATGTCGAGGAGGGCGACGATCAGACCCTCGACCAGGTGCAGCCGGTCGCGCCGCTTCGTACGGCGGAACTCGCTGCGCCGGCGCACGACCTCGAAGCGGTGGTCGAGATAGACCTCCAGCAGCTCCTTGAGGCCCAGGGTGAGCGGCTGGCCGTCGACCAGCGCCACGTTGTTGATGCCGAAGGACTCCTCCATCGGCGTCAGTTTGTAGAGCTGCTCCAGCACCGCCTCCGGCACGAAGCCGTTCTTCACCTCGATGACCAGGCGCAGGCCGTGCGCCCGGTCGGTGAGGTCCTTGACATCGGCGATGCCCTGGAGCTTCTTCGCCGAGACCAGGTCCTTGATCTTGGCGATCACCTTCTCCGGGCCGACGGTGAAGGGCAGTTCGGTGACGACGAGGCCCTTGCGGCGGGCGGTCACGTTCTCCACGGAGACGGTGGCGCGGATCTTGAACGAGCCACGGCCCGCCGTGTAGGCGTCCTTGATGCCGGAGAGCCCGACGATGCGGCCGCCGGTGGGCAGGTCGGGGCCCGGCACGAAGCGCATCAGCGTCTCGACGTCGGCGCCCGGGTGCTTGATCAGGTGCCGCGCGGCGGCGATGACCTCGCCCAGATTGTGCGGGGGCATGTTGGTGGCCATGCCCACGGCGATCCCGGAGACCCCGTTGACCAGGAGGTTGGGGTAGGCGGCGGGGAGGACGACCGGCTCGCGCTCCTGGCCGTCGTAGTTCGACTGGAAGTCGACGGTGTCCTCGTCGATCGCCTCGGTCATCAACGACGTGGCGTCGGCCATCCGGCACTCGGTGTACCGCATGGCGGCCGGCGGGTCGTCGTTGCCGAGGGAGCCGAAGTTGCCGTGGCCGTCGACCAGGGGGAGACGCATCGAGAACGGCTGCGCCATGCGCACCAGGGCGTCGTAGATCGAGGCGTCGCCGTGCGGGTGCAGCTTGCCCATGACCTCGCCGACGACGCGGGCGCACTTCACATAGCCGCGGTCGGGGCGCAGTCCCATCTCGTTCATCTGGGACACGATGCGGCGGTGCACCGGCTTCATGCCGTCGCGGGCGTCGGGCAGGGCCCTGGAGTAGATCACCGAGTACGCGTACTCGAGGAAGGAGCCCTGCATTTCGTCGACGACGTCGATGTCGAGGATCTTCTCCTCGAAGTCGTCCGGAGGCGGGGTCTTCGTGCTACGGCGGGCCATCGCGGCTGCGACTCCTTCACGGATTCTGTTCGGGCGACCTGAGTTTGTTCGGGACAACACGAGCTGCTGACGCGGTCCATTGTGGACCGCCCCACTGACAACGCCGACCTCGACCCGTCCGAAGGCCTCTTCGGAGGACGGAAGGAAGCCGCCCGGGCGGTACCCCTTCGACGGTGTTCGCGACACCATCGACGGAAACATCCGCCGAACGGGAACTTCGCCAGGTGCCGGTGCGCTTGCTTAGAGTGGCAGGTCTGGCAGGGAGTACCGGTCAGGAAGTCCAGTATCGCGATCGAAGGGACGTACATGCCCATGGGTCACACGGCCACCGCACAGGCCGGCTCCGGCGGCTTGACAGCAACCGAGCACCGCCTGGCCAACGGCCTGCGTGTGGTGCTCTCCGAGGACCATCTGACCCCGGTCGCCGCGGTCTGCCTCTGGTACGACGTCGGCTCGCGCCACGAGGTCAAGGGACGCACCGGCCTGGCTCACCTCTTCGAGCACCTGATGTTCCAGGGCTCGGGCCAGGTCAAGGGGAACGGCCACTTCGAGCACGTCCAGGGGGCCGGCGGCTCGCTCAACGGAACGACCAGCTTCGAGCGGACCAACTATTTCGAGACCATGCCCGCCCACCAGGTGGAGCTCGCGCTGTGGCTCGAAGCCGACCGGATGGGCTCCCTCCTCGTCGCGCTCGACGAGGAGTCCATGGAGAACCAGCGCGACGTCGTCAAGAACGAGCGCCGCCAGCGTTACGACAACGTGCCCTACGGCACCGCGTTCGAGAAGCTGACCGCCCTCTCCTACCCCGAGGGCCACCCCTACCACCACACCCCGATCGGCTCCATGGCCGACCTGGACGCGGCAACGCTGGAGGACGCCCGCGCGTTCTTCCGCACGTACTACGCGCCCAACAACGCGGTGCTCTCGGTGGTCGGCGACATCGACCCCGAGCAGACCCTCGCCTGGATCGAGAAGTACTTCGGCTCCATCCCCTCCCACGACGGCAAGCAGCCGCCGCGCGACGGGACGCTGCCCGAGATCATCGGCGAGCAGCTGCGCGAGGTGGTCCACGAGGAGGTTCCGGCGCGCGCCCTGATGGCCGCCTACCGCCTCCCGCACGACGGCACCCGCGCCTGCGACGCCGCGGACCTGGCGCTGACCGTGCTGGGCGGCGGCGAGTCCTCCCGGCTGCACAACCGCCTGGTCCGCCGCGACCGTACGGCCGTGGCGGCGGGCTTCGGCCTGCTGCGGCTGGCCGGGGCGCCCTCGCTGGGCTGGCTGGACGTGAAGACCTCCGGCGGTGTCGAGGTGGAGACGATCGAGGCCGCCGTCGACGAGGAGCTGGCCCGGTTCGCCGCCGAGGGGCCCACCCCGGAGGAAATGGAGCGGGCCCAGGCGCAGTTGGAGCGCGAGTGGCTCGACCGGCTCGGCACGGTCGCCGGCCGCGCCGACGAACTGTGCCGTTACGCCGTCCTGTTCGGTGACCCGCAGCTCGCCCTGACCGCGGTGAGCCGTGTCCTGGACGTCACCGCCGAGGAGGTGCGCGCGGCGGCCGAGGCGGCCCTGCGCCCCGACAACCGGGCGGTGCTCGTCTACGAGCCCATCGAGCCGGCCGGTGAGGCCGCCGAGGGCGAAGAGGGCGGGGACGGCACCGAGGGGACCGACGCGCACGAGGGGGCGGCCAAGTGAGCGACGCCGCCGTGACTGGAGTAGCCATGGAGTTCCACCCGCAGCCCACGCCCGGCACGGCCCGCCCCTGGGCCTTCCCGGCGCCCGAACGCGGCGCCCTGCCCAACGGGCTGACCGTGCTGCGCTGCCACCGCCCCGGCCAGCAGGTCGTCGCCGTGGAGATCTTCCTGGACGCGCCGCTCGAGGCCGAGCCCGAGGGCTTGGACGGTGTGGCCACGATCATGTCGCGGGCGCTCTCCGAGGGCACCGACAAGCACAGCGCCGAGGAGTTCGCCGCCGAGCTGGAGCGGTGCGGCGCCACGCTCGACGCGCACGCCGACCACCCCGGTGTCCGGGTCTCCCTGGAGGTCCCGGCCTCCCGGCTGGCCAAGGCGCTCGGACTGGTCGCCGAGGCGCTGCGGGCCCCCGCCTTCGCCGAGAGCGAGATCGAGCGCCTGGTGGGCAACCGCCTCGACGAGATCCCGCACGAGCACGCCAACCCGTCCCGGCGCGCCGCCAAGCAGCTCTCCAAGGAGCTGTTCCCGGCCACCGCCCGGATGTCCCGTCCCCGCCTGGGCACCGAGGAGACGGTCCGGCGGATCGACGCGGCCGCCGTGCGCGCCTTCTTCGACGCCCACATCCGCCCGTCCACCGCGACCGCCGTGATCGTCGGCGATCTGACCGGCATCGACCTGGACGCGCTGCTGGCGGAGACCCTCGGCGACTGGTCGGGCAACGCCGCCCAGGCCCGTCCGGTGCCGCCCATCACCGCGGACGACACCGGCCGCGTGGTGATCGTGGACCGCCCCGGCGCGGTCCAGACCCAGCTGCTGATCGGCCGCATCGGCGCCGACCGGCACGAGCGGGTGTGGCCCGCCCAGGTGCTCGGCACGTACTGCCTGGGCGGCACCCTCACCTCCCGGCTGGACCGGGTGCTGCGCGAGGAGAAGGGCTACACCTACGGCGTGCGCGCCTTCGCCCAGGTGCTGCGCTCCTCCGGCCCCGACTCGGGCGGCGCGGCGATGCTCGCGATCAGCGGCTCGGTGGACACCGAGTCCACCGGCCCGGCCCTGGACGACCTCTGGAAGGTCCTGCGGACGCTGGCCGCCGAGGGGCTGACCGACGCCGAGCGCGAGACGGCCGTGCAGAACCTGGTGGGCGTCGCCCCGCTGAAGTTCGAGACCGCCGCCTCCGTCGCGAGCACGCTGGCCGACCAGGTCGAGCAGCACCTCCCCGACGACTACCAGGCCCACCTCTACGCCCGGCTCGCCGAGACGGGCACCGTGGAGGCGACCGCCGCCGTGGTCAACGCCTTCCCGGCCGACCGGCTGGTCACGGTCCTCGTCGGGGACGCCGCCCGGATCGCGGAGCCGGTGAAGGCCCTCGGCATCGGAGAGGTGACCGTCGTCACCGGCTGACACCACCACGGCGCACGGCCGCCCGCTGTGCGGCCACTGCCGTGAACAGGACCCCGACGGAAGGGATTTCGTCGGGGTCCTTGCCTTTTGCCTCATTAGTCCGCTTCACCCCTATTTGGGGGAGTGGTTGCCTTTCTGCCCTGTGGGATACGCGACAAATCCCCTTGTCCGTTTGGTGATGGGAAGTCGCCCCGCCTAGCGTCGGCCCGGCTGTCCGCCACCCGTATGCCGCAGCCGCGGCGCCGGGCAGTCATCGCCGAGTCCCCGTCAGGCGCGAGCCTGGGGAGCCGGGGACCCACGCAGTCCCTGGGGTGAATCGGAGGCCCGTGCCGTGAACCCGGCGCGGGGATCCGTAGGAGACCTTCCTGCTCCGAACCCGTCAGCTAACCCGGTAGGCGAGAAGGAAGGAAAGGAACCAGCTCCTCCATGGCGTTCACCCGTGCCACCGGGAAGCACCGTGCCCCGAGCCGCCTCACGCGCCGGAGCGCCCAGGCCGCCGGCATCGCGGCCCTGGCCACCACCGGAGTCCTCGGCTCGCTGTCCTCCCCGGCCCTCGCCGCGGACTCCGAGGCCGCCAAGGTCGCCGACACCGGCCTCACCCAGGCCCTCTCCCTCGACACCACTCTCGCCGAGCAGATCGACGCCCAGGCCCACGCCCAGCAGCGGCAGGCCGACGCGGTCGCGAAGGCGAAGGCCAAGGCCGCCGCCGAGGCCCGCGAGAAGGCCGCCAAGGCCAAGGCGAAGGCCGAGGCCGAGCGCAAGGCCGAGGCCCGCGCCAAGGAGATCCGCGAGGAGAAGGCCCGTGCCGCCCGCGCCGCCGAGCGCGCCCGGCTCAATGCCTTCCACCTCCCGGTCGCCGGCTCCCACGTCACCACCGGCTACAACGCCGGCGGCTCGCTCTGGTCCTCCGGCAGCCACTCCGGCGTGGACTTCCGGGCCGCCTCCGGCAGTTCCGTCGTCGCGGTCGGCGCCGGCACGGTCGTCGAGGCCGGCTGGGGCGGCGCGTACGGCAACAACATCGTGCTCCGGATGGCCGACGGCACCTACACCCAGTACGGCCACCTCTCCTCGATCGGCGTCTCCGTCGGCCAGAGCGTCTCCTCCGGCCAGCAGATCGGCCTCTCCGGCTCCACGGGCAACTCCACCGGCCCGCACCTGCACTTCGAGGCCCGCACCACCCCCGACTACGGCTCCGACATGGACCCCGTCGCCTACCTGCGCTCCCACGGTCTGAACGTCTGACCCCACCCCGCGCGCCCCACCGCCCGAAGGCCCCGGCACCCGCCGGGGCCTTCGGCAATTCCCGGCAGAAGATATCCCTGGATTCCGGCCCGCCATCGGAAATTCCGACGGATTGTCATAGAGTCACGGAACAGACGTCGGGCGGCCGCGTTTCGCGGGGATCAAGGCGGAGGTTCGGATATGCGCATTCCCGCGCATTCGGTATGCACGGCGATCCGTGACGACATCGTCTCCGGTGTCTACGAGCGCGGCAGCCGCCTCACCGAGGAGTTGCTGGCACGCCGCTACGGGGTCTCCCGCGTCCCGGTCCGCGAGGCGCTGCGCACGCTGGAGTCCGAGGGGTTCGTGGTCACCCGCAGGCACGCCGGCGCCTGTGTCGCCGAGCCCACCGTGCAGGAGGCGGCCGACCTCCTGGAGGTGCGGATGCTCCTGGAACCGCTGGGCGCGGCCCGAGCCGCCCAGCGCCGCACCGAGGCCCATCTGAAGGTGCTCCGCGGTCTGGTCAGGCTGGGCCAGGAGCGGGCCCGCCGGGGCGAGGGCGAGGATCTGCGCTCGCTGGGCGGCTGGTTCCACGAGACCCTGGCCCAGGCCTCCGGAAGCCCCGGGCTGATCGCGCTGCTCACCCAGCTCCGGCACAAGATCGCCTGGATGTACGCGGTCGAGCAGCCCGCCCGCCCGGTCGACTCCTGGGCCGAGCGCGGCGCGATCGTGGACGCGGTGGCGCGCGGCGACGCGGAGCGGGCGAGGGCCCTCACCGCCCAGCACGCGGAACGCTCCACCGCCGAGCACCGGCTCCGCCGCCCGGATCTCTCGGGGCGCCGCACCGCCCCCGGCCGCCCGGTGAGAAGTTCGCAACACGGCGTAAACACTGCGGGTGTCCGGCATTAACAAAAGCGCCGTATACAAAGAGGAGATATTTCGCAGCGGCTATTTCGCGCTGCCCGCATTATCGGGATGCGGCTCTCTCTCGAAAACGAAAAAGCCGTGATCCCTCGACGGAATCACGGCTTTCGCGCGGGTCGCATCCGGACGGACCGGAGGCGGAGGGGTCAGACGGTCTCCGGAAGCTCTTCCAGGCCCTCGGCGACCAGCTTCGCCAGCCGGTCCAGAGCGGCCTCGGCGTCGTCGGCGTCGGACGCGAGCACGATCTCCTCGCCACCCTGCGCGCCCAGACCGAGCACGGCCAGCATGGAGGCGGCGTTGACCGGGTTGCCGTCGGCCTTGGCGATCGTCACGGGGACGCCGGAGGCCGTGGCGGCACGGACGAAGATGGAAGCGGGGCGGGCGTGCAGGCCCTCGGCCCAACCGACGTTTACGCGGCGCTCAGCCATGGTTCTGCCCTTCACATATCAACGGTTGTCTAGACCAGTCTCTCATGCAGTGCGTGGTGCTGTGCCCGGCCTCCCGTCCGGCCGTAGGCTTTGGCCATGGAGCCCACGCCGGAACAGAGTCCGCATCACGCGTACCCCGACCACTGGGAAGCGGACGTGGTGCTCCGCGACGGGGGCACCGCGCGCATCAGGCCGATCACCACGGACGACGCCGAGCGACTGGTCAGCTTCTACGAGCAGGTGTCCGACGAGTCGAAGTACTACCGCTTCTTCGCCCCGTATCCCCGCCTATCCGACCGGGACGTGCACCGCTTCACCCATCACGACTACGTCGACCGGGTCGGACTGGCGGTCACGATCGGCGGCGAGTTCATCGGGACCGTCCGCTACGACCGCATCGACGACACGGGCCGCCCCGCCTCCGCCCCCGCCGACGAGGCCGAGGTCGCCTTCCTCGTCCAGGACGCCCACCAGGGCCGCGGAGTCGCATCCGCGCTGCTCGAACACATCGCCGCGGTCGCCCGTGAGCGCGGCATCCGGCGCTTCGCCGCCGAGGTGCTCCCCGCCAACAACAAAATGATCAAGGTGTTCCGGGACGGCGGATACACCCAGCGCCGCAGCTTCGAGGACGGCTCCGTCCACCTCACCCTCGACCTCGAACCCACCGAGAAGTCCCTCGCCGTCCAGCGCGGCCGGGAACAGCGCGCCGAGGCCCGGTCGGTGCAGCGCCTGCTCGCCCCCGGCTCCGTCGCGGTCATCGGCACCGGCCGCACCCCCGGCGGGGTGGGCCGCACGGTCCTGCGCAACCTCCTCGCCGCCGGCTACACCGGCCGCACCTACGCCGTGAACCGCGCCTTCGACGAGGGCCCGGCCACCCTCGACGGGGTCCCCGCCCACCGCTCCCTCGGCGAGATCGACGAACAGGTCGACCTCGCCGTCATCGCCGTCCCCGCCCACCGCGTCCCCGAGGCCGTCGCCGACTGCGGCGAGCACGGCGTCCAGGGCCTGGTCGTCCTCTCCGCCGGTTACGCCGAGCGGGGCGCCGAGGGCCGCGAGCTCCAGCGCGAACTGGTCCGCCAGGCCCGCTCGTACGGCATGCGGATCATCGGCCCGAACGCCTTCGGCATCATCAACACCGCCGAGACCGTCCGGCTCAACGCCTCCCTGGCCCCCGAGTCACCCGCCCGCGGCCGGATCGGCCTGTTCACCCAGTCCGGCGCGATCGGCATCGCCCTGCTCTCCGGCCTCCACCGGCGCGGCGCGGGCCTGTCCTCGTTCATCTCGGCGGGCAACCGGGCCGACGTCTCCGGCAACGACTTCCTCCAGTACTCCTTCGAGGACCCGGACACCGACGTCGCGCTCCTCTACCTCGAATCGCTCGGCAACCCCCGCAAGTTCACCCGCCTCGCCCGCCGTACCGCCGCCGTGAAGCCCGTCGTCGTCGTGAAGGGCGCCCGGCACAGCGGCACCAACCCGCCCGGCCACGCCGTCCCGGTCAGCCGCATCCCCGACACCACGGTCTCCGCGCTGATGCGGCAGGCCGGCGTCATCCGGGTCGACACCGTGACCGAGATGGTCGACGCCGGGCTCCTGCTGGCGGGCCAGCCCCTCCCGGCCGGCCCCCGGGTCGCCATCCTCGGCAACTCCGAGTCCCTCGGCCTGCTGACGTACGACGCCTGCCTCGCCGAGGGGCTGCGCCCGCGCCCGCCGATCGACCTCACCACCGCCGCCTCTCCGCAGGACTTCCGCGACGCGCTGGCCGAGGCGCTGGCGGACGGGACCTGCGACGCCGTGATCGTCACCGCCATCCCGTGGGTGGGGGAGAACGGGGAGGCCGAGACCGGTGACGGCCAGGTGCTGGCCGAGGCCCTGACCAAGGCGGTGGCCGGGGGCTCGGCCAAGCCGGTGGCCGTCGTCCACGTCGAGATCGGCGGCCTCGCCGAGGCCCTGGCCGCCGCGAGCAGCACGGCAGCCCCGCGTCACCGTACGGTGACCCCCGCCGCGCAGACGCGAGCGGCCACCCCGGCCCGGGCCAGGACCGCCGGCCCGCCCGAAGCCCGGGAAGCCACCACCGCCTCGGCCGCGCCCGCCACCCCCGAAGCGGCCACCGGCCCCGAAGCGACCACCACCCCCGAAGCGGCCACCGGCCCCGGAGCGGCCACCACCCCCGGAGCGACCACCGGTCCCGAAGCGGCCACCGGTCCCGAAGCCCCCGCCCGCCCCGGCCGTATCCCCGCCTACCCCGCCGCCGAACGGGCCGTACGCGCCCTCGCCGAGGCCGTGAAGTACGCCCAGTGGCGGCGGCAGGCGGCCGTGCCCGGCAAGATCCCCGAGTTCCTCGACGACACCATCGACGAGGCCGGGGCCGCCGCCCTGATCGAGGCGCAGCTCACCACCGCCCCCGACCCGCGCGGGCGCCCGCTCAGCCACGACGAGGCCCGCGAACTGCTCGGCCACTACGGCATCGACGTACGCCCCACCCTGCCCGCCCCCGACCCCGAGGCGGCCGTCGCCGCGGCGGCCCGGCTCGGCTACCCGGTCGCCCTCAAGACCACCGCGCCCCATCTGCGCCACCGAGCCGACCTCGGCGGCGTCCGCCTCGACGTCGCCGACGAGGAGGCGCTGCGCCGGGCGTACGGAGAACTCACCGACCTCCTCGGCAAGCCCGCCGAACTGCTCCCCGTCGTCCAGGCGATGGCCCCGCGCGGCGTGGACACCGTCGTGCGGGCCTCCATCGACGCGGCCGCCGGGGCGATCCTCTCCTTCGGCCTCGCGGGCGCGCCTTCCGAACTGCTCGGCGACACCGCGCACCGGCTGGTCCCCGCCACCGACCGGGACGCCGCCGAGCTGATCCGGTCCATCAGGGCGGCCCCGGTGCTCTTCGGCTGGCGCGGCTCGGCCCCGGTCGACACCGCCGCGCTCGAAGAGCTGCTGCTGCGGCTGTCCCGGCTGGTCGACGACCACCCGGAGGTGGTCTCCGTCGCCCTCGAACCCGTCGTCGTCGCCCCGCAGGGACTCACCGTGCTGGGCGCGAGCGTCCGGCTGGCCCCGCCGCCCGCCCGGAGCGACGTCGGCCCCCGCCGCCTGCCGAACTACTGAGACCCACCGGCCGGTGGCCCCCGGGGCGTCCCCGGCAGTCACCGGCCCGCCGTAGGATGGTGCTCATGGCAAAGACCGGTACGACGACCAAGGGGCTGCGCGCGGCGATCGAGCGCAGCGGCTACTACCCGGCCCTCGTGGCCGAGGCGGTGGAGGCCGCCGTCGGCGGGGAGCCGGTCGCTTCGTACCTGGTCCACCAGGAGACGACGTTCGACTCCAACGAGGTCCGCCGCCATGTGACGGTCCTCGTCCTGACCGAGCACCGGTTCATCGTCAGCCACACCGACGAGCAGGCCGCCGACACCAGCTCCCCGACGCCGTACGCCACCACCTCCACCGAGTCGGTGAAGCTGGAGCGGATCTCCTCCGTCGTCGTCAGCCGGGTGGTGGCCAACCCGGAGAAGTACGTCCCGGGCACCCTGCCCCGCGAGGTCGTCCTGACCATCGGCTGGGGTGCGGTCTCCCGTATCGACCTGGAGCCCGCCGCCTGTGGCGACACCAACTGCGAGGCCGACCACGGCTACACCGGCAGCTCCACCGCCGACGACCTGAGCCTGCGGGTCAGCGAGGCCGGTGACGGCCCCGACGCCGTGCGCCAGACCCTCGCCTTCGCCCAGGCGCTCTCCGAGGCCACGGCCGCCACCGCGGCGAGTGGCCGCTGATGGCCCAGTCCGCCTGGCAGGACCCCGAGCCGCTGGCCCTCGACACCGCGCCCGTACCGGAGTACGGCAGCGGCTCGCTCGCGGACCTGCTGCCGACGCTCGCCGCCGGACTGGAGGTGCCGGGCTTCACCGCCGCGATCCCCGAGCTGGCCCCGGCGAGCCGCAACTGCGTCTTCCTGATCGACGGCCTCGGCTGGGAGCAGCTCAAGGCCCACCCGGACGAGGCCCCCTTCCTGCACTCCCTGCTCCCCACCTCGCGCGGCTCCACCGGCCGCCCGCTCACCGCGGGTTTCCCGTCCACCACCGCGACCTCGCTCGCCTCCGTCGGTACGGGGCTGCCGCCCGGCGAGCACGGCCTTCCCGGCTACACCGCGCGCAACCCGCGGACCGGCGAGCTGATGAACCAGCTCCGCTGGAAGCCCTGGACCGAACCGAAGGCCTGGCAGCCGTACCCCACGGTCTTCCAGCTCGCCGACGCCGCGGGCGTGCACACCGCGCAGGTCTCCGCGCCGATGTTCGAGCAGACCCCCCTCACCAAGATCGCCCTCAGTGGCGGATCCTTCCTCGGCCGGCTCTCCGGCGAGGACCGGATGGACGTCGCCGCACAGCGCCTCGCCGCGGGTGACCGCTCGCTCGTCTACACGTACTACAGCGAGGTCGACGGCAAGGGCCACCGCTTCGGTACCGACTCCGACGCCTGGCGCGGCCAGTTGATGTACGTCGACGGGCTCGCCCGGCGCCTCGCCGAGCAGCTCCCGCCGCGCTCCGCGCTCTACATCACCGCCGATCACGGCATGATCGACATCCCGTTCGACGAACAGTCCCGGATCGACTTCGACGAGGACTGGGAGCTGAGCGCGGGCGTCGCCCTCCTCGGCGGCGAGGGCCGCGCCCGCCACGTCTACGCGGTGCCCGGCGCCCAGGCCGATGTCCTGGCCGTCTGGCGCGAGGTCCTCGGCGAGCAGTTCTGGATCGCGAGCCGGGACGAGGCCATCGCGGCCGGATGGTTCGGCCCGAGCATCGACGAGCGGGTGTACGGGCGGATCGGCGACGTGGTCGCCGCCGCCCACGACGACGTGATCATCACGGCCTCCGTCAACGAACCGCACGAGTCCGCCATGGCGGGCGTGCACGGCTCCCTGACCCCCGTGGAACAGCTCGTCCCGCTCCTCGAAGTACGCTCGTAACCCCTCCCGACCCACCGCCCCCTCCGAAAGGTGCTCGACCTCTCATGCCCGAGCTGGTGTTCTTCTCCGGAACCATGGACTGCGGAAAGAGCACGCTGGCCCTGCAGATCGGTCACAACCGCTCGGCCCGCGGCCTCCAGGGCGTGATCTTCACCCGGGACGACCGCGCGGGCGAGGGCAAACTCTCCTCCCGGCTCGGCCTGGTGACGGACGCCGTCGAGGCCGAGGAGGGCATGGACCTGTACGCGAACATCGTGGACCGGGTCAGCCGGGGCGGCCGGGTCGACTACGTGATCGTGGACGAGGCCCAGTTCCTCGCCCCGGACCAGATCGACCAACTGGCCCGCGTGGTCGACGATCTGAAGCTCGACGTCTTCGCCTTCGGCATCACCACGGACTTCCGCACCAAGCTGTTCCCGGGCTCCCAGCGGCTCATCGAACTGGCCGACCGCATAGAGGCCCTCCAGGTCGAGGCGCTCTGCTGGTGCGGGGACCGCGCCACCCACAACGCCCGGACGGTCGGCGGGGTCATGGTGGTCGAGGGGGAGCAGGTCGTCGTCGGGGACGTCGACCGGCCGGCCACGGAGATCGGCTACGAGGTGCTCTGCCGCCGTCACCACCGTCGCCGGATGACGAGCGCCGCCGCGCACGCCGGCGCGCTGTCACCGGACGTGCTGCCGGTCTCCGCCGGGTGATTCCCCGCGGAGACCGACAGCACATCAGACGGCGAATGCCGGCCCCGGAGTCGCTCCGGGGGCTTTCGTCGCCCGTCATGAGCTGCGGATAGCGTGTCCAGAGTTCTTGCTCAAGGTGCTCCGGCCGCTGATGCCCAGCTTCTTGCAGGCACGGGTCAGGTGTTGCTCGACCGTACTGGCGGTGAGTGGAGGAACGACGGTTACGTCAGCGCCCGCGGGCGCTGACGTAACCGTCGACCCCGTCGAGCAGGCGCTGCAGCCCGAACTCGAGGCTGGGCATGATGTCGTTGTACTCCCCGTCGCCGGGCTCGAACGTTCCTGCCGCGACCATCTTGGACAGCACGGGGAGATGGGCCTCGCCCACGAGGTCCTGCATCGCCCGGGCGTAATCCTGTGCCATCTCCTCCGCGGGCACCCCGGACTGCTGCGGGCCCTGCGCCAGCTCACTGGACGTCCTGGCGAGATCGCGTACGGCGCAGGTCACGAAGATGACGAGGTGGAGGACCTCTTCCTCGTCCAGACCGATCCCGGACACGTGGTGCAGCAGGGCCTCGAACCAGGCGAGCTGGTTGGGCCCCAGCGGGGGCGAGTTCGTCGTGACCCGCAGCAGCCACGGGTGCGCCTTGTAGACACCGAGCATCCCCCACACCCAGTCGTGGACCCCCGCGCGCCAGTCACCGGACTCCGGGGCGGGGCGGGGGAGGCCGAGGGCGGTGTCGTAGATGACGTCGACGAGCTGTTCCTTGCCCGAGACATAGCGGTAGAGGGACATCGTCGTGTAGGCAAGCCGGCTTGCGACGGACTGCATGGAGAGGCCTTCGAGCCCCTCCTCGTCGGCGATCTCGATGGCGGCCTTGGCGATGACCTCCAGGGACAGGCCGGGCCGCGGACCCCGGGTCGGCTTGTTCCTGGCACCCCACAGCAGCTCGACGCTGGTCGGCTGGGGTGCCTTCGCCTTTCGCTCAGGCGTCATGTGTCTCCCATGTTCGGCGCTTGACGACCACCCTAAAACTGTGTATCACTTAAGCTCGGTATATGGGGTACACAATTTGGTGGAGGGAAGTGTGGTTGGTGACGGGTAACTACGCGATTGAGGCCCGGGGGCTCCGTAAGACGTTCGGCGACCTGACCGTTCTCGACTCGGTCGACCTCCGGGTCGAGAGCGGCACCATGCTCGGTGTGCTGGGTCCCAACGGCGCGGGGAAGACCACGTGCGTCCGTATCCTCAGCACTCTGCTCGGTGCCGACGGAGGCGCCGCCACCATCGCCGGCCACGACGTGATGAAGGAACCCCGCGCGGTGCGCAGGGTCATCGGCCTCACGGGCCAGGACACCGCCGTGGACGAGTTGCTCACCGGCGAGGAGAACCTCGTGATGATGGGGCAGCTCTTCCGCCTGGGCGGCGCCGCCTCCCGGCGGCGAGCCGCCGAGCTGCTCGGCCGGTTCGACCTCACCGACGCCGCCCGCCGCCCCGTGAAGACGTACTCCGGCGGTATGCGCCGCAGGCTCGACCTCGCCGTCAGCCTGATCAACTCGCCGCCCGTGCTCTTCCTCGACGAGCCGACGACCGGCCTGGACCCCACGAGCCGGACGGTCATGTGGGAGACGATACGCAGCCTCATGGCCGCGGGGACCACGGTCCTGCTGACCACGCAGTATCTGGAAGAGGCCGATCAGCTGGCCGACCGCGTCGCCGTCATCGACGGTGGCCGCGTCGTGGCGGAGGGAACGGCCGGCGAGCTGAAGCGCGAGGTCGGCTCGGAGCGGGTCGAGCTGACGTTCGACGGCGAGGACCTCGCGAGGGCCCGCACCCTGTTCGACGGCGAGCACGTCGGCGTGCAGACCCTCAGCATGCCGATCGAGAGCCCCTCGGACGTACGCGGCCTGCTGAACCTCGCCGCCTCCCAGAACCTCGATGTGAAGGGCTTCGCCCTGCACGAGCCCACCCTCGACGACGTGTTCCGTACGCTCACCGGCGCCGGCTCCCGGACAGGGGCCGCCACCGCTGCCGACGCCGACGGTGCCACGGGAGCCGGGGCTTGTGCGGGAGCCGGTGCCATCACAGGAGAGACCGCATGAACCAGGCCGTCGCGCCCAAGGCGCGCCCGGAGTTCGTCCTCGCCGTCGGCGACTGCGTCGTACTCATCCGCAGGAGCCTGCGCCACCTCACCAGGAACGTGGACGAGGTCATCCAGTCCGTGGTCCTGCCGGTCATGCTTCTGCTGCTGTTCCGCTACCTCTTCGGCGGCGCGATCCAGACGGGAGGACCCAGCTATGTGAACTACGTGATCGCCGGGGTCATCGTCGTGAGCATCGCCTTCAGCGCCTCCGCCACCGCCGTCGGCGTCGCCGACGACCTGCGGAACGGGATCGTCGAACGGTTCCGCACCATGCCGATGTTCAGCTCGGCCATGCTCGTCGGGCACGTCGTCTCGGCCGTCCTGCGGAACGTGCTCGCGGTGACCCTGGTCGTCCTCGTCGGCCTGCTCGTCGGCTTCCGCCCCTCGGCGAGCCTGGGCGACTGGCTCGTCGCGTGCGGCCTCCTGCTGCTCTTCAGCACCGCGATCTCCTGGCTGGCCACCCTGCTCGGCCTGCTCGCGGGCGGTGTCGAGGCCGCCGGCGGGTACGCGATGATCCTCGTCTTCTTCCCCTACGCCAGCAGCGCCCTGGTGCCCTCCGAGAGCATGCCCTCGGCCCTGCGCGCCTTCGTGGAGAACCAGCCGTTCACGCCCATCGTCAATGCGGTCCGCGGGCTGCTGATCGGCACGCCCACCGGCAACAGCGTCATGCTCTCCGTCGTCTGGTGGCTCCCCGTACTCGCCCTCACCGTCATCTTCACCGTCAGGTACTTCCGTCGGCACACGGGTGAATGACGGCGCCGCAGGAGTCGCAGGATGTCCCGCGCGCGGGCGGTGTCGACGGTGCGGCTTCCGACTCCCTTGTTGTCAACAGCGTTGCACAGCAAGGCCGATGGGGGCGGAGTGAGTGCTGTCGCCTTTCGCCGAGTTCCCCTCGCTATACTCGGCCGCGGTAAGTTCGATCACGCCGGAGAGTCCGCCGAGGACCCGGATGTTCGAATTCTGGATCTTCCTTTCGATGCGGTCCGGAAATGGTTGTGCGCGGTAGTGGTGGAGGTGGTTTCGGTGTTGATGACGGGGAAAATTCTCCGGTTCGACGAGGTTCGCGGGTATGGGTTCATCGCCCCCGACGAGGGCGACGAGGACGTGTTCATGCACGCCAACGACCTTCTTGAGGAGAAGTACCTGTACCAGGCCGGCCGACGGGTCGAGTACTTCCTGGAATCGGGCGACAAGGGCCCCAAGGCCGGCGAGATCCGCCTGGTGCGGCAGGCCGGCGCACCGGTGTCCCGGGCGCCCAGGAGCAGCGCGGTGGCCCCGCAGATGGAGCACGACGAGGAGGCCGACTGCGACATCCTCACCGCGCTGGACTTCCAGAGCGAGGTGACCGAGGCGCTCATCGAGGCGGACGGCACCCTGACCGCCGCGCAGGTGCAGCACGTGCGGCAGCGTCTGCTCCGGCTGGCCCAGGCGCACGGCTGGGTCGACTCGGTCTGACCCTCCGCATCGCCGATGTGGTGACGGCGGGCCGCCCCTCGCGGGTGGCCCGCCGGACGGTGTGACGGCCCGCCGGACGGTGTGACGGGCCGTCGGACGGCGGACGTCAGCCTCCCGTGGACCGGATGACCGTGAAGACGGCCCCCTCCGGGTCCGCGACCGTCGCCAGCCTGCCGCTCGCCCCCTCGCGCGGCGGCTGGAGGACCCGCCCGCCCAGCTCCACCACCCGGGCCGCGGCCCGGTCGGTGTCGGCGACCTCGAAGTACGTCATCCAGTGCGGCCCCCGGTCGCGCGGCAGCGCGTGGCCGACCCCGTGGAGGGCCGCCACCGCCACGTTGTCCAGGTGCAGCGTCTGGTAGTCGAAGTCGGCCGAGAGCACCGCCTCCGTCTCGTAGCCGAAGACCGTCTGGTAGAACTTCGCGACCATCGAGGTCTCCCGCGTCACCAGCTCGTTCCAGACGGGCGTCCCGGGGGTGCCCGTCGTCGTCGCGCCGATGTGGCGCAGGCCCTGCCAGATGCCGAAGACCGCCCCGCCCGGGTCGGAGGCGATCGCCAGCCGCCCCGCGTCCCCCGCGTCCAGCGGCCCCACCGCGACCGTCCCGCCGCAGGAGCGGATGGCCTCCGCGGTGGCGTCGGCGTCGTCCGTGGCGAGGTAGGTGGTCCAGGCGATCGGCAGATGCCGGTCGGGCGGCAGCTGGCCGATGCCCGCGACCTGCTCGCCGTGCAGCAGCCCGCGGACATAGGGGCCCAGCTGTTCGGGGCCCGGCCGGAACTCCCAGTCGAACAGGGTGCCGTAGAACTCCTGGGTCGCGGTCAGGCCGTGCACGATCAGACTCACCCAGCAAGGTGTTCCGGGCGTGCGCCGTGCGGGGGCCTCGGTCATCGTCTTCTCTCTCCTCGGACCGTTGTGGTGGCCGTGCGGGGGAACGGGACAGGAACGCGGCCCCGGGTCAGGACGTGGTTCGTGTGCCCCGTGCAGATGCTTGCACCCCTCGGCGCGGGAGGCGCACCGGCCGCGCCGCGTCGTCCCGGTTCTCGACGAAGGACGGCCGGATTCCCGCCGGCCGTCCCGTCCGATGCTGTTACGGGTGCCCGCCCCGCTGCGCGAGGATGGCACCCATGAAGCCCATCATCACCGCATCCGCATGCGCGAGCGAGTCGGCCGGGCCCCGGCCGCCGGTGCTCCTGGACGTCCGCTGGCAGCTCGGCGGCCCGAACGGCCGCCCCGACTACGAGGCCGGCCATCTGCCCGGCGCGGTCTACGTCGACCTCGACGAGGAGCTGGCCGGACCGGCGGGCGACGGCGGCCGCCACCCCCTCCCGGACCCGGAGGCCTTCGGGGCCGTGATGCGCCGGGCCGGGGTCGGCCAGGACACCCCCGTCGTGGTGTACGACGGCGGGCAGGGGTGGGCGGCGGCCCGCGCCTGGTGGCTGCTGCGCTGGACCGGGCACACAGACGTACGGGTCCTGGACGGTGGGCTCGCCGCCTGGACCGGTGACCTCTCCACGGAGATCCCGCACCCCGACGAGGGCGATTTCCGGCCGAAGCCGGGGGCCCTGCCCACCCTGGACGCGGAGAGCGCGGCGGCGTTCGCCCGGTCGGGTCTGCTGCTGGACGCGCGGGCGGCCGAACGCTATCGGGGCGACGTGGAGCCGATCGACCGCGTCGGCGGACATATCCCCGGGGCGGTCTCCGCGCCGACCACCGAGAACGTCGACGCGGACGGCCGCTACCTCCCGGCCGACCGGCTGGCCGCACGGTTCGCCGACCTGGGGGCGGAGGCCGGCACCGAAGGCGTGGGCGTCTACTGCGGATCCGGAGTCTCCGGCGCGCACGAGGTGCTGGCCCTGGAGATCGCCGGCTTCACCGGTGTCCTCTACCCGGGCTCCTGGTCCGAGTGGTCCTCGGACCCCTCCCGGCCGGTCGCCACGGGGCCCGAGCCCCAGTAAGCCGGCGGCGCCGGACGACGGCGAAGAAGCGGGGCCCGTACGCGATCGCGTACGGGCCCCGCTCCCACCGGCGGTCATCCCCGGTCAGTCCTGCTTCTTGCGCCGGGTGCCGAAGACGATCTCGTCCCAGCTCGGCACGGCGGCCCGGCGGCCCGGCCGGACCCCGTCCGCCTCCGCCTGACGGTCCGTCGTCCCGGTCAGCCGGTCGCGATGACCGGCCACCGCCCGGGGCATCAGCACATCCGCGTACGCGGACCCCGCTCCGGCCGAAGCGGCGGCGGCCGGCTCGTCCGCCTCCGCCTCCTCCGCCGGTTCCAGCGCGGGCGGCTCGGGCTGCGTGGGCCGCTCCGGCACGACCATGTCGCCCCGGAAGCTCGGCACCGCCTCCAGCAGGCTGGTCAGCGAGTCGCGCTCACCGGCCGAGGCGCTGCTCACGTACTCCTCGGGCTCGGCGACCGGCGCGGGCCGCTCGATCTGCCGGTCCAGGGCCCGGTCCAGCGGGCGCTCGCGGTCGGCCTGCCGGTCGAGGCTCCGGTCCAGCGGCCGGTCGCGCGGCAGCCGGGCGATGCGGGGCACGAACGGGAAGCTGGGCTCCGGCGCGGCGACGTCGTCGCTCTCGCCGATCAGCGAGCGCGCCTCGTCGTCCAGCGCCTGGACCAGCCGCCTCGGCGGGTCGTACGACCAGCTCGCCGAGTGCGGTTCGCCCGCGACCCGGTAGACCAGGAGGACTTCCCAGGTGCCGTCGTCACGGCGCCACGAGTCCCACTGGACGGTTTCCTTGTCGGCGCCGCGCAACAGGAGACGTTCCTGCACCGCCTCGCCGAGCTGGGGGCCGGTGTTCTCGCCGGGACGGCGCACAGGAGTCTTCCGGGCCCGCTCGGCCATGAAGGCGCGCTCCGCGAGCACGGGGCCCTCGAAGCGGCGTACACGGTCGACGGGGATGCCCGCGAACTGGGCGACCTCCTCCGCGGAGGCGCCGGCCCGTATACGGGCCTGGATGTCGCGCGGCCGGAGGTGGCTCTCCACCTCGATCTCGATCTGGCCGAGCCGGGCGCGGTCGTTGCGCACGGCGGCGCGCAGCCGCTCATCGATCGGAAGCGTGTACTCCGTGCTGTCCGCAGCCTTGAGCACCAGTCGTGTGCCGTCGTTGGAGACGGCCACGACACGCAGTTCGGGCATGGGGACCTCCCGGGTGGTGCCTGCCGACGTCACGTGCGTCGCTGCTTCCGCTAGTCGAGTGTGACCTGCCCGGGTGCAGCCTGCCACAACCTTGCCAAAATGCCCGGCGTGTCGGGCGCTCGCCCGGGTGCGCCCGCCTAGGGTGCCGCCGTCGGCCCCCTCCGGTAGCTGCGGAATCCCACGTCGGAGTCCGCCCCAGGGCTCGTCACAGTACTCCATTCGGGCCACCGGGGTGGACCGGCGCGCCGCCGAAGTTCTCGCGGGCTGCGGGAGTTGAGGTACCCAGTTCTCCGCAAAATGCCCCTGATGCGTGGTGTGCTTCACACAATCACCAGAATCGGAACTATCCACTTCGCTCATTTGTCCCTCATTGGTGCAGGGTGGGAGAGATGTCAAGCAGGGGCTGGTAATGGTTCAGAAGGCGGAAAGTGATGTGGAACCCAAGGAAAAGCGCATAGATCTGAGTCTCCCGCAGGTCGCCGGGAGCGCCGTGGCGGCTGTCGCGGCGGCGGTGCTGGCCTCGCAGTTGGGCGTGTACGGCACGATCGCCGGCGCGGGTGTGATGAGCGTCGTCGCCACCTGCGGCGGCTCGGTCTTCCAGCACTTCTTCCGCCGCACGGGCGAGCAGATCCGCGAGGTGACGGTCCAGGTGACCCACCCGGAGGGCCGTCAGGTGACGGTGCACACCAAGGAGACGACGCCCGCCGGGCGCAGAGCCGCGGCGCAGCGGACGGAGCCGGAGCCGACGGGGCCGGAGTCGGCGGGAGACGCCACCACGGTGCTTCCCACGGTCGGCCCGGGCACGGTCCCGCACGTCGTCCCGGACGCGGAGAGCACACAGCTGCTCAGGCCGGCCGATCCGGACCGGACGCAGCTGCTGAACCTCGGCGACGAACGGACCCGGATGCTCCGCGTCCCGCCGGCCGGAGGGCCCGGAGGCCCGGAAGCCCTCGGCGCCGGAGCCGACGCCGACCGTACGCGCATGCTCCCGCGCGCCCACGACCGTACGCGGATGATCCCGCGGACCGCAGCGCACCAGGCCGCCGACCCCGCCGCCGTCCCCGACGACGCGTTCGGCGAGGGAGTCACCCACGGCACCCGGCTGCGCGGCTGGAAGCGCCCCGCGCTCGCGGCCGCCGCGGTCTTCGCGGTCGCCATGGCCGGGATCACCGCGTTCGAGCTGATCTCCGGCAACGACCTCAGCGGCGGCCAGGGCACCACCCTCAGCTCCGTCGTGCGCGGCGGCGACCGGGACTCCGGACCCGCGGACCACGCCCCCTCCGGGGACACCGGCACGGACGGGGGAGCGGACGAGCAGAGCCCGGCCCCGGGTGACGGCACCGGATCCGCCCCCGCCACGGACGGCGACGGCGGTACCACGAGCCCGGACCCCGGCAACGGCACGGGCGGTGAGAACCCGACCACCGGGCCCACCCCCACCCCGACGCCCTCCGGTTCCGCCGCGGAGCCCACGCCCGAGCCGACGGAGCCCGCCCCGTCGGGCTCCGGCGACCCCGGTACCGGCGAACCCTCGACCGGCACGGGCGTCACCCCCGGCCAGGGCGAGCAGGACCCGCCCGGCGCCGACGCCGAGTGACGGACGGACCGGCTGGAACACTTCGGCCCCGGCCTCCCTCGTGAGCGAGCGGAGGCCGGGGCCGACGTCGTACCGGAGGCCGGGGCCGTCCGGACTCCGACGTGGTGCCGGAGGCCCAGGCCGCCCGGACTCAGTCGCCGAGCACGCGCCGCAGATAGTCGTTGCCGAACAGACGGTCCGGGTCCAGCCGGTCGCGCAGCGCGGTGAACTCACCGAAGCGCGGATAGACCTCCGACAGGTAGGCCGCGTCCCGGGTGTGGATCTTGCCCCAGTGGGGCCGGCCCGCGTGCGCCGTCATGATCCGCTCGACCGCGGTGAAGTACGAGCGGTGAGGCGTGCCCTTGTAGAGGTGCACGGCGATGTACGCGCTGTCCCGGCCCGACGCGGTCGACAGCGCCATGTCGTCGGCCGGGGCGGTGCGCACCTCGACCGGGAAGCTGATCTTCAGCGGCGACCGCTCGACCATGGCCTTCAGCTCCCGCAGCACCGTCACCGCCTGATCGCGCGGAACGGCGTACTCCATCTCCACGAACCGCACTCGGCGAGGGCTGGTGAACACCTTGTACGGGATGTCGGTGTACGCACGTGCCGACAGCGCCCGGCTGGAGAGCCTGGCGATCGAGGGGATCGTCGCCGGAACCGCGCGGCCGAGCGAGCAGGCCACCTGGAACACTCCGTTGGACAGCAGCTCGTCGTCGATCCAGCTGCTCACCCGGCCGGGCGGGGCGGCCGGACCGGCGCTGCGGTTGTTGCGCTTGGTGTTGCAGTTCCCGGTGTGCGGGAACCAGTAGAACTCGAAGTGCTCGTTCTCGGCGACGAGCTGGTCGAAGTCCGAGGTGACCCGGTCGAAGCCCATCGGCTCCTCACGGGCCGTCAGCAGGAAGATCGGCTCCACCGCGAGGGTGACGGCGGTGATCACCCCGAGGGCGCCGATCCCCACCCGGGCCGCGGCGAAGACCTCGGGGTTCTCCTCCGCCGAGCAGACCATGACCGTGCCGTCGGCGGTGACCAGCTCCAGCGCCCGGATCTGGGCGGATATGGACGCCGATTCGCGGCCCGTGCCGTGGGTGCCGGTGGAGGTCGCCCCGGCGATCGTCTGCTCCATGATGTCGCCCATGTTCGTGAGCGACAGACCCTCGCGGGCGAGTGCGGTGTTGAGCCGCTTGAGCGGAGTGCCCGCCTCCACCGTCACGGTCATCGCCTCACGGTCGATGTCCCGGATCCCCGTGAGCAGATCGGGGTGGATCAGCACCCCGTCGGTGGCGGCCGCCGCCGTGAAGGAGTGGCCCGAACCCACCGGCTTCACCCTCAGGCCGTCCGCGTGCGCCCGGCGTACCACGTCCGCGAGTTCGTCCACGGACGCGGGCGACTCGGTGCGGGCCGGCCGGGCGGTGACGGTGCCCGCCCAGTTACGCCACGCGCTCGCCGTCCGTGCGTAGGTCTCGGTCATCTTCCCCGCGCCCTCCCGTCGCAGCCGGCCCGGCCAGCCGGCGATATCCCAGGAACGCCACCGCCGCCGCGAGCGCTCCCGCCACGGCGGGCACCGCGTACCCCGCCTTCGCCCCGGCGGCGTCGACCACCCAGCCGGCGGCCGAGGAGCCGAGCGCCACTCCGACCGCGAGCCCGGTACTGGTCCAGGTCATGCCCTCGGTCAGCTTGGTGCGCGGTACGTGCGCTTCGACGAGGGCCATGGTGGTGACCATCGTCGGTGCGATGGCGAGGCCCGCGACAAAGAGCGCCACGGCCAGCAACGGAAGGTTCCCGGCCAGTAGGAGGGGGATCATACTCACGGCCATCGCGCCGACACCCACCAGCCACCTGGTCGCGGGGTTCCCCTTCAGGTGCAGCAGCCCGAACACGGCCCCCGCGAGACACGAGCCGAGTGCGTAGACGGCCAGCACCAGGGAGGCCGCGGCCTTGTGCCCGCGCTCCTCGGCGAAGGCCACGGTCACCACGTCCACGCCCCCGAAGATGGCGCCGGTCGCGACGAAGGTGGCCACCAGGACCTGGAGCCCCCGCGAGCGCAGCGCCGAGCCCCCGGTGTGCTGCGACTTCGGGTGCGGCACCGGCTCGGTGGCGCGCTGCGCGGTCAGCCAGAAGACGCCGACCAGCAGGAAGGCGGCGGCGATCAGCGGCCCCGCCTCCGGGAACCACGCGGTCGAGAGACCGATGGAGATGATCGGGCCGAAGATGAAGCACACCTCGTCGACGATCGACTCCCACGCATACGCGGTGTGCAGATCCCGGGCGGAGCCCCGGTGGATCTCCGCCCAGCGGGACCGGACCATCGACCCCACGCTCGGCACACAGCCCGCACCCACCGAGAAGACGAACAGCGTCCACTCCGGCGCCCCCTGCTGGGCGCAGACCAGCAGACCCGCCACCGCCGCCACGGCGACCAGCGTGACCGGGCGCAGTACCCGGCGCTGCCCGTAGCGGTCGACCAGCCGGGAGACCTGGGGGCCACAGACCGCCGCCGACATCGCCAGGGTCGCCGACAGCGCCCCGGCCAGTCCGTAGCGCCCGGTGAGCTGGGAGATCATCGTGACGACGCCGATGCCCATCATGGACAGCGGCATCCGGCCGAGGAAGCCCGCGGCGGAGAACCCCTTGGTGCCGGGGGTGGAGAAGATGGCGCGGTAGGGGCTGGGCAAGGGGTACTCCGGTCATGCCTGTCAGGCGTATAGCTGGCCCATACAGCTTACGGGGGGGCGGAGGCCCCGGACACCGGATTCCGGACGCCCTGAACACCGGATTCCGGGCGGACCGGGAAGCGGCTCCCGGCGGGTGCGGCACCGGCCGTTCCCCCCTTTCCCGACGGACCGTCGGATGTCGGTTGCCGCCCTGTCGGAGGCGGGTGGCAGGATCGAGGCATGTCCGATCTGCGCGATCCCGCTCCCTACGACGCCCTGCTGCTGCTCTCCTTCGGCGGCCCCGAGGGCCCGGACGACGTGGTCCCGTTCCTGGCGAACGTGACCCGCGGCCGCGGCATCCCCGAGGAACGCCTCAAGGAGGTCGGCAAGCACTACTTCCTGTTCGGCGGGGTCAGCCCGATCAACGCGCAGAACCGCGCCCTGCTCGACGCGCTGCGCAAGGACTTCGCCGACCACGGCCTGGACCTCCCGGTCTACTGGGGCAACCGCAACTGGGCCCCGTATCTGACCGACGTCCTGCGCCAGATGACCGCCGACGGACACCGCCGGATCGCCGTCCTCGCCACCAGCGCCTACGCCTCCTACTCGGGCTGCCGCCAGTACCGCGAGAACCTCGCCGACGCGCTGGCCGCCCTGGAGGCAGAGGGCCTCGATGTGCCCCGGGTCGACAAGCTCCGCCACTACTTCAACCACTCCGGCTTCGTCGAGCCCATGGCCGACGGCGTGCTCGCCTCCCTCGCCGACCTCCCCGAGGACCTCCGCCCGGGCGCGCACATCGCGTTCACCACCCACTCCATCCCGACCTCCGCCGCCGACGCCTCGGGCCCCGTGGAGGCACACGGCGAGGGCGGCGCGTACGTGGCCGAGCACCTCGACGTGGCCCGGCTGATCATCGAGGCGGTGCGGGCGGAGACCGGCGTCGAGCACCCCTGGCAGCTCGTCTACCAGTCCCGCAGCGGCGCCCCGCACATCCCGTGGCTGGAGCCCGACATCTGCGACCACCTGGAGACCCTGCACGGCGACGGCGTCCCGGCGGTCGTGATGGCGCCCATCGGCTTCGTCTCGGACCACATGGAGGTGCTGTACGACCTCGACACCGAGGCCACCGCCAAGGCCGCCGAGCTCGGGCTGCCGGTCCGCCGCTCCGCCACGGTGGGCGACGACCCGCGTTTCGCCGCCGCCGTACGGGACCTGCTCCTGGAGCGTGCCGCGGTCGAGCGCGGCCGGGAGGTCGAGCGCTGCGCCCTGGGGTCGCTGGGGGCCTCCCACGACCTCTGCCCCGTCGGCTGCTGCCCCGCCAGGGCCCCGAAGCCCGCCGCCGCGGGCGCCGACAGCCCGTACGCCTAGCCCGTACGACCACCCGGCCGTGCGCACCGATCACCTGGGAGCACCGTGACCGACCCCGCCCTGTCCGAACTGCTCGACCTCGCCCTGGAGGCCGCCCGCCGCGCCGGAGCCCTGCTGCGCGACGGCCGCCCCGCCGACCTGGGGGTGGCCGCGACCAAGTCCAGCCCCATCGACGTGGTCACCGAGATGGACATCGCCGCCGAGAAGCTGATCACCGGCTACCTCACCGACTTCCGCCCCGACGACGGCTTCCTCGGCGAGGAGGGCGCCAGCTCGCCGGGCTCCACCGGCATCCGCTGGGTCATCGACCCGCTCGACGGCACGGTGAACTACCTCTACGGCCTGCCCACCTGGGCGGTCTCGATCGCCGCCGAGCGGGACGGTGAGCGGGTCGTGGGCGTCGTCGAGGCCCCGATGCGCCGGGAGACGTATCACGCGGTCCTCGGCGGCGGTGCGTTCGCGAACGGTGAAGCGCTGCGGTGCCGCCCCACCGCGCCGCTGGACCAGGCCCTCGTCTCGACCGGCTTCAACTATGTCGCCCACGTCCGCGCCCACCAGGCGGACGTCGCCCAGCGGCTGATCCCCAGGCTCCGCGACATCCGCCGCAGCGGCTCTGCCGCCGTCGACCTCTGCGACGTGGCGGCGGGCCGTCTCGACGGCTACTACGAGCGCGGGCTGCACCCCTGGGACCTGGCCGCGGGCGACCTCATCGCCCGGGAGGCGGGCGCGCTGACCGGCGGCCGCCCGGGGCTGCCCGCCGACGGCGACCTGACGGTGGCCGCCACCCCGGGCGTCTTCGAGCCGTTGCAGAGCGCCCTCGACGAGCTGGGCGCCTGGCACGACTGAGCGCAAGCCCCTGCCGGGGCCCTGAGAGCCCGGCGGCACAGCACAGGGCCCCGGATGCCTGGACAGCATCCGGGGCCCTGTGGCGTACGGCTCAGGCGGTGGTGGCGCCGATCTCCACGCCGTGCTCGGCGGCGAGACGGCGCAGATCGTCCAGCTCGCCCTGCTCGACGTCCGCGAGGAAGTCGTCGCCGTCCTCGCGTGCCCGCGTGAGGTCGGACTCGGTCGTTTTGATGCGTTGCAGCAGACCTGCGGTGAAAGCGTCCATGATGCGCCCCCTCATCGTGGGTCGGTGGCACGGGGGTGTGCCCGGGATACCTCCGGCCGGGGAGCCGGAGGAGCGGGTGATCGCGCCGCCGCTCCGGGAAAAAGGGGCGGACCGTGGCATGCCACGGGACAGGCGTGATCGCGGGTGTGAACCCCTCTTCCCCACCCCGTGGCTCAGAGAAACCTCAACTGGCCCGGAAAGCCACCGGATTCCCGGCACAAGACCGCGGGAGGCTCCGGCCCGTCGCCGTCTTACCGCCGGTTTATGCGTGTTGAGGGCAGGATGGAGGCACACGGTCGGCCTGGCTGCCCGTGTCCGAGCGGTCCCGCGTGGGCCGCTCGCTCTGTGAACCCGACGAAGGACCGAAGGAAGGACTGCGCCGTGCGCGTACTCGTCGTCGAGGACGAGCAACTGCTCGCCGATGCGGTGGCCACCGGACTGCGCCGGGAGGCCATGGCCGTCGACGTCGTCTACGACGGTGCCGCGGCCCTGGAGCGCATCGGGGTCAACGACTACGACGTCGTGGTCCTGGACCGGGACCTCCCGCTGGTGCACGGGGACGACGTCTGCCGCAAGATCGTCGAACTCGGCATGCCCACCCGGGTGCTCATGCTCACCGCATCCGGCGACGTCAGCGACCGGGTCGAGGGCCTGGAGCTGGGCGCCGACGACTATCTGCCCAAGCCCTTCGCCTTCAGCGAGCTGACCGCCCGGGTGCGCGCGCTGGGCCGCCGTACGACGGTGGCGCTGCCGCCCGTCCTGGAGCGCGCCGGCATCAAGCTCGACCCCAACCGCCGCGAGGTCTTCCGCGACGAGGTGGAGATCCAGCTCGCCCCGAAGGAGTTCGCGGTGCTGGAGGTCCTGATGCGCAGCGAGGGCGCGGTCGTCTCGGCGGAGCAGCTGCTGGAGAAGGCCTGGGACGAGAACACCGACCCCTTCACCAATGTGGTGCGGGTCACCGTGATGACGCTCCGCCGCAAGCTCGGCGAACCGCCCGTCATCGTCACCGTGCCGGGCTCCGGATACCGGATCTGAGGACCATGGCCACCACCCCGGAGCCGCCCGCGGCGCCACCGAAGCCCACCTGGGAGCCCAAGCAGCCGGACCCCCCGTACCCCTGGCTGCGCCCGACCATCCGGATACGGCTCACGCTGCTGTACGGCGGGATGTTCCTGATCGCGGGCATCGTGCTGCTGTCGATCATCTACATGCTGGCCGCGCAGGCGCTCCACGTCGGCAGCGAACTGCCGTTCGAGATCGTCAGCGGCAAGGTCACCAGCGAGATCTGCAGCCTGCCCGCGAACGCCAGTCCGGACGCCTTCAACGCCGCGATGAACGCCTGCGTCAACGACCAGCGCAAGGCGGCCCTGGACACCCTGCTCAACCGCTCGCTCCTCGCCCTGCTCGGCCTCAGCGTCATCGCCTTCGCCTTCGGCTACGCCATGGCCGGACGCGTGCTGTCCCCGCTCGGCCGGATCACCCGGACCGCGCGCCGGGTGGCCGGCACCGACCTCACTCGGCGGATCGAGCTGGACGGCCCGGACGACGAGCTGAAGGAGCTGGCGGACACCTTCGACGACATGCTGGACCGGCTGGAGCGGGCCTTCACCGCCCAGCAGCGGTTCGTCGGCAACGCCTCGCACGAGCTGCGCACCCCGCTGGCGATCAACCGCACCCTGCTGGAGGTCCATCTCTCCGACCCGGGGGCCCCGCCGGAGCTCCATCAGCTCGGCAAGACCCTCCTGGCCACCAACGAGCGCAGCGAGCAGCTGGTCGAGGGCCTGCTGCTGCTGGCCCGCAGCGACAACCAGATCGTCGAGCGCAAACCGGTGGACCTGGCGGAGGTCGCCGAGCGCGCCATCGACCAGACCCGGGCGGAGGCGCTGGCCAGGAAGGTCGAGGTCCGCGGCGACCGGGAGACGGCCACGGTGCAGGGCAACGGGGTCCTGCTGGAGCGGATCGCGCTGAACCTCGTACAGAACGCCGTGCGCTACAACGTGCCCGAGGACGGCTGGGTGGAGGTCGCCACCGAGGTGCGGGACGGACAGGCCCTGCTGGTCGTCTCGAACACCGGCCCGGTGGTCCCGGCGTACGAGATCGACAACCTCTTCGAGCCCTTCAGACGGCTGCGTACGGAGCGCACGGGCAGCGACAAGGGGGTCGGGCTCGGCCTGTCGATCGCCCGGTCCGTCGCTCGGGCCCACGGAGGCCGTATCATCGCGGAGCCCCGCGAGGGCGGCGGTCTCGTGATGCGCGTCACCCTGCCGCTCTGAGAGGCTGCGCGATGTGACTCTGCACCGAATCTCCATGTTCGCTTTAGGCGGAATTTTCAGGACCCGTTCCCGGGCGGGTCGTGTGTGATCGATCACAGAGCTGATTTTCCGGTTATCCACTCTCTGTGATCGCGACTCTGTCGAAAAGCCGGTAATCGTCCGGGTTTTCGGGGATCGTTATCACGGGAAGTACACGGGGTGGCTCCCGTGAACTGCACAGTCGGGACCGTGTACGGTCCCCATCGCCACCCAAGCCGAGCCTCGCCGAGGCGGCCGGTTGGGTGTCGATTGAGTAACAGACCTTGATGTGAGGCAAAATCTCCGCCTCAGGTCGGGCACAAGTCCGGCCTCTCACGCGTTACGTGCGCTGAGACACCTAGACACCCAAGAGGGGGAGAGCGACATGGCAACGGATTACGACACCCCACGCAAGACCGACGACGACGTCGACCAGGACAGCCTCGAAGAGCTCAAGGCGCGTCGGAGCGACAAGACGGCCTCCGCCGTCGACGTCGACGAGTTCGACGCCGCCGAGGGCCTGGAGCTGCCCGGCGCGGACCTCTCCAACGAGGAGCTGGCCGTCCGGGTGCTGCCCAAGCAGGCGGACGAGTTCACCTGCATGAGCTGCTTCCTGGTGCACCACCGCAGCCAGCTGGCCCGCGAGAAGAACGGTCAGCCCATCTGCCGCGACTGCGACTGAGGTCGAGTCGGCCGTGGCAGGCGAGACACCGTTCGGGAAGCGGCGCCCCTGGCGTCGGCACGGCCATGAGGCGCAGCAGGACGGTATCGGCGGCACAGGTCCGGCAGAAGGCGGTCACGCGTCTGCCGAGCGGTCCGCCGTCCCGCCGGACCACTCCGGCGGTTCCGACGACGAGCGAGGCCGAACGGCCTCGCTCGAAGTGGCCGGGGCGGCAGCACTGCCGGACCTGGCCGGGCAGCGGGAAGAGCAGGACCGGGCGGATCCCACGACCGGGGGCCGCCTGCACGCAGTGAAACGGGGCGTACGCAAGAGCGGGGAGAGCGCCAGGGCACTGGCCGCACAGCTGGCCGACCGCATCATCGACACGGCCCCGCGCGTGCCGGTGCGCGACCTCGCCACCCTGCGCAGGCAGTTCCCCGGGCTCGGTCCCGAGGAGCTGGCCGACAAGCTGGTCACGGGAGCCTGCCGGGGCACCGCGACCGTCGGCGCCGGTATCGGCGCCGCCGCGATGATGCCCGTACCCCCCGCGATGCTCGCCGAGCTGGCGGCGGAGGTGACCGGCGTCGCCGCGATCGAGATGAAGCTCGTCGCCGAGCTCCACGAGGTCTACGGCCTTCGCCCCCCGGGCAATCTCGGACAGCGCAGCACCGCGTATCTGACGTCGTGGACGGAGGAGCGCGGCATCGACGTCACCCGGCCCACCACACTCAACGCCGCCCTCGGCGGCCAGATGAAGCGTGAGCTGCGCCAGCAGATCATGAAGCGCATGGCGCGCAATCTGCCCAACCTGATCCCGTTCATGATCGGCGCCGCCGTCGGCGCCACGATGAACCGCCGCGACACCCGCAAGCTCGCCGACCGGATCAGGAACGACCTGCGCAAGCAGCAGATCCCCTGGGACCGGCTGCCCGCGCTGCCGCCGCTGGAGCAGCCGCTGAACCCGGCCGAGCTGCCCAAGGAGATCGAGGGCCCCTGAGGGCCCCTGAGCCGGTCCGGCGAAGGCTCAGGCGGTCGTGACGGCGCTCAGCGCCGCCGCCAGACCCCGCGGATCCCGGGTCGAGAGATAGATGTACGGAGTCGGGTCCTCCGGGTCCGTGACCTCCACCCGGACCGCCGTCTCCACATAGCCGCGCAGCAGCATGAAGGCCCGGGCGTCCGCCTTGTGCGTGCGCCAGGCCCGCGCCTCCTCGGCGTCCAGCACCTCGGGCTCGCCGAGCGCCGACAGCGGAATCCGGGCGTCGCCGGCGACCAGGGACCCCGCCACCACCCGGATCCGGGCCGAGCCGTAACCGCTCACCGCCAGGGCCGCCGCGGCCGTACCGCCGACCAGCCCCGCGAGCAGCGGCAACGTGCCCAGCGGCAGCAGCATCAAGCCGCAGGCGACCCCGATCCCGAAGGCGATGAACCACCAGGAGCGGGGCGCGGTGAGACGTTCGTCGAAGGGCGGTGCGGAAGGCTGCATGGCACCAAGCTTGGCACGGCGCGACCGGCACACCGCCGCGCGGGTAAGGTCTGCGCCTGTGAGTGGAACATCAGCAGCTCTGACACCCCCGGCCGACGCCGTCGCGCCGGTCCGGCACCCCGACGCGCCCGCCCCCGGCGAGCTCCTCGGGGCGCACTACGAACACTGCTTCGGCTGCGGCGGGGGACAGCCCCACGGACTGCACCTGATGGCGCGCGCCGGTGAGGGCGTGAGCGTCACCGCCGAGTTCACCGTGCAGCCCGCCCACCAGGGCGCCCCCGGACTGGCCCACGGCGGCGTGCTCGCCACGGCGCTGGACGAGACCCTCGGCTCGCTGAACTGGCTGCTGCGCACGATCGCGGTGACCGGACGGCTGGAGACCGACTTCGTCCGCCCCGTCCCCGTGGACACCGTGCTGCACCTCGACGCCCGGATCACCGCCGTGCACGGGCGGAAGATCTACTCCACCGCCACCGGCCGGATCGGCGGCCCCGAAGGCCCCGTCGCGGTCCGCGCCGACGCCCTCTTCATCGAGGTCAAGGTCGACCACTTCATCGACAACGGCCGGCCCGCCGAGATCCGGGCGGCCATGTCCGACCCCGACCAGGTCCGGCGCGCCCGCGCCTTCGAGGTGAACCCGTGACCCGCAGCCCCGTCGACGTACTGATCCGCCTGACCGACCCGGACGTGCCGATTCCGGCGTACGGCCACCCGGGCGACGCCGGTGCCGATCTGGTGACCACCGAGGCCGCCGAACTCGCCCCCGGCGAGCGCGTGGTGCTGCCCACCGGGGTCTCGATCGCCCTGCCCGACGGGTACGCCGCGTTCGTGCACCCGCGCTCCGGCCTCGCAGCCCGCTGCGGAGTGGCCCTCGTGAATGCCCCAGGGACGGTTGATGCCGGGTACCGTGGGGAGATCAAGGTGATCGTGGTCAACCTCGATCCACGCGAGAGCGTGCGATTCGAACGGTTCGACCGGATTGCCCAACTGGTTGTCCAGCAGGTCGAGAAGGTCCGCTTCCACGAGGTGGCGGAACTTCCCGGCTCGGCGCGGGCCGAAGGGGGCTTCGGGTCCACCGGCGGCCACGCGTCGGTGGACGGCGCCGAGGGCCAGATCACCCACGGTGGGAACAGCTACGCTTCGGTCGTATCCGACCGGGAAGGACAGTGACGTGTTCGGACGTCGCAAGAAGAGTGGTTCCGCCGAGGACACGGCGGACGAGGTGCGCGAGGCCGAGCAGGTCGCCGACGAGTCAGGCGCATCCGACGAGGCCGGCACCGGCACGCGTCGGGTGAATCTTCCGCCGGCCCCCCGGCCGGACGGACCCTGGGACAGCTCCGAGGTCTCCCAGCCCGGCGAGGGCCGGGTCGACCTGGGCGGCATCTTCGTCCCCGGGGTCGAGGGCATGGAACTGCGCGTCGAGGTGGCCGGGGACGCGATCGTCGCCGCCACCGTGGTGCTGCGCGACAGCGCGATCCAGCTCCAGGCCTTCGCCGCCCCCAAGAAGGAGGGCATCTGGGGCGAGGTCCGCGAGGAGATCGCCTCGGGCATCACCCAGCAGGGCGGCATCATCGACGAGGTCGAGGGCCCGCTGGGCTGGGAGCTGCGCGCGCAGGTCCCCGTACAGCTCCCGGACGGCACGGGCGGGGTGCAGCTCGTGCGCTTCGTCGGCGTCGACGGCCCCCGCTGGTTCCTGCGCGGAGTGATCTCCGGCCAGGGCGCCGTCCAGCCGGAGGCCGCCGGACTGCTGGAGACGATCTTCCGGGACACCGTGGTCGTCCGCGGCGACGGCCCGATGGCCCCCCGCGACCCGATCGTCCTCAAGCTCCCCGACGACGCCCAGATGGTCCCCGAGGGCGTGCAGCAGGAGGACCAGGAGAGCTCCCGGTTCTCCGGTGGCATGGGCCAGCTCCAGCGCGGCCCCGAGATCACCGAGGTCCGCTAGCGGACCTCGCGGTACCCATGGCGACGGCCGGTGGGCCGCACCCCTTCCCGGGTGCGGCCCACCGGCCGTCGTGCGTACCGGCCCCGGCCATTGCCCGGCCGTGTGCCGTACACACATACTTGGCGGGCGACGACGCGGGCACGTGAACACGACGGGGGAGCAGCATGACCGAGAGCACCAGCGGGCAGTCCGGCACGGCCCTCGCCGAGGACCCGGCCCGCAGCGCCATGGTCACGGTCGAGGAGCTGCACCGGTCGTACGGCAGCGGAGCGGCGGCCGTCCACGCCCTGCGCGGCGTCTCGTTCGAGATCCCGCGCGGCGAGCTGGTCGCGCTCAAGGGCCGCTCCGGCTCCGGCAAGACCACCCTGCTCAACCTGGTCGGCGGACTGGACACCCCCGACAGCGGCCGGATCACCGTCGACGGCACCGAGCTGGCCGGCCTCGGCGAGAAGGGCCTGCTGGAGCTGCGCCGGGACCGGGTCGGCTTCATCTTCCAGTCCTTCGGCCTCATCCCGATCCTGACCGCCGCGGAGAACGTCGGCGTACCGCTGCGGCTGCGCAGGGCCGACCCGGCCGAGCGCGACGAGAGGGTCGCCCTGCTGCTCTCCCTCGTCGGCCTCGCCGACCACGCCGAGCAGCGCCCCGGCGAGCTCTCCGGCGGCCAGCAGCAGCGCGTCGCCATCGCCCGCGCCCTCGCGAACCGCCCCGCCCTCCTGATCGCCGACGAACCCACCGGACAGCTCGACGCCGAGACCGGACTCGCCGTGATGGAACTGCTCCGCGCGGTCGTCCGCGGCGAGAACGTCACCGCCCTCGTCGCCACCCACGACCCCCAGCTGCTGGGCCTCGCCGACCGGGTCCTGGAGCTGAGCGACGGCCATATCGTCGAACAGGTCTGAGCCCGCGGCCTCGCCCTCCGGGCCCTTCGGGCGGGCATCAGAGTTCCGTCAATACGCCCCTCACCTGCACTCCCGGGACCGGACCACGGCCCGCGGCGGAGTAGCGTCGATGGCGGCAGCCGCACCGGGCGCGCCACCGGCCCTGCGCACGACCGGGCCGGACGGAAGAAGACAATGGGGCCATGGGACGCGGCACACTCCGGATCTACCTGGGCGCGGCACCGGGCGTCGGCAAGACGTACGCGATGCTCTCCGAGGCGCACCGCAGGGTCGCGCGCGGCACCGACTGCGTGGTGGCCTTCGTGGAGCACCACGCCCGGCCGCGCACCGAAGTGCTGCTGCACGGTCTCGAACAGATCCACCGCAGCGAGATCAACCACCGCGGCGCCCTCTTCACCGAGATGGACGTCGACGCCGTCCTGGAACGCGCCCCGGCCGTGGCCCTGGTCGACGAACTGGCCCACACCAACGTCCCCGGCTCCCGCAACGCCAAGCGCTGGCAGGACGTCGAAGAGCTGCTCAAGGCCGGGATCGACGTCATATCCACGGTCAACATCCAGCACCTGGAATCGCTCGGCGACGTCGTCGAGTCGATCACCGGCGTCCGGCAGCGCGAGACCGTCCCCGACGAGGTGGTCCGCCGGGCCGACCAGATCGAGCTGGTCGACATGTCGCCCCAGGCACTGCGCCGCCGCATGGCGCACGGCAACATCTACCAGCCCGACAAGATGGACGCCGCCCTCTCCAACTACTTCCGCCCCGGCAACCTCACCGCCCTGCGCGAGCTGGCCCTGCTGTGGACCGCCGACCGGGTCGACGAGTACCTCCAGCAGTACCGGGGCGAGCACAACATCCGCTCCACCTGGCAGGCCCGCGAACGCATCGTCGTCGGGCTGACCGGGGGGCCCGAGGGCCGCACCCTCATCCGCCGCGCCTCCCGGATGGCCGCCAAGGGCTCCGGCAGCGAGATCCTCGCCGTCTACATCGCCCGCAGCGACGGCCTGACCGCCGCCTCCCCCAAGGAGCTGGCCGTCCAGCGCACCCTGGTCGAGGACCTCGGCGGCACCTTCCACCACGTCATCGGCGACGACATCCCGGCCGCCCTGCTGGAGTTCGCCCGCGGCGTCAACGCCACCCAGATCGTGCTGGGCTCCAGCCGCCGCAAGACCTGGCAGTACATCTACGGCCCCGGGGTCGGTGTGACCGTCGCCCGTGATTCCGGCCCCGATCTCGACGTCCACATCGTCACCCATGAAGAGGTCGCCAAGGGGCGCGGTCTGCCCCTCGCCCGCGGTGCCCGGCTCGGCCGCGCCCGGATCATCTGGGGCTGGCTCGTCGGCGTCGTCGGCCCCGTGCTGCTCGCGGTCGTCCTGCGCTCCATGGAGGACGCCCCGGGGCTCGCCAACGACGTCCTGCTCTTCCTCTTCCTGACGGTGGCCGCCGCCCTGCTCGGCGGGCTGCGGCCCGCGCTCGCCTCGGTGGCAGTCGGCAGCCTGCTGCTGAACTACTGGTTCACCCCGCCCACCCACACCCTGACCGTCCAGGACCCGGAGAACCTCGTCGCCATCGTGATCTTCTTCGCGGTGGCGGTGGCGGTCTCCTCCGTGGTCGACCTCGCGGCCCGGCGCACCCACCAGGCCGCCCGGCTGCGCGCCGAATCGGAGATCCTCTCCTTCCTCGCCGGCAGCGTGCTGCGCGGCGAGACCGCGCTGCACGCCCTGCTGGAACGGGTCCGCGAGACCTTCGCCATGGAATCCGTCGCCCTGCTGGAGCGCAGCAGCGACGTGGAGCCGTGGACCTGCGCCGGATCCGTCGGCCCCGCCCCGGTCACCCGCCCCGACGACGCCGACGTGGACATGCCGGTCGGCGACAACCTGGCCCTCGCCCTCTCCGGCCGGGTGCTGCCCGCCGAGGACCGCCGGGTGCTCGGCGCGTTCGCCGCCCAGGCCGCCGTCGTCCTGGACCGCCAACGCCTGGTCTGGGAGGCCGAGCAGGCCCGCAGGCTCGCCGAGGGCAACCGGATCAGGACCGCACTGCTCGCCGCCGTCAGCCACGATCTGCGCACCCCGCTGGCCGCCATCAAGGCCGCCGTCAGCTCGCTGCGCTCCGACGACGTCGCCTGGTCCGACGAGGACGAGGCGGAGCTCCTGGAGGGCATCGAGGACGGCGCCGACCGGCTGGACCACCTCGTCGGCAACCTGCTGGACATGTCCCGCCTCCAGACCGGCACGGTGACCCCCCTGATCCGCGAGATCGACCTCGACGAGGTGGTCCCCATGGCGCTCGGCGGTGTCCCCGAGGGCAGCGTCGACCTCGACATCCCCGAGACCCTGCCGATGGTCGCCGTCGACCCCGGGCTCCTGGAGCGGGTCGTCGCCAACATCGTCGAGAACGCCGTCAAGTACCACCCCGGCGGGGAGCCCGTCACCGTGGCCGCCAGCGCGCTCGGCGGCCGGGTCGAGCTGCGGGTGGTCGACCGGGGCCGGGGCGTGCCCGACGAGGCCAAGGACCGCATCTTCGAGCCCTTCCAGCGGTACGGGGACGCCCCGCGCGGGGCCGGAGTGGGGCTCGGCCTCGCCGTCTCCCGGGGCTTCGCCGAGGCCATGGGCGGCACGCTGGACGCCGAGGACACCCCGGGCGGCGGGCTGACCATGGTCCTGACGCTGGCCGCGGCGCCGGGCGGGGTCCGGGCCGATCCCGAGCTGCCCGCCCGGGTCACCTCGTGACCCGACTCCGGGCGCAGGCCGCCCGCTCTCACGCGCTCCCCACTCCCTCCCCGTACAGCCCGTACCGTCCGTGCAGCCCGTACAGCAGAAAGGCAGGTCCGCGATGACCAGGGTGCTTGTGGTCGACGACGAGCCGCAGATCGTCCGCGCCCTCGTGATCAACCTGAAGGCCCGCCAGTACGAGGTCGACGCCGCGCCCGACGGGGCGACCGCCCTCCAGCTCGCCGCCGCCCGCCACCCCGACGTCGTCCTCCTCGACCTCGGCCTTCCCGATATGGACGGGGTGGAGGTGATCAGGGGGCTGCGCGGCTGGACCCGGGTCCCGATCCTCGTTCTCTCCGCCCGCCAGACCTCCGACGAGAAGGTGGAGGCGCTGGACGCCGGGGCCGACGACTACGTCACCAAACCGTTCGGCATGGACGAGCTGCTGGCCCGGCTGCGCGCCTCGGTACGCCGGGCGGAACCGGTCGGCCAGGAGGCCGGCGCCGAGGGCATCGCCGTCGTCGAGACCGCCGGGTTCACCGTCGACCTGGCGGCGAAGAAGGTGCACCGGGCCGGCCGCGACGTACGCCTCACCCCCACCGAATGGCACCTGCTGGAGGTTCTCGTCCGCAACAGCGGCCGCCTGGTCAGCCAGAAGCAGCTCCTCCAGGAGGTCTGGGGCCCCTCCTACGGCACCGAGACCAACTACCTGCGGGTCTACATGGCCCAGCTGCGCCGCAAACTGGAGGCGGACCCCTCGCACCCCCGCCACTTCGTCACCGAACCGGGCATGGGCTACCGCTTCGAGCGCGACTGACCCCGCACCGGCTCACACTTTCGGGTGGTCATCGCGGTCCTGCGTGCGGCGCTCGCAGGACCGGTACCCTTCGGGTATGAGTGCTGTTCCCCGATCCGAGAAAGCCGGGAAGGCCGGGAAGGCGGCGAAGCCTTCCGGGCGCTTCCGCCGTATGCTCGACCGGCTCTCCAGCTCCCAGGAGGACCTGGAGTCCAAGGAGCTTCGGGAGGACGCGCAGGCCACCGGCTGCACCCGGATCTCCGAGTGCTCCGACCGGCAGATCGTGAAGGTGGCTGGTACGTTGCGGACCGTCACCCTCCGCCCCCGGGCCGGAGTGCCCGCCCTGGAGGCGGAGCTCTTCGACGGCACCGAGCCGCTGGACGTGGTCTGGCTCGGCCGTCGCTCCATCGCCGGCATCGAGCCCGGCCGCCGGATCATCGCCTCGGGGCGGGTCGCCATGAGCCACGGCCGCCGGGTGCTGTTCAACCCCACATACGAACTCCGACCGCTCGGCAAGGAGTAGCCGGTGACGTCTCTCGACAAGCCGACGTCCGACACGGACCAGACCCACGGCACCGACCCGCTGCACACCGGCGGGAGGCACGCCGCCCAGCAGGACGCGGAGTCGAAGGCCGTCACCGAGGCCGCCCTCTTCGAGGCCTTCGGCGGGGTGCGCGGCATGGTGGAGACAGTCCTCCCCGGGCTGCTCTTCGTCACGATCTTCACCATCAACAAGAACCTCAACGCCTCGGCCATCGCGGCCCTGGCGGTCTCCCTGGCCCTCGTCGTCGTCCGGCTGATCCGCCGGGACACCGTCAAGCACGCCTTCAGCGGCGTCTTCGGGGTGGCCTTCGGCGTCCTCTTCGCGAAGATGACGGGCGAGGCCAAGGACTTCTATCTGCCGGGCATGCTCTACACCCTCGGCCTCTCGATCGCCTACATCGCCACCGCCGCCGGCGGCGTACCCCTGATCGGTCTGATCCTCGGCCCGGTCTTCAAGGAGAACCTCTCCTGGCGGACCCGTAACCCGGGCCGGAAGAAGGCGTACACCAAGGCCAGCTACGCCTGGGGCTTCATCCTGCTGGCCAAGTGCGCGATCCTCTTCCCGCTCTACTGGTGGGCCGACACCACCCAGTTCGGCTGGGTGCTCATCGCGCTGAAGATCCCGCCGTTCCTGCTCGCGGTCTATCTGACCTGGATCTTCCTCGCGAAGGCGCCGCCGCCCATCGACGTCTTCGCCGAGATGGAGGCGGAGGAACGGGCCGAGAAGGAGCGCAAGGCCGCGGCGGCGGCCCTCCGCGACCCGGAGGCCTGACACACACCGCACGGGAAGGGGCCCGGAACCGCTCAGCGGTTCCGGGCCCCTTCGCATGGTCGCCGGCTCAGCTCTCCTCCGGACTCCGCCGGACCGACAGCAGGTCCTCCAACTGCTCCTCCCGCGCCTGGGCGGCCACGAACAGCAGCTCGTCACCGGCCTCCAGGGACTCCTCGGGGCTCGGCGTCAGCACCCGTGTACCCCGGATGATCGTCACCAGCGAGGTGTCGGAGGGCCAGGCCACGTCCCCGACGCGGATACCGGCCAGCGCCGACTCCGGCGGCAGCGTCAGCTCCACCAGGTTGGCGTCGCCGTGGCTGAAGCGCAGCAGCCGGACCAGATCGCCGACGCTCACCGCCTCCTCGACCAGGGCCGACATCAGACGCGGCGTCGAGACGGCGACGTCCACCCCCCAGGACTCGTTGAACAGCCACTCGTTCTTCGGGTTGTTCACCCGGGCCACCACACGCGGTACGCCGTACTCGGTCTTGGCGAGCAGCGAGACGACCAGGTTCACCTTGTCGTCCCCGGTCGCGGCGATCACCACGTTGCACCGCTGCAGTGCTGCCTCGTCCAGCGACGTGATCTCACAGGCGTCCGCGAGCAGCCACTCGGCCATCGGGACCCGCTCCACCGAAATGGCGGTCGGCGCCTTGTCGATCAGCAGCACCTCGTGCCCGTTCTCCAGCAGCTCGGCGGCGATGGAACGGCCCACCGCGCCCGCTCCGGCAATCGACACACGCATCAGTGACCGCCTTCCTCGGGACCCTGGGCGAAGGCCTCTTCGACCTGGGCGATCTCGTCCGTACGCATCATCACGTGGACCAGGTCGCCTTCCTGGAGAACGGTCTGCGAGGTCGGCAGTATGGCCTCGCCCAACCGGGTGAGGAAGGCCACCCGCACCCCCGTCTCCTCCTGGAGCGTGCTGATCTTGTGGCCGATCCAGGACGGCGTCGTGTGCACCTCGGCGAGCTGCACACCCCCGCTCGGATCGCGCCACAGCGGCTCCGCGCCCGACGGCAGCAGCCGCCGCAGCATCTGGTCCGCCGTCCAGCGCACCGTCGCCACCGTGGGGATGCCGAGGCGCTGGTAGACCTCGGCGCGCCGGGGGTCGTAGATGCGCGCCGCGACGTTCTCGATGGAGAACATCTCGCGGGCCACCCGGGCCGCGATGATGTTGGAGTTGTCGCCGCTGCTGACCGCGGCGAACGCCCCGGCGTCCTCGATCCCCGCCTCGCGGAGGGTGTCCTGGTCGAAACCCACCCCGGTGACCCGGCGACCGCCGAATCCGGACCCGAGACGACGGAACGCCGTCGGGTCCTGGTCGATCACCGCGACGGTGTGCCCCTGCTGTTCCAGGGTCTGTGCGAGAGCGGCACCGACGCGCCCGCAGCCCATGATGACGATGTGCACTGTGCGCCTACCCCGCCGTCCTGGTCATCCGGCTGACCTGCGAAAACACGCTGCTCACACTTCTCTCTCGGCTTGCTGGGCAAACAACGGGGCACACACCCGCGGTGTGGCCCGAGGACGAGCTTAAGCGCCGGGGAAGTCAAGCCCTCATCCGCGTCTCCGCATCCTCGCGAACTCCGGTAAAGGGAAAGCAAAACAGGGAGAACAGGCGCAAGGATCTCGTTAAAGAATACGGAGGCGCTCTCCTCCGACCGCAGGAGATTGCGGGGCCACGTCGAAAGGGCGTGCTTTCCGGCCACGGGCTCCGCTTACGATCCTCAGCGTGTCCAAACTGACCGACCTGCCCAAACGGATCCTGATCGGCCGCGCGCTGCGCAGCGACAAGCTCGGGGAGACCCTGCTCCCCAAGCGCATCGCACTGCCCGTCTTCGCGTCCGACCCGTTGTCCTCGGTGGCGTACGCACCGGGAGAAGTCCTCCTCGTGCTGTCCATCGCGGGCGTGTCGGCGTACCACTTCAGCCCCTGGATCGCCGTCGCGGTCGTCGTCCTCATGTTCACGGTCGTCGCCTCCTACCGGCAGAACGTCCGCGCCTACCCGAGCGGCGGAGGCGACTACGAGGTCGCGACCACCAACCTCGGCCCCAAGGCCGGACTGACCGTCGCCAGCGCCCTGCTCGTCGACTACGTCCTCACCGTCGCCGTGTCGATCTCCTCCGGCGTCGAGAACCTCGGCTCCGCGATCCCCTTCGTCATCGAGCACAAGACGTTCTGCGCCATAGGCGCCATCGTCCTGCTCACCCTGATGAACCTGCGCGGAGTGAAGGAGTCCGGGAGGCTCTTCGCCGTCCCCACCTATCTCTTCGTGGCCGGCGTCTTCCTCATGATCCTGTGGGGTGCCTTCCGCGGACTGATCCTCGGCGACACGATGCACGCCCCCACCTCCGACCTGGTGATCAAGCCCGAGCACGAGGGACTGGCGGGGTTCGCCCTCGTCTTCCTCCTCCTGCGGGCCTTCTCCTCGGGCTGCGCCGCGCTGACCGGGGTCGAGGCGATCAGCAACGGGGTGCCCGCCTTCCGGAAGCCGAAGAGCAGGAACGCCGCGACCACCCTGGCCATGATGGGCCTGCTCGCCGTCACCATGTTCTGCGGCATCATCGGCCTGGCCCTGGCCACCGACGTCAAGATGGCCGAGAACCCCGCCGTGGACCTGATCCGCGACGGCGTCCCGGTCGGCGCGGGCTTCACCCAGGACCCGGTCATCGCCCAGGTCGCCGAGGCGGTCTTCGGCGACGGCTCCTTCCTCTTCGTGGCCCTCGCGGCAGCCACCGCCCTGGTCCTCTTCCTGGCCGCGAACACCGCGTACAACGGCTTCCCGCTGCTCGGCTCGATCCTCGCCCAGGACCGCTACCTGCCGCGCCAGCTCCACACCCGCGGCGACCGCCTCGCCTTCTCCAACGGCATCGTGCTGCTGGCCGGAGCCGCGATCCTGCTCGTCTGGATCTACGGCGCCGACTCCACGCACCTGATCCAGCTCTACATCGTCGGGGTCTTCGTCTCCTTCACCCTCAGCCAGACCGGCATGGTGCGGCACTGGAACCGCCTGCTGGCCGACGAACGGGACCAGGCCCGGCGCCGCCACATGATCCGCTCCCGCGCCATCAACGCCTTCGGCGCCTTCTTCTGCGGTGTCGTCCTGGTGATCGTCCTCGCCACCAAGTTCACCCACGGCGCCTGGGTGGCCCTGCTCGGCATGGTCATCTTCTACGGCACGATGACCGCGATCCGGAAGCACTACGACCGGGTCGCCGACGAGATCGCCGCCGACGAGACCCCCGCCGACGAGAGCGTGCGCCCCTCCCGCGTCCACGCCATCGTCCTCGTCTCCAAGCTCCACCGCCCCACGCTCCGCGCCCTCGCCTACGCCCAGCTGATCCGTGCCGACCAGCTGGAGGCGCTCTCGATCAGCGTCGACCCGGACGAGACGAAGGCGCTGCGCGAGGACTGGGAGCGGCGGGCCATCAACGTCCCGCTCAAGATCCTCGACTCGCCCTACCGCGAGGTGACCCGCCCGGTCATCGAGTACGTGAAGGGCCTGCGCCGCGAGAGCCCGCGCGACGTGATCAGCGTCTACATCCCCGAGTACGTGGTCGGGCACTGGTACGAGCACCTGCTGCACAACCAGAGCGCCCTGCGCCTGAAAGGCCGGCTGCTCTTCACGCCCGGGGTCATGGTCACCTCGGTCCCGTACCAGCTCCAGTCCTCGGAGGCGGCGAAGCAGCGGGCCCGCAGGCGCGCGGACTGGAACGCTCCGGGTTCGGTGCGCAGGGGCCCGGTGGAGCGGGGGCACAAGGAGCCGAACCGCAAGGGCTGACGGGCGTGGCGGGCGTCTCGTGGTAAGCACCACGGCCATGTCCACGTAGACTGATGGGCTGTTGTCCGGCCGTACGCGCGACCGCTTGCCCCCTTTCTCCCTGGAGCCTCCCCTCATGCAGAACGAACCCACGTCGTCGCTGGTCGGGGAGGAGTACGAGGTCGAGGTCGGGCCCGTCGCACACGGCGGCCACTGCATCGCCCGCACCGCCGAGAACCAGGTGCTCTTCGTCCGCCACACGCTGCCCGGCGAGAAGGTCATCGCCAAGGTGACGGACGGCGACACCGACTCCCGCTTCCTGCGCGCCGACGCGGTACGCATCCTCGAACCGTCCAAGGACCGGGTCGAGGCGCCCTGCCCGTACGCCGGTCCCGGCATGTGCGGCGGCTGCGACTGGCAGCACGCGAAGCCGGGCGCACAGCGCCGCCTCAAGGGCGAGGTGATCGCTGAGCAGCTCCGGCGCCTGGCGGGCCTGACCCCCGAGGAGGCCGGCTGGGACGGCACGGTGATGCCGGCCGACGGCGACAAGCTGCCCGCGGGCGAGGTGCCGGCCTGGCGCACGCGCGTCCAGTACGCCATCGACGCCGAGGGCCGCGCGGGCCTGAGGAAGCACCGCTCGCACGACGTCCAGCCGATCGACCACTGCCTGATCGCGGCGCCCGGGGTCTCCGAACTCGGCGTCGAGAAGCGCGAATGGCCGCAGATCGCCGCGGTGGAGGCCATCACCGCCACCGGCTCGAACGACCGCCAGGTCATCCTCACCCCGAAGCCCGGCGGCCGGCTCCCTCTGGTCGAGCTGGACAAGCCGGTCTCGGTACTCCGCGTCGACGAGAAGGACGGCGGGGTCCACCGCGTCCACGGCCGCGCCTTCGTCCGCGAGCGCGCCGACGACCGCACGTACCGCGTCGGCTCCGGCGGCTTCTGGCAGGTCCACCCGCAGGCGGCCAACACCCTGGTCCGCGCGGTCATGCAGGGGCTGCTGCCCCGCAAGAACGACACCGCCCTCGACCTCTACTGCGGCGTCGGCCTCTTCGCCGGCGCCATCGGCCAGCGCCTCGGCGAGAAGGGCGCGGTCCTCGGCATCGAGTCCGGCAAGCGCGCGGTCGAGGACGCCCGCCACAACCTGAAGGACTTGGACCGGGTCCGCATCGAACACGGCAAGGTCGACCAGGTCCTGCCCCGCACGGGCATCACGGAGTGCGACCTGATCGTCCTGGACCCGCCGCGCGCGGGCGCGGGCAAGCAGGTCGTCAAGCACCTGTCGGGCCTGGGCGCCCGCAAGATCGCCTACGTGGCCTGCGACCCGGCGGCCCTGGCCCGGGACCTGGCGTACTTCCGGGAGGGCGGGTACCGGGTGCGGACGCTGCGGGCGTTCGATCTGTTTCCGATGACGCATCATGTGGAGTGCGTTGCCATCCTTGAACCGGTCGCGAAGGGCTCCTGACCTGCGGTTTCTCCCGTGCGCGTTATGTGCGGTGTGGGCGTTACAGGCGATATCTTGACGCTGAAATGACGCTCGTGACGCTCATTTGACGCTCGTTCTGATGGGGCGTCGCCTGGCTGATCGTGCAGGTCACGTTGGCTGGGAGGCGCGCTGCCGTGGGCTGGTTTTGCGGGAGCTTGAAGAGGATTCCGCCGGGTTACGGGGCCCGCCGCTGGTTGCGGTGGCAGGCGCGCTGCTGCCGTACTTCGGCGGACCGGGCGTGTGGCGGAGCGGGCGTCAGTAGGTGGGACTGTAGGGGCTCCAGTGCCCGAGGAAGGGCTTCAGGTCGTCGGGGCGTGGCTTGGGAATGTCGGGCAACCGGGGCGGTGTGTTCAGTGGGTCGAGGCGCTCGACGCGGGCTGCTGCCCAGTCGATCCAGGCTTCGGCTTCGGTCTGGGTCTGGCCTGGGGGCATGGCCTCGACCCGGGCTCCGGCACTCGGCTATCAGTCCGGCTGGACCGACCCCGGCAACGGGGACGTCAACATGGCGGCCCGCTGGTACCAGCCGGGAAGCGGAGCCTTCACCTCCAGAGACACCTGGCTCCTCGGCCCCAGCCCGGCAGCCCAGGCCAACCGCCACGTATACGCCAACTCAGACCCCGTCAACGGCACCGACCCCACCGGCCACAACCGCGCGTGTGCCTGCGGCGGCGGAAGCGTCTTCCTCCGCGGAGGCGGATCCAGGGGCGGCGGAGGCGGCAGCAAAGCCACACGGCCCAAGTCCAAGTCGAAGTCCAAGACACGAGCCAAAACCTCCTACCGCGACCCCCGCACGGACCTCTGCAACAGCAGTCGGTGCGGCGCCGGCCGAGCCCGTCCGGCCAGGCCCTCCAGACCCACCATCCCGACCCGTTAAGCCGACCGCGCGGGGCCCGATACGCACCAGGCCGGTTGCCAACACCACACGGCCGGGCAACGGAGGCCGCTGCGCATACAGCTGCTCTTCCTGCACAGGGACCACGAACAGGGCACCCCAAGGAACCGTCACCACCCGCCCGCCCGCCCCACGCCCTCCTCAGAACCCCAATCGCGGGCCAAACGCCAAGCCGGCACCGACTCGGCCAGCGCCCAAGCCCGACTGGAATCCCAATGCTGCGAAGTGGGGGGGGCAGGCAAGGGATGGAGTGCGGTCTACACAGTCGAGGCCCTGCTCGACCTCCTCGACGGCGGCCAATACACACCTGATCGTGCCCAGGAGGAGTTGCCGGACCCGTTCCTGAGTGAGGCGCGCAATCCTGGTGGAGATGCGTCGCGCTCGGAGGATTGTGACGACCAGGCGGGGGAGAACGTGAGCGGCAACATCACTTACATGCCTCGGGAGCGATTCCGGCCTGGCAATGACGGATGCCGCGCCACCGGGATCACCGCGGACTTCTCGTCTCCTGAGGACGCGATGGACGGAACCAAGACGATCACGAAATGGAAGCCGGACTGTGAGACAGGCGCCACAGTCGTTCCTTATCCCGCTGACTACTGGAACCTCACTGCGCGCCTCGCGCCAAAGCGCGAGGTCACCTGGCGGGCTGTCAGTTCGGCGGATCCGGTTCGGACCTGCGGAACCTGGTGCCGCTGCACCGGGATGCGAACTCCAACATCATGAGGGGTATCGAGACAAAGATCGCGAACCAGATCGCTGGAGGCCAGACGGTGCACTACGAGGTCACCCCGATCTATCCCGCGAGGCCGACGGGGATTCCTGACCTGATTCACATACAGGCGTTGGGGAACCAAGGCTTGGACGTTGACTGCTACATCAAGAACGCCGCGGTCTCCGGACCGGCGGTATGTTCTTCTGAGATCTATGCGAGGTGATTGATGTGGCGAATGTGAGTCCTGGGGTGTTCGGTCCGCCGGAGAGATTCCGTCCTGCGAGCCCTGAGTCGTGGCGAGAGATTGAATTTTGGGCTGGTCTTGAGCTGCCCCGCGACTACAAGCGGTTCGTAGACGGCTATGGGGACGCTGTAGTCTTCAGGCATCTGTTCATCGCCCATCCGGAGGGGGCCGACCCTCTTTTGAAGGTGATGCAAGAGGAGCGCCAGACCTTCCTCGCGGGTGAAGAAGGCGCATCCGACGTGGCCCCCAGCGAGAGTTCCGGGATGGGTGGATTTCTGCCATGGGCCTATCACGACTTCAATGGCGACATCTGTCTGCTGGTTCCGCCTTCGGCTGACAACCTCGATTGGTCTGTAGCTGTCTCGTTCCGACAATGCCCGGAGGTGCAGATCTTCCCGGGGGGAGTCACAGAGTTCCTGCAGGCTCTGGCCCGGGGGGAGTTCCCCCGCGGTTGGCCGCGCGTTGGGTTCGACTGGGCAAGTGCTGAGGGATCGCCGCTGATCTGAGCGGGGTCAATCGGGTGATTGCCGTCCGTGACTGTGTTCACAACGGTGGTGGACGTCCTGACCAGCGGGTGCGCATGGCGGCATCTGCCGCAGACGTTCGGTGTCTCGCCCGCCACCGCGCACCGCCGGTTCACCGCGTGGACGAAGGCGGGGCTGTGGCGTGGTCTGCACCGGGCGGTCCTGGACGAGCTCGGCGCCCGGGGCGAGCTCGACTGGACCTCCGCGATCGTCGACGCCGCCTCGGTGCGGGCGAAAAGGAGGGTTCGCTGACCGGGCCGAACCCGGTCGATGGCGGCAAGAAGGGCAGCAAACTGCACGTGCTGTCCGAGGCACAGGGCATCCCCCTGGCCGTCGCCGTGTCCGGAGCGAACACTCACGACAGCCAGGCCCTCAAGCCGCTGATCCGCGGCAAGGACCAGCCCCGCCTGCGGGCGCACCTCCTGGACTGTGAGGTCAAAACCCTGCGCGACCTTCCGCACCAGCTGGTTGAAGCCCGGTTCCGTTTCGAACCGCCGCACGAGGCGGGCATACTCTCCAGAACGCGCTGGGGATTTCCCTCGTGTCATAGCCAGAGCCACCATCCGGGCTGCTGCGGCAACATCGTCGTACTGCGTCATGCACTCGGCTCCAGATCGTCATTCGTGGCGCGGGTAACAAATTCTGGCGAAAGGGGCGGTCGCGTATCGGGGGCCGCATCAACGTTGTCGGAGGCCGGTTCGCCCACGGCCGGCAACAGCAGGAAGTCGCTGCCACCGAAAGCCGGGTCGTCCAACCCAGTCCCGTCGTCCACGACAGTGACGGCTTCCTCACCGCGCGCCAGCTCGGCGACCGGAACATGCCGAAACCGATGCGCGGTCTCCATAGCCAGCAGATGGTCAGTGTCGTCACCAGGCCCTCTGCCCTCGCTCCACTCGCGGGCACGCTCGAGTAACCGAGACAGTCGCACGCCTTCCACAGGGACGGCCGAAAGCAGCCTGTTCACCCATGCATGCTGCGCGTCGTCGAATCTCGGTGGATCGGACGTTTCTTCCCAGTCGTTCGATGCGCCCACCGCGACCAGCTCAACCTCGGCCTGTTCCGGAATCCGTGTGAGGGCCTCGAAGTAGTCCGGCAGGTACATCACCCGCGGGCGGACCGGACCGAGCACCCCGCGCACGAACGCCTCCAGGGGCCGCTCGCTGTCCCCGATACTGAGCTCGAGCGCCGGCTCCAGGAGCTGGCTGCGCACATGCACCCGTGTATGGACCACGGGTGGTACGAAGATCTGCCGGTCCTGCTGGCGCCGGAACTCAGGAACCACCCTGAGCAGCATGTCGATGAGCATCAAGTGCCGCTGCAGACAATCCTCGATCAGCGCATCCAGAGCCTCCAACTGCTGCCGCTTGTGTTCCTCTTCTGTGACCTCGAGTAGCTGCGCCACCTGCGCCTTGAGCTGAGTCTCCGCCCGAGACCTCTCCTCAACGTGCTCCTGTGCCTCCGTCAGCGGGCCCTCAAGATCCGCCTCCCAGCCGATGGCCCGTACGTTGCGTTTCATCTCCTCCATGCGGTCCAGCAGTTCCTTCGCATACCGGATGCTTTGCACATGGGCGGTGCGGGCGGCCTGCCACGCTTCACCGATCCGCGCGCGTTTTAGCAACGCGGCCAACTTGGCCTCCGCCGCAATCTGCTCGGACGCGATGTCCACATCGACCGCATGGACGAGCACGGTGATGGCCGCATCAGTGACTGTCAGCGCCGCCTGCCCGGCTTCGTCCGGCACGTCTTTGAGGATCTGAAACGGAAACTCCCTGACGACGAAGCCGTCGCCTGTCACGCTCCCGATCTCGTGCCGAAAGCACCGGTCGTGTCTCTCGGTGTTGATCATCCGCTCCACCAGCCAGCGCGCGACTTCCCGATACTCGGTACCCGCCCGCCCGGGAACCTGCAGCACTGCAGACTCAGCAACCTGTTCCACGACGGCTTCCTGCCGAACTGCCGTCCGCGCCCCTATCCGCAGCGTCACGAAGTCGATGGCTGCCAGCGCGAGTTCGGCCAGCCGGTACCCCTCCCAGCCCCGCTCCCGCTTCGCCGGACTGTCGTCGAGCGCCAATAATGGCCGCACCACGGCCAGGGCCTTCATCCGCGACGTGATGCTTTCGTACGCGGCAGACGACTCGCCAAAGAACACTGAGAGCCCTCCCAACATCATCCGCTCAACCGGAACTCACGCTAGGACACGGCACTGACAATGCTCCGAGGTCGAACACTCGGGCGATTCTTTTCGGCTGTCGTATTCACTGGCGACATGATCGGGAAACCTGCGTCCGAACGCCTTTTCCGTAACGCTGGCGCCGTGTCACCCCTCGCTGGTTCCAACAAGCGGCTCGGTGTCTGCAGGCTATTACTCGGCGCTACACGAGATGGGGTAGGTGCTTAGAAGTCATCTCATTTGGTGAGCCTGCGGTAGCAGATGAGGGTGCAGGCGATGCTGG